>NZ_JARUXN010000004.1:1077640-1212321 GCF_031451415.1 Caballeronia sp. LZ028 | reverse complement strand
CGTTCGATCCACTCGAAGGGCAGATGCTCGGCCAACCGTCGCAGATCGGCCGGCTCCTGTGCTTCGATCAGGTACGTGAGGTGGTTGGCAAGCATCGCACCGAGAAGTTAACAGCCCGGCGCTCCGTTTACAACCACTTCTCGCTCCACAAACAAAAATGCCGTTCAGCGCTAACTGAACGGCATTAACCCCAAAAAGGTGGGGTTTTTGTGTTTGAAGCGCGGCATTTGCATCAACGAAGTCTGTTCCGGTGCCGTTCCAACTCCGATGCGCTGCTTCAGTCGGTAGAATGGCATCGAAAGGTTGTACCCATCATGCCGACCCATCCCGGAGCGCATATGAGAACGAGCCTGTTGATTGCCGCCGTCAGCGCGACGCTGCTTTTTGCGGCGTGCGGCAAGAAGAACGATGCAAGCGAGTCCAGCCTCGGCGACGCGATTTCCGCCGACATGAAAACGAATCGCGGCTTGCTATGCCTGAATCGCAGCGGCCGCGGCCCCTACGCATTCCCATCGGCCTATAGCATTCGGGACCTCAACGAATATTCGGCTGCCGCGCTGCGCGAACAGCTCGCTGCGCTCGAAAAGAGCGGGCTCATCGCGCGAGCGGCCCCGACATCCGCGAACGCTAACGCCAAACAGAACGGCCTCGCGTACAGCCTTACGGGCGAAGGGCAAAAGTACGCGGTCGAAACCAACCGGCCCGCCGGCGATCCGAACGCGACGAGCGATCCGCGCGCCTGGATGCTTTGTTACGCGCACGTCAAGCTGGACAAGGTCGTGAGCTGGACCGAGCCCGATCCCACCGCTCACCGTTCCGACGTTACCTACACCTACAAGCTGGAGAGCGTGGCTCCGTGGGCCGACGATCGCGACATCAAGCGCGCTTTCCCGGAGGTAACCGCCTCAGACCGCGAAGCAGGCGAGACGAAGCTGCATGTCATCCTGGAACAGCGTGAAGACGGCTGGGTCCGCGTCGACTGAGGACCATCGCCGCATGTCCGAGCAAGACTTCGATCCTTCCGCCGGCCCGCCGCGCATGTCCGACGTCGCGCGTCTCGCCGGCGTGTCGAAGATGACCGTATCGCGCGTGCTCGCCGGACATAGCGTTGCGTTGGCGACGCGCGAACGCGTGCAGCAAGCTATCGACGAACTCGGCTACGTCGCCGATGCCGCTGCCGGCGCGTTGTCGTCCGGCCGTTCGGAATTCGTTGCCGTGCTGGTGCCGTCGCTTGCGAGCTCGAATTTCTCCGACACGGTGCGCGGTCTTTCCGCGTCGCTCGAACCGCACGGCCTGCAATTGCTGATCGGCGACACGGACTACCATCTGGATCGCGAGGAACGGCTCGTGCGCTCGATGCTGCGTCATCAGCCGCGCTGCATCGCGTTGACGGGCTCGCGTCACACCGAAGCGACGCGCACGCTGTTGCGCCGCTCGGGCGTTCCTGTCGTGGAGATGTGGGATTCGCCTTCCGATCCGATCGATGCCGCCGTCGGTTTTTCCAACGTCAGCGCCGCGCGCGCAATGGTGCGGTATCTGGCGGACGCAGGCTACCAACGCATCGGCTTCCTGGGCGGGGCGAGCGAGCTCGACCGTCGCGGTCTCGATCGTCTGAAAGGCTTTCGTGCGCAGATGAAGGCGCTCGGCCTCGACGATCGACGCATCATCCGTCTCGGCGATTCGCCCATCACGATGAGTCACGGCGGCCCGGCGATGGCCGCACTGCTCGAAGCATGGCCCGACACGCAGGCCGTGATGTGCGTGAGCGACATGTCCGCGTTCGGCGCGATAATGGAATGTCACCGGCGCGGCCTCACCGTACCGGACGATATCGCCGTCGCGGGCTTCGGCAATTTCGAGGTTGCCGCATGCTGCACGCCATCGATCACGACGGTTTCCGTCGACGCATACGGCATCGGCCTGCGCACCGGAGAGACCTTGCTCGCGGCGCTCGAAGCGCGCGATCAGGGCGTTGCTGCACCGCCGGCCAAGCGCGTGCGCGTGGCCTATTCCGTGATAGCGCGCGAAAGCGCTTAAGCCGAAGCAGTAACGCGATTGCGTGCTAACATTGTTCGTGATGTTACCGGTAACACCACTATGAACACAGCGTCGAACGACTGTGAATGATGGAGAGACACCTCATGCCCCAACAGAATCCCAAGCGCCTGCGCAGCCAGGAGTGGTTCGACGATCCCTCGCACGCCGACATGACCGCGCTATACGTCGAGCGCTTCATGAATTACGGCCTGACGCGCGAGGAATTGCAATCGGGCCGCCCGATCATCGGCATTGCGCAGACCGGCAGCGATCTCGCGCCTTGCAACCGCCATCACATCGAACTGGCCGCGCGCACGAAGGCGGGCATTCGCGATGCCGGCGGCATCCCGATGGAGTTCCCCGTGCATCCGCTCGCGGAGCAGAGCAGGCGTCCGACCGCCGCGCTGGATCGCAATCTCGCATATCTCGGTCTCGTCGAAATCCTGCACGGCTTTCCGCTCGATGGCGTCGTGCTCACCACCGGATGCGACAAGACCACGCCCGCATGTCTGATGGCGGCCGCCACCGTCGACATGCCCGCGATCGTCCTCTCGGGCGGTCCGATGCTCGATGGCTGGTACGAAGGCAAGCGGGTCGGTTCGGGCACGGTGATCTGGCACGCGCGCAATCTGCTCGCGGCGGGCGAGATCGATTACGAAGGCTTCATGCGCCTGACGACCGCATCGTCGCCGTCGATCGGACATTGCAACACGATGGGCACCGCGCTCTCGATGAACAGTCTCGCCGAAGCACTCGGCATGTCCTTGCCGACGTGCGCGAGCATTCCCGCCGCGTATCGCGAGCGCGGACAGATGGCGTATGCCACGGGCAAGCGCATCGTCGACATGGTGCGTGACGAGTTGAGGCCGTCGAAGATCATGACGCGCGAGGCGTTCATTAACGCGATCGTCGTTGCATCCGCGTTGGGTGCATCGACGAATTGCCCGCCGCACTTGATCGCGATCGCGCGGCACATGGGCATCGAACTGAGTCTCGACGACTGGCAGCGCCACGGCGAGCAAGTGCCGCTCATCGTGAACTGCATGCCCGCGGGTGAGTATCTCGGCGAGAGTTTTCATCGCTCGGGCGGAGTGCCTGCGGTCCTTAGGCAACTCGACGAGGCCGGACTCATCGCGCGCGATTGTCTGACGGTGTCGGGCCGCACGATCGGCGAGATCGCGAGCGATGCGCCCGCCGCCGACAACGAGGTCATCCGCACGGCGGACGATCCGCTGAAACACGGCGCGGGTTTCATGGTCCTGTCGGGCAATTTCTTCGATAGCGCCATCATGAAGATGTCGGTCGTCGGCGATGCGTTCAGAAAGACCTATCTGAGCGAGCCGGGCGCGGAGAACACGTTCGAAGCGCGCGCGATCGTCTTCGACGGTCCCGAGGATTACCACGCGCGCATCAACGATCCGTCGCTCGAGATCGACGAGCACTGCATTCTCGTGATTCGCGGTTGCGGCACTGTCGCTTATCCCGGCAGTGCGGAGGTCGTGAACATGGCGCCGCCCGCCGAGCTCATCAAGCGCGGCATCGATTCGCTGCCCTGCATGGGCGACGGCCGGCAAAGCGGCACGTCCGCGAGTCCGTCGATTCTGAACATGTCGCCGGAAGCGGCAATCGGCGGCGGTCTTGCGATGCTGCGCACGAACGACCGGATTCGCGTCGATCTGAACGCCCGCAGCGTGAACGTGCTGCTCGACGAAGCCGAACTCGAAAGCCGTCGCGCGCAATCGTCGTTCGCCGCGCCGGTTGCGCAGACGCCGTGGCAGGAGTTGTATCGGCAGACGGTCGGACAGTTGTCGACGGGAGGATGCCTCGAACCGGCGACGCTGTATCTGAAGGTCATCGAAACGCGCGGCAATCCGCGTCATTCACATTGAGCGAGCCGCCATGTCCTACGCCATCTATCCGAGTCTTGCGGGCAAGCGTGTTGTCGTGACGGGCGGCGGCAGCGGCATCGGCGCGGCGATCGTCGAGGCGTTCGCGAAGCAGGGCGCGCGCGTGTTTTTCATCGATGTCGCCGAGGCCGATTCGCGTCAACTCGAACAGACGCTCGCGAGCGAGCAGCATGCGCCGAAGTTCCTTCGTTGCGATTTGCGCGATGCCGGCGCGATCGAGCAAGCCTTCGACGCCATTGCGAGCGAAGCCGGTTCCATCGACGTGCTGATCAACAATGCCGCGAGCGACGACCGCCATCATTGGGACGATGTGAGCGCTGCGTACTGGGACGAGCGCATGGCCGTGAATCTGCGGCATCAGTTCTTCTGCGCGCAGGCGGCCGCGAAGCGCATGCGCGCGCAGAAGCAAGGCGCGATCGTGAACATGGGCTCGATCTCATGGCATCTCGCGCTGCCCGATCTCACGCTTTACATGACCGCGAAAGCCGCGATCGAAGGGCTCACGCGCGGCCTTGCGCGCGAACTCGGCGAGCATGGCATTCGCGTGAACACGGTGATTCCCGGCGCGGTGCGTACGCCGCGCCAGATGAAGTTGTGGCAGTCGCCGGAGAGCGAGGCGCAGCTGCTTGCGCAGCAATGTCTGCATGAGCGGATCGACCCGGAACACATCGCGCGCATGGTGCTGTTCCTCGCATCCGACGATGCGGCGCGCTGCACCGCGCGCGACTATTACGTCGATGCCGGATGGTTCGGCACCTGACGCGTCGCCCGATGCGTTACCTGATGGCTACGTCACGCGCACGTCGCGACGCCGCACCACTTTCGGCGTTGGCTTGACCGTCGGCATCGTGCCGCTTTCGATGTAGTGCTGCACGGCGTCGGCGGCTTCGTGGTAGTCGCGTTCATCGAGCCAATGCCAGACCGCAGCCAGAAAGAGGCCGAGCCCCGCGTTTCCACAATGGGCGATGACTTCAGTAATGCCCTCCGCGAGCGCTTCGTCGCGGCCTTCGGGCCGCATCGCGCTCGCGATGTGCGATGCCGCGCGGGACACCAGCATGGCGTGCATCGTATGCAATTGCGGGTTGAACGTGTTTGTTGCGTTTCTTCTTTGACTGCCACTCATGACGCCCCCGTCTCTGGCACCGGCCTGCTGCGTGCTGGGATGCGATGTCCGCATCGAAAAAGCAGCACGCGCCGCGATTGGATTTCGAAAACGCCTTGTTTCGGCGCTGGGGCAGTTGAACGCAAGAAGCGGGCCGACTCCGGCTTAGAGCGATGAATTATCTAGCCCGGCCTTGCGGGACGAGGCGCAACGCAATTTTCCGATGATCGGACCAGAGCGCGCACAGCGTGCTCTCCATGCATTCCGTACAATCGACTGCCCGCGATGCGCGCACTGCGTCAAAACATGCATGTCTTCTTCGCTTTTTGCTCCGATGTGTTCGCGCGACGTCCTCATGTCGCGTTGTGCGCGCTCGCGTTGCTCGCGGGTTGCGCGTCAGGCACGCCGGCGCGCAGCCAGGAAGCTGCATCGCGCGAGCCGCAGCCGCTGCATCACGCAAAACGCACTTCGTCGGGCTACGAGAACAACTACGGAACCTTGCCGCGCGAATCGTTCCTGAAGTGGCGCTGGGAGCGCTTCAAGCAAGGCTTGCCGAAGCCGCCGGCGAACGGCTATCACTTTCCGATGGCGCATCCCGACATCGCGTGGCTCAAGGCCAACCGCACCGCCGACACGCTCACCTGGATCGGTCATGCAAGCGCGCTCGTGCAGATCGACGGCGTGAACATCCTCACCGATCCGGTGTTCTCGGAACGCGCGTCGCCGTTCTCGTTCATCGGCCCGAAGCGCAAGACGCCGCCCGGCCTTACGCTCGACGAGCTGCCGCATATCGACATCGTGCTGATCTCGCACAATCACTACGATCACCTCGACAAGCCGAGCGTCGAAGCGCTCAACGGTCAGGCGGGCGGGCCGCCGCGCTTTCTCGTGCCGCTCGGCATCGAACAGTGGATGAACGATATCGGCATAACGAATGTGGAAGAGCTCGATTGGAGCGACGAAACGCACGCGGCCGGCCTCGATATCTGGTTCGTGCCGAGCCAGCACTGGTCCGCACGCACGCCATTCGATCGCGCGGAAACGCTGTGGGGCGGCTGGGTGGTGAAAACGCCGGCAGGCGCGGCGCGTCCGTATTCGTTTTACTTCGCGGGCGATACGGGCTACTCGCCGGACTTCCGCGATATCGCCGCGCGTTTCGGCGGCTTCGATCTCGCGCTCATTCCGATCGGCGCGTACGATCCGCGCTGGTTCATGCAGGCGCAGCACGTCGATCCCGAAGAAGCCGTGCGCATCTTCCAGGACGTGCATGCGAAAAAGGCGATCGGCATTCACTGGGGTTCGTTCGAGCTGACCGACGAACCGCTCGACGAGCCGCCGCGCCGTCTGGCCGAAGCCGTGCGCCGCGCCGGCCTGCCCGCGGACGCGTTCACCGTGCTGAAACACGGTGAAATGATTCATCTCGACACACCGGATTCAAGCGCAGCCACAATCGGCCGTTAACACGGTGTGGCAGCGCGTCTTTCACGCGCGGAAATCCATCTGCATCTGCGACGCCTCGCGTTTCTCGCGCGGCGCGCGGTCGTCCTTTTCCAGTTATAGGGCTCAAACGCGTGAAGCAACTGTCCATCCGGCATCGCATTCTGGCGAGCTTCGGCATCATCCTTACCCTGATGCTCGTCATGGCCGCATTGTCATACACGCTGCTCGGCGGAATCGATCGCGAAGCAAAGAGCCTCGAAGACGATTCGATGATCGGCTTCTCGGTCTCCAACGACCTGCGCGCGGCCTGGATCGAGAACTACACGCTGACGCAGCGGCTCGTCTTCATCGACCGCGACGAAGAGCAGATACGCCGCGACACGCAGCATCTCGCCGAAACGCGGGCGAGCATCGACAAGCTGCTGGAAACGTACGCGCCGACCATCTTCGAAGAAGACGACCGTCGCCTCTTCAACGAATTCAAGCGCCAGCGCGACCTCTACCTTCCGGTACAGGATCAGACGCTGCGAGAGCTCGCGAGTGCGAAGGACGCGGCCGTCGCGACCTTCAATACGCGTCTCACGCCGGCGTGGGAAGCGGGTCAGGCCGCGACGCGCGCGCTCGTCGAGCATAACGAAGTCTTCAACGCGAAATCGGTGCAAAGCATTCGCGGCTCGGTGCAGAAATCGGAAACGACGCTCATCGTCATCATGGTCGTGGCGATCGGGGCGGCGGCGGTGCTCGGCTTCATGCTGATGAAGGCGCTGACGGTGCCGATGCTGCGCATGGTCGACGTCGTCGACAAGATGCGTACCGGCGATCTCACGCAGCGCCTCGCGCTCGCGCGCCGCGACGAGTTCGGCACGCTGGAGGCGGGCTTCAACCGCATGACCGATGAACTCACGGGCCTCGTCGGCCAGGCGCAGAAATCGGCCGTGCAGGTGACGACGTCGGTATCGGAGATCGCCGCGACCGCGCGCGAGCAGCAGGCCACGGCGAGCGAAACGGCCGCGACGACGACGGAAATCGGCGCGACGTCGCGGGAAATTTTCGCGACCGCGCGCGATCTCGTCCGCACGATGAACGAAGTCTCGGGCGTGGCGGAGCAATCGGCGGCGCTCGCGGGCACCGGTCAGGCGGGGCTTACGCGCATGGAGGAAACCATGCGCCTCGTGATGGAAGCGGCAGGCTCGGTGAACGGCAAGCTCGCGATCCTCAACGAGAAGGCGGGCAACATCAATCAGGTCGTCGCGACCATCACGAAAGTTGCGGATCAAACCAATCTGCTTTCGTTGAACGCGGCGATCGAAGCGGAAAAGGCGGGCGAGTACGGGCGCGGCTTCGCGGTGGTCGCGACGGAAATCCGCCGCCTCGCCGATCAGACGGCGGTCGCGACGTTCGACATCGAGCAGATGGTGAAGGAGATTCAATCGGCGGTCGCGGCGGGCGTGATGGGCATGGACAAGTTCTCGGAGGAAGTGCGCCGCGGCATGCTCGACGTGCAGCAGGTAGGCGGACAGCTTTCGCAGATCATCCATCAGGTGCAGACGCTCGCGCCGCGCTTCTCGATGATCAACGAAGGCATGCAGACGCAGGCGACCGGCGCGGACCAGATTTCGCAGGCGCTCTCGCAACTCTCCGAGGCCGCGCAACAGACGGCCGAGTCGCTGCGCCAGTCGTCGCAGGCAATCGACGATCTCACGCACGTCGCGAACGGTCTGCGCACGGGTGTGTCGCGCTTCAGAATCGCCGCTTAAAGGCGCGCCGCGATGCTCTTCGTCCAGTTCACGCTCGACGCCGACCGCTATCTTCTCGACAGCGCGCAGGTCGAGCGCATGCTGCCGCTCGCGCCGCTGAAGACGCTGCCGGGCGCGCCCGCATGGGTCGCGGGCGTGCTCGACTACGAAGGCGCCAACGTGCCCGTCATCGATCTCGCGGCGCTCGCGCTCGCGCGTGCCTCGCACGAGAGAGTGTCGACGCGGCTCGCGCTCGTCGCGTATCCGCGTTGCGGCGACGACGGCGCGATAAAGCATCATCGGCTCGGTCTTCTGCTCGAACAGGCGACGCGCACCGTCACCTTCGATGCCGCTTCGTTCACCGATGCGGGCATCGACACGCCGCACGCGCGCTATCTCGGTCCGCTCGCGCGTGACGAGCGAGGCCTGCTGCAATGGGTTCGCATCGAGCATCTGTTGCCCGATGACGTGCAGACGCTGCTCTTCGCCGGGAGCGAAGCATGAGCGCGCTGCCGAGCGCCTTCGCGGACGAAGCATGCGGCGTCGGCCGCTTCATCGAGCTGTTGCATCGCACGATCGGCCTCGATGCCGAATCGATCGGCGCGAACGCCGTATCGCGCGCGGTGCGCGAACGCTTCCACCTGTGGCGCGACGAGCAAGGCGGCACGCTCGACGATTACTATCGCGCGGTGATGCAGGACGGCGCGCGCATGCAGGAGTTGATCGAAGCGGTGGTCGTGCCGGAGACGTGGTTCTTCCGCGATCCCGAAGCGTTCGCCGCCCTCGCGCGACTTGCGCGCGTGCGTCTGCATGAACGGCCCGCGAAGCCGCTGCGCGTGCTGAGCGCGCCGTGCTCGACCGGCGAGGAAGCCTATACCGTCGCGATGGCGCTGATCGAAGCGGGCATCGCTGCGGAGCGCTTCACCATCGACGCGATCGACGTGAGCGAACGCGCGCTCGCTATTGCGCGCCGCGCGCATTACGGGCGCAACGCGTTTCGCGGACGCGCGCTCGGTTTTCGCGACCGTCATTTCCGCGCGACCGATGGCGGCTGGCAGCTCGATCCCGCCGTCGCACAGAGCGTGCGCTTCTCGCAAGCGAATCTGCTGCAACTCGATACGCATGCGTTCGAGCGCTTCGATTTCATTCTGTGCCGCAACGTGCTGATCTATTTCGATCGCGATACGCAGCGCGCTGTTCTGCGCGTGCTCGATGGCTTGCTCGCAGAAGGCGGCACGCTGTTCGTCGGTCCGGCGGAGACGGGTCTTCTGATGCGCGAGGGCATGAGTTCCGCGAACATTCCGCTCGCCTTCGCGTTCAATCGGCCCGAGCGCGAGCGCGCGAACGTGTTCGATGGTGCATGGCCGAGTCCGCAGATCATCGCGAAGCCGATGAAGCCCGCGTTCGTGTTGCCCGCATGGGCGAGTGCGCCGACCGTCGTTCGTGCGATGCCGGTTGCGAAGCCGCACGCGGAACCGGCGCCGCCGGCAAGTCTTGCGCACGCGCGTCAACTCGCCGATGCCGGCCAGCTCGACACCGCTGCGAATGCCGCGCACGCGTATCTCGACGCGCATCCATCGAACGCGGATGCGTACTATCTGCTTGGCGTGATCGCCGATGCGCGTGGCGAGCATCAGGCATCGCGCGGGCATTATCGTCGTGCGTTGTATCTCGATCCCGCGCATCGCGAGGCGCTCACGCATCTCGCCGCGTGTCTCTCGCTCGACGGCGATGAAAGCGGCGCGCGTCTGCTGCTCGCGCGTGCGCAACGCGTCACGGAGCGCGCGCGATGAACGCACGCGACATCGGCGTCACGAACGATATCGACGATTGCTGGAACCGCATCGGCGTGCGCGGCGATGCGTCATGCCCGAAGCTCGAACGCTACGTGCATTGCCGCAATTGCCCGGTTCACGATGAAGCCGCAGCGCGCGTGCTGGATCGCGTGGAAGCGCGTACGTCGATCGTCGCTTCGGCGGTCGTCGAACGAGGCGACAAGCAAACCGATACGCTCTCATGTCTCGTGTTTCGCATCGGCGGCGAATGGCTCGGCTTGCCGACGAACCTCTGCGCGCAAGTGGCGCAATTGCGCCCGGTGCATTCGCTGCCGCATCGGCGCAATCGCGCGGTGCTGGGCGTCGTGAACGTGCGCGGCAGATTGATCGTGTGCGCTTCGCTGGCGCGGCTGTTCGGCATCGAAGCGGACGAAAGCGCTGCAAAAAAGGTATCGCTCGATGCCCGCGAACTCGGGCGTCTCATCGTCATGCAGTGCGGCAATGGCGATCACGAAGGACCGATCGCTTTTCCCGTCGATGCCGTCGACGGCGTGCATCGCTTCACGCAGGCGCAGCTTCAGCCGGTGCCCGCGACGCTCGCGCAGCGCCTGTCGTCGAACGCGCATGCGGTGGCCGCGTTCAGGCACGCGACCGTCGGCCTGCTCGACGCCGATCGACTCATCGACAGCCTGAACCGGAGTCTCACATGACGAGCATCGATGCGGGACGTTCGTCGCTGCTCGACCTCTTTCAGGAAGAAGCGCGCGGGCAGGCGCAGATTCTTTCCGATGGCCTCATCGCGCTCGAACGTGCGCCGCGCGATCCCGTCACGCTCGAAGCGAGCATGCGCGCCGCGCATTCGCTGAAGGGCGCGGCGCGTGTCGTTGGCGTGCCGGTCGGCGTGACGCTCGCGCATGTGATGGAAGATTGTTTCGTCGCAGCGCAGGAAGGGCGCATCGTGCTCGATGCGGGTTACATCGACATGCTGTTGCGCGGTGTCGATCTGATCGTGCAGATCGGCGAGGCGCGCGATATCGATGCACAGACCGCGCTCGAATGCGAAGTCGATGCGTTCGTGGATGGCCTCAGCGCGCATATGGAAGGCGCAACATCCCAACGCGAACTTACACCGACGAAACCGTCCGAGCCAATTCCGGCACCATCGCGCACGAACGAAGCTCGCATGTTGCGCATGCGCGCGGACACGCTCGATCGCCTGCTGAGTCATTCGGGCGAATCGCTCGTCGAATCGCGCTGGCTGAAGCCGCTTTCGCAATCGATGCTGCGCGTGAAGCGCGTGCAGCACGATGCGAGCCGAGCGCTCGAACGCCTGCACGAATCGCTGACCGATTCGCACGCCGCGCAACTCGATGCACGCACACACGCCGCGCTCGACGAAGCGCGTCGTTTGACGGCGGAAGCGCATCGTCAGTTGAGCGAGCGTCTGGCTGAACTGGAAAACTACGACCGGCGTTCGACGCATCTCGCCCAGCAGATCTACGACGAAGCGCTCGCGTGCCGCATGCGTCCCTTCGTCGATGCAACGGGCGGCTTCGCGCGCATGGTGCGCGATGTCGCGCGCGGACTCGGCCGCGACGTGCGTCTCGTCATCGCGGGCGAATCGACGCAGGTCGATCGCGACATTCTCGATCTGCTCGACGCGCCGCTCGGGCATCTATTGCGCAACGCGGTCGATCACGGCATCGAGCCGCCCTCATTGCGCCGCGCGCTCGGCAAGCCCGAAACCGGCACGATCACGCTCGAAGCGCGCCATAGCGCGGGCTCGCTTTTCATCAGCGTGTCCGACGACGGCGCGGGCGTCGATCTCGATGCGCTTCGCCGCGCGGTCGTGCGCAAGCGTCTCGCGAGCGAAGATACAGCCGCGCGCCTCACCGAAGCGGAACTGCTCGAGTTTCTCTTGCTGCCCGGCTTTTCGATGCGCGATGCCGTCACCGATGTATCCGGCCGCGGCGTCGGCCTCGATGCGGTGCAGGACATCGTGCGGCAAGTGCGCGGCAGCGTGCGCGTGACGCAGGAAACGCATGTGGGCACGCGCATCGCGCTGCAATTGCCGCTGACGTTGTCGGTGATCCGCAGCCTGATCGTCGAAGTGGCGGGCGAGCCCTACGGACTGCCGCTCGCGCATGTCGCGCGCACGCTGGTGCTGCCCGCGAGCGCCATCGACATGCTCGAAGGCCAGCAGCATTTTTCCTTCGACGGCAAGCGCATCGGCCTCGTCACCGCGCATCAGATTCTCGAAACCGCCGCGTTCGAAGCCGCGAGCGAAAGGCTCAACGTCGTCGTCATCGGACAAGGCGCGGCGAGTTACGGCATCGTCGTCGATCGCTTTCTCGGCGAGCGGATGCTCGTGGTGCAACCGCTCGACAAGCGCCTCGGCAAGGTGCGCAACATCGCGGCGGGCGCGCTGATGGAGAACGGCGATCCGCTGCTCATCGCCGATCTCGACGACTGGCTGCGTTCCGTCGAGAAGCTCGTCGGCAGCGGCGAGCTCGGGCGCGTCGGTGCCGGCGCTTCGCGTGCACGCGTGGCGAGCGCGAAGCGCGTGCTCGTCGTCGACGATTCGCTCACCGTGCGCGAACTCGAACGCAAGCTGCTCGCGTCGCGCGGCTACGACGTGTCCGTCGCGGTCGATGGCATGGACGGCTGGAACGCGGTGCGCGGCGCGGACTTCGATCTCGTCATCACCGATATCGACATGCCGCGGCTCGATGGCATCGAGCTCGTCACGCTCGTCAAGCGCGATGCGCAACTCGCCGCCCTGCCGGTGATGATCGTGTCGTACAAGGATCGCGCGGAAGATCGTCAGCGCGGCCTCGACGCGGGCGCGGACTATTACCTCGCGAAAGGCAGCTTTCACGATCAGGCGTTGATCGATGCCGTGCGCGATCTCATCGGCGAGGCGAAGACATGAAGATCGGCATCGTCAACGATGTTGCACTCGCGGTGGAAGCGTTGCGTCGCGCGCTCGCGTCGCGGCCCGACTTCGACATCGCGTGGATCGCGCACGACGGCCAGCAGGCGATCGACTATTGCGCGGCGCACACGCCCGATGTCGTGCTGATGGATCTCGTGATGCCGAATGTCGATGGCGTGCAGGCGTCGCGGACCATCATGGCGCGTTCGCCGTGCGCGATTCTCGTCGTCACGGTCGATGTCGGCGCGAACGCATGGCGCGTCTATGAAGCGATGGGCGCGGGCGCGCTCGATGCCGTCGATACGCCCGCGCTCGCCGGCGCCGATGCGCGTCGCGGTGCGGCGGCGCTGATCGCGAAGATCGATCAGATCGGCGCGCGGCTCGCATCGTCGAGCGTTTTGCCCGCCATGAAGAGCGGCGATCGTCTCGTCGCGATAGGCGCATCGGCGGGCGGACCGTCCGCGCTCGCGACACTGCTCGGCGCGTTGCCGAAGCATTTCGCGGCGGCGCTCGTCATCGTGCAGCACGTCGATCGCGCGTTCGCCGAAGGCATGGCGCAATGGCTCGATGCGCAATCGGCGCTGCCCGTGCGTATCGCGCGTGAAGGCGACAGGCCCGCGCCCGGCGAAGTGCTGCTCGCCGCGACCAACGATCATCTGCATTTCGCCGACGCCACGCGCCTAGGCTACACCGCGCATCCGGAGCAATTGCCGTATCGCCCGTCCGTCGACGTGTTCTTTCAGAGCGTGACCGAGCGCTGGACCGGACGCGCGGTCGGCGTGCTGCTGACCGGCATGGGCCGCGACGGCGCGATCGGACTGAAGGCGATGCGCGCGAAGGGTTATCACACCATCGCGCAGGACGAGGCGACGAGCGCGGTGTACGGCATGCCGAAGGCGGCGGCCGCGCTCAACGCGGCGGCGTCGATACTGCCGCTGCCGCGCATCGCGGATGCGATCGCCAAGGCGTTCGACTGAGCTCAGCGAAGCACATCAACCAAGGACACGCGTTTCATGAAAACTCCTCATCCCGATCCGCTGGCCGAGCGCGCGAAACGGGCCGCGGCCGCCGCGTCGGCGAGCATCGAGCGCGCGGGCTCGCGTGCAATCGCGGACGAGCGCGCCGTGTCCGATCTGCTCGCCGCCGCATTGAACGCGCCGCCCGCCGCCGAGTTGCCGGTGATGGTGCTGCTCGTCGACGATCAGGCGATCATCGCGGAAGCGTTGCGCCGCGCGCTCGCCGAAGAGCGCAACGTCGATCTGCATTACTGCGCGAATCCGGAAGAGGCGTTGCGCACCGCGCAGGAAACGCGGCCGACGGTGATCCTGCAGGATCTCGTGATGCCCGGCGTCGATGGCCTGACGCTCGTGCGTCAGTACCGCGAGCATCCGGCGACGCGCGATATCCCGATCATCGTGCTCTCGACGAAGGAAGAGCCGCGCATCAAGAGCGCGGCATTCGCGGCGGGCGCGAACGACTATCTCGTGAAGCTGCCCGATACCATCGAGCTCGTCGCGCGCGTGCGCTATCACTCGCGTTCGTATCAGAACCTGCTGCAACGCGACGAAGCGTATCGCGCGCTGCGTCAGTCGCAGCAGAAGCTGCTCGAAACGAATCTGGAATTGCAGCGCCTGACGCATTCGGACGGGCTGACGGGTTTGTCGAATCGCCGCCGTCTCGACGATTATCTGAACGCGGAATGGCGGCGCGCCGCTCGCGAGCATGCGTCCATCGGCTTTCTGATGATCGATGTCGATAACTTCAAGTCGTACAACGACACGTATGGCCACGTCGCCGGCGACGATGTGCTGAAGCTCGTCGCGCATACGATCGAATCGAGTCTCGCCAGTCCGACCGATCTCGCCGCGCGCTTCGGCGGCGAGGAATTCGCGGTCGTGCTGCTCTCGACATCGGCGCCGGGCTTGCGTCTGCTCGGCGAGAAAATACGCATCGCGGTCGAGGCGCTGGACGTGCCGCATGCGGGTTCGTCGAGCGGGCGCGTGACGATCAGCGTCGGCGGCGCGATACAGATGGCGATGCACGACGATGCGTCGAAGCAGCTCGTCGAAGCCGCCGATCTCGCGCTGTATCGCGCGAAGAGAGACGGGAAGAACCGGGTGATCGTCACCTGACGAAAAAACGCGCGGCCTTCGTCGAAGCCCGCGCGTTTTGCTTTACGGCGTGTGCTGCGTGAATGGCGTCATCGCCTGAACACGCCGAGCAGCAAGGTCGCCAGAAAGATCACGATAAAGATGAAGAACAGGATCTTGGCGATTTCCGCCGCGCCCGTTGCGATTCCGCCGAAGCCGAAGACGGCCGCGATGATCGCGATGATGAAGAAGATGACAGCGTAACGGAGCATGTTGCCCTCCTTGGTGGATCGGATGATCGGTTGATCGGTCGATATGCAGGCGGATCGATGCCGCCGCTTTCGCTCATCGGTTTTCCCGCGCATCGTTCAAAGCAACGGACGTGCCCAGCGCATCGCCCGCGTGCCGGAGATGCAAAAACGCCGCAATGAAAGGAACATTGCGGCGTCGCGGATCGCGCTTGCCTTCGCGCGATGTGTCCGGCTGTCGAGGCTAACGGCCTAGTGTGCGATCGGAGTCGGTTTCATCGTCGTCGTCTTCGTCGTCGACGCTGTTGAGCGCATCCGGCAGGTTGTTCTCCAGTTCATCGCGTTCGATCTGATCGGCTAGGTCGAGGGATTTGCGCGTGGCGGGACCGGACGGGCGATTGGCTCCAGACATGGCGTACTCCTTGAACAGATTTCAAAGCCGCGCCGACGATTCGGCGCGAACCAACGGACTAGCAAGGCTTGTACGCGCCGGGCTGAATAGTCCGCCTTAAAGGATCGCTTAAGGATCAGTTGAGGATCGTTTGGGCGGAAAGGTGAACAGACCGTGCTGACGATAAAGAAACGCAGTCCCAATCTTGCAAGCAGGACGGCAGATTTTGCGTGCCGGCGCGTAAGGCCAGTATGCACCGGGACGCGCGTCGAGGCAAAGACGACGCGCATGTTTCGGATCGCGCATCAAGCGAAAAAATGGGCGACGATCGGATACAGCGACAACACGAGCAAGACGGCCATCGTGATGTTGAACATGCGCAACCGGCGCGGATCCGCGAGAAAGCGGCGCAGCGACGTGCCGAACGCGGCCCACATCGTGATGCACGGCAAGCCGATCACGACGAGCACGACGGCCATCAGCGCGGCGTTCAGCGAAAGACTCGCGTGCAGGTGGATCGTGCTCGCGGCGGTGAGCACCATCATCCACGCTTTGGGATTGATCCACTGGAACGCGATCGCTTCGTGAAAGCGCATCGGGCGCGCCTTGCTGTCGCGCATCTGCACCGACGACGACGTGCCGATCTTCCACGCCAGATACAGCAGATACGCGACGCTCGCCGCTTCCAGCACCGTATAGAGGATCGGCAGACGCTCGAACGCCTGCGCGAGCCCGAGGCCGACCGCGATCATCAGGATCGCCATGCCCGCGCTGATGCCGAGCATGTGCGGCAGCGTGCGCCTCAACCCGAAATTGACGCCCGAGGCGAGCAGCATCGTGTTGTTGGGACCGGGCGTGATGGTCGTCACCAGCGCGAACAGCGCGGCGGCTGGAAGGGCGTTCAGAAGTTCGGTGGGCATGGCGCGCTCCGCAATGAAGGATTCGATGAGCGCCAAGTGTACGGAAGGTGTCCGGTACAGTACCGGTACAGATTGTCAGGTGACTTCCTGTACGGTGTCCGGACGCGACGGGCCGTCGCGCCCAGCCAACCTCCTTACACGGGGAACGGATTGCGTTCCGCGAATCCCTGTTGATGCCAGTACGGATACGCGGGCCGCACCGCGCTCGCCTCATCGAGCTTCTTCACCTGTTCCGCCGTGAGGTTCCAGCCGACCGCGCCGAGGTTCTGCCGCAGTTGCTCCTCGTTGCGCGCGCCGATCAGCACAGTCGCGACCGTCGGGCGCTGCAGCAGCCAGTTGAGCGCGATCTGCGGCACGGTCTTGCCGGTTTCCTCGGCGATGGCGTCGAGCGCATCGACGACGCGGTACAGATATTCGTCCGGCACCGGCGGCCCCATGTCGGCGGTTTTGTGCAGACGGCTCGTCGCGGGCAGCGGCTGGCCGCGCCGAATCTTGCCGGTGAGGCGTCCCCAGCCGAGCGGGCTCCAGACGATCGCGCCGACGCCCTGATCGATGCCGAGCGGCATCAGCTCCCATTCGTAATCGCGGCCGATCAGCGAGTAGTAAGTCTGATTCGCGACATAGCGCGGATAGCCGTAACGGTCGGCCACATCGAGCGATTTCTGCAAATGCCAGCCCGAGAAATTCGACACGCCCGTATAGCGGATTTTTCCGGCGCGCACGAGATCGTCGAGCGTGGAAAGCGTCTCTTCGACGGGCGTTTTCGCATCGAAGCCATGCAACTGGAACACGTCGATGTAATCCGTTTGCAGGCGTTCCAGTGCCCCGTTCACGGCCTTGATGAGATGAAAGCGCGACGAACCGACGGCGTTCGGGTCGTTGTCGTCGAAGCGGAAGGTCGCCTTGGTCGAGACGATGACCTTGTCGCGCCGGCCCTTGAGCGCCTCGCCGAGTATCGATTCCGACGTGCCGCGCGAGTAGATGTCGGCGGTGTCGAACATCGTCACGCCCGCGTCGAGGCAGATGTCGACGAGCTTGCGCGCTTCGCTCACGTCGGTCTCGCCCCACGCCTGAAAGAGTTCGCCCTTGCCGCCGAAAGTGCCGGTGCCGAAGCTCAGGACGGGAACCTTGAAGCCCGAAGCACCGAGATGTCGATATTCCATTGCGTGTCCTCGTGGATGAAGTCCATCGACGAGACTACCGCAACGGCTCGACGCATGCAGCGTCCGCGTCAGCGATGCCGCGCCGCGCGTTCGCCGAGCGAATCGTAGATCGGCGGCACGCGCAGGAGCATCGGCACGATCATCGCGGTGAAGCAGGCGGTGAGCATCGGCAGAAGCAGCGTGAAGCTCGCCGTCATTTCCGTGACGAGCACGATGCCCGTCACCGGCGCGCGCACCACCGCGACGAAGAACGCCGCCATGCCGACCACCGCGAACGTGGCGGTGTCGCCGGCGGGGCTCGCCATGCCGGGAAACCAGTCGAGACACACGCGGCCGAACACGAGGCCCGTCTGCGCGCCGAGCGCGAGCATCGGCGCGAAAAGGCCGCCTGGCGTGCCCGCCGCATACGACACCGGGCCGAGCACGAAGCGCAACGCGAACATCGCCGTCACGCTCGCGACGGTTCCCGCGCCGAGCAGCGCGCGCTCGGTCAGCGCATCGCCGCCGCCGGCGAGAGCCGGCGCGAACCACGCGAGCAGGCCGACCGCCGCGCCGACCACGGCGGCGCGCGCCGTCGCATGTTTCACCGATGCGGGCGGCGCGATCGAGTCGGCGACATCGAGCGTCCAGAGAATCACGCGGCTGTACAGCGCGCCGAGCAGCCCCAGCAACAGGCCGAGCACGAGATGCGCGCCGGTCATCTCGAAGCCGGGAAACGGCTGCGCGGGCAGATGAAAGTCGGGCAGATCGCCATGCAGCAGACGCGCCATCGCGATCGCGCTCGCGGATGCGCCGAGCGCCGCGACCGCCGTGCGGGTATCGAAACGGCGCATCAGTTCTTCGAGCACGAACACTGCGCCCGCGATCGGCGCATTGAACGCCGTGGCGAGCCCCGCGCCCGCGCCGGCCGCGAGCAGTACACGGCAATCGCCGGCATTGCGCCTGAAAGACGTGCCGATGGCATGTGCGATCGATGCACCCATCTGCACGGTCGGACCTTCGCGGCCGAGCGCGAGCCCCGCGCCGATGGCGAGCACGCCGCCCACGAACTTGATCGGGATGAGCACGAGCGGCGCAGGCGGCACGCTGCCGTGCAGTACCGCTTCGACGTGTGGAATGCCGCTGCCGCTCGCCATCGGCGCGAAACGCGCGACGAGCCATGCGGCGAGCGCGGATGCCGCCGTCGCCGCGAGCACGACGAGCACGATCGCCGCATCGTGGCCCGCGTGCGCCCACGCGACGAACGCGTTGCGCCAGATATCGCCGCGTTCGAGCGCGAAGCGAAAGAGCACGCCGATCGCGCCCGTCGCCGCCCCCACGACCACCGATGCCGCCGCGAGCGGAACGAGTCCTGCGCGCTCATCGTCCTGATTGGTGACTTCGTTATCGTTCATCGCGCATGTCGCTCCGGAATCGGCATGTGCAACGAAGCGTAACATCGCGCGGCGCGGCGGGCATGGGGCTTGCAAAACGAAAGTTATTTCGCCGCGAAGCCCGTCGCGGGGTATGCAGAGGCACACAGAGGCACATGAACCACGCAAACGACGAGCCGTTTTTTCAGCCAGGGCGCAATTGCGCGAGCGTGCGTCACGCAGATCGCTTCAGTCTGCTCATCGATGGCGCCGATTATTTCCGCGTGCTGCGCGAGGCGCTCACGCGCGCGGAGCGCACGGTGTTCATCCTCGGCTGGGATATCGATAGCCGCATGAAGCTCACGCCCGAAGGCGCGGACGACGGCTATCCCGAAGCGCTCGGCGATTTTCTGCACGCGCTCGCGGGCGACAAGCGGCGGTTGCGCATCTACATTCTCGCTTGGGATTTCGCGATGCTCTACGCATTCGAGCGCGAATGGCTGCCCGTCTACAAGATGGGCTGGCGCACGCACCGGCGCATCGCGTTCCAGATGGACGGCAAGCATCCGCTCGGCGGATCGCAGCATCAGAAGATCGTCGTGATCGATGATCGCGTGGCATTCGTCGGCGGACTCGATCTCACGCGCTCGCGCTGGGACACGTCCGCGCACGCGCCCGACGAGCCGCTGCGCCGCGATGCGAACGGCGCGGCATATCAGCCGTTTCACGACGTCCACACGATGTTCGATGGCGACGCCGCGCGCGAAATCGGCCAGCTCGCACGCGAACGATGGGCCCGCGCATGCGGCAAGCGCCTCGCGATTCGCGCGCATCGGGCGACGCTGCAGAACGATCCGTGGCCGCCTTCGCGACGCGTCGATCTCGAAGATGTCGATATCGCCATCTCGCTCACCGAGCCGGATTATCTCGGCCGCGAACCGGTGCAGCAGATTCGCACGCAGTATCTCGACGCCATCGCGCGGGCGCGGCGCAGCATCTATATCGAGAACCAGTACTTCACTTCGGGGACGATCGGCGCGGCGCTCGCGGATTCGCTCGCGCGCGAGGACGGACCCGATCTCACGATCGTCGTGCCGCGCAATCAGAGCGGCTGGCTTCAGGAAGTGACGATGGGCGTGCTGCGCGCGCGCCTGCACAGGCTTCTGAAAAGCGCCGACGCGCATGGACGTTATCGGCTGCTGTGCCCGAGCGTGCCGAAGCTCGGCGACGCGATCGTCAACGTGCACAGCAAGCTGATGATCGTCGACGACGAATTGCTGATCGTCGGTTCGGCCAATCTGAACAATCGCTCGATGGTCCTCGACAGCGAATGCAACGTCTCGATCGATGCGGGCGCGGATGCGCGTATCCGCCGCGCGATCGCGACGATGCGCGACACGCTGCTCGCCGAGCATCTCGGTTGCGATATCGCGGATGTGGTGCGCGAACGAGAGGCGCGCAACGGCACGAATGCGGGAATTCAGGCGCTGTTGCGCGACCGCGACGAACATCGCACGATGGTGCCGCTCGATCCGCAAGTGTCGACGGAGCTCGACCAGCTGATTCCGCCCGAGGCGCTGATCGATCCCGAAACGCCGATCGCCGCCGACGAACTCGTCGATCAGTTCGTGCCTGCGGAAAAGACGCGTCCGCTCATCGGCCGCTTCGCGCTGCTCGGCATGTTCGCGCTGATGGTCGTGGTCGTCGCGGGTCTGTGGCACTGGACGCCGCTCGGCGATTACGTGAACCTGAAGTCGCTCACGAACGCGACGCGCCATATCGATTCGCTGCCGCTCGCGCCGGTCTGGATCGTGCTCGGCTATGTCATCGCGGCCGTCATGGCCGTGCCGATCACGTTGCTGATCGCGACGACGGGCATCGTTTTCGGCGCGTCCTGGGGCGCGGCTTATGCGTTCATCGGCACGACGATTGCAGCGGCGATATCGTATTCCCTTGGCAATTGGCTCGGCCGTGACGCGGTGCGCAAGCTCGCGGGCGCGCGCGTCAACCGGCTGTCCGAACGCGTGGCGAAGCGCGGCATCGTCGCGGTCGTCGTGTTGCGGATCTTGCCCGTTGCACCATTTGCGATCGTCAATCTCGTGGCGGGCGCATCGCATATCCGCATGCGCGACTTCATGATCGGCACGATGCTCGGCATGGGCCCCGGCATCTTTCTGACGGTCGCGTTCGCGCATCAGTTCGTCGCGTCGCTGCATCGGCCGACGGTCGGCTCGTTCGCGGTGCTGATCGGCATCGGCGCGGCGCTGATCGGCGCGTCGCTGCTGCTGCAGCGCTTTCTCGGTGGCAAGAATCGTCACGACGCGCACGAAGGCGCACCGAGCGATGCGGACAAATCGCGCGCCAGCGACGAAGCCAAACGCGCGAGCGAACTGCGCGAGAACGGCACGATGCCGCGCGAATCATCGACGAAAAACGAGCGCCCCGACGAGGTCAACTCATGACGCTGATGCACGAGACCGTCATCGAACGCGAATATATGAAGGACGCGCGCGCACGCGAGCTGCGCATCGCCACATACAACTTGCATGGCGCGATAGGCATCGACGGCAAGTTCGCGCCGGAACGCATCGGCGCAGTGCTCGCCGAGATCGATGCGGACATCTTCGCGCTGCAGGAAGTGCCGCTCGGCGGCAGCGGCGCGCCCGATGTGCTCGACGTGCTGCAACGCATGACGAACCTGAACGCGGTCGCGGGCCCGACGCTCGACACGCCCGAACGGCGTTACGGCAACGCAGTGCTCACGCGCTATCCGGTGCGCGCGGTCCGCACGCTCGATCTTTCGTTCAGGAGCCGCGAGCCGCGCGGCGCGCTCGATGCCGACATCGATTGCGGCGGCGAACTCTGGCGTGTGGTCGCGACGCATCTCGGGCTTGCATCGAGCGAAAGGCGCGCGCAAGTGGAGCAAGTGCTGCAAAGCTTCGATACGCCCGCGCTGCCCGTGATCCTGCTCGGCGATCTGAACGAATGGTTCGTCTATGGCCGCACGTTGCGGCGGCTCGTCACGCACTTTCATCGCGCGAGTGCGTTGCGCACCTTTCCGACGCGCTATCCGCTCTTCGCGCTCGATCGCATCTGGGTGCATCCGGGCGAACGTCTCATGCGTGTCGATGTGCATCGCACGCCGCTTTCGCGTATCGCATCGGATCACTATCCGCTCATCGCGCATATCGCGCATCGCGCATTTGCATCGTCGATGCAGCGATAAAGCGCGCGACGTATGCGATGTAAACGCGGCTCCATGACTTGCGTGTCAGCGCGACGCCACGAAAAACCCCTATAAAAACGATATAAAAGCGCAAAAGACTCGCACGAACTCGCTTGGCCTATGTAGAATCCGGCGTGATACGAACGCATCGGTGCGAACGTATTCGAATATCACTGACCAAAAACAGGTAGGAGAAACATGCCGACTTCCGCTAAAACCGCTGCCAAGAAAGCCCCGGCCAAGAAGGCCACGGCGAAGACCGCTGCCGCACCGGTGAAGAAAGCAGCAGCACCGAAAGTTGCCGCGAAGAAAGTAGCCGCGAAGAAGACCACGAGCGGCGCTCCCACGCCGATCAAGGACACGTTCACGAAGGCATCGCTCGCAACGCATCTCGCAGATCGCGCCGCTGTCGACGTGAAAGCGGTGAAGGCCGTGCTGGTCGCGCTGGAAGACACCATCCTCGGTTCGATCCACAAGAAGGGCGCTGGCGAATTCACGCTGTCGGGCCTGCTGAAGATCACCGCGCAAGCCGTGGCCGCGAAGAAGAAGCGCTTCGGCAAGGACCCGTTCACGGGCGAGGAGCGCTGGTTCCCGGCCAAGCCGGCAAGCGTTCGCATCAAGGCGCGCGCGCTGAAGAAGCTGAAGGACGCAGCGGCTTAAGTCTCTTTCGCCGGCATCACGGCTTCGGTTTCGTTGGCGAAATCGAAGCGCGTCGAACAAGAGGCCAGCTTCCCTTCATCGGGATGCTGGCCTCTTTTGCTTTTTCGTCGCTTGCTTTTGCTTTCCTTGCTTTTGCTTTCCTTATGATGCGCGCGCGTTGAAAGGCGCGAAGATCTCGCTCAACCAATCCGCGAAAACCCGTACGCGCGCGGAGAGCTGCCGGTTATGCGGATACAGCACGGAGATAGGCATCGGTGGTGGCGGAAGGTTGGGAAGCACGAGTCGCAGACGGCCATTGTTCAAAGCATCGTCGACGTGATAGCGCGGCACCTGCACGATGCCGAGTCCGGCGAGCGCGGCTTGCGTATAGAGTTCGACGCCCGACACCGAAACCGACGCCTGCAATTCGATGGTCTCGATACGCCCGTCGACGCTGAACTCCAGCGGCAATGCACGACCCGTCGCGCTCGATACGAAGTTCACCGCGCGATGCGATGCAAGCGCTTCGAGATCATCCGGCGTGCCTTCACGCGCGAGATACGCGGGACTCGCCACGGTGACTTGTTCGAGCAGCGCGACGCGCCGGCCGATCATCGACGAATCCTGCAACATGCCCGCGCGCAGCACGCAATCGACGCCTTCGCGCACGAGATCGACGAGCCTGTCGTCCTCGCCGATATGCAGTTCGATCTGCGCATGACGCTCGAGAAACGCGGGCAGTCCCGGCATGATGAAATGCCGCGCGAGCGTGCCTTGCAGATTCACGCGCAACAAACCCTTCGGCTCCGCGTGCTTGAACGAGCCTTCCGCTTCTTCCAGATCGGCGATGAGACGCACGCAACGCCGATAGTGCTCCTCGCCATCGGGCGTGAGGCGCACCGTGCGCGTCGTGCGTTCGAGCAGGCGCGCGCCGAGCCGCTCTTCCATGCGCTTCATCAGATTAGTGACGGTGGCGCGCGGTATCTGCAGATCGTCGGCCGCTTGCGTGAAGCTGTGCCGCTCCGCGATACGCACGAAGACCTGCATTTCCTGGAATCGATCCATGGCGAATGGGCGGTGAATTGTTAAAGCTACTGGAACGATGATACTAATCCACGCACGATGATCGCGAAAACGGAATGATTCATCATGCTTCTCATCGAACAGCCACTTTGAGGAGCCCATCATGAGTCAGACCCAATCGAAACGCGTGGCGATCGTCAC
The DNA here is from genome assembly GCF_031451415.1 of Caballeronia sp. LZ028. Lineage (NCBI taxonomy): Bacteria > Pseudomonadati > Pseudomonadota > Betaproteobacteria > Burkholderiales > Burkholderiaceae > Caballeronia > Caballeronia sp. LZ028. The sequence continues at coordinate 1,188,136 of NZ_JARUXN010000004.1, read as the reverse complement.
GGGCGCGTCGCGCGGCATCGGCGCCGAGATCGCGCGGCGTCTTGCACGCGACGGCTTCGCGGTCGCGGTGAACTATGCGTCGAGCGCGAAGGAAGCGGATGCGCTCGTCGTGCAATTGCGCGAAGCGGGAAACACGGCGATCGCGGTAAAAGCGGATGTCGCCAAAGCCGACGACGTGCGCGACATGTTCGAGACCGTCGAAGCGCAGCTAGGCAAAGTCGATGCGCTCGTCAACAACGCGGGCGTTCTGAAGACCGCGCCGCTCGCCGATACGAGCGATGCGCTTTACGACCAGACGTTCGATATCAACGTGCGCGGCACGTTCAACACGCTGCGCGAAGCGGCGGCGCGCATGAAGGGCGGCGGGCGCATCGTGAACTTTTCGAGCACGACGCTCGCGCTCAACATGCCGGGCTACGCGATCTACAACGCGACGAAGTCGGCGGTCGAATCGTTCACGCATGTGTTCGCGAAGGAGTTGCGCGGACGCGGCATCACGGTGAATGCGGTCGCGCCCGGACCGGTGGCGACGTCGCTGTTTCTCGAGGGCAAGACCGACGAGCAGATCGCCACGTTCTCGAAGATGCCGCCACTCGAACGTCTCGGTCAGCCGGACGATATCGCCTCGATCGTCGCGTTTTTCGTCGGGCCCGATGCGGGCTGGGTCAACGGCCAGGTGCTGCGCGCGAACGGCGGCATCGCTTAAAGCATCAGCGCGAACTGGTCGTCGGCGGGTGCGCGGCGCTTCGTCGTCGCGCGTTTCGTCTGCTGTGTGACGGCGGCGCGCGCGGGCGCGTCCTGTACGACGAGTTGGAACGCAGGCCGCGCATCGCATGCGATCCATTGCAGTTGTTCCGGCGCGAGGCGCTTCGCGATCAGGCTGTACACATCCGAGTCGAACGGGCGTAGGTCGGGCGAGTCGGCGAGGAGCGGCGCGATGCCGTCGCGTGTCGGGCATGTGCCGATATAGCACCATCGATCGATTACGTGCCACGCTTCGCGACCCGATGCTTCATCGCGCTCGCAGACGGCGATCGGCCCTTCGTGCGGCCATTTCACGAGGCGCGCGCCTTCGAGCGCATCGAGCGCACGCGAGGCGTGATCCGCGAGCGTTTCGATTCCCGCACACGACCCGAGGCAGCGTTTCACCTGATAGCCGAAGCAGCCGCGCCCCGGCGAAAGCGGCGCTTTTTCGAGGCCGAGCGTCGCGTGACAGAGATTGTGTTCATCCGCCAGATGGCGCATGAACGCATGCGCTTTCGCGCGCGACGCGAACACGCCGAAGAGATGTTCCTCGCGCGACAGATCGCGTTTGTTCGCCTTCACGAGCGTCGGCGCATGCGCGCCCGGTAGCCACTGCCACGCACACGTTGCCGATGCGCCTTTGAGCAAGCGATTGTGCGTCGGCTTCAGCTCCTTCACGAGCTTCGCTTCGAGCAGCAGCGCGCCGAGCTCTCCGACCGTCTCGCGGCATTCGATGCGACGGATCGCCTGCGAGATCGACAAGTCCTTCTGAAGCCTGTGATCGCCCGAAAAATGCGCCGCAACGCGTTGTTTCAGGTTGATGCTCTTGCCCACATAGAGCGGCACGTCGTCGTCGCCGTGAAAGAGATAGACGCCGGGCGCCGACGGCAACGCATCGAGCGCGCCTTCGGGCAGCGCGGCGGGCAAGCTCGCGCGGCGCACGAGCGTTTTGATGGCTGCGTCGACGAGATCCTGCGAATAGAGCGCGTGAATCTTCTGCCAGAACTGCCAGAGCAGGTCGGCGTCGGCGAGCGCGCGATGGCGTCCTTCGGGCGCGAGGTTCAGCCGCGCGATGAGCGCATCGAGACCATGTCTTTCGACCGATGGAAAGAGCGCGCGCGACAGCCGCACCGTGCACAGCGTATCCGCGCGAAACGCGATGCCCGCGCGGCGAAAGGCGTTCTTGAGGAAGCCGTAATCGAAGCGCGCGTTGTGCGCGACGAAGAGCTTGCCGTGCAGCCGCTCGGCGAGCGCGGGCGCGAGCGATTCGAAGGTGGGCTGGCCGCGCAGCATGGCGTCGTCGATGCCGGTCAGGCGCGCGATGAACGGCGGCACCGGCACGCCCGGATCGACGAGCACGCTCCAGCGCTCGATGCCCGCCGTGCTCGCTTCAACGACGCCGATTTCGGTGATGCGGTCCTCGGTCGCGTTCGAGCCGGTGGTTTCCAGATCGACGAAAACGATCGGGCGCGCGAGTCCTGCGAGAAGGGCATCGGCGAGGGAATCGGCTTCGTCTTCGAAAGCGTCGGACATGATGAAACGTTGAGCGTTGAGCGGGCAGTCTAGCGCGAAACGGCCGTGCACCATGAACGCGCGCTAAAAAAGTGGCGCACGTCGCGCACTTTCGTCCGATACTGCAAGGAAATGCGGCAAAAAAACGAAGGACGCAATGATGCAGATCTACGATGAAATGCGTCAGGACGACACCGTGCGCAGTCACTACGCGCGGTTTTCACGCTGGCTCGCGCAGCAGCGCCCCGAAACCATCGCGAGAAAGCGCGCCGAAGCGGACGTGCTGTTCCGGCGCGTCGGCATCACGTTCGCGGTGAATGGCGATCTGTCCGGCACCGAGCGGCTCATTCCCTTCGACATGATTCCGCGCATCATTCCCGGCGACGAATGGCGCGTGCTCGAAGCCGGTTTGCGGCAGCGCGTGCAGGCGCTCAATCTCTTTCTGCACGATATCTACCACGACGGCGACATCGTGCTCGCCGGGCGCGTTCCGGCCGAACAGGTCTACACGAACGCGCAATATCGGCCGGAAATGCAGGGCGTCGACGTGCCGCTCGACGTCTACGCGCATATCGCGGGCGTCGATGTGGTGCGCGCGGGCGCGGCGGGCGAGTTCTACGTGCTCGAAGACAATTTGCGCGTGCCGTCGGGCGTGTCGTACATGCTCGAAAACCGCAAGATGATGATGCGGCTCTTTCCCGAACTCTTCGTGCAGAACCGCGTCGCGCCGGTCGCGCATTATCCCGACCTGCTGCTGGAAACATTGCGTTCGATCGCGCCTGAAGGCGTCGACGATCCGGCGGTCGTCGTGCTGACGCCCGGCATGTACAACTCGGCGTACTTCGAGCACACCTTCCTCGCGCAGCAGATGGGCGTGGAACTCGTCGAGGGCAAGGATCTTTTCGTCGACGACAACTATGTCTTCATGCGGACAACGCACGGCCCGCGCCGCGTCGACGTGATCTATCGCCGCGTGGACGACGACTTTCTCGATCCGCTCGCGTTTCGTGCCGATTCGGCGCTCGGCATTCCGGGCTTGCTGACGTCGTATCGCGCGGGGCGCGTGACGCTCGCGAACGCGATGGGCACCGGCATCGCCGACGACAAATCGATCTATCCGTTCGTGCCCGACATGATCGAGTTCTATCTCGGCGAGAAGCCGATCCTGAACAACGTGCCGACGTTTCAGTGCCGCAAGCCCGACGATCTCGCGTACACGCTCGCGCATCTGCCGGAGCTCGTCGTGAAGGAAGTGCACGGCGCGGGCGGCTACGGCATGCTCGTCGGGCCGGCATCGACGCAAGAGGAAATCGAAACCTTTCGCGCGTTGCTGCTCGCGCGGCCCGAAGGCTATATCGCGCAGCCGACGCTCGCGCTCTCCGCGTGCCCGACCTTCGTCGAGGCGGGCATCGCGCCGCGTCATATCGATTTGCGGCCGTTCGTGCTGTCGGGCCGCGAAGTGTCGATGTGCGCGGGCGGCCTCACGCGCGTCGCGCTGCGCGAAGGCTCGCTCGTCGTCAATTCGTCGCAAGGCGGCGGGACCAAAGATACGTGGATGGTCGAATGACATGCTGAGCCGAACCGCCGATCACCTGTTCTGGATGGCGCGTTACATGGAGCGCGCCGAGAACACCGCGCGCATGCTCGACATCAACATGGAAGGCGCGCTCCTGCCGCAAACGCCCGAGCAGGAAGCGCGCGCGCAGCGTTCGGTGCTGAAGATATCCGAGCTGGAAGACATGTTCGACGCGCGTCATCCGGGATCGCGCTCGCGCGAGGACATGCTGCACTTCATGGTCGCCGATGCGCGCAATCCGTCGAGCATCCTCTCGTGCCTGCAGGCGACGCGCGAAAATGCGCGCGCGGTGCGCGGCACGCTCACCACCGACGGCTGGGAAACGATCAACTTCACCTGGCTCGAATTCACTCAGCGCCTCGCGAACATGGAACTGCAAACGAGCCCGGATGCACTGTTCGAATGGGTCAAGTACCGCTCGAATCTGTGCCGCGGCGTGATGCAGGGCACCGCGCTGCGCGACGACGCGTTTTTCTTCATGCAGCTCGGCGCGTATCTGGAACGCGCGGACAACACGGCGCGCATTCTCGATGTCCGTTTCGCCGATGCCACGCCGAACTCGCGCGAAGCCGCGCGGCAGCTCGAAGACTTCTACTACTGGACGTCGATACTGAGTTCCGTGTCGGCGCTGGAGATTTATCGCAAGGTGTATCGCGATGTCGTGACGCCCGCGCGCGTCGTCGAACTGCTGATCCTCAACGAGCAGATGCCGCGTTCGCTGCTGGCATCGCTCGACGGCGTCTGCGACACGCTCGCGAAATTGCGCACGGACGCGTCGAAGGAATGCGAGCGTTTCGCGGGCAAGCTGCGCGCCGATGTGCTGTATGCCGACATCCGCCAGATACTCGAAACGGGCGTGCACGCGTGGCTGACGCAGTTTCTCAAGCGTGTCGACGAACTCGGCCTGCGCGTGATGCACACCTTCCTCATGTTGCCGATCGCGTGAATCATGCTGCTGACCATTCGCCACGACATCCGCTATCGCTACGCCACGCCGGTCACGTATTCGATCCAGCAGTTTCGCGTGAGTCCGGCGAGCGGCGCGTCGCAGATCGTGCGGCACTGGCATGTCGAAGCGCCGGGCAAGCTCGACCTCACGCGCGACGCCTACGGCAACGCGCTGCACACGCTCGTGCTGACGAAGCCGCACAGCGAGATTCATGTGAGCGTGGCGGGCGAGATCGAAACGGAGGCTTTATCCGATGGCCGTCTCTTCGATGAAGCCGGTCCGATTCCGCTCGAACATTTCACCTGTCCCACGCGGCTTACCGCGCCCGATGCCGCGATCCGCGAGCTCGCGCACGGCGTCGACGCGCTCGATACGCCCGCGTCGCTCATCGCGCTGACGGAGCGTATCGGCGAGCGCGTGCGGTATCGCAAGGAGCCGGCGTATGCGGCGGGCACGGCGGCGCAGGCGCTCGCGAGCGGCTTCGGCGATGCGCGCGATCTCGCGCATTTGATGCTCGCGTGCTGCCGCGCGCGGGGCGTGCCGGCGCGCTGCGTGAGCGGCTATCTGGATGCCGACGTGCACGCCTGGACCGACGTGTGGATCGAGCACGGCTGGGTGTCGATCGATGCGACCCGGGCGGCGTTCGCGGGCGAGCGTCATTGCCGCCTTGCCGTCGCGCGCGATTACGAATCGGCGGCGCCGGTGCGCGGCTCGCGCGTCGGCGGGAAGGAGGAAGCGCTGACGGTGCATGTGAGCATCGATACACAGCCGGATCAGTGAACGCATCGATGCGACGCGCGTTCGCGCTCAGTACAATGTGGGTTTGCTTGTTTCAGGACGGATCGACATGACTTATTGCGTGGGCATGTGCGTGGACGAGGGACTCGTGTTCCTGTCCGACACGCGCACCAACGCCGGCGTGGACCACGTGAGCGCCGCGCGCAAGATGGCTGTTTTCGAACAGCCGGGAGAGCGCGTACTCGTCCTGCTCGCGGCGGGCAATCTCGCCTTGACGCAGGCGGTGACGCATCTGCTCGTGGAGCCCTCCGATCCGAACGCACCCACGCTGTATAGCGTCCAGACGATGGCGGAAGCCGCGCGCATCGTCGGCGATGCGGTGCGCGAGGTGCATCGGCGCGACGCGCTGTCGCTCGCTGAATTCAGCGTCGACTTCAATTGCAGCTTCATCCTCGGCGGACAGATCTTCGGCCAGCCGCCGCGACTCTTCATGATCTACGCGGCAGGCAATTTCATCGAATCGACGCGCGTGTCGCCGTATTTCCAGATCGGCGAATCGAAGTACGGCAAGCCGATCATCGATCGCGTGATCACGCCGTCGTCGCCGCTCGACGAAGCCGCCAAATGCGCGCTCATTTCGATGGATTCGACGCTGCGCTCGAATCTCTCGGTCGGTCTGCCGCTCGATCTGCTGGTCTACGAGAAGGACTCGCTGCGCGTCACGCGCTTCGCCACGCTCGACAACAACAGCGCGTACTACCAGATGATCAACAAGACCTGGGGCGAGCGTCTGAGGCAGCTTTTCGGCGAGATTCCGAACCCTTCGTGGACCGAGCTCGACAATGTTCCGCTGCGTCCGCGCGAGACGCGCAGCACGGTGCCGCGGCTCGTCATCGGCGATCTGCCGTGCCCGGGCGCGCCCGCGCAGACGCTCGCGCAAGACGTCGAATCGAACGGCAACGCGCCGCATCAGTGAGCGGCTTCAGGGGCACGGCAGCGGCAGCGCAATACCCGACCTGACCGCTTGCATCTTTCGCGGCGAATCGGTGAGCACGGCCGTCATGCCGATACAGGCGGCGGCGCGATAATCGTCGGCGTTGTCGATGCCGATCGCGAGGATCGGGGTCTCGCCTCTGGTGCGAAAGCACTGCACCGCTGCGGGCGTCCAGAGTCTCGACGTCACCGCCGAGCGCGCTTCCCCGAGCGTGAACGTTTCGACCAATTCCATCTTTCTCGCATACTCGAACGCGGTCCATCTTCCGGGCGACGGTGCGTCCTTGCACGTGGATTCGAGCGCCACGTAGGCGAGGCGGGCGCGTGTCGCATCGCGCGACTCGAACAGCCGCGAACGTGCCTGCGGATAGGCCGAGAAGGCCCGTTGATAGGCGGCATCGGTCGAATAGATCAGCACGCGTGACCACGCGTTTTCCTCGTCCAGCACGCGCGCGACCGCCGCCGTCTGAGGTCCGGCGGGCAATGCCTTCATGTCGAGCATCACGGGTACGTCGGGCGGAATCACGCGCAACGCCTGCGCGAGCGATGGAATACGCAGCGCGTGATCGCGATACGGATAGCGCGTCACGCCGTTTCCATCGGCGAGGGCGAAGTTCCGTCCGGCGTCGAGATGTTGCAGCGCGCCGAAGTCGTGGTCCGCGACCGTTCCGTTGCCATCCGTGTTGGTCGAGAGATCGGCCGGGCGATAGAGCACCGGCACGCCATCGCGGGTGAGTTGCACTGTGAGCCAGATCGCATCGGCGCGATTGTGCAGCGCGCCCTGGATGGCGATCAGCGTGTTCTCCGGGTAATCGGCTGCGCCGCCGCGATGCGCGATGATCATCGGCAAGGCGGACGCGTGCGCAGTATCGGACCGATGCGCGGCTGTCGTGCAAGCGGTTGCGGCGATGCACGCGGCCATTGCAAGCGGAGCCAGAAGTCTTGAGCGAAGCGGCATTCAGCGAACCCCCGGGGCATTGAGATTCGGCCGATTCTGCCGCCGTTGTCCGGGCGGGATGACGCGCACGCGGTTGATTCAACACTTTGTTGCGCTTGCCGCTTTCGGACGCGAAAAAAAACAGCCATCGGAAAACCGATGGCTGTTCGAGGATGCTGCTGTCCTTCCGGCGCGGCACTCGCGTGCCACGCCAGTCGGTTGTTCTTAGAACTTGTGGCGCAGGCCGATGAGCACCAGTTCCTGGTGGCTGCGGCCGCTTGCGAAACCGAAGTCGCTGATCGAAGCTTGCGCTTCTTGCGTCGAGCCGTCCGCGTTGCGCTGCGTGCCGCTTGCGTGCTGATACGCGCCGACAGCGTAGACGTCCGTGCGCTTCGACAGCGAGTAGTCCGCGCCGATCGAAACCTGGTGGTAGTTGGCCGACGTGTCGCCGCTGCCGTGCGTGTACGTGTAGCCCAGGCCGAGCAGCGTTGCCGGCGTCAGCTGGAAGTTCAGGTACGCGTTGGCGACGTTGAACTTCTCTTGTTCCGTGAACGTCGAGCTGCCGTCGTTCTTGTACTGAGCGAAGCTGTACGAAGCGCCGGCCGTGAACGGACCGAACACGTACTGGCCTGCGCCGCGCGCGATGGCGACTGCGTGGGCCGTCTGGTAGCCGACGTTGATCACCGTGTTGAACAGCGAATCCGACGACGGGCTGTTCCAGCCGGTGGTGCCGGTCGTGCGGCCAGCCGTCGGGTTGTTCACGTACAAGTAGCTGGCGGCCAACGAGAACGGACCGTTGCCGTACGTTGCAGCGGCACCCCAGGTCTGGCCCTGGCCCGTAGCGCCCGCGAGGTTGCTGAAGCCGTAGATGCCTTCGAACTGGAAGCCGGAGAACACCGGCGACACGTACTTGACGGCGTTGCTCACGCGCAGGCTGTTGTCGTAGTTGTCGACGTCGCCCGGCGTTGCGAAGGCAGCGCCCCAGTAGTTGTCGGCCGTGAGGCCCTGAACCATGTCGACCGACGGGTCATACTGACGACCCAACGTGACCGTACCCCACTGGTTGCCGCTCAAACCGACGAACGCTTGACGGCCGAACAGACGACCACCCTGGTTCGACTGACCCGTGCCCGGATCGAAGCCGCTTTCCAACTGGAAGATTGCCTTGAGGCCGCCACCGAGGTCTTCCTGACCCTTCAAGCCCCAACGCGGGCCGGACAGCGTGCCGTTGACCATGCCGAACAGATGGTCGCCATTTTCGTTGGCGTGGCTCACATATGCGAGACCGGTATCGATCACGCCATAGAGCGTCACGCTCGTTTGTGCTTGCGCCGCGCCTGCTGCGCCGAGCAGCGCCAGCGAGAGGGACGTCAGTGCGATTCGTTTCATCGAATTCTCCACGCGAATGATTAATCGTTGTTGCCGGCGCAGAGAATAACGCAACGTTTCGTAACTTCAGAAACGAAAAAATATTGACTGTCTCGAAAAACACACACTTGGGCGTGAAGCCCGCCTGTCAAGGTTCTCAGGCAGTCGCAGGGGGAATTTTGGGAGACAGGGCTATCGCGGAAAAGTTCCGGGCGCAATCGGACATTTGAATCGGATTTTCCGGACGCCGATATTCGATTACTTGCTTTTCAAATAACAAATCGCTTTCCCGGCGCGCGATCTTTCGGATTCGATGGACAGCCGCGCGACATAGCGCGCAAGCGCCTCAGCCTCGGTCGTTTTCACGCGCGGCATCGCGACGCGAAAGCAATGCGAGCGCCATTCCCGCGCCTGCCGCCACGAGCACCGCGCGCCACGGATGCCGCCGCACCGCAGCATTCGCATGCGATGCCTTGCGGCCAGCGCCGACCATCGCGAGCGCGGTGGCGCGCGTGGCCGTCGATTCGGCGCGCGCGAGCTTGCGCGACAACGCCAGCGCCCGCGCGACGGCGGACACCTTCTTGCGCGCCTGTCCCGTCAGTTGTTGCGCGTGTTGTGCGCGCGCGCCGATCGCGCGGCGCGCGCTCGCGGTGGCGGGGGCATCGTCAGGAGCGCTTGCCGGCGTGAGCGGCGCGGCGGCGGATGCGGCGCCCGCGACCGGCACAGCCGTGCGCGTCGAGGCCGCGAGCAGCGAGCCAATCTTCGCGCGGCTGCCCGGCGGCACGCGGCCATTGTTCTGCTGTCCCCATGCGCCGCGCGGATCGTGCATTCGCGCGCGCGCCGCCGAAAATTCCGCGCCCAGCAGGAGCACGGCGGCGGAGAAGTACAGCCACATCAGCAGCACGGCGAGCGAACCCGCCGCGCCGAACGCGCTCGCGGTGCCCGCGTGGGTCAGATACAAGGCGAACAGCTTCTTGCCCGCCGAGAAAAGCAGCGCGGAGACGAGCCCCCCGACGAGCGCATCGCGCCATTGCACGGGCGCATCGGGGAGGAACTTCATCAATGCGCCGAACGCGGCGGTGAGAATCGCGAGCCCGACCACGAGCTGCACGACGTCGCCGACGATCACGAACGGCGAATTTGCCCACAGCCACATGCCGACCGCCTGAATCGCGGTATCGAGCACGAGCGAGACGATCAGCAGAAACGCGACGCCGAGCACGAGCCCGAACGACACGAGCCGCACGCGCACCAGCGTCATGATGCTGGAGCGCTGCTCGCCGCTCATCGGCCAGACGATGTTGAGCGCCGTGTTGAGCGATGAAAACGTCGCCGATGCACCGACCGCGAGCAGCACGAACGAGATGATCGCGGCGATGCCGGTCCCGCTGCTGCGATGCGCGTTCTCGACGATGCTCTGCACGCCCGCCGCGGCCTGATCGCCGATGAGTCCGTTCACTTGATGAAAAAGTTGCCCGCGCGCCGCCTCCGGTCCGAAGATCCAGCCCGCGACGGCGATCACCATGACGAGCGTCGGCGCGAGGGAGAACGCCGAGTAGAACGCGATGCTCGCGGCCATCGCGGCGCAGCGGTCTTCCGAGAACTGCTTCAGCGCGCCGAGCGCCCACGAAGCGTCTTTCTTCACCACCGCTTCGATCTTCTGGGTTGAGACGGAACTCATGGCGACCTCTCGGTTCGATGAATGGAGCGCGAATGTTTCACCCCGTCGAGCACGTTCCATTCCAGAACATGCGTGGCCAGGCGCGGCGCTTGCTAAAGCGACAAGGTTGCGTATGAAGTATTCGTTGCATGCAACGCGCGCAAGACCTGTGATTGGTGCAAATACCGTGTCAACCTGTCTGCGGGATGTAATCGGGCACCATATACTTTAGTAACCCAGTAACCCACATTACGACGCGCCGAGGGCAATCATGCTCCAAATGTCACGGCGACAGTTCCTCAAGGTCTCTGCGAGCACGCTCGCCGGTTCGAGCCTGGCGGCAATGGGCTTCTCTCCGGCTCCCGCGCTCGCCGAAGTCCGGCAATACAAACTGTCGCGCACCACGGAAACGCGCAACACCTGTCCGTACTGTTCAGTCGGGTGCGGCATCCTCATGTACGGTCTCGGCGACAACGCCAAGAACGCAAAATCGAGCATCATCCACATCGAAGGCGATCCGGATCATCCGGTCAATCGCGGCACGCTCTGCCCGAAAGGCGCATCGCTCATCGACTTCATACATAGCCCGAGCCGGCTGACGTATCCCGAGCATCGCGCGCCGGGGTCGAACGAGTGGAAACGCATCTCGTGGGAAGAGGCGCTCGATCGCATCGCCGAGTTGTTGAAGGAAGATCGCGATGCGAATTTCGTCGAGAAGACGCCCGACGGCAAGACGGTCAATCGATGGCTGACTTCGGGCTTTCTGGCGGCGTCGGCGGGAAGCAACGAAGTTGGCTATCTGACGCACAAGACGGTGCGCAGTTGGGGAATGCTCGCATTCGATAATCAGGCGCGTGTCTGACATGGCCCGACGGTGGCAGGTCTTGCCCCGACGTTTGGCCGTGGAGCGATGACGAACCATTGGGTCGACATCAAGAACACGGACCTGATTCTCGTGATGGGCGGCAATGCAGCCGAGGCGCATCCGTGCGGCTTCAAGTGGGTGACCGAGGCGAAGGCGCATCGGCGCGCGCGTCTCATCGTCGTGGACCCGCGCTTCACGCGCACGGCATCGGTCGCGGATTTCTACGCGCCGATTCGCACCGGCACGGACATCGCGTTCCTCGGCGGCGTCATCAACTATCTGCTCACGAACGACAAGATTCAGCACGAGTACGTGAAGAACTACACGGACATGTCGTTCATCGTGCGCGAGGACTTCGCGTTCAAGGACGGCGTGTTCTCGGGCTATGACGCGGAACATCGCAAGTACGACAAGACGAGCTGGGATTACGAGCGCGGCGACGACGGCTATGTGAAGACCGATCCGACCTTGCAACATCCGCGCTGCGTCTACAACCTGTTAAAGCAGCACTACGCCGCCTACACGCCGGAAATGGTGACGAAGGTTTGCGGCACGCCGACCGACAAGTTCCTCAAGGTCTGCGAGATGCTCGCGACGACCGCGGCGCCGAATCGCGCCGGCACGATTCTCTATGCGCTCGGCTGGACGCATCACTCGGTCGGCGCGCAGATGATTCGCACGGGCGCGATGGTGCAGCTTCTGCTCGGCAATATCGGCATCGCGGGCGGCGGCATGAATGCGCTGCGCGGGCACTCGAACATTCAAGGCCTGACCGATCTCGGCCTGATGTCGAATCTGCTGCCCGGCTACATGACCTTGCCGATGGAAGGCGAGCAGGAATACGAGGACTACATCAAGAAGCGCGCGTCGCAGCCGCTGCGGCCGAATCAACTGAGCTACTGGAAGAACTATCGCGCGTTTTACGTGAGCTTCATGAAGTCGTGGTGGGGCGATAACGCGACGGCCGACAACAACTTCGGCTATGACATGCTGCCGAAGCTCGACAAGTCCTACGACATGCTGCAGGTCTTCGAGCTGATGGCGCAGGGCAAGATGAACGGCTACATCTGCCAGGGCTTCAATCCGCTTGCGGCGGCGCCGAACAAGGCGAAGATCGGGCTCGGCCTGTCGAAGCTGAAATGGCTCGTCATCATGGATCCGCTCGCGACCGAGACGTCGGAGTTTTGGAAGAATCACGGCGAATTCAACGATGTCGATTCGTCGAAGATTCAGACCGAAGTGTTCCGTCTGCCGACGAGTTGCTTCGCCGAAGAGCGCGGCTCGCTCGTCAGTTCGTCGCGCGTATTGCAATGGCACTGGCAGGGCACGACGCCGCCGGGCGAAGCGCGAAGCGATCTCGAGATCATGTCGGGATTGTGGCTGCGCATGCGCAAGGCATATCAGGAGAAGGGCGGCAAATATCCCGATCCGATCCTGAAGATGACGTGGCCGTACGCGGACCCGGAAAGCCCGACGCCGGAAGAAATCGCGATGGAGTTCAACGGCCGCGCGCTCGCCGACGTCACCGATCCGACCGATCAGACGAAGGTCCTCGCCAAACGCGGCGAGCAACTGGCGAGCTTCGCGCAACTGCGCGACGACGGCTCGACCGCCAGCGGATGCTGGATCTTCTGCGGATCGTGGACGCAGGCGGGCAACCAGATGGGCCGGCGCGACAACTCCGATCCGACGGGCATCGGGCAGACGCTCGGCTGGGCGTGGGCGTGGCCGGCGAATCGGCGTGTGCTGTACAACCGCGCATCGTGCGATGTGAACGGCAAGCCGTTCGATCCGTCGAGAAAGCTCGTCGCGTGGAACGGGCGCGCGTGGGGCGGTCCGGATGTCCCCGACTTCAAGGTCGACGAACCGCCGGACAAGGGCATGAGTCCGTTCATCATGAATCCGGAGGGCGTGGCGCGATTCTTCGCACGCGACGGCATGAACGAAGGCCCGTTCCCCGCGCACTATGAGCCGTTCGAGACACCGCTCGGCCATAACCCGTTCTTCCCCGACAACAAGGCGGTGACGAGCAATCCGGCCGCGCGCGTCTTCCCCGACGATCGCGCCGCGTTCGGCACCGCCGACAAGTTCCCGGACACCGCGACCACGTATCGCCTCACCGAGCACTTCCACTACTGGACCAAGCACGCGCGGCTCAACGCGATCGTGCAGCCGCAGCAGTTCGTGGAGATCGGCGAGGAGCATGCGAAGGAAGTCGGCGTCGTCGCGGGGGATCGCGTGAAGGTGTCGAGCAATCGCGGGCATGTCGTCGCGGTGGCGCTCGTCACGAAGCGCATCAAACCACTGACTGTGGAGGGTAAGAAGGTGCACACCGTCGGCCTGCCGCTGCACTGGGGCTTCAAGGGCCTCACGCAGCCGGGCTATCTCGTCAACACGCTCACGCCTTCCGTGGGCGACGGGAACTCGCAGACACCCGAGTTCAAGTCGTTCCTCGTGAAGGTCGAGAAGGCATAGGGAGGACGAGATGGCTCTGCAATCGCTCGATATCAAGCGTCTCTCCGCGACGACCGTGCCGCAGACGCAAATACGCGAGCCGGTGACGGGCACGGTGGCGAAGCTCATCGACGTGTCGAAGTGCATCGGCTGCAAGGCGTGTCAGACGGCGTGCATGGAGTGGAACGACCTGCGCGACGATATCGGTCACACGACCGGCATCTACGACAATCCGCGCGACCTGACGGAGCATTCGTGGACGGTGATGCGCTTCACCGAATACGAAAATCCGAAGGGCGACCTCGAATGGCTGATCCGCAAGGACGGCTGCATGCATTGCGAGGATCCGGGTTGCCTGAAGGCGTGTCCTTCGCCGGGCGCGATCATTCAGTACACGAACGGCATCGTGGATTTTCACGAGGAGAACTGCATCGGCTGCGGCTATTGCATTACCGGCTGCCCGTTCAATATTCCGCGGCTCTCGAAGGAAGATCATCGCGTGTACAAGTGCACGCTATGTTCGGATCGCGTCGCGGTCGGGCAGGAGCCCGCGTGCGTGAAGACGTGCCCGACCGGCGCGATCATGTTCGGCACCAAGGTCGACATGCAGCAGCAGGCGGCCGATCGCGTCGAGGATCTGAAGGAGCGCGGCTTTGCTAACGCGGGCCTCTACGATCCGGCGGGCGTGGGTGGCACGCATGTGATGTACGTGCTGCATCACGCGGATCAGCCGGAGCTGTATCACGGGCTCGCGAAGGATCCGCACATCAGTCCGCTCGTGTCGATATGGAAGGGCGTGACGAAGCCGCTCGCGATGATCGGCATCGCGTTGGCGGCGTTTGCGGGCTTCTTCCATTACACGCGCGTCGGGCCGAACGAAGTCAGCGAGGAAGACGAACTCGAAGCGCATCGCGAAGCGGAAGAAGTGCAGCGTCGGCGTGAAGGCGGACAGGAGCGTACAGATGAAACACGATAGCGAACTGCGTGACGTGAAGGGCCATCGGCTGATCGTGCGCTACACGCCGAACGAGCGCACGAATCACTGGATCACCGCGATCACCTTCGTGCTGCTCGCGCTGTCCGGACTCGCGATGTTTCATCCGTCGATGGCATGGCTCTATGCCGTGTTCGGCGGCGGGCAATGGACGCGCATCCTGCATCCGTTCGTCGGCTGCGTGATGTTCATCTCCTTCATGATCCTTGCGCTGCGCTTCTGGCATCACAACTATCTGGACAAGAACGACGTCCAGTGGATGAAGCAGATGAACGACGTGCTCACCAATCGCGAGGATCGCCTGCCTGAGATCGGCAAGTACAACGCCGGGCAAAAGCTGTTGTTCTTCGTGATGGTGGCGAGTCTCGTGTTGCTGCTCGTGAGCGGCATCGTGATCTGGCGCAGATACTTCGCGTTCTATTTCCCGATTACCGTGATTCGTCTTGCATCCGTCGTGCACGCGGCGACGGCGTTCGTGCTGATCGTGTCGATCATCGTGCATATCTATGCGGCGCTTTGGGTGAAGGGTTCGATCGGCGCGATGACGCGCGGCACTGTCACGTATGGATGGGCGCGCAAGCATCATCCGCGGTGGTTCAGGGAGATGATCGGGAAGTAGAAATCCGGCGCGACGTTGGGCCAATACGTGCGGGGTGCGGTCCATTTCATATCCGTTTTGCTGATATGCTCGGTCGACCGTTCACCCCGCGAGGAAACCTTCCGTGGTCCAACGCATAGTCGAAGCCTCGCGAATCGAATCGCTCGATCCGTCGGCCATTCCGCGTTTGCGCATGCCGGAGCGCGCGACGATATTCGCCACGCGCGCCGCACGTCTTCGGCAACTCGCCGACGCAAGCAATCCCATCTCCGGTTATCTGCGCCTGATGGCCGCGCTCGCCGACGCCCAGCAGCGCGTGCTCGCGCATTTCAATGCGCCGATGCCCTCGCGCGAGTCCATCGAACTGAATCAGCGTCATTCGATGCCGATCGTTCCCGCGCTCACGGATGACCGCGATCCCGCGTGGCGCGACGTACTCTTCATGCTGCTCGACGGCATCGAAGCCGCCGGCGCGCTAACGCCCGCGCTCGCGCAACTCGTCGCCCGTCTGCGCGCGCTCGACGCCGCCGCGCTCGACGCCCAAGCCGACGCGATCCTCGCGCTGCGCTTCGCCGAAATCGATCCGGCCGCGGCGCCCCTCATCGCGGCCGCGCTGCAAGTCGTGTGGACCGATCTCGCGAGCCGCATCGACATGCGGGACGTGCCGTATCTCGACACGCCCGGCGTATGTCCCGTCTGCGGCTCGGTGCCGGTCGCGAGCATCGTGCGCGTGGGCGGCGCGTATGAAGGTTATCGCTACGTGCAATGCGGACTGTGCGCGACGGAGCTTCACGTAGTCCGCGCGAAATGCACGAACTGCGATTCGACCAAAGGCATCGCGTATCACGTGATGGGTACGGGCGACGAACCCGAGGAAGAAAAAGCGGCGAAGGCGACAAGCGCGCCGCTCAAGGCGGAATCGTGCGACGAATGCGGCACGTATCGCAAGATCGGCTATCAGGAGAAGGCTTACGACTTCGAACCTTACGCCGACGATCTCGCGAGCCTCACGCTCGATCTCCTGATGGGCGATGCGGGTTTTCGGCGCGCGGCGCCGCATCCGTGGCTCTGGCCCGAACAACAGGAAGGCGATCGATGAGCGATGTCACAGGCGACGGCGGCGAGTTGCGCGCATTGATGGCTCGCGTGCCATCGGTCGAGCGCGTGCTGGCATCGGCGGAGTTCGAGGCGGTGATCGCCACGTACGGCCGCACGCAGGCGCTCGCCGCATTGCGCGCGACGCTCGATGCATGGCGCGCCGATGCGCAAGCGGGCCGCGCGTCCGTCGATGCACTGAGCGATGCGCAACTCGCGCTCGCCGTCGACGCGCGGCTCGCGAAACGCGCGCGCAGCAACGTGCGCAGCGTCTTCAACCTGACGGGCACGGTGCTGCATACGAATCTCGGCCGCGCGCTGCTGCCCGACGAAGCGGTGCGCGCGGTCGCCGAAGTGCTCACGCGTCCGGCGAATCTCGAGTTCGATCTCGACACCGGCGCGCGCGGCGATCGCGACGATCTCATCAACGGCCTCATCTGCGAGCTGACGGGCGCCGAAGCCGCGACCGTCGTCAACAACAACGCGGCGGCCGTGCTGCTGACGCTTTCCGCGCTCGCATCGCGCAAGGAAGTGATCGTGTCGCGCGGCGAACTCGTCGAGATCGGCGGCGCGTTCCGCATTCCCGACATCATGAATCGTGCGGGCGCGAAGCTGCGCGAAGTCGGCACGACGAATCGCACGCATCTGAAAGACTACGACGAAGCGATCAACGCGAAGACCGCGCTCCTGATGAAGGTGCATTGCAGCAACTACGCCGTGAGCGGCTTCACGAAGGAAGTCACCCTCGCCGAACTCGCGCCGCTCGCGAAAGCGCGGAACTTGCCGGTCGCGGTCGATCTCGGCAGCGGCACGCTCGTCGATCTCGCGCAATGGGGCTTGCCGCGCGAAGCGACCGTGCGCGAGACGGTCGCGGCAGGCGCGGATCTCGTCACGTTCAGCGGCGACAAGCTGTTGGGCGGGCCGCAAGCGGGCCTGATCGTCGGGCGCGCGGATCTCATCGCGAAGATCAAGAAGCATCCGCTCAAGCGCGCATTGCGCGTCGGCAAGCTCACGCTCGCGGCGCTCGAAGCCGTGCTGCGTCTCTATCGCGCGCCTGAAACGCTGGCCGAGCGTCTCACGACATTGCGTCTGCTCACGCGTCCCGCCGACGCAATGCGCCTCGCCGCCGAACGCATCGAACCTGCGTTGCAGCGCATGATCGGCGATGCCTTCACTGTCAGCGCCGAACCGATGTTCAGCCAGATCGGCAGCGGCGCATTGCCCGTCGACGTGCTGCCGAGCTACGGCCTCGCGGTGCGCCTCGCGAGCGGCAAACGCGCGGGCGGGCAACTCAATCGCATCGAGAAGCGGCTGCGCGAGTTGCCGCGTCCGGTCATCGGGCGCATCGCGGATGGCGCGCTGCGTCTCGATCTGCGCTGTCTCGAAGAAGCCGATGAAGCCGCGTTCATCGCGCAGTTGGATGCAGGCGAGGACGCACGCGAATGATCGTCGGCACGGCGGGGCATATCGATCATGGCAAGACGACGCTCGTGCGCGCGCTCTCGGGCGTGGACACCGACCGGCTTAAGGAAGAGAAGGCGCGCGGCATCTCGATCGAACTCGGCTACGCGTACGTGCCTTTGGACGACGGCGGCGTGCTCGGCTTCATCGACGTGCCCGGACACGAGAAACTCGTGCACACGATGGCGGCGGGCGCGTGCGGCATCGACTTCGCCTTGCTCGTGATCGCCGCCGACGACGGCGTGATGCCGCAAACGCGCGAACATCTCGCGATCCTCGAACTGCTCGGCGTGACGCGCGGCGCGGTCGCGGTGACGAAGTGCGATCGCGTGGAGGCATCGCGCGTGCGCGACGTGCATGCCGAAATCGCGGCGTTGCTCGCGCGCGGCCCGTTGCACGGTGCGCCCTTGTTCGACACCGATGCGACTCAAGACGGTGACGCGGGCGTCGCTTCGTTGCGAGCGTATCTTCACGATGCCGCCGCGCACTGGCGCACGCGCCGCGACGATGGCTTTTTCCGGCTCGCGGTCGATCGCGTGTTCACGCTGACGGGGCAGGGCACGATCGCGACGGGCACGGTGTTCGCGGGCCGCGTGAACGTCGGCGACATGCTGGCGCTCGCGCCGCGCGAATCCGGCGGCGAGCCCGTGCGCGCGCGCAGCATTCACGCGCAGAATCGCGCAGCAGAGACGGGCCGTGCGGGCGAGCGCTGCGCGCTCAATCTCGCGGGCATCGACAAGGATGCGCTCGCACGCGGCGACTGGATCGTGGATGCGCGGCTCGCGCGGGCATCCGAACGGCTCGATGTCGAACTGAGCTTGCTCGGCGATGCGCAACTCACGCTCACACATTGGGCGCCCCTGCATGTGCATCTCGGCACGACGCATCGCGTCGCGCATGTGGCGCTGCTCGAAGCGGATACGCTCGCTGGGGGAAACACGGCGCGCGTGCAGCTCGTCTTCGATCAACCCGTTTGCGCGCTGCCCGGCGACCGCTTCATCGTGCGCAACGCGCAGGCGAACCGGACGGTCGGCGGCGGGCGCGTGCTCGATCCGTTCGCGCCCGCGCGCAAGCGCCGCACGCCGGCGCGCCGCGCGTGGCTCGATGCGCTCGTCGCGATGCTGGATACCGGTCGCGCCGATGCGCTTTTCGACGAAGCGCCGTATGGCTTGCCGCGCTCGCTTGTCGAGCATTTGTACGGGCGCGGCCTGTCGCCCGAAGGCGTGCGCGCCGTGCCCACGCACGATGACATGCTCTACATCGCGGCGCGTCACTGGGATGCGCTCAAGGCGCGCCTGCTCGATGCGCTCGCCGCTTTCCACGAACGCTTTCCCGACGAGCAAGGCCCCGACGCCGCGCGTCTGCGCCGCATGGCCGCGCCGCTCGCGCCGGACGCGCTGTGGCGCGCGCTCGTCGACGATGCGGTGACGAGCTGCGCGATCGCGAAGAGCGGGCCGTGGCTGCATCTGCCGTCGCATGCGGTGACGCTCGACGACAACGAGGAAGCGCTCGCTCGCGCGGTGCTCGCATCGCTCGAAGAAGGGCGTTTCGATCCGCCCTGGGTGCGCGATCTGGCGAAGGCGCAGGGCGTCGGCGAGGACGAGATGCGCAGGCTGCTCAGGAAGCTCGCGCGCCGCGGCGACGTGTATCAGGTGGTGCGCGATCTGTTTTATTGCCGCGCGTCGATCGGCGCGCTGGCGCAACTCGTCGCGCAATCGGCGCAAACGCAGGGCGGCGCGCTCGGTGCGGCCGCTTTCCGCGATGCGAGCGCGCTCGGCCGCAAGCGCGCGATACAGATTTTGGAGTTCTTCGACCGGGTTGGGTACACTCGATTCCACCGCGACCTGCACCTCTTGCGCGCCGATAGCCGCTGGCACGAGTCCGTCTGACGATTGCGCGCTCGTCCTTCCATCACGATGGAGCATCTCTACTTCAGGCTGCTGCATGTCATGTCGAGCCACCCCGCGTGGGCGCTCGCGGTCGTGCTGCTCGCGTCGTTTCTCGAATCGGTCGCGTTCATCGGCACGTTCGTGCCGGGCAGCACGGCCATGTTCATCGCGGGCGCGCTCGTCGGCGCGGGCGCGCTGAATCTCGGCTGGGTATTCGTCTGCGCGATCGCGGGCGCCATTGCCGGAGACGCCGCGAGTTTCTGGTTCGGCCAGCACTACGCGGACCGCATCGCGCAGATGTGGCCGTTCCGCTCGCATCCGGGCGCGCTCGTCGCCGGCAAGAAGTATTTCGACAAGCACGGCGCGAAGAGCGTCGTGCTCGCGCGCTTCGTCGCGCCGATGCGCGCGGTCGTGCCGGTCGTCGCGGGCGTGACCGGCATGACGCCGGCGCGCTTTCTCGTCGTCAACATACTGAGCGCGCTCATCTGGGCGCCGACGCATATCCTGCCGGGCGTCGTGTTCGGCGCGTCGATCGAACTGGCGGGCGCGGTGTCGATCCGGCTCGTCGTGATTCTGATTCTCGTCGCGGCGCTAGCGTGGATCGTGTTCAATCTCGCGCGCGTGATCGTTTCGCACGCGATGCGCTGGACCATCGCGTCGCGCGACGCGCTGCTCTCCTGGGCGCGGAAGGGCAACGGCCTGCCCGCGCGGCTCGTCTCGCGCGCGCTCGATCCGGGCAATCCGGCGACGGGCCTCATCGTCATGATCTCGGTGCTGCTGCTCGCGTCCGCGATCCTCTTTTTCTCGGTGCTCGCGAACGTGGCGCGCGGCGCGTCGATCGTTCAGGTCGATGTGTCGATTTACCGGCTGCTGCAATCGTTCCAGTCGACCTGGACCGATTCGATCCTCGATGTCGCCGCGACGCTCGGCAGCACGCAGACGCTGCTCGCGCTCGGCGCGACGGTCATCGTGTGGATGAGCTTCGAACGGCGTTGGCGCACGGTCACGTACTGGGTCGTGGCCGTGGCGTTTTCGCAATTGCTCGTCGCGGCGATCCGCTTCACCGCGCACGAGCCGGCGCTCGTTTCGTTCGCGCCGTCGGAGCATCGCTTTCCGAACAGCGACGTCGCGGCGACGGTCGTGATCTACGGCTTTCTCGCGTTCCTGCTGCTGCGGCGCGTGGGCATCCTGACGGGCGTGTTCATCGCGACGGCGACCTCGGCCATCGTGACGGCGGTCGGTCTGGCGGGGCTGTACTTTGGCCGCTTCACCATCTCCGATGCGCTCGGCAGCGCGGCGCTCGCCGCCGTCTGGGTCTTCCTGATCGCGCTCACGGCGGTATGGCGCAATCCCGGCAAGCCGCCGCCGCGGCCGCTGATGCCGGTCGCCGTGCTTGCCGTGATCTGCGCGAGCGTCGCGCTGCAAACGAGCGATGAAACGGAGGCGCACAGCGTCGTGCCATCGACCGTCGTCATTACGCCGATTCAGTGGACCGATTCGGTATGGCGCACGTTTTCCTGTTATCGAGCGAGCATGGAGGGCGATCGTCGCGAGCCGATCACCGTGCAATGGGCGGCGACGCCCGAGCAGATTCGCGTGCAACTGGCATCGCGCGGCTGGACGGAGGTGTCGCACGTGAGCCTGAAGAGCGTGATGTCGGTGGTGTTGCCGAATGCGCCCGCCATCGCGTTGCCCGCGTTGCCGCGCCTGAACAACGGCGAGCCGTCGAAGCTCGTGTTCGCGCGTTCCGTGCGCGGCGCCGACGAGCGCGACGTGCTGCGCTTCTGGCCCACGCATTACGAAGTGCGCCAGGACGCAGGCGCGCCGCCTGCGCCGATCTGGCTCGGCTCGGTCGTGCACGAGCGCCTGCGCCGTCCGTCGTGGCCGTTCAACGTGCTGCGCCCGGACCGGCGCGTCGATCCGATGGCCTTCGATCATGGCGAGGGCACGCCCTGGCGCGGTATCGAAATTGCGAGCAGCGCCGGATGCGGCAACGTGCCGGTGATGCTCGTCGAGTCGAGGTCCGAATGATGTTGCGATCGAGAGGTGCCGGTTGATCCAGATTCCTCCGTCGGCGATCGTGCAATGGGGCGGCGCTGCCGTCTTCGCGAACGTTCTGCTGACGCGCCTCGGCGTGCCGCTGCCGTCCGCGCCTTTGCTCGTGTTCGCGGGCTCGGCCGTGGCGAGCGGACGCCTCTCGTTCGCGCATGTGCTGTTCGCGGCGCTGTGCGGCGCGTTGCTCGGCGACAGCGTGTGGTTCTCGGCGGGGCGCATCTACGGACGTCGGCTCGTCGCGGCGCTCTCGCGCAGATCGTATGCGGTCGACAGCGGGATGCGCACGACCGGCGAACTGTTCGAGCGTCATGGCGCGCCGATCGTCGCGGTATCGAAGTTCGTGCCGGGTCTCGGTCTCGTCACGCCGCCGCTGATGGGCACGACGCACATCGCCGCGCTCGCGTTCTTCTTCTGGGATACGGCTGGAATAGCCGCGTGGGCGTCGTTCTGGGTATTGGGCGGCGCGCTTTTCGAGCGGCAACTGCATGTCGCCGTGCTCGAACTGGAATCGCATGGCGCGACGGTGGTGGATGTGCTCGTCGCGGCGGCGCTCGTCTATTGCGTTTATCGGCTGATGCGGCGGCGACAGCCGCGCTCGCGCGATGGCAACGGCTGAGAACGCGCCGTTATAATCGGACGCCCGGTCGAAATTCGATCGGACGTGCAGCGCCGTGGTTTTCAAAGGAAGGCATCCGTATCCGGTGGTGCGGCCGGGCTTCAAACCCGGTTGGGGATGTCAGACATTCCCAGGTCGGTTCGACTCCGGCTGCCTTCCGCCAAGCAAGCCTGTCTCGCAAGGAACGCCAATTGCGGATGCCATTGCGCATCCACGATCCGCGTTACCTTCGAATGAACGACAGAGCCGACATCCACACGCAATCGCGCAAGCCGCTCGATCGCGAACTCGAAACCGCGCTGCGCAAAGTCTTCGGCTTTCCGCACTTGCGTCCCGGACAAGAAGACGTGATTCGCAGCGTGCTCGACGGCAACGACACGCTCGCCGTCATGCCCACCGGCGCGGGCAAGTCGCTGTGCTATCAATTGCCCGCGCTGCAATTCGATGGCATGACGGTCATCGTATCGCCGCTGATTTCGCTGATGCGCGATCAGCTCACGAAGCTGGTCGAAGCGGGCATTGCGACCGCCATGCTCAACAGCACGCTCTCCGCGAGTGAACAGCGCGACGCGATGCAGGCCATCGCGCGACACGAAATCCGCATGCTCTTCGTCACGCCCGAGCGTCTCGTCGATGCCGAATTCACCGCCGAACTCACCGCGAAGGACATGCCGCCGATCGCGCTTGCCGTCATCGACGAGGCGCATTGCATCTCGCAATGGGGCCACGATTTCCGGCCGGCATATGTCGAACTGATCCACGCGATCAAGACGCTCGGCCGTCCGCCCGTGCTCGCGCTCACCGCGACGGCGACGCCCGCCGTCATCGTCGATATCGTGCGCGAACTGGAGATGAAGCGCGCGAACGTCATCCATACGGGCGTCTTTCGCGACAACCTGCATTTCAGCGTCGAACAACTCACGAACCCGGATGACCGGCGCCGGCGCGCGATCGAGATCGCGACGGGCGAAGCGGGGAGCGGCATCGTCTATTGCGCGACGGTCGCGGAATGCGAGGCGCTGCATGCCGCGCTCGTCGATGCGGGTGTCGAGGCCGAGCGCTATCACGGCAAGCTGTCGTCGGGCGCGCGCTCGTCATCGCAGGACGCGTTCATGGAGAACCGCGCGCGCGTGATGGTCGCGACCAATGCGTTCGGCATGGGCATCGACAAGCCCGACATCCGCTTCGTCATTCACGCGCAGATGCCCGGCAGTCTCGATGCGTACTATCAGGAAGCGGGGCGCGCCGGCCGCGACGGCGAGACCGCGCGTTGCACGCTGTTGTTCGAAATGAAGGACAAGCAGGTGCAGCAGTTCTTCATGAGCGGCCGATATCCGAGCGCGGAGATGATTGCGCGCGTCGCGGAGAAAGTGCGCGAACTAGCGAGCGACGATGCCGCCCGCACGCTCGACAAGCCGCTTGCGCGTCTGCGCGAAGCGTTGCCGAACATCGGCGCGAACAAGCTGCGCGTGGCGGCGGCGCTGCTCAACGATCTCGGCGTGACGCGTCGCACGCGGCGCGGCGGCATGAAGCTCGTCGACGACGATGCGGCCATCGCGAAGCTCGAAGGGGCGTCGCAGGAATACGCGGCGCGCAGCGAACGCGATCGCGCGGTGCTCGAGCGCATGATCGCGTATGCGCAGAGCGCGCAGTGCCGCTGGCGCATGTTGCTCGACTACTTCGCCGACGACATGAACGACGCGCGCACGTCCGCGCCGCTGCGCGCGAGCGATGTGCATTACCGCGCGCCCGACGACGAACTCGACGGCGGCCACTGCGGCGTGTGCGATAACTGCGTGCATCCGCCGGAGGTGATCGAGAGCCCGCGCGAAGTGCGCGAACAGATGCGCGCCAAAGAAGAAGAGCAAGCCGATCGCAAGACGAAGGCGTTCGCGCCGGGCGAGCGCGTGAAAGTGCGTCGTTATGGCGAAGGCATTGTCGAAATGATCAGCGGCGAGCGCGTCGCCGTGCGCTTTCCCGATGACGAGACGCGCACCTTCATCGCGCGCTATGTGAAGCGTGCCGCTCGCTGATCTGCGCAATCGCGATGCGCGCGGCCTTGCGCACTTCCGGATCGCCGTCGTCGAGTGCGGCTTCGAGCACGGCGAGCGCATGCGTATCGCCGAGTTCGCCCAGTGAAAGCGCGGCCTCCTTGCGCACGTTGCTGATCGGAAACGTCAGCAGTTCCGACACGGCATGCGTGCTTGCGACATCGCGCAAACGTCCGAGCGCGCGTGTCGCCTGCAACGTGACTTGCCAATAGTCGTCGGAGAGGGCGTTTTCCAATGCATTGCGCGCGGCGACGAGACGCAGCTTGCCGAGCGTCGCGGCGGCTTCCTCACGCACGCGCCACGCTCGATCGGAGAGCGCGTGGATCAACGTTTCGATCACGCCGTCGTCGGTGGCGAAGCCCAATGCGCCGACGGCAGCGTGACGCACTTCCGTCGAAGCATCGGTGCGCGCGATGTGCTTCAACTGCGGCAGCGCATCCACATGACGCAGCCAGCCCAGCACGCCGATGGCCTCGCGCCTCACGAACGGCGACGCATTCGCTAGCGCCGCAAGCGCAGGTCCGGCCGCGCTCGGCAAGCGCAATTCGCGCAACGCGCGCAAAAGGGCCGCGCGCTTGAACGCGTCGGCATCGGTATCGGCATCGGCGAGATGCGGCAGCAGGCGTTCGCCCGCGACGGGATCTTTCAACGCAGCGAGACTGTCGGCGGCGGCTTCGCGCGTATCGGTATCGGCGTCGTCGAGCGCGGCGCATAGCGCATCGACTGCTTCGTCCGTTTCCCACGCGCCGAGACGTTGCGCCGCGGTGCGACGCACGTCGGCATCCGTGTCGTGGCGCAAGGCATCGGCGAGCAGGGGCAGCCAGGCTTCGTCTTCGAGGTCGGCGGCTTCGAGCACGGCGAGACGGCGCACGGCGGCATCGGCATCGTTGAAGCGCGCGGCGAGGGCGGCGTCGGTGACGGTATCGAAAAGTGGATTGGTGTGCGTCATGAGAGAACGGAGTGTGATATGTCGATGCGCGCGGGCGCGTCGTTCGATGCGGCCATCGGACTCGCAAGCGGATAACGAAGCAACGCGAGACAACGACGCTTCAACGCGACGAATCCGGCTTCCGTGACGAGCTCGCGTTCACGCGGACGCGCAAACGGCACGCGCAGTTCTTCGAGCACCGTGCCCGGGCTATGGCTCATCACGAGAACGCGATCAGCGAGAAAGAGCGCTTCGTCGATGTCGTGCGTGACGAACATGACCGTCGGACGGCGCTCGCTCCATACATCGAGCAGAAGCGCCTGCATCGATGCGCGCGTTTGTGCATCGAGCGCGCCGAAGGGTTCGTCCATCAGCAGCACGCGCGGCTCGTTGAGCATCGCGCGCGCGATCTCCGCGCGTTGCTGCATGCCGCCCGAAAGCTGCGCGGGATAGCGCTCCGCGAACGCGCCCAGCCCGACGCGATCGAGCAACGCCCGCGCGCGCAGATGCCGCTCGCGTTTCTTCACGCCGCGCATCTTCAGTCCGAACGCGACGTTATCGAGCGTCTTGCGCCACGGCAGCAGCGTGTGTTGCTGAAACACCATGCCGCGCTCGGGATGCGGTCCTTCGATGAGCTTGCCATCGAGCGTCGCGCGGCCCGCGTTCGGCGCGACATGTCCCGCGAGCGCGGCAAGCAAGGTCGACTTGCCGCAGCCCGACGGCCCGAGTATGCAGACGAATTCGCCCGGCTCGATGACCGCGTTCACATCGCGCACGGCGGTGAATGCGCTCGCGCCGTCGCCCAACGCAATGCCGAGCGCTTCGAGTTGGATGCGGCCCGCGCTCATCGAATCCTCCCTGCGGCGAGCCACGGCGTGAGCCGCGTGCCCGCGACGCGCACGAGCGCGCTGCTGCCCATGCCGAGCAGGCCGATCAGCAACATGCCGACGACGACATCGGGATAACGCTGCACCGTGTACGACTGCCATGTGTAATAGCCGATGCCGTATTGCCCCGAGATCATCTCGGCGGTGACGAGGCAGAACCACGACGTGCCCATGCCGATGGCAAGGCCGGTGACGATCGCGGGCGCCGCGCCCGGCAGGATCACTTCGCGCAGGATCACGCGATTGCCCGCGCCGAGACTGCGCGCCGACGACACGAGCCGTGGCTCCACGCCTTCGACGCCGTGTATCGTGCCGAGCAGGATCGGAAAGAACGCGCCGGTGAAGGTGATGAAGATCATCGACATTTCGGAGGAAGGAAACATCAGGATCGCGAGCGGAATCCACGCGACGGCGGGAATCGGCCGCAATACTTCGAGCGGCGTGAGCAACGCGAGGCGCGACCATTGCGAGCGGCCGATGGCGATTCCGAGCACCACGCCGCTCGCCGCCGCCGCGACATAACCCGCCGCGATGCGTCTCACGCTGCTCGCGAGATCGGCCACGAGCTTGGGCGAATGCGCGAGATCGATGATGGCCGCGAGCGTATCGGCGGGCGTCGGCACATTCTCGAACGTGACGATGCCGAGGTTCCAGCGATGCGTCGTCGCCAGATGCCATAACGCGATGCACAGCGCGAGCGACGCCCACTGCACGCCGGCGCGCGCGCCGCGTGAACGCAGCAACGAAGGAGCGGAGTATGCGAGCGTCGCCATCATGGCCTCATCGGTTGGCGAGCGCGGTCGGCTGGCGCGCGGCGGCGAAGTCGAGCACTTGTCCGCCGTGCGCGTTCGCCCAGGCCTCGGCGCGATCCTTCAGCAGGAACGCGTTCAACTGGCCGTCGCCGGTCTTCGCGAACCATGCCTGATTGCCGAGCAGCTTGATGCCGCTCTCACGATCCTGCGCATAGAACGCGCGCACCTGTTTGCCATCGCGTTCGAGCGTGCCGAGCTCGCGCACCGCTTCTTCCGGCGACGAATAGCTGCGCACCTTCGGCTCGCCGCGCACCCAGATCTGCGCGACGCGATCCGTCTTTGCGATGGGCTTGCCCGTCAGCGCATCGTTCGCGACGAGCGGCGTCGGCGCATAGTTCTTCAGTGCCGCTTCGTAGTCGAGATGCTCGGCCTTGAATGCGGCGCGCAAGTAACTATCGTCGATGAAGCTATTGGCGTTCAGATCGCCGTCGGCACGCTTGAGCAGCTTGAGCGTATCGAACGATGTCTGCACGGCCTTGCGATACTCGGGCTTCCATGTGAGATCGCGCGTCTGCAAGCCGAGCGGACCGTGAAAGAGATAGTCGACTTCAGGCTCGATGCCCGTCACCTTCGCAATCAGCTCGCTGTACTTCTCGGGTTCCGCCGTGAGCAGACGATTCGCTTCGATCGCGGCACGCAAGTACGCGACGACAATCTCCGGATACTTCTGCGCATAGTCCTTTTCGACGAGCGTGCCGTGCAGCGTAGGCGATCCCGCCTGCGAGCCGTCGTAGATCTTGCGCGCGAAGCCGCGATACGGAAACAGCTCCGCGAAGGGCACGAAGTCCGCGTGCGCGTCGATCTTGCGCGTCTGCAATGCGGGTCCGGCGACTTCGGGCGCCTGCGTGACGATATTCACATCGCGCTCCGGGTCCCATCCTTGCGCCGCGACCGCGCGCAGCAACATGCCGTGCGCGGTCGATGCGAACGGAACGGTGATCGTCTTGCCCTTCAGATCGGCGATGGACTGCGCGGGCGAATCCGTCGGCACGACGATGCCGTTGCCGCTGCCGCGCACGCTGCCCGACAACACGCTGATGAAGATGCTGCTCTTGCCGGCCTTCTGATTCGCGACGCCGTTCAGCACGCCGGGGAAATCCGCCATCGAGCCGAAATCGAGCTTGCCCGCGACCATCTCGTTCGTGATCGGCGCGCCGCTCGTGAAGTTCTTCCATTGAACGTCGTATTGCGCGTCCTTGTATTTGCCATCGTGCGGCAAGTACTTTTCGAGCAGATGCAGTTCGCGGATCAATGCGCCGCCGGCTGCGGTATTGATCGTCGTGTCCTGCGTGCCGATAGCGACGCGGATCGTTTCCGCATGCGCAGCGCCCGCGAACAAGGCGACTGCAAGCGCGATGGATAGCGTTCGTTTCATGAAGCGAGTCCTCGTCATCATCGAAGAAGATAGGGAATGTCGACATGCACGGCATTGGTCGGGCAATCGCGTTCGCAGGGCATGCAGTACCAGCATTCGTCGAACTTCATGAAGGCTTTGCCGGTGTCGGGATCGATTGCGAGCAGGTCCATCGGACAGACATCGATGCAGACCGTGCAACCCTTGTCGGCGATGCACTTGTCTTCGTCGATCATCACGGGAAGACTCGAGCGCTGGCGCGCTTCGCGGGGCACGAGTGCCATGTTCTCTCTCCTATGCAGCGACGGGCTGCGACGTGCGAGCCACGCGCAGACGCGAATACGCGCCGCGCTCGGACTCGTCGACGGGAACCACGTACGGTTCCACGGGTTTCTTGAAGGACGTCATGCGTCCCGATGCATCCTTCTTCAGATGCGCGTGGCAGAACCATTCGTCATCGTTGCGCTCAGGAAAATCGACGCGATGGTGATAAAGGCCCCAGCGGCTCTCCGTGCGATACAGCGACGCGCGCGCGGCCATTTCCGCGCAATCGAGGATCGCGGCGACTTCAGCGGCGCGCATCAGCTCGTGCGGATCGGCGGCGCCGAGACGCTCGACGTCCTCGCGAATCTCCGCGAAGCGTTGCAGGCCGATCTCCATGCGACGCGTGACTTTCGGCGGCTGTAGATAGTCGTTCACGAAGCGGCGCAGCTTGTATTCGACTTGCGCGGGCGGCAGGCCATGTTCGCGCGACAGCGGCGCAAAGATGCGGGCACGCTCATGTTCGATCTGCGATGCGTCGAGCGCGGGCAGCGCGCGGCCGGCGACATGCGCGGCGGCATCTTCACCGGCGAACCATCCGTAAGTGAACGCGCCGAGCATGTAGTTGTGCGGCACGGCGGCCATGTCGCCCGCCGCGTAAAGCCCTTGCACCGAAGTGCGCGCGTGCTCGTCGACCCATACGCCCGATGCGCTGTGTCCGCTGCACAGGCCGATCTCCGAGATGTGCATCTCGATCATGCGCGAGCGATAGTCGTTACCGCGCCGCGCATGAAAGCGCCCACGGCTCGGCCGCTCGTTGGTGTGCAGGATCGTTTCGATCGTTTGAATCGTTTCTTCCGCGAGATGATCGAGCTTGAGAAACACCGGCCCGTTGCCGCTCTGGAGTTCCTGATAGAACTCCCACATCATTTGCCCGCTCCAGTAATCGCATTCGATGAAGCGCTCGCCCTTGCCATTCGCCGTATAACCGCCGAGCGGTCCCGTCACATACGCGCATGCCGGGCCGTTGTAATCCTTGATGAGCGGATTGATCTGGAAGCATTCGAGATTGGCGAGTTCCGCGCCTGCGTGGTACGCCATCGCGTAACCGTCGCCGGCGTTGGTCGGATTCTCGTACGTGCCCATCAGATAGCCCGATGCGGGCAGGCCCAATCTGCCGGCCGCGCCGCAGCAGAGAATGACCGCTTTCGCGCGGATCACGTAGAAGTCGGCGGTGCGGCAATCGAAGCCCATGACGCCCGCGATCTCGCCATTCGGGCCATTCAAAAGACGCGTGGCGACGACGCGATTCGTGATCTCCACGCGCGCACGCTTCAATTGCCGGTACAGCACCTTCTTTACGTCGTGACCTTCGGGCATCGGCAAGACATACGCGCCCATGTGATGCACCTTGCGCACGGCATAGTCGCCGGTATGGTCCTTCTCGAACTTCACGCCCCAGCGATCGAGCTCCTCGATGGTCGTGAAGCTGTGGCGCGCATACGCATAAATCGTGGCCTGATTGACGATGCCGTCGTTGGCCACGGTGATTTCCTTCGTGTACTGCTCGGGCGTCGCGTGGCCGGGAATGATCGCGTTGTTCAGGCCGTCCATGCCCATCGAGATCGCGCCGCTGCGCTTCACGTGCGCCTTGTCGATGAGCAGCACGCGCAGATTCGGGTCGCGCTGTTTCGCCTTGACGGCGGCCATCGGCCCAGCCGTGCCGCCGCCAACGACGACGATGTCGTATTCGAGTTCGTGGGTCTGCATGATCTGGTTTCGCCGCTTGTTATGACAAGTCAGGACCAGATTCTAGAAGTGCGCGAACCGCGAGGGAATCAATTGTTTTTGCTTTGCTTGTGCCTGCTTCGAATAACGCGCGATGCGGCGGGCGAGGTCCGTTCGCGATCGATGCGCAGCCGATACTGGAACGTATCGCCTCGGAAATAGAGGTATTCGAAGTCGATGGGCTTGCCGCCGGCATCGTGCGTGAGGCGCTCGATGCGCAGAAGCGGTGCGCCTTTTTTCACGTCGAGCGCATCCGCGATGTCGGGCGCGGCGGCGATGGCGTCGATCGCCAGATCGGCGTGACCGAGCGGCACGGCGCAGTCGTTTTCGAGCATCAGGAAGATATCGCGCGTGGCGAGCTCCGCGCGCTTCAGGCGTTTGCCGATGGCTTCGGGCAGGAACGTCACTTCGTACGAAACGGGCGCGCGATTGAGCAGGCGCACGCGATGAATCTCGGCGACGCTGCTGCCTTCGGCAAGCGCGAGTTGCGCGGCGACTTCGGGCGGCGCGGCCACGACGCGCATCTGCACGACGCGATTGATGATCTCGTGTCCGCTCTCCGACATCGCCTCGGCGAAACCCTGCAGCGACGTCACGTTCTGAAACGCCTTCGGTTGCGATACGAACGAGCCCTTGCCGTGGACCTTGAAGATCAACCCTTCCTTTTGCAGGTCGCCGAGCGCCTGGCGGATCGTGATGCGGCTCACGTCGAACATCGTCATCAGCTCGCTTTCCGAGGGCATGCGGCTCATCGGCGGATAGCGGCCATCGAGAATGCCGGAGCGCAGCACGTCCTTGATCTGCGTGTAGAGCGGTACGTGCGAATCGAGCGAAACGGAAGGGCGACGGGTCGGCATGAGAGCGGGAAGGGGAAGGAAGGCGGGCGCTTCGAGCTGCGATTATAGCGGCGCGCCCCGGCGGCATCGCCATAAACAAATGACGAAATATTGGTTAGCGCCCGCTGCGCGCTGCACGAGAATGGAACCTGTCCAGTTCGAGTCCAGCGAGGATCGAAGATGAATCATCGTAACGCGCCCGATGCACGAAACGCAGGAAACGCGGTCACGCTCGTCACGGTGCCCGGCTTGCACGGCAGCGAGGACGCGCACTGGCAGAGTTGGCTCGAACGCGAGATGCCCGGCACGCGGCGCGTCGAGCAACGCGACTGGAGCACGCCGAATCTCGCGATCTGGAGCGATGCCGTCCTCGACGTCCTCGCGGGCATCGACGGTCCTGTCGTCATCGCGGCGCATAGCTTCGGCTGTCTTGCGGCAGGACATGCGCTGAGTCACGCATACTTGCCGAACGTGAAGGGCGTGCTGTTCGTCGCGCCCGCGAGCCCGGCGAAGTTCCGTTTCGCGGGCGCGTTCAACGCGCGCAGGCTCGATACGCTGTCGCTCGTCGTCGGCAGCGAGACCGATCCGTGGATGCCGCTCGACGACGCGCGCACGCTCGCGCAGCGCTGGAACAGCGCGTTCGTCAATCTCGGCGATGCGGGGCATATCAATACATCGGCGGGATTTGGGCCGTGGCCGCTCGCGAAGCATTTCGTCGAAACGCTCGCCCGCCGCGCGTCGCCCGAATACGAAGAGGAGGAACAGCGCGCGTATGGTTGACCCCGCTGTCTGAATTCGTTCAATGCATGCATGGCCGCCCTCGGGCGGCCTTTGTCTGTTGTGCGGTAGACAAACCCCTTGTCTCTGGAGAGAAAATGGCAGTTCACAAGAAGCTGATCGTTACGGTTGCACTCGGCATCGCGGCGAGCTTCGCGCATGCGGACACGACGCTGCTCAACGTCTCGTACGACGTGACGCGCGAGCTGTACAAGGATATCGACGCGGCCTTCGTCGCGGACTACAAAAAGAAGTCGGGCGCGACGGTATCGGTGCGGCAGTCGCACGGCGCATCGAGCGCGCAGGCGTTGTCGGTGACGCAAGGTTTGCAGGCCGATGTCGTCACGATGAATCAACCCAACGACATCGACTTGCTCGCGGAGCGCGGTCAGCTCGTGCCCGCGAACTGGCGCAGCCGTCTGCCGGACGCGAGCGCGCCCTACACGACGACGATGGTTTTCCTCGTCCACAAGGGCAATCCGAAGAACATCAAGGACTGGAGCGATCTCGCGCGGCCCGGCGTGCAAGTGGTGATTGCGAATCCGAAGACATCGGGCAACGGACGCTATGCGTATCTCGCGGCATGGGGCTTCAAGAAGCAGCAAGGCGCAAGCGACGCGCAGGCGCAAGACTTCGAGAAAGCCGTCTTCAAGAACGTGCCCGTGCTCGATACGGGCGGGCGCGGCGCGACGACGACCTTCACGCAGCGCGGCATCGGCGATGTGCTCGTCACCTTCGAAAACGAAGTCGGCCTGATGAGCGCGGGACCGGGCGCGAAGGACTTCGAGGCGGTGTATCCGTCGGTGAGTCTGCTCGCGGAACCGCCTGTGTCGATCGTCGACAAGGTCGTGGACAAGCGCGGCACGCGCAAGGAAGCGCAGGCGTATCTCGACTTTCTGTTCACGCCTGCCGCGCAGGAAATCATCGCGCAGCATCATCTGCGTCCGCGCAACGCCGACGTGCTTGCAAAACACGCGAGCGAGTTCAAGCCGCTGAAAACCTTCACCGTCGAGCAGATGTTCGGAAGCTGGCAGAAGGCGCAGCAGACGCATTTCGCCGATGGCGGCACGTTCGATCAGGTCGTGGCGGACAAGAACTAGCATCGTTCGTATTCGAAACTGCGTGCGCAGCGCGAAGAGCAACGGGCGAAGTTGGGGGCATCTGGCCGGGCACGCCGCTCGGCGCGTTCGCGGTCATCGGCGCGGGTGCGTTTCTCGGCGCGGCGATGCAGATGCCGCTGACCGCGCTCGTGCTGATGCTCGAATTCACGCGTTTCGATCACGACTTCCTGATTCCGTCGGCGATTGCGATAGCGGGCGCGACGCTCACCTATCGCTGGCTCGCGCAACGTTCGCCCGCGCCTTCGGCCGCGCCGCAGCAAACGTTGCGAGGTCTCTCCGACTGATCGTCCGAACATCGCGTTTGCACGACCGATGCTTCCGGCGCAACCGGCGAACCCATCGCCTGAAAGAGCGCGGCGGTATCGCTCAGACGCGCGCTGCTCGCGCGGATCGTCGCAAGCCGCGCGTTGAGATACTGCTGCTCGCTGCCGCGCGCCGCGCGAGGCGGGATCGCGCCGAGACGCACGCGCGCAGCCGCATCCGCCGATGCATCGCGTGCCGCGTTGCTCGCGCGATCGGCGAAGGCGAGCGTTTCGCTGTCCGTTTCGAGCGACGCCAGCGTGTTCGCGACGTTCTGAAACGCCGCGAGCACGGTCTGCTTGTACTGCGCGACGGCGGCCTCATACGTGGCGATGGCCGCGCGCCGTTGCGCGAGCAGCGCGCCGCCATGAAAGATCGGCTGCGACAGCGATGCGCCCACGCTCCACAACGCGCCCGCGCCCGAGAGCGCGGTCGGCCAGTCGAAGCCGCCTTTGCCCATCGATGCCGATATCGACAAGCTCGGAAACAACTGCGCCGTCGCGACGCCGACTTGCGCCGCCGACGCCTTCAACGCCGAATCGGCGGCCTGGATGTCGGGGCGCGTCTGCAGCAATTCCGACGGCAGCACGACCGGCACATCGGACGGCACGGCGAGGCTCGCGAGATCGAGATCGTCGGGCGCCTGATCGGGCGTGCGTCCGAGCAGGACGGCGAGCGCGTGGCGGGTCGCAAGCCATTGCGCGCGCAAGCCCGGCAATTGCGATGCGAGCGACGCCGCGTTCTGCTGTGCGGCGAGCATGTCGGCGCGCGATGCGGAGCCGAGCGCGTAGCGGCGTTCGGCATCGTGCGCGTCGTCGTTGGCTAGCGCGACGAGACGCGTCGTCACGTCGATCTGCGCATGCAACGCGGCCGCGCCGATCGCACCCGTCACGATGTTCGCAGCAAGCGCACGGCGCGCGGCATCGAGTTGAAAGGCCTGTTGGTCGACCTGCGCGGCAAGCGATGCATTCGCATAGCGCGCCGCGCCGAAGAGATCGAACGTGTATTGCGCCTGAATCTGCCCGACGAAGAGGTTGTAGAGCACGGTCGGCGGGCCGCCCTGCGGAATGCCGAAGCCGCGTTGCCGCGTCGCTTGTCCGCCCGCATCGATCTGCGGCAACAGCGACGAACCCACTTGCGCGCGCAACTGTTCGCGCGCCGCGACGAGGCTCTTGTCGGCTGCCGCGAGATTCGGGCTCGCGCGCAAGCCTTCATCGACGAGTGCATTCAGCGTATCCGACCGATAGCGCTTCCACCATTCGGGCACGGGCTTCGCGCCCACATCGAAACGTTGCGACGCGCCTTCTGCGCTCACGCTCGCCTGCACTTGCGTTTCGGCGCCGTAATGCGCGGGCTGCGGCATCGCGGGCGGCTTGCCATCGGGGCCGAGCGCGCACGCATTCAACGCGACGCACGCGCAAGTCATCAATAGCCGGCGATTCATGACGATGCTCCTTCGCGTTCGTCGAGCTTCACGCGAAACCACGCGGCATAGAGCGCGGGCAGATAGAAAAGCGTGAGCACGGTCGCGCTCGTGATGCCGCCCATGAGCGCGGTGGCCATCGGGCCGAAGAAGTTGCTGCGCAGAAGCGGAATCAGCGCGAGCACGGCGGCGGCTGCGGTCAGCGTGATAGGGCGGAAGCGCCGCACCGTCGCGCCGATTATCGCATCGAATCGCTTGTGCCCCGACGCGATGTCCTGCTCGATCTGATCGACGAGAATCACCGAGTTGCGCATGATGATGCCGAACATCGCTATGACGCCGAGCATCGCGACGAAGCCGAACGGCTTGCCGAATGCGAGCAGCGTGACGACCACGCCGATGAGTCCGAGCGGCGCGGTGAGCACGACCATCATCACGCGCGAGAAGCTCTGCAATTGAATCATCAGCAGCGTGAGCACCACGATCACCATCACCGGCATCTGCGCGTTGATCGACGCCTGACCCTTGCCGCTTTCCTCCACCGATCCGCCCACTTCCACGCGATAACCCACGGGCAATGCGCGGCGAATCTCGTCGAGCTTCTCGTCGATGGCGTGCGTCACGTCGATGCCTTGCGCGTCGCCCTTCACATCCGATTGCACGGTGATGGTCGGCTGGCGGTCGCGTTCCCAGATCACGCCGTATTCGAGCGTATCGACGACGCGGCCGAGCGCCCCCAGCGGCACCGGTCCGTGCGGCGTCGGCATTGCGATCGTCGCGAGCCGCGAAGGATCCACACGCTCGGCGCGCGGCGCGCGCAAGTCGACGCTGATGAGCTTGTCGCGCTCGCGATACTGCGTGACGGTCGTGCCGGTCAGCGTCATCGCGAGAAAGCTCGATATGTCCTGCGACGTGACGCCCGCATCGCGCGCCTTCTGTTGATCGATCTCGAAGCGCACCGAGCGCTCCGATGGCTCGTCCCAGTCGAACTGCACATTCGTCGTGCGCGAGTCGGCACGCATGTCGGCGGCTACTTGTTCCGCGATATGACGCACCGTGCCGATATCGTCGCCGCTCACGCGAAACTGCACCGGATAGCCGACAGGAGGACCATTCTCCAGACGCGACAGGCGCGTACGCACGGCGGGGAAGCGCTCGCGCAACATCGGATCGAGCCAGCGCGCGAGCTGCTCGCGCGCTTCGACCGACTTCGCGGTGACGACGAACTGCGCGAAGTTGGGCGTCGGCAATTGCTGATCGAGCGGCAGATAAAAACGCGGCGCGCCGGTGCCGACGAAGCTCACCACATGATCGATTTCATCGCGGCCCTTCAACGCTTCTTCGAGACGCTTCGCTTCGCGCAGGGTCGCTTCGAACGATGCGCCTTCCTGCAATCTCACGTCGATCAGAAGTTCGGGTCGATCCGAGCTGGGGAAGAACTGCTGCGGCACGAGCGTGAAGCCGGCCATCGCGATGACGAAGAGCACGACCGTGACTGCGAGCACGACGAAGCGCCGCTTCACGCACCAGCCGACCCATCGGCGCAGGCGTCCGTAGAACTTCGTGTCGTAGATATCGTGTTCGTGATCGTCGGGCAGATGCGCTTCTTTCTTGCGCTCGGGAAGCAGCTTGTAGCCGAGCAGCGGAATCAGCACGACCGCCGCGAGCCACGATGCGATCAACGCGATCGCCGATACTTCGAAGATCGAACGCGTGTACTCGCCGGTACTCGACTTCGCGAGCGCGATCGGCAGAAAGCCCGCGACGGTGACGAGCGTGCCGGTCAGCATGGGAAACGCCGTGCTCGTGTAGGCGAACGCGGCGGCGCGCGTGCGGTTCCAGCCTTGTTCGAGCTTCACGGCCATCATCTCGACGGCGATGATCGCGTCGTCGACGAGCAGACCCAATGCGAGAATCAGCGTGCCGAGCGAAACCTTGTGCAAGCCGATATCGAAGAAATACATGAAGAGCGCGGTGACGGCGAGCACGATGGGAATCGAGATCACGACGACCATGCCCGTTCGCACGCCGAGCGATACGAGGCTCACGATCAGCACGATGACGACCGCTTCGGCGACCGCTTCGAGAAAGTCGTCGACGGAATGCGAAACCGCTTGCGGCATGCTCGACACTTCCGTCAGCTTCAAACCCGCGGGTAGTTGCGCACGCAACTTGATCATCGTTTCATCGAGCGATTTGCCGAGACGCACGACGTCTTCGCCCGGCTGCATCGTGATGCCGATGCCGAGCACGGGCACGCCCGCCGAACGCATCTGCGTGACGGGCGGATCGATGTAGCCGCGCTTGATCGTCGCGATATCGCCGAGCCGGAACGAACGCCCGTTCACGTTGATGAGCGTATCGGCGAGCGCGTCCACGCTCTTGAACTGGCCGCTCGGACGCACGAATACGCGATCGTTCGGCGTGGTCAGCACGCCCGCGCTCGACACGGCGTTCTGTCCGTCGATGGCCTGCGCGATCTGCTGCGGCGAGATGTTGAGACGCGTGAGCGTCGTATTGGAGATCTCGACATAGATGCGCTCTTCCTGATCGCTGAAGTAATCGACCTTCGCGACGCCCGGCACGCGCAACAGAACCGTGCGCAGCGAATCGGCGTAATCGTGCAGTTGCGCGGGCGAGAAGCCGTCGCCTTCGAGCGCGTAGATGTTGGTGTAGACATCGCCGAACTCGTCGTTGAAGAAAGGGCCTTGCGTGCCGGGCGGCAAGGTCGCGGCGATATCGCCCACTTTCTTGCGGATCTGATACCACTCCTCGGGCACGTCTTTCGCGGGCGCGGAATCTTTCATCTGAAAGAAGATCAGCGATTCGCCGGGACGCGAATAGCTGCGCATGAAATCCGTGTAGGGCGTTTCCTGCAGCTTGCGCGCGATGCGGTCGGTCACTTCCTCCTGCACCTGTCGCGCGGTCGCGCCGGGCCAGAACGTGCGGATCACCATCACGCGGAACGTGAAAGGCGGGTCTTCCGACTGCGCGAGCCGCGTGTACGCGAGGATGCCGAAGATCGTCGCCATCGCGATGAGAAACACGACGAGCGCGCGATGCCGCAGCGCCCACGCGGAGAGATTGAAGCGGCCTTCTTCGTGGCGATAGGCGTCGTTGTCTTCGCGTGTATCGCTCATGACGCGAAGTCCTCGGGATGCAGCGGCGCGACGACGCGCACTTTCTCGCCCGCGGACACCGTATGCACGCCTTGCCACACGATGCGCTCGCCCGCCGCGATGCCGCCCGCGAGCGTCACCGTGCGCTCGCCATAGCGCGCGACTTCGAC
This sequence comes from Caballeronia sp. LZ028, assembly GCF_031451415.1. Taxonomy (NCBI): domain Bacteria; kingdom Pseudomonadati; phylum Pseudomonadota; class Betaproteobacteria; order Burkholderiales; family Burkholderiaceae; genus Caballeronia; species Caballeronia sp. LZ028. The sequence goes on along the minus strand of NZ_JARUXN010000004.1, from coordinate 1,149,805 downwards.
GCGCCGCAGTTCGAGCGCATCGCCCGGTTGCTTCACGATCCACACGGCGGGATGGCCGTTGTCGTGAAAGAGCGCCGTCGATGGAATCGTGAACGCGCCTTTCGCGTCGCTGGCTGCCGCGAACGCGATGTCCGCCGTCATGCCGAGCCGCACATCGGGCGTCGGCGCTTCGAGCGTGAGCTTCGCGCGCCAGGTGCGGCTTTGCGTGTCGGCGGCGGGCGACAGTTCGCGCACGCGCGCCTTGAAGGTCTTGCCGGGCAGTGCGGCGAGCTTCACGTTCGCTTCGCGTCCGACGGCGAACGCGGCGAGCGCGGCTTCGGGCACGTCGCAGATCACGTCGATATCGCCGCTCCATGCAAGCGTATAAACGACCTGGCCTGCCGTGACGTTCTGGCCGGTGTCGGCTTGCTCTGCGGTGATGACGCCCGCGTGATCGGCGGCGAGCGTCGCGTAGCGCAGTTGATCGGCGGAGAGCCCCGCTTGCTGCTGCGCCTGATTGCGCTGCGCGAGCGCCGACGCATACGCGTTCTGCGTCTGTTCGAGCTGCGCGGGCGCGATGAGATTTTCGGCGGCCTGCGCGCGATCGCGATCGAGTTGCTGCTTTGCATAGACGAGCTGATGCTCGGCCGCATCGAGCTGCGCGCGGGCGCTGGCGCTGTTCTTCTCGGCATCGGCGGGATCGAGCCGGGCGACGACTTGCCCCGCCTTCACGCTATCGCCGAGGCGCACGCGCCGTTCGAGAATCTTGCCGTTGATGCGAAACGAGAGCGGCGTCGAATAACGCGATTGCACCTGACCGGGCAGGCTCGACGCGGTCGCGTGGCCGTCGGCTTGTGCCGCGACGGCGACGACCGGACGCGGTGCGGGCGCAGGCGCTTCATGCCGCTTGCAGGCGACGAGCGCAACACAGACGATCGGGACGAATGCCGCGCGCGCCACGACCGACGCGGGTGAGTGCAAGAGCTTCACAGGAACCTCGGCGCCCGCAAGGGCATGGTGCCGCGCGCCGCGAAGACGTGACGCGCCGCTCGTGGGCAAAGCAGGGGAAATGGGTTGTCCGGGGCTGTCCGGCAGCAATTTCGAGAAACGAGCCTGAATGGGGCGGATTGATGCATCGACCTGAAAGCCCCGTCCGGCAAGGGTTTCGACGACCCGGACGCAAATACGAAGTGAATTCTAATACACACTTGTATCTGAATGCAAAGACGGATTCGTAAGCCTGGCGGTGCTACACTGCGCGCATGAAACCAGTCCGTCTCACCCGCGAGCAGAGCCGTGACCAGACGCGCCAGCGTCTGCTCGACGCTGCGCAAGCGGTTTTCACGAAGAAAGGATTCGGCGCATCGAGCGTCGAAGATGTAGCCGCCGACGCGGGCTACACGCGCGGTGCGTTCTATTCGAACTTTTCTAGCAAGGCCGAGTTGCTGCTCGAAGTGCTCAAGCGCGATCACGACACGATCATGCAGCGCCTCTCCACGATTTTCGAAGATGGCGAGGCGTCGCGCGCCGACATGGAAGCGCGCGTGCTGCAGTACTACAGCGAGTGCTATCAGAACAACGCGTGCTTTCTTCTGTGGGTCGAAGCGAAGCTGCACGCGAGCCGCGACGCGAGGTTCCGCGCGAGCTTCAATGCGCTGATGCGCGAACTGCGTCAGACCACGACCGATTACATCCGCGCTTTTTCCGAACGCGTGGGCACGCCGCTCACCATGCCGCCCGAACAGATGGCGCTCGGCCTCATCGCGCTGTGCGACGGCGTGCAGTTCTTCTATTCGTCGGACCCGCAGTCGGTGCCGGCGCAATTCGCCGAGGACGTCCTCGCGCAATTCTTCCGGCGTGTCGTGCTGAGCGGCGCCGCCGAATAGGACAGCCTGATGGCACGCCTGAATTCGATACGCTAATCTTTGCGCGAGAGCCGTTCGCGATCTCGCGCAACGGCGATGATCCTGGAGGGCGACTCCATGAGCGCATTCACGCGGCGCATCGATGCGAGGCGTGTCCTGATGGCACTCGGTGTCTTGATCGGATGTGCGTGCGTGTTTCCGGCGATGGCCGCGCCGCTGACCGGTGCGATGCAGAAGTTCATCGCGCCGCAGACGCCCGCCGATGCGACCGCGGCGTCCGCGCCGTCGTCCGCGAGTCAGGCCGAAATGGTGCGTTCGCTGAACAACCTCATCGGCACGCTCGACAACGACGCGCAACGCAGCGCGCTCGTCACGCAATTGAAAGCGTTACGCGATGCGACGCAGAGCGCCGCGCCCGCCACGCCAGCGCCCGCCAATGCCGATCTTCTAGGCGCGATCGCATCGGGCATTGCATCCGTCGAAACGAATCTCAGCGAAGGGCTCACGCCGATGCGTTTTTGGACCGCGCGCGGCAGTGCGGCCGCGGGCGAATTGCAGGCCGTCGTCACGGGCGCGAAAGGCGAATCGTTCGGCAGGATCGTCAGCGGCATGGGCGCGACGCTCGCGGGATGGGGCCTGTGCGCGTTCTTGCTGATCCGCGTGCAGCGGCGCATCTTCGCGCGCTATGGCCGCGACGTCGCGCTCGCGCCGAATCCGACATCGACGCAATTGCTCGCGTTCGCGCTGCGTCAGACGGGGCCGTGGGTCGTCGCGTTCATCGCGGTGCTGCTCTTCGTGCGCGCGATGCCCGATGCGCTCGGCCGCACGCTCGGGCTCGTCATTGCTTATGCGATTGTCGCGGGCTCGATCTTCTCGGCCATCTGCATGATCGTGTTTTCGGTGTTCAGCACGGCGCATCGGCGCGTGGCCGTGCAGCAACTGCTGACGCGCACGCTCTGGCCGCTCTTTGCGATCGGCGCATCCGGCGCGCTCGGCGATGCCACTGCCAACGCCGATGTCACGCGGCAGCTCGGCCCCAATCTCGCGGGCATCATCTCGACCTTCGCGGGGCTCGCCGCCGCGTTGCTGTGCGGCTATTTCGCGCTCGCTTACCGGCGGCCCGTGACGCATCTGATCCGCAATCGGCCGTATGCGCGCAGGCGCGATCATCAGTTCGCGACGGAAGCGCTCGATATCCTCGCGTCGCTATGGCATATCCCGATACTGCTGATCGCGGTGGCGTCGGTGGTCGCGATCATCGACGGGCGCGGCGCGGAAGGCGACGTGCTGCGGCCGTCGTTATTGAGCGCGGCGCTGCTCGTGCTTACGCTGTTCGCGTCCGCGCTGCTGCTGCATTTGACGCGCCGGCGCGACACGCGCGCGCAGCGCCGCGCGCCGCATCTCACGCGCCTGTTGCGCTTCGGATGCACGCTGATCGTATTGTTGATCTGGCTGGCTTATCTGCGCTTCGAGCTCGAGCTATGGAGCGGACCGATCGCGCGGCTCATCAGGCACAGCGCGATGACGCCCGGCTTCAGGCACGCGCTGATCGCGGTCGTCGCGACGGTGTTCGGCGCGTGGTTCATCTGGATCGTGCTCGATACCGTGATACTCGAAGCGCTCGGCCAGAACAGTTCGCGCAACAAGGCACTGAGTCCCGGCGTGCGCGCCCGCACGATGTTGCCGCTCGTGCGCAATGGCATCTTCGTGACGGTCGCGAGCCTCGCGGCCATCGTCGCGTGCGCGAGTCTCGGCATCAACCTGACGCCGCTGCTCGCGGGCGCCGGCGTGATCGGCCTGGCGGTCGGCTTCGGCGCGAAATCGCTCGTCACCGATCTGATCACGGGGCTGTTCATCATCGTCGAGGAGACGATTTCGGTCGGCGACTGGATCGACATCGACGGCGGACACGCGGGCACCGTGATGGACCTGACGATCCGCACGGTGCGCCTGCGCGACGGACAAGGCGCGGTTCACACGATTCCGTTTTCGCAGATCAAGATCGTGAAGAACCTGTCGCGCGATTTCGCGAATGCCGTGTTCGAAGTGCGCGTGCCGTTCTCGGCGAAGCTCGACGACATCACGCGCATGATCAACGAAGTGGGCGCCGACATGATGGCCGACTTTCGCTTTCGCAACGAAATAATCGGGCCGGTCGAAGTGTGGGGACTCGATCGCTTCGAGTCGAACTGCATCGTCGTGAAAGGGCAGATCAAGACGAAACCGCTCCAGCAATGGAGCGTCGCGCGCGCCTTCAATGCGAGGCTCAAACTCAAGATGGATGAAGCGGGCATCGAGATGATGTTGCCGCAGATGCACATCCAGACATCGAAGGAGAGCGACGAACGCTCGCAGGCTCAGACCCGGCATGCAGCGGATGGCGCCGTGCAGCCGGATCTTCGCGTGCTCAAGGAATCTCCGTGATTCAGAAGGGCCATACCCAGTCGGCGATTTCCGGCTTGTCGGTGCCGTGCGTATGCGCGTAATCGAGGTGACGGATGATCGCGTTCTTCATGTCCTCCCTCAAGTGCGCGGTCCTTGCCTGCAGGCGCGGCACGCGATCGAGCACATCGATGACGAGATTGAAACGATCGACCTGATTGAGTATCGCCAGTTCGAGCGGCGTGTTGATGTTGCCTTTTTCCTTATAGCCGCGAACGTGCAGATTCTCGTGATTGTGAAAGCGATAAGCGAGCTTGTGAATCAGCCACGGATAACCGTGGAAGTTGAAGATCACAGGCTTGTCGAGCGTGAAGAGGCTATCGAATTCACGCGCGCTCGATCCGTGCGGATGCTCGGTGTCGGGCTGCATCTTGAAGAGATCGACTACGTTCACGAAGCGCAATTTCAATTCGGGCAACTGCTCGCGCAGGATCGCCGCGGCGGCTAGCGCTTCTTGCGTCGCGACATCGCCGCAAGAGGCGAGCACGACGTCGGGCTCCTCGCCTTCATCGGTGCTCGCGCGCCGCCATATGCCGATGCCTTTGGCGCAATGAACGATCGCCTCGTCGATGGTCGCGAATTGCAGATGCTTCTGCTTGTCCGCGACGATGATGTTGATGCAGTCGGTCGAGCGCAGACATTGATCGGCCACGACGAGCAGTGTGTTGGCATCGGGCGGCAGATACACGCGCGTGACCGAAGGGCTCTTGTTCGTGACGAGATCGATGAAGCCCGGGTCCTGATGCGAGAAGCCGTTGTGATCCTGCCGCCATACCGTCGATGAAAGCAGAATCGTTTCCGACGAAACCGATGCGCGCCAGGGCACATGGTTCTTGCAGATGTCGAGCCACTTCGCATGTTGATTGAACATCGAATCGATGACATGCGCGAACGCTTCGTACGTGTGGAAGAAACCGTGCCGCCCTGAAAGCAGATAACCTTCGAGCCAGCCGAGCAATGTGTGCTCGGAAAGCATTTCCATCACGCGGCCGTCGCGGGACAACTCCCCGCCGTCTTCGTCTTCGGGTAGAAGGTCGGCCATCCAGACTTTCTTGCTGACTTCATAGATCGCCTGAAGCCGATTCGAGGCCGTTTCATCGGGGCCGAACACGCGGAACCGGTCCATGTTGCAGCGCATGACGTCGCGCAGGAATGCGCCGAGCGGACGGGTATTTTCGTGCAGGAGCTTGCCGGCCTGACCGACATCGACGGCATAGTCGCGGAAATCGGGCAGCTTGAGTTCCTTGCGCAACGTGCCGCCATTCGCATGCGGATTCGCGCTCATGCGCCGTGTGCCAACGGGCGCGATCGATCTGATCTCTTCACGCAGGCGGCCGGTTTCATCGAAGAGTTCTTCGGGCTTATAGCTTTGCATCCAGCGTTCGAGCACGGCGAGATTCGCGGGATTGTTATGCACGTCGGAGAACGGCACCTGATGGGCGCGCCATGAACCTTCGACCTTATGTCCGTTGATTTCCTTCGGACCGGTCCAGCCTTTCGGCGTGCGCAAAACGATCATCGGCCAGCGCGGCCGTTTCACATGGCCATCGTTGCGCGCCTTGTCCCAGATCGCGCGGATGTCGGCGGTCGCGGCATCGAGCGTTTCCGCCATCTTCTTATGCATTTCGTTGTGATCCGATCCCTCGACGAAATAAGGCCGATAACCATAACCGACGAACAAGGCCTCCAGCTCGTCATGACCGATGCGCGCGAGGATCGTCGGATTCGCGATCTTATAGCCGTTGAGATTGAGGATCGGCAGCACCGCGCCATCGCGCGCGGGATTGATGAACTTGTTCGAGTGCCACGCCGTTGCGAGCGGACCGGTTTCCGCTTCGCCGTCGCCGACGACGCACGCGACGATCAACTCCGGATTGTCCAGTGCCGCGCCATAAGCGTGCGAAAGGCTATAGCCGAGTTCGCCGCCTTCATGGATCGATCCCGGCGTTTCGGGCGTCACATGCGAGCCGATATGCCCCGGAAAGGAAAACTGCTTGAAGAACTTCTGCATGCCTTCGGCATCTTCGCTCTTGTCCGGATAGACCTCCGAATACGTGCCTTCGAGATACGCGGGACCGAGCACGCCGGGCGCGCCGTGACCGGGGCCGGCCATGAAGATCACGTCGATGTCGTCGCGCCTGATGACGCGGTTCAGATGCGCCCATACGAACGACAGTGCGGGACTCGCGCCCCAGTGCCCGAGCAGCCGGTGCTTGACGTGTTCGGCCTTCAGCGGTTCGCGCAGCAGCGGGTTATCGGCGAGAAAGATCATGCCTGCCGAAAGATAATTGCACGCGCGCCACCACGCATCGACGAGGCGAAGTTCATCGCCTTCGAGAGCAGAAGAATGCGACGCGCCATTTCTGGAGTGCTTGCTCATCACGAGGTCTCCTTTCATTGAACGTTCATCGGCGATTGCGGGAATGCGATAGACAGGAAACAACCTGTCCTGCACATCAATACTTGATATTGCGTGCTGCCTGTCGTCCCTGTTGCTTCGTGTCGCGTTTGTCGTGACGGCAACTCGCGTTCGATTGCTGATTCGCCGCGCGGCAATCCTGTTTCGTATGGCGTGCGTGCTGTCGCGTGTCCTGGCGGACGTCGCGTCCCGCGCGGCGTTGTTGTGCCTGTTCCGTTGCGAAAGAGGCATTCGGTATGGCGCAGACGAGTATTGCAGTGGACAAGGCAATGAGTCGGAGCTTGCGCGCAAACATGATGTGGTCTCCGGAAGATGCGTGATCGGAGTCGATCCGCTCTTCAAGATAGATGCTGCGTGCAGAGTTGTGAAACCCGTCATGCAATTCGAGAATCACATTTCGATTCGTTGCACAATTCGTGATTACGATTCGATGGCGTCATTGTCAGGAAACGCACCGCCAAATGAATTAAAATGATTTAAGAGCGCTGAATTTCATTCGACCGTAGCGTCTTTCGGGCATTCGATGACACGTCTTATCCGAAGGTATTGGGTCGCCGGCATCATGGTTTTTGTTGTCGGCAGCTTCGCATCAGCCAGCGAACAGGCTCGCCTGATCCCCAATCAGCGCGTGGCGGCGAATGTGCTGTTCTTTCCCGCGCCAGCCATTGTCTCGACCGAAAGCGTGTCTCGCGTCGGGCCTCGTCATCCGCGATATGCATTCAAGGGCACGATGGACGCGCTCGACGCCATCGCATTGTCGAAGTACGAAAGAAATGTTCATCCCGATCTGAGCCAGTTCGCGCGGGCTTATCCCTTGCCGCTATCGCCCAATTCGGCGCCCGTTCGGGTGCAGCCGCGCGACGACATCACGAACGACACGGACGATTGGCATTTCTCTGCCAATCCGCAGCTCGGCGTGAATCACGAGCATGAAAAGGGCATGACATTCTCGGTGCGCCACGACTTTTAAGCGAACGCCCGAGCCCGTGCTCGCGCGCGATATTTTCAGGTTGCCGGTTATCGTTTCGGTCGCATAAAGTGGATGAGGCATGCGTGTCTTTACCCGACATCGATGGAGCCTCGGCAAATGAAAAAGTTGCTTATGAGCGGTGCGGCCACGATGATCGCTTGCGCGGGCGCGGCCCACGCGCAAAGCAGCGTGACGCTCTACGGCCTCATCGACGCCGGCATCACGTATTCGAACAATCAGATCACGCCGACCGGCGGCGGCCACAGCAATTGGGAACTTAAAAGCGGCCCAGTCCAATACAGCCGATGGGGCTTGCGCGGCGCTGAAGATCTCGGCGGGGGATTGAAAGCTATCTTCAATCTGGAAAGCGGCTTCAATCTGAACAATGGACAATCGTCGGTGAATAACCGCCTCTTCAACCGGCAGGCGTATGTCGGCTTGTCGAGCCGCGATTACGGCGTTATCACGTTCGGCCGTCAGACCGACGACATGGTCGATTTCGTCGCGCCACTATCATTGACGGGCACGGAGTATGGCGGCACGCATTTCGCACATCCATTCGATATCGATAACCTCAACGATTCGTTCCAGATCAACAACGCCGTGAAGTATCAGAGCCCGGATTTCGCGGGATTCAAGCTCGGTGCGTTATATGGTTTCTCGAACCAGGCCGGCGGATTTTCGAACAATCGTGCGTACAGCTTCGGCATGTCGTATATGTGGGGACCGCTTAGTTTCGGCGCGGGCTTCCTGCAATTGAACAGCGACGCCGCGACGCCGGGGCAGCTGAACACCAACGGCGCCGTCACCGATACGACCGGCTCTTCGCTACAGGGCGTGCTCACGACGACGGCCGTTCCGCTAGGCGCGCTGGCGGGCCGTCAGCAGACGTGGGGCGCGGGCGTGAGCTACGCGATCGGCCCGGCGGTGGCGGGCCTCGTCTATACGCAGACGAATCTGACGGAGCTGTTCCAGACCGGCTCTTCGACGCATGTCCAGAACTTCGAAGGCAACGTGCGCTACGCGCTGACGCCCGCCGTCGAACTTTCGGCCGCGTACACGTATTCGCGCGCGGGCGGGCTCGCGGGCGCGGGCAATCCGCACTGGAATCAAGTCAGCGCGATGGCCGGCTATGCCTTCTCGCGGCGCACCGATGTCTACATCCAGGGCGTATGGCAAGGCGTGAGCGCCAGCGCCAATTCGCCATTGGGTGTGGCTTGGATCAACGGCCTCACGGCGCCATCGTCGACGAGCAATCAGGTCGAAGCGACGGTCGGCTTGCGGCATCGGTTCTGACTTGGAACGCACGAGGCATCGGCAATGCGTTTGCCCGATGCCGATACTTGCGGCCCCAGCCGGTCACGGGCGGCGCATCTTCATCGGAACAGAAGTTCTCGAACTCGCGCCATGTCTCTTCGTAATCGCCTGCGCGCGCGAGCTCGAACTGATGCCCGTCCGTCGCGCACGACGCGAGATTCATGAACTGCTTCAATATCGGCCGGCAGGCGTGGCTGATGTACGGATCGGCTTCCTCGCGCGGCCACTCGTTCGCGGCGATGAGCATCTGACGCCACGCGAGAATGGTTTCGCGGCAGGCGGTGCATTGCGCATCGCCCTGAATGAGCGCGCTCGCTTCGAGCACGGCGATCGCGTGCTCTTCGAACTTCGACAGCTTGATCCACGCGGCGCGCGCGAGCGAATCGGCCTTCCCTTCGCGGAACTCGATGAGCGCGCTGTCGACCTCCGGCGGCGGCTCGAGCTTCATGACGACGCCTTCCTCACGCAGCATCACGCGCACGCCGAAATCCGCGACGAGCATCGCGAGACGGCAACCCCAGCGCATGCTCATGTCGTGAAGCCAGGCTTCATCGGAAGTCCGAAGCGCGGCGGCGATTTCCTCGCGCGCATCCACGAGCCATCGGCTTTGCGCGACTCCGTCTGTTCGACTCATGGCGGCATCTCGATGCGAGTGAAGCAATAAGCTTAACTCGCCGGGCCGGGGCGTGCGCGCGAGCGTGCCAACCACGTCGCGGGCGTGAAAATGCAGAACCGGTTAGCCTCTTCTATCCGCGGATTCGTCGACCAGGAGCGCCATTGAACAACCCGCAACGCGTGCACGCCGTCGCCTCGCCCGTGAGTCCTTGCGACGAACTCGCGATCCGCGCGCAACCCGTCGCCGCCGATCAGCCGTGCCATCGCAAGCGCCTCGCGCTGTCCGCGACGATTCTCGGATCGAGCATGGCGTTCATCGACGGCTCGGTCGTCAACGTCGCGCTGCCGTCGATCCAGAGCGAGCTCGGCGCGAGCATTGCGGCGATGCAGTGGGTCGTCAACGCGTATCTGCTGTTTCTGGGCGCGCTCGTGCTGGTCGGCGGCGCGATGGGCGACAAGCTCGGACGGCGCAAGGTGTTCGTCGCGGGCGTCGCGATTTTCACGGTCGCGTCGGCGGCGTGCGGCTTCGCGCCGGGCACGGGCTGGCTGATCGCGGCGCGCGCATTGCAGGGCATCGGCGCGGCGCTGCTCGTGCCGGGCAGCCTTGCGATCATCGGCGCGGTATTCGACGGCGAGGCGCGCGGCCGCGCGATCGGCACGTGGGCGGGCGTCGGCGCGATCACGTCGTCGGTCGGTCCGGCGGCGGGCGGCTGGCTCGTCGATGCATTTTCGTGGCGCGCGATTTTTTTCCTCAACGTGCCGCTCGCGGCCGCGACGATCGCGCTGGCGATGGCTTCCGTGCCCGACAGCCACGACGCCGACGCGCCGCCAACCCTCGACTGGCCCGGCGCGGCGAGCACGGCGGCGGGCCTCGCGATGCTGACCTACGGTCTCACGGAAGCGCCGTCGCGCGGTTTCGCCGATCCGCTCGTGCTCGGGATGATCGGCGCGGGCATCGTGCTGCTCGCCGCGTTCATCGCGATCGAAGCGAAATCGCGCGATCCGATGGTCCCGCTCGACATCTTCCGTTCGCGCGATTTCAGCGGCGCGAATATCGTCACGTTGCTGCTGTACTTCGGGCTCGGCGGCGTGCTGTTTTTCCTGCCGTACACGCTGATTCGCGCATACGGTTTCACCGCGACGGAAGCGGGCGCGGCGGTGTTGCCGATGCCGCTCATCATCGGTTTGCTGTCGCGTTTCACGGGCGGGCTGACGAGCCGCTTCGGCGCGCGTGCGCTCCTGATCGCCGGTCCGTGCGTGGCGGGTCTGGGCTTCGCGATGCTCGCGCTGCCGTTCGTCGCGGGCAGCTACTGGATGGGCTTTCTGCCAGCGCTCGTCGTGCTCGGGCTCGGCATGACGATCGCCGTCGCGCCGCTGACGACGACCGTGATGGCATCGGCGGGAAGCGAGCGCGCGGGCATCGCGTCGGGCATCAACAACGCGGTCGCGCGCGTGGCGAGCCTGCTCGCGATCGCGGTGCTCGGCATCGTGTTCGTGTGGTCGCACGACGCGGCTTTGTCGGCGCGGCTCGATCGGCTGCATGTGCCGCGCGACAGCATGCGCGCGCTGGACGCCCAGCCGACGTCCGAAGCGTCATCGGCGCCGCTCGCCCGCGCGCAAGCCGATGCCATCGCCGATGCGTTGCGCGCCGTCGCCGCGCTCTCCGCCGCGTGTGCGTTTGCGGCGGCGGGCGCGGCGGCTGCGACGATCCAGCGCCGCAAATGAAAAAACCCGATGCCGGCGCTGAACCGGACATCGGGATTCGAAAGTACCGCTGGGAGGCTTTCGTTATCGGCCCGCGTGGGCCGGTTGTTGTTCGATCGACTTGGCGCGCTTCTGCAATTCTTCGGTGGTGTCGCCTTCGCCGTTCGGCAGCCAGCCCGGAGGACGCAGCAGGAAGCCGACCGCATCCGACACGCTCTTCGCGTTGTACATGTCCTTCGCGAGGCTGACCCAGTGCTGCATCTCGACGACGATCGGGTTATGCGACGTCACCGGCGTCGTCAGGCCGTAGACACACGGCTCATCGGCGCGCTCTTCCACGTACGTTCCGAACAGGCGATCGAAGATGACGAGCACGCCGCCGAAGTTCGCATCGAGATATGTCGCGTTCGATGCATGGTGCACACGATGCGCCGACGGCGTGTTGAACACATATTCGAGCCAGCCGAGCTTCGGAATCCAAGTTGCGTGCAGCCAGAACTGATAGAGGAGGTTGATCGACACGACCGCGAGCACCACGTCGGGCTTCACGCCGAACCACACGAGCGGAGTGAAGAAGATGGCCGAGCCCGCGATCTTGGTGGTCCAGCCCAATCGATACGCCGACGACAGCGTCAACTGGTTCGGCGAATGATGCACCGCGTGATTCGCCCAGAAGAAGCGGATCGTGTGCGACGCGCGGTGATACCAGTAGTAGCAGAACTCCTGTCCGATGAAGAGCAGGAACAGCGTGAGCGCCGTGTTCGTCGTGACCGTGTGGATGCGATGCTCCCACGCGAAGTTGAAGACGGGCGTCGCGAGCGAGAGCGGCAGGAACGCGAGGAGCTTGCGGCCGACGAGATCGACGAGCGAGATCCAGGTCTCGTGCCAGTCGAACGCCTTGTCGGTGCCCTTGTACTTGAAATGCAGGACGACGGCCTCGAGCAGCGACGCGGTGAGGACGATGCCCATCACGTACATCGAGATTTTTCCGAGCAGTTCCAGTTCCATGATTGTTCGCCTTGGTGGGTGGTTGCGAATGAACCCATTGTGGCGATCGGCCCGGTTAAAAACCACGCGCAAACTATTTCACGGAATGTCACGGCCCGCCCGCCAAGCCTTGCGGCACAAGCGGCGGGCCTCTCGGACCAGTTATTTCAAGGCATGTCGCGCGGCAAGGATCAGAATTCGACGCGCGCGTTGAGCGAGAGCGTGCGCGGCTCGCCCGGCTGGATGTAATCGGCGTACTGGAATTCCCAGTAGCGGCGATTCGTCAGATTGTCGATGGCCGCGCGCAGCCCGACGTTATGTCCGGCGATGCGCGTCGTGTAGGTCGCGCCGAGGTTCATCACCAGATAGCCCGGCACCTTGATGTCGCCGGACGGACTGAGGCTCGTGTTGCCGGTGAATTTCGCATCGGCGCCGAGCGTCAGGCCCGGAACGACGGGCACCGCGTAATTCACGTGCGCCGCCGCGACGAATCCCGGCGCGCCCGCGACACGATTGCCGTTGTTGGTCGAGCCTTTCTCGTAGTGCGTCGCGATCCACATCAGATCGGCGCCGACGGTCCAGTCCCGGCCGAGACGCACGTCCGCGCCCGCTTCGGCACCCTGAAAGATCGACTCGCCGTCCTCGACGAAGACGTTGTCGCTGTTGGCATACTGCGCGCCGCGCTCGATGCGGAACAGCGCGGCCGTCGCGCTCCAGCGTGCGTTCTGGCTCTTCACGCCGACTTCGTATTGCTTGCTGCGCAGCGGCTTGAGCAATTGCCCGGCGTTCGCATAGGTGTCGCCGACGACGTTGCCCGCTTCGAGCGATTCTACATAGCTCGCATAGAGCGTCGTGCCCGGCGTGAGTTTGTACATCAGCGCGACGGTTGGCGTGAGCACGCCGTTTTGCGTGTACGTCGACGACGTGCTGCCGTCGAGGCCGTAACCGTGCTGCTCGTAGTTCGTGTAGCGCAGGCCGCCGAGCACGGACCAGCGCTCGGTCAGCGCGATCGTGTCGCTCGCGAACAGCGCCTTCTGCGTGACGTCGGCGGCGCGATAGGTGTAGAAGCCGGAGCTGTCGTAACGATTCACGTTCGGCTGATAGAGGTTGCCCGTGCCGAGCTGCGCATAGAAGGAGTTCGCGCCGTAGTCGGTCGTCTGCTTCTGGTAATCAGCGCCGAACACGAGCTGATGCCTGAGCGGTCCCGTCTTCACGAGACCTTCGGCCATCACGCGGAACGTGTTCAGCTGATGCCCTTCCTTGCCTTCGAAGCGATAGTCGTCGTAATCGCCTGCCTGATCGAGCAGATACCAAGTGCCTTCGTTGCGATAGCGCGTGCTCTTGCTGAAGCTGTACGTCGCCGAGAGCGTCCAGTCCGGGCTCAGGTTGTAATGCAGGCCGGCGGTGTAGATCTGCAGGTTGGTGTTCAGATGCTGATCGGGCGTCTGCAGCGTGCTGCTGCCGCCGGACAGCGTCGCTGGCAGCGACGTGCCGGTATATCGCGCGGTCGAAATCGCCGTCGTGATGCCGGACGCATGCCGCTCCTGATACAGCGCGCCGAAGGTCGCGGTGAGATCGCGGGTCAGGCGCGCGTCGGCGGCGAGCGAGAAGGAATCGCGCCGCACGTTGCCGTCGTTGTACGTCTTGCCTTCCTCGTGCGTCGCGTTGAAGCGGTAGCCGACCATGCTGTCCGGGCCGACGCGCCCGCCGAGATCCAGATGCTCGGTCCAGACCGACGTCGAGCGATAGCCGACATCGACGCTCGCGATCTGCCTGTCGGTCGCGGGCGGCTTTTTCGTCACGTAGTTCACGACGCCACCCGGCGCGCCGAAGCCGTACATAAAGCCCGACAGCCCTTTCAGCAGTTCGACGCTTTCGAGCTGCTCGTAAGGCATCGTGATGCCGTAACCGTTGTACGGCTGGCCGTCGAGCTTGAAGCCGTTCTGCCAGTCGAGCTGCATGCCGCGCACGGTGATGTAGCTCGCCCACGCGTTGTACGGATTGCTGTTGTCCGACACGGACGCGTCCTGCGCGAAGACGTCGCCGAGCTTGTTGGCCTGCCGGTCGGCGAGCTCCTCGCCGGTGACGATCGTCGTCGAGAAGGGCGTCTCCAGTTGCGTGCGCGAGCCGAGCGCGCCGCTCGACACGTCGTCGCGCAGATGCTGCAGCGTGTCCTGCGACGCGGTGACGGACACCGCCGGCAGCGACGCCTCGTGGGGTTGATCGGCGGCTTGCGCGCCGTCGCTGCCTTGCGCCATCGCGGACTGGCTCATCGCGAAGAGCAGCAGGGCGGCGAGGGTCGAAGGCCGCATCGTCGATGTGGCCGGGAATGCGCGCGAGCGCGTCGCTGATTTCATGGTCTGTCCGTCGTCGGTTGGAGTTGTTTTAAATGCGAATCGTTCGCATTATCGGGCGACGGCATTCTGCCCTGAACATCGCGAGCTTGTAAACTTTTGCTCCACTGTCGGCACGGGTTCGCGACAAAAAAACGGTAAGCAGCTTACGAGAAGCTTGTGTGGCCGACCAGACGTCGATAGAATTGCGAACAATTCCTATTTACATCACGTCGAAAAGATGATCGCCGTCGCGCACGACTATCGCTCCGAGGAGCGGGCATGAGGCCGGTTCTGGTTCGCCTGCATCGCTGGCTCGGCGTCGCGACCGCGCTCTTTCTCTTCGTCTCGGGTCTGACCGGCGCGATCATCGCGTGGGATCACGAGATCGACGCGCTGCTGAATCCGTCGTTCTTCAACGCGCGCACCGATGCGCCCGCGCTTCCGCCGCTCGAACTCGCGCGGCGCGTCGAAGCGGCCGATCCGCGCGTCGAGGTGACGTACCTGCCGCTCGGCATCGAGCCGGGGCACACCGCGCAGATGATGGTGATGCCGCGCACGAATCCGGCGACGAACGCGCCGTTCGACGTGCCGTACAACCAGATCGCTGTCGATCCCGCGACGGGGCAGGTGCAGGCGCAGCGCATGTGGGGCGCGGTGTCGCTCGCGCGCATCGATCTGATGCCGTTCCTCTACAAGCTGCACTACACGCTGCATTTGCCGGTCGTCGGCGGCTTCGATATCGGCACGTGGCTCATCGGCATCGTGGGCATTCTCTGGTTCTTCGATAGCGGCATCGCGCTGATTCTGTCGTTTCCGAGCGTGAAGGCGTGGCGCAAGTCGTTCGCGTTCCGCGTGAAGCGCGGCGGCTACGCGCTGACGTTCGACCTGCATCGCTCCGGCGGCGTGTGGATCTGGGGCCTTCTGCTCGTCATGGCGCTCACCTCGATCTCGATGAATCTTTCCGAACCCGTGATGCGCCCGGTCGTATCGATGTTCTCGAAGCTTTCGCCTTCTTTCCTCGACAACCCCGAACTCGTGCGCGCCGGCCCGCCGGGCAAGGCGCCAGCGACGCGCGAGCAGATTCTGGAGATGGCCGCCCGCGACGCGAAACGCGAGAACCTGACCGAACCGCCGGGCGCGCTCTACTACGCGCCGATGTTCAAGGCTTACGGCGTCGGTTTCTTCGCGCCGGGGCACGATCACGGCGACGTCGGTCTCGGCAACGCCTGGCTGTACTACAACGCCCAGACGGGCGCGCTCGCGGGATCGACGATTCCGGGCCGCGGCTCGGCCGGCGACATCTTCATGCAGGCGCAGTTTCCGCTGCACTCGGGGCGCATCGTCGGCCTCGGCGGACGGATTCTCGTGAGCGCCGTGGGCATCGCGGTCGCGGTGCTCAGCGCGACGGGGCTCATCATCTGGTTCAGGAAGCGCGCGGCGCGCCGTCATTCGGCCGCCGTCGCCGACGCGCGGTCGGCACGTTCAATGACTTCGTAAATCCGAGGATCCTCGCATAAAGCGCGATTCAAAAGCCTGACGCGCGTCAGACGTTGCGTTCCGACAAATGTCTCGTTATCGGAATGATAACGACTCTTATTTGCAATATAATGCGGCGCACAACGGCCTCGGGCTACCGCGCGCTTGCGCGGCTTGCTTCGACGCTCAGAACAATGCCGCCCGGATTCCATTCGCGCCCCGGGACGGAAGACCGACCAACTTCGACGTTCCTCTCTGATTCATGCCCGTTTCCCGTGTTTCCACCTTGCAGGCCACGCCTGCGAAGGCGCTCGTCCGTCGCGCGTCGAGCGTAGCCATCGTCGCGGCTGTCGCGGCGGTGTTCTCCTTGTCCGCTCACGCGCAATCGTCCGGCGCAAGCAACGCTGAAGGCGCGAATTCGCCCGCCGAGAGCACGCTGCCCGCCGTCAAGGTGCAGGCGTCGAAGGAACAGTTGCCCGGCGATCTCGCGCCGACCTATGCTGGCGGCCAGGTCGCGCGCGGCGCGGATTTCGGGGTGCTCGGCCAGCAAAAGATGATCGACGTGCCGTTCAGCATGACGACGTACACGTCGAAGCTGATCGAGGATCAGCAGGCGCGCACGCTTTCGGACGTGCTCGCGAACGATCCGGCGGTGCGTACGGCGTTCGGCTTCGGCAACTTCTCCGAGGTGTACATCATTCGCGGGTTCGAGCTGCAAGGCGATGACGTCTCGCTCAACGGTCTCTACGGCATCACGCCGCGTCAGCTCGTCTCGACGGATGCGCTCGAACGCGTCGATGTGTTCAAGGGCGCGAACGCGTTTCTGAACGGCGCATCGCCGAACGGCTCGGCGGTGGGCGGCGGGCTGAATCTGCAACTCAAGCGCGCCGACGACAAGCCGCTCACGCGCGTGACGATCGATGGCGAGACGTCCGGCACGATCGGCGCGCATGTCGATGTCGGCCGCAGATTCGGCAGCGAAGGGCAGTTCGGCATCCGCGTGAATCAGGCGAATCACGACGGCGAGACGTCGATCGACAACGAACATCGGCGGGATAACACGACCGCCGTGGCGCTCGACTGGCGCGGCGACAAACAGCGTCTGTACGCCGATTTCCTGTATCAGCGCCAGCGCGTGAACGGCGGCCGCTCGACGGTCTACGACTACGCCAACTACATTCCCGAACCGCCGTCGGCGTCGTACAACTACGGGCAGTCGTGGACCTACAGTTCAATCGAAGACACGGTCGGCATCCTGCGCGCCGAATACGATTTCCTGCCCGGCTGGACGGCTTACGTGACGGGCGGCGCGCGTCATACGGACGAGCACGGCGAGTATTCGTCGCCGAGCATCAATACGACGGGCGTCACGCAATCGCGTCTCGGCGTGCCGCACAAGGAAGACGGCACTTCCGCCGAAGCCGGCGTGCGCGGTCACTTCAACACCGGCCCGGTGTCGCACTTCGTGACGGCGGGCGCGTCGATCGTGCGCGTCGATTCGAGGTCGGCGTACACGTACAGCGGCTCTTGGGCGTCGAGCATCTACGACACGCCGCAGGTTCCGTATCCGGCGACGATCGGGCAGGCTGGCAATCTCGCCGATCCGCAGACCACGTCGCTCAGCCTGCTGCGCAGCGTCTCGATCTCCGACACGCTCGGCTTCCTCAACGACCGCGTGCTGTTCACGGTCGGCGTGCGTCATCAGGACATCCACGCGAACAACTTCGACTACACGGGCGTTCAGACCGAGGCCTACAACGACTCGGTGACGACGCCGCTGTTCGGTCTCGTCGTGAAGCCGTGGCAGAACGTGTCGTTCTTCGCGAACCATAGCGAAGCGCTGACGATAGGCGAGGCGGCGCCGTCAACCGCGGTCAACACCGGGCAACTGCTGCCGCCGGAGAAGTCGAAGCAATGGGAAGTCGGCGCAAAGTATGACAACGGCCAGTACGGCGCGTCGATCGCGGCGTTCCAGATCGAAAAGCCGTTGACCTACACGAACACGTCGAACGTTTTTGTCTCGGACGGCACGCAGCGCCATCGCGGTATCGAGGCGTCGGTGTTCGGCGAGCCGGTGCGCGGCGTGCGCCTGATCGCGGGCGCGACGTATATCCACGCGACGCAATACGGTCTCGGCGACGCCTCCCTGGACGGCAATAAGCCGATCGGCGTGCCGACGTTCATGTTCAACGTGAACGCGGAGTACGACGTGCCGATGCTCAACGGCCTCACGCTGACGGCGCGCTGGATCTATACCGGGTCGCAGTATCTGAACACGACCAACACGCTGTCGATTCCGCACTGGAACCGCTTCGACCTCGGCGCGCGTTACGCGACCGTGATCTATGGCAAGCCGACGACGTTCCGCGCGAGCGTGCTCAACGTCGCGAACAAGTCGTATTGGGCTTCGACGATCGGCGGTTATCTGACGCAAGGCGCGCCGTGCACGGTGCTGCTGTCGGTGACGACGGATTTCTGATCGCGTCGATAGCAAGCGAAAAACGCCGCGCGTTCGTGAGGACGCGCGGCGTTTCCATTTTGGGGGCCGAGGCAATAAATACTCGGGAGCCGGCCGTTTACCGAGCGCAGTTCAAAACGGGGTCACATAAGTTGTTGATTTTTATGACAGAATACGCAAAGTGCGAGCGGGGCGTCGAGTAAATCTTGCGCATTCCGCCCGGTTTCAACGTTTATCTCTGTGAGGTTAGGTGATATGGGAAGTCTCAGCATCGGGCATTGGCTCATCGTCTTGGCTATCGTCGCGCTCGTTTTCGGCACCAAAAAGCTGCGTAGCGTCGGTTCCGATCTCGGCGGCGCGGTCAAGGCTTTCAAGGATGGCGTGGGCGAAAGCGCGACGCCGGCCGCCAATGCAACGGCGACCATCGACGTCCCGGCCAAGGATGTGACCGCACGATAGATTGCGCGCGGTGATCGCTCAATCGATGTTCTTCACGCAGCGAAATCCCGCATAGACGTACTGGTAATGCCCCTGGAACCAGTTGCGGAAGCTCGGCCGCAACATGCACGCCGCCGTGCGGGCCGAGCCGCCCTTTATCACGAAATGCTTGCCGTCGAAGAAATTCGCCGAATAGCCGAGATAAAACGGAAACGGCTCGAAGCCGTTCAGCGGGCCGAATTCCGTCGACGTCCATTCCCAGCCGTTGCCGAATTGCCCTTCGACGCCGAACTCGCTGCGATTCTCCGGATGCGCCTGCACCGGCGCCGGGTCCCATCGGCGGAAATCGAAGTTGCCTTCCGCGACATGCGGCGCGCCCGATGCGGCGCGCTGCCATTGCGCCTCGGTCGGCAACGACTTGCCCGCCCAGCGCGCGTACGCCTTCGCTTCGGCGTAGCTCACGTAGACGGGCCAGTCGGGCGGCAGCGCGATTTCGTCGAACATCGTGCGTAGCTGCCATGCGTTCGCGTCGTCGCCGGGAATCCAGAACGCCGGGTGCGCGATGCGCTGCTCTTCCTTCCACGCCCAGTCGGCGTCGTCCCAGTAATCGCGATTCCAGTAACCGCCTGCATCGATGAAACGCAGATAGTCGCCGTTCGTGACCATATGGCGGTCTATCTCGAACGCGGGCACCTCGATGCGTTCCTCGCCGAACTCGTTGTCCCAGCCGAACAGGCCGCTTTCCCGCGTCAGCCCGAGCGTCGTGCTGCCCGCCGGCACGCGCACGCTTTCGTGTGACAGATCGCGATCCGACGAACGTTCCGAAAACGCATTCGATGGCGCGATTTTTCTATCGACCGGCAATTGATGCAGCATGTACGCGAGCGTTTCCGCATGCATCAGCCGATGCTCGATCGCCACTTCGAGCAGCTTCGCGGGCGGCTCGTCTGCCGAAAGCGGCGCCGCGGCGATCCTGATCGGATCGAAATGCGCGTCGATCTCGGCGCGAACCGTGTCGCGATACGCGCGCACTTCGTCGAGCGAAGGCCAGTCGGACGGTTGATCGGTCGGCAGGCCGCCGTCCACCGGATCGATGCCGAAAGCGAAAAGCTGGTCGTAGGCGGGATTCGGGCTCGGCAGATCGAAGAGCCGCTGATCGAGCAGATTGCGGTCGAAGGCTTCGAGATGCCCGATATAGAAAACGATGCGATGCCGCTCGGCGATCGGCCTGTCGTAAAGGTGCTCGGGCTTGACGACATCGAAAAGCTCGTCGGTGACGCGGCGCGCTTCGGCGAGGCGCTCGAGCAGCGGATGACGCAGGGAAGGTTCGCGGTTCATGTCGCCCAATCTCCGTGGCTGGCCAGTGGCTTCGCAATCGACCAAAACGCGCGCCGTAGCGCGCGTCGGTCGAATCGAAAAGACTAAACCGTAGCGAAGCGCATGCCAACAGAAAAATAGGCGGCGATTATTCGGGCCGACGCAATAATCGCAGACGATGTCCCGTCAGACGGCGCGCAGCGCGTCGAAGTCGCGAATGCGGATGAACTTGCCCTGCGTCTCGATAAGGCCCGCCTTGTCGAAACGCGACAGGGTGCGGCTCACGGTTTCGAGCGTCATGCCGAGATAGCTGCCCATGTCGTCGCGCGTCATACGCAGCGTGAATTCCGACGACGCGTAACCGCGCTTCGACAGCCGCGACGAAAGATCGAGCAGCAGCCGCGCGACGCGCTCGTCGGCCCGCAGCATGCCGAGCCGCACGACGTGATTCGCCTCGCGGTTCACCGCGTGACTCATCATGCGATGCAGGCGCTTTTGCAGCGCGTCGGTTTCGCGGCACATGCGCTCGAAAAGCGAATACGGCACGACGCAGACGGAGCTGTCTTCGAGCGCGATCGCATCGCACGTATGCTCGCCTTCCTCGATGCCTTCGAAACCGAGCGCATCGCCCGCGAGCAGCAGCCCCGTCACCTGCTCGCGGCCGCCGTCGTGCGTGATGACCGTCTTGATCGACCCGGAGCGCACGGCGAACAGGGCATCGAAGCGGTCGCCCGCGCGAAAGAGCGCGTCGCCGCGCTTGACCTTGCGCGTCACCGAAATGATGTTCTCCAGCTTGGCGATGTCGTTCGCGCACAGGCCTTCGGGCATGCACAGATGACGCATCGCGCACGTGGAGCAGTGCGCCGAATTGCGGCGCGCACGGGAAAGTTCGGACACGACGGACATTTTGGGCTTCGTTTTGTTGATGAATGACAAAACGATTCTCCCATAGGGCAACCATTGGCCCGCGTGAAAAATTGACGCGGGCACGGCATCGGTCAAACTTTTTTACCTTACTGGGTTGCTTTTTTACCGAGATCGCCAATGGTCGACGGAATCAGCGCCGATGCTTTTTTGCGATAGGTCGATCTGGCGCAAGGCAGGCCGTACAATTCGTGGTTCTTCTACATCAGCGTCCGCTTAACAAACGGCGGCGCGATCTCTTTTTAGCACTTCTCCATCCCGCCCGCCCGACCGTGACTCAATCGCCGCCTGCTTTACCGTTCAGAACCGCTCTCTACGCGATGCTCGGCATCGGCCTCGTCAACATGCTCGTCGCGCTCGATCAGACGGTGGTCAGCACCGCGCTGCCGTCGATCGTCGCGGAGCTGCACGGCTTCGAGTTCTACGCGTGGATCGCGAGCGCGTATCTGCTGGCGTCGGTCGTGACGGTGCCGGTGTTCGGGCGGCTCGGCGACTACTTCGGCCGCAAGCGCTTCGTGATCGCCGCGGTGATTACGTTCACGGTCGCGTCGGTGCTGTGCGGCCTCGCGCCCAGCATGTTGTTCCTCGTGCTCGCGCGCGGGCTGCAGGGCGTCGGCGGCGGGATGATGGTCGGCACCGCGTTCGCGTCGATTCCCGATCTGTTCCCCGATCCGCGCGCCCGCGTGCGTTGGCAGGTCGTGCTCGCGGCGGCTTACGGCATCGGCACGGCGGCCGGGCCGTCGCTCGGCGGCTGGATGAGCCAGCACTGGGGCTGGCGCTCGACGTTTCTCGTCAATCTGCCGGTCGGCGCGGCGGCGCTGTATTTCATCTGGGCGCATCTGCCGAACCTGCATCGGCCGCGCGAGGGCGGCGTGAAGATCGACTGGACGGGCGCGGCGCTCGTCGCGCTGGTGCTCGGCGGCTTTCAGGCGCTGATCGAGGCGCTGCCGCAGGACGGGCTGACGGCCGCCAATGTCGCGCTCGGCATCGGCGTGGCGGTGTGCGCGGTGGCGCTCCTGATCTGCGAGCGGCGCGCGACGCATCCGATCATCCCGCTCGACATTTTCCGCGACGCGCAGATGAACACGCTCTTCACGCTCTCGTTTCTCGCGGGCTTCGTGATGTTCTCGCTGATCTTCTTCGCGCCGCTCCTGCTGCAAGGCGGCTTCGGCCTGTCGCCGCAGGCCGCGGGTCTGCTCGCGACGCCCATCGCCGCGTGCATCGCGCTCGGCAGCTTCATCAACACGCGCATCGTGATTCACATGAAGAAGCCGGTGAATATCCTGTCGATCGGCTTCACGCTGCTCTTGATCGCGTCGGTCGGACTCGCGTTCGCGCGCGAATCGACGCCGCACGTGTGGATCGAATTGCCGATGGCCGCGACCGGCATCGGCCTCGGCTTCATCCTCAACAACATGAATATCTTCGGGCAGGAGATCGCGGGCCGCGAGCGCTTCGGCATCACGACGGCGCTCCTGCAATCGACGCGCATGGTCGGCGGGATGATGGGCACGAGCATCGTCGGGACGATCGTCGCGCATCACTATGCGAGCGTCGTGGCGCGCACGGTGAGCGTGCTCGGGGCGTCGGTGTCGGCGCAGTGGCTGCCGCGGCTGTCGGATCCGCGCATTCTCGTCGATGAAGCGTTGCGCGAGCGCATCCTCGCCGAACTGGGCGCGGCCGGTCTCGACGGGCCCGCGCTCTTCGATGCCGCCCGCGACGCGCTCGTGCAGTCGATCCACATCGGCGTGCTGCTGACGGCCGTCGCCGCGCTCGTGGCGGCGCTGCTGGTGCGGCGCATCGCGCACATCACGTTCAGGAAGTCCGCGACGCCCGTCGCCAAAACCTGAGGCGCTTCCTTTCGCAAGTGGTGCGTCGCGCCTATAGTTTCTGGCGTCAACGCAAGACCGGTTTTCGCTTCGGCTTCGACCGCGCACCGCATTTGCTTCACCGCTCTCGATGACCACTCGCACGCCTCGCGCGGAACGCTTGCGCGGGGCGCGGGTCACTCGCTTTAGCGGGCGGCCGCGCCTAGCGCTCGCCGCCCATCGCCAACAAGAGATGAGGAGCTGAAATGAAGATCACCGGAGAGATGCTGATCGGGGCATCGGCCGTGCGGGGCACCGATGCCACGCTCCGCGCGTTCGACCCCGCGCGCAACGCCGATCTCGAACCCGAGTTCGGCGGCGGCGGCGCGGCGGAAGTGGCGCGCGCGTGCGAGCTGGCCGAAGCGGCGTTCGACGACTATCGCCACGCGCCGTTCGAAACGCGCGCGCAGTTTCTCGAAGCGATCGCGGACAACATCATCGCGCTCGGCGATACGCTGATCGAGCGCGCGATGGCCGAATCCGCGCTGCCGAAGGCGCGTCTCGAAGGCGAGCGCGCCCGCACGGTCGGGCAGTTGCGGCTCTTCGCATCGCTCGTGCGCGAGGGCCGCTGGCTCTCGGCGACGCTCGATTCCGCGCAGCCGGACAGAAAGCCGCTGCCGCGATCCGACCTGCGTTTGCAAAAGATTCCGCTCGGCCCGGTCGCCGTGTTCGGCGCGAGCAATTTTCCGCTGGCGTTTTCGGTGGCGGGCGGCGATACCGCCTCGGCGTTCGCGGCGGGCTGTCCGGTGGTCGTGAAATCGCATCCGGCGCATCTCGGCACGTCCGAACTCGTCGGCCGCGCGGTGCAGAAGGCGGTCGCCGACAACGGCTTGCCCGAGGGCACGTTTTCGCTCGTCGTCGGCGCGGGCAATGCGATCGGCGAGGCGCTCGTCGCGCATCCGGCGATTCAGGCCGTCGGCTTTACCGGCTCGCGGCGCGGCGGGCTCGCGCTCGTCGATATCGCGGCGAAACGCCCGGTGCCGATTCCCGTCTTCGCCGAAATGAGCAGCGTGAACCCGGTTTTCGCGTTGCCGGGCGCGCTGGAAGCGCGCGGCGACACGCTGGCGGCGGCTTACATCGATTCGGTGACGCTCGGCGTCGGCCAGTTCTGCACCAATCCGGGCCTCGTGATCGCGCTGGAGGGGCCGGATCTCGACGACTTCATCGATCTGGCCGCCACCGCGATCATGAAGAAGGAAACGCAGACAATGCTCACCGCGCAGATCGCCGCGGCCTACGCGAGCGGGATCCAGGAACGCGACGCCTCCGGCGCGCGCAATATCGCGACCGGCGTGAAGGGCGACGCATCGAGCGGCGCGCTGCCGGTGCTGTATCGCGTGAATGCGGAGGAATTTCTGGCCAAGCCGCAACTGTCGGGCGAGATTTTCGGACCGACGTCGGTGATCGTCATTTGCCGCGACGAGGACGAGATGATCGCCGTCGCGCGCCATCTCGAAGGCCAACTCACCGCGACGCTGCTGATGGAAAAGGGCGACGTCGAGCTTGCGCGGCGCTTGTTGCCGGTGCTCGAGCGCAAGGCGGGCCGGATTCTCGCGAACGGTTTTCCGACGGGCGTCGAAGTGTCCTACGCGATGGTGCACGGCGGGCCGTTCCCGGCCACATCGGACAGCCGTTCCACGTCGGTCGGCGCGATGGCGATCGAGCGCTTCCTGCGCCCGGTGTGCTATCAGGATCTGCCGGCGGCGCTGTTGCCGGCTGCGCTGGCGGACGACAATCCATTGAACTTGTGGCGTCTGAGGGATGGAGAGCTGGGGCCGAACTGAGCGCCGGCATCGAATATCTGCGGGACGAATAAACGGTATTTATTCTTCTCGCAGATACTCGCTCTGATTTGTAGGTGACCGATTATCTGTGTGGCGAATAAACTGCTTTTATTTCGTCACACAGATAATTTGCGCCATGCAACAAGTTATCGTGACAGTCGCGCAGATGGGCCATGTGCTCGCGGCCGGCCGCAAGCAGGCCGGACTGACGCAGACGCAGGCGGCGGCGCGCCTCGGCATCAGCCAAAGCCGGCATTCTACCCTGGAGCGCGATTCAAGCTCGCTGACGCTCGATCAACTCCTCGCGATGTTCGGCGTCTACGGCCTCCAGTCGCTGGTGCAGGCCCGGCCCGACACGTCGCTGCTCGAAGCAAACGAGGCCGACTGGTAATGGCCGGGCGTCGGCTTCGTTCCCGCGCGTTGTCCGTATGGGCCAACGGAAAGCGCGTGGCAACGTGGAATCTGCCTACGCGCGGACCGGCAGAACTCATATACGACACCGAGTGGATTCGCTCGGACGAGGCACGTCCGCTCTCGCTGTCGCTGCCGATCGGTCCCGACGGCGCGCCGCTGAAAGGCGACGCCGTGCTCAACTACTTCGACAATCTTCTGCCCGACAGCGAGCCGATTCGCCGCCGCATCGCGCAGCGCTTCCAGACCGACAGCGCCGATGCGTTCGACTTGCTGCGGGCCATCGGTCGCGATTGTGTCGGTGCCGTGCAACTGCTTGCCGACGACGAAGCGCCGAAAGACATCGAAAGCATCGAGGGAACGCCGTTCAGCGACGATGACGTCGAAAGCCTGCTGAATCAGGTGGCCGGCGGCATGATCTTGGGCACCGACCATGACCACGACTTCCGCATTTCGCTCGCGGGCGCGCAGGAAAAGACCGCGCTGCTGCGGCACGGCGGGCGATGGCTCAAGCCCCATGGCGCGACGCCGACGACGCATATCCTCAAGCTGCCGTTGGGGCTCGTCGGCAATCGACGCGCCGATCTCACGACATCGGTCGAGAACGAATGGCTCTGCATGCGTCTCCTGCAGGCGTTCGGCTTGCCCGCGGCGAACGTCGAGATCGCGAATTTCGGCGAACGGCGCGTGCTTGTCGTCGAGCGTTTCGACCGGCGGATGCACCCAGGCGGAAAGTGGATTCTTCGTCTGCCAAAGATTTCTGCCAGGCGACCGGGCTGCCTCCGCACAAGAAGTACGAGCACGATGGCGGTCCGGGCGTGCTCGATCTCGCGCGCGTGCTGCAACAGTCGACCGAAGCGCGCCGTGACGTGCAAACGCTCGTGAGCGCGCAGATCCTGTTCTGGCTGCTGGCCGCGCCCGACGGTCACGCGAAGAACTTCAGCATTCATCTGGCGAGGGGCGGACAATACCGCCTCACGCCGCTCTATGACGTCATGTCGATCCGGCCAGTGGAAGGCGACGGCGCCAACCAATGGTCGTGGGACAAGGCGAAGCTGGCGATGGCCATCCCCGGTGCGAGCAGGCGCTACGCGTTTCGCGAGATCAAGCGCCGGCACTTCGACGCGATGGCGCAGAGATGCGGTTTCGGCGACAGCGCGGAGCCGATCATCCGGCACATCGTCGAACGCGCGCCGACGGTCATCGACGAAGTGACAGCGCAATTGCCCGGCGATTTTCCGCCTCGGGTCGCCGAGCGTATCTTCGATGGCCTGAACAGATCGATCGCCGAGTTGACCGGCGTGGCCGCCGGCGAACCGTGAAGACAACCCCCAACCGGAGACAAGAAAGATGACCCACCCCGACCGCCGCTATCCCGACCCCGCCGTGCGCGTGCTGGACCCGCGTTTCAATGCACTGCGCATCGCATCGGCGTCGGTGGAATGTCTGTATCAGGGCGCGCGCTGGTCCGAAGGGCCGGTCTGGTTCGGCGACGGCCGCTATCTGCTCTGGAGCGACATCCCGAACAATCGCATCCTGCGCTGGGACGAAGAGAGCGGCGAAGTCGGCGTGTTTCGCAAGCCGTCGAACAACGCGAACGGCAACACGCGCGATCGCGAAGGCCGGCTCGTAAGCTGCGAGCATCTGACGCGGCGCGTGACGCGCACCGAATACGACGGATCGATCACCGTCATCGCCGATCGCTACGCCGGCAAGCCGCTCAATTCGCCGAACGATGTCGTCGTGAAGTCGGACGGCTCGATCTGGTTCACCGATCCGACCTTCGGCATTGACAGTTTCTACGAAGGCGAAAAGAACGAGGCGCAACTGAAGCCCTGCGTCTATCGCGTCGATGGCCAGAGCGGCGAAATCACGATGATGATCGACGCCTTCGTGGGCCCGAACGGTCTCGCGTTCTCGCCGGACGAATCGGTGCTGTATGTGGTGGAATCGCGCGCGACGCCGCGCAAGATTTACGCGTTCGACGTGCTCGACGGCGGTCGCAGGCTAGGCGAGGCGCGCCCGCTCATCGATGCGGGTCCCGGCACCCCCGATGGCTTTCGCGTCGATATTCACGGCAACCTGTGGTGCGGCTGGGGCATGGGCGACGCCGAACTCGACGGCGTGCGCGTCTTCACGCCGCAAGGCGAAGCGATCGGCCACATCGACTTGCCCGAGCGTTGCGCGAACGTGTGCTTCGGCGGACGGCATCGCAACCGGTTGTTCATGGCGGCGAGTCACGGGCTCTATGCGCTTTACGTCAATACGCAAGGCGTGAAAGGCGGTTAAGCCTTGCCGATCTTCTCCATGATGCGCTCGGGATGCTGGCTCGCCGCGAAGCCGAAGCGCGCGTAGAGCCCGTGCGCGTCGGACGTGACGAGCATCATGCGGCGCAGCCCCTGAAGATCGGGATGCGCCATCACGCATTGCATCATCCATGTGCCGAGGCCCGCGCCTTGATGCTCGGGCAGCACGAACACATCCGCGAGATAGGCGAATGTCGTCGTGTCGGTAATCATGCGCGCATAGCCGATCTGCGCGTTGCCGTGAAAGAGCCCGAACGCGAGCGAATGACGCGCGGCGCGCTCGACCTTTTCTCGCGCGATGCCCGGCGACCAGTACGCCACTTCGCTCAAATAGCGATGCACGACATCGAAGTCGAATTCGTCGATGTCCGTGCTCAGCCGATAGCCGTCCCGGGTCCATTGCATCGCGCGCTCCATGAGTTTTTCGAAGCGCCGAGCATAAGCGATCGATGCGTCGCGCTCCATGCACACTTCGCGCGCGCAAGTGTCAGTGGACGGTATAGATGCGCCCCGTCTCCGCGCCCTCGACACTGCGGCTGTACGCCAGCGCCACGCGCGCGCCGCTCGCGGCCTCGAAACCGCGAAAATACGGGCCGAAGCTTTCGCGCGCCTCTTCGAGCATCGTCGGACTCACGACGTTGATGCGCAGGCCGCGGGGCAGTTCGATCGCCGCGCCGCGCACGAAGCCTTCGATCGCGCCGTTGACCGCCGCCGCGCTCGCGCCCTCGCGAATCGGCTCCGCGCCGACGATGCCACTCGTCAACGTGAACGAGCCGCCGTCGTTCAGGTAATCGCGCGCGGTGAGCACGAGATTGACCTGGCCCATCAGCTTGTCGTTGAGACCGAGACGGAATTGCTCCGGCGTCATCTTCACGAGCGGGCCGAAGTGCACGTGACCGGCGGTCGCGACGATCGCATCCACTTTGCCGATGGTTTCGAAGAGCTTTCTGATGCTGTCGAGATCGAGCAGATCGACGCGATGCGCCCCGCGCGTCGCACCGATTTCGATGACTTCGTGACGGGCTTTCAATTCGGCGACGACCGCCTGGCCGACCGTGCCGGTTGCACCAATGACAGCGATTTTCATGATCGGGCTCGCATGGATGACGTTGAAGGTGGTCATGCATTGTGCGAGCGGACGGACGCGCGAAAAAGCCGCGTCCGCTTCAAGGATTGCAAACCGCGAGTTTCGAATGGCTAGTGCGTCGCGAGGCGTCCTGGCATCGGCGAAAGAAGATAGAGCGACGCCGCGAACTTGCAGACGAGTCCGACGCCGCAGACGAACGCGGCCGCCGGAAAGATATGCCATTGCAGCGCAAGGGTCGGCGCGACGAGGGCGACCGACACGAATCCGAGCACGACGGTCAGCCAGCGCGCCCATTGCAGGCGTGATGCAACGCACACATAGAGCAGGCCGACGAGCACCCGCGACGCGACCATCGCGGCGAGCGGATGGCTCGACGCATCGCCTGGAAGCCCGATGGCGAGCGTCAATGCGAACTCGGCCCATGACAGCGCCCAGGCCGCGCCGAGACACGCGATCGCCGATGTAAAGCGCTGCTCGGGCGTAACGGCGTGGCGCGTAGCCGGTTCAAGTTGCGTGGTCTCTTCGGTCTCTTGCGTGTAACCGTCGTATGCGTGGGTCGTCATGTGGTTTCCCCTTTATCGACTCTCGTGCGCCGGCGATGTATGTTGCGCTGCGGCGCTTCGTTCGCCGTGTCCCTGAGCATACGCCGTGCCACGTTCGGGGAACGCGCGTTGCTTCGCATTACGTCGATCAGCAACGAGCAAAGGAGCAGACGATGGGCAATCTGAAGGAACAGAATCCGCATTCGGAACGTGACGACGAAGATCTCGACAAGGCAGTCGAAGACACGTTCCCCGCGAGCGATCCGCCTGCAACGGGCGGCGTGACGCGCATCGAAACCGATGACGAGAAGGAAGAAAAAAAGTAACGCGCGAAGCCCACGCAAGTAAAAAGAGCCGCATAGTCCATGCGGCTCTTTGCTTATGCGCGACGGCGGTCGTGCTCATTTCCGTTCGAGCTCGAAGAGCCGCGACGGACGCAGATGATTCAGCGCGTAGTGCT
The DNA here is from genome assembly GCF_031451415.1 of Caballeronia sp. LZ028. Classification (NCBI taxonomy): domain Bacteria; kingdom Pseudomonadati; phylum Pseudomonadota; class Betaproteobacteria; order Burkholderiales; family Burkholderiaceae; genus Caballeronia; species Caballeronia sp. LZ028. The sequence continues at coordinate 1,120,100 of NZ_JARUXN010000004.1, read as the reverse complement.
TGCGTCCGCGCAAGGTGTGGCCGTGCGGGTCGCGTCCTTCGAAACGCACCTTGTCTTCGACCTCGGGCACCGTCGGCGCGACCATGCCGCGATCGATCAGGCGATAGCCCCGCTCCAGCGCAAGCAACACGCCATTGCGGCCGGGACGGCTGTCGAAGCCGCCGAGACCATCGCCCGGTTCGGGTACGAAGTTCACGGTCGTCGCATTCGAAGTGATGACGGAATCCGGCTCGCGCGCGAGCATTTCCGCTTCGCGTCGCGCATGAATGCTCTTCGCGTCGGCATCGACGGTGTCGTCGAGTCCGTCGTCGTTGGCGACATCGAGGCCGCGCGGCGGCTTCTCATAGAGACCTTGCGGGCCGACATGCATGCCTGCCTTCGTCGTCTCCGTCTTCGCACCGGCGCCCGCGCCCGCGTGCGCTTCGCCGCCCGCTGCGGCCTTGTTCGCATCGCTCATCTTCACGTGAGCGGTTTCCGCGCCGGGCGTCTTGATCGGACTGTCGGCGACCTGCTCCTTCTGCTTGTTCTGCGGATCGTTTGATTCAGCGTTGTTCATCGCATTGCTCCGTTGCAGTTGGACCTGAATTGACCAAGCCCTCACGCAAGACTCGTTCCGGATATTTGGCGACGGAACCGCGAGCCTTGCCGGAGAGCGCCTTCGGAGATACTTAAAATTTCAGGCCTTTTTTCGACCCCAAGCCGATTTCCTGCAAGTATTATTTGGAACCTGTCGGCGGCAAAGCGCAATACGCGAAACTCGAGCAATCAGGAGGGCGCGTTACCTTGCCGTCGAAAAAGAGCAATGCGATTCGAACGAGCAGGGCACTTTCACACAGGTGACTCATGCAACACGATGCAGCCTTTTCACATCGAGGCTACCTTCTAAACTGCGCGCCCGCCCGGGCCGGAGATGGCAGCTACCAGCCGTACGTGGTGATCTCGCGATCGAGCGATGGCGAGCTCGTCGCGAACCGATTCTTTCCTTCGGAGCTGCGATTCCGCAACGAAGGCGAAGCCATCGCGCACGCGCGCGACTGGGCCGTGCGCTGGATCGACGCAAGCAACGTCACAGCCTGAGCGATGTTCCGCGCGAGCATCGGGGACGCGGGTGCGCGATCGGCCGGACGGCAGGCTTTCGCAAAACCGGTTACGCTTGTCGTTTAATCCGTCCCTCGCTTCTTGCCCGACATGCAGAACATGCCCACGTTCGGCGCAGTACCGCCGCTCGAAACATCCCGCGACACCGCGCTCGACACGCCTCAGGAATGGGGCCTCGCCCGCATCGTCGCGGACTTGCGCCAGTCGCGCGAAGAGCTTCATCGCACGCGGCATCCGCTCGGCATACGTGAACTGCCTTCACGCGAGGCCATCGTCGGGATCGTCAACGGCCTGCGCTCGGCGCTCTTTCCCACGCATTACGGCGCGCCCGATCTGACCGACGAAAGCGTCGACTACTATGTCGGGCAAACGCTCGAAACCAACTTGCGTCTGTTGCGCGAACAGATTCGCCGCGCGCTGCGCTTCCTGCCCGAACATCGCGATACGAGCGAAGCCGATCTCTCGGCGCAAGCCTTCGCGATCGCGCGCGAGTTCGGCGCGCAGTTGCCGCATATCCGCGCGCTGCTCGTAAGCGACATACAAGCTGCTTTCACCGGCGATCCGGCGGCGCAGCACATCACCGAGATCCTGCTGTGTTATCCGGGCGTCTGGGCGATGACGCATCATCGTCTCGCGCATGCGTTGCACAAGCTCGGCGTGCCCTTGCTCGCGCGCTTCATCAACGAGATCGCGCATTCGCTGACGGGCATCGACATTCACCCGGGCGCGACCATCGGGCCGAGCTTTTTCATCGATCACGGCACGGGCGTCGTGATCGGCGAGACGGCGGTGATCGGCCAGCATGTGCGCGTCTATCAAGCCGTGACGCTCGGCGCGAAGAGCTTTCCTTCGACGAGCGATGGCGCGCTCGTCAAAGGCAACGCACGGCATCCGATCGTGGAGGACGATGTCGTCATCTACGCGGGCGCGACGATTCTCGGCCGCGTGACCATCGGCAAAGGCTCGGTCATCGGCGGCAATGTGTGGCTCACGCATAGCGTGCCGCCGGGCAGCAACGTATCGCAGGGCAAGATTCGCGAAGGTTCGGGACCGGGCACGCCGGGCAACGGATTCGGCGCATGAAAAAAGGGCCGCGAGGCCCTTTTTTGTTTGCTTGCGTTTGCGTTCGCGCGTGCGCTTTGCTTGCGGCGGCCTTACGTATTCGACACGCTGAACGCGTTCTGATTGCCGACGATGGCAAGAAACTCGCGACGCGTCGATGGATCGTCGCGGAATGAGCCGAGCATGCGCGAGGTGACCATCGACACGCCCGCCTTGTGCACGCCTCGCGTCGACATGCATTGATGCGCGGCTTCCAGAATGACACCGACGCCCAGCGGCTGCAGCACTTCGTTCAGCGTATCGGCGATCTGCGCGGTCATCTTCTCCTGAATCTGCAGACGCTTCGCGAAGGCGTCGACGAGACGCGCGAGCTTCGAAATGCCGACGACGCGTTTGTTCGGCAGATAAGCGACATGCGCGCGGCCGATGATCGGGACCATGTGATGCTCGCAATAGCTCTCGAAACGAATGTCCTTCAGGACGATCATTTCGTCATAGCCTTGCACTTCCGAGAACGTGCGAGCGAGGATGTCATGCGGATTCTGCGTATAGCCCGCAAAAAACTCTTCATATGCGCGCACGACGCGGCCCGGTGTATCGAGCAGGCCTTCGCGGCGCGGATCGTCGCCCGCCCAGCGCAACAGAACACGGACAGCTGCTTCGGCTTCCTCGCGGGTCGGACGATCGGCTCCATCAGCAGGCATGTCCGAACCTGAAAGATTGTTTTTGCGCGGGGCGCTCATCGAAAGCTCCTATGAGTCAAGGTGCAAATAGTACATGCGTTATTTTTGGCACCCCGCCATTGTTTCACGTTTCAGAAGGCCGATACGGATGTCAGGTCTTTCCCCCACCGTCGATGCCCGAACCCGTGCGCCACACCTGCTTGCCTTCTTCCGTCAGCACGCCGCTGCTATGGTCCTTGTTGGGCTCCGTGCCGGGTTCGGCCATGTTCCCGCCCGGCTGTTCCTGCGCTGTCTGCTTATTGCCCTTGCGTTGCGCGATACGGTCTTCCTGGGAACGTCCGGCGTAGTTGCTCATGGTGCGCCTCCTTTCGAATCGATGCGATGAAAGGCGCGCAAGCCGCGTTCCAGCCGGACGGTCGTCGCATGCTTATTGCGGCTGACCTTCGACGCCGCCGAGCACCATCCAGTTGACGCCGAATTTGTCCGTCACCATGCCGAAGCGCTTGGCGAAGAAGGTTTGCGTCATCGGCATCTGCACCTGGCCGCCGTTCGATAGCGCGTTGAAGTATTTTTCCGCCTGCTGTTCGTCATCGGCCGTGAGCGAAAGCGATACGCCCTTGAATTCGGTGTTGCCGCTGCACATGCCGTCGGAGCCCATCACCATTGAATCGCCGATGGTGAACGCCGCATGCATGATCTTGTTTTCCGATCCCGACGGCACGCCGCAACCGCTCGCGGCTTCGGCCTTGCCGGCGTCGGGGTTTTCGCTGAAGCGCATCATCATGACGACTTGCGCGCCCAGGTTCTCGCGATAGAACGTGATCGCTTCCTCGCAGCGGCCTTCGAAAAACAAATAGGGTTGCACTTGCATGACTGCTCCTTGAGTTATGACGTTTCGTCAGGGTCCATATCCATCATGAGCGGCACCGATGCGTGCTCGTGCACGACACGCCAGTCGCCATCGATCTTTCTGAAGCACACGGTCGCGCGCACGATGTCCTCCTGTTCGCCCACGGCGACGCGGTTGACGGAGTGCGCGTAAGCCAGATCGCCGCTCGCGGCGACTTCCACTTCCCGCATTTCGAATGAGAGCGGGGCTTTCATGCTGTGGAACCAGCGCCGCCAGTTCTCGCGATAGTGCTCGATGCCCCTGATCGACGCGGGCGGCACGACGTCGAACACGACGACATCCGGCGCGTAGTGGCTGACGAGCGTATCGACGTCTTTCGCCAGCACTGCCTGCCGCCACGCCTCGATCATTTCGCGGATGCGCGCGATATCGTCATGCGGATCCGTACGATCATTTGTATTCGCCATGCGAACCTCCTTTCGCATACGATGCCGCCGCGTCGTGACAATGCAACGGCAAACACCGATGCAGAACTATTTTTTGTCTTGTGTACACCGTCCACAAAAAGTAGCAGAGATAATGGACAGTGTCCACATAATCGAAGTCACACGAATCAAAATGACAAATGGCAAGCCGCGCAGCACCTATCGACATGGCGATTTGCGACGCGCGCTGATCGATGCGGGAATCGAACTCGCGCGCGAAGGCGGCCCCGACGCGATCGTCTTGCGGGAAGCCACGCGCCGGGCGGGCGTCGTGCCGAACGCGGCCTATCGTCACTTCGGGAGCCGTCAGGAATTGCTATCGGCGGTACGCTCGGCGGCGCTGTCATTCGTCGCGCAAGCAATGGAAGAGGAACTCGCGTCGCGCCCGAAGAAGCGCCGCCGTGCCGATGCGGCGCGCGCGGGTTTGCGCGCCATCGGCACGGGATATCTTCGTTTTGCGCAAAAGGAAGCGGGATTGTTTCGCACGGCGTTCGCGGCGCCGCAAACGGAATGGACGGAACACGAGGAAACCTATGGCGCGGGGCCGGGCGGTCTCGATCCGTTCGAGTTGCTGAGCCGCGCGCTGGACGACATGGTCGAGGCGGGCGCGCTCGAAGCGAAACGCCGGCCCGAAGCGGAATATCTAGCATGGAGCGCGGTGCACGGCTTCGCGCTCTTGCTGATCGAAGGCCCTTTGCAGGGGCTGAAGCGCACGCAGATCGAACCGCTTGCCGAGCGGCTTCTCGATATGGTCGAGGGCGGTCTCTGAAAGAAATCGCGCCGCACGGAGCGGCGCGAAGCGTCATCGAATCAACTGAATTTCATTTCGCCGGTTCCGATGAGTCGGTTATCGGTTCGACCACGCTGAGCAACAAGAGCAGGCACAGCGTCGCGGTCCCGACCATGTACAGGAAGACCGCGGTCCAGTTATAGCTGTCGAGCAGCAGGCCGACCGCGAGCGGAGCGCAGGCGCCGCCGATTTGTCCGACCGAGTTCACGATGCCGAACGCCGTCGGATAGGTGGCCTTGGTTGCGAGACCCATCGGATACGCGGAGTAGCCTGCGAAGCCGATGCCGAGCATCAGGCCCGCGAGCATCAGCGCCGCGCCGAGATAGGCGACGCTGTCGGGCGCATCGATCAGCAGGAAGGTCATCAGCATCGTGCCGAGCGCGCCGAGCATCATCATCGGTTTGCGGCGTCCGCCAAGCAGACGATCGGAGATGATGCCGCCGAGCATGTTGCCCGTCACCGCGCCGATGAAAGGCGCCGATGCAAGGAAGCCCATCTTCACCGAAGCGAAGCCCTTCACTGTCACGAGATAAGTGGGAATCCACGAGATGAAGATGTTGCTGATGCCGATCATGCAGCCATAGCCCAGCGCGATGCCGAAGATATTCCACGAGCCGAAGACCTGGCGAATCGTTTCGAGCTGCGGCACGCGCTTCGTGCGATTGATAGCGTCGAGCCGGGGCATCGGCGTCATGCGCGCGCGCGACAGCGACTTGCCGCCGTTGCTGCCGACGGTCGTTTCATCGGCGATGTAGCGGCGCTCGGCGGGCGAGCAGAAGCGATTCTCGCTGGGCGAGTTCGTCACGAAGAACATCCATACGACGGCGAGCAGAATGCCCGGCACCGCGAACACATAGAAGATCTCGCGCCATCCCCACAACTGGATCACGACGATGCACACCGACGGCACGATCAGCGGCCCGAGCTTCGATGCGGCGATCCACAGGCCGGTGGCCGTGCCTTTTTCCTTTGCGGGAAACCATCGGTTGATGACGTTGGTGCAGCCGATGCCGAGCGGTCCTTCCGACAAGCCGAGACCCACGCGATACGCCATCAGCAGAAACACCGACGATGTCGTGCCCATCAATCCCGTGAATACCGACGTGAGAATCATGAAGACGGAAAACAGCAGGCCGGTGGTCTTTTCGCTGAGTCGCTTGTAGAGGAGGCCGACGGGAATCTGCACGAAGCCATAAGCGAAGGAGAACAGGCTCACGATGAGACCGGCCTCGGTATTGGTGATGTGATATTCCCTCTTCAGATACGGCAGCGCGATGCCGAAGTTGGCGCGATCCGCGCACGCGATCGCCCAGATGCAGAAGATCAGTCCCATCACGACCCAGCGGTGTTTCGTGTGTTTCTCCGCAACAGGTTCCGCTTTCGAGGAAGCGACGATGCCGTCAGCGTTGTTCATTGCGCTGTTGTCTCCGATGTTATGTGCAAGGCTTTATTGTCGATGTGCCTTCCGATGCTTCGAATTGTGGGGAGCGTGGACAAGAGCGTCCAATCTTTTATTGCTATTACCTGATTCCCGGATTGAATCGATCGAAGCGCGGCATGCAATGCGTCGATTCGTGGATCAATTGATAGCGTTTTGGGATTGGACGTTATCGCCGAAAGCAGACATGATCCGCTCCACATCGCAACGAACACCATGGAGCACGCGAATTGAAGCCGAGCATTCTGCAACTCAATCCCATCCTCGTACCGGCCATCAATGAAAAGCTGAATGCGCTTTATACGATGCATCGGCTGTTCGAGCAGGAAGACAAGGACGCGTATATCCGCGAACACGGCGCTTCCATTCGCGGCGTGATTACCGGCGGACATACGGGCATCGCCAACGATCTCATCGAACGCTTGCCTGCATTGCAGGTGATCGCGGTGAACGGCGTCGGCACCGATGCCGTCGACCTCGAATTCGCGCGCTCGCGCGGTTTGCCGGTGACGGGTACGTTCGGCGCGTTGACCGAAGATGTTGCCGATCTCGCCATCGGTCTCATCCTGACCACGCTGCGCGAGATCTGCCCCGGCAACGATTTCGTGAAGACCGGCAAGTGGGTGAACAACCCGAGCCCGAGCGCGATTCCGTTGTCGCGCCGATTCAGCGGCAAGCGCGTGGGCATCGTGGGCCTCGGCAAGGTGGGCCGCGCGATTGCGCAACGCGCCGCCGCGTTCGGTTGTCCGATCGCTTATACCGATGTACGCGCGATGGACGATATCGACTATCGCTTCGTGCCCGATCTGCTGTCGCTTGCGCGCGAAAGCGACATTCTCGTGCTCGCCGCTGCAGCCGATAAAGCGAAGGGCATCGTTAATGCGGCCGTGCTCGATGCGTTGGGCAAGGACGGTTATCTCATCAACATCGCGCGCGGCAAGCTCGTCAAGGAAAGCGATCTCGTCGAAGCGCTGTCGCGTGGCGTGATCGCGGGCGCGGGACTGGATGTTTTCGTCGATGAGCCGAATGTGCCGGCCGAATTGTTCGGCATGGATCGCGTCGTGCTGCAGGCGCATCGCGCGAGCGCAACGGTCGAATCGCGCACGGCGATGGGCGAGATGGTGCTCGCGAGTCTCGCTCAGGCTCTTGCGGGACAGCGCCCCGAAGGCAGCCTCACGACCTGACGCACGCGCATGAACGCGTCCGGGGCGAACATATAATGATCGGCCATCACCTCAACGTCGATTACGAATGCTCGATCTCGGACAAGTACGTTGCTTCGTTGCGGCCGCGACGGAACTGAACTTCAGGCGCGCGGCCGCGCTGCTCAACATGACGCAGCCGCCGCTTTCCAGACAGATTCATCTGCTCGAAGAAAACCTCGGCGTGAAGCTGTTCGAGCGCGTCGGGCGCACGGTCAAGCTGACGACCGAAGGGCGCGTGTTTCTCGCCGATGCAACGCGCCTGCTCAATCTTTCCGAGCAAGCCGAAAGCACCGTGAGGCGCGCGAGCAAGGGCAAGACCGGGCGCGTACGCATTGGCTTCACGGGCGCGGCGGGCTATGAGCTGATACCCGAACTGCTCGTCGCTGCGAAGCGCGATTTGCCCGATATCGACGTCGTGCTGCTCGAGATGATTTCCGTCGCGCAGATCGAAGCCTTCGAGGCAAACGCGATCGATCTCGGCTTCATGCGGCCGCTGCCTTCGCGGCAGAAAGTGGAGTTTCTTCTCGTCGACCGCGAGCCGATGATCGTCGCATTGCCTGCGGGACACGCGCTGTGCCGTTTCGACCGGCTCGAACTCACGCAGTTGCACGAGCAGCCCTTCATCATGCATTCGCCCACGCACGGCAAATACTTCTACGACCGCATCATGAGCATGCTCGTCGCCGATGAAGTGAAGCCGCACTTCACGCAATACATCGATCAGACGCCGACCATTCTTTCGCTCGTGCGTGCAGGGCTGGGCGTATCGATTCTGCCCGCATCGTCGCAACGGTTTCATTACGACAGTGTCGAGTTCAGGGAAATTGCGGGCAACGCCGTTCAGGCCGAAATGAGCATGGCGTGGCGTGCCGATCAAGACAATCCCGCCGTCACGGCGTTTAGGCACATGGCGGCGGAATACTTTGCTACGCGGCGTGCGTAATCGCGGGCGCGGTCGCATCGATGGCGGCGCGAGCTTTATCGACGATTTCGTCGATCTCGTCATGCGTGACGACGAGCGGCGGCGAAAGCAGCATGCGATCGTGACTCGCGCGCATCACGAGATTGCCCGCGAAACAGAAGTCGCGGCATATCGTGCCGATATCGTCGCCATTGGCAAAGCGCTTTTTCGTCGCGCGATCTTCGGCAAGCTGAATGCCGGCGACGAGCCCCGTGCCCGCAATTTCACCGACGATCGCATGATCGCTTAACGCTTCGCGCAATCGCTTTTGAAAGTACGGCCCCGCATCGTGCTTTACGCGCGCGACGATGCCTTCGTCTCGCAGCAACTTGAGGTTAGCCACGGCCACCGCAGCCGCGACCGGATGCCCCGAATACGTGAAGCCGTGATTGAATTCGCCGCCATTCACGATTGCATTCGCGATGCGATCCGATAGCGCGACGGCGCCCATCGGCACATAGCCGCTCGTAAGACCTTTTGCGATCGTGATGACATCCGGCTCGAAGCCGAAGTGCTCGTGCGCGAACCACTCGCCTGTGCGGCCGAAGCCGCCGATCACTTCATCGGCGATCAAGAGCACGTCATGCTTGCGGCAGATGCGCGCGATCTCCGGCCAATAACTCGATGGCGGAAAGATCACGCCGCCCGCGCCCTGAAAAGGCTCGCCGATAAAAGCGGCGACGTTCTCCGCGCCGAGTTCGACGATCATATCTTCGAGCTGACGCGCACGCGCAATGCCGAATTCCTCTTCGTTCATCGCGCCGCCTTCACCGAACCAGTAAGGCTGATCGATATGCGCGACATGCTCCATCTTCGATGGCATCTGCTCGTGCATATAGCTCATGCCGCCGAGCGTTGCGCCCGCGATCGTCGAGCCGTGATACGCATTCGCTCGCGCGATGACATAGCGTTTTTTCGTTTGTCCTTGCACGGCCCAATAGCGATGCACGGCGCGCAGCGCCGTATCGTTGGCCTCCGATCCGCTGTTGCAATAGAGAAAGCGATTGAACTTCGCGGGCGCGACATCGGCAAGCATCGCCGATAACTCGATGATCGGCGGATGCGTCGTCTTGAAGAAGGTGTTGTAGTAAGGCAGTTCCTGCATCTGTTTCAGTGCGGCATCGGCGAGTTCGCGGCGTCCATAGCCGACGTTCACGCACCACAAGCCCGCCATGCCGTCGATGATGCGCGTTCCCTCCGAATCCCACAGATACACGCCTTCGGCCTTCACGATCACGCGGCTGCCCGCGCGATTGAGCGCGCCCATATCGGAGAACGGATGCAGATGATGCGCGGCGTCGAGCGCGCGGTAATGCGCCGTCGAATCGATTCGATCGTTCATGTTGTCGGCTCCTTCAAACGTGCAATAGCAGATGCTTGCGTTCCCACGAACTGATCACGCGGAAGAACGCTTCGTATTCGGTTTCCTTCAGCGCGAGATAGGCGCGCACGAACTTCTCGCCGAACATTTCGGCAAGCGGCTCGCAAGCGCCCATCAGCGTGAGGCCTTCGTCGAGATTGCGCGGCAATTGATAAGGCTGGCGATAACCATCGCTCGCGAGCGGTTCGGTCGGTTCGAGATGTTGCGTCATGCCGAGATAACCCGCGGCGAGCGTGGCGGCAATCGCGAGATACGGATTGCAATCGACGCCCGGAATGCGATTCTCGATGCGTCGTGCCTGCGGCGACGAGTGCGGCACGCGAAAGCCGACGGTGCGGTTGTCATAGCCCCATTGCACATTGATCGGCGCGGCCATGAAGCGCGATAGCCTGCGATAAGAGTTGATATACGGCGCGAAGATCGGCATGAGCGCGGGCGTGTATTTCTGCAAGCCCGCGATGTAGCTATAGAAGAGCCCCGTCGGTTCGCCTTCGCGATTGGTGAAGAGATTGCGGCCGGTCTCTTCATCGACGAGGCTCTGATGCACATGCATCGCCGAACCGGGTTCGTTTTCCATCGGCTTCGCCATGAAGGTCGCGTACATCTTGTGGCGCAGCGCGGCCTCGCGCACCGTGCGCTTGAAAAGAAACACGCGGTCCGCGAGATTGAGCGGATCGCCATGCAGAAAGTTGATTTCCATCTGCGCCGCGCCCACTTCGTGAATCAGCGTATCCACTTCGAGCTCCTGCATCTCGCAGTATTCATAGATGTCTTCGAAAAGCGGATCGAACTCGTTGACGGCATCGATCGAGTACGCCTGACGCCCCGTTTCCGCGCGCCCGGTTCTGCCCACCGGCGGTTGCAATGGCAGATCGGGATCGCGATTCATATCGACGAGAAAGAACTCGAGTTCGGGCGCGACGACAGGCCGCCAGCCCTTGGCGGCGAATTTATGAAGCACTTCGCGCAGCACGCGACGCGGCGAAATGGCGACAGGCGTGCCGTCGAAATGCACGCAATCGTGGATGACTTGCGCGGTCGGATCGGTGGCCCACGGAATCAGGCGGATCGTCGCGGGATCGGGCACGCAGACCATGTCGGGATCGGTGACGCCGGTGAAGCTGCCATCGACGGGATAGTCGCCCGTCACGGTCTGGATCATCACGGCTTGCGGCAGGCGCATCGCTTCGCCCGATTCGAACTTGCTGCGCGGAATGATCTTGCCGCGCGCGGTGCCGGCCATGTCGGGAATGATCGCTTCAACTTCGGTGATGCGATGTTTTCGCAGGAATTCGTCGATGCGTTCCATGTTCGTTCTCACGTTTCGATAGGGCGCACGCGTCCACGGCCTTCGCGATGCATCGCGAATGCGCGAAGAAGCAGGACGCGCGCGTTCACGCGTGCGGGCGCACGCGCGCGGACCAACAACTGATGGAGAAGAAAACGAGAGGAGGCGCTACGGCAGCAGCGAAGCCGCGCCGACGCAATGCACGGCGATGAACGCGCGCGCGGAAATCGCGTTGCGACGCCGCACGCAGCGGCGGGAGAGGACGGTCAGAACCGACAGGAAGCGGCGATCGGGAAGCTTGCCGCAGCGATCGGCGCGGGAGTGATGGCTCCTGCGTGCCAGAGGGCTTTGGACTTTCACGATAAGACTCGTTGGTCGAGTGGATTTGCAGAGCGATTGCCCATGCCGACAATTGCCCTTCAGCGAGCATATACGAGACATAAACGCCGTCAATACGTTTTTTCCAGTGGTTTTCACGCGGGATGTTTCTGTCGCGCCACGAGAAGGTTGCGCAATTCATCGATAATGTCGGCTCTTTCCGCCGAAATGCTCACAGAGCCGATGCTCTCCAACCTGCTCGTTCAACTCGTCAACGGCCTCGCCGATGCTTCTGCGCTCTTTCTCGTCGCTTCGGGACTGTCGCTGATCTTCGGCGTCACGCGCATCGTCAACTTCGCGCACGGCTCGCTCTATATGCTCGGCGTGTATGTCGCGTACAGCCTGGCGAGCCGCTTCGGCGAAAGCGTCGCGGGGTTCTGGACGTCGATCGCGGGCGCCGCGCTATTGGTCGGCGCGATCGGCGCAGTAATAGAAGTGAGCGTGCTGAGGCGCATCTATCGCGCGCCGGAGTTGTTTCATCTGCTTGCCACGTTCGCGCTCGTGCTCATCATTCGCGATGCGGCGCTGTGGCTTTGGGGACCGGAAGATCTGTTCGGCCCGCGCGCACCGCATCTCGAAGGCGCGGTGCAACTGCTCGGTCATGCGTTGCCCACCTATGACCTCGCGCTGATCGTCATCGGCCCGCTTGTGCTGTTCATGCTCTGGTATGCGCTCACGCGCACGCGCTGGGGCACGCTCGTGCGCGCGGCGAGCGCGGATCGCGAGATGCTCGGCGCGCTCGGCGTCAATCAGGCGTGGCTCTTTACCGGCGTGTTCTTCGTCGGCGCGATGCTTGCGGGACTCGGCGGCGCGCTGCAGGTGCCGCGCATGTCGGCGAATCTTTCGCTCGATATCGAGACCATCGGCAATGCGTTCGTCGTCGTCGTGGTCGGCGGCATGGGCTCGATTCCGGGCGCGTTCGTCGCCGCGCTATTGATCGCCGAAATCAAGGCGATGTGCATCGGCATCGGGAACATAACGATCATGGGCGTCGGCTTCTCGCTGTCGAAGTTCACGCTCGTCGCCGAGTTCGTCGTAATGGCGGTCGTGCTCGTGCTGCGTCCGTGGGGACTCTTCGGCCGTCCGCAGACGATCGCACGTTCCGCCGCGCCCGCCGACCGGCCTTTGCTACCCGCCACGCGAAACATGAGGATCGCGGCGTTCATCGCCGTGATCGCGCTTGCGCTCGCGCCGCTCGCCGCCGTTGCGTTTCCGTACATGCCCGTGCTGTTCGTCGAGATCATGATCGCGGTGCTGTTCGCCGCGAGCCTGCACTTCATCATGGGACCGGGCGGCATGCACTCGTTCGGTCATGCGGCGTACTTCGGCCTCGGCGCATACGGCGCGGCGCTGTTTCTCAAGGTATTCGCGTTACCAATGGAAGCCGCGCTCGTGCTCGGGCCGCTGATTGCGGGCATCGGCGCGATCGTGTTCGGCTGGTTTTGCGTGCGCTTATCGGGCGTGTATCTCGCGATGCTCACGCTCGCGTTCGCGCAGATCGTCTGGTCCGTCGTCTTTCAATGGGATGCCGTGACGGGCGGCAGCAACGGCATATTGGGCATCTGGCCGTCGCCGTGGCTATCGTCTCCCGTCGCGTTCTACTACCTCACGCTCTTCTTCGCCGTCATCGGCGTATGGCTTTTGCGGCGCATGCTTTTCTCGCCGCTCGGTCTCGCGATGCGCGCCGGTCGCGATTCGCCGTTGCGCGCCGAAGCGATCGGCGTGAACGTCGCGCGCGTGCAGTGGGCCGCGTTCATCGTCGCGGCGCTCGTGTGCGGGCTCGCGGGTTCGCTCTATGCGTTCTCGAAGGGCAACATCTCGCCGGAAGCGATCAGCGTGGGCCGCTCCGTCGACGGCCTCGTGATGGTCCTGCTCGGCGGCATCCAGACGCTTGCCGGTCCGATCGTCGGCGCGAGCGTGTTCACCTGGCTGCAGGATGCCGTCGCGCGTCAGACCGACTACTGGCAAGCGCTGCTCGGCGCGGCGATCCTCGTGCTCGTCATCGCGTTTCCGCAAGGCATCGCGGGTTTCGTGCGCGAGCGCTTTTTCAGGGAGGCGCAATGAGCCTGCTATCCGTCGCGCATCTCTCGAAGTCGTTCGACGGTGTGCACGCCGTCGACGACGTTTCATTCGATCTCGAAGCCGGTCAATTGCTCGCGCTCATCGGTCCGAACGGTGCGGGCAAATCGACGTGCTTCAACATGATCAACGGTCAGCTCAAGCCGACTTCCGGCGCGATCCGCTTCGACGGTCACGATATCGCGGGCATGCGTCCACGCGATATCTGGCGGCGTGGCGTCGCGCGCACGTTTCAGATCGCCGCGACCTTCAATTCGATGACCGTACTCGAAAACGTGCAGATGGCATTGCTTTCGCGCGAGCGGCGCATCTACAGGCTGTTCGGGCGCGTCGAATCGTGGAGGGAAGACGAAGCGATGGCGTTGCTCGATCTCGTCGGCATGGCGATGCATGCGCGCCGCAGTTGCGCGGTGCTCGCATACGGCGACGTGAAGCGCGTCGAGCTTGCTATCGCGCTTGCAAATCATCCGAAGCTCTTGTTGATGGACGAACCGACCGCTGGCATGGCGCCACAGGAACGCAATGAATTGATGACGCTCACCGCGCGTCTAGCGAAAGAGCGCAACATCGGCGTGCTGTTCACGGAGCACAGCATGGACGTGGTCTTTTCACATGCGGACAAGCTGATCGTGCTCGCGCGCGGACGTCTCATCGCACAAGGCGATGCCGAAGCGATCCGCGACGATGCCCGCGTGCGCGAGGTCTATCTCGGCACGGGCGCATCGTATGCGCCGCGTGCGGCGTTGAATGCGGGAGCATCGTCATGACGCTGCTCAAAGTCGATGCGTTGAATGCGTTCCATGGCCGCGCGCAAATACTGTTCGATGTCGGCTTCGAAGTCGGACGAGGCGAAGTGGTCGCGCTGATGGGCCGCAACGGCGCGGGCAAGTCCACGACGATGAAAGCCGTCATGGGTCTTCTGCCGCGCATATCGGGCGCGGTGTCGTTCATGGGCGAAGACATCGCGGGCATGGCGCCGCATCGCATCGCGCGCAAGGGGCTGGGTTACGTGCCCGAAGATCGCCGCGTGTTCGGCGATCTCACGGTGATGGAGAACCTCGACACGGGTCGGCAGCCGCCGCGCGAAGATGCGCCATCGTGGACGCCCGAAAAGCTCTTTCGCGTGTTCCCGAATCTCGGCGAAATGCGCAATCGCCGCGCGAGCCGCATGAGCGGCGGCGAGCAGCAGATGTTGACCGTATCGCGCACACTGATGGGCAATCCGCGCCTCGTGTTGCTCGATGAGCCATCGGAAGGTGTCGCGCCTGTCATCGTCGAACAAATGGCCGATATGATTCTCGAACTGAAGCGCGAAGGGCTCGCCATACTGCTGTCGGAACAGAATCTGCATTTCGCGGAACTCGTCAGCGATCGCGTTTATGTGCTGGAAAAAGGGCAGATTCGCCATGAAGGCCCGATGCACGCATTCGCGAGCGACGATGCCGCGCGCCGCGAGTTGCTCGGCGTTTAAACGATCATTCAAACGGAGAGGAGAAGATTCAATGGCGCCAATGCGCTTCACTATCGCGGCCATCGCAGCGGGCATGGCGTTCGCCGCGCACGCCGACACCATCAAGATCGGCGAGATCAATAGCTATAAGGCGCAGCCCGCGTTTCTCATGCCGTACAAGAACGGCTGGAATCTCGCGCTCGACGAGATCAACGCGGCGGGCGGCATCAACGGCAACAAGCTCGAAGTCGTCTCGCGCGACGACAACGGCAATCCCGGCGATACAGTGCGCGTCGCGCAAGAGCTCGTCGCGCGCGAGCAGGTGAAATTGCTGTTCGGCGGTTATCTGTCGAATACGGGTCTCGCGCTCGCGGACTTCGCCAAGCAACGGCGCATCTTCTTCCTCGCAGCCGAGCCGCTCACCGACAAGATCGTCTGGCAGGACGGCAACAAGTACACATATCGGCTGCGTCCTTCGACTTACATGCAGGTCGCGATGCTCGTGCCCGAAGCCGCGAAACTCGGCAAGAAGCGCTGGGCGCTCGTCTATCCGAACTACGAGTACGGGCAATCGGCGGTGGCCACGTTCAAGCGCTTGCTGAAGGCCGCGCAGCCGGATGTCGAGTTCGTCGCGGAGCAGGCGACGCCGCTCGGCAACATCGATGCCGGCGCGGTCACGCAAGCGCTCGCCGATGCAAAGCCCGACGGCATCTTCAACGTGCTCTTCAGCGCGGACCTCGGCAAGTTCGTGCGTGAAGGCAATACGCGCGGCCTGTTCAAGAATCGCGCAGTCGTATCGCTTTTGACGGGCGAGCCGGATTATCTCGATCCGCTCGGCAAGGAAGCGCCGGTCGGCTGGATCGTGACGGGTTATCCGTGGTATTCGATCGATACGCCGGCGAACAAGAAGTTCGTCGCCGCTTACGAGGCGAAGTATCACGACTATCCGCGCCTCGGTTCGGTCGTCGGCTATACGGCGATGATGTCGATTGCGAACGGCCTGAAGAAAGCGGGCTCGCCCGACGCCGACAAGCTCGCGGCCGCATTCAAGGGCTTGCCTGTCGATACGCCGTTCGGTCCGATCACGTATCGCAAGGAGGACAATCAATCGACGATGGGCGCGTATGTCGGCGTAACCGGGCTGAAAGACGGCAAGGGCGTGATGACGTCCTTCCGTTATGTCGATGGCGCGAGCGTGCAGCCATCGGACGATGAAGTGAAGAAGCTGCGTCCGGCTGACTGAAGCGTCAATCCTTCGGAAAGGGCTTGCTGACGAATTTCGAACCGGCAAGCCCGAAACGCCACGGCACGTCCATCGCCTTGCTGATGCCGATGCGCGGTCCTTGAACGATCGCGCATTCTTCCTCGGGCGGCTCGATATGAAACGGCGCTTCGAGCAGCGACATGCCATTGTTCTTGTGCGTGATGCCGAGCGCCTGCGCGACGCGGCCCGGTCCCGAGCACAGCAGTTTGATCGGCGCAAGGCCGCGCCGCTCGCGCATTTCATCGATGCCGACGAGCGGTTCGATCGCGCGAATCAGCACGCCCGCGCCATGACCGGCTTCGCGGCACACGAAATTCATGCACCAGTGAATGCCATAAGAGCGATAGACATAGACATGCGCGGGCGGCCCGAACATGGCTGCATTGCGCGGCGTCGGACCGGAGAAGCTATGCGAGGCCGGATCTTCGCGGTCGTACGCTTCCGTTTCGACGATGCGGCCGCCGATACCGTCGACGGTCACGATCGCGCCGATCAGGCGTTGCGCGACGATCTCGGACGGCGCGTAGAAATCGATGGGTTTGGGCTTCGTGTTCACAAGCGGTATTCTAGCCGCGCCCCGTAGCAGATCCTCAAGCTCAGAGACGCCGAATGAAGACTTCGTGGTTTCTCAGGTTCTCGAATGCGCTCGCGCAATTAGCGGGCCGCGCATCGACCTTCGTCATCGCCGTGGTGCTCGTGATCGTCTGGGCCGTCTCGGGACCGCTCTTTCACTTCAGCGATACATGGCAGCTCGTCATCAATACGTCGACGACGATCGTCACTTTCCTGATGGTGTTCTTGATCCAGAACACGCAGAACCGCGACACCGCAGCGATGCAGATCAAGCTCGACGAACTGATTCGCGCAATCGACAAGGCGCATAACGCGCTGCTCGATCTCGAAGAGCTCGATGAAAAGGAACTCACGGTTTTTCGCAAGCGTTATGAAAAGCTCGCGCAAGAAGCGCGCGATAATTTCCGCTCGGCAAGCAGCGATATCGACATGCCTTCTTTTCCACAAGACGAGAAGCGCGATGGATAAAGCTTGCATGGAAAGGCATGAAAGAGCGGCCCTGGATAATAATCTTGCGAGTTGCGCAAACTGCGTGACAAAAGCAGGTAATAAAAGGTAATCTTGCGTTTTCGCGGCGGCGCGGTTCGCGCTGCGCCGCGCGCCTGGCTCCGGATCGCTCAGGTTTTGTCGAGCCGTTTCTTACGAGCGCATTTCGCCAGACATCAGTAAACGGTTTCTCTAAAGTTTGCGGGATCTGCTTAAAACGATAGGGCGCCCGTCTTGTCGATTGGTTAAAAATAAAAAAAGAAAAAATTCACTCTCTAAAGTATTTCGGATTGTTGCCGACAAAGGGCGCGCGCATCGTTTTTCTAAACCTCGGAAAGAGGCCATTTCAGGCTTTAATTCGCGAAGTTATTCCTTCCCAAAATGGCTAGGATGGGTCCTGCCCGGTATTCCTTTTGCCGGGTCCACACCTACCTAAACCCTTGAAGGAAAGAAAAATGCGCAAACTGATGAAGGCATTCGTGCGCGACGAGCGCGGCGTCAGCGCGATGGAGTATGCAGTCCTGGCCGGCATCGTCGTGCTGGCGCTCGGCGCGATGGCGAGCACGTTCAGCACCAGTGTCGGAACGATGTTCTCGACCCTGTTCGACAAGGTCACGACGGCACAAAGCAGCGCGAACTAACAAGCGCCGGCCCACACAACAACGAGACCAACGTGCAGCTCTTGTCTCTTGCCATCCGCCTGATCGTGCTCTGCGTGCTGCTCTGGCTCGCGGTCATCGACGTGCGCTCCCGACGCCTGCCGACCAAAATCGTGCTGGTCGTCGGGGCGCTCTTCTTTGCCGACGCGCTGGCGCGCCGCATGCCGGTCGACGATGTCATCGTGCATCTGCTGCTCGCGATTGGCGTATTCCTGGTCTGCGCCGTGCTGTTCGCGGCGAAAATGCTGGGCGGAGGCGATGCGAAACTCGCCTCCGTGATTTTTCTCTGGGCCGGACTCGCTTTGTCCTTGCCCGCCTTAACCCTGATTTCCGTGATCGGGACCGTCGTGTCCCTCATCAGCCTCGCGACGCGCCACATGGACCCCGTGCAACGGTTCATGCCCATGAAAGCGCTCGCGATGTTCTCCGGCGCGCGCGGCGTTCCGTACGGCGTGGCCCTCGCGCTCGGCGGCGGTCTCGTGATCGTGCTGCCGGCGCTCATGCCTTTCTTTGCGATCCGATAGGACGGCGCGCTCATGTCCAACATCATCAAGTTCGCCATGCTTCTGATCGGCGCGCTGCTCATCGCGCTCATCGTGCGCGTCGTGGTCGCGAGCGCTTCGCGCCCGGCCAATCAGCCCGTGACGACCGAGAAGGTGCAGGTGAGCGCCGCTGATCTGCCCCAAGGCCTGCTTCTGCGCGACGAAGACCTCGCGTGGAAGGCGATGCCCGCCAACCAGATTCCGCCCAACGCGATCATTTCGGGCGCGCAGAACGCGCCCGACCTGAAGGGCGCGCTGCTGCGCCATCCGGCCGCGAGCGGCGCGGTGCTGACCGCGGCCGATGTCTTTTTGCCGAACGCACCCGGCTTTCTCGCCGCGACGCTCAAGCCCGACATGCGCGCCGTGTCCGTCGCGGTCGATGACGTCTCCGGCAACGCAGGTCTGATTCAGCCGGGCGATTACGTCGATCTGTTGCTGACGCAGCAAATGGAGCGCCGCACCGATTCGCCGGACATGGCCGTATCGAGCGAAACCGTGGTCGAGCACGTACGCGTGCTGGCCGTCGGCTCGGAGATCAAGCGGCCCAAGAACAACGGCGACAGCAGCGAGCCCATCGCGCGCGCCCGCACCGTGACGCTCGAAGTGACGCCGCGCATGGGCGAGGTCGTCGCCGTGGCGGCGCGCCTCGGTTCCCTTTCGCTCGCGCTGCGCAGCTTCGCGACCGACAAGCGCGATCCGAACGCATCGGCGACTGCGGCGGCGCCTGCATCGTCCGCGCAGCACGCGCCGATCTGGGCCGGCGACATCTCGCGCGCCGTCCGCGATCTGCCGCGCTCGCGCCAGACGCAGGTCAGCGCGCCGGTTCGCGTGGCGGCGCCCGCGCGTCCGGTCACGATCTATCGCGGATCGGAGAAGGGCGAAGCCGGTGCGACGGTCGCGCAGGTCGGCGGATCGTCGGACGCCGCGCCGCCGATTCCGAGCGTGCCGGCCCGATGAGCATCGTCCGCCGCGGCCGAACGCGGCGCCGATATGGAGCAGCAGCATCAAGTCACGGCAGCACAGTGCCAGGATCGAATCTCATGAGAACGCAGTTGGACTTCAGCAGCATCGAAAGACGGAGCGCGCGAACCGTGCGGAACGCACGAATCGCGCTCGCGTGCGCCGGCGCGCTGCTGGCGGGGTCCGTAGCGGCGGCGCAGCCGGTCATGTCCACGAAGCCGGGCGATGACGCGGCGCCCGCCATGCAGCTCGCGCAGCAGACTCGCGTGCGCGCCGGGGCGCCTGCGCGGACCGCGCTCGCCGCGCCGGCGGACGCCGCCGTCACGCTCGGCCCGCTTACGCTCGACGCGGGCAAGGGCACGATGCTGCGCCTGCCCGAGGATGCGACTTCGGTGTTCGTGGCCGACCCGTCGATCGCGGACGTGCATGTGCCTTCGCCCAAGACCGTGTTCGTGCTCGGCAAGAAGAACGGCACGACGACCTTGTATGTGCTCGGGCCGGGCAACAAGACGCTGCTTCAGCGCACCGTGGTCGTCGCGCGCGACATGCTCTCGGTGCGCAACATGCTCGCCGCGCGCTTTCCGAACCTGAACCTGCAGACGAGCTCGGGCCAGGGCTCGCTGCTCGTCTCCGGCCAGGTGCCGACTTCCAGCGATGCCGATGCGATCGTGCAGGCGCTGACGCCGTTTCTCGCCGACAAGGAAGTGCTCATCAACCGCCTGACGGTGGACCGTCCGCTGCAGGTGCAGTTGCGCGTGCGCATCACGGAAGTGGACCGCAACGTGACGCAGCAGCTCGGCATCAACTGGCAGGCGCTCGGCAATTCGGGCAACTGGCTCGGCGGGCTCTTCGCGGGCCGCGCGATCCAGAATCTGAGCCAGCCGATCGTCGGTTCGAACGGCGGCGTCGTGTATCCGATCAACCTGCCGTCCAACAACGCGTTCTCGGTTCTCGCGGGCTTCAAGGCGGGCAATACGGACATTCGCGCGCTCATCGACGCACTGAATCAGGAAGGCCTGCTCACCGTGCTCGCCGAGCCGAATCTCGTCGCGATGTCCGGCCAGACCGCGAGCTTCCTCGCGGGCGGCGAGTTTCCGATTCCCGTCTCGCAGACCAACGGCGCGATCTCGGTCGAATTCAAGCAGTTCGGCGTCAAGCTCGACTTCACGCCGACCGTGCTCAACGAACGCCGCATCAGCCTGAAGGTGCGCCCGGAAGTGAGCCAGATCGATTCGACCGCGAGCGTGACGACCGGCGGCGTGACCGTGCCGGGCCTCTCGGTGCGCCGCGCCGATACGACTGTCGAGCTGGCGAGCGGCCAGAGCTTCGCGATCGGCGGGCTGTTGCAGAGCAATACCACCGACATCGTTTCGCAGATTCCCGGCATCGGCTCGATTCCGGTGCTCGGCAAGCTGTTCTCGTCGTCGAATTACCAGAACAACAAGACCGAGCTGGTCATCATGGTGACGCCGTATCTCGTCGAGCCGACCGATCCCGCGAAGCTGCGTTCGCCGCTCGATTCGCTGATCTCGCCTTCGAGCGACGTCGAATACAGCTTCCAGCGCAAGGCGGGCGCGCAGCCGTCCGCATCCGAACCGCGTCTCGTCGGCGCGGCGGGCTACGTCTACTGAGCGCCCAGCCATGAAACTCGCACTTCGCCCGACCCGCGTCTCGACCCTCGCCGTGCTGCTCGCGCTCGCGTGCGGCCTGTCCGGGTGTTTCCACCCGCCGCGCAACATGCCCAACGAATCGGTGATCGGCTATGACGGCACCGGCGCCGTGCCGCCCGATTGCGCGGCGCTCTCGCGCCCGCCCGTTCTCTCCGATGCCGGCAGGCAGCGCCCGTCGATGCAATGGGGCTGCGCGACCTACACGAATCTCGCGGCGCAGCTCGCGCATCCGGCCGATATCGTCGCGCCGCAGCCGCTCGGCCCTGCCGACGGCGCGACCGCCGCCAGCGCGATGCGCCGCTACGAAACCGGCCACGTCCTCCAGCTCGACAAGTCGTCGACGCGCGATTCGAACTAGCGCCTTCACGGACCGAGAACATGAGCACCACCGAGATCAGCTTCTTCAAAGGCAAGCAGGGCGTCCGGATCGCCGACTTCATCGCGTTCGTGGCGGACCGCAAGACCGAGCAGGTCCTGAAGAGCTTCGTGCTCGAACAGGCGATGCCGCACGTTCACATCGCCGTCGGCAACGTGGACGACGCCATCGCGCATCTGTCGAAGATCGAGCGATCGCCGCTCTTTCTGCTCGTCGATCTGGAAGGATCGGTGATGCCGCTCTCCGACCTCGGCCGTCTCGCGGAAGTGTGCGAGCCCTCGGTGCAGGTGGTCGCGATCGGGGAGCGCAACGACGTCGGCCTGTTCCGCAGCCTGCTCAAGATCGGCGTGCGCGACTATCTCGTCAAGCCGCTGACGGTCGAGCTGCTCAAGCGCACCGTCAACGTCTCCGAGGGCAAGGTGAGCCCGGTGACGCTCGCGCGCGCCGGCAAGACCATCGCGTTCGCGGGCGCGCGCGGCGGCGTCGGCGTGACGACGCTCGCGCTCAATCTCGCGCGTTATCTCGCCGAGGACACGCATCGCCGCGTGGCGTACGTGGACCTGAAGATGTGCGGCGGCGCCGCCAACAGCATGCTCGGCACGCAGAGCAACAACGGCCTCGTCGACGTGCTGCAGAACGTGCATCGTCTCGATCCGCAATATGTCGAACGCACGCTGGTCTCGAACGGCAGCCGCCTGTTCATCCTGTCGGCGGATATCGACTACGGCACGACGAAGCAGTTCGAGCCGGGCGCGCTGCGCCGCGTCGTCGAGCTCTTGTGCGACAGCTTCCATTACGTGATTCTCGATATCGGCGATCCGAACGGCCCGCTCGCCGCCGAAGCCTTCGATCACGCGTCGCGCGTGTATCTCGTCGCGGACCGCTCGGTGCATGCGACGCGCGAGACGATCCGCATGCTGCGCTACATCGAGGATCGCGACAACAATCCGCCGACTTCCGTGGTGCTCAACAATCCGAACGCGGCGGCCGCAGGGAAGGTGCAGCAAACGGATTTCATGACGGCGATCGGCCGCACCGTGCTGCACGAAGTGCAGTTCGAGCCGAAAGCGCTCGCGACCGCCGAGAACCTTGGCGAAGCGCCGGTCGAGCGCGCGCAGAACGGCTTCACGCAGACTATCGCGCGCATCGCCAATGACCTCACCGGCCAGCACGCGACGGTCGAGCGCTCGTTCCTGAGCAAGTTCAAGCTCCGGAGGGCGTGATGTTCGGGCAAAAGCAGGTGCGCGCGGAGCCGCCGTCCGATTCCCGCGACGGCGCGAACGGACAGCCGCAAGGTGAGGCGCCGCCGCTTTCGCTCGTCGAGAAGCAGGCCGCCGCGTCCGCGCCTGCGCCCGTGCGCTCGCAGCAGCCGGACGGCAACGAAGCGCTCGTGCGCTCCGACCTCTTCAAGACGATCCGCGCGGGCGTCTTCGCGGCGATGAATCCGTCGGCGGCCGTCGGCAAGACGCGCGAGCAGATGAAGCCTGCGGTCGAAACGCTGGTGCTCGATGTCGCGGAGCGCGAGCGCCTGAACGTCACGATCGCGGAGCAGGTGCAGATCGTCGGCGAGCTGCTGAACGACATGTTCGGTCTCGGCCCGATCGAACCCTTGCTCGCCGATGAAACCATCACCGACGTGCTCGTCAACGGTCCCGATCAGGTCTGGGTCGAGCGGCACGGCCGGCTCGAACTGACCAACTGCAAGTTCCGCGACAACGCGCACGTCGTCAACGTCGCGCAGCGCATCGCGGCGGGCGTCGGACGTCGTGTCGACGAAAGCAGTCCGATGGTCGATGCGCGTCTCGCCGACGGCAGCCGGGTAAACGTCGTGCTGCCGCCGCTCGCGATCCACGGCGCGTCGATCTCCATCCGCAAGTTCTCGAAGCGCAACATCACGCTGCATCGCATGGCGACGCAGGGCAACCTGTCCGCGCAAATGGCGACCGTGCTCAAGCTCGCGAGCACATGCCGCCTCAACATCATCGTGTCGGGCGGCACCGGGTCGGGCAAGACGACGCTGCTCAACGCGCTGTCTCATTTCATCGGTCACGGCGAGCGCACGGTGACGATCGAGGATGCGGCCGAACTGCAACTCGTGCAGCCGCACGTCGTGAGTCTGGAGACGCGGCCGGAGAATGCCGAAGGTCTCGGCGCCGTGACGCAGCGCGATCTCGTGCGCAATGCGCTGCGGATGCGCCCGGACCGCATCATCCTCGGCGAAACGCGCGGCCCCGAAGCGTTCGACGTGCTGCAGGCGATGAATACCGGCCACGACGGTTCGATGACCACGATCCACGCGAACACGCCGCGCGACGGCATCACGCGTCTCGAATCGATGGTGATGATGGCGAACGGCAACCTGCCGCTCTTGTCGATCCGCCGGCAAATTGCGAGCGCCGTGCATTTCATCGTGCAGATCGAGCGCATGCGCGACGGCATGCGGCGCGTGACGCGCATCACCGAGCTCGTCGGCATGGAGGGCGACGTCATCATCACGCAGGATCTGTTCACGTTCCGCTACGACGCGAGCGCCTACAGCGAAGAAGTGAAGGGCGTCTTCGAAACCGCCGCCGTGCGTCCGGCCTTCGCGCAGCGCGCCGCGTACTACGGCCTCGAAGATGCGCTTCTGGAAGCGATGAAGCCATGAACCTCGTCAATCTCATCACCGTCGCTTCGTTCGTCTGCGTGATGCTGTTCGGCGTGATGGTCGTCATCGTGCAGGACATGCGCAACAATCAGCCGCCGTCGCGCATCCGCCAACGCATGCAGACATCGTTCGCCGGGCGCGGCGCGAACGTGGCGAAGGCCAGCAAGCACGATCTCGACATCTTCCACGTCAATCGCCACGAGAACGCTTTCACGCGCTGGACCGGGCCGCGCCTCGCGCGCCTGCGCACGGTCGCGGGCGCGAACGGCCTTCGTATCGTGATCGTCGCGACGCTCGCGGGCGAGCTCGTCGCCGTCATCGTCAACCGTTTCGCTCCGATGCCGGATTTTCTGCCGCCGCTCGTGTCGATCGGCCTGCCGGCGCTCGCGCTGACCCAGTCGTACCGCTTTCTCGTCGAGCGTTTTCGCAAGCGCTTTCTCGACGGCTTCCCCGACGTCATCGACATGATCGTGCGCGCGGTGCGTGCGGGCGTGCCCGTGACGCAGGTGATCGGCAGCGCGGCGAGCGAATGCCGCGAGCCGCTCAAGAGCGAGTTCCAATTGATGGCCGATTCGCTGCAGGTCGGACTCGATCTGGAAGAAGTGCTCGCGGTGGCGATGCGGCGCATCGAGATCGCGGATTTTTCGTTCTTCTGCGTATGTCTGCTGCTGCAGCGCGAAACCGGCGGCCAGCTCGGCGAGACATTGGAAAACCTGTCGGGCATCGTTCGCACGCGCCGCGAGATTCGCCAGAAAACCAAGGCGCTGACGGGCGAGGCGCGCATCACGACGAAGATTCTCGCGGCGATTCCGGTTGTCATCATGGGATCGATGTACGCGCTCAACCGCGACTATCTGATGGTGCTGTTCAACACCGATTCAGGTAACAACGTGCTCACGTTCGGCGTGATTTCCATCGTCGTGGGCCTGATCGTGATCGGCAAGATGTCGAAACTCGATACCTCGCGATGAATCAGAACCAGTTCGAAACGCTCATCAATCTGCTGATGCTGTTCGGCCTGTTCGCCGCGCTCGCCATCTGGTGGATGACCAAGCACGGCGGCACGCGCGGGCGCATCGCGGAGCGCGCGCGCATGGCCGCGGCCACGCACCGCTCCGACAACGTCGCGACGGACGACGGCGGCGATACGATGACGCGCGGCGAGCGCGTGATGCGCCGGCTCGCGCGCATCGGCGACAAGATCCCGTTCTTCGATGCGAAATATCGGCTCAAGCTGCAGAAGGAAATGGTGCGCAGCGGCTATCGCAGCAACCTCGCGGTGTCGATCCTGCTCGCGGTGAAATTCTTCTGCGGGCTCGCCTGCGCGGCGGCCACCGTGATGCTCGGCTCGCGCATTCCGATGGTCGGCGCGTATCCGGCCGCACGCGGCATCGCGATGCTGATGGTGTTCATCGTCGGCATGATCCTGCCGGAGTACGTGGTCGCGTTCCGGGCGTCGCGCCGCCGCAAGAAGATGGCCGGCTGCCTGCCCGATGCGCTCGATCTGCTCGTCATTTGCACGAACGCGGGCAACAGCCTGGGCGTGTCGATCCGGCGCGTGGCCAACGAGCTGAAGACGATCTGCCCGCCGCTCTCCGACGAATTCGCGCTCGCCGCCGACGAGCTCAAGCTATCCGGCGACAGCACGCGCGCGCTCAACAATCTCGCCGAGCGCATCGATCTGCCGTCGATTCGCGCGCTCATCTCGACGCTCACGCAGTCGATGCGCTACGGCACGCCCATCACGCAGGCGCTGCGCACGCTGTCGCGCACCGAGCGTCTCGCGCATATCGTCTCGCTCGAAGAGAAGGCCGCGAAGCTCGCGCCGAAGATGGTCGTGCCGATGATGCTGTTCATTCTGCCCGCCATCATCTCGATCGCGGCGGGCCCTGCCGTCATTCAGTTGCTTGCGTTCATCGCGGGAAATAAATGAAGCCATCCATCCAACGCACCGCGCGTATCGCGGCACTCGCCTCCATGCTCGCACTCATGCTGGCCGCCACCGGCTGCACGACCACCGTGCGCCAGGTGACCGAAACGCGCCCCGTGCTGCGCAACTCCGCGCCGAGCACGATGAGCGAACTGCGCATCGCCGACACGGCGCTCCAATCGAACAACTTCGAGCTCGCGACTTCGCTGTACGAGAAGATCGTGCAGGCCGATCCGAAGTCCGTGCCCGGCCTGACGGGTCTCGGCAACACGCTGTACGGCGTCGGCGATTTCACGCGCGCGGGCGTCTACTATCAGCGCGCGAGCCAGATCGATCCGAAGGCGACGCCGCCGCTCATCGGCATCGCGCGCGTGGCGATTCATCAACGACGTTTCGCCGACGCCATCGCGACGTATCATCGCGTGCTCGCGATCACGCCGAACGATCCGCTCGCCTGCGCGGGCCTCGGCGCGGCGCTCGATCTCTCCGGCGATCACGCGCGCGCGCAAGCGCTGCTGCGCGAAGCGCTGATCGCGAATCCGGGCGATCCGATGCTGTCGCTGAATCTCGGTCTTTCGCTCACGCTGTCGGGCGATCCGCGTCAGGGCGCGAACGTGCTGCTCGACGTGACGCGCTTTCCCGCCGCGCCGCCGCAAGCGCGCCAGAATCTCGCGCTCGCGTACGGCCTGCTCGGCAACGATGAAGCCGCCGCCGCGATCCTGTCGCGCGATTTGCCGAAGGCGTCGGTGCGCGACAACCTGCGTTACTACGAACTGCAGCGCGAGCGCGACGGACAGACGAGCGCGCAGCCGTCGAAGAGCGTCGCCGTCTCCGCGATCGCGACGCCCAAGGTCCAGACGGCGAGCGTGAAATGATCTTGCGCGCGCGGTCGCTCGGAAACCGCCGCTTCTGGAAGCGCATCGCGCGCGACGAGCGCGGCGTATCGGCGATCGAGTTCGCGATCGTCGCGCCGGTGCTGTTCATCCTGATTCTCGGCACGGTCGAAGTCGCGCTCGACATGATCGTCGACGCCTCCGTGCAATACGCGGCGCAGCAGGCCTCGCGCGCGGGGCTCACGACGACCGATCCGTCGAGCGGCACGCGCAGCCAGGAGGCGGCGCGCATCGTCAACAACATTCTCGGCGGCTGGAAGAACATCAACGGCACCGTCGATATCAAGACCTACGCGTACGACTCGTACAACGATATTTCCGCAGGCAACTACGAGGACACGATGGGCGGCTTCGGCGATGTCGTGCTCTACCAGATCACGGTGACGATGCCGACCTTCTCGGGCATTCCGAAGCTCTTCGGCATCAACTCGATGACCTTCCAACGCAACTATCTCGTGCAAAACGAAAAATGAAGCCCGTCAGCGCAACGATGCGATCCCTGTTCGCGGCGGCCGTCACGCGACGCGCGCGCTCGGTGTCGAAACGGCTCATGCGCTCGGAGCGCGGCGCCGTGACGATCGAATTCGTGATCGTCGTGCCCGTGATGCTGCTGATCCTGCTCGGCTTCACCGAGCTGTATCTGTACATGCGCGCCGTGAGTCTCGTCGAGCATACGGCGTTCACGCTCGCGGATTCGATCGGCCAGATGAGCAACGTCATCGACGACACGTCGGACAAGAACAACGCGACCAACGCGAACAGCCTCACGTCGATCTGGGCGGCGGCGGTCACGCTCGCGCAGCCGAACACGCTCGACAGCAAGGGCGGCGTCATCATCACGGCGATCTGCGACCAGAATGTGAACTGCAATTGCACGCAGATGGGCGGAACGCTCGCGCAGACCAAGGGCACGCCGGCGATCATGTGGAGCGCGAAGCCGAAATGGCAGCCGACAGGCATGACGTCGAGCGTCACGGCGACGAAGGTTGTGCCGAGCAACTGGCCGTTCCGCTACGGCGATTCGGCGGTGGCGATCGAAGTCTTCTACCGTTACACGCCGTTCTCGATGACCGCGCCGTTCTGGCGCAGCGCACCGGGCGAGACGACGATCTACGAGCGCGTCTTCGTTCGTCCGCGCAACGGGCAGGTGCTGGCGCTCTCGAACCCATCCTCGACCTTGTCGACATCGCAATGCGAAAGCAGCACGGCCCTCTGAGCGCGCGCAGCGCGCGCAATCTGGTGTGCGGCGACGAGGGCGCCGTCACGATGATGTTCGCGATCTGCGCGAGCATGATGATCGGCTCGATGTGCATGGCCATCGACTCGATCCACTACGAAATGACGCAGGCGCGCATGCAGATGGCGCTCGACGTCGCGACGCTCTCCGCGGGCGCGGATCTCGCGCACTACGACACCACCAAGCCCGCCGATCTCGCCAACTGGAAGACCGACGCTCGCGCGTTCTACGACGTCAACATGCCGTCCGGCTATCTGGCGCTGAACATGCCCAACGCGAATTTCTCGGCGTCGGTGACGGGCGCGCCCGCGACGGGGCAGACCATCAAGCTCTCGGCATCCGGCTCGATGCCGCTGCTCGCGCCGGTCTTCTTCGGCAAGGCCAAAACGGACACGGGTTCCGACAGCGGCAACAACCAGACCAATCCCGACACGGCGACCGTCAGCGCGAGCAACGCGGCGCTGCGCCTGCCCAAGAGCACGCTCGAACTGGTGATGGTGCTCGACAATACCGGCTCGATGTCCGACTACGCGAACACCAAGGACTACACGGCGGGCACGAAGATCACGGGCTTGCGCGCGGCCGCGCAGAATCTCGTCACCAGCATCTTCCAGTCGTCCACGACCGATTCGTATGTCGGCCTCGTGCCGTTCACGACGATGGTCAACGTCAAGAATGCGTTGCAGCCCACCGGCAAGTGGATCACGCCGCTGTTCGACAACTACAACGCCCAGCATATGTCGATGACCGCCAGCAAGAACTGGAAGGGTTCGGGCTGGGGCGGCTGCGCGGTCGAGCCGCGCGACGCGGGCGGCAACCTGCGCGCGGAGGCCTACGAGCCGGCGTCGTCGCCGAACTTCAGGCCCTTCTTCTGGAACGTGCCGAAGAACAGCTTCTCGGTCTACACGTACACCAAATCGACGAAGAACAAGATCACCACCTGCACGATCAACAGCAACCCGACCGTCACGGTCGGCGCGCCGCTCACGTATCTCACGAGCGGCAGCGTGACGACTTCGTGCGGTACGACATACTCGGGCGCAACGCCGCCCGCGATTTACGACCAGTGGTACGTCAATTCGAGCAGCAATTCGACTTCGACCACGACCTACGATCAGAACGGCAATACCAACTACGGCACCAACGGTCCGTGCAACATCGCGGCTGCGCTCTTCCTCACGAAGAGCCAGAGCGATCTGACGACCGCCATCACCAACATGAAGGCGGCCGGCTCGACGCTGATCCCGACCGGTCTCCTGTGGGGCTGGCGCATGCTGAAGTCGTCGTGGTCGGACAATGTGGCGGGCGCGGGCAACGGCTTCATTTCGACCGACACGTCCTTGCCGCGCCCGGAGACGACGCAGGGCTTGCAGCGCGTGGTCATCGTGCTGACGGACGGCGAGAACGATCCGGGCGGATCGACGGGCTTCATGCCGCCGCAGGCATTCAACGGATTGTCGGGCGTGGGCCGCGCGGATCTGACGTCGAGCACGGTGTTCCCCAAAGGCCCCGGCTCGATGGGCTCCGTCGACGACATCAATACGTACCAGCTCGCGGTGTGCTCGGCGATGAAGCAGGACGGCATCATCATCTATTCGATTACGTTCGGCACTTACGGAACGGATACGGCCAGCGTGAGCGCGCAGACGACGATGCAGAACTGCGCGAGCCCCGGCAACTACTATCACGCGCCGAGCAACACGACGCTCAATCAGATCTTCCAGCAGATCGCGGGCAATCTCGGCGTGCTGCGTCTTACGCAATAAGGTTTTCGGGCGAGGCGGGCACGCACGTTGCTCGCTTCGTCAGGGCAAGTCCACTTCACCAAGGAGGTCCGACATGCCCGAAAAGAAAACTCTCGAGCGCGCGGCGAAAGCCAAACGCGAAGGCAAGTCCCCGAGCACGCAAGCCGGCGCATTCGTGAAGGAGCAGATCGATCACGTTCGCGAGGGCAAGCACGGCGCGAAATCGGCGAAGCAGGCCATCGCCATCGGTTTGTCCGAGGCGCGTCGCTCAGGCGTGAAGATGAAGCCGCCGAAGAAGGGCACGGCGTCCGAGGCGACACGCAAGAAGGCCGCGCAGGACACCAAGGCCGCGCATCGGACGAAGAAGAGCCCGAGCACGGAGTCGAAGGCGAAGCGCTCGGCAACGTCCACGCGCGTGCTCAAGCGCGAAAGCACCAAGGCCGCTTCGCACAAGTCGCTGTCGCGGCAGACGCATGCAGTCGCGAGCCGGCGCTCGGCGGCGGATCGCTCGGCAGCCGCGAAGAAGGGCTGGGCGACGCGCCGCAGGAACGCGGCCGCGAAGTCCAAAGGCTCGCATGCGCGTCACGCATCGCGTTGAGTCGGCAGCATCCGGGCGTACGACACGGCCATCGTCGCGAGTTCCTGCGCGGCGGGCGTGAGCGGCACGCCCGCGCGGCGCAGCAGGCAGACGGGCGTTCTACCGGCACGTTCGGCGATCGGCACGATCTCGACGTGCTCGCGAAAGAACGGATGTCCGGCGAGGCTCGCGGGTTCGAGCCCGAGATAATCGCTCGACGCAAGGCAATGCAGCGTGTCGAAGACCGCTTCGGTCGTCGCGGCGATGCGCGGCGGCGCGAGCTTCGCGTGCTCGAAGAGCGCCGATAGCTTGTTGGCCGGCGCGCCGCCGCCGCGCTGGCGTGTGCTGACCCATTCGGCGTTCTGCAAGTCGGCCAGTGCGCGCGAACGTGCGAGCGGATGACCGCGCCGCGCGATCACCGCGACGTCGGAATCGAAGAGCGGCGTCGTTTCCATGTCGTGGATGTCCGCGCCCGGTGCGATGAGCGCGAGCGCGAAATCGAGGCTGCCGTCGCGGACCCACGAAGTCAGCATCCGCGACGTCGCGCTCGTCAGATGCACATCGATGCGCGGACAGCGCTCCCGATAGCTCGCCAGCAGCGCGGGAAAAAGCCGCATCGTCGCTTCGGCCGCGAGTCCGAGCGCGACGCGACCCGTCAGTTCGCCGCGCAACTGGCGCATCTCGTCTTCCGTCTTGCGGCATTCCCCCAGAATCAAGTCGGCGCGTACACGCAAGCGCTCGCCGATCGGCGTGAGCCGCGCGCCGCGCACGTCGCGTTCGAAGAGCGGCCCGCCCGCGATCGCTTCGAGCTTCTGCAACTGCTGCGTGATGCCGCTTTGCGCAACGTCGAGCCGGCGCGCGGCGGCGCGCACGCTGCCCGCATCGGCGACGGCGACGAACATGCGCAACTGCGTGAGAGTCAGATCCACGTTCGGCGTCTCCGTCGGTGATCTCAAAAACTGAACATGATAAGCAAAACGCCTCTTTTTGCGAGCGTTTTGGGCCCGTACCATCGGTGGCCACAATCAGGAGGCACCGCGTTCATGCTCAGACTCAGCACGCTTTTTCTCGCCGCCGCGCTCGCCGCCGCCGCGCCGGTTCACGCTAAAGACGCCGACACCTTGCGCCTCGGCATCGATCCCGGTTATCCGCCGATGGACGTGAAGACGCCCGATGGCCACGTCGCGGGCTTCGACGTGGATCTCGGCGATGAAATCTGCCGCCGCATCGCGATGCGCTGCCAGTGGGTCGAACTCGAGTTCTCGGGGATGATTCCCGCGCTGCAGGCCCGCAAGATCGACGGGATCATGTCGTCGATGGCGATCACCGACAAGCGCATGAAGCAGATCGCTTTCTCCACCAAGCTCTTCCAGTTCCGCTCGCGGCTGATCGCGAAGCAGGGCGCGCCGCTCACGGCGAGCGCGCAGGGCTTGCGCGGCAAGCGCATCGGCGTGCAGAGCGGCAGCCAGTTCGAAACCTACGCGATGAAGAACTGGCAGCCGGGCGGCGTCGAAGTGGTCGCGTATCAGAGCATGGACGGCGTGCTCAACGATCTGACCGCGGGACGCATCGATGCCGCGCTGCTCGGTTCCGTCGAAGCGGAGCACGGCTTTCTGAAGACGCCGCGCGGCGCGGGCTTCGCGTTCGTCGGCGAGCCGCTGTCGATGGGCGATCACGGCGTCGGCATGGGTCTGCGGCACGAGGATGCGGCGCTGAAGGCCCAGGTCGACAAGGCCGTGGGCGACATGCGCGCGGACGGCACGTATCAAAGAATCGCGCGCAAGTATTTCGATTTCGACGTCTACGGCGACTGAACATGCACACTCAACGTCATCCGCTCGTGTCGACGACGCTCGGCACGTCGCGCGAACTCGTCAGCTTTCATTTCGGCGATGCCGCGAACGGCGAAAGCGTTTATCTGCAAGCGTCGCTGCACGCCGACGAAACCCCCGCCATGCTCACCGCGTGGACCTTGAAGCAGCGTCTCGCCGCGCTCGAAGCCGAAGGGCGCATCGGCGGCGAAATCGTGCTGGTGCCGGTGGCGAATCCCATCGGCTTGTCGCAGCATGTGCTCGGGCAATTCCTCGGGCGCTTCGAGGCGAACAGCGGCCACAACTTCAACCGCAATTTTCCGATGCCGTCCGCTGCCGCGCTGATCGAACGCGTGGGCGCGCGCTTATCGTCCGGCGATGCCGCGCACAACGCGCGTCTGCTGCGCGGCGCGCTCGTCGAGATGCTCGGCGAAATGACCGCGAAGAACGAGTTCGAATCGCTGCGGCTTGCGCTGCTCGGGCTGGCGTCGAAAGCGGATGTCGTGCTCGATCTGCATTGCTCGCTCGAAGCGACGATGCACATCTACACGAGTCCCGCGAGCTGGCCCGCGATCGAGCCGCTCGCGCGCTATCTCGGCGCGAACGGCGTGCTGCTGGCGACGGATTCGGGCGGTCAATCTTTCGACGAGGTTCATGCGCTTTTGTGGAACGAGCTGCGCGAGCGCCTCGGCGATGCAACGCCGCTCGGCGCGCCGAACATTGCGGCGACGATCGAGCATCGCGGCCAGCGCGATGTCGATTACGACACGGCGTCGCATGATGCGGAGGCCATCGTCGATTATCTGATCGCGCGCGGCGTGATCGAAGGCGAGGCGAAGGACGCGCCGCCGCTCGCGCAGGCCGCGACGCCGCTCGCGGGCAGCCAGCAACTGACGGCGCCGGCGAGCGGAATCGTCGTGTATCGCGCGAAAGTGGGCGCGCGGCTGCAAGCGGGCGATCCGGTGTTCGATATCGTCGATCCGGTCACCGACTCGGTGACGACCGTCACGACGGCCAACGACGGCGTGTTCTACATGCGACGCGCGGTCCGCTTCGTGTACGCGGGCGCGCCGATGGGGCGCGTAACGGGTGAGAAGGCGATCAGGAGCGGGGTGTTGATCGGGGCGTGAGCGCGCCGAGCGCGTGTTTTCACTGCTCGCTAGAATGACTCCTCGCTTTCGAGGAGTCTCGCCATGCTGGATTTCGCACGCCACGCGCGCACGCTGACGCTCGATATTTCTTACGCCGATTCCGGTCCCGCCGACGCGCCCGTCGTGCTGCTGATCCACGGATGGCCGGATGCGGCGCGCGCGTGGAATGCCGTGGCCGCGCGGCTCAACGACGCCGGCTATCGAACCGTCGTGCCGGAGTTGCGCGGGGCGGGCGGCACGCGTTTCCTGCGCGACGACGCCGTGCGCGACGGCTCGGGCGTCGCGCTCGCGCGAGACGCCGTCGATCTCGCCGATGCGCTCGGCATCGCCACGTTCGATGTCGTCGGCCACGACTGGGGCGCGCGCGCCGCCTACACGATCGCCACGCTGTTTCCCGAGCGCGTGCGCCGCATGGCCGCGCTCGCGCTGGCGTATCAGCCGCGCGGCGTCTTCGAATTGCCCGACTTCTCGCAGGCGCGGCGCTTCTGGTACCAATGGTTCATGTCGCTCGACGGCGGCCCGGACGCCGTCGCCGCCGATCCCAAAGGCTTCGCGCGCATCCAGTGGGACACATGGTCGCCGCCCGGCTGGTTCGACGAAGCCGAATTCGCGGCGACGGCGCGCGCATTCGACAATCCCGACTGGGTGCCGATCACGCTGAACGCGTATCGCCGGCGCTGGCGGAGCGATCAGCCGTCCGATCCGGCGCTCGCCGATCTGTACGCGCGGCTTGCGACGATCGATCGCATCGGCGTACCGGCCTTGATGATTCAAGGCGGCGCGGACGCCTGCGACGAACCGGCGAGCTCGGAAGGCCAAGCGCGCTACTTCACGGCGGGCTATCGGCGCGTCGTTATCGATGGCGCCGGGCATTTTCCGCTGCGCGAGGCGCCGGATGCCGTCGCGGATGCGGTCATCGAACATCTGAAGTGATCGCCGAGCAGGCGAGCGCCTTGCGCAGTGTCACCGGACACTTCCGACACGTTTGGCGGCAAACACTGTATGCGTGTACAGTACTGATCGCTATGGCGGCCACGCACTTCCGAACACTCGTGCGACCTCGTCGAACACTTCGAGGATGCCGCCTAACTCATTGAACCGGTTGAAAAATTGGCATCGAATAACGCAATCCGCATTCGCGGCGCACGTCAGCACAACCTCAAGAATCTCGATCTCGACCTGCACACCGGCCAGATGACGGTCGTGACCGGCCCGTCCGGTTCCGGCAAGTCGAGCCTCGTGTTCGACACGCTCTACGCGGAAGGCCAGCGGCGCTACGTCGAAACCTTCAGCGCGTACGCGCGCCAGTTTCTCGACCGGATGGACCGTCCGCAGGTCGATCGCGTGGACGGCGTGCCGCCCGCGATCGCCATCGACCAGACGAATCCGGTGCGCAGTTCGCGTTCGACCGTCGGCACGATGACCGAACTGAACGATCATCTGAAGCTCTTCTACGCGCGCGCCGCCGAACTTTTCGACAAGAAGACGTCGCATCGCGTGCGTCACGACACGCCCGAGACGATCTACGCCGAACTGCTCGAACGCACGCGGGCCGATGATCCGCGTCTCGCGATCACGTTTCCGGTCGAATTGCCCGACACCGCGAGCGACGAGGAGGTCGAGCAGTGGCTCTCCGCGAGCGGCTATACGCGCGTGCAGGCGAAACGCCACGTCGAAACCGCAAGCGGCAAACGGCAGATGCTCGATGTCGTCGCGGATCGTTTTCGCTTGCAGAACATCGAGCGTTCGCGTGCGCTGGAGGCGATCGAAAGCGCGTTGCTGCGCGGCACGGGCCGCGTCGACGTCTATGTGCTGAAAGACGAAGGCGAGCCGGAGATCTGGCGTTTTTCCACCGGCCTGCACAGCCCGGAAAGCGATCTGCGCTACGCCGATCCGCAGCCGGCGCTGTTCTCGTTCAATTCCGCGTATGGCGCTTGCGAGACGTGCCGCGGCTTCGGACGCGTGATCGGCGTCGATTACGGTCTCGTCATCCCCGATGAAAAGAAGACGCTGCGCGAAGGCGCGATCAAGACATTGCAGACGCCCGCGTGGAAAGAGAACCAGGACGATCTCGTGCGCTACGGCGCGAAGGCGGGCATTCGCCTCGGCGTGCCGTGGAAGGATCTCACGCAGCAGGAGCGCGACTGGGTCATCAAGGGCTCGCCGGACTGGACGGGCAAGTGGCAGAACCAGTGGTACGGCGTGCAGCGTTTCTTCGATTATCTGGAGTCGAAGGCGTACAAGATGCACATCCGCGTGCTGCTGTCGAAATATCGCAGCTATACGACGTGTCCGGTGTGCGCCGGCGCGCGTCTGAAAACCGAATCGCTGCTGTGGCGTCTCGGCACGAAGGAACAGGCCGACGCAGTGCTTGCGCCGCAAGATCGCTTCATGCCGGAAGGCGTCGACTGGACGCGCGCGCAACTCGAAGCGCTGCCGGGCCTCACAGTGCACGATCTGATGCTGATGCCGATCGAGCGCATCCGCCGCTTCTTCGATTCGCTGACGCTGCCATCGACCTTGCTCGACGAAGCGCTCAAGCTCTTGCACGCCGAGGTCCGCACGCGCCTGAAATATCTCTGCGATGTCGGTCTCGGTTATCTGACGCTCGATCGCCAGTCGCGCACGCTGTCCGGCGGCGAAGTGCAGCGCATCAATCTGACGACCGCGCTCGGCACGTCGCTCGTGAACACGCTGTTCGTGCTCGATGAACCGAGCATCGGTTTGCATCCGCGCGATCTGAACCGCATCGTCGAAGCGATGCATCGTCTGCGCGACGCGGGCAATACGCTCGTCGTCGTCGAGCACGATCCGTCGGTGATGCTCGCGGCCGATCGTCTCATCGACATGGGACCGGGTCCGGGCGAGCGCGGCGGGCAGATCGTCTATGACGGCGCACCCGACGACATTCAAGTCACCGACACACTCACCGGCGCGTATCTCGGCGGCCGCAAGCATGTCGCGCATGCGTCGAACTGGAATCGCCGCGTCGTCGATGCGAACACGCCGCGCCTCACGCTCGAAGGCGCGAGCGATCACAACCTGCGCGACGTCACGGTCGACATTCCGCTGCAACGTCTCGTGTGCGTGACGGGCGTATCGGGCTCGGGCAAATCGACGCTGATCCAGGACGTGCTCGCGCCCGCGCTGATGCGTCACTTCGGCAAGGCGACGGAAGCGCCCGGCGCGTATCGCGACCTGAAGGGCGCGGAGCATTTGAGCGACGTCGTGTTCGTCGATCAGTCGCCGATCGGCCGCACGGCGCGCTCGAATCCGGCGAGCTATGTCGGCGCGTTCGACGAAATTCGCAAGCTCTATGCGAAGGCGCCGCTCGCGTTGCAGCGCGGCTATAGCGCGAGCATGTTCAGCTTCAACTCGGGCGATGGACGCTGCCCGACGTGCGGCGGCTCGGGCTTCGAGCACGTCGAGATGCAGTTCCTGAGCGATGTCTACTTGCGTTGCCCCGATTGCGACGGACGCCGTTATCGCGCGGAAATCCTCGAAGTGAAGATCGAGCGCGGCGATCGTCAGTTGAGCGTCGCCGATGTGCTCGAACTGACGGTGAGCGAAGCCGTCGCGCTGTTCGCCGGCGACAAGGAAGTGCTGCGCGTGCTGCAGCCGATCGTCGATGTCGGTCTCGAATACGTGAAGCTCGGCCAGCCCGTGCCGACGCTTTCGGGCGGCGAGGCGCAGCGTCTGAAGCTCGCGGGCTTTCTCGCGGAAACGTCGCAGACCAGCAAGAGCGAAAGCCGTCTCTTCATGTTCGACGAGCCGACGACGGGCCTGCATTTCGACGACATCGCGAAGCTGATGCAGGCACTGCGGCGCCTGCTCGAACGCGGTCATTCGCTGATCGTCATCGAACACAATCTCGATGTGATTCGCGCGGCCGACTGGATCATCGATCTCGGTCCGGAAGGCGGCGATGGCGGCGGGCAGCTCGTATGCGTCGGCACGCCGGACGATGTTTCGGCATGCGAACAATCGCATACGGGCCGCGCGCTGGTCGAATACGAAGAAGCGATGGCGCCCGGCGCGGCTCAAAAGCGCGCGGGCGTGCCGCTGCAACTCGCGGCGGAAGTCGCGAGCGCGCGACGTGCGTTGCAGGGCGAGAACGTGGTGCGGATCGTCAACGCGCGCGAGCACAATCTGAAGTCGCTCGATGTCGATATTCCGCATAACAAGTTCAACGTCGTGACGGGCGTGTCCGGTTCGGGCAAGTCGACGCTCGCGTTCGATATCCTTTTCCACGAAGGTCAGCGCCGTTACCTCGAATCGCTGAACGCATATGCGCGCTCCATCGTGCAGCCGGCGGGCCGTCCGGAAGTCGATGCCGTCTATGGCATTCCGCCGACCGTCGCGATCGAACAGCGCCTGTCGCGCGGCGGACGCAAATCGACGGTCGCGACGACATCCGAAGTCTGGCACTTCCTGCGCTTGCTGTACGTGAAGCTCGGCATTCAGCATTGCATTCACGATGGCACGCCGGTCCAGTCGCAAAGTTCCGAATCGATCGCCGCGCAGATCATGCGCGATTTCAAGGGGCAGCATGTCGGACTGCTCGCGCCGCTCGTCGTCAATCGCAAGGGCGTCTATACCGATCTCGCGAAATGGGCGAAGGCGCGCGGCAATACGCATCTGCGTGTGGATGGCGAATTTCTGCCCGTGAGTCCGTGGCCGAAGCTCGATCGCTTCCGTGAACATACGATCGAATTGCCGGTTGCGGATCTCGTCGTGTCGGCGGACAACGAAGCGGAACTGCGGCGTTTGCTCGACGACACGCTCGAAATCGGCAAGGGCGTCATGCATCTTTGCGCGCCGCTCGATGAATTGCATGGGTCGTGGCACGACGGCGCGCGTCGCGGCAAGGAAGAAACGCGCGTGTTCTCGACGAAGCGCGCGTGCCCGGTTTGCGGCACGAGTTATCCGGAGCTCGATCCGCGCATGTTCTCGTACAACAGCAAACACGGCTGGTGCAACACATGCGTCGGGACGGGCGTGAAGCTCACGCGCGAACAGCGCGCCGCGTTCGACGACACGCTCTTCGCGCAGGACGATCGCGGACGCGAGCAGAGCATCGGCTCGGTCGATCAGGAACCGGACGATATCGTGGATCAGCCCTGCCCGGAATGCGAAGGCACGCGTCTGAACGATGTTGCGCGCGCCGTCACGTTCGGCAATTATCCGATCACGGAAGTCGGACGATGGACCGTCAGCGATACGCGCGAGTGGATTGCATCGCTCAAGCTCAAGGGCCGCGATGCGGATATCGCGCGTGACGTGGTCAGTGAAATCGAAGGGCGCTTGCAATTCCTCGAAGAAGTCGGGCTCGGCTATTTGAGCCTCGATCGCGCCGCACCGACGCTTTCCGGCGGCGAAGCGCAGCGCATCCGTCTCGCGGCGCAACTCGGCAGTAATCTGCAAGGCGTGTGTTACGTGCTCGATGAACCGACCATCGGTTTGCATCCGCGCGACAACCTGATCCTGCTCTCCGCGCTCAAGAAGCTGAACGACAAGGGCAATACGCTCGTCGTCGTCGAGCATGACGAAGACACGATTCGCCGCGCGGATCACATCATCGATATCGGGCCGGGCGCGGGCAAGCGCGGCGGTACGGTCGTCGCGCAGGGCAACGTGACGGATCTCGCGGCGCACAAGGCGTCGCTCACGGGCCAGTTCCTCGCGAATCCGATCGTGCATCCGTTGCAGCCGCGCCGCGAAGTGCGCGCGGCGACCGCGAAGCGCGCCGCCGTGCCGGAGCAATGGCTGACGGTCGAAGGTGCGACGCTGCACAACTTGCGCAACGTGACGGCGACGATGCCGCTGAATCGGCTCGTCGCGATTACGGGCGTGTCGGGTTCGGGCAAATCGACGCTCGCGCGCGACGTGCTGATGACGAACCTGCTCGATGCCGTCGGCCGTTCGGTGTTGTCGTCGCCTGCGGTGCGGCGCGCGCGCAAGGCCGCGCAAGCGGACAAGCCCGCTGCCGGGTCGCGCGCCAGCGTGCTCGCGCGCGAAGCGCCGCGTCCGACGTTCGATGTCGCGCATGCGTGGCAGGGCTGCGCGGGCGTAACCGGTTTCGAGGCTATCGATCGCGTGCTCGAAGTCGATCAGACGCCGATCGGCAAGACGCCGCGTTCATGCCCGGCCACCTACATCGGCATGTGGGACACGATCCGCAAGCTCTTCGCCGATACGCTCGAAGCCCGCGCGCGCGGCTACACGCCGTCGCGTTTCTCGTTCAACACGGGCGATGGCCGTTGCCCGGCATGCGAAGGCCAGGGCGTGCGGACCATCGCGATGAGCTTCCTGCCCGATGTCAAAGTGCCGTGCGACGTGTGCCACGGCCAGCGCTTCAATCCGGAAACGCTCGCGGTGACATGGCGCGGCAAGAACATCGGCGAAGTGCTGACGATGGAGATCGACGAAGCCGTCGAGTTCTTCGCGTCGATGCAGAGCATCGCGCATCCGCTGCAATTGCTGCGCGATGTCGGCCTCGGCTATCTGACGCTCGGCCAGCCGTCGCCGACGCTGTCGGGCGGCGAGGCGCAGCGCATCAAGCTCGTCACCGAACTGTCGAAAGTGCGCGACGACGTCACGCGGCGCGGCCAGAAGCCGCCGCACACGCTTTATGTGCTCGATGAGCCGACCGTCGGCCTGCACATGGCGGACGTCGCGAAG
This sequence comes from Caballeronia sp. LZ028, assembly GCF_031451415.1. NCBI lineage: Bacteria > Pseudomonadati > Pseudomonadota > Betaproteobacteria > Burkholderiales > Burkholderiaceae > Caballeronia > Caballeronia sp. LZ028. The sequence continues at coordinate 1,079,750 of NZ_JARUXN010000004.1, read as the reverse complement.
CTGATACGCGTGCTGCATCGTCTGGTGGATGGCGGGCATAGCGTGATCGTCATCGAACACGATCTCGATGTGATCGCCGAAGCCGACTGGGTGCTCGATCTCGGCCCGGAAGGCGGCGTGAATGGCGGCACGATCGTCGCGGCGGCGGACCCGGACACGCTCGCGACGCATCCGCGCAGTCATACCGGCGCTGCGCTGCGGCCGGTTTTGGCGCGGACGGGGGAGACCGAAGATGCTGCGTGATCTCGATACGCTGATCGCGTCGATGGAGCCCGAATTGCAGCCGGGCGTGTACGTGTTTACGTCGCTGCTGCACGATGCGGTGGCGAGCGGCGCGGGCATCGTCGCGACGTTCCGCGAGCGCGAGGGATTGACGGTCGTGATGGAAGAAAGCGCGGCGCAGGCGGCCGGCGTCGCGCCGCTCTTTCGCGCGGCCTGGATCACGCTGACCGTTCATTCGGATCTGAACGCGGTCGGCTTGACGGCGGCGTTCGCGCGTGCGCTCGGCGAGGCGAACATCAGTTGCAATGTGATTGCGGCGGCGTATCACGATCACATCTTCGTTCCGGTCGAAGAGGGCGAACGCGCCGTCGAAGTCCTTCGGGATTTGCAACGCGCTGCTGGTAAGCTTTCGGCCTCATCAAAACCATGAAACCGACATAGATGGAAACGCAGGACAAAGCCGTCGCGCTGAGAAGAATGAAATGGTTCGCCGCCGGGCTGCTCGTCGCGGCCGGCGCCTTGTTCGCGCTCGCGAAAAGCCAGCACGATGCGGGCGCGTGGGCGTGGGTGTCGTCGTTCGCGGAAGCCGCGATGGTCGGCGCGCTCGCCGACTGGTTCGCGGTGGTCGCGCTGTTTCGGCATCCGCTTGGCGTGCCGATTCCGCACACCGCGATCCTGCCCGCGAACAAGGCGCGCGTCGCGGACAACCTGGCCGTGTTCGTTCGCGACCGTTTTCTCGGCACCGATGCGCTCGTCGCGCGCGTGAATGCGTTCGATCCGGCGAGCCGTCTGTCGATGTGGCTGGCCGAGCCTGCCAATGCCGAGTTGCTCGGCAGGAAGGCCGTTGGCGCGGTCGGGCAACTGCTGTCTTTCGTCGATGACGAGCGCGTGAAGTCGATGCTCTACGAGACGCTGCGCCGTCGCGCGGAGTCGTTCGATCTGGCGAGCGCGACGGGAAGCGTGCTGTCGACGCTGATATCGGACCGGCGTCATCAGTTGCTGCTCGATGAGGGCCTGAAGCAACTGGCCGGGTGGCTCGACAAGCCCGAAGTGCAGGAGATGCTCGCGACGCGCATCGTCGCGGTGGCGGGCGAGGAGTATCCGAAGCTCGTCGGTATGCTGGGATTCGTCGGACTGAATGCTGAAGACCTTGGCAACAAGTTTGCGGCCGGTCTCGTGCGCGGCGCGAATCAATGGCTGCACGATGTAAGCAGCGATCCCGAGCACGAGCGTCGCAAGGCTTTCGATGCGGCCGTGGAGCGGTTTGTCGAGCGGTTGAAGACGGATCCGGCGTTCAAGGCGCGCATCGACGAGCACAAGCGTGAGTGGCTGGAGCGGCCCGAGTTGCGGACATACGTGAACGGGCTGTGGGACGAGTTCATCGCGTGGCTCGATGCGGATATCAAGCGGCCGGATTCGGCGCTGCATGCGAAGGTCGTCGCGATGGCGGGCGGTTTTGCCGAGGCGCTCGGCAGCGATCCGGCATTACGCGAGTCGATTAACGAGCATATGCGCGATGCTTTGAAGGCGCTTGCGCCGGAGTTGCGCGATGGGATCGCGAAGCATATTGCCGCCACCGTCAAGCAGTGGGACGATGCGACGCTCGTCAGGGATGTTGAGCTTAATATTGGGCGGGATTTGCAGTTCATTCGCGTGAATGGGACGCTTGTGGGAGGCGCCGTCGGGATTTTGATTCACGCTGTGAGTGTGGTTCTTGGTTGATTTTGTTTCTTCGCTGGATCCCGTGATTGTGTCGGGTCGGGGTTTCGCCGGATCCCGTTTTCGCGTCGGTCTATTAGCGTTGCCCCTGTGCGGGGCGGCACTCACTTTCTTTGCTGCTGCAAAGAAAGTAAGCAAAGAAAGCAGCTTCCGATACGCCCGCGGTCAC
>NZ_JARUXN010000004.1:1044144-1077521 GCF_031451415.1 Caballeronia sp. LZ028 | reverse complement strand
GGCGTATCGGAAGCTGCTTTCTTTGCTTACTTTCTTTGCAGCAGCAAAGAAAGTGAGTGCCGCCCCGCACAGGGGCAGTGCTAATAGACCGACACGAAAGCGGGATCCGGCGAGACCCCGAGCCGCCACGAAAGCGGGATCCGGCGAGACCCCGAGCCGCCACGAAAGCGGGATCCGGCGAAACCCCGAGCCGCCACGAAAGCGGGATCCGGCGAAACCCCGAGCCGCCACGAAACCGGGATCCGGCGAAACCCCGAGCCGCCACGAACACGCAATCCAGCAAAAAAAACAAAACCATGACACGCATCGAACGCACCGATGAATCGCCGATCGACGCTGCGCGTCTGGAAGACGAATGGCTCGAACCCGATGCTTACGGCGGTTTCGCCTCCGGCACGGTCGGCACGATGCGCACACGTCGCTACCAAGCGCTGCTGCTGACGGCGACTCAACCGCCCGCTGGCCGTGTCGTGCTCATCAACGGCATGGAAGCATGGCTCGAAACGGGCAACGCGCGTATCCCTCTGACGATGCAGCGCTACGCCCCCGACATCCTCTATCCCGACACGACCGCAAGCCTCCTTTCATTCGATACAGATCCGTGGCCCACATGGCGCTACCGCATCGGTCACGACGACGCAACAATCATCGTCGCAGAAGCGTTCGTTGCAAAGGAAGCCCGCCAAACCGTCCTGCGCTGGCGTCTCGAGGGCGCATCGAAAGCGGCCAAGTTGGAAGTCCGCCCGCTGCTCTCAGGCCGCGACTACCACGCGCTGCACCACGAAAACGCGGCATTTTCCTTCGATGCCACACTGGAAGGCGAGCGCGTGCAATGGCAGCCGTATGGCGATTTGCCGACGATTTGCGTCACGTCGAACGGCGCTTACGATCACGCCCCCGACTGGTATCGCAACTTCTGCTACGTGCGCGAACGCGAGCGCGGACTCGATTTCACCGAAGACCTCGCGACGCCCGGCATCTTCAGCTTCGATCTCGCGCGCGGCGAAGCCGTGATGATCCTCCACGCGCACGCGGGCCACGACAAGCCGTTCGAAGACAGCGCGCTCGCGCACGCATCGCATCTCGCCTCGCGGGAAAAAGAACGGCGCGCGGCGTTCGGCTCGCGGCTCGCGCGCGGCGCCGATGCGTACGTCGTCACGCGCAATGTCGGCAAAACGATCATCGCGGGCTTTCCGTGGTTCACCGACTGGGGCCGCGACACCTTCATCTCGATGCGCGGCCTCCTGCTCGCGTCCGGCCGGCATCAGGAAGCGGAATCGATCCTGCTCGAATGGGCCGATACGATTTCCGAAGGCATGGTGCCGAACCGCTTTCCGGACAGCGGCGGCCTGCCCGAATACAACTCCGTCGATGCCTCGCTGTGGTTCGTCGTCGCCGCGCACGATTATCTGGCGACGGGGCACGCGCACGCGGCGACGACGAGCCGCCTGCAAAGCGCCGTCGATGCGATTCTCGACGGCTATTCGCGCGGCACGCGCTTTCGCATCGCCGCCGATGTGGACGGTCTGCTGCGCGCGGGCGTGCCCGGCGTCCAGCTCACATGGATGGACGCGAAGGCAGGCGACTGGGTCGTGACGCCGCGTATCGGCAAGCCGGTAGAGGTGCAGGCGCTGTGGATCAACGCGCTCACGATCGCGAGCGCGTGGAATCCGCGCTGGCAGGCGTTGCGCGATCAGGCGCAGTTGTCGTTCGCCGCGCGCTTCGTCGATCCGGACACGCATACGCTCTTCGATGTCGTCGACGTCGATCACGAACCCGGTCGCGTCGATCGATCGATTCGCCCGAATCAGATCTTCGCGGTCGGCGGCTTGCCGTTTCCGCTCGTCGATGGCGATATCGCGCGCGCGGTCGTCGATCAGGTCGAAACGCAACTTCTCACGCCGCCCGGTTTGCGCACGCTCGCGCCGTCCGATCCGGCCTACAGGGCGAACTACGCGGGCGGCGTACTGGATCGCGATGGCGCGTATCACCAGGGCACCGTCTGGCCGTGGCTGATCGGCCCGTTCGTCGAGGCGTGGGTGCGCGTGCACGGCGCGGCGGGCGCGCGCGAGCGTTTTCTGACGCCGCTCTACGCGCATCTCGATCGCTACGGTCTCGATCACGTCAGCGAAGTCGCCGATGCCGATGCGCCGCACACGCCCGGCGGGACGCCGTTTCAGGCGTGGTCGCTCGCGGAGCTCCTGCGCATCGAAAAGCTGCTCGGCGCAACCTAGCGCGGCGCGCGCGGGCCGGCGTCAAAACGCGCTAAATTACGAGACTTGCCCGTCGTTCAGCACGCCGCCATCGAGGAGTCGCCCATGTCGAAATCGCGCCCCGTCAACCAGCTCGAAACCGTCGAGGGCCTGAGGCTCCATTCGAAGGACTGCCCACGCTGGCAGCGCTGGGGACCGTATCTGAGCGAACGCCAATGGGGCACCGTGCGCGAGGACTACAGCGAATTCGGCACCGCGTGGGAATACTTTCCGCACGATCATGCGCGCAGCCGCGCGTATCGCTGGGGCGAGGACGGTATCGCCGGTTTCGGCGACGACAAACTCAACTGGTGCATCTCGCTCGCGCTCTGGAACGGCTGCGATCCGATCATCAAGGAGCGGCTCTTCGGTCTGACGAACCAGGAAGGCAATCACGGCGAGGACGTGAAGGAACTGTACTTCTACATCGACGGCACGCCGACGCATTCCTACATGCGCATGCTCTACAAGTATCCGCATGCGGCGTATCCGTATGCCGATCTCGTCGATGAAAACGCGCGGCGCGGCGCCGACATGCCCGAATACGAAGTGCTCGACACGGGCGTGTTCGACGACGCGCGTTACTTCGACGTGCAGGTCGAATACGCGAAGCACACGCCGGACGACATCGTGATGCGCGTGACGATCGAGAATCGCAGCGACGTGCGGGCCGCGCTCGACGTGCTGCCGCAAATCTGGGCGCGCAATACCTGGTCGTGGAAGCCGACGCCGATCAAGCCCTCGCTGAAGGTGGAAACGGTGCAGGGCGAAGGCACCTACGTGCTCGCCGAACAGGGCGCGCACGAACCGATGGTCGTCACCGCGTGGTCGCCGGACGCGAGCGCGATGGAATGGCTCTTCTGCGAGAACGAGACCAACGTCAGGCGTCTCTTCCACATGGAAGGCACGGGACCGTTCAAGGACGGCTTCAACGATTACATCCTGCAAGGCGACGAAGACGCGATTCGCCGCGACAAGGGCACGCGCGCGGCCGCGCACGCGCATCTCGAACTGGAGCCGCTCGGCAAGGCGGTCGTGTATCTGCGTTGGCGGCCCGAGTCCGCGCCGGACGCCGTGCCGCTCGACGTCGATGGTCTCTTCGCGCGACGCATCGCGGAAGCCGACGAGTTTTACGGCGCGCTGCAGCACGATATCGCCGATGCCGATCAGCGGCTCGTGCAACGCCAGGCACTCGCCGGCATGCTGTGGTCGAAGCAGTACTATCAGTTCGATGTGACGCGCTGGCTCGACGGCGATCCGCTTCAGCCGAAGCCGCCGAAGCAGCGGCGCACCGGACGCGATTCGGACTGGCGGCATCTGTGCAACGCGGACATCGTGTCGATGCCGGACAAGTGGGAATATCCGTGGTACGCGTCGTGGGACCTCGCGTTTCATGCGGCGGCGTTCGCGCTCATCGATCCGGAGTTCGCGAAACGTCAGTTGCTATTGCTCGTGAAGGACCGCTATCAGCATCCGAACGGTCAATTGCCCGCGTACGAATGGGCTTTCGGCGATGCCAATCCGCCCGTGCACGCGTGGGCGACGTGGCGCGTCTACGAGATCGACCGCGCGATCACCGGCAAGGGCGATCGCGATTTTCTGGAACTCGTGTTCCACAAGCTGCTGCTCAACTTCTCATGGTGGGTGAATCGCAAGGATGCCGACGGCAAGAACATTTTCCAGGGCGGCTTTCTCGGCCTGGACAACGTGGGCATCTTCGATCGCTCGTCGCCGCTGCCGACGGGCGGCCACATCGATCAGGCCGACGGCACCGCATGGATGGCCGCGTACGCGCTCGATCTGATGCGTATCGCGCTCGAGCTCGCATACGCGAACAAGGTGTTCGTCGATATCGCCGTGAAGTTCTTCGAGCACTTCCTGTATATCGCGGAAGCGGTGAGCTGCGAGGACGATTGCGACACCGGTCTCTGGGACAGCGAGGACGAGTTCTTCTACGACAAGCTGCGCCTGCCCGACGGAACCAATGTGCCGATGCGCGTGCGGTCCATCGTCGGGCTGATTCCGCTTTTCGCCGTGCATGTGCTGGAGCCGAAGGTGTATCGCTCGCTGCCGGAATTGCGCGAACGGCTGCACTGGTTTCTCGAACATCGAACGGATCTTTCGAGGCTCGTGTCGCGCTGGAACGTGGCGGGTCAGGGCAACAGCGTGCTGCTGTCGCTGTTGCGCGGGCATCGCATGAAGGCGCTGCTCAGGCGCATGCTCGACGAAACCGAATTCCTTTCCGATCACGGCGTGCGCGCGCTGTCACGCGTGCATCTCGATAACCCGTTCGTCTTCTATCACAACAGCGAAAGCTTCGGCATCCAGTATCTTCCGGCGGAATCCGACTCGCGCGTGTTCGGCGGCAATTCGAACTGGCGCGGTCCGGTGTGGATGCCGGTCAACTATCTGCTGATCGAATCGATCCACGAGTTTCATCGCTATTACGGCGATGATTTTCGCGTCGAATATCCGACGGGCTCGGGACAGAAGTTTTCGCTCGCGCAAATCGCCGACGAACTCGCGCGCCGCGTGACCACGCTCTTTCTGCTCGACAAGAACGGCGAGCGTCCGGTGATGGCTGCCTATCCGCTGCTACAGGCCGATCCGCGTTCGCGCGATCTCGTGCTCTTTCACGAGTATTTTCATGGCGACAACGGGCGCGGCGTGGGCGCGTCGCATCAGACGGGCTGGAGCGGGCTCGTCGCGCTGTTGCTGCATCCGCATGCGACGGGGCCGTCCGGCGTCGTGCCGCTCGCCGGCGAAGCCGATGCCGATGTTCAGGAGTTCGCAGGAGCGAAATGAGGCGTGAATCGCGGTGGCATCGCGTTTTGCGGGGTTCGGCGAAAGTCAAGCGCCACAGGTCGAAAGCGTTGTTAGGAATTGTCTGGTATTACTGATCGCTCCAACTGCGTAAGTTTGTGGAAACACAAATTGATAACAGTCTGGAGGACAAAATGGCGCAGTCCATTAGCGCATATTCTCTCAGCGGCTACCAAATGGGCTTGGGCGCTGGCGGCCGCGCTCATATCGAACACGAACATTGCCCTCCGTTCGCCATCGTCATGCTGGTGTTCGCGGCCGCAATGCTCGGCGGCGTCTGGTTCAGCGGCGAATTCAACAGCTTCGCCGCCGGGTTGATCGCGTGGGCCGGCATCCTCGCCATGCTGGGCGCATGCGCCGATCGCTGGTTCAGCGGCGCCGCCGCGCTCGAACGCCGTATCCGTCAGCGCGAGAGAGCGCGATGCCGCGTGCTTGGCGGCATCGCGTCACGCAGCGGTTTCAGGCAGCAATGGCCTGACTGGACGACGTCAGCAGCACGGGAATGGACTTCGACGTCGGCGTACCGGCGCCATCCGCAACCGATGACAGCGGCACGAGCGGGTTGGTCTCCGGATAATACGCACCGAGACAGCCACGCGGAATATCGTATTCGACGAGCTTGAAACCGTCTACGCGACGCTCGATGCCGTCGTCCCACACGCTCGTGATATCCACCAGTTCGCCCGGCTCGAACTCGAGCATGTCGATGTCCTCGCGGTTCGCGAACAGCACGCGCCGCTGTCCGTACACGCCGCGGTAGCGATCGTCGAGACCGTAGATCGTCGTGTTGTACTGATCGTGCGAACGCGTCGTCATCAGCGTCATGAGACGGTCGCCGTACAGCGCACGGGCGCGGTGGATCGGCGTATCGACCGCGATCCTGTGCACGATGAACTGCGCCTTGCCGCTCGGCGTCTTCCAGACGCGATCGCGCGAGGCCACGCCGAGATGAAAACCGCCCGGCTGCTTCAGGCGTTCGTTGTAGCGCTCGAAACCGTCGAGCACTTTTTCGATGCCATCGCGGATCAGCGCGTAGTCGCCCTCATGTGCGCGCCAGTCGACCTTGGCCGAGCCGAGCGTCGCGTGCGCCATGCGTGCGACGATCGCGACTTCGGAAAGCAGATTCGCCGAGGCCGGCTTGTTCATGCCGTAAGAAATGTGCACCATGCTCATCGAATCCTCGACGGACACGCCTTGCGGCACGCCGTTCTGAACATCGATCTCGGTGCGGCCGAGCGTCGGCAGAATGAGCGCGTCGCGGCCGTGTACGAGATGGCTGCGGTTGAGCTTCGTCGTGATGTGCACCGTGAGATCGCACGAGCGCATCGCTTCCCAGGTGCGCGGCGTGTCGGGCGTCGCGATCGAAAAATTTCCGCCCAGGCCGATAAACACCTTCACCTTGCCTTCGAGCATCGCGTGAATCGTTTCGACGACGTCGTAGCCATGCTCGCGCGGGGGCTCGAAATCGTAGGCCGCGCCGAGCCGGTCGAGAAACGCCTGCGTCGGTTTTTCCTCGATGCCGACCGTGCGGTCGCCCTGCACGTTCGAATGGCCGCGCACCGGACATAAGCCCGCGCCGCGCCGTCCGATATTCCCGCGCATCATCATCAGGTTCGAAAGCAGTTGAATGGTCGGCACGGAGTTCTTGTGCTGCGTGAGGCCCATGCCCCACGTCGAGATGACGGCGCGGCCTTTCGCGTAGATGTCGGCGAGATTCAGCAGATCGTCCATCTTCACGCCCGATTCCGCGATGATCGCGTCCCAGCTTTCGGCGCGCAGGTCGTCGGCGAAGGCGTCGAAGCCGACCGTGTGCTCCGCGATGAAATCGACGTCGAGCACGCGCTCGCCACCGTTCGCGCGCGCGGCGTCGTCGAGTTCGATCACGCGCTTCGCCACGCCTTTGATCAGCGCGAAGTCGCCGCCGACTTTCGGGCGGATGAACACCGAACTGATCTTCACGCCCTTCGGCGAGAGCATGTCGAGCGTGTGCTGCGGGCTCGCGAAACGTTCGAGGCCGCGCTCCTTCAGCGGATTGATCGACACGATGGTCGCGCCGCGTTTCGCGCACTCGCGCAACTCGCCGAGCATGCGCGGATGGTTCGTCGCCGGATTCTGGCCGAAGAGCAGCAGCGTGTCGGCGTGTTCGAAGTCGTCGAGCGTGACGGTGCCCTTGCCGATGCCGACGGTATGCGGCAAGCCGCGGCTCGTCGCTTCGTGGCACATGTTCGAGCAATCGGGGAAATTGTTCGTGCCGTACATCCGCACAAACAATTGATACAGAAAAGCGGCTTCGTTGCTCGCACGGCCGGACGTGTAGAACGCGGCGCGATCGGGATCGTCGAGTTTCTTCAGATGCGAGGCGATGAGTTCGAACGCATCGTCCCAATCGATCGGCACATAGCGGTCGCGCTTTGCGTCGTAGACGAGCGGATCGGTCAGCCTGCCGTGCTGCTCCAGTTCGTAATCGTTCTGCGTCATCAGCGACGAAACCGTGTGCTCCTCGAAGAATGCGGGCGTCACGCGCTTGCTCGTCGCTTCGGCGGCGACGGCCTTGACGCCGTTCTCGCAGAATTCGAAGGTCGAGCCGTGCTCGCGGTCGGGCCACGCGCAGCCGGGGCAATCGAAGCCGTCCGGCTGATTCTGCTTGAAGAGCGTCTTGTAGTTGCCGCCCGCCACCTTCTCCTTGACGAGATTGATGGCAACCTGCTTCAGCGCGCCCCAGCCGGCGGCGGGATGCGTATAGGGTTCGATGCGTTCTTCGGGCTTCTTGAACATGGCTTGGCGGATGATGCTTTTTGGCTTGCGATGTTCGAAGCGTACTGTGTTCCGAATCGCGCGCGGCGCACAGAAAACGCGAAATAGAAGGAGTACAGTTGCGTCGATTTGCCCTAGACTTGACGCATTCCCGCTTCAGAACGAAATCCAGTTGAAACTCTACGAAAAGCTCGCCGATGAAATCGAGGAAGCCGTGCGGCGCGGCGTGTTCACGCCCGGCGAGAAGATCGCGTCGGTGCGGCAGGCGAGCCAGCAGCACGGCGTGAGCATCAAGACGGTGCTGCATGCGTACGCGATCCTGGAAAGCCGCGGGATTCTGGAGACGCGTCCGCAGTCCGGCTATTTCGTGCGCGCAAAACCGCAGGCGGGCGCGGCGCACAGTCAGCCGACGCGCGTGATCGCAACGGCATCGGAAGTCGATGTGAGCCGGCTCGTGCTTTCGACGTTGCGCAGCATCCGCGCTCACGACGCCGTGCCGTTCGGCTCGCCGTATCCCGATCCCGAGCCGTTTCCCTGGCGGCGCATCAACCAGTACGCGAACGCGATCGCGCGGCGGCAGGCGAGTTGGAATCTCATCGACGATCTGCCGCCCGGCAATCCCGAGCTGATTCGCCAGATCGCGCGGCGTTATGCCGAAAACGGCGTGCCGGTCGATCCGGAGGAGATCGTCATCACGGTCGGTGCGACTGAGGCGATCAACCTGAGCCTGCAGGCCGTCGCGCAGCCCGGCGACACGGTGGCCGTCGAATCGCCGACTTACTACGCGATGCTGCACGCGATCGAGCGTCTCGGGATGCGCGCGATCGAAGTGCCGACGCATCCGGCGGAAGGCATCGACATCGACGCTCTGGCGCGGATCATCGGACGAAGAAAGATCGCCGCGTGCATGGTGATGCCGAACTTCCAGAATCCGCTCGGCTTCCAGATGCCGGACGAGCGCAAGCGCCGGCTCGTCGAATTGCTGTCCGCGCACGATATTCCGGTCATCGAAAACGATGTCTATCACGAGCTTTATTACGGCGATGCGCGCCCGTCGACGCTCAAGAACTTCGATACAAAAGGGCTCGTGCTGCATTGCGCGTCGTTTTCGAAGAGTCTGACGGCGTCGTACCGGATCGGCTGGGCGATGCCGGGACGGTATCGGGCGCAGGTCGAGAAGCTCAAGTTTCTGAACACGTTGACGACGCCATCGGTGCCGCAGGTCGCGATCGCGGATTATCTGCGGCAGGACGGCTACGACCGGCATCTGCGGCGCGTGCGCAAGCTGTATCGGCAGCAGTCGCGCATCATGAGCGCGATGGTCGAGCGCTTCTTTCCGGCGGGCACGCGCACATCGGCGCCGCAGGGCGGCTATGTGCTATGGGTGGAATTGCCGGAGCGCGTCGATTCGATGCGGCTCTATCGCGCCGCGCTCGACAGCGGCATCACGGTCGGACCGGGCTACATGTTCTCCACGCGCAACGCCTTCAGCCATTTCATCCGGCTGAACTACAGTTATCCGTGGACCGCGCAGAGCGAGGCCGCGTTGCGGCGGCTCGGCGAACTCGCGGGCAGGGAGATCACTATGGGGATTCGCGCATGAACGATGACATCGATCCGGCGCTCGTCGCCGTGCTGACACAGCTTTGGCGCGCACAGACGGAAACGCCGGAACGCGCGTGGTCGCTCGCGAAATTGGCGAAGCAGTCCGGTTTGCCGATGAGCGCGTTGCGTCGGCAATTGACCGGGCTCGAGGAAGCGGGATTCGTCGAGGTGCGGATGAAGGAGGATGGGACGGGCAGCGCGGGGTTGAGCGAGCAAGGCGTGACTTTGTGTCAGTCGATTTTCAGCGCAGGTGAATAAATGGGCTATGGCGATATACCATATGTATATCGTATAGCGAGGTATCTATGGGAAGGATCTTGATCGATTTGCCCGACGAACAGATAGACGAACTCGCCGCGATCGGCGAAGAGCAGCAGCGCCCGCGAGCCGCGGTCATTCGGGACGCGATCAGCGCGTACGTCGCGAGCAACAAGCGCCGTTCTGCCGTCGATGTGTTCGGCTTATGGCAAGAGCGAAAGATCGATGGATTGCAGTACCAGCGGGAGCTGCGCGAAGAATGGTAAGAGCGCTTTTCGACACGAACATCCTGATCGATTACCTGTTGGGAATCGATGCGGCACGCAAGGAGATCGAGCGTTACGAAGAGCGGTCGATCAGCATCATCACGCTCATGGAAGTTCTAGAGGGCGCCAAACCCGACAGTGAAGCGTCGCTGCGCGCCTGGCTGTCCACCTTCGATCTCGTGCCGCTCGATTCGGCCGTCGCGAACCTCGCAATCGGAATTCGCAGGAAATCGCGCATCAAGTTGCCGGATGCGATCGTGTGGGCGTCGGCGCAATCGGTGAATGCGCTGCTCGTTTCGCGAAACTCGAAGGACTTCCCGCCCGACGATCCGGGCGTGCGGATGCCCTATCAACTGTAGCCGCGTCGGTCGCCAGCACCCTTGGACATCCACATCACCCTGCACGGCCGCCGCGACCTGACCGGCCAGATCTACGGCCAGCTACGCGCGGGCATCATCGAAGGGCGGCTCGCCGCGAACGCGCGCCTGCCGTCCACGCGCGATCTCGCCGCGCAGCTCGGCGTCTCGCGCAAGACCACGCTCGATGTCTTCGAGCGGCTGATCGCGGAAGGCTTCTTGCGCACGCGCGCCGGCGACGGCACGTTCGTCGCTGAAGGGCTCACGCGCCTGCCGACCGCGCGCACCGAACCCGTATCGGCCCGCGCTCGCGCCACCGGCATCTGGCGCAAGATGCCCGAGCGCATGGCGATGCCGATGCCGCCCGCCGACGAAACGCTCGACTGCGATTTCAAGGGCGGCGTAACCGACAAATCGCTCTTTCCCTACGACGCCTGGCGACGCTGTCTGAATCAGGCACTGCGCACGCAGGCGCGCGCGGGCGGCGGCGTCGCGGGTTATCGCGATCCGGGCGGCGAGCAGGCGTTGCGGCTCGGCATCGCGCGTTATCTCGCGTTCAGCCGCGCGGTCGTCTGCAACTGGCAGGACGTGATCGTCACGCAGGGCGCGCAACAGGCGCTCGATCTGCTCGCGCGCGTGACGATCCAGCCGGGCGATGTCGTCGCGGTCGAAGAGCCGGGTTATCCGCCGGCGCGGGCGCTCTTCGCGGCGCTCGGCGCGCGCATCGCGCATGTGCCGGTCGATGGCGAGGGCATCGTCGTGAGAAAGCTGCCGCGCAACACGCGGCTCGTCTACGTGACGCCGTCGCATCAGTTTCCGCTCGGCATGCCGATGAGCCTCGAGCGGCGCGTCGAGTTGCTCGAATGGGCGGGCAAGCGCGGCGCGGTGATCGTCGAGGACGACTACGACGGCGAATTCCGCTTCGAAGGGCGGCCGGTGGAATCGCTGAAGAGTCTCGATCGCGCGGGACTCGTCGCGTATGTCGGAACGTTTTCGAAGACGCTCTTTCCCGATCTGCGGCTCGGCTACGTCGTGCCGCCCGCGACACTCTCCGAACCGCTCTGGAACGCAAAGCAGATTTGCGACTGGCACAGCTGCATGCTGACGCAAACCGCGCTCGGCGCGTTCATGCTCGATGGCGAATACGCGAAGCATCTGCGCCGCATGCACAAGGCGTACGCGGAACGCCGCGCGCTGTTGATCGAACGTCTGCAAGGCGAGCTCGCGCCTTGGTTCGAGCCGCTGCCCGCGACGGCGGGCATCCATCTCGTCGCGCGGCTCGCCGGTTCGGTGCGGGAAGACGAGGTCGTCGCGGCGGCGCGCGCCGTATCGGTCGGGCTGTACGGCATACGCGCGTTCTACGCGGGCGAGCCGGCGCAGCAAGGCGTGCTGCTCGGCTACGGCGGGACGAACGTCACGGCGATCGAGCGCGGCGCGACGCGCCTCGCCGCGCTCATGCCGACGCTCGTCCGCTAGCTTCGCGGCGTCACTGATCGCACAACAACAGCAGCTTTTCCTGCGCGGAACACGCCGCTTTTTTCGGCTTTTGCGCGGCCGCGTCCGCGTCGCGCGTCGCGACCTTGCGCGTCGGATTCTGCGCTTGCTCGGCGGCCGCCGTGCGCTGCGCGATGCACGCGCGCAAGTGCTTTTCCATCGGCGGATAGTATTTCCAGCCCTTCGTGAGCGGCGGCAGTTCGAGATGCACCTGCTTCCACTTCGGATGGCCGTTCGCCTGCAGCGTGTCGAAGTTCGAGCACAGCGAATCGGCGAATTTCGACAGCGCGCCGACCGTGCCGCGCAAACCGTAATCGTAGGTCACGAGAAACGCCTTCACGGTGAGCGTCGGCGTGTCTTCCTGAATCCAGTTCGGATAACTCGTCGTGCGGATCGTCGCCGGGAAATAGGTCTGCTTCGCGCGCGCGGTTTCCTGCGCGTTCGGATCGAGGCGCAGCAGCCTGATCTGCTTGAGCAGCTCCGGATTCATGTCCTGAAAGAGCTTCGCCGGCTGCCCCGCGACGATCACCGCCACGTCGATCTTCCCGACGATCAGCCGCGCGAGCGAATCCTCGTTGTTGAGATGCTGCTCGTTGGCTTCGGCGATCGGTTCGCCGAACATCAGCCGATACAGCGTCTCCGCCGATTGCGCCGTGCCGCTGCCGATCGGCCCGACGCTGATGTTCTTGCCCTTGATCTCGTGGATGTACTTCATCGGCGAGTCCGCGCGCGTGACGAAGTAAATCTCTTCGTCGTAGAGCGGCATGATGAGCCGCAGCGGCTTGATGATCTTGCCCGCGTCCGCATTGCCCGAGGTCGCCATGTCCATGTACGCCTGATACACGTCCGACTGCACCAGCGCGAACTTCACGCCGGGCTCGTAGCGCATGCGCTGCACGTTCTCCGCCGACCCTTTCGACGGCAGCACTTCCAGTTCGATGCCGGCCGGCTCGGCGACGTACTTCGACAAGTCCTGTCCGATCTGGATATACGTGCCGCGTTCCTGGCCCGTCGTGATCTTGTAGGGAATCGGATCGGCGGCGAAGCTCGATCCCGCGCCGATCATCCCGGCGATGGCGAGAAGCGTCAGCGCGCCCCGTGCGGCGTTGCGCATGTATTTCGTGGTGAACATGATTGACCCTTAGTCGGAGTTGGACGGGTGCTTTTTGAAACTCGCACGATGCGGGAATCGTCCGCGTCGCGCGCAATCTGCTCATGCGCGGGCACTCGCATGCGGCCCGGCGCGAAGATGCGCGGCGCGTGCTTGCGGTGCGTCGGTGTTGTCTCTGCGTGTTCTTGTAGTTGCGTCGTTCTTGCGTCGTTCTTGTGCGTTTTTTTGCGTTTTTTTGCCGTTTTCAGCGCGACGGCGGCTTCGAGGCCGAATCGCCGCCGCTCCAGCCGTATTGCTTGATGGCGCGTTCGAGTTCCTCGGACTTGTCGGAGTCGACATGCGAGCCGGCCGGCACCGTGGCGAACTGCGGCGACGCGCCGGTCGTGGCCGCGGCCTGCGTGCTGCGCGTCGCGACGTTCGTCTGCACGACGGGCTGGGCGACGGCTTGTGCGACGGCCGCGGGCGGACGGGGCACGGCTGCTTGCATCGTCGCCGTCGATGGCGGGAGCGCGCTGCTCTGATTGCCCGATTGCGGTGGATGCGGCACGGCGGTGCGCGTCGGGGGCGCGGACGGCTGCGGCGGATCTTCGCCGAGGTAATACGCGCCGCGCGGATTGGCCGGACGAGCGGCTTGCTGCGGCGGCTCGTCGCCGATGTAATAGGGCGCGCGCGGGTTCGCGGCACGCGAATTCGCGGCGGAAGGCTGGGCGCTTTCTTCGCCGAGATAATAGGGCGCGCGCGCCGCTTGCGTGACGGGCGGCGGAGCGGCCTTCGCAGCGGCCGGTTGCGACGGCGCGGGCACGGCGGCTTGCGTCGTGGCCGGTTGTGGCGTCGGCAGGGGCGTCGGTTGGGGCGTCGGTTGCGTGGCCGCTTGCGGCGCGGGCGTGGGCATCGTCATCGTCGTGGCGACGGTCGGCGCGGGCGGCGGATTGATCGTCGTCGCGGTGATCGCGGCGGTCGCCGCCTGGCCACGCGCGATTTTCTCCGCGCGCGATTCGTAGGCAGCGTCGTCGTCGGCCCAGCGCGCGGCGGTGCTGCGTTGCACCGTGCGCCTGTCCGGCGTGGGCTTCTGAGCAAACCCGTTCGTCTTCGCGGCCTGCGCGGCCGCCGCTGCAACGTTTGCCTGCGCGGGAAGTTGAGCGGGCGCGGCAGCCGCCGTGTTCGCGGCATCCGCGGCGGGCGCCGTGCCCGGCACGCGTTTGGCGAGCGCGGCCACTGCCGTCGGCGCGAGCCAGCCCGCGTGCGAAATCACGCGTTCGAGCATGGCTTGCGATTCGATGTTGCTGCCGTCGAGGGCGAGCGCCTCGCCCGCGTTCTGCTGCACGCACGCCCACGCGGACGTGCGCTCGCAGGCGCGCGCGAGTTGCAGCGCGGCGTCGCGCTGCGCTTCGCGCTTGACGAGCTCGTCCTTCAGCGATTCGTAGTCGGCGCGCGCCTGTTGCTGCGGCGGAAGCATTTTGAGCCGCGCGCGGGCCGTGGCGAGATCGTGCTGATCCAGCGCGACGCGCACATCCTGCAGCGCATTGCCGGACGGAGCGGCGGCCAACGGGCGCCGGTCCGCCGCGGCCGGTGCGGCAGGCGTGCCGGGCGCGTCGGTTGCGCCGCGCATCAGCGAACCGACCTTGGAATCGATCACGCCCGAAACGCTGTGATCCGCGGATGGCGTGCTCGAACCGCCGTCCGAATCGCCAAGCTGGTAATAGAACGTCGCGCCGAGC
The DNA here is from genome assembly GCF_031451415.1 of Caballeronia sp. LZ028. Classification (NCBI taxonomy): domain Bacteria; kingdom Pseudomonadati; phylum Pseudomonadota; class Betaproteobacteria; order Burkholderiales; family Burkholderiaceae; genus Caballeronia; species Caballeronia sp. LZ028. The sequence continues at coordinate 1,062,884 of NZ_JARUXN010000004.1, read as the reverse complement.
AGCAACACGAGACCGCATGCACCGGCGATGACTGTCTTCTTCGTGTTCCACCGCTCGGAACCGGGCAGGGCGTCGGGATCGTTGCTGGAATCGGCGAAGGCGTTGCGTGCGGATTCCTCGGCGCGGCGCGCGCGATATTCCGCCGCCTTTTGCGCGATGCGCTCACTCGCGCGCTCCGTCCAGCGCGAGCGCATGCCCGGCTCGACGCGCCCGGCGCCATGCGAGTCGAGGGAAGCGGAAGAACCGGATGCGGACGCACCCGCCGATGCGAGCGGCGCCGATGCCTCTTCGAAAACGTTCTTGCGCGATTTGCCCGAGGCGGCCTCGCGCGTCTGGCCGAATGCGGCGCTTCGGTCTGCGCCGCAATTGGGGCAACTGTCGGCGTTCTTGCGCACCGTGCTGCCGCACCGCTGGCAGACGACGGAGAACATGGATGCGGGAAACGTCAGTCGCGTGGTCATGCTAAAGCCCTCGAAGGACGTGTGCGTGAGGTTGCCAAAATCGCGTGGCCGCCAATGCGCGCCGAGCCGTCGCGCCTGTACGCGGGAACGGCGTCCCGCGGCAGCAATCCTTCGTATTCTTTGTCCGCGGCGCGCGCGCCAGCGGGAAACGACTATCCGACTATGGTTCAACCACTATCGGACGTCAATTGCCTTTCGCCCCTACTCCGGGCGGTGCTCTCGCTCACGATATTTCTGACATTTTGGGATCGCGGCGGCGGTTTTGAATCGCCAATCCTTAGCCGAAAAAAGACAACGGGGCGCGATCGCCGGATAACCCACTGATGTGAAAGCGATTCGAGCGCGTGATGAAACGTTGTAGCGAGCCCACGCCGAGTATGTCAACGCGGATCGCCCGAAGCGGCGGACGTTGCCGGGAGATTGGTAAGGCTTCCGAATCATCGTTCGAAAGGTTTGCCTTTCGTGCTCCGGCGTTGCGCAGAAGCGAAAAAGCCGCGGCGCGAATGACGCGCCGCGGCTTTCATCATACTAACCCGAAGCGTTATTCCGCCAGTTGCAGCTTGCCGTCGATGCGGCGGTTCAGGCCGAGCGGATTCGCCGTCTTCAGCGCGTCGGGCAGAAGCGCGTCAGGCAGATCCTGATAGCTGACCGGGCGCAGGAAACGGTTGATCGCGAGACTGCCGACCGAAGTCGAGCGGCCATCCGCCGTCGACGGGAACGGGCCGCCGTGCACCATCGCGTGGCCGACTTCCACGCCCGTGCCGAAGCCGTTCACCAGCAGGCGGCCGGTGCGGCGCTCGAGCGCGGGCAGGACGCGCTTCGCATCGGCGTAATCGGCCTCGTCGATATGCAGCGCCGAGGTCAACTGGCCTTCCAGCGATTCGATCAGATCGATCATCGCGTCGAGGCTCGGGCAACGCACGACCAGCGACGATGCACCGAAGATTTCCTCTTGCAGATCGTGATTCTTGCGGAACGCTTCGGCGGTGGTGACGAACAGCGCCGACTGGCCCTGATTGTCGCCCTTCGCTTCGAGGCCGCGCGCGGCGGTGGTCACGTCGGCGTTATCGGCGGTCTTCGCGACCGAGTTCGCGTACGTCTTGCAGATGCCCGGCGTAAGCATCGTCTGCGCGGCGGTTTCCTTGAGCGCAGCGGAAGCCGCTTCGATGAACTTGTCGAGATCCGGGCCGTCGACGGCCAGAATCAGGCCCGGATTCGTGCAGAACTGGCCCGCGCCGAGCACGAGCGACGAGACGAACGCCTTGCCGATGGCTTCGCCGCGATTCTTGAGCGCGTTCGGGAACAGCAGTACCGGGTTGATGCTGCTCATTTCCGCGTAGACGGGGATGGGTTCCTTGCGCGCCGCCGCGATCTTCATCAGCGCGACGCCGCCGCCGCGCGAGCCGGTGAAGCCCGCCGCCTTGATGCGGTTGTCGGCGACGAGGCCCTGACCGATGTCGCGGCCGCTGTCGAAGAGGAGCGAGAACGTGCCTTCGGGCATGCCGCAGTCCTTCACGGCCTTCTGCACCGCGCGGCCGACGAGCTCCGCCGTGCCGGGATGCGCCGAGTGCGCCTTGACGATGACCGGGCAACCGGCGGCGAGCGCCGACGCCGTGTCGCCGCCGGCGACGGAGAACGCGAGCGGGAAGTTGCTCGCGCCGAACACGGCGACCGGGCCGACGCCGATATGACGCAGACGCAGATCGACGCGCGGCAGCGGCTTGCGCTCGGGTTGCGCCGGATCGATCCGCACGCCGAGAAAATCGCCATTGCGGACGACATCGGCGAACATGCGCAACTGGCCGACCGTGCGGCCGCGCTCGCCTTCGAGACGCGCGCGCGGCAGGCCGCTTTCGATCATGCAGCGCTCGATCAGGTCGTCGCCGATATCGAGGATGTTCTGCGCGATCGTTTCCAGGAACTTCGCGCGCGCTTCGGGCGCGGTTTCGCGGTAGGCGTCGAACGCGGCCCACGCGAGGGCGCACGCGCGGTCGAGGTCCGCGAGCGTCGCGCCGCCGAAAGCCGGTTCGATGGCCGCGCCGGTCGACGCGTTGACGGCCTTGATCGAGCCGTTCGAGCCGAAAACCGATTCCTGACCGATGAGCAGGTTGCCAGTGAGTTGCATGATGTCTCGTCCTTGCTTGGAGTGATTCGCGGCAGCAGCATGTACCGGTTGTACGATGACTGCACCTTGCCCGACTATACGGCTTCGCGCGTGCGCCTGTATAGTGAAACCTTTCCATCGCTTGATCGCTTTTTGGAATCGCCCCGCGCTTTCCCGCACGCCGAAAGATGAAGAACACGCTCGATGTATTGATGTCGCGGCTGCGCATGAAGCAGCTTCAACTGCTGATCGCGCTCGACGACCACAAATCGCTGCACAAGGCGTCGAGCGCCATGGCGATGACGCAATCCGCCGCGAGCAAGGCGCTCGCCGAACTCGAATCCATGCTGGAAGCGCCGCTATTCGAGCGTGCGAAGAGCGGGCTGATCCCGAATCCGTTCGGCCGCTGCGTGGTGCGCTACGCACGCGTGCTGGCCGCCGATCTCAACGCGCTCTGCCAGGAAGTCGCGCAGATTCGCGCGGGCACGGGCGGGCGGCTGACCGTCGGCACGATCATGGGCGCGGTGCCGGGCGTGGTCGCGCCGATCGTCAACGAGATGCACGCGAAGCATCCGGATCTGGCGATCGAAATCGTCGAGGATACGAGCGCGCGCATGCTGCCGATGCTCGACGACGGCCGCGTCGATCTCGTCATCGGGCGCTCGAGCGTGTCGGATCAGCCGTCGAAGTATCAGTATCAGCCGCTGGCGGACGAGCCGCTTTGCATCGTCGTCGGTCAGGGTCACGAGCGCACGGGCGAGCCGGAAGTCGGTTTCGCCGATCTCGCGCGCTATCGCTGGGTCACGTATCCGAGCTATATGCCGATGAGCGCATTGCTGGAACGCGAACTCGATCTCGCCGGCCTGCCGATGCCCGCCAATCCGATTTCCACCGCCTCGCCGCTGATGACCGTGACGCTGCTGCAAGAGAGCGCGGAACTCGTGTCGATTCTGCCGGCGAGCGTCGCGAAAGTGTTCGAGCGCCACGGCATGCTGCGCATTCTGCCCGTTCGCATGAAGTCGAAATCGCAGACCTACGGCATCGTCACGCGCAGGGGCGGCGAGCTTTCGCCGGCGGCGCGGCAGTTCGTGCAGATGTTGCGCGAGCAGCGCCGGCCGAACTGACACTCAGCGCGTCGCGACGATGAACAGACGCGGGAAGGGCAGGAGCACGCTGCCGTCGTCGAAAACGGTATATGCGGTTTCTAGGCCGGCGCGATAGCGGTCGAGGAACGCGGCCGCTTCCTTCTCGTCGAGCTTCGCGAGGAACGGCCGCAGCGCCGAGCCCTTGAACCATTCGACGATGGCATCGACGCCGCCGTCCAGCGGATGATGGTACGTCGTGCGCCACACGTCGACGCGCGCGCACAGCGGCTTGAGCAACGCGTAATACCAGTCCGCCCGGAAGCGCGCGGTGCGCTCCACGCCCTTCAGCTTGTCGCGCCAAGGGCCATCGGCGGCGGCTTCGCGCATCAGGCGGTGCGCGGGTTCGTCGAGATTGTCGGGCATCTGCACGGCGAGCTGCCCGCCCTTCGCGAGCTTGCCGGCGAGCGACGGAAACAGCGTCTCGTGATCGGGCACCCACTGCAGCGCCGCGTTCGCGAGAATCAGATCGAACGGTCCTTCTGCCTGCCACGCGGAAATGTCGGCGAGCGCGAATTCGACTTGGGGCAGGCGCTTTTTCGCCGCGTCGATCATGTCGCCCGAATTGTCGACGCCGATCACGCGCGCGTTCGGCGCATGCGCGATGAGGGTTTCGGTTGAATTGCCGGGGCCGCAGCCGAGATCGACCGCCGTGCGCGCGGCTCGCGCATGAGTCGCGTTCAGCAGATCGCGGACGGGGCGCGTGCGCTCTTCCTCGAACAGCGAATATTGGCGCGCTTGCCATTCGGGCGATGATGTCGTCATTGAAGGCTCCAGTCGATGTTCGTCGTGATATCACACGCGATTCTAGATGCGCGGGCCGCGCCGATCCAAAGCCGCGCGACGGCCTTTGAATGGAACGCTGAATCCGATGTGCACGCGAGTCATTGAAAAAACTCGGATATGTCCCTTTCGCGCGGGCATCGCGCCTATACTTGCGAAGCATTCGCGGGCGGTTCCAGGCAATATCGGAACTTGCTTTCGCATGCATATCACGAACATCATTCGCGCCGCCCTCCGGCGCCTTAAGCACTCGGGGACTCGCAGATGAGCGACACGTCAGTCGGCGGCTTGAAGGGTCTCGTGGACGCGCTGCGCGCGCAGCAAGACGCGCTCACCGAACGCTGGATGAAGCTCGTGTTCGGCGATCAGGAAGTCGAACATTCGGATCAGCTCACGTATCGGCAGCTTGCGGATCATCTGCCGAGCATCTTCGATGAAATCTGCATCGTGCTGGAATCGCGCAATCTGCGCGACCAGGAAGGCGCGATCGAGCGCGACGCGCGCCAACACGGGCAATGGCGCTGGCAGCAAGGCTACCGTATCGATGAACTCGTGCGCGAGCTCGATCTTTTTCGTCAGGTGTTGCTGCTCGCGATCGGCGAATACGCGGGCGCGCATGACGATCTTTCGCGCGCCGACGAAGAGCACGCGCGCCTCATGACCGATGAAGTCGTGAGCTTCGTCACGCTGGCGTCGATTCGCGAGGCGATCGGCGAGCGCGATCGCAAGATCGACGAATACACCGGCATGCTGGAGCGCGCCAACTACGAGCTCACGCTGCGGCAAAAGCTCATCGGCGATTTGTACGAGACGCGCATGCAGGTCACGCGGCGCGTCGCGCACGATCTGCGCAATTTCCTCAACGTGTTCTCGACGGCGCTGCAACTGGCCGCGCGCTCGGCCGCGAAGCGCGAGACGGCGCTCGGACTGGCGAACCGGCAAGTCGCCGACATGGCGTCGCTCGTCGACGAGATGGTCGAATATTCGAAAGTGCTGGGCGACGATTCGGTGCTGACGGTCGAGCCGTTCGATCTCGTCGGTCTCTTCGACGAGCTGATGCAGGCCTGCCGCGTCGCGACCGAATCGAAGGGATTGAAGCTGATCGGCCATCTCGATCCGGCGCTCGGTGAGGTGACGTCGAACCGGCTGAAGGTGAAGCAGGTCGCGCTGAATCTGCTGTCGAATGCGATCAAGTACACGTCGTCGGGCGAGATCGCACTGTCGATCGCCGCCGCGCCCGATCAGCGCTGGAAATTGCGCGTCGCCGATACGGGCGTCGGCATCAGCGTGGCGGATCAGGAGCGCGTGTTCGAGGAATTCGAGCGCGCCGCCGATGACGACATTCCCGGCGCCGGGCTCGGCCTTGCGATCGTCAAGGAGTTGTCGCGCACGCTGGAAGGGGAACTGCGCTTCCAGTCGTCGAAAGGGCGCGGAAGCGTGTTCGAAGTGACGTTCCCGATGGTGCTGGAACCGAAGGCTTCCGACGCTCAATAAACGAAAAAAGGCGGACGGGTCGCCCCGTCCGCCTTCCGGTCACCACGACGCCTGAACGATGCTCAGGCCGCCGCTTCTTCTTCGACCACTGCTTCGTCTTCCACCGACGCGCGGATCAGATGGTCGAACGCCGAGAGCGCCGCCTTCGCGCCTTCGCCGACCGCGATCACGATCTGCTTGTACGGCACCGTCGTCACGTCGCCCGCGGCGAACACGCCCGGCAGCGAGGTCGCGCCCTTCGCATCGACGACGATCTCGCCGTGCTTTGACAACTCGACTACGCCCTTCAGCCATTCGGTGTTCGGCACGAGGCCGATCTGCACGAACACGCCTTCCAGCTCGACGTGATGGCTCGCGCCCGTCGCGCGGTCCGTGTACGTGATGCCGTTGACCTTCTTGCCGTCGCCGGTGACTTCGGTCGTCTGCGCCTCGGTGACGATCGTCACGTTCGGCAGGCTGCGCAGCTTCTTCTGCAGGACCGCGTCGGCGCGCAGCTCGTTGCCGAATTCGATCAGCGTCACCGCCGACACGATGCCCGCGAGGTCGATCGCCGCTTCCACGCCCGAATTGCCGCCGCCGATCACGGCGACGCGCTTGCCCTTGAAGAGCGGGCCGTCGCAGTGCGGGCAGTACGCCACGCCGCGTCCGCGATACTCGCGCTCGCCCGGCACGTTGATTTCACGCCAGCGCGCGCCGGTCGACAGAATCACGGTCTTCGCCTTCAGCACCGCGCCGCTCGCGAGATGGATTTCATTGATGCGGCCCGGCACCAGCTTCTCGGCGCGTTGCACGTCCATGATGTCGACTTCGTAGCTCTTGACGTGCTGCTCCAGCGCCGTGGCGAACTTCGGCCCTTCGGTTTCCTTGACGGAGACGAAGTTTTCGATGGCCATCGTATCGAGCACCTGACCGCCGAAGCGCTCGGCGACGACGCCCGTCGCGATGCCCTTGCGCGCCGAATAGATCGCCGCCGCCGCGCCGGCAGGACCGCCGCCGACGATCAGCGTGTCGAACACCGGCTTGTTCTCGAGTTCCTTCGCCGCGCGCGCCGATGCGCCCGTGTCCAGCTTCGCGAGGATTTCCTTCACGCCCATGCGGCCCGAGCCGAAGCTCTCGCCGTTGACGAACATCATCGGCACGGACATGACCTGGCGTTCCTCGACTTCCTGCTGGAACAGCGCGCCGTCGATCGCGACATGCTTGATGCGCGGGTTGATGATCGCCATCACGTTCAGCGCCTGCACGACTTCCGGGCAGTTCTGGCACGACAGCGAGAAATACGTCTCGAACGCGAAGTCGCCGTCGAGATTCTTGATCTGCTCGATGATGGCGTCGTCGAGCTTGATCGGATGGCCGCCGGCTTGCAACAGCGCGAGCACGAGCGACGTGAATTCGTGGCCCATCGGGATGCCGGCGAAGTGGATGCCCGCAGCCTTGCCCGCCTCGCCGATGGTGAAGGACGGACGACGCACGCTGGCGTCCTCTTCCTCGACGACGCTGATCCGCGCAGACAGCGTAGCGATCTCGTCGAGCAGGCTTTTCAGCTCACGCGACTTGTCGCTGTCGTCGAGGAAGGCGACGAGTTCGATCGGCCGGGTGACTTTTTCCAGATACGCTTTTAATTGATTCTTGAGATTGGCGTCGAGCATGGCGATGTCCGTTCCTTGACTTGGGATATTGCAGACGTGTTCCGCCGCGGCGCTGCGAAATTCGCAGCGCCGGACGAACACGTTTTTTGGGGTGAACCTGCCGCAGAACCGCGGCAAGTTCGATACAGCGCTCGTGAAGTACGAGACTTAGATCTTGCCGATCAGGTCGAGCGACGGGGTCAGCGTTTCAGCGCCCGGCGTCCACTTGGCGGGGCACACTTGACCCGGATTCTTCGCGATGTACTGAGCAGCCTGAACCTTGCGGAGCAGTTCGCCAGCGTCGCGGCCGATGCCGTTGTCGTGCACTTCGCACAGCTTGATCTCGCCTTCCGGGTTGATCACGAACGTGCCGCGCAGCGCCAGGCCTTCTTCTTCGATCAGAACGTCGAAGTTGCGCGAGATCGCGAGCGTCGGGTCGGCGATCATCGGATAGTTGATCTTCTGGATCGTGTCCGACGTGTCGTGCCATGCCTTGTGCGTGAAGTGCGTGTCGGTCGAAACCGAGTAGATTTCCACGCCGAGCTTCTTGAATTCTTCGTAGCGGTCAGCCAGGTCGCCCAGTTCGGTCGGGCAGACGAACGTGAAATCGGCCGGGTAGAACACAAACACCGACCACTTGCCCTTCAGGCTTTCATCGGTGACGGTCACGAACTCGCCATTGTGATAGGCGGTTGCTTTGAACGGCTTGACTTGACTGTTGATGATGGGCATTACCAGTTTCCTTTTGGAGTGGTGTTGAAGAAGTAAGTGAACTATACAGGAAAGCTATCGCACTTGCGAAGTGGATTGATTTTATTGTCGGGATAGCGCCGGGCTATCGACGCGATATTTTGGCGTTTTCCCGCACAAGGCATTCTGATTGCATGCGCCTTCGCAGGTTCCTTAAACAGACTTGGTCGCTTTCACTTTCATTTCAAGGAGGCAGTATGAAAATAGGAATCATCGGAGCGGGGAATATCGGTTCGGTGCTGGCACTGCGCTTCACCGAGAAAGGGCATGACGTGCGTATCGCGAATTCGCGCGGCCCGGCGTCGCTCGCGGATATCGAGCGCGAGACCGGCGCGAAGGCCGTCGAAGCGCGGGACGCGGTGAAGGACGCCGAAGTCGTCGTCGTCACGATTCCCGAAGCCAAGGTGCCGAACCTGCCGAAGGATCTGTTTGCGGGCGTGCCGGCGAGCGTCGTCGTGATCGACACCGGTAACTACTATCTGCAGCAGCGCGACGGGCGGATCGAAGGCATCGAAAAGGGCACGCCCGAGAGCCGCTGGGTCGAGCAGCAGATCGGTCGGCCGGTCGTGAAAGCGTTCAACAATATCTATGCGGATCACCTGAAGAACCGCGGCAAGCCGCCGGGAACGCCGGGCCGCATCGCGCTGCCGGTCGCGGGCGATGACGCGAAGGCAAAGGCCGTCGTGATGAAGCTCGTCGATGAGATCGGCTTCGATCCGGTCGATGCCGGCCAGATCGACGATTCCTGGCGTCAGCAGCCCGCGACGCCCGTCTATACCGCCGATCTCGACGCCGCCGGCCTGCGCGCGGCGCTTCAGAAGGCCGATCCGGTGCGCAAGCCCGAATGGCGCGCGACGGACAAGAGTCCCGGCACGTTCGAGCAACCTGCGTAGAAGCGAAAGACCGTACGGTAAAGCGCGGGAACGCGCGCGCGCCGTGAGACAATCTGCAAACTTTCCCGATGGGCTTTAACATGACGAACCGGGCTGGCGCAAAAATGCAGCCGCCGTCCGGCGTCGTGGACTCGCAGATTGACTATGAAAACCGCTTCTCCTACGCAGGACGTGCAGAACCCGCAACACCGCTTCGGCGAGTGCGACGAGTGCGCGGACGTCGAACTCGTGGCGACCGCCACCATTCCGACCCGCTACGGCACTTTCGCTTCGTACGTCTATCGCGTGAAGCACACGGATGTGGAGCACATCGCGTTCGTGATGGGCGACGTGAGCAGCGGCGAACCCGTGCTGACGCGCCTGCACTCCGAATGCGTGACCGGCGATGTCTTCGGCTCGTACCGCTGTGACTGCGGCGAGCAGCTCGATCTGGCATTGCGCTATATCGCCGCGGAGGCTCGCGGGATTCTGCTGTATCTGCGCGGCCACGAAGGGCGCGGCATCGGCCTCGCGAACAAGATCCGTGCATACGCGCTGCAGGAACAGGGGCTCGATACCGTCGATGCGAACCTGCATCTCGGCCTGCCCGACGACGCCCGCGAATACGATTCCGCCGCCGCGATCCTGCGTTCCATGAACGTGAAGTCGGTGCGATTGATGAGCAACAATCCGTCGAAGTTCGACACGCTGCTCAGGCACGATATTCCCGTATGCGAACGCGTCGCGCTCGCCATCCCGATGCGCGAGGAAAACGAGCGCTACATCAAGACGAAGCAGGCGCGCTTCGGGCATTACTTCGACGAGAACGAGTAAGCCCGACAGTGCGCGCGCTCACTGCGCGTCGTGAAAAATTACCCCGAGCATATGCCTGCGTCCCGAGCGCAGGCGGCTCACGCCGTGCTTCATGTTCACCCGATACGGCCCGCGCGTGCCCTGCACCGGCCGATGATGCACCGCGAAGAACACCGCATCGCCTTGCAAAAGCGGTACGACTTCCGCACGCGACTGCATGCGCGGACGCTGCTCCGTCATCACGAATTCGCCGCCGGTGAAATCGTGGCCGGGCGCGGAAAGCAGGATCGCCATCTGAATCGGAAAGACGTGCTCGCCGTAGAGATCCTGATGCAGACAGTTGAAATCGCCGGGCACGTAACGTAGCAAGAGCGGCGTCGGCCGTGTCTGCCCCGCGCGATGACAGCGCTCGATGAACGCCGCATGCTCGCGCGGATAGCGCGTCTCGATGCCCATCACCTCGTTCCAGCGATTCGCGACCGGCGCGAGATGCGGATACACCGCGCGCCGCACGCGTTCGAGCGCGCCCGGCAACGGATACGCGAAGTATTTGTATTCGCCGCGCCCGAAGCCGTGGCGCTCCATCACGACGCGGCTGCGAAAAATGCCGTCGCGATCGTAAAGCGCCGCGAGCGCCTCGCATTCGTCGCGCGAAAAAAGCGCCGACGCCGTCGCGCAGCCGAAGCTATCGAGTTGCGCTTCGAGATCGGCCCAGTCGAGCGCGTCGATGCGATCGCCGATATCGTCTGCCGTCGCGCGTTCGAGCACCTTCATGTCGTTCCTCCGGATGTGCGTGAATTCGAATGAAGTGTGCGCCCGCGACGCGACGCACGCACTCCGGCTCTTGCTGTGCAATTCAGTGCGCGGCCGCAGTCTCCGCGATGCGTTCGTGCAGCGCGGCCTTGCGCGCGGCCATCTTCGCGCCGATCGCGACGAGATCCATCTGCGTCTTGCGCACGGCCGGGAAGAGTACGGTTTCCTCTTCCTCGATGTGATGCACCGCGTTTTCCTTCAGCACCTTGAACGTCCCGTCGAAACCGTCTTCGCCGGCGCGCAGGTTCGCGAATCGTTCGATCAGCGTCTTCACCAGAAAATGCTCGACGTAGGCTTCGTCGACGTCGATGCGCCGGTCCGCTTCGAGCGCGTTCTGCGCGCCCGGATACAACAATTCTTCCTCGACGATCGTATGGATCGTCAACAGTTCGCACGCGCGCTGCACGAGCGAGTTCTTGCGCTCGAAATCGTCGTGGTCCGCGCGTTCGAAGGCATCGAACAATTGTTCGATGGCGCGGTGATCGGCTTCGAGCATGTCGAGCGCATCGATGGGTCGCGGGGTTTGAGCGGTGGACATGGGGTTCTCCAATAGTGGGCTCTGTCGGCCCGGTAGCGACATCTGCGTGTCCCCAAGGTGCCGCAAAAAAAGCAAGACGAATGCCCGCGATGGATCAGTTAACGGCGGCGGTGCGCGCGTCTAGATAGTGGTATCTCTCGATTCGCTCAAGTCGCGTTGGCGCAACACTTTCACCTGCCACCACGCGGGCAGCAGCCGCCGCACTTCGGCGCGCGCGAAGCGGTCGTCGATCAGATAAAGCACGCCGCGATCGAGCGGTCCGCGAATCACGCGTCCCGCCGCCTGCACCACTTTCTGCAAGCCGGGAAAAAGATACGTGTACGCATAGCCCTCGCCGAACGCCTCGTGCATGCGCGCTTTCATTTGCTGATTGACGGGATTGAGTTGCGGCAGCCCGAGCGTCGCGACGAACGCACCGATGAGACGCGTGCCCGGCAGATCGATCGCCTCGCCGAACGCACCGCCCAGCACCGCGAATCCGATACCGCGTCCATCGGCGACGAAGCGCGCGAGAAACTCGCGTTGCGCCGCCTCGCTCATCGCGCGGGACTGCTGCCAGCAGGGAATCGACGGATGACGCGCCGCCAGCGCCGCCGCCACTTGCGTCAGATAGTCGAAGCTGCTGAAGAAGCTCAGATAGTTGCCCTCGGCGCCGAAGTATTGCGCGGCGATGAGATCGGCGATGCGATCCACCGAGCGCTCGCGATCCCGATAGCGCGTCGAAAGATCGGCGATCGCGCGCACGTCGAGCTGATCGGCGGAGAAGGGCGATTCGACGTCGATCCGCACGCTCGATGCCGGCAAGCCGAGCGTATCGGCGTAAAAGTGCGCGGGCGTGAGCGTCGCCGAAAAGAGCGCGACGCTGTGCGCGCGCGCCAATCGCGGCGCGAGATGCGGCGCGGGAATCACGTTGCGCAGGCACAGCGTGGCATTGCGCTTCTTCGCGTTTGCGCTCGCGTTTGCGTTCGCGCCGGAAAGCGTGATGTCGAAGATCGAATGCGACCCGAAACGCTCCGCGATGCGCGTGAAATGCACGGCATCGAAATAGAAGCGCAGCGTGTCGGGCGTGAAGGCGTCGGGCTGTTCGCCGAGCGTTTCTGTCATCAGCGAAACGGCTTGCCCGAGCGCGGTCAAAAAGCGCGCGGGCGGCTCCGTATGCGCCGCGTACTCGATGCCCGACGCGTGCTGCTCGCTCGCCGTCTCGCTCCAGCTTCGCGCGACGCGCCCGAGCGCCTTCTTGAGCACGCCCGGCGCGCCGCGGCGCATCGCGTTGAAGGCGGACTGATCGAGTGTCGCGGAATACATGCCGCGCGCGCGTTCGACGAGGTTGTGCGCTTCGTCGACGAGCACCGCCACGCGCCAGCGATTCGCCTCCGCGAGCGCGAAGAGCATCGCGCTCGTGTCGAAGTAGTAGTTGTAGTCGCCGACGATCACATCGCTCCAGCGCGACAATTCCTGGCTCAGATAGTACGGACAGATGTCATGCCGGCGCGCGACCTCGGCGACCGACGCCCGATCGAGCTGCGTGCATTGGAGCGCGGCGGCGCGCGCATCGGCGAGGCGATCGTAGAAGCCGCGCGCGAGCGGACACGATTCGCCGTGACACGCGCGATCGGGGTATTCGCAAGCCTTGTCGCGCGCGACGAGTTCGACGACGCGCAACGGCTTCGCGGCGAGCGTCGTGAGCGCGTCGAGCGCGAGTTGCCGTCCCGCGCTTTTCGCGGTGAGAAAGTAGATCTTGTCGAACTGCTGGCCGGGCCACGCCTTCAGGAGCGGAAAGAGCGTGCCGACCGTTTTGCCGATGCCCGTCGGCGCTTGCGCGGCGAGACAGCGCTTCGACACCGCCGAGCGATACACCGCTTCCGCGAGCGCGCGCTGGCCGGGGCGGAAATCGGCGTGAGGGAACGCGAGCGTCTTCAGCGCTTCGTCGCGTGCCGCCCCGTGCGCCAGTTCCTGCCGCGCCCACGCGATGAAGCGTTCGCACTGCGCCTCGAAATGCACGGCGAGCGCTGCGGCCGTTTGCGTCTCGACGAGCACGCTTTCGGTTTCATCGACGATATCGAAATAAACGAGCGCGATCTCGATGGCTTCCAGCCCGAGCTTTCGGCACATCAGATGTCCGTAGACGCGCGCCTGCGCCCAATGCAGATGCCGATGATTCTCCGGCATCGATTCGAGCTTGCCGCGATGCGTCTTGATTTCCTCGAGCCGGTTGAGCGCGGGATCGTAGCCATCGGCGCGGCCGCGAACGAGTAGCGGGCCGTAGGTTTCCGAAAGCGAAATTTCCTTTTGATATCCGTCCGGCCGACGGTTCGTCACCGTGACATGGCCGGCGACGCCTTCCTGCGCGCTCGGCGTCGGCGTAAAGCGTAGATCGAGATCGCCCTGTTTCGCCGTGAACTCGCACAGCGCGCGCACGGCGACGGTGTAGGCGGGCTCGGATACTGTATGCATGTACAGGAGTCTAGCACGCGCCTTTCACGAAGCCGCGCGCAGCAGTTCTCCGAGCGTTTTCATCGCGTTGTCGATTTGCGGCGACCATGGATGACCGAAATTGACGCGCACATGATTCCCGAAATCGTGACGCGCGGAGAAGATCGGCCCCGGCGTCACGTTGATGCCGTGTTCGAGTCCCCGCCGATGCAACTGCATCGCGTCGACGTGATCGGCCAGTTGCAGCCACAGGAAATAGCCGCCGTCCGGCCGCCGATATGCGACGTCGGACGGCAGCCAGCGCGCGATGGCGTGCTCCATCGCATCGCGTTGCGCGAGAAGCGCGCCGCGCAGCTTGCGTAAATGCTTGTCGAAGCCGCCGTGCTGCAAATAATCGGCGATGCCCGCCTGAATCGGGACGCTGGTGGAAATGCTCGTCATCAGCTTGAGACGCCGGATCGCATCGGCGAAACGGCCCGCCGCGACCCAGCCGAGCCGATACCCCGGCGCAAGCGTCTTCGACAGCGATGCGCAATGCATCACGAGCCCGTTCGTATCGAAAGCTTTCGCGGGCGGCGGACGATCCTGCGCGAAATGCAGTTCGCCGTAGACATCGTCTTCGATCAGCGGGACCTGGTGCTTCGCGAGCAATGCGACGAGCGCGCGCTTTTTCTCGACGGAAAGCGTCGCGCCCGTCGGATTCTGAAAGTTCGTCATGAACCAGCACGCGCGCACCGGATGCTTGTCGAGCGCTTCGGCGAGCACGTCGAGATCGAGACCGTCTTGCGGATCGACCGGAATCTCCACCGCGCGCAAGCCGAGATGCTCGATAGCCTGCAACGCGGCATAGAAGCACGGCGATTCGATCGCGACGACATCGCCCGGCTGCGTGACGGCCATGAGGCAAAGCGTGAGCGCTTCCATCGCGCCGTTCGTGACGATGAGTTCGTCCATCGGCTGCGCGATGCCCATGCCGATATAACGCAGCGCGATCTGTCCGCGCAACGCCTCGTTGCCCGGCGGCATGTCGACGACGGTGCTCCACGGATCGAGCATCCGCGCCGCGTGCGCGAGCGACTTCGCAAGACGCTGCAACGGAAAGAGCGCCGGCGATGGAAACGCGGAGCCGAGCGGCACGACGTCCGGGCGCTTCACGGCGTCGAGCACGGAGAACACGAGGCTGCTTACGTCGATGGGCGCGGGTTCTTTCAGCGTCGCGCTCTCTTTCGGCGCGAGTGCGGCGCCCGGCGCGACGTAATAGCCGGAACGTTCGCGCGCGCGAATCAAGCCCCATTCTTCGAGCAGGTAGTACGCGCGAAAGACCGTCGACTGGCCGACGCCGTATTGCGTCGTCAAATGCCGCACCGAAGGCAGCCGTGCACCGACAGGCAGGCGGCCCGCGCGTATCTCGGCGGCCATCGTGTCGGCAAGGGCTTGGTAGCGCTTCATCGCGGGTATCGGTGAAAGGGCGCGAAATTGTCTCACGCTTTATCGACGGAATATCGACACCCCGCCGCGCGTTTAATGAATAAGCGGCTTAATCGCCGTGCCCGCTTTTCAATCTTTCGGAGGTGGTTCCATGAAGCTCGCCAGAATCGCAACAGTCATGCTCGCGCTGCTCGCCGGCCTGCTCGCAGGATGTCAGACCGATGGCAGCTCGGGCGCGTCGGGCACGACATCGAACAGCGGCAGCAGCGGCGGATATTGATGCCGTATTTGCCCGCGGCGCTCGCGGCGTTCAAGTCGGCGCTCGGCAACGATGCGGTGCTCGCGGACGATATCGCTTCGTATCTCGATCCGTTCCCGCCCGGCGATGCATCCGCACACGCGCCATCTGCTGTCGTGTTGCCGAAGGACGTCGAAGGCGTGCGTGCGGCATTGGCGGTCGCGAATCGATATCGCGTGCCGCTCTGGACCGTATCGACGGGGCGCAACTTCGCTTACGGCGGCGCCGCGCCGCGTATGCCTGGTTGCGTCGTGCTCGATTTGCGGCGGATGAATCGCATCGTCGAGATCGATGAAACGCTGGCTTATGCGCTCGTCGAACCGGGCGTGACGTATTACGACCTGTATCGCGCGCTCGGCACGCCGCGGCGCTTCTGGCTCGATCCGCCCGCGGCCGGATGGGGCAGCGTGATCGGCAACACGCTCGAACGCGGTTACGGCACGACGCCATACGGCGACCATGCGGCGAATCAGTGCGGCATGGAAGTCGTGCTCGCGAACGGCGATGTCGTACGCACCGGCATGGGCGCGATGTCGTCGAGCCGCGACTGGCAGGTATTCAAGAGCGGCTTCGGGCCTTCGTACGACGGCATGTTCATGCAATCGAACTTCGGCGTTGTCACGAAGCTCGGCGTCTGGCTCATGCCCGCGCCCGAGGGCTACATGATCTGCCGCTACGCATTCGCGCGCGAGGACGATCTCGAACGCGTCGTCGATACGCTGCGCCCGCTGAAGATGGACGGCACCATCCAGAGCAATGCGGTCATCGAAAGCGCGGTGCGCTGGGCGGCAGGCGTGTCGACGCGCAAGCAATGGTTCGACGGCGACGGCGCGATGCCCGACGACGCCATCGACGCCATGGCACGCAAGATCGGCATCGGGCGCTGGAACCTGCGCTTCTGCCTGTATGGGCCGAGAGCGCTCGTCGAGGCGCGGCGCGATATCGTGCATGCGCGCTTCAGGCCGATCGCGGGCGCGACGCTCTTCGAGATGCCGTATCGCGATGCATCGGTCGAGCCGGAAGGCGGCGGCGATCGCGCGCAAGTCGGCATTCCGGGACTCGAAGCGTTCAATCTGCTCAACTGGCGCGGCGGCTCGGGCGCGCACATCGATTTCTCGCCGATCTGTCCGCCCATCGGACGCGATGCCGTGAAGCAGGTCCGCATGGTGCGCGAGCGCGCCGCGCAATTCGGCTTCGATTATTACGGCGGATTCACGGCCGGCGAGCGCGCGATGCATCACATCTTCGCGGCGATTTTCGATCGCGACGATCCGAAACAATCGCGCGATGCCGGCGCGCTCGTCGAAACGCTGATCCGCGATGCGGGCGCGGCGGGCTACGGGCAATATCGCACGCATCTGTCGTACATGGACCTCGCCGCCGCGCAATACGATTTCAACGATCACGCGCTGATGCGGCTTTCGAAGACGATCAAGGCGTCGCTCGATCCGAACGGGATTCTGTCGCCCGGCAAGCAGGGGATCTGGCGATGACGACACGGCGCGCGTTTCTTATCGCGATGGGCGTCGTGCCGTGGATGCCGTTCGGCGGCGCGACGCGGCCATCGGCGCGCACGTGGGTCGTCGACGTGGACTTGCCGCAAAGCGGCATCATCGTGCGGCGCGCGCGTCTGACGGGCGCGCAGATCGCATCTCTGTCGGGCGATGCGGGCTGGCTGTGGTTCGAACGCCTGTCGTCGTCGCATGCGATCGGTGGCATCACGCGCTACGCCGATGCGTTCGTGTTGTCTCAACTCGGCGCAGGCGTCGGCATGCGCGCGACGCATCATCGAACGTTCGATGACGGCGCCGTGCTCTGGACGCTCGAACGTTGCTGAACGCGGTTCGCTAGAATGACACGCATCTCAATATTGCCGCGCACGGACGAAACGATGAACGCCACGGACACACGCACGATCGCCGACTGGCACGCGCATGTCTATTTCGATGCCGCGAGCCGCGACGCCGCGTGGCAGCTTCGGCTCGTGATCGAGCAGCGGTTTGCGACCGAATTGCAGGATGGCGCGCTGCGTCTGGGCCGCTTTCACGAGCGCCCGGTCGGACCGCATCCGATGTGGTCGTTCCAGTTGGGATTCGGCGATGCGCTGCTCGCGCCGATGCTCGCGTGGCTCACGCTGAATCACGGCGCGCTCGATGTCTTCATGCATCCGAATACGGGCGACGCGCTCGTCGATCATCGCGACTCGGCGGTGTGGATCGGCCGGTCGCACGAACTCTCGCTGAAGAGTCTGGGCGGTTGAGACGTAAAAAAGGCGGACCGCGTCCGCCTTTTGCTGGATCGCCGGCGAGTTACTTCTTCGCGCTTGCCGTCTTCGACGACACCACGCGCACGGCCGTCTGGCCAGCCACCGAGGCGTCGTTTTGCGCGGCCTCCACCACTTGCTGCGCGGCCTTCTTCGCCGCTTCGTAAGCGGAATTCGCCGATTCCGTCGCGGCATCGATCGCCGTGCGCCACGCCGTCACGACGGCTTCGCTGCCGACCGGCGCATTACTCGCGAGACTCTCGACGAACGCCTGCACATTGCGCTGAGACTTCGCGATCTGGTCCTGCGCGGCTTCCAGATAGCCGCCGCGCACGCCCGACGCGATCTCATAGACGCCGAGCCAATAGGCCTGAACGCGCTGGGCGCTGTCTTGCAGATGCTGGTTCTGAAGCGCGAAGAACGCCTGCGGATCGCGCACGGAGAGCGTTCTGGCGATGAGCGCCTGATGCTCGTCGAGCGCCGTCCTGACCGTACGCACGTTCAGATCGATCAGCTTTTCGAAGCCTTCGACGGCTTGTGCGGCGACACCGAACGTGGTGTCGACCCCCGCCTTTTGTGACGCGATTACATTTTCGGGCGCAAGACTGCTCATGCTCGACTCCATATGGAAATTGCCAATTGATTGCCGATGTATTTGTGCAATGCAGCGAACGACTTATTTTAAGGCAAGCGTGTGGTGTGTCAATTACGTTTTCCCGGCTTGACTTTAAACCACTCAGCCGTTTATTCAAAAATAACAGTGAGCGCAAAGTAAATAATCGGAGCGATTAAGGACTCATCACACATCACACGAATGCAGCTAGGGAAACGCTGATCAATGCACCAGCTGCCCAAGTTGCGGGCGAGGTGGCGTGGAATTTTCTGGATGACGAAGCGAATCGACGCTCAATTCAGTGAAT
>NZ_JARUXN010000004.1:789163-1037599 GCF_031451415.1 Caballeronia sp. LZ028 | reverse complement strand
GATCTGCCTCTTCATCGTGAGTCTGTTCCGTGAGCTGCCTTCTATAACGTCCTCAGCTATGCAAACGATGACCACCGAGCTTAATAAATCAGCGTTTCCCTAGAAAAGAAATAATCCCGACCAGTCGGCCTGCGAACGTGCGTTCATTAAACGCTTGCTGCAGGCGTCCAGGCGCGGCCTGTCGTAAACCCCTAAGACAAAAGTTACCGAATGCGTTGTTTCCCCACTTGACGCATTGATGCGTTAATTGAAAGAATCTCGCACTGCAACATGCGCGACGGGCTTTCGGTAGAACGGACGATTTTCCGGTATTTCTGTCACTGCCGCGTCATCGTGAATCAGTAGGATTCACCTTCGCGCGAATGAGCCGGCGCTGAACGGCATAAAGTTATAAATCGAGAGACTTGAAGAAAATGGGGCGACATTCCCAAACCCTTGGCCACCTTGAACGCAGTCACGAAGACAACGCCTTGCGGCGCGCCATGGCCGCACGACTCGACCGGGCCTTGCAGAAGGCAAACATCAGTTCCGCAAAAGCCGCTGGCTGGCTCGACGTGAGCGAGCACGACGTGCAATTCTGGCGGCGCGGCATCACGGTTCCGCCGTTCGCGGCATTCAATCGCATCGCGAAGGCGCTGGACATTGATCCGCATTGGCTCTGCACGGGCCAGGCCGAGCGCGCGCACGCCGCCAACTGAGCGTTTCGTTATCGTCAGACATCCGCCGATACGGCCGGCGCCGCCTTGCGTCCATGCAGGAGCACGGTGCCGATGCCGCTCGCCGCGATCACGCACATGCCGATCGCCATCCAGAAGTCGGGCACTTGTCCGAACAGCAACCAGCTGAAAAGGGCGGCGAACGCGAGCTGACCGTAGCCGAACGGCGTCAGCACGGAGAGCGGCGCGCGCTTTAGCGCCTGAAGCATGAGTCCGTGGCCGGTGGTCGCCATCGTCGCCATGAAGACGACGAGCAGCCAGCTTTCGAATCGTACCTGCGCGAGCGCGGGCAGCATTTCGGCTTGATCCATCCACACGAGCACGCACAGCATGAGCGTCGCGACGAGCGCCGTGAGGAAGTTGGTCGTGATCGCGTCGTCGACGCGCGAAAGATGGCTCGACACCACCTGGAAACACGCGAACGTCGTCGCCGCGCCGATCGGATAGATCACCGTCCAGCTAAACGAGCTGCCGCCCGGCCGCACCACCAGCAGCATGCCGACGAAACCGATCGCGACCAGCGCCCACTTGCTGCGCGGCACGTCGTCTTTCAGCACGAGCGCGGCGAGCAGTGTGGAGATGAGTGGCGCGAGCATCGCGAGGGACGTGCTGACGGGCAAAGGAAGATGCCGCAGCCCTGCGAACGTGCACGCGGAATTGGTCAGCAGCAGCACCGCGCGCACGATCTGCAACTTGACGCTGCCCGTGCGAAAGAGGCCGAACGCGCGGCGGCGTATCTGCCACGCGCCCATGACGATCATCTGGAAAAGATAGCGAACCCAGAGCAAAGCCAGCAGAGGGACGGCGGTGCCGATCAGCTTGACGGTGGAATCGCTTGCCGCGAAAGTCGCGGTCGTCAGGATCATGATGGCGATACCGGCTGCCGTGTTATCGGTATCAATGCGGTATTGCGCCTTGCCCTCTAAGGTTGCCATCGAACTCTCGTGGTAGTGAAGGAACGGTTTTTAGGCCGTTGCTTCAATTCTCCCGGCATCGCAGGACGCTGGCAAGGCAACAGTAAAGTTCTTTTCCGCCGTGTTGCGCACAGGGCACGATGCGGGAAATGTACTAGACGGTTCGAACAATCGCATGCTGCGCTCATGCCGATTGCTGGCGGTCGTGCTTTTCGCTCCTAGTTTTTTGTGCCTTGAATTAAGACGCGGATTAGCGCTTTCCTATCTTCGACGCTCTACTATTCGTTGCACGCCAAACGAGAGAACGAATAGCAGCCATGCAAAAGAAGCGCATCATCCTTGCGGCCGCCATGATGTCGATGAGCCTTATCGCATTCATGTCGATGAGTAACAGTTACAGCGCCGCCGATACGTTCCCGATCGCTCGTGCGGCCCCGGAGCAGGTACAGGTGTTTCAGCAGTAGAAGCAGTAGAAGCAAGGCAGTATCCGCAGCAGCAGTAAAACGTGACGTGAAAGTGAGAAAAGAGCCGGACGTGTGCGCAAGCATCCGTCCGGCTTTTTCATGCGCGTCCGAAACGCATGCAACGCGCATGCGCCGACGCACATTATTTCGATGGAACGCCTTGCGCCTGAGCATTTGCCGCCTACACTTAAAGTAGTTTCTCAACTGCTTCGAAGGAGGCAACAATGAGAACGAGAACACGCGAAGTCGTTCGCCTGCTCGCGACGTTCCGCCACTCGGCGCGCTGTCGGACGTTGCGTGCGGCGGCGGCGGCGCAGGAAGCGCGCGATCTCGCCAACGAGCCTTCGTCCGACGACCCATCGGAAGACGATGAGCGCGCCGAGTCCGAAGCGCCGTCCGTCGTTCGCAAGCCTCATCCGGGCATGCACTGAAAGCGCTGCGCTCAGACGCCCGCCGGATTCCTGAACGGCGAGAAGCGCCAGTGGCCGCTCGCGTCCTTGACCGCGATCGCGCCGTGCTCGTGCAGCATTTCGCCGATCGCGCCCGGCTTGATGTCATCGTTGATGCGGATGACGAGCAGCGTGCGCTGTGGCGTGGCGTCGTCGGCGGCATGAGACGCGGGCGGGCGCGGCGAGACCGGCTCGTGCGGCACGAACCGATTGCGCGCGCAGATCACGCCTTGATGCTCGCCATGAGCGACGTACTCCGCATCGTCCTCGTCGTGCGCGGGCGGCAGCAGAGCATCGATATCGCTCTCGCCACGTCCGGCCCGATAAAGATGCGCGTCGTCGCGTCGCAAACCCGCGAGCTGCAATGCGCGAAGCGCGTCGTGTCCGTCCCGATAGGATCCGAACACACCAACTATGACCTGATTCATCGTCGCCCCCTCTGTCAGTCCGAATGAGTCGCGGACCGGCAATGTCTTCATGCGCGGTCTTTCGCAGTCATGATCCGCGCTCTTTCGATTCGTCAGATGAAGTGCAGCAACACGCGTTCCCGAATGAAGGTTTTGAAAGGAGCGCCGAGGATGACCATTCGTCCGCAGGTTGCGACCCCAACGCCGATCACCTAAAGTAACTGAGCTTCTTTCCCGGATCCGCGCGTCACGCGACGCGCTCTTCGCGAGGTTCGAATGATTGCGAAAGCCTGTGCTTGGGTGCTCGTGCTGATGGCAGGCTCCGCAGCGGCGGCGCCTTGCTATAACGATGGCGATGTCGTCACGCTCGAAGGCACGGCGACGCGCCAGGCCGCACGCGAAGGCGATGCGTCCCCCAAGCCCGCGTGGGTGCTATCGCTGTCGCGTCCGGTGTGCGTGATGAGCGCGAGCACAGGACAAGGCGGTCGCCAGCAGACGAATGTGTCGGCGGTGCAGATCATCGATGCGACGCCCACGGAGAACACACGCATTCAACTGACGGGCAAGCTCGTCACGGGCAATGTCAGCGCTTACTACGCAGTGCCCACGGCAATCTGGGTGCTGAAGCAGCGGGTGCTGTCGGGACAATAGCGTGTACATAGCGCCGCGCGGCCCGCACGGGCGATGCTTCGAAACCGGCGAGAAGTACGAACGATCAGGCGGCTTTCGCGTGCGCCTGATAGCGCCAGTATTCAGCGACGACGATATGCAACGGCTGATTCTCCAGCTTGCGTTCCTCGCCGAATCGCAGGATGGCGTCGAGTTGTGCGCCAGTGCAACGGAACGCTTCGCGGCGCATCGCCGTCTGGTTTTTCTTGTGCGTGGTCATGGCAATCCTTTTTCTAGGACCTTCCCCGACAGGGCAGGCTCGTTCGAACGGGCGGCCCGTGCGCGCGAACACTGTCTGCTGCTTCCACATTAGGCCGGAGCCGCGCACGCGCGACCGGTCGTTAGCGCACATAGCCGTCGAGACATTGCAAACAGCGCAAAGCGCGGGCCAGGGTGCGGAATCGCTTCGTTTCCTTGCGCCGCTGGAATAAAGCCTTCGGTTGCGACGTTTAGCATTCATGGAACCGCGCTCCATGACAGACGCGGAACGAGGAGGAGCCTGTGAGCGTCGATCAGCTCGCGCAGGAGGAACTCGCGCACATCGGCCGGATGATCGCGGAGCTTGAGCGCGTGGCGGCGAAAGCACGCGGAGAGCCGATGCGGCATGCCGTCATGCAGCAGGCGTACTGGCAACGGCGTATCGATGCGTTGATCGATGCGTCGGCGAACGCGCCGTTGCGCCGCGACGCCGACGCGCTGCGCGAGCGTCTGGCCGATGTTTTCGCCGATGCGCGCGCACGAAACACGGGGTACGCGGGACAAGCGGCGCGAGAGACCGGCAGCAGGAAGTGAAGCGAAGCGTTGGGAGGCGGCGCGTGTGCATCGAGGCACGCGCCGCCGCCGCGTCAGCCCGTCTGCTCGACGGGCGTCACGTCGATATCGAGCTTCTGCGTGCCGCGCAGCACCGCGATCTTCACCGGCCTGTCGATGCGCGATGCGTCCAGCGTGCGCTGCAAACTGTCGACGCTATCGATGGCGACGTCATCCACCGCGACGATCCGATCGCCTGTGCGCAGGCCGCCGAGCGCGGCCGGACTGCCTTTGACGATCTCCATCACATGCACGCCGCTTGCCGACGGAAGCGCGAAAAAGCGCTGCACGCGCCGCGAGATCGGCGTCGTCGTACCCGCCACGCCGATATACGCGCGCCGCACGCGCCCGTACGCGAAGATCTGCATGATGACCCACTTCGCCGTATCGATCGCGGTCGCGAACGAGATGGCCTGCGCGCCGGCGATGATCGCGGTGTTCACGCCGATCACCTGGCCGGCCGAATTGATGAGCGGCCCGCCCGAGTTGCCGGGATTGAGCGCGGCATCGGTCTGGATGACGTCATAGATCATGCGGCCCGAAGTCGAGCGCAGCGTTCGGCCGAGCGCGGAGACGACGCCCGTCGTGACGGTCTGCGCGAGCCCGAGCGGATTGCCTACCGCGATCGCGATCTGTCCTACGCGAAGGCGGCCCGAGTCGCCCAGTTCGACATGCGGCAGCGGCTCCGGCGAGCCGATGCGCAGCACCGCGAGATCGCTTGCGGGATCGTCGCCGACGAGATCGGCGTCGAAGCGCGTGCCATCGGCGAGCGTGACGACGATATGCGTCGCGCCGTGCACGACGTGACTATTGGTCAGCAGATAGCCGTCGGGCGTGAAGATGAATCCCGAGCCCGTGCCGCCGACACTGCGTCGCGCGCCGCGCGCGTCGGCCAGTTGCCGTTCGACGGAAATGAACACGACTGCTTGCTGCACGCGCTCCAGCGCGCCGATGACGGTGCGCGAATAGGCGTCGAGCAGGGCCCCATCGTCGATAGCGTCGATGGGGTCGAGCGGGGTGGAGGGCGCGGCGTCCTGCGCCCCGCGCGCAAGATCGTCGATGAATTGAGGCCGGCTTCCCATGTTCCTTGAACTCCCGATGTCTGGATGCGGACATGCGGGTCGCCGGAGCCGATTTCAAGAGATAGTTGCGTTTGCAAGTAGTTTCATCGGACCCAGCGCTTCGACGACCTCGCGCTGTGCGTCGTCGCGAACGAAGAGCGAGCCGGCGAATCCGAGCGCATTCACCGCGACGCCCTCGACATGCGATACGCTGCGCGGCACCGCGAGCATCCATCGACGCGTGACGAGCAGGTTATAAGGCGCGCTTTGATGTTCGACGCCCATGACATCGAGCGGTTGCACGCCGATCGCGTTCAGCAGTTGCAGATAGGTTGCGTGCACGTTGGCGATGCTGTCATCGTCGAGCCATGCGGCTGCGTGCGCGAACGCGAGTTGCGGCACGCGAAAGATGCCGCTCGTGCGCGCCGCTTCGATGGCCGCTTCGATCGGCAATGCCTGACCATCGAGCGGCAGCGGCACCATCTGCAGATGCTTGTGCGGCTGGCTCGATCCGGCGATGCTGCCGCCGTTATAGAAGCCGAGTGCATCGAAACGATCGAGGCAAGCAAAGAGCGCGGCGAAGTCGTCCTCGCTGATGAGCGTCTCTTGCGGCTCGAAGTCCGTCGTCACGATCAGCAGATGATGCGCGAGCACGTTGAACTTGTTGAGCAACAGAAAATGCCGCTCGCCGATATCGCCGACACGCAGCGCTTCCTCGCATGGCGAGAATGGATCGCGCCATGCGCTCGCGGCATCGGCGGCGGACTTCGCCGCGAGTTTCGATGCCTGCTCCTTGCGCGCGATATTAGCGGCCTGTCGTACGAGAAAGCGCACGCCGCCATCTTCGATCATGCTTTGCGCGGTATCGAACGAACGCAGTGCGCCGCATGCGAGTGCGCGTTCGGTTTGCATGATTACGTCCTGCCACGAAGGGGTGTTCATGTGCGTCATGCTGCTCCTTTTCCGAATGCGAATCGTTCGAACGAATCCGGAGATACTCGCATAAGCGTGCGCTGCCTGCATGGTGATACCCAAGCACGGTGAATTGCCTCGTGCGTGTTGAAAAGCGTTCCTGTGCGCGTCGTCTATATTGGATTCATGACGCTCCGATATGGAGGTGCGAGATGAGGCGCATCTATTTTCTGCTGCCGAGTGTGGCGAGCGCGAAGGGGATCATCGACGAATTGCTGCTGAAGCGAATCGAATGGCGGCATATCCATGTGCTTGCGCGGCCTCATGAACCGCTGGAGGATTTGCCTCAAGCGACACTCGTTCAACGCACCGATCTCTTGCCTGCGCTTGCTCGCGGAACGGCTGCAGGAGGCGTGACGGGCGCGCTCGCCGGACTTGTTGCGATGGCATTTCCGCCTGCGGGTTTGACGATTGCCGGCGGCGCGGTCGTTTGCATGACGCTGGCGAGCATGGGCTTCGGCGCATGGGCCGCGACGATGATCGGCGTGGGCATTCCGAATACGCGTTTGCGGCGGTTCGAGCATGCGATCGACGATGGCGAATTGCTGATGATGGTCGATGTGCCGAAGGATCGTGTCGAGGAGATCGAGGCGCTGGTGAAGAGTCATCATCCGGAGGCCGATGTCGAAGGGGCCGATCCTACGATTCCGGCTTTTCCTTGATTTTTTCGCTTTCGCCGGATCCCGTTTTATTAGTGGTCTATTAGCACAGGGGCAGTGCTAATAGACCGACACGAATACGGGATCCAGCGACACCTCCCGAACAAACGAACAAAAACCCAAAGCCAAAAACCGCAACCATATTGATGCGATAAGATCACATCCCTGGAACCGCTCAACCCCAGCCAGAACGCACAAAGAAACGAGCGTTCACAAACCCAGGAAGAAAAACCGATGCGCCGTGTGGTCTTCAATCAAAAGGGTGGCGTAGGCAAGTCCACCATCGTCTGCAATCTCGCCGCGATCAGCGCTTCCCGGGGCCTGCGCACACTCGTCATCGACCTCGATCCGCAGGGCAATGCAAGCCAGTACCTGCTAGGCGAACAAGCCCGCGATGCACAGCCGAATCTCGCAAGCTTCTTCGAATCCGCATTGAGCTATAGCTTTCGCGAACCGGCGTTCGAGTCCTTCATTCATGCAACGCCATTCGAGAATCTCGACATCGTGCCGTCGCATCCGAATCTCGAAGCGCTGCAAAGCAAGCTCGAATCGCGCTACAAGATCTATAAGCTGCGCGACGCATTGAAGGGACTGCAACACTACGACGCCGTCTATATCGACACGCCGCCCGCGCTCAACTTCTTCACGCGCTCCGCATTGATCGCCGTGGAGCGCTGTCTGATTCCATTCGATTGCGACGACTTCTCGCGCCGCGCGCTCTATTCGGTGCTCGATAACGTGCAGGAGATCCGCCACGATCACAATCCGGATCTGAGCGTCGAAGGCATCGTCATCAATCAGTTCCAGCCGCGCGCAAGCCTGCCCCAGCAACTCGTCGACGAACTACACGGCGAAGATTTGCCTGTGCTCAATTCGCATCTGTCGCTCTCCGTGAAAATCCGCGAGAGCCATCAGCACGCGCGGCCGATGATCTATCTCGAACCGCGTCACAAGCTCGCGCAGGAATACGTCGCGCTGCACGAGGAACTGAACGGCTGACGCGCCGCACTACACGAGAGCGCGGGTAAGTCGGGAATAAATCGGCATCACGCACGTTCTTGCAGAAGACAGGCGCAATCCGTCGCGCCTTCTTTTTCGCCAGAACATGAATATGACCACCGTTCCATCGCAGGCTTCGCACGGGTCTCTCACGGCGACTTCGTCCGGGGCGCCTCCATCGACAGAAAGTCTTTCCGGCATGGTCGCGTTCGTGCGCGCCGCCGAGTCGGGCAGCTTCGTCGCGGCAGGGCGCGCGCTCGGATTGTCGGCTTCGGCAGTAGGCAAGAGCGTGATGCGGCTCGAAGCGAAGCTCGGCGTGCAACTGCTCAATCGCACGACGCGCAGGATCGGCCTCACGCACGAAGGCGCACGTTTCTTCGCGCGCTGCAAACGCATGCTCGCCGATCTCGAAGAAGCAGAGAACGAGCTGTTCCATTCGACGTCGTCGCCGCGCGGACGTCTGCGCATCAGCGCGCCGTCGCTCGGCACGCGGCTATTGATGCCGCTCGTGCCGGACTTCAGGCGGCGCTATCCGGACATCGAACTGGATATCGAATTCAGCGATCGCGTAGTCGATGTCACGCAGGAAGGGTATGACGCGGTGATCCGCACAGGGCGTCTCGCCGATTCGCAATTGCTCGCGCGCCCGCTCACGCAATACGGTCCGGTCGTGATTGGCTCGCCCGCATACTTCGCGGGTCATGGCGAGCCCGCGACGCCCGGCGATCTCGATGGCCATGCGTGCATCCGCTTCCGTTCTCCGGCGAGCGGCCGTCCCGAGCCCTGGCGTTTCGCGCGTGACGATCACACGTTCGCAATCGATCCGCACGCGACGCTCACGTTCAACGACATGGAAGCCGTGCTCGCAGCCTGCATCTCCGGATTGGGGCTCGCGTGCGTGCCGGATTTCGTCGCGAAGAGCGCGATGGACGGCGGCATGCTGCGCGCGGTGCTCGGCGCACACATGCGTACGGAAGGCGTGTTTCAGATTCTATGGCCGCCGAGCCGTCACGAAGCGCCGCGCTTGCGCGCGTTCATCGATCACGTCGCGCAACGTCTGGGCGGCCTGCCGTCGCACGAAGTGCGGTTTCGCGCGGCTTGAAGTTCAGCTTTTCTTCGTGGTCTTCGCGACGAACGGCGCCGGTGCGTGCGCGACTTTCTCGCTGCCGCACTTCGGGCATTTGAGTTGCACCGTTGCATGCTCGACGATGTGCTCCGGGTGCTCGAAGGTCTCGCCGCAATCCTGACAACGGTATTGATAAGTCGGCATGGCATCCTCCCGCGCGCGACCGGTGATCCGGCGCAAGGCACGCCGGTTCCACTCATTCTAGTTCAGCATTCGCGCGTGAAAATCAGTTGACGACGCGGCGCACGAGCGGCGTTTCCGGCGTCGGATAGCCGGCTTGCCTGAACGTTTCGATGATCGCGCGATTGGTGTCGAAATAGACCTGCCAATAGTCGTTGGTATTGGTGTAAGGCCGCACGCACAGAAGCGGTCCTTCCGGCGTGAACGACAGCACTTCGACATCGGGCGGCGGCGTGGTCGCCACGTTCGGTATCTTCGCGACGGCTTCCTTCAGACGCGCGATGGCATCGAG
Organism: Caballeronia sp. LZ028; assembly: GCF_031451415.1. Classification (NCBI taxonomy): domain Bacteria; kingdom Pseudomonadati; phylum Pseudomonadota; class Betaproteobacteria; order Burkholderiales; family Burkholderiaceae; genus Caballeronia; species Caballeronia sp. LZ028. The sequence goes on along the minus strand of NZ_JARUXN010000004.1, from coordinate 1,027,881 downwards.
CGGATCGACGCCATTCGCGATCTTCGCGCTCAGTTCGACGCGCCGATGCGGCAGCAAGCTGAAATTCCAGATCGTGTCGGAGAAGATCTTGTTGTTGCCGATGATGGCCGCGACGTTGTCGGGCGTCGTGATGGTCGTGCCGAAAAGACCAAGTTCAGTGACGGTGCCGGTCACGCCGCCCGCGGTCACGAAATCGCCCACTTTGAAAGGCCGCAACACCTGCATGAACACGCCTGCCGCGAAGTGCGCGAGCAGCCCGCCCCATGCCGTGCCGATAGCGAGACCGAGACCCGCGAGCAACGCCGCGAAAGACGTCGTCTGCACGCCAAAAATCTGCAGAATCGCGAGTACGAGCAGCAGATTGAGAATGACGCCGACGATGGAGCCGAGATAATGCGCGAGCGTGGGATCGACGCGGCCGTTGCGCGAAAGAAGCTTGCGCATCGTGCTCGTGACGAGACCGATCAGCCAGCGCCCGATGATCCACAGCGCGATCGCGCCGATCACCATGATCGCGAAATCGACGCCGCGCGTCATGATGAATACACGTACGGTTTCGATGTTCATGTCTTTCTCGCGTGCGTGGTAATTCGTCAGAGAACACGTCAAGCCGGGAAAACATGCCGCACAGGCCACACGAGTTATAGGCGATGCACCGCGTCATCGCAAGAATTACAGGAATGTTTAGTGCTGTCGGAAGGATCGACCGCTCGTTGCACTATCCATCAGGTCCATTCTGCCTCGTCGGCATTCTGATCGGGCAGGGTCAATCCCGAGGCGGGCAACGGCAGCGCGGTTTTATAGCGCACCTGTTTGAGCGCAAAGCTCGAACGAATGTTGGAAACGCCTGGCATCTTCGTGAGCCGTTCCAGGATGAAGCGCTCCAGCGCGGCGACGTCTGGCAATACGACGCGCAACAGGTAATCGGCATCGCCCGTCATCAGATAACACTCCATCACTTCGGGCCGCTCGCTGATCGCTTGCTCGAAACGGGCAAGCGCATCCTTGATCTGCTTTTCCAGACTGACCTGAATGAAGACGTTGATGGAAAGCCCGAGCGCTTCCGGATTCAGCAAGGTGACGTGCTGCTTGAAAAGGCCCGCCTTCTCCAGCGCGCGCACGCGGTTGAAGCAGGGCGTCGGCGAAAGATTGACGGCGCGGGCGAGTTCCGAATTGGTGATGCGCGCGTTTTGCTGTAGCTCATTCAATATGCCGATGTCGATGCGGTCGAGGCGCTGCTTCGAGTGTGCTGTCATAGTCGAAAGATTCTGGTTTTTGGCGTTTCCGAAGAATAAACACACTACAGCAAAGCGAGAAGGCAGCCAAATGAGACGCACATTCTGCGCATCATTGGATATGCTTGAGCGTATTCTCTAGCCAACGCGGAGTCGCGCCATGACGGACTTGTCGAGCGGTACCACCCAGCTTCTTTCCATTGCCAAGGGACGCGAGGACATCGATCCCGGCGAGACCGCCGAATGGCTGGAGGCGCTCGATGCGGTCGTCGAACACGTAGGCAAGGATCGCGCGCAGTATCTTTTCGACCGGCTCGCGGAGCACGCGCTGTCGGTGGGCGTCGAATCGGCGCGGGCGCGCGCGACGCCTTATGCGAATACGATTCCCGTGGCGCAGCAACAGCCTTATCCCGGCAATCTCGACATCGAGGAAAAGCTCGCCGCGGTGTTGCGCTGGAATGCACTCGCGATGGTCGTGCGCGCGAATCGGGCTTATGGCGAACTCGGCGGCCATATCGCAAGTTATGCATCGGCGGCGGATCTTTTCGAGGTCGGCTTCAATCACTTCTTTGAAGCCGCGAATGAAACGCATGGCGGCGATATCGTCTACTTTCAGCCGCATTCGTCGCCGGGCGTCTATGCGCGCGCCTTTCTCGAAGGCTTTCTCGGCGAAGAACATCTGAAGCATTATCGGCGCGAGATCGCGGGACCGGGCTTGTGCTCTTATCCGCATCCCTGGCTGATGCCGGATTTCTGGCAGTTCCCCACTGGGTCGATGGGCATCGGTCCTATCAATTCCATTTATCAAGCGCGCTTCATGCGCTATTTGCAGAACCGCAATCTCAGGAACACGGAAGGCCGCAAGGTCTGGGGCTTCTTCGGCGATGGCGAAATGGACGAGCCGGAATCGATCGGCGCGCTGTCGCTCGCAGCGCGCGAGCAGCTCGATAACCTCGTGTTCGTCATCAACTGCAATCTGCAGCGGCTCGATGGCCCTGTGCGCAGCAACGGGCGCATCGTCGATGAACTCGAAGCGCAATTCACCGGCGCGGGCTGGAACGTCATCAAGGTCTTGTGGGGCTCGGACTGGGACGCGCTGTTCGCGCGCGATCGCTCCAATGCATTGCTGCGCGCATTTGCGCATACCGTCGACGGCCAATTCCAGACTTTCTCGGCGAATGACGGCCGCTATAACCGCGAGCGCTTCTTCGGGCAGAATCCGGAACTCGCGGCGCTCGTCGCGCATATGTCGGATGAAGATATCGACCGTTTGCGCCGTGGCGGTCACGACGTGCGCAAGCTCCACGCCGCTTATGCGAAGGCGCTTTCGCACAAGGGCCAGCCGACGGTGATTCTCGCGAAGACGATGAAGGGCTTCGGCATGGGCGCGGTGGGGCAGGGCCGCATGACGACGCATCAACAGAAAAAGCTCGATCTCGACGATCTCAAGCAGTTCCGCGATCGTTTCCGCCTGCCGCTCTCCGATAACGATGTCGAGCAGCTCAAGTTCTACAAGCCCGCGGATGACGCGCCCGAAATGCGCTATCTGCACGAGCGTCGTGCGGCGTTGGGCGGTTATCTGCCGCGACGTCGCGCGAAGGCTTCGCTTGGCATCACGCCGCCCGCGCTCGCTACGTGGGGCCAGTTCGCGCTCGACGCATCAGCGAAGGAAATGTCCACGACGATGGCTTTCGTCCGCATGCTCGGCAGCTTGCTGAAGGACAAGACGCTCGGACCGCGCGTCGTCCCTGTGGTCGCGGACGAGGCGCGCACGTTCGGCATGGCGAATCTCTTCAGGCAAGTGGGCATCTATTCGCCGCTCGGCCAGTTATACGAGCCGGAAGACATGGGCTCGATGCTCTATTACCGCGAGGACACGCGCGGGCAGATTCTCGAAGAAGGCATTTCGGAGGCGGGCGCGGTGTCGTCGTGGATCGCGGCGGCGACTTCATACAGCGTGCACGATCTGCCGATGCTGCCGTTCTACATCTATTACTCGATGTTCGGTTTTCAGCGCATCGGCGATCTGATTTTCGCGGCCGCGGATCAGCGTTCGCGTGGTTTTCTCATCGGCGCGACGGCGGGCCGCACGACGCTCGGCGGCGAAGGCTTGCAGCATCAGGACGGCACGAGCCATCTCTCTGCATCGACGGTTCCGAACTGCCGCGCTTACGATCCCGCGTTCGCGTACGAAGTCGCGGCTATCGTCGATGAAGGCATGCAGGAGATGATGGAACGCCAGAACGACGTGTTCTATTACATCACGGTGACGAATGAAAACTACGCGCAGCCTTCCGCGCCCGGCAGTGCGCTGAATGCGTCCACGCGCGAAGGCATTTTGCGCGGCATCTATCGCATCGGCGGCGATGCCAATGCGCAAGTGCAATTGCTCGGCTCGGGCGCGATCCTCAACGAAGCGATCGCCGCGCGCATGATGCTCAAAGACGACTGGAACATCGACGCCGCCGTGTGGAGCGTGACGAGCTTCACGGAGCTTCATCGCGATGGCGCGTCATGCGAGCGCGCGGCGCGCCTCTCCGACGACGATGCGAGCGTGCCCTTCGTCACGCGCGCGCTCGAATCATCGCGCGGGCCGGTGATCGCGGCGACGGACTATGTGCGCGCGGTGCCCGAACTGATTCGCGCGTATGTGCCGCGCCGTTACGTCACGCTCGGCACCGATGGCTTCGGCCGCAGCGATACGCGTCAATCGTTGCGTGAGTTCTTCGAAGTGGATCGCGTATCGATCGTCATCGCCGCGCTGAAATCGCTCGTGGACGAAGGCGTCATCGAGAAGCAGTCGTTGAAGGCCGCGCGTGAAAAATACGGCAAGACGCAGGAATCGCACGACGCGCCCTGGCTGCGCTAAACATCCTTGCGGGCCGCATCGAGCAACTCGCGCACTTCGTCGTCGCTCGTCTGATCGAAGTCGATGTAGAACTGCCCGACGCCGAAGTATCGATGCGGCCGCATCACGCAGACGAATTCATCGACGATATCTTCCACGCGCGCTTCCGAATCGAGCGGCGCAACGGGCAGCGCCGCGACGATCTTCGACGGGCGCGCATGACGCAAGGACATCGCCGCGGCCTTCATCGTTGCGCCGGTCGCCATGCCGTCATCGACGACGATCGCCACGCGTCCGTTCATATCGAGCGGCGGCATGTCGCCGCGATACAGCGCCTCGCGCCGCTCGAGCTCGGCGCGCTCCATCGCGATCACGCGATCGAGTTCGTCTTTCCCGACGCCTGCATATTCCACGATGCGCTCGTCGAGAAAGAACGCATCGCCGGATGCGATCGCGCCCATCGCGAGTTCCGGCTGCACCGGCACGCCGAGCTTGCGCACGACGAGCACATCGAGCCGTGCCCGCAATGCACGTGCGACTTCGTATGCCACGGGCACGCCACCGCGCGGCAATGCGAGCACGGTGACGTCGTCACGGTCCGCATACGCGCCGAGATGCTGCGCGAGCTCGCGGCCCGCTTCCCTACGGTTCTCGAACACTGAGTTCATGTCGCTCGTCCTTTCAGTCCCGATGTCTTGCGATGAAACGCGTCGCGCCTTCGAGACCTTCATCGAACACCGCGCGATATCCGCTCGCGCCTTCGCGCTGCAAGGCGCGGCCCAGGTCGGCTTCGAACGCGTTGTCGTGCGCGGAGCATAAGTCGGCGCGCAACGCGGCCTGCGGCAGCGCGGCCAGTTCGCATGCGAGCGCTTCGGCGACATTGCGCGCTTCGCCCGCCGGCGCAATGCGATTCGCAAGGCCGATAGCGAGCGCTTCGTCAGCATCGACGGCGCGGCCAGTGAGGATCAGATCGAGCGCGCGCGACATGCCGATGAGACGCGGCAGCCGTATCGTGCCGCCATCGATGAGCGGCACGCCGACGCGTCTGCAGAACACGCCCAGCACCGCGTGTTCCTCGACGACGCGCAGATCGCACCACGCGGCAAGCTCGAGTCCGCCCGCGACCGCATGACCGGCGATGGCGGCGATCCCGGGTTTGTGCAGCGCGAGCCGCGTCGGTCCCATCGGGCCGGGGCCGCTGCCGTCGGCATGGATCTCGTTGCGGCGCGCGTCATCGTTGAGTGCGGACAGATCAGCGCCCGCGCAGAACGTGCCGCCCGCGCCCCATAGCACGGCGACGGATAACGCATCGTCGGCATCGAAGCGCTCGAACGCCTCTCGCAATGCGTCGGCCATGGAACGATCGACGGCATTGCGACGCGCGGGCCGATCGAGCACGACCGTGACGACACGCGGATCGCCCTCATGCGATTCCATGCGTACGTGCTCGCCAAATCGTTCGATGCGTGAGGTCATGGCCACTCCGTTTTGCACGCGACCAGTCTTCAGAATACTCGCCACGCAACGCGAACGTGCATCGCATCGCATGCTTGCGATAAGCCTACGACGTCCCTTCGCATCGAAATATTTGGCTCTTGCGCGGTGCATTCAATGCCATGCAACGGGGCACTGCACCAAGATCGGGCGCACCGAAAAAGTTAGCGTCGCGGCCCGTTGCACCATGCCAATCCGCGCTGCGCAAAGCGTCTGCACCGTTTGGATGCCGTCTGCGCCAAGTTGGCCCGGAACTTGCAAAACGTGCGCCTCTTCCAGACCAATCGCTCGAATCATGCAGGCACTCCAATCCGGAACCGACACTCTTTTTCTGCTGTTAGGCGCCGCGATGGTGCTTGCGATGCACGCAGGTTTCGCCTTTCTCGAACTCGGCACCGTGCGCCGCGAGAATCAAGTGAATGCGCTCGTGAAGATCCTCGTGGACTTCGCCGTGTCGACGCTTGCGTACTTCTTCATCGGCTACAACATCGCGTACGGCGTGCAGTTCATGCACAGCGCCGATATCCTCGCGCAGCACAACGGCTATGCGCTCGTGCGCTTCTTCTTTCTGCTGACCTTCGCCGCGGCGATTCCGGCGATCGTGTCGGGCGGCATTGCGGAGCGCTCCAAGTTCAATCCGCAACTGTTCGCGACCTGCGTGATCGTCGGCTTCATTTATCCCTTACTGGAAGGCGTCGCGTGGAACGAGCGTTTCGGCATTCAGGCGTGGCTCACGCACGCGTTCGGCGCGCCGTTTCATGATTTCGCCGGCTCGGTCGTCGTGCATGCGTTCGGCGGCTGGGTCGCGTTGCCCGCCGTGCTGCTGCTCGGGCCGCGTCACGGGCGTTATCACAAGGACGGGCGCATCGCCGCGCATCCGCCGTCGAGCATTCCGTTTCTCGCGCTCGGCGCGTGGGTGCTTGCGGTCGGCTGGTTCGGCTTCAATGTGATGAGCGCGCAGACCGTCGACAAGATCAGCGGCCTCGTCGCCGTCAACTCGCTGATGGCGATGGTCGGCGGCACGCTCGCCGCATGGTTCGCGGGCCGCAACGATCCGGGCTTCACGTATAACGGGCCGCTCGCGGGTCTCGTCGCGGTATGCGCGGGCTCGGACCTGATGCATCCGCTCGGCGCGTTGATCGTCGGCGCGGTCGCGGGCGTGCTTTTCGTACAGATGTTCACCTGCGTGCAGAACCGCTGGCGCATCGACGACGTGCTCGGCGTGTGGCCGCTGCACGGCATGTGCGGCGCGTGGGGTGGCATCGCGGCGGGCGTGTTCGGGCAGAAGGCGTTCGGCGGCATCGGCGGTGTATCGATCGGGTCGCAGCTCATCGGCACGGCGGGCGCCGTCGTGCTCGCGCTCGCGGGCGGTGCGCTCGTGTATGGCGCCATCAAGATGACAGTGGGCCTGCGGCTCGATCGCGAAGAAGAGTTCAATGGCGCCGATCTCGCGATTCATCGCATATCCGCGACGCCCGATCGCGAAATGGCCGGCTGAAGCCGACGCTCGCGCCGGGTCCACAAGCCCTGCGACGAGTGGCCAGGCATGCGCCTGGCTAAATCAGAAGAAAGGCCGCCGGCGACCGATGCACTCGCCGCGTTTAAAGAGAATGCCGGCGTTTTCTTCATTCTTCATACCGCTCCGACTCCTCGCCGGTTACGATATGCCGGTCGACTTCCTCGGAGACGCAACGCTTGGACTCCACAGAGACCGCGACATTCGATCTGCCGCTGCCTGCCCGCCATTTCGCATCGATGCGCAAGGTGCTGCTGCTCGTATTGGGCGCATCCATCGTCATTCCGGTCGCGTGCCTTTGCATCTACGGCTACTACGATCATCAGCGCCGCTTCGCCGATGCGCGGGAACTCACGGAACGCCTCACGCGCGTCGCCGACGAGCACGCGCTGAAAGTGATCGACCTCAATCAGCAACTGGAGACGCGCATCGTCGATCTGCTCGGCGATAGCGACGACGCGCTCATCAAGAGCCGCGAAGCGGAGCTGCATCGCACGCTCGACGACATGAGCGGCACGCTCGCGCAAATCGCGGCGATCTCCGTGTTCGGCGAGAAAGGCGCGCTGCTCGCCAATAGCCGCTGGTATCCCGCGCCCGCGATATCGATCGAGGATCGCGACGATTTCCAGTCCGCGCGTGCGGTGGCGCCCGTCACGTACTTTTCGTTGCCCTTGCGCGGCAAGGTGGCGCGCTCGGATGTCTTCACGACGACGATGGGACGCATCGGCCGAAACGGGAAGTTTCTGGGCGTCGTGTCGATTGCGTTGAAGCGCGACTACCTCACCGATTTTTATCGCGAACTCGCGGCGGGCGACAAGGCGGTCGTCATCGGGCTTTATCGGCGCGACGGCAATATCCTCGCGCGCTTTCCGGCCGCCATGGAGAGCAGGCAACCCGCGACCAATACACCCTTTACCGCCGCTTTTCGCAACAACGAGCTTTACGGCAGCATGCGTCTTCGTTCGACCGTCGATCACGTCGATCGCTTGCTCGCGTTCAGACGCGTGGGCGACTATCCGCTCTATGTGTCGACGGGCTATGCGGCCTCCGCTGTTCTCGCTCGCTGGCGCAATCACCTTGCGCTCGTCGCGACGATCGCGCTCGTGCCATGCATCGCGGTGTGGCTGCTGATCCTGTTCTCGATCCGCCGGCTCAATGCCGAGCAGGCCGCATGGGAACGCTGGCAGGCCGAAGTCGCGACGCGCCTTTCCATCGAGGCGTCGAGCCGGCAATTGCGGCGCATGGGCGCGCTCGGCAATCTCGTCGCGAACGTCGCGCACGACTTCAACAATCTGCTGATGGTCGTCGGCTCGAACATGGAGCTTGCCCGACACAAGCGCTTCAACGACGTCGAAAGCGAAGTGCTCGCGGTGGAACGTGCCACGGCCGGGGCCGAATCGCTCGCGCGGCGGCTGATGAGCGTCGCGCGCAAGCAGCCGCTGAAACGCGAGCTCGTCGATCCCGCCGACTGGCTGCGAAGCGTGCTCGATCTCGTGAAGAAATCGGTGCATCCGTCCGTCGCGGTGACGCTGGAGTTATCGCCCGATCTGTGGCGCGTCATGGCCGATCGGGTCGAACTGGAGATCGCGCTCGTGAACGTCGCGGTGAATGCGAGCGATGCGATGCCGCACGGCGGGCGTGTGCTGATCCGTTGCCAGAACGCGCGCGTGCGCGGCGCGGAAACGGATATTCCCGATGGCGAATACGTGCTCGTCTCGATCACCGACAACGGCGAAGGCATGACCGAGCAAGTGCAGCGCCGCGCGTTCGAGCCGCTCTTCACGACGAAGCAGCGCGGCGCGGGCACGGGCCTCGGCCTCACGCAGGTGCTCGCCGCGTGCGAGCAGGCGGGCGGCACGGCGCGCATCACGAGCGTGGCGGGATCGGGCACGACCGTGCGCCTCTATTTGCCGCGCCATCATGGTCCGGCACCGAAGGAATCGAAGGCCTATGTGCCGCCCGATGTCGAGACGCCGCCGATCGTGCCCGTATCCGATGAAGAAGACGAGCCGTTGCGCGGCACGTCGGTGCTGCTCGTGGAAGACAACGCGGATGTCGCGGCGGGCGTGACGGCGGTGCTCGAAGTGCTCGGCTGCGCGGTGCATCACGAAGAAAGCGCCGATGCCGCGTTCGCGCTATTGGGCGAAGGTTATGGATTCGATCTCGTGTTGTCGGATGTGCAGATGCCGGGCCGCATGAACGGCATCGATCTGGCCGAGCAGATCATGTCGCGTTTGCCATCGCAGAAGCTCGTGCTGATGACGGGTTATGCCGATGAACTCGAACGCGCGAAGCATCTCGGCGTGCCCATTCTCGCGAAGCCATTCGACATGGACGATCTGCTCGATCTCATCGCGCCGGGCGTGCCGCATTGATCGCGACAGGCGCGTGCCGTGATGCCGCTACTTGCGCACGGCACGCGCGCCGACGAGCGGATTGAACGCCGCGCGCTTCGGCTCGGCTTCTTCTTCCGTGCTCTTCTTCGCGGCGCGCGCCTTCGCGCGCGGCGGCGATGGGTCGCCGCCCAGTTGAGTCAGGAGATCTTCGTCGTCCTCGGCTTGCGCTTCGTGTTCTTGCGTCTCGCGCGCGCCGCCCGCGAGATGTTCGACCACGGAGATGAAGTCCTTGCGTGCGTTCTTCAACGCACGTCCCGGCATCATCACGAGCACGACGGCTTCGTGCACCGTATGGCCATCGACGGTTTGCAGCGTGCCATCTTCGTTCCAGTCGATGCTGCTATTCGCGTAAGCCGCGACGACGTGATGCAGCACCGCAGGCGACATCACGCCCGCATCGTAAAGCCCGACGATCTGCTTTTCCGCGAGCGCGAAGAGACCCGGCGCGCCGCGTGCCGACTTTCGCGCGGCCATTTATTTCGCGGCGGGCGCGACCCGCCACACCGTATTGCCGATATCGTCGGCGACGAGCAATGCGCCTTTGCCATCGATCGCCACGCCGACAGGACGGCCGAGCGCATGACCATCCGACGACAGAAAGCCCGTCAGAATATCTTCGGGCGGTCCTGAAGGCTTGCCATTGTCGAAGGGCACGAAGATCACCTTGTAGCCACTTCTCGGCTTGCGATTCCACGAACCATGTTGACCGATGAACGCGCCATTTCGATAGCGTTGCGCAAATGCGGTGCCGTCATAAAACGCGAGACCGAGCGAAGCGGTGTGCGCGCCGATCGCATAGTCCGGCGCGATCGCCGATTGCACGAGATCCGCGCGTTGCGGCTTCACGCGATCATCGACATGCTGACCGTAATAGCTGTATGGCCAGCCATAGAAAGCGCCGTCTTTCACGGAGGTCAGATAGTCCGGCACGAGGTCGTTGCCGAGTTCGTCGCGCTCGTTGACCACGGTCCAGAGCGCGCCGCTCTGCGGCTGCCACGCCATGCCGTTCGGATTGCGCAAGCCCGTCGCGAAGAGGCGCGACTGCTTCGATTCGATATCGACTTCCATGATCGCCGCGCGGCCGTTCTCCGCGTCGATGCCGTTCTCCGCCACATTGCTGTTCGAGCCGACCGTCACGTAGAGCTTCCTTCCGTCGCGGCTCGCGATGATGTTCTTCGTCCAGTGATGGTTGATATCGCCGGCAGGCAAGTCGATGAACTTCTCGCCCGGCGTCGTGATTTGCGTCGTGCCGTTTTCGTACTTGAAGCGCAGGATCGCGTCGGTATCCGCGACGTAGAGATCGTCGCCGACGAGCGCCATGCCGAACGGCGAATGCAGCTTGTCGATGAACACGCTGCGCGTTTCAGCGATTCCGTCGCCATCGGCATCGCGCAGCAGCATGATGCGGTCCGGGCTTGGAACGGCCGCGCCCGCGCGCTTCATCACCTTCTTCATGACGAAGCCTTTGATGCCGGCGTTTTCGTCGTGCTTCGCGGGCGCATTGCTTTCGGCGACGAGCACGTCGCCATTGGGCAGCGTCGCAAGCCAGCGCGGATGTTCGAGCCCCGTGCCGAACGCGGTCACATCGAAACCCTCGGGTGCGATGGGTTTTTGTCCCTGCGCCCAAGGTTTGGCAGGCGCGATGTTCACCGTCGGCATCATCGCTCTGCGCGGTGCGGGCAGCGTCGGGTTCGGGCCAAAGTCGTTCGCGTAATCGTCGGCGATGGCCGCGCCGCTCGCGAGCAACAACGCGAGCGCGACCGTGCCTGCCAGATGGCTCGGATGCGTTTTCAAACGTGACTCCTGAAACGTCGATTCAACCGCCGCCGATGCCTTGCGTCACCTTGCCTGTTCCGCCGCACGTCTTGCAGTCGGCGCCTTCGAGCTTGCCCGAGCCGTTGCAGTCCGGACAGATGTCTTCGCCGGTACCGGGCGCGCCGGGCTCGGCTTCATCGCCGGGATTGAGAGGAGGTTCTTGCACCATTGCTGTCTCCTTTGAGCGGGTCGCATCGTTTCTTAGCGGAAGCAAGAGACGTTCCTCGTGACGTTGCGAAGCGCCCGCATCATGCGGACGTCCGTTCTGGTACGCGCGATGCTCGCACTATCGTGCGGCGCAAGCCGAGGCTTTTAACCTACGCGATGACTTAGCCAGGAGGGCTTCATGAGCGGAAATCAAAAGCAAACGGGCAATCAGCCATCGACGCCCAAGCAGCACGGCCAGCAAGACCGGTCGCCGGGGCAACCGCAACAGGATCAGCAGAGCGGTCAGCAGCAGCAGAATCAGCCGTTGCCACAGCATCAGGGCGGTCAGCGGCAACCCTGATCTTCATGGAGAAGCGGTAGCCACGCAACGCGCGCGGCCTCGTTCCGACGAGGCCGCGCGGACGTTTCAGGGCTTGCGTCCGAACGCTTCGCGCAAGCGTTTTTTCGCGCGTTCCAGCGTGCTCTTGCGCGACTTCGGCAGATTGCGCCCCGCGCGATTGATGTAGAAGTTCAGCATCGACATTGCTGATTGAAACGGCGAGCCCTTGCGGCGGGTGCTGCGCGTCGACGAGCGCTTGAGCGAATCGGCGATCTCCTGCGCGTTGCCGGTCTTGAAGATGTCGCGCTGAATATCCATTGCATCGCTCGTTTCCATCACATGATGCGACCAGCGATGCGTCGTGCGCTCCGGCTTCTTGCGGACGCTCGCAAGCGAATGCCGCTGGCGCGTGCTGGGCCGCTTGCCGCTATTCTTCTTTTTCGCTGCTGACTTTGCGCTCGTTGTCATAGTCATTCCCTCAACGCTATTTCCGATGACGCGCGACGAGCCGATGTGCATCGCGCAACGCTTCGACGATTGCCTTGTATGCACGCTCGCGTGTCTCCGGATCGGGCGCGCGCAACGCGAACGAAGGATGATAGGTCGCGACGATCGCATGTCCCTCGTGTTCGAGCGCGTGCCCCATCGAGGCCTGCAGGGTCGCCTTCGAATCGCGCAACACGGACTTGAGCGCAGTCGAGCCGAGCGCGACGATCACTTGCGGCGCAACATCGCCTGTCTCGCGATCGAGCCAGTAATGGCAGGCATCGATCTCGCGCTGCGCAGGCGTCTTGTGCAGACGCCGCTTGCCGCGCGGTTCCCACTTGAAGTGCTTGACCGCGTTCGTTACATACACCTCCTTGCGCGTGACGCCCGCTTCTTCGAGCGCGCGATCGAGCATCGCGCCGGCAGGCCCGACGAACGGCTTGCCCTGCAAGTCTTCCTGATCGCCCGGCTGCTCGCCGACGATCATGATCGGCGCATGACGCGGACCGTTGCCCGGCACCGCTTGCGTCGCGTGTTCCCAGAGCGCGCAACGCCGGCATTCGTCGAGCGATGCGGGCGTCTGTTGCGGGTCGATATCGGCGCGTTTCGTGGCCATGTTCGCGCGCTCAGGCGTTGGCGATGCGACGTGCGTCTTCGAGCGTGAGCGGCTCGCGCATCGCTTCGGCGAGACGGCACACGGCGGCGTCGTGTTCGCACGCGACCACCGCGCCCACGCGTCCATCCTTCATCAGATACGCGATGAAATGCTGCGCTTCGAGATCGCCGTCTATTTCGATGCTGTCGGGCTCGCTGACATGTCCAAGATAGTCGAAGGTCTTCTCGTAGTGATAGGTCCAGAAGTAAGGAACGCCGACATACGTGCGTGCGCTGCCCGCCATGTTGTACGCGGCGACGCGCGCATGTTGCTGCGCGACACGCCAATGCTCGATGCGCACGCGCTGGTCCGAGCGCGGCAACGGAAAGCGCGCGATATCGCCGGCGGCATAGAGCGCGGGCGCGGCGAGCATGGACGTGTCCACATCGATGCCGCCATCGTCCGCGAGCTCGACATCCGCAAGAAACGACGTGGCGGGTTCGACGCCCGTGCCCGCGAGCACGACATCGGCTGCGATCTTCTCGCCGGAATCGAGGATCACTTCGCTCACCGCGTTGCCGCCCCTCAATGTGCTTACGCGTGCATTCATATGAAACGTCACGCCGTTCTTCTCGTGCAGCTTTCTGAACATCTCGCCGATGCGCTCGCCGAACTGCTTCGCGAACGGCACCTTGCCCGGCGCGACGATGGTCACGTCGACGTTTCGCTTCCTCAGACATGAAGCCGCCTCGAGCCCGATGAAACTCGCACCGACGATCACCGCGCGCTTGTGCTGTTCGAGCGATCCGAGGATCGCACGCGCATCGTCGCGAGTGCGCAGCAGATGTACATGCGCGAGGTTTGCGCCGGGCGTCGTGAGCGGCTTCGGCACGCCGCCGGTGCAGACGAGCGCGGCGTCGTAATCGATCTTGTGTCCGTTTGCGAGTTCGACGCGCCGGTTCTTCGCGTCGAGATGAACGGCAGGCGATTCGTTGCGTTCGATGTCGTGCTTCGCGAAGAAATCGTCGTCGAGCAGGGGCGGAACGTCGTCGGGTGGCATGTCGCCCGCGAGCGTGAACTTGCTGAGCGAGGTGCGATCGTACGGCTCGCGCGCGTCGCCGCCGACCAACACGATGCGTCCGCCGAAACCGGCTTCGCGCAACGCCGAACAAGCGGCCGCGCCCGCCGCGCCCGCGCCCACGATGAGCATGGTCCGGCTATCGTTGGTCTGCTTCTGCGATACGTCGCCGCTCTCCACGGGTTGCGCGGACACATACACATCGCCGTCCTTGAGCATCGCTTCATAGCGCGTCAACGCCTTCAAAGGCGGCGGCTCGACGAGACTGCCGTCGCCGACATCGAACGTGCCTTTGTGCCACGGACACACGATGCGTCCGTTGCAAATCGCGCCTTCGTCGAGCGGCCCGCCCGCATGCGGGCATTTGGCGGTGTACGCGCGCACATTCTCTCCGTCGCGCACGAGGAGGATCGGAATGTCCTTCGCGTCCTTGTCTTCGCTCTTGACGCACACGCGCGTGCCGCGCCCGGCGGACAGATCCGCGAAACGCGCGACTTTATGCAGGGTGGGGGGCATCGCACTCTCCGGTGGTCATCGAATGAGCGTGAAGCAATAAACGGTCCTCGACGCTCATGCGACGCCATGGCGCACGGCATTCGACGCCACGCATCAGGCGCGACAAGTTGTCCGGGAAAGGACGTTGACGGCTCTCAACCACGATTCCGGCCGCGTTCGTTAGCATCGCTAGCCAACTAATTCGAAAGCTAGAGCCAGTCGATGTCAAACATGTTGAAGAAGTCGTTGTTAGCGGTCGCGGGGGTCGTCATTGCAGGATATCTGGGCATGTCGGGTTATGCGTATCTGCACGACACGGCGTATGCGAGCAAGGCCGCAGAAGGGCCGGTGTCGTCGGCGCAAGCGGGTTCCATTCGCAACGTGCTGAACCGCAACGCATGCTATTACTGCCATTCGACGAAGGCCGAATTGCCGTCGTATTCGACATGGCCTGGCATCGCGCAGTTATCGAAGCATGACGTCGAGAAAGGGCTGCGTCATTTCCGTATCGACGCGCTGTACAACGCTCTCGAAGACGGCACGCCCGCGCCTGAAGCCGATATCGCCAAGCTCGAAACAGTCGTGAAAGACGGCACGATGCCGCCCGCTGCGTTCCGCGCCGTGCACTGGAGCACGGGCCTGACGCAGGATGATCGCGACATGCTGCTCGAATGGATCGCCGATGTCCGCAAAGCGAACTATGCGACGCACGGCGTAAGCGACGAATTCGCGAACGAGCCGGTGCAGCCATTGCCGGCATCGCTGCCCGTCGATGCGCGCAAGGTCGCGCTCGGCATGCGCCTGTTCCACGATCCGCGCCTGTCGTCTGACAATTCGATCTCGTGTGCGAGCTGTCATGGCCTCGGAACCGGCGGCGTCGACAACCGCAAGCTATCGCTCGGCGTGGGCGGTCAACTCGGCGGCGTGAACGCGCCGACCGTATTCAACGCGGCGCTGAATCACGCGCAGTTCTGGGACGGACGTGCCGCGACGCTGCAGGATCAGGCGGGCGGGCCGCCGCTGAATCCGGTCGAGATGGCTTCGGTTTCGTGGGATCAGATCATCGGGAAGCTGAACAAGGATGCGGAGTTCACGCGCGCCTTCACGAGTGTGTATGAACGCGGCTGGTCGGGCGACGACATCACGGACGCCATCGCCGAATTCGAAAAGACCTTGCTCACGCCGAGCCGTTTCGACGCCTATCTTCGCGGCGACAAGACCGCACTCAACGAGCAGGAATTGCGCGGCTATCAGCTATTCAAGGCGAACCGTTGCGCGACCTGTCACGTCGGCGCGAATCTCGGCGGCCAGTCGTATGAACGGATGGGACTCGCCGGCGATTACTTCGCGGCGCGCGGCGTTGCATTGACGGATGCGGACAAAGGCCGCGCGAACGTGACACGCGATCCGGGCGATCTGCATCGCTTCAAGGTTCCGGGACTGCGCAACGTTGCGCTGACCGCGCCGTATTTCCACGACGGCAACGTGAACGACCTGAATCAGGCGGTTCGCGACATGGCGAAGTACGAAGTGGGAACGAAGCTATCGGAAGCGGATGTCGAGTCGATCGTCGCGTTCCTCAAGGCACTCACGGGAACCTATACGCCGCTGGCGGCGAGCACGCAGTAAGCCGCACCCGCGCCGCGCGCAGCAACGAATCAAAGCGCCTCGGTCACCGCACGCAGGAACTGCCGCGTGCGCTCATGCTGCGGTGCGCTGAAGAACTGCTGCGGCGGCGCCTGTTCGATAATCTTGCCTTGCGAGAAGAAACACACGCGATCGGCGAACTCTTTCGCGAAGCCCATCTGGTGCGTGACCATCAGCATCGTCAGGTTGTGTTCTTCGCCGAGACGGCGAATCACGTTGAGCACTTCGCCGCATAGTTCGGGATCGAGCGCGGATGTCACTTCGTCGAACAGCATGATCTTCGGCCGCATGGCGAGCGCTCGCGCAATCGCGACGCGCTGCTGCTGTCCCCCCGACAATTGCGACGGGTAATGCTCGCACTTCTCCGCGAGGCCGACGAGCGACAGCAGTTCGCGCGCGCGCTCGGTCGCTTCCTTCTTCGACAATCCGAGCACGCTCATTGGCGCTTCGATCGTATTCGCGAGCGCGGTCATGTGTGGAAAGAGATTGAAGCTCTGAAACACCATGCCGATCTTGCTGCGAACCTGACGAACATGCCGCGGCGATGCGGGCACGAGCTTGCCGCCGCGCATTTCGTGCGTGAGCGGCTGCCCGTCCACTTCGATGACGCCATCGGTCAGCGGATCGAGCGTCATCAGTACGCGCAATAGCGTGGACTTGCCCGAGCCGCTCGGGCCGATGATCGCCACCTTCTCGTTCGGCGCGACATCGAGATCGAGGCCGTCGAGCACGGTCAGCGCGCCGTAGCGTTTGGTGACGTTGCGAAAGCGCACCATCGGCGTGTTCGCGCTGGCGTCGGCTGCGCGGCCGAGCGCGGGGTCGAAATCCCGTTTCATCTGCTGCTCCTGGTATTGAGTCGCGGTCATGGCAGCCTCACGCGCCGTTCGATATGACGCACGCCCGAAGCGAACGTCACGCTGATGATGAGAAAGAAGATTCCGGTCATCGTGATGGGTTCGAGATAGCGAAAGGTCTCGGAGCCGATGTTCTTCGCCTGCTGCATCAGTTCGACGACGGTGATCGCGGAGAGCACCGGCGTGTCCTTGAACATCGCAACAAGGTAGTTGCCGAGCGCGGGAATCACCGGGCGGATCGCTTGCGGCAGAATCACGCCGGTATAGGTGCGCCACGGCCGGAGCGACAGCGCGCACGATGCTTCCCATTGTCCGCGAGCAACGCCGTTGAGTCCCGCGCGATACACCTCGGACACGTAGCATGCGTAATGGACCGCGATGCCGAGCGTGCCCGCCGTCAACGCCGACATCGTGAAGCCGTAAAGCGGCGCGACATAGAAGAGCACGTACACCTGAATCAACAGCGGCGTGCTGCGTATGAACTCGATGAAGAACGCAGTCGTCTTCGCGAGCGGCGCGAAATCGCTGCGCCGCATGATGGCGAGAACGAGGCCGAGCACGAGCGCGATGGCGAACCCGACGAGCGTGATGCCGATCGTATAAGTCGCCGCGCGCGCGAGTTCCGGCAGGATATGCAGCGCGTATTTCACATCGAAGAGTTGACCCAGCGACGTCATGATGCGGCCCCCGGTAAGGTGCGGCTCGCGCGACGGATCGCGACATGACTGCTCACGCGCCGCTCGAACACCCGCATCACGGCGACGATCACCTGCGCGAGCACGAAGTAGATGAGCAGCGTGAGCCCGAAGATTTCCGCTGTCTTGAAGGTCGCTTCGTCGAGCTGGCGCGCGCGGAACGTGAGATCCGACAGC
Organism: Caballeronia sp. LZ028; assembly: GCF_031451415.1. Taxonomy (NCBI): domain Bacteria; kingdom Pseudomonadati; phylum Pseudomonadota; class Betaproteobacteria; order Burkholderiales; family Burkholderiaceae; genus Caballeronia; species Caballeronia sp. LZ028. The sequence continues at coordinate 1,010,063 of NZ_JARUXN010000004.1, read as the reverse complement.
GTGATCAGCGAGACGAGCGATGTGCCCTTCAACAGTTCGATCATCAGATTCGTCGCGGGCGGCAGCGCGTTGATCATCGCCTGCGGAAGCACGATGCGACGCAGCCGCGCCGTGGCCGGCATGTTCAGCGCGAGCGCCGCTTCGTACTGTCCGCCCGGCACCGAACGCAGCGCGCCGCGCAGAATCTCGGAGCCATACGCGCCGTAGTGCAACCCGAGCCCGACGATGGCGACCGTGAAGGGCGTCAGTTGCACGTTGAACGGCGGCAGCGGCAGCACGAAGAAGAGCCAGAACAACTGCACGAGCAGCGAAGTGCCGCGAAACACTTCGACATACACGTTGCCGATCCATCGCACGACACGGTATGGCGCGGCGCGCAACGCCGTCGCGACGCCCGCCATGACGATCGCAAGCAGGATGCTGATGAAGGCGATCTGGATCGTGACGAGCGTGCCCTTCATCATCAAGGGCAGAAGCTCACGGAGGTCACTCATGACGGTTCCTCGCTAGTAGATGAAGCTGCGCGTCGCGATGCATCGATGCTCAACCGGCGCACAGTTCCGGCGCTTTCTTCGCTGTCACGTTGGACTTGTCGAAGCCGAAGGGCGCGACGGTCTTCAAATGATCGTCGGTGCCGAGCCACTGATGCAGCTCCTTGTTGACGGCGTCGCGCAGATCGGTGTCTTCGGGTCGGAACGCGAGCGCGCCATAGCCTGTGTGCTTCGGATCGTCGTTGAACTGCTTGATCGCCTCGACCGACGAGCCGCCTTTTTCGGCGAGGCCCTTCATCGTCAATGCGGTGCCGACAGCCGCGTCGGCGCGACGCGCGCGCACGGCCTGCAATTGCGCGGTCGTGTCCGGAACCTGAAGAATCTGGTCGTCCTTGATGCCCGCCGCGCGCGCATAACCGAGTTCCGCCGTACCTGCCATCACAGCAAGCTTCGTGTCCGGCTGCTTCGCGACATCGGCATAGCTGTGCAGGTTCTTCGGATTGCCCTTCATCGTCAGCAGCGTGTCGGGAATCTGATATTGCGGATCGGCGAACGCCACTTGCTTGCAACGCTCGGGCGTGATGTACATGCCCGCTGCAATCACGTCGAAGCGGCCGGCTTTGAGGCCCGGAATCAATGCGCCCCATTCGGTCAGCACCGCATCGACCTTCTTCACGCCGAGCTTGGCGAACACCTTCTTCGCGATCTCGGGCGATTCGCCGGTTACGGTGCCATCGGGCGTCGTGTAGGCGAAGGGCGTTTCGTTCGCATAGCCGATACGCACCTCGCCGGTGCGCTGGATGCGCTGCAAGGTGGTTTCCGCGTTCGCGCTTGTGGCATAGGCGGCAAGACTCGCTGCCGCGACGCACGCCGCCGCCAGCATTCCAGACAGTCGCTTCGTGTTCATATCGTTCCCGTAGTAATGGTTCTTCAAGCGTGGTCGAGTGGGGCGGCGCTGCATGTGAGAGACCGAGGAAAACCCTTACTCCAAGGGGCTTTGGAGTCACTCGCCGCATAGCCACCGACGCAGAATACAAAGCCATATATTTGTTCCGATTGCTCTAGGACAATTATTTTCGCGCGCGCTTTTGGGCCACTATTGCGCATGGAACCAGGCATGCGAGGAACAGCAAGTGAATGAAAGATGGCGCGACGCCGTGCGTACCGTGCAGGGCGTGCAGTCGAAGTACAAGCGGCTCGTCAAGGCGATGGCCGCCGATATAGAAAGCGGCGCGCTCGCATCGGGCGAACGGTTGCCGCCGCAACGCGAAGTCGCCGCCGATCTCGCGATCAGCGTGCAGACCGTCACCAATGCCTACAAGGAACTCGAACGGCAAGGGCTGATTCGATGCGAGGTCGGACGCGGGAGCTTCGTCAGCGCGCGCGTGACCGAAACGATGTCCAATTACATGCTCGACACCGCCGAGCGCTCGGTCGTCGATTTTTCGATCGCGCGCATCGTCCATACGCCCGAGCATGACGCGATGTGGCGCAAGGTCTGCGCGACGCTTTCGACCATCGACGATCAGCCGTGGATACGTGCGTTCCGGCCGATTGCGGGCTTCGACAGTCATCGACAGGCGGGCGTCGAATGGCTCGCTTCGCTCAACATGCCCGCGAAGGTCGAGACGCTGCTCGTCACCAACGGCGTCGCGCATAGCATCTTCCTTGCGCTGGCGAGCATCGTCGGGCCGGGCGATACGGTGCTGTGCGAAAGCCTCACCGATCACGGCGTAATCGGATCGGCGAACGTGTTGGGGTTTACGCTCAAAGGTCTTGAGATCGACGAGCACGGCATTCGCCCTGAGCACTTCGAGGAAGTCTGCGACAGCGAACGCGTGAGCGCGCTCGTCTGCACGCCGACGCTGAACAATCCCACGGTCGCGATGATGCCCGACTCCCGCCGCCGCGCGATTGCGCGCATCGCGGAACGCTATGGCGTCTATGTGATCGAGGACGATGTCTATGGCGCGTTGCCCGCGAAAACGCAGACGCCTATCGCGAGCCTCATTCCGGAACTCGCTTTCTACTGCACGAGCATGACCAAGTCCGTATTGAGCGGCTTGCGCACGGGCTTCATGACGGTGCCGCGGCGTCTTGCGTTGCGTGCGGAAAGCGTGCTGCGCGTCAGTTGCTGGATGGCGACCTCGCCCATCGCGGAAGTCACCGCGCGCTGGATCACGGATGGCACGGCGCAACGTCTCGTGGAGATTCAGCGCGAGCGGCTCGCGGCACGCCAGGGCGTCGTGCGCGAAGTGCTCGGCGAATACGTGCTCGGCAGTCATCCGAACGCGCTTTCGGTATGGCTGCGTGTGCCCGACGAATGGGAAGCGGAGCGCATCACGCGTGAATTGCGCAATCGCAATATCGCCGTGACGTCGCCGGATCCGTTTCTCGTGCGCGGCGCGGACCGGCCCAATGCGGTGCGGCTATGCGTGGGCGCGGAAGTCGGCGAAAGCACGTTTCGCAGCGCGGTCGAAACGATGCGCGAAGTCTTCGGTCAGTACCCGCATGTGCATGACTTCAACTAAATGAACTAGGACAATCGAAAACGATTTTTTAGGACATTAGACTGAGTTGCATGGTTAGCTCAAACGCAATTCAGGCGCACATGTCCGCACTCACGCTCGCCGATGTCTACCGCGCCCGCCAGCGCATCGAAGGCCGCGCGCTCGTCACGCCGCTGGTTCATTCGCTGTCGCTCTCGCGCATCGCGGGCGTGCCCGTTCATCTGAAACTCGAAACGCTGCAACCTACGGGCAGCTTCAAACTGCGCGGCGCGACCAATGCGCTCGCACAGATCGCGGAGCAAGGCTGCAAGCGTGTCGTCACCGCATCGACGGGCAATCATGGCCGCGCGGTTGCACACGCGGCACGCGCGCTCGGCATCGAAGCTGCAGTGTGCATGTCGTCGCTCGTGCCGAAGAACAAGGTCGATGCGGTGGCCGCGCTCGGCGCGCGTGTCGTCATCGTCGGCAAGAGTCAGGACGATGCACAGGTCGAAGCGCAACGTCTCGTGCGCGAAGAAGGCTATGCATTCGTGCCGCCCTTCGACGATGAACGCGTGATCGCGGGGCAAGCCACCATTGGCCTTGAAATTCTCGAAGCGCTGCCCGGTGCGGCGAGCATCGTCGTGCCCTTGTCGGGCGGCGGGCTATTCAGCGGCGTCGCGTTCGCGGCGAAAAGCATTCGTGCCGACGTGAAGATGATCGGCGTGTCGATGGAACGCGGCGCTGCGATGCATGCGAGTCTCGCGGCAGGCAAGCCGGTGTTCGTCGATGAACTCGAAACACTCGCCGATTCGCTCGGCGGCGGCATCGGCCTCGATAACAGACATACGTTCGCGATGACGCGCGATCTCATCGACGATGTCGTGCTGCTCGATGAAGTGTCGATCGCGCGCGGCATCGTGCACGCGTATCGCGAAGAGCGGCTCGTTGTAGAAGGCGCGGCGGCGGTCGGCATCGCGGCTTTGCTCGACGGCGCGATTGGAGCCGCGAACGGACCGATCGTCATCGTCGTGAGCGGCAGCAACATCGATATCGCAACGCATCGTCGACTCATCGGAGCGGCCTGAACCCATGTCCAACATCGATACCTCCACCGTGCTGCTCGGGCAGGCGCAATTGCGCAAGCTCGTGCCGCTTGACCTCGACGCGATCGAGCAAGTCGAAGCCGCGTTCAAGTCGCTCGCGACCGAAGCCGTCGCAATGCCGCCGATCCTGCGTCTCGACATTCCCGAGCACGCCGGCGAAGTCGACGTGAAAACCGCTTATTTGCCGCGCTTTCCGAGCTTCGCGATCAAGGTGAGCCCTGGCTTCTTCAACAATCCGTCGCTCGGACTTCCGAGCCTCAATGGCCTGATGCTCGTGCTGTCCGCGCGCACCGGTCTCACGGAAGCCGTGTTGCTCGACAACGGTTATCTCACCGCCGTGCGTACCGCTGCGGCGGGCGCGGTTGCATCGCGCTGGCTCGCGCGCAAGGATGCGAAGCGCGTCGCGATTATCGGCGCGGGCGAGCAGGCGCGTCTGCAATTGAAGGCGTTGCGGCTCGTGCGCGACATCGGGCATGTGACCATATGGGCGCGCGATCCGAAGAGCGCGCAGCAGTTCGCGCGTGACTGCGAAGACTTGCCGTGCGATGTCGCCGACAGCGTGAACCAGGCGTTGAAGCACGCCGATATCGCCATCACGACGACGCCGAGCCGCGAGCCACTGATACACGCACGCGATCTGCATCCGGGCTTGCATATCACCGCGATGGGATCGGATGCGGAGCACAAGAATGAAATCGCTCCGGACGTGTTCGCCAAAGCGCGCTATGTGTGCGACCGCCTTCAGCAAGTGCGCGTGTTCGGCGAGCTGCATCATGCGATCGAAGCGGGCGTGACGGATGCTGATGCATCTTTTGCCGAGCTTGGCGAAGTCATCGCGCAACAGGCTCAAGGCCGTATGAGCGATGACGAGATCACCGTCTGCGATCTGACCGGCACCGGCGCGCAAGACACCGCGATCGCGACGCTCGCCATTCAGCGAGCGCGCGCGGCACAGGCAGGAACCATTTTCCACAACGATGTGACCGCTTGATAGAGGGGACGATGTCCGAAATCACGCAACAGAAGAAGCTGGATGAACGAGGGGCGCCCGTGGTACGCCTGCCGTTCGAACGCAGCGAGTACGACGCGCGGATCGCGAAGACACGGCGCGCGATGGAGAAAGCGGGCATCGATCTGATGATCGTGACCGACCCGACCAACATGGCGTGGCTCACCGGTTACGACGGCTGGTCGTTCTACGTGCATCAATGCGTGCTGCTCGCGATGCACGGCGATCCGGTCTGGTACGGCCGCGGCCAGGACGCGAACGGCGCGAAGCGCACGGTGTTCATGTCGCACGACGATATCGTCGGCTACCCGGATCACTATGTGCAGTCGCAGGTGCGCCATCCGATGGATTATCTGTCATCCGAAGTAATTGCCGCGCGTGGCTGGGACACGTTGCGCATCGGCGTGGAGATGGACAACTATTACTTCAGCGCGAAGGCGTATGCGTCGCTGACGCAGCATCTGCCGAACGCGAAGTTCGTCGATGCGACCGCGCTCGTCAACTGGCAGCGCGCAGTGAAGTCGAAGCGCGAGATCGAGTACATGCGCGTCGCGGCGCGCATCGTCGAGAAGATGCATGCGCGCATTCTCGACACGGTCGAGCCGGGCATGAAGAAGAGCGATCTCGTCGCGCAGATTTACGAAGCGGGCATCACGGGCGTCGAAGGTTATGGCGGCGACTATCCCGCGATTGTGCCGCTATTGCCGACGGGTTCCGACGCCGCCGCGCCGCATCTCACATGGGACGACTCGACGTTCACGGCGAATGCGGGCACGTTCTTCGAAATCGCCGGATGCTTCAAGCGCTATCACTGCCCGCTCTCGCGCACGGTGTATCTCGGCCGCCCGCCGCAGCATTTCATCGAAGGCGAGAAGGCGGTCGTCGAAGGCATCGAGGCGGGTCTCGCGATGGCGAAGCCGGGCAACAAGACCGAGGACGTCGCCAATGCATTCTTCGCGGTGTTGCGCAAGTTCGGCATCGAGAAGGATAGCCGTTGCGGTTATCCGATCGGCGCGAGCTATCCGCCGGACTGGGGCGAGCGCACGATGAGCCTGCGTCCCGGGGACCAGACCGTCCTCGAACCCGGCATGACGTTCCACTTCATGCCGGGGCTGTGGCTCGACGACTGGGGCCTCGAAATCACGGAGAGCATCCTGATTACGGACACCGGCGTCGAGACCTTCTGCAACACGCCTCGCAAATTGTTCGTGAAGGAGTAGCACGATGCGCGCGTCACCGATCAGCCCGACCGTCGACTTCGATGCAGAGGGCGAACAGCACGGCTTTCTGAAGCTGCCGTATTCGCGCAACGATTCCGCGTGGGGCGCCGTGATGATTCCCGTCACCGTGATCAAGCGCGGCGACGGACCGACCGCGCTGCTCACGGGCGGCAATCACGGCGACGAATACGAAGGGCCGATCGCGCTGGCGAAGCTCGCATCGACATTGACGGCAAGCGACGTGAACGGCCGCGTGATCATCGTGCCGTTCATGAACTATCCGGCGTTTCGCGCGGGTTCGCGCACTTCGCCGATCGACGCGGGCAATCTGAATCGCAGCTTTCCGGGCAAGCCCGACGGCACGGTGACGGAAAAGATCGCGGATTACTTTCAGCGTCATCTGTTGCCGCTCGCCGATTACGTGCTCGATATCCACGCGGGCGGCCGCACGCTCGATTTTCTGCCGTTTGCGGCCATTCATGTATTGAACGACGGGACGCAGCAGTCGCGTTGCGAAGCCGCGATGCGTGCATTCGGCGCGCCGTATTCGATGCGGATGCTCGAACTCGACAGCATCGGTCTGTATGACAGCGCGGCCGAGGAAGCGGGCAAGGTGTTCGTCTCGACGGAACTGGGCGGTGGCGGTTCGTCGACGGCGAAGAGCGTCGCGGTGGCGGAGCGCGGCGTGTACGGCTTTCTCGCGTATGCGGGCATCATCGAGAAGGAGATGGTTCGCGGCGAAGCGCGCACGACGACGTTGCTCGACATGCCGGATGGTTCCTGCTACACGACGAGCGAGCATACGGGCCTGCTCGAAATGTGCCGCGATCTCGGCGACATGGTGAGAGCGGGCGATGTGCTTGCGCGCGTGTATGACGTTACGCGCACGGGCGCGACGCCGGTTGAATATCGCGCGAAGCGTGACGGACTGCTTGCGGCGCGGCATTTTCCGGGCCTCGTGCAGATGGGCGACACCGTGGCCGTGGTCGCGGATATCGTCGAACGCAACATTGCCGTGAGCGTGTAAGTTGATCAAGCTCGACCGCTACGATCTGGCCATTCTGCGCATTCTTGCGCGGGATGGCCGCATAACGAAATCGCGCCTTTCGGAAGAGGTCAATTTGTCGATCTCGCCCGCGTGGGAGCGTGTGAAGAAACTCGAAGACAGCGGGCTTATCAAGGGCTATCGCGCGGATATCGACTGGACGGCTGCTTTCAAGGGCAGCCGTATTGTCGTTGAGGTGACGCTTTCGCGTCATACCGCGCAAGATATGCGGCGCTTCGAGGAGCGCGTCGCGGCGGCTTCCGAGATCGTGCAGTGTTATGCCACCGGCGGCGGCGTGGATTACGTGCTGCACGTCGTGTCGCGGGATATCGATCACTATCAGCGGTTCATCGATTCTTTGCTCGTCGAAGAGTTGGGTATCGAGCGGTACTTCACTTATATCGTTACGAAAGTCGTGAAGAATAGTACGGAAGGGCCGCCGGATTGGGTTGACGATGTGGTTTAGTTATTTTTTGGTTGCCGGATCCCGTATTTGTGTCGGCTCGGGGAAGCCCAAAAAAAACGCAAAAAGAAGCACAGAAAAAACAGAAAAAACACCAACCGCCCGAGGGCAATAACAAAAAACTCCATCGCGGCAACGCCCTTAAAGTGGACCCATCGAACCATGCAAATCAAGCACGCTTTGAGCAAGGAGACGAACATGCTGCTGGGCCATCCCGTTCTATTCAAATCCCTCTGTTATGTCGACGGCCGCTGGATTCACAGCGACAGCGCCGCATCGATTGCAGTAACCAATCCCGCCGATCAGAACGTCATCGGCCATGTCCCGATGCTCGATCAGGCGCAAATCGTCGCCACCATCGATGCCGCCGATCGCGCATTCCAGTCATGGCGCTGGATGCCGCAGCAAAAGCGCAGTGCGCTGCTCCTGCGCTTGCATGAACTCATCATGCGTCATCAATCGGACCTTGCCGGCATTTTGTCGCTCGAGCAAGGCAAGCCGCTCGCGGAATCCAAAGGCGAAATCGCCTATGCGGCGAGCTTCGTCGAATGGTTCGCGAACGAAGCGAAACGCCTGGCGGGCCGCACCATTCCGACGCATATCGATGGCGCGCATCTCGGCACCGTGATGGAACCGGTCGGCGTCGCGGCATTGATCACGCCGTGGAATTTCCCCGTCGCGATGATCACGCGCAAGGCCGCCGCCGCGATTGCCGCGGGCTGCACCGTCGTCGTGAAGCCCGCGCACGAAACGCCGTTCTCCGCGATCGCACTCGCACAACTCGCCGAAGAAGCAGGCTTTCCGCCGGGCGTGTTCAACGTCGTGATCGGCGAGCCACAAATGGCGATGGAAACGCTCGTCAGCGATACGCGCGTGCGCGCCGTGAGCTTCACGGGGTCGACGCGCGTCGGCGGTCTCGTTGCGAAGACGGCAGCGCAGGCGGGCATCAAGAAGCTCGCATTGGAACTGGGCGGCAACGCGCCTTTCATCGTGACGGAAGACGCGGACCTGGAACAGGCCGTGCGCGTTGCAGTGGGCGCGAAGTTTCAAACCTCGGGGCAGGATTGCTGCGCTGCGAACCGCATTCTCGTCGCGCGTCCGCTTTATGAACGGTTCGTCGAACGCTACACGGAAGCAGTGAAAGCGCTGAAAGTAGGGACGGCCTTCGAAGCAGATGTCGATGTCGGTCCGCTCATGCATCAGGCCGCATTCGATGCGACCGTCGCTCGTGTCGAGGATGCAAAGGCGCAAGGCGCGCGCATCACCGTCGGCGGCAAAGCTCATGCGCTCGGTGGCTGGTTTTATGAACCGACCGTCGTCGCCGATGCCAGACCGGGCATGCGTATCTACGACGAAGAGAACTTCGCGCCGATCTCCGCGATCTCGCCGTTCGATACGCTCGACGAAGCCGTGACGCGCGCCAACGACACCGAATACGGCCTCGCCGCCTACGTCTGTGCGACGCGCATCGACACGATCTTCCAGCTCGTGCGCCGACTCGATTTCGCGATGGTGTCGGTCAACGGCGTGAAGTTCACCGGCGCGCCGATTCCGTTCGGCGGCATGAAGGCATCGGGCCTCGGACGCGAAGGCGGCGCGGAAGGCTTCGAGCCCTTCGTCGAAACGAAATACTTTTGCCTCGGCAATCTCGGCCTGCCGCTCACGAGCGCGGCCTGAAGACCTATCCTCAGAGACACGCAGTACCGCATATCAAGGAGAAGCACATGACCCAGCAGAATCAATCGCTCGAGCAACTGTTCGCCGAAGACCGCGCGCACTTCATGCATCCGTCCACGCATGCACACGATCACGCGAGCGGCGCGCTGCCCGGCAAGATCGTCACGGGCGCGAAGGGCATCCGCATTCAGGATCATCAAGGTAAAAGTTATATCGACGCATTCGCGGGCCTCTATTGCGTGAACATCGGCTATGGCCGCACCGAAGTAGCCGACGCAATCTATGAGCAGGCGAAGAAGCTCGCGTATTACCACACGTATGTCGGTCACTCGACCGATACGATCATCGAGCTGTCGTCGCGCATCATCGACTGGTCGCCCGAGGGCATGAAGAAGGTGTATTACGGCATGTCGGGATCGGATGCGAACGAAACGCAGATCAAGATCGTCTGGTATTACAACAATGTTCTCGGCCGTCCGAACAAGAAGAAGATCATCTCGCGCGAGCGCGGTTATCACGGTTCGGGCATCGTGACGGGCAGTCTCACGGGCCTGCCGAGCTTTCATCAGAACTTCGATCTGCCGATCGACCGCGTAAAGCACACGGTGTGTCCGCACTGGTATCGCAAGGCGCCCGCCGGCATGAGCGAAGCGCAATTCACCGCGTATTGCGTCGATGAACTCGAAAAGCTGATTGCGAAAGAAGGCGCGGATACGATCGCTGCATTCATCGCCGAACCGGTCATGGGCACGGGCGGTATCATCGCGCCGCCGCAAGGTTATTGGGAAGCTATCCAGGATGTTCTGCGGAAGCACGACATTCTTCTGATCTCCGATGAAGTCGTGTGCGGCTTCGGCCGTCTCGGCTCGAAAATGGGCGCGCAGCACTTCGGCATCAAGCCCGATCTCATCACGGTCGCGAAGGGCCTGACGAGCGCCTATGCGCCGCTGTCGGGCGTGATCGTCGGCGAGAAGGTGTGGGACGTGATCGAGAAGGGCTCGCGGGAACATGGTCCGATGGGACACGGCTGGACGTATTCGGGGCATCCCATTTGCGCGGCTGCTGCTATCGCGAACCTCGAACTTCTCGAGCGCGAAAACCTGACGCAGAATGCCGCCGATGTCGGCGCGTATTTCCAGCAGCAATTGCACACGGCTTTCGATTCGCATCCGCTCGTCGGCGAAGTGCGCGGGGCAGGCATGCTCGCGGCGCTCGAATTCATGGCCGACAAGGACGCGCGTACGCCGTTCGACGCCGCGCTGAAGGTCGGCCCGAAGGTATCGGCGGCAGCACTCGAACGCGGCGTGATCGCGCGCGCCATGCCGCATGGCGATATCCTCGGCTTCGCGCCGCCGCTCGTCACGACGCGTGAAGAAGCGGACGAAATCGTCGGCATCGTGAAGCAGGCCGTGGATGCGGTGGCGAACGAAGTTGTCGGCTCGGCACTCGCTACGCAAGCGATCTGATTCTCTTGAGTAGCGGTATGGGTAGTTGTGTCGGCAGAGGCTCGCGAAGCATTGCGGGCCCTTTTTGCGAGTCTGAAGGAACGTGCGTTGCTGAGTAATCTTCGGTGCCCCATCGAAAGGAGATTCACGATGAGCGAGAGCGAAGAGAAACGCCATCAGCAACCGCATTCCGCGCCTCACCCGAATGCAGCGGAGATCGAACCGGAGAACCGTCGGCTCGATCAGCATCCGCATCAGACGGCGGAAGTGCCTTATGGATCGGGCAATGAGCCGGAAATTGCAGGAAAGGGCGGGCTTGACGCACAGAACGCAGATCTTCCCGATCCCGCGAACGAACAATCCAGGACGCCGGGCAAAGATTGACGCATCGATTCGACGCGCCCATAAAACAAAACGGCCACTCAGGTGGCCGTTTTGTCATTTCCGATTAGCGCGTCGCGATATACATCGTGATTTCAAAGCCGAAGCGCATATCCGTGAAACTCGGGGTTTCCCACTTCATAGAGCCTCCTTGTGCAATGATTGGCCAGACGGATGCCGGGCCATTGCGCGGTTCTTCTGCTGCAGGCGCCGTGCAAAGCCGCGCATCCCAAATCGACGCACTTTAGATGCTAGCGCGAGAACAGGTACGACACGATTGGAAATTGCACCGGCGTTCATTTAAATTTTTTATAGCGGTCTCGGGCGATTTCCCGAATCGTCAGGTGTCGTGCCGATCTTGTCAGGATCATGGACCGGGTCGGGTTCCATTGCCTCGCCCGGCCGAGGGATGACCCGGTCTGCTTCAGCAGGGTCGATATTGCTCAGATTATTGCCTCCGGGCGCACGCGGCTTGTCGTGCGTATCGGGAGCTGCGGGTTTTTCGGTCATTACATTTTCCTCGTCAAACACGTGCCTTGCGGAAAGATCGAAAGCGTGGGGCGGCAGGATTGAATGCCGCATTGCGGAATAAGCGAAAGTTATGTCGCTGTTACTCGACGCGCGTGGCTTCGCGCAGCACCGCATCTTCGCTGTCGAAATTGCGATCGGTCATTTTGTTGAGCACGGCCAAGACCTCGCCGTCCGCGCCATTGCTTTTCGCGAGCGTCAGAAGTTTTTCTTTGCCCATCGGATAGTCGGCGCCCTTCAGCACGCGCGCGATTTCTTCCGGGCGCGGCTCATCCGGATGCCGGTGATTCTGCGAATGCGCGGGATGCTGTGCCATTTCCGCCTCCTTTTCGATTCGACGATAACCCTGACGATTCAGCAACGCGCGTACCCGTCACCGGGATCGGTTGATGCTGAATTGTCGATACGTTCCTACCGAAATCGAGGCGAGACATAACATGGCTATTGCAGCAGACCGCATCTCCGACACCGAAGTCAAGGTCGGCGAGATCATCTATAGCTTCGACACCAAGGTAACTGCCGATGGCTTTCAGCAATGCCTCGGCAGCGACTCGGTCGAGACCTGCGCGAAGAACCACGCGCCGGTGTCGACACGCGCCGTGGCCGATGAGAGCGGTGCGCCGAAGGGCGAGCCGGGCAGCATCATTTCACCGTCGCTGGGCGGCATGCCTTGATGCACGCGGCTACAGTGCCGCGCTTGCCGTCGTCGCGCGCGGAGCGAGCGCGGTGCGTGTGAGCGCGTCGAGCGGCAGCGGCTTGTCGAAGAAATAGCCCTGCGCCTGCGCCGCGCCCATGTCGCGCAACACGGCGAGCGTCGCCGCATCTTCGACGCCTTCCGCGACGAGCGTCAGATCGAGCGATTCCGCCATGCGCACGATCGCGCGCACGATCGCACGGCTGCGCGGGCTTTCGGTCAGTTCGAGAATGAACGACTTGTCGATCTTGAGGCCGGTGAACTGGTATTGATGCACATAACTGAGCGACGAAAAACCCGCGCCGAAATCGTCGAGCACGACAGACATGCCGTTGTCGGCCAGTCGCTGCATGGTGCGCCGCGCGAGATCGGGCTCGGCCACGAGCGCGCCTTCGGTAAGCTCGAGGCACACGCGCGACGGCGAGACGCGATAGCGACGCAATAGCGCCAGAACGTCATCGGCGAATTCGGGGCGCGTCATGCTATAGCTGGAGCAGTTCACATGCACCGGCGGCCAGTGCGCGAAGCGCGCATTCGAGAGAATCGCGGCAACGCGTTCGAGCATGTATAGATCGAGTCTGCCGATGAGCCTCAAGCCTTCGACCGAAGGAAGAAATTCACCCGGCCCGACGATATGGCCATCGGGTTGATGCCAGCGGATCAACGCTTCGAGCGCGACGATCTCACCGCTCTTTACGTCGACGATAGGCTGGAAATAAGGCAGCAGTTCGTCATCGCGCTTGATCGCATTGCGCAATGCGCCCTCACGTTCCACCTGGTCCGACACCTGACGTCGCAGTTCCTGATTGAACACGACGAAGCTGTCGCGTCCCGCATTTTTCACGCGATACATCGCGGTATCGGCGTCGCGCAACAGGTCGGCGGGCTCGGTATGGAACTGGCTGTCCGCGCTCACGATGCCAATGCTGCACGACGAAAACACGACATGCTCTTCGATGTGAAACGGCAGATCGAACGCGGCCAGAATGCGCTTGGCGATCGATACCGCATCGCGAACGTGTGCATCCGGGGAGAGCACGGCGAATTCGTCCCCGCCGAGGCGCGCGAGCAGATCCGTCGAACGCAGGCAATCGCGCAAGCGCGCCGCGGCCTGAACCAGCAGCATGTCGCCGAAGTGATGGCCGAGGCTGTCGTTCACGACCTTGAATCGGTCGAGGTCGATGAACATCACCGAGAGTTGGTCGCCGCGCGTCTGATAGTCCTGCCATGCGCAGCGCAGCTTGTGCATCAGATGGCTTCGATTCGGCAAGCCCGTCAATGAATCGTGCGAGTTCTCATAAAGCAGGCGTGCGTTGACATCGTCGAGTTCGCGCGTGCGCGCCTGGACCCGCGCTTCGAGTTCGAGGTTCGCGGCATGCAGCGCTTCGGCATCGCGCCGACGCGAAAGCGCCGTATCGATATGCCGCGACACGAAGGTGAGCAGTTCCTGATCGCGCAGCGAATAGCGCACGAGCGGCGAATAGCTTTGCACGGCGAGCACGCCGCGCACGACATCGCCATCGAAGAGCGGAATGCCGAGCCACGATCGCAGACGCACTTCGCTATGCTCGATCTCGAACGCGCCTTCTTCGATGAGACGCAGCGCCTCCGCATGATCGATCAGCCGCGCGCGCCGCTCGCGGATCACATATTCGGTGAGGCCGCGTTGTCCGCGTCGCGGCGCGGGGCGCTCCTGCACGATTTCATCGACGTAATACGGGAACGACACTTCGTCCGTTTCCGGTTCGATGAGTGCGATATAAAAATTGCGCGCGTAAAGCAATTCGCCGACGATCCCATGCAGGCTGCGCAAGAACTCCATCATGTCGCCGGGACGGCTCGACAATTCTGCGATCTGGTAGAGCGCAGCTTGCAGATGCTCGGATCGTTCGCGCTCGGCGATGCCGTGGCGCAGCGCCGCGTTGAGCTTCGACAGTTCGGACGTGCGGTGCGCGACCTGCTCTTCGAGATCGGCGCGATGCAGGATGCGGTCGAGCGCCATCGCCACATGTCGTGCGACGACCAGAAAGAGCGCGCGGTCCTCGACGGTATAAATGCGCGATACGTCATAGACCTGCATCGCGAGCATGCCGAATACCTCGTCGCTCGCATTCTTGAGCGGCGCGCCCATCCAGAACTCGGGGCGGTCGCCGATGCAATAGAAATGGCCCGCGCGCTCCGCCGTGCAAATATCCCCGGCGGTGATGAAAAGTGGCTGCGCGCTCGTGAGCACGCGACCCGTCATCGAAAGACGTTCCGGATTCAGGATGTCGTAGTTTTCGGCCGCGACGACGTCGGTATCGATGACGTCGACATAATACGGATACGTGATCTTGCCCGTCTTGCGATCGTAGAGTGCGAGATAGAAGTTCTCCGCGTCGATGAGCGTGCCGAGCCGTTCATGCACGCCGCGCAGAAAATCGGCGCGCTCGGGCACGGAACTCGCCAGATAGGCGATTTCATAAAGCACGCGCTGCGTGAGTTGCGCGCGTGCGAGGGCATCGGCCTGCACGCGCTCGCCGAGCGTGCGCGCGAGTTCGGCGAGATGCGCGTCGTCGCGATGCGTGACCGGCGCGAGCAGCCAGCCGAGCACGCTCTCGCCGCGTCCGGTCGGCCAGCAGTGCCAGCCGTTATCGATGCACACCTCCGTCAGGCGTTCCTCGGCGATGCCATGCGGCCATTCCTGCGCATCGGGAAGCGCTGCATCGCCGCGCCGCTCGAGATGCAACTGCTCGCCCGCGCGATACCACGCCCATTGCTGCGGGCAGCCCATCGCGGCGGCCTCGCGCAGCAATGCGTCGATCGATGACGCCACGCTCGCGAAAATCTTTTCATCGGTCGCCGCCACGGTTGCAGGCTCGACCGCGGTTGCGCGGGCAACCTGCGCGTCGTACGCGGGAAACACACTCATCGGCGCTCCAGGCCATATTGCCGCCACGTCGGGCGGGTCTCGTTCAGCGACTGCGCTCGCACGCTGCTCCGGGCGCGCGTAACAAGCAAAGGCTCTATATGGGTAACGGCACGGAGCATACAGCCTTGAGCATGCGGTTCAAAAAAAGCCGCTCGTGCCGCAATGCATACGGGCATTCATGCCGGATGCGCGGTTTCGACGCGATCGTGCCCGGTAAATCTCTCGCGATACGCCTGCGGCGACACGCCCAGCGAACGCAGAAAACCGCGCCGCATCGTTTCCTCGGTGCCGAATCCGCAGCGCGCGGCGATGCGCTTTACGGGAAGCGCCGTATCGCCGAGCAGGCGGCGCGCGGCTTCGAGGCGCATGCGTTCGATCGAGCGCGCGGGCGTCATGCCGGTTTGCGCGCGGTAATGGCGCACGAAGCTGCGCTCGCTCATGCCGACACGCGCGGCAAGCACGCCGACCGAAAGATCCGCCGCGAGATTTTCAGCGATCCACGCGTGCAGCTCGCCGAAACGTTCGCCCGACTTCTGCAACGACAGCGCCGCGCTGAACTGCGCCTGCCCGCCGGGGCGCTTGAGGAACACGACGAGATGGCGCGCGACGTCGAGCGCGAGCGCGCGGCCGAGATCGTCTTCGACGAGCGCAAGCGACAGGTCGATGCCCGCCGTGACGCCCGCGGATGTCCATACGTCGCCGTCGCGGATGAAGATCGGATCGGGCTCGACGTGGATCGCCGGGAAGCGCGTGGCGAGTTCCCCGCAGCGCGTCCAGTGCGTCACGGCGCGGCGTTCGTCGAGAAGGCCGGCGGCGGCAAGCAGAAACGCGCCCGTGCAAACGGACGCCGTGCGCCGCGCGTGCGCCGAACGCGCGCGCACCCAATCGACCAGTTCGCGGTCGTGCACCGCTTCGTGCACGCCCCAGCCGCCCGCGACGATCAGCGTGTCGCACGCTTCGCTCGCATCGGGCAATGCCTCGCCGACGAGCCCCAGTCCCGCCGACGCGTTCACCGTGCCGCCCCGCGCAACCACGCGCGGCTGATACGGCCGCTGCAAGCCCGCCGCGACCGCCAGGTCGTTGGCGGACGCGAACACCTGCAACGGGCCCGCGACGTCGAGCAACTGCACGTTGGGGAAGGCGAGCACGTCGATGGTTCGCATGGCGTTTTCCACGAAAGACAAGTTGGCGTAAAACGTGGGTTATGTGTCGAGTTCGCCATAGCGTAGCGGCGTAGCATCGGTTCGTCCACACGAAAAACACGCTCGATCAAGGAGAAAACGATGACGCTACATATCGGCCTGTTGCTGTTTCCTCGCGTGCAGCAACTCGACATGACCGGCCCCTACGACGTGTTCGCGCACATGGCCGACACGAAGGTGCATCTCGTCTGGAAGACGCGCGAGCCCGTCCGGTCGAGCGCCGGCATGATCCTGACGCCCGACGTGACCTACGCGGATTGCCCCGCGCTCGATGTGCTGTGCGTGCCGGGCGGTTCAGGCGTCGGCGATCTGATGGAAGACGAGGAAACGCTCGCCTTCCTCCGCGAACAGGCGGCGGGCGCGCGCTACGTGACCTCGGTTTGCACCGGCTCGCTCGTGCTCGGCGCGGCGGGGCTTTTGCGCGGCAGGCGCGCAACGACGCACTGGGCGTATCACGATCTGCTCCCGGATTTGGGCGCGATTCCGGTGCACGAGCGCGTCGTGCGCGACGGCAACCTGTTCACGGGCGGCGGCATCACGGCGGGCATCGATTTCGCGCTGACGCTCGCGGCCGAACTCGTCGGCGAGCACGAAGCGCAGGCGATTCAATTGCAGATGGAATACGCGCCGGCGCCGCCGTTCGACTCGGGCGATCCGGCGCGCGCGCCCGCCGCGGTCGCGAACGATGTGCGCGAGCGTTGCGCGCCGTCGCTGGCCGCGCGCAGTGCGATCACGGCGCGTGTCGCGGAACGGCTGAAATCGCATGCTTAATTCAAAATGCGCTTTGGTCTCATGCATGCGAAATGCAAAACGCCAAATGACTAGAAGCGCTTTTGCATGAAGTAGCGCGGCTGACCCGCATGAAAATCCGCGAGTTCGCCGAAAAGCTCGTAACCACAGCGCGCGTAGAGGGCGCGCGCTGCGGGGTTGACCGTATCGAGCCACGCGGCGCGGCATCCTCGTTTTTTTGCTTCGCTTTCGGCGGCTTCGAGCGCGCGTGCGCCGAGTCCGGCGCCGCGCGCGTCCTCGCGTATCCACAGCCATTTCACGAAGAGCCAGTCCCACGCCGTGTAGCCTGCGAGCCCGCCCAGAAAGTCGTCATCGCGATAGAGCGACACCGCCAGATCGCGTTGATGGCTCGGCCCGAGTTGCGCGCGATTGAACGCGGCAAGCCCGCCCGCGACGTCGCGCTCGAACGTCGCGTCGATCCAGTCGGTGATGGCGAGCGTGACGCCGGCGTTCATCGACGCGTGAGCGATTACGCTGCCGGGGCAACCGATGCCCCCTTGATACCGTGCCGTGCAAGCGCAGCGGCGACGAAGCCCGAGCGCTTCACATCCTCCACGAAGTCGCGCAGATAAAGCGCGGCTTCGTCGCCGCGGCGCTTCGGCAAGCCCATCGCCTGCTGGATCACCATGAAGCGTCCGTCGAGCAGGCGCAGTCCGGGCGTGCGTGACGCGTCGGCTTCGAGTTGCTGCTTCACGCCCGCCGCAATTTCAAGACCGTCATGCAGGAATGCTTCGACGACGGCCTGCGACGACGCCGTGCGTACGATCTGCGCATGCTTGATCTCGCGCGTGAGAAAGAGGTCATACGCGCTGCCCTTGCCGACCATGATGCGATTGCCTTCGCGATCCACATCTTCATTGCGCGTGAGCGGCGATGCCTCGCGCACGAGATAACAGCCTTCGATCAGCACGTACGGCGCGGTGAACGCGATGCCCGCACCGCGCAGCGGATCGATCGCGAAGAAGCCGACGTCCGCGCTTTCGTTCGTGACGGCTTCGACCGATTCGGCGGCCCGGTCGAACGACGTGAAGGCGACAGGCACGCCGAGCCGCGACGCCAGCTCGCGCGCGATGTCCACCGATACGCCGCCCGGCTCGCCGCTGTCGGTGCGATGCGCGAGGATCGGATTGCCGAGATTGATCGACGCGCGCAGCGTGCCGGTCGGCGCGAAAGCGTTGAGCAAGGAAGAAGAAAGAGTCATGGTGTTGGTCGATGAGTTGAAGAGCATGGCGATACGAGCAATCCGATGCAGAATACGCGAACCGCAACCGCTCTGCCAAAGGAACGACATGCAACGCGAACGCATCGACAGCAGCGAAATCATTCGGCGTCTGAAGCTCGAGCCGCATCCCGAAGGCGGCTTCTTTCGCGAGACGTATCGCGCGAGCGGCAACGTCGTGCGCGAGAACGAACGCGAAACGCGTTCGGCGTCCACCGCGATCTACTTTTTGCTTTGCGATGGCGCGCATTCGGCATGGCATCGCATTCGCTCCGATGAAGTCTGGCACTTCTACGCAGGCGATCCGATCGACGTGCATGTGCTCAAAGCGAACCGAACGCTAGTCACGCATCGGCTCGGCAATGCGCTCGATCGTGCCGATGCCGTGTTTCAGACCGTCGTCGAAGCGGGCGACTGGTTCGCGGCGGAATGTCACGATAGAGAAGGCGTATCGCTCGTCGGCTGCACGGTGGCGCCGGGTTTCGAGTTCAGCGAGTTCGAACTGGCCGTGCCGGGCACGCTGGAGGCGCGCTATCCGCAACATCGCGAATTGATAGAGCGCCTGAACCCCGAAGTATGACGGTACGCACGCGAGTGCGGTTATCATCGCGCGCATCGTGGACAACAACACAAGGTCAGGCATGAGCGCAGTGCGCCGCGGGATTCAATCGATCGAAGTAGGCGGAGCGCTTTTGCGCGCGCTCGTGGACCACGGCGGCCCGATGCTGCTCGGCGATCTCGCGAAGAAAGCCGGCATGCCGTCGGCGAAGGCGCATCCTTATCTCGTGTCTTACGGCAATCTCGGCCTGATTCAGCAGGATCCCGCGACGGGCCGCTATGAACTCGGGCCGTTCGCGCTGCAAATGGGTCTGATCAGTCTGCAGCGCGTTGATCCGGTGCGCCTCGCGATTGCGGAAGTAGCGAACGTGACGCCCCGCATCGAGCATACCGTCGCGCTCGCGACTGCGGGCAGCTATGGACCGACCATCGTTCACATCCAGCAGGCGAGCGTGCCCATCCACGTCACGATGCGTACGGGCACGGTGATGTCGTTGCTGCAGACGGCGACGGGCCGCGCATTCGCGGCTTATCTGCCGCCGATGACCGTCGAAGCGCTCGTCGCCATCGAGCGTGCGGGCGCGTTGCAGGTCGGCGCGCAACGGCGCGACTACACGCGTGCGCAAACCGACGCGATGCTCGCCGAAGTGCGCGAGCACGGCATCGCGCGGGCGATCGACGAGCCCGTCGCGGGCATCAGCGCGATGAGCGCGCCGGTCTTCGATCACACGCGCAATATCGTGCTCGCGATCACGGCGATCGGCCCGAGCGGATCGTTCGACGGCGCGTGGAACGGCGACATGGCGACGGCGCTGCACGCGTGCGCGCAGCGCGTATCGAAGATGCTCGGCTTCGTCGCAGTCTGATCGAAGTCGCGCGATCAAACGGGGCGCCAGTGCCCCGGCATTCACTTTTCATCCTCTGAAGTCCATATGGGCTTTGCTGCGTTTGCACGCCGCATTCCCGTGAACGGGCGTACCTTGAAGAAACCGTAAGCGGATGCAAGCGCTCGTCCGTGGCATTCGGGTAAACCTAAATTCAACACTGTAAAACGGCTTGTACAATGATGAACAACTAACCGAAAGCGAAGTGATTCGCGCCCGAGCCGACCGAGTCCTGTCAGACGAAAGCGACTCGACGATGGAGACGACCGAATGTCCGTGAACTACGCCTCTCTGCGCTTCGACTATGAACGCGCGCCCGATCACGATGCGCCCGCGTCGTCGCCGTATCCCGTTGCGATAGTCGGCGCAGGTCCGGTCGGACTGGCCACGGCCATCGATCTCGCGCAGCAGGGCGTGCGTACCGTGCTGCTCGATAACGACGACACCGTGTCGAGCGGCTCGCGCGCGATCTGCTTCGCCAAGCGCACGCTGGAAATCTTCGATCGCCTGGGGTGCGGCGACAGGATGATCGAGAAGGGCGTGAGCTGGAATGTCGGCAAGGTATTTCTGCAGGATGAGCTTGTCTACACGTTCAATCTTCTGCCGGAAACCGGCCATTCGCGACCCGCGTTCATCAACCTGCAGCAGTACTACGTCGAAGGCTTTCTCGCCGAACGCGCGATGCAACTGGAGCCATTGCAACTGCGCTGGAAGAGCAACGTGACCGGCGTGACGCAGCACGAGGATCACGTCGAACTGCAAGTCGAAACGCCGGATGGCGCGTATCCGCTCAAGGCGCGCTACGTGGTGGCCGCCGATGGTTCTCGCAGCGCGATGCGCAAGCTTCTCGGTCTGGACAGCCACGGCCGCACGTTCAAGGACCGCTTCCTGATCGCCGACGTGAAGATGAAGGCGCCGTTCCCGACCGAACGCTGGTTCTGGTTCGATCCGCCGTTCCATCGCAATCAGTCGGTGCTGCTGCATCGTCAGCCGGACAATGTATGGCGCATCGATTTTCAGCTCGGCTGGGACGCGGACCCGGTCGCGGAAAAAGAGCCCGAGCGTGTGATTCCGCGCGTGAAGGCGTTGCTTGGCGAAGACGCCGAATTCGAACTCGAATGGGTGAGCGTCTACACGTTCTCCTGTTTGCGTATGGACGACTTCAGGCACGGACGCATCATCTTCGCGGGCGATTCCGCGCATGGCGTGTCGCCGTTCGGTGCGCGCGGCGCCAACAGCGGCGTGCAGGATGCGGACAATCTCGCTTGGAAACTGAAGCTGGTCGTGAACGGCGATGCGCCGCATACGCTGCTCGACACCTACGCATCCGAGCGCGAATACGCCGCCGACGAAAACATCCTCAACTCGACGCGCGCCACCGACTTCATCACGCCGAAGAGCGCCGTTTCGAGGCTCTTTCGCGATGCGACGCTCAATCTCGCGAGGGACTGCGCGTTCGCAAGACGCATGGCGAACAGTGGACGGCTCTCGGTGCCCGCGGTGCTGCGCGACTCGACACTCAATACGCCCGACAAGGAAGGCGACGCCTTCAATTGCGCGATGATTCCCGGCGCGCCGTGCGTCGATGCGCCCGTGCGCGTCGATGACCGCGACGCATGGCTGTTGCCGCAGACGCACGGCAGCGCATTCACGGGCATCTATTTCTGCGGGCTCGGACACGGCCCGGAAGTCTGCGCGCAAAGTCTGGCTGCTTTGTCGAACGGGCGGCTTCCGGTTCATGCGCTCGTCGTCGTGCCGCGAGGCATGATGTGTACCGTGCCCGGCGTGACGGTCGTGGAAGATGTGGAAGGCATGGTCGCGCATCGCTTCGACGCGCGACCCGGCACGTTCTATCTGCTGCGTCCCGATCAGCACGTATGCGCGCGCTGGCGTGCCTTCGATGCCGCATCGGTGACGGCTGCGGTCAAGCGTGCAACCTGCAACGGATGATGAATCGTATGAAGCTCAATCTCGAACTGAATATCGCCGATCACGATGCGTTCTACGAGCGCCTCATCGACACGCACAACGGCCTCTCCGACGAAGCCAGCCACATGCTCAACGCAAAGCTCGTGTTGCTGCTCGCGAATCACATCGGCGATAACGAAGTGTTGAAAGAAGCGCTCGCGATGGCGCGTCAGGGCCTCGCCGCGAACTAGTCGTTCAGCGCGATGCCCATGCGCTCGCAAATGAACGCGCCGATGCTCGCGATGTCGTTCAGATCGAGCTTCGGCAAGTTTGAATCGAGGGCGGCGGCATCATCGGTTGCGATTGCAACTATCTCTACATCGCTCTTGTAAAGCGGATCGCGGCCCGCCGAGGGCCGCACGACTTCGAGGCGCGGCATTGTTTCGCGCGCGAATCCTTCGACGATCACGAGGTCTGCGTCACTGAGTCGCGCGGCCAGTTCGCTCAGCGGCGGCTCTGCGTCGCCATTCAACTCGCGCACGATCGCATAGCGGTACGGCGATGCGATCAACACTTCTCCCGCGCCCGCGCGACGAAAGCGCGCGCTGTCCTTGCCGGGCGGTTCGAGCTCGATCGAATGATGACTGTGCTTGATGACGTTGACGGTGACGCCGCGTGCGCGCAGCCACGGCAGAAGCGCTTCGATCAACGTGGTCTTGCCTTGGCCCGAGCGGCCCGAGATGCCGAAGAGCGGCGGATGACGCGAGTTCATGCGCGAGTTCATGCGAATGGTCGGCTGATTGTTCTGGTTTCGATCAAGCGAGTTTAACGGCTCGATGGCGAGCGGGGAGAAATCGCGCTATCGTCGGGCATTGCCTTTGCGGCGGAACGCGTCGGCGCATAGCGGGTTTCCGACCCCGACGCCTGCCGCCTCAGTGATTCAAGGAACCGACATGGCCGAAGACAATCCCAGCACCGCTATCGCACCGCAGCAGTTTTCCATCGACGTGATGCTCGAAAAATACGCCAAGGGCGACGAGACTCGCGTCGACGATATTTATCGCCGCGTGGCGCGCGGTGTCGCGCGGGCCGAGCCTGAAGAAACGCGCGCGAAGATCGAAGCGGAGTTCGTCGATAACTTCAAGCGCGGCGCGCTAGGCGCGGGGCGCATCATGAGCGCGGCGGGCGCGGGCATCGATGCGACCCTCATCAACTGTTTCGTGCAGCCGGTCGGCGATGCGATACAGGGCGTCGATAGCAACGGCTTGCCGGGCATCTACGTCGCGCTGTTGCAAGCGGCCGAGACGATGCGTCGCGGCGGCGGCGTCGGCTATAACTTTTCCGCCATACGTCCGCGAGGCGCGCGTGTGCATTCAACCGGATCGGCGGCGTCAGGCCCATGCAGCTACATGGATGTATTCGATGCATCGTGCCGCACGGTCGAAAGCGCCGGCGCGCGGCGCGGTGCGCAAATGGGCATTCTCGACTGCACGCATCCCGATCTGCTCGAATTCATCGCGGCGAAGCACACGAAAGGACGCTGGAACAATTTCAACGTATCGATCGCGGTGACGGACGAGTTCATGCAGGCCGTCGCCGACGACGCGTCGTGGCAGCTCGTGCACAAGGCCGAGCCATCGCCCGCGCAACGCGCAGCCGCGGACATGCATCAGCGCGATGATGGCTTGTGGGTCTATCGCGAAGTGCAGGCGCGCGAAGTGTGGAACACGATCATGCGCTCGACCTACGATGTCGCGGAGCCGGGCGTCGTGTTCATGTCGCGCATGAACGATGACAACAACCTGCGCGCGATCGAGTCGATCCGCGCGACCAATCCATGCGGCGAGCAGCCGCTGCCCGCATACGGTTGCTGCAATCTCGGCCCGCTCAATCTCACGCGCTTCGTGCACGATCCGTTTGCGCAGATGCGTGGCGGCGCGCCGTCGTTCGACTGGGACGGCCTCGCGCGCACGACGCGCACCCAAGTGCGTTTTCTCGACGACGTGCTCGACGTCACGCTCTGGCCGCTCGAAGAACAGGCGCGCGAAGCGGCGGCGAAGCGGCGCATCGGCGTGGGCTTTACGGGCCTCGGCGATACGCTCGTGATGCTCGGTTTGCGCTATGACGCGCAGGCGGGCCGCGATTTCGCTACGCGCGTCGCACGCACGATGCGCGACGAAGCATATCGCGCATCCGTCGAGCTCGCGAAGGAGCGCGGCAAGTTTCCGCTTTTCGATGCGAAGCATTATCTGCAAGAGGGCACGTTCGCCTCGCGCTTGCCAGATGACATCAAGCGTGCGATTCGCGAGCACGGCATTCGCAACAGCCATCTGCTTTCGATCGCGCCGACAGGCACCGTGAGCCTCGCGTTCGCGGACAACGCATCGAATGGCATCGAGCCCGCGTTCTCGTGGACGTATCAGCGCACGAAGCGCATGGCCGACGGTTCGCGTCAGACCTTCGCTGTCGAAGATCACGCATACCGGCTGTATCGCGAGATGGGCGGCGATGTGAATGCGTTGCCCGACTACTTCGTGAGCGCGCTGGACATGTCCGCGCACGATCACATGGAAATGATGGCGGCGGTGCAGCCTTTCGTCGATACGTCGATCTCGAAGACCGTCAATGTGCCCGCCGATTATCCGTTCGACAAGTTTCAGGATCTCTATTTCGAAGCGTGGCGGCGCGGCTTGAAAGGGCTTGCAACGTATCGGCCCAACGAGACGCTGGGCGCGGTGCTGTCCGTCGCGCCTGCCGAAACGCCGAGCGATTCGCCGGACCCCGAGCTCGATCTCGATCCGTTGCGCATCGCGATCGATCATCGGCCCAAAGGAGAGCTGCCTGCGATCATCGAGAAGGTCGAGTATCTGACGCAGGCGGGCAAGAAGTCGCTCTATCTGGCGGTGTCGTTCATCGAAGTGACGGGGCGCATCGGCGGCGAGGACGTGACGATCGAACGGCCCATCGAGTTCTTCATTCCCACCGGGCAGCGCGACGAATCACAGCAATGGATCACGGCGACGATGCGTTCGATCTCGCTGGCCGCGCGCGGCGGCTTCGCGGCGCGCACGCTTCAGGACATGCGTAAAGTGTCGTGGGATCGCGGACAAGTGCGTCTCGGCGATGTCGAAAGGCTCGACGGACATCGCAGTCCGCGCTGGCACGATTCGGAAGTGGCCGCGCTAGCGTATGCGATCCAGCAGATTCTTCATCGACGCGGTTTTCTCGATGCAGAAGGCAACCAGGTACCGTCGCGCGTGCTTGCGCGCAAGGGCGCCGATCGCGCGCCGCATCCGGTAGCTGTAGCCGATGAACGCGATGACATATCCGAAGGTGCCGCGCAAGGCGAAATCGATCCACATAGCCTGCCCCTGATGCACGGCCGTAAATGTGCGACATGCTGCGCCAATGCAGTGATCCGCAAGGACGGCTGCGACTTCTGCACGGCATGCGGCGAAATCGGCGCGTGCGGTTGAGTTGAAAAAAAGGCGCGGGCATTCGTCCGCGCCTTCCTGTCACGCTCAATGCGAGCGTTCAGTGCTGTCCTGCTTCGTATCTTGTGCAACGCCCGGTTCATGCGCGCTGTGCTGCGTGAACGGATGCCACACCGGCGTGAGCGTTGGCAGTTCGTCGAGAAGCGAGAACTGATCGAGCGACGTGTTTTCGAACATGATGACCTCTTGATTCTTTTGCCGATCGCGCAATCAACGCGCGATCACGTTGCCTTGCGTCGCCGAGCCATTGGCGTATTCGACGATCCCGCGATTGCGCGCTTCCGCTTGCGCCGCATCGCGTGCGCGTTGATCGCTTTGCGCGGCGATGGCATCGCCCCACATGCTGCGATCCGGATACGTGTTGCGATTCAATGCCGGCAACGAGCCGTTCGAGTACGCGGCCGCGAGTTCGGCACGCACTTGCGCTCGTGTCTTGGGCGTATCGCTCGCATTGGCCTGAGTTTGCGTCTGAACCTGATACGTGCCTGCGTGGCCGATGCCCTGGCCGCTCTCCGCGAAAGCGGTCGTCGTGACGACGGCGGAGATGGCTGCGAGAGAAAACCCCGTGATGAGTTGTTTCATGCTTGCGACTCCTTTCATTCCGATGCAGCGTGCGGGCAAATGCGGATTGCATTCGGCGTTGAGCGTGCTGCGTTGGGATTGAATGTAGCCGCGCGATACCGGTGGATAAATGCCGTATCAGCGAATAGATTTATCGATTTCGGCGAATAATCGCGCAGAGGCTTGATGCGTGGGCGTTTGCAGGGCGCGCTAGGCAAGCTGCTTATGGAAGAACGTAGTCCCGCAGAGCGTGCCGTCGGGCATCAAGGCGTAGTTCGGCACGACGCCGACACGCTGCCATCCGGCGCGTTGGTAGAGACGTTCTGCATCGCCGCCGGTGACGGTATCGAGCACGAGAACGGACTTGCCGGCTGCACGCGCGGCATCGTCGGCGGCGCTCATCAGATGCTGTGCAATGCCGCGGCGTCTCGCGCGGCGCGCGACGAGCATCTTCGCGATATCGGCGCGATGCGGCTGATTTTCCGGCTGATCGATGACGACCTGCACCGTGCCGAGCACATGCCCGTCCGCGCTCTCTGCAACGAGCAGGATGCGTTCGTTGCGCACGACGCCATTGGCGACGCGCGTCCAGAATTCGACGGCGGTCGCGCGCGAAATAGGCAACATGAAACTGACCGACGCACCGCCTTCGACGCAATCGATGAGCACGTCCGCCAGCGCTTCGATATACCGCGTGACTTCATTCGCGCCGAGGCGGCGCACGGTAATCTCATTGTTCATGATTTGTTTTCCGTGGCCGCCTCTCGGCAGATGCTTAGCTATGCAACTATGTCCTCGGTGCCCGCGACTTCCGGCGTGCCATGCCGCACGATGGTCGGCGACGGCGTGCTCGTCGGCAGGCAGCGTTCCTCTGCATCCTTCTGACCTTGCAGCAACGGGCAGCGCTCGAACAACTCCGCGGCCCAGTCGACGAACACGCGCACCTTCGGCGACAGATGCCGGTTATGCGGATACACCGCGGAAATAGGCATCGGCAGCGGATTCCATTGCGGCAGCACTTCGATGAGCTCGCCCGCGCGCAGATGCGGCAGCGCCATGAAGCGCGGCACCTGGATGATGCCGACGCCCTTCAGGCCGCAGCTCAGATACGCTTCGGCGTCGTTCACCGCGATCATGCCGCGCATCTTCACTTCGATGGTTTCATCGTCGACGACGAAATCCATGTCCATGATGCGGCCCGTGCGGCTCGAAAAATAATTCACCGCCGTGTGATTTTGCAAATCGTCGATGGTTTTCGGCGTGCCGTTGCGTTCCAGATATTGGGGCGCGGCCACCGTCACGCCCTGAAACACGCCGATGCGGCGCGCGACGAGACTCGAATCCTGCAGCGTGCCCACGCGAATCACGCAATCGACGCCTTCCTGAATCAGATCGACCGGCTTGTCGCCGAAGCCCATCATCAGTTCGACTTCCGGATAGCGCGTGTGGAAATCGCATAGCTGCGGCATCACGATGAGCCGCCCGATCGCGCCGGGCATGTCCACGCGCAACTTGCCGTGCGGGCCCTTCCCGTTGTTCGAAAACGAGCCTTCCGCTTCTTCGATGTCCGCGAGGATGCGTACGCAGCGCTCGTAATACGCTGCGCCGTCCGGCGTGAGATTGAGCCTGCGCGTCGTGCGCTGAAGCAGCCGCACGTTCAGATGCGCTTCCAGATTCTGGATGATCGTCGTGACCGAGGCGCGCGGCAGATTGAGCGTGTCCGCTGCGCGGGAAAAGCTGTTGGTGTCGACGACGCGAGTGAAGACCTGCATTGCCTGAAGCCGATCCATGTTCTCTCACCTTCTTTACTTAGCGATGCAACTATTTAAGCGCGCGCTAAAGAATGACGGAAGAACAATCGCGAGGGATAACCACGATTGTTCGGTGCGACCGAATTGTGTTGCCGGATTATAGGCATTTATTAAAAAAGGCGCGGCCTCCAGAATTCGCAGCATCGCAACTTATGCGTGAAGGCCTTGCAGCATGGGCCTCGCACCGAGAATAACCATGGCAACACTGTTGGATCTGGAGTCGAGTCCGCGCTTGTGCATCGAAGATGTGCACATCACGGGACACGCGCAGCCGATCACGCTGCGCAGCTATCGTCCCGCATCGGACGGCACGATCCTGCCCATCGTTCTTTACTTCCACGGCGGCGGATTCATTCGCGGCGGACTCGACGACGCGGATATCGCAGCAGCGACGATCGCGCGCGATACACCCGCGTGGGTCGTGTCCGTCGGCTATTCGCTCGCGCCGAAGTTTCCGTTTCCCGCCGCGCCCGAAGACGGCTATCGCGCCGCGCAATGGGCCGTCGCGCATGCGCGTTCGCAGCGCGCGGACCCGCAGCGCATCGGCGTCGTGGGCCATGACGCGGGCGGCAATCTCGCGACCTGCGTCGCGGCCATCGCGCGCGATCGCGGCGATATTCGCATGTCCGCGCAAGCGCTGCTCGCGCCGTTGCTCGACCCGAGCATGACGCGCCTCGCCGACGAACGCAAAGTGCTGTGCCCCGATTTCGAAGCATGCGAATGCGCGCAGTGGTATCGCGCGTATCTGCCGAATCCGTCGCAACGTCTGCATCCGTACGCCGCGCCGCTCGAATCGCGACGTCTCGGCGGATTGCCGCCCGCGATGATCGCGAGCGCCGAGCACGATCTGCTGCATATCGAGGCCGAGAAATACGCGGGCGAATTGATCGCAGCGGGTGTGCCGACCGAAGTCACGCGTCATTGCAAGACCTCGCACCAGGCGCTCGCCGCGCATCCCGAAGCGCTCGCGGATGTCGTCGCGTTCTTCAGGAAGCGCCTCGCACGCGCGAAGTAAGCGCGAAAGATAACCGCAAGATTCGGCACGCCAGCCACGCATCACACAACAACAATCTCAACGCTAACCGGAGCCTTCACCATGTCATTCACTCGCAAACGCATCTACGCCGCGCTAGGCGCGGTGCTGATCGTCGCCGGCGCGGGCGGTTATACCGCCTTGCGCGGCCACGGCGATTCGGCGATCAACGAAGCCAAAGCCGCCGCGCACAGCCCGACTGCAACGGAAGTGGACGTCGCAGCGGTCGTGTCGAAGACCATCACCGACTGGCAAAGCTATTCGGGCAGGCTCGAAGCGGTCGATCACGTCGACATTCGTCCGCTCGTTCCCGGCACGATCGTCGCGGTGCATTTTAAGGACGGCCAGCTCGTGAAGAAGGGCGATGCGCTCTTTACGATCGATCCGCGTCCTTACGAAGCCGAAGTGGACCGCGCTCAGGCGCAGCTCGCGGCGGCGCAGGCGCGCAATGGTTATACGTCGACGGATGCGGCGCGCGCCGAACGTCTGCTCGCCGACAACGCGATCGCCAAGCGCGATTACGACGAGAAACAGAACGCTGCGCGCGAGGCCGTCGCCAACCTGAAGGCCGCGCAGGCTGCGCTCGAAGCCGCGAAGATCAATCTCGCGTACACGCATATCGTCGCGCCGGTGTCGGGCCGCGTGTCGCGCGCGGAACTTACTGTGGGCAACATCGTGTCGACGGGGGCGAACGCGCCTTTGCTCACGACGCTTGTTTCCGTATCGCCGATCTACGCATCCTTCGATGTCGATGAACAAACGTATCTGCGCTATCTCGGCCGCGATGCGGGCAGCACGGTGCCGGTGTCGCTCGGTCTCGCGAACGAAGATGGCTATTCGCGCGAAGGCGTCGTCGATTCCGTCGATAACCGGCTCGATACGACGTCCGGCACCATCCGCGTGCGTGCCCGCTTCAACAATCCCGACGGCACGCTCGTGCCCGGGCTCTATGCACGCGTGAAGGTCGGCGGCGGCTCGCCGCATCCGGCCGTGCTCGTGGAAGACGAAGCGATCGGCACCGATCAGGACAAGAAGTACGTGATGGTCGTCGACAAGGACAACCGCGTGCAGTATCGCGAAGTCACGCTGGGTCAGACGCATGAAGGCCTGCGCGTGATCTCGAAGGGTTTGCAGCCGGGCGAGCGCATCGTCGTCAACGGCCTGCAGCGCGTGCGTCCCAACGATGTGATCAAGGCCAACAACGTCGCGATGAATGACGACGACAAAGCGCCCGCCGTGAAGACGGCATCCGCACAGTGATGCGCGTCATCCGCAACAGACAGAACTCGTCATGAACATATCCAAATTTTTCATCGATCGCCCGATCTTTGCGGGCGTGCTATCGGTGGTCGTGCTGCTGGCGGGTGTCATCGCGATGTTCAAGCTGCCGATCTCCGAATATCCGGAAGTCGTGCCGCCTTCGGTCGTCGTGCATGCGCAGTATCCCGGCGCAAACCCGAAGGTGATCGCGGAGACCGTGGCCTCGCCGCTCGAAGAGCAGATCAACGGCGTCGAGGACATGCTCTACATGCAGTCGCAAGCGAACAGCGACGGCAATCTCACGACGACCGTAACGTTCAAGCTCGGCACCGATCCGGACAAGAACACGCAGCTCGTGCAGAACCGCGTGAACCAGGCATTGCCGCGTCTGCCGCAGGACGTGCAGCGTCTCGGCGTGACGACGATCAAATCGTCGCCGACGCTGACGATGGTCGTTCACCTCAATTCGCCCAACGGCCGTTACGACATGACGTATCTGCGCAATTACGCGCTGATCAACGTGAAGGACCGGCTCGAACGCATCGCGGGCGTGGGCGAAGTGCAGCTGTGGGGCTCGGGCGATTACTCGATGCGCGTGTGGCTCGATCCGCAAAAGGTCGCGCAGCGCGGCATGACCGCGACCGATGTCGTCAACGCGATCCGCGAGCAGAACGTGCAGGTCGCGGCGGGCGTGATCGGCGGATCGCCGACGCTGCCGAACGTGCCGCTGCAACTGAACGTGAATGCGCGCGGCCGCTTGCAGAACGAGTCGGAGTTTCGCGACATCGTGCTGAAGACGTCGCCCGATGGCGCGGTCACGCATCTCTCCGATGTCGCGCGCGTCGAGCTGGCTGCATCGGAATATGGTCTGCGTTCGTTGCTCGACAACAAGTCGGCAGTTGCAATCGCAATCAATCAGCAACCGGGCGCGAACTCGCTGCAGATTTCCGACGAAGTCCGCAAGACGATGAAGGAACTGAAGGCGGACATGCCCGCGGGTCTCGAATACGAGATCGTCTATGACCCGACACAGTTCGTGCGCTCCAGTATCGAAGCCGTGATTCACACGCTCGCTGAGGCGATCGCGCTGGTGGTGCTCGTCGTGATCGTGTTCCTGCAAACGTGGCGCGCGTCGATCATCCCGCTGCTCGCGGTGCCGGTGTCGATCGTCGGCACATTCTCGCTGCTGCTTGCATTCGGATTCTCGATCAACGCGTTGTCATTGTTCGGGATGGTGCTTGCGATCGGTATCGTCGTCGACGATGCGATCGTGGTCGTCGAGAACGTCGAGCGCAACATCGAAGCGGGGTTATCGGCGAGAGAAGCGACGTATCAGGCGATGCGCGAAGTGAGCGGGCCGATCATCGCGATTGCATTGACGCTCGTTGCCGTGTTCGTGCCGCTCGCGTTCATGTCGGGTCTCACGGGCCAGTTCTACAAGCAGTTCGCGATGACCATCGCCATCTCGACGGTGATCTCGGCCTTCAACTCGCTGACGCTGTCGCCGGCGCTCGCCGCGCTGCTGCTGAAAGGCCACGACGAGCCGAAGGACTGGCTCACGCGAGGCATGGACCGCGTGTTCGGCGGCTTCTTCCGCGGCTTCAACAAGGTCTTTCATCGCGGTTCGGATGCGTACGGCAAGGGCGTGAAGAGCGTCATCAACCGCAAGGCATTGATGATGGTCGTGTATGCCGTGCTGCTCGGCGGCGCGGTGCTGATGGGCAAGATCGTGCCGGGCGGCTTCGTGCCCGCGCAGGACAAGGAGTACCTCATCAGCTTCGCGCAGTTGCCGAACGGCGCATCGCTCGATCGCACGGAAGGCGTGATCCGTCAGATGTCGGATATCGCGCTGAAGCAGCCGGGCGTGGAAAGCGCGGTGGAGTTTCCGGGCTTGTCGGTGAATGGCTTCACGAACTCGTCGAGCGCGGGCATCGTGTTCGTCACGCTGAAGCCCTTCAAGGAGCGCGTGCATGACAAGGCGCTGTCCGCAGGCGCGATTGCCGGCGCGCTGAATCAGAAGTACGCGGGCATCAAGGGCTCGTTCATCGCCGTGTTCCCGCCGCCGCCGGTGCTCGGTCTCGGTACGCTCGGCGGCTTCAAGATGCAGCTCGAAGATCGCGGCGCGCTCGGCTATGCGGCACTCGCCGATGCGACCCAGGCGTTCATCAAGCGCGCATCGCAAACGCCCGAGCTTGGACCGACGTTCTCGAGCTATCAGATCAACGTGCCGCAATTGAACGTCGATCTGGATCGCGTGAAGGCGAAGCAGCTGGGCGTCTCGGTGACGGACGTGTTCGACACGATGCAGGTGTATCTCGGCTCGCTCTACGTGAACGACTTCAATCGCTTCGGACGCGTGTATCAGGTGCGCGTGCAGGCGGATGCGCCGTTCCGCGCGAATCCGGAAGACATCGGCTTGCTGAAGACGCGTAACGCGAATGGCGACATGGTGCCCTTGTCGTCGCTCGTGAAGGTGACGCCGACGTATGGTCCGGAGATGGTCGTGCGCTACAACGGCTATACCGCCGCCGATATCAACGGCGGTCCTGCGCCCGGCTATTCATCGGGCCAGGCGCAGGCGGCGGCGGAACGCATCGCGGCCGAAGTGCTGCCGCGCGGGATCAAGTTCGAATGGACCGATCTCACGTATCAGCAGATCCTCGCGGGCAACGCTGCGCTGTGGGTCTTCCCGATCAGCGTGCTGCTCGTGTTCCTCGTGCTCGCCGCGTTGTATGAAAGCCTGACGCTGCCGCTCGCGGTCATTCTGATCGTGCCGATGAGTATTTTGTCCGCGCTGGTCGGCGTATGGCTCACCGATGGCGACAACAACATCTTCACGCAGATCGGTTTGATGGTGCTCGTGGGCTTGTCGGCGAAGAACGCGATTCTGATCGTCGAGTTCGCACGCGAACTGGAGATGCAAGGCCGCACGATCGTGCAGGCCGCGATCGAAGCGAGCCGCCTGCGTTTGCGCCCGATTCTGATGACGTCCATCGCGTTCATCATGGGTGTGGTGCCGCTCGTGCTGTCGACGGGCGCGGGTTCGGAAATGCGTCATGCAATGGGCGTGGCGGTGTTCTTCGGCATGTTGGGCGTGACGCTCTTCGGCCTGATGCTGACGCCGGTGTTCTACGTGATCCTGCGCAAGCTCTCGCGCACCGAGCACGTAACGGACAAGCACGGCACGCATCCGCAGATGCGCGGTATTGGTGCTTCGGTCGAAGCGCAGTGAGGGGAATGATGAATAAGCTGCATGTTTTATCGAGTCTGATGGCGTCGTTGTTGCTGGTCGCGGGCTGCTCGCTCGCGCCGACCTACGAGAAGCCCGACGTCAATGCGCCGTCCGCCTACAAGGAAACGCCGCAAAAGACGCTCGATGCATCGGAAGCGGGTACGTGGAAGACCGCGCAGCCGTCCGAAGAGATGATGCGGGGCGAATGGTGGACGATCTTCGACGACGCCACGCTCAACGATCTGGAAAAGCAGGCGCAGGACGCGAACCAGAACCTGAAGGCGGCGGCCGCGCGCGTGAAGGAAGCGCGCGCGATCAACCAGACGGCGCGGGCGGGCTTGTTCCCGACGCTCGATGCGGGCTTCGGCCCGACGCGCGAGAAGTTCTCGCCGGCATCGCAGTTCCTGCCCGCCGATGGCAACGTGCCTGCGCAAACGCTGTGGCGCGCGCAGGCGAGCGTGTCGTATGAAGTCGATCTGTTCGGCCGCGTGTCGAACTCGGTGCAAGCCGCGAACGCGGACACGCAGCAAAGCGAGGCGTTGTTCCGTTCGGTGCAGTTGGCATTGCAGGCTGACGTCGCGCAGAACTACTTCAATCTGCGCGAGCTCGATGCGGAAAGCGATGTCTTCACGCGCACCGTGCAGCTACGCGAGGAAGCGTTGAAGCTCGTGCAACGCCGCTACACCGAAGGCGATATCAGCGAACTCGACGTGGCCCGCGCGAAGTCCGAGCTTGCGACAGCGCGTTCGGATGCGATGACGGTGCAACGTCTGCGCGCGGCATCGGAACATAGTCTCGCGGTATTGCTCGGCAAGTCGCCCGCCGAATTCACGATGGCCGCGAATCCGCTCAAGCCGGTAACGGTGCGCGTGCCGCCCGGTTTGCCTTCGGCGCTGCTCGAACGTCGTCCCGATGTCGCGGCGGCGGAACGCGCGATGGCTGCGGCCAACGCGCGTATCGGCGTGGCGAAGGCGGCGTTCTTCCCGTCGCTCACGTTGACGGGCTCGGGCGGCTTCGAATCCGCGACGCTCGGCGATCTCTTCAAGTGGTCGAGCCGCACGTTCCTGCTCGGGCCGTTCGCGGGTACGGCGCTGAATATCCCGATCTTCGATGGCGGCCGTCGCAAGGGCAATCTCGCGAATGCGCGCGCGATATATGAAGAGGATTCGGCGAACTATCGTCAGCAGGTGCTCGTTGCGTTCCGCGAGGTCGAGGACAATCTGTCGGATCTGCGCATCCTCGAAGATCAGACCGCGACGCAGGACGATGCAGTGAAGGCGTCGGTGCGTGCCGCGCAGTTGTCGCGCACGCAGTACACCGAAGGCGCGGTAAATTATCTCGACGTGATCGATGCGGAGCGCACCGTATTGCAGACGCAGCGCGCCTCGGTGCAGTTGCGGGGCACGCAGGCGGTATCGACGGTGAATTTGATCCGCGCACTGGGCGGCGGCTGGGGCGATGCGAAGCCCACGCCGGTGCCCGAGCCGAGTCTCGCGCAGAAGTAGCATGAAGATGGCCCTGCATCGCGCAGGGCCATTTTTTCTCGGGGCGCGCATCGATGACAGCTCGATTGTTCGCCTCCCGGAACATATGTCTTCACCTGCGGGGCGTTTATCCGCACGGCTCGAATCCATAGAATTCCAATCATGGGATAGGGAGCCGATGATGAAAGACTTGATCGCAAAACAACTGTATCAGCCGGCGGTGGTGTTGCCACTGCTACTGTTGACGCGCCTGATGGTCACGCTCGACTTCAATCTCGCGCAAGTCATGTTCGTAATGGTATTGAGAGGTTCGCAGCACGCATATCAGTTCGCGCTGCGTCATGCGGTTTCGCGTCAGCGCAATGGCGCGAGCGTGAAGCATCTGCCCTGCAACAACTGCTGCTGACGCGCGCCGCGCTATCGACCTCAATACACTTCGGGAACGTACATCTCATCCGGCACGGGCTGGCGCAAATAATCGGGATTGAACACGCGGTCGGGCAGTTCGATCGGCGGATGCTCGACATCGTGATACGGCACCTGACTCAGCAAGTGATGAATGCAGTTCAGGCGCGCACGTTTCTTGTCGACGGCATGCACGACCCACCACGGCGCTTCGGGAATGTGCGTGCGCTGAAGCATCACTTCCTTGGCTGCCGTGTAGGCCTCCCATCGGCGGCGGCTCTCCAGGTCCATCGGGCTCAGTTTCCACTGCTTCAAAGGATCTTCGATACGCGCCTGGAAGCGCACTTCCTGTTCGTCGTCGGTGATCGAGAACCAGTACTTCACGATCTGAATGCCGCTTCGCACGAGCATCTTCTCGAACTCGGGAACCGAGCGGAAGAATTCCTCATACTCTTCGTCCGTGCAGAAGTTCATCACGCGCTCGACGCCCGCGCGGTTATACCAGCTTCGATCGAACAGCACGATCTCGCCCGCCGCCGGCAAATGCGACACGTAGCGCTGGAAATACCATTGCGTGCGCTCGCGATTGTTCGGCGCGGGCAGGGCGGCCACGCGGCACACGCGCGGATTCAGCCGTTGCGTGATGCGCTTGATCGCGCCGCCTTTGCCCGCCGCATCGCGTCCCTCGAACAGCACCACGAGCCGATGCCCCTCGTGCACGACCCAGTCCTGCAGCTTCACGAGTTCGCCTTGCAAGCGAAACAGCTCGCGAAAATAGGTCTTGCGTAACTGACGCTCTTCATCGGAGAAAGTCGATTCGCCGTCCAGGAAGCGATCGTCGATCTCCATCTCGAACTCTTCGTCGTAGCTGTCGATGATGTCGGCGTGGAAACGGCGCTGCTTTTCCGTCGTGTTCATGAGGGGCTCCGTGGCGTTCTTGGGCTGCCGCCGTCGCGATGACGGTCGCGGCGCGGGACGGCCGATTGTGACGACATTCGATGGCAGTCACATGACAGCGGCTGATTCGTTCATTCTAGCGAGCGATTCGCTGCTTTATGACGCGGCGTCGCGCGCCGTTAGAATGTTCCGGCACTTCGATGGCATTTTGAAGTTCGATTTCATCTTCCCCATATCAAGCGAGCGAACGCGATGACCGCAACGATCCATAGTTTCGACGAAGCTCAAACCGCGCGCCTCGTGCCGTATGACCGGCTTGTCGACACCCTCGCCGCGACGATGCTCGATTACGCGGCGGGACGCATCGTGAGTCCAGAGCGCATGGTGGTGCCGATCGAAGGCGGCGTGATGTTGTCGATGCCCGCGAGCGCCGCCGATCTCGCGATGCACAAGCTCGTGAACGTTTGCGCGGGCAACGGCGCGCTCGGCCTGCCGACGATCCACGGTCAGGTGACCGCCTACGATGCCATGACGGGCGTGCCGCAATTCATGCTCGATGGCCCGACGGTGACGGGCCGGCGCACGGCGGCGGTATCGATGCTCGCGATCCGCGCGCTTCACGATGCCGCGCCGCGCGAGGTGCTCGTCATCGGTACGGGCAAGCAGGCTGCGTATCACGTCGAGGCGCTCGCCGCTATTTATCCCGATGCGCGCATCGTCGTGCAAGGCTCGCGTCCCGGGCGCGCGCGCGAGTTCTGTGCGGCGCATGCATCGCTTTCGAAGCAGCTTGCCGCGCTCGACGAGTCCACGATTCCCGATTCGATCGATGTCGTCATCGCCGCGACCACGAGCAAGACGCCGGTCTATACGTTGCCCGCGCGCGCGGGCCGCCTCGTGATCGGCGTGGGCGCATTCACCGCCGATGCCGCCGAGATCGCCGCCGCGACCGTGCATGCAAGCGCGCTTTACGTCGACGACCCTGCGGGCGCGCGTCACGAAGCAGGCGATTTCATTCTCGCGAGCGTCGAATGGAACGATGTGCACGCATTGGCGCTCGCGCTCGCGGCGCCGTCCAAAGCCGTTGATGCATTGCAACCGGTGATGTTCAAATCGGTCGGCTGCGCGGCTTGGGATCTTGCGGCATGTCGCGTCGCGCGTGCGGTTTTGTCGGAGGAAAGCGTCGCGGCGCGCTAGGCCGTGCAAGGGGAACGCCAGCTTGGAACGGTACTTGCTGTAAGTCTCTTTAATGACAGAGACGCCATAAGCGTCACATGACAAACGGCGCCAAGGTGCGCCACAGCAATCGAGCCAGCGAACTAACCCATGAAAAGTCGATACGACAGCAAGTGGCACCCGTGGATTCCGGCGCGCGACGACGGACGTGAGGGCGCGGGTGGCGCGGCGGACGGGGAACGCCAGACGACTCCGCATGCGAGCGCGGCGCCGCCTGCGGCTTATTTCATCTCGGTTCTTGAGCTTGCGACGGGCGAGAAACTCGGCAATGACGAGCGTCTGCGCGCCGTCGCGATGCTGGAATCGCAATTCGGTGCGGGGCGTCCGCGCACGCTGAAGGAAGCGGTGCGAATCTGCGCGGCGGCGATCGATTCATCGACGCTGCAGCGCATGGCGCGCGGCGCAAAGGCCTAGAACACGTCTGAAAAGACAGCTTCGGCGAAGCGCGTTTTTTCACACGTGTGTAAAACGCGCGTGCTCGCCGAAAAGTGCGCGAACGTTCGGTTGCGCCTTGACCGCTCTATTTGACGGTCTGAATGACTTCGAAGCCCTCGAATTCCGGATGACCGAGATAAAGCTGGCGCGTCTCACCGCCGGCATTGCGATGCGCGGCGCGAAACGCGTCCGAACGCGTCCAGTCTTCGAAGGCTGCCTGATTCGCCCATATCGTATGGCTCGAATACAGAACGTGATCGTCTTTCACCGGCCCTTTGAGCAGATGAAACTCGACGAACCCGGGCACATCCTTCAGATGCGTATCGCGGCTCGTCCACAGACGTTCGAAGTCGGCTTCGGCGCCGGGCACGATCTTGAAGCGGTTCATGGCGATATACATGTCGATGCGGTTCCTTCGAAGTAGTGACTCGATTGAGCGGATAAGAACGATCAGTCGCGCCCGAGTTCGACGATGGTCGTGAAGCCGCCGAAGAACATGCGTTGAGGATCGAACGGCGTCTCGCCGGATTCCATCATCGTTTTGAGGCGCGGGTCTTCCATCACTTTGGCGTTGACGCTATCGCGCTGCTCGCGCGATTCGTAGACGATATACGAGAACGCGACGGTCTCGCCTTCCTTCATCTGCACGCTCTGTGGAAACGATGTGAGCTTGCCGGGCTTCACGTCGTCGGCGATGGTTTCCACGAACTCCAGTGCGCCGTGTTCCAGCCAGATCTTGCCGGCGGCTTCGGCCATGCGGCGATAAGCGTCGACCTTGTCGATCGGTACGGGTACGACGAATCCATCCACGTAATGCGCCATCTGAGTCTCCTGGTTGAGTCGAACGCGCACCGCGCACGCGATGCGCTGTCTGCTTTGAGCTATTCGTATGGAGCGAAGTTCAGGGCGGTCCACGTATCGGCGGGCGACGCGCGTTCCAGCACCGTGGACGAGAGCGGCGCGGAGTTCATCCCATAGATCGATGTGAGCGGCAGGCGAAGCGCATGCGCGAGCGCCACTTTCACGACGATCGCATGCGTCACGACGATGCAGCGCCCCGCGTCGAGCCGGTCGATCGAAGCGAAGCCCTCGGCGACGCGCGCGGCGAGCATGGCGACGCTTTCGCCGCCGTGCGAACGCGCATCGGGATCCGCGAGCCATGCAGCGACATGTTCCGGTTCGCGCTCGCCCGTTTCGCGTATCGAATGCCCGCGCCAGCGGCCATAGTCGATGTCGTCGAACGCGGGAACGATCTCGAATGCATCCGCGATCCACGCCGCCGTTTCACGCGCGACGCGCGCGGGACTCGCAATCACGCGCGTGTCGGGCAAGGCGTGCAATGACGCGAGCTGCGCGCGCGCATCGCGCTCGGGAGGTTCGTCGCCGGTGGGAAAGTGCCCGGTTTTCATCGCGCGCGTGGCGGCGTGACAGAGAAGAATGAGTTCCAAGGCAGGTGGCGGTCGAATCGGAATCGTTTTACTTTGCAGCGGATCATCATAGAATGGCAAGCTTGCAGTGCGAGGAAGCCGGTGCAAACCCGGCACGGTCGCGCCACTGTGTGCGGTACGTCAACGCGAAAGCGCGGCGCCGCGAGTCAGACCCCGCTGCATGCTCTTCGTCAATCGGGACGCGCTTTTCCCTGGAGAACCACCATGAATGCTTCCAACGCGCCGGTCTTTTCCGCTCCGGTTTCCCCGTCACTCGATGCACCCGTGCCCATTCCGGTGCGTGAAGTGTTGCCGTGGGCCGTCTTCATCGGCCTCATTCTGCTGATCGCAATCTATTTCGTCGGCGCCGAACAGGGCGCGACGTCGATTTTCTCGGGCACGTACGTCCACGAATTCGTGCATGACGGCCGGCATTTGCTCGGCTTTCCGTGCCACTGAGGAAGCATCATGATTCGCACTTTGCTGATACGCGGCATGATCGCGGGACTGGTCGCGGGCCTGATCGGCTTCGGCTTCGCGCGTGCGTTCGGTGAACCGTCGGTGGCACGCGCCATCGCGTTCGAGGAACAGCACGAGCATGAACACGAACATGAGCACGGTCATGCCGATGCGGCTGCCACGCCAGCGCATTCGCACGATCACGGCGACGAAGCGCTCGTGTCTCGCGATACGCAAGCGGGCCTCGGCCTTCTGACCGGCGTCGCCGTGTTCGGCACCGCGCTCGGCGGTCTCTTCTCGCTCGTGTTCGCGTTTGCTTATGGACGGCTCGGCGCGTTGCGCGCGCGCGGCACGTCGGCATTGCTCGCGCTGTTC
The DNA here is from genome assembly GCF_031451415.1 of Caballeronia sp. LZ028. Lineage (NCBI taxonomy): Bacteria > Pseudomonadati > Pseudomonadota > Betaproteobacteria > Burkholderiales > Burkholderiaceae > Caballeronia > Caballeronia sp. LZ028. Next base: position 969,938 of record NZ_JARUXN010000004.1, on the reverse strand, counting down.
GGCTTCGTGAGCGTCGCCATCGTGCCGTTCCTCAAGTACCCGCCCAATCCGCCCGCTGTCGGCAATGCCGAGACCATCGGGCCGCGCACGGCGCTTTTCTTCGGCATGGTGGCGATTTCCATCGCGGCTGCCGTCTTCGCCGTGCGCTTGCAGCGGCGCATGGTGGCGCGGCATGGCGGGTGGAACGCGACGCTCATCGCGGCGGCTGCGTATATCGTCGTGATCGTGGCGGCGCAGGTCGCGCTGCCGTCCGTCGATGAAGTGCCCGCGGATTTCTCCGCTTCGCTGCTGTGGAATTTCCGCGTGGCCGCTATCGGCATGCAGGCGCTGTTATGGACGACGCTCGGTCTCGTGTTCGGTGCGCTCGCAGCGCGTGAACTCGAGCGGCCGGCGGTGAGAAGAATGGCTGCGGCGTAAGCGGTTCGGCGTCGCTCATGAAGCCCGCGCTTCGTCAGGAACGCGGGCTTTTCGTTTGCTCTTTCGCCGCACGACGCTTGAGCAATTCATCGAACAGATCGAGCTTCGCGGCATCGTCCATCGATCTGAAGGTCTTGATTTCCTCGCGGCTTCGGAAGCAGCCGAGGCACAGGCCCGTTTCCTGATCGAGCTTGCAGACATCGGTGCATGGCGAGCCGATGGGTTCCTGCGCTTTCGCGCGTTCGATGGTGAAAGCGAGATCGTCTTGCGTCGTTGTCATAGTGATTCGCCGCGAAAGAGCGCAGCGGCCGCGGCCGGATTCGACGGCCAGTAAGCGTGCATGTAAGTGGCCGACACCGAACCATGCCGATAGAGCGCTTCGCCTTCGGTGCCGGTCGTGGCATGAGCGGCCTTGAGCGCCGGCTGCATCGGCGTGTCGAGCGTCGAGTAGTGGAATGTGTGACCCGTCATCGCGCCATGCGTCGTGTCGATGCGCTGCATCGCGAGGCGCGACAGCTTGCGTTGCATCGCCGCGTCGCCGGGAAGGATGCCGAGCATCGCATGCCGCGTGCCTTCGATGTCGGTCAGCGTGTCGAGCAGATACAGCATGCCGCCGCATTCCGCGACCAAGGGCTTCGCTCGCTCGACGTGCGCAACGACCGATGCACGCGCGCGTTCGTTCGAAGCGAGCGCCGCGGCATGCAGTTCGGGATAGCCGCCGGGAAGATAGAGCGCGTCGGCATCGTGCGGCGCGGGTTCGTCGGCGAGCGGAGAAAACGTGCTAATGCGCGCGCCCATGGCGATGAGCACATCGACATTCGCCGGATACACGAACGAGAACGCCGCATCGCGAGCGATGGCGATATGCGCGCCGTCGAGCAGACGCGGCGGCGCGGGCAGCGTCGCATCGTCGAAATGAACGGGCGGCGGAAGATCGGCGAGCGTCGTTTGCGCGATTGCATCGGCGGCGCGGTCGAGCCGTGCGTCGAGGCCCGCGACTTCATCGGGCTGCGTGAGACCGAGATGACGCTCGGGCAAGGCGATATCGTCCGCATTCGACAGATGGCCGCAATAACGCAAGTCGACGGGGATAGTCTCCGACAACATCTGCGCATGACGCGCCGATGCAACGCGATTCGCGAGCACGCCATGAAAGGGCACATCTTCGCGATAACGCGCGAGCCCGAACGCGATGGCGCCGAACGTCTGCGCCATGCCGTGCGCGCCGATCACCGCGAGCACCGGTACGTTGAACGTGGCGGCCAGATCGGCGCTGCTCGGCGTGCCGTCGAAGAGACCCATCACGCCTTCGATGAGAATGAGATCGGCCTCGCGCGCGGCCTTGGCGAGCAACGCGCGGCACGCATCGAGCCCGACCATCGACAGATGCAGCGAATAAACGGGCGCGCCGCATGCGCGTTCGAGAATCATCGGATCGAGAAAATCCGGGCCGGTCTTGAACACGCGTACCGTCAGGCCTCGGCGCGCGTGATGACGCGCAAGCGCCGCCGTCACCGTGGTCTTGCCTTGATGCGACGCACTCGCGCCGATGAAGAGAGCGGGGCAGTCGGGCATCGCTCAGAACTCGACGCCGCGTTGCGCTTTCACGCCTTGCTCGCGATACGGATGCTTCACGAGCCGCATTTCCGTGACGAGATCGGCAAGTTCGATCAACGCATCGGGCGCGTGGCGACCGGTCACGACGACATGCAGCATCGCGGGCCGCGCCTTCAGCACGTCGAGCACTTCATCGAGCGGCAGATACTCGTACTTGAGCACGGTGTTGAGTTCGTCGAGCACGACCATCTGATATTCGCCGCTCTCGATCATGCGGCGCGCTTCGTTCCAGCCCTTGCGCGCGGTGGCCATGTCGGCTTCGCGATTCTGCGTGTTCCAGGTGTAGCCATCTCCCATGGTGACGAAATCGCAATGCGCGATTGCGCCGAGGAAATCGCGCTCCGATGTATGCAGCGCGCCCTTGATGAACTGCACGACGCCGAGCTTCATGCCGTGTCCGAGCACGCGCACCGCCATGCCGAACGCGGCCGTTGTCTTGCCCTTGCCGTTGCCGGTATTCACGATCAAAAGGCCTTTCTCGTGATCGGCGGCGGCCTGCTTTTTCTCGTGGCCTTCCTTGCGGCGCTGGGTCATGCGCAGATGCGATTCGGTATCGGTTTTCACGGGAGCTCCAGAGAAAGACGGCCGTATCGTACAACAGGCGGCGGCTTAATTCTGCGCTAACAGACGGCAGGCATCATGCAATCAACGTAATCACCGACTTGAGGAGCAAGCAAATGGACGCGCTCTATCTCTATCTGGAACTCGTCGCGCTTGGCGTTCTCGTCTGGCTTTGCCGCGACAAGTTCAAACCGGTCGTGGCGAAGCCGCTCGCCGAAACGCCGCGTCCGCGCACGACCGCAAGACAGGTATTCATGTTCCGTTCGCGCGGGGCGCATGCATCGCTGCGATCGCGACGGTTACGCCACAATCGATCGTCTTTGGCACGATGAGCGTTCGCGCGTTGCCCGCGAGCAGCGCGCAAGGCTCGCATACGCCATCGACGTTCATATGCGCCATTGCATGATGCGATATCGCCGTGCGCGGCGCTTGCGCGATTTCATCGGCGCCGTAGAAGCGCAATGTCAGACGATGACGCTCGCAGAACGCGAGCAGTCCCGCCTCGTGCCGTTTCGCGTCGATGCTCGCGATGATGGCGATGTCGCCGAACGCAAGCGTGCCCAAAGCGCCGCGCACGGCGTGCTCGATTGCGTCGGCGCTCGCGCCCCGCCTGCAGCCGATCCCCACGGCAAGACGCGTGACAGCCGGCTGATTCATGTGAGCGATGACGGATTCCATGTGCGCCGACCTTACCACCTTTCTTGACGCTCGCGCCCGCCGGGCCTAGACTTTCACGCAGTTTTGGTGCTCGCGCGCGGATTCTCTCGTGCGCAGTTAAACGGGAAGCAGGGCGCGTTCCTTTCGATTCGTCGAACGCACGTCAACCTGCGCTGCCCCCGCAACGGTAAGCGATTCACCGCGCACGGCATTTTCATCGCGTGTACGGGAAGCCGGCTTCGAAGCCACTGCGCGTGAGAAACGCGCGGGAAGGCGAAGCGGCGTCGTCGTCAGCCCGGATACCGGCCAGACTTTGAGCGGGGCTTGCTGTCGCGGGGATGCGGCGCGGCCCATGATCCATAAAAGCGTGCGTTTCCCTTTCATCCAGCCGCGTTGCCAGGCATCGCGCGACATGAAGCGCATGCAACCGAAGCCACGGAGCGACGATGCAAACCCGCAAGATTCCCGTCACGGTCGTGACCGGCTTTCTCGGCAGCGGCAAGACCACACTGATGCGGCATATCCTCTCCAATGCGCAAGGCAAGCGCATCGCGGTGATCGTCAACGAGTTCGGCGAGCTCGGCATCGACGGGGAGATCTTGAAGGGTTGCGGCATCGGTTGCGACGATGAAGCCGGCTCCAAAGACCGCAATCTGTACGAGCTCGCGAACGGTTGTCTCTGCTGCACCGTGCAGGAAGAGTTCTATCCGGTCATGGAACAACTCGTCGAGCGGCGCGAGAGCATCGATCACGTGCTGATCGAAACGTCCGGTCTCGCTTTGCCGAAGCCGCTCGTGCAGGCGTTCAACTGGCCGTCGATCAAGAACGCATTCACCGTCGATGCCGTCGTGACCGTGGTCGATGGACCCGCTGCCGCGAGCGGTCAGTTCGCGGCGAATCCCGTCGCCGTCGATGCGCAACGCAAGGCCGATCCCAATCTCGATCACGAATCGCCGCTGCATGAACTGTTCGAGGACCAGCTTTCGTCTGCCGACCTCGTCATCGTCAACAAGACCGATCTCATGGATGATGAAGCGCTGCGAAAGGTCGAAGCGCTCGTGCGGCCCGAGATTCCGCCCGAAGTGAAGATCGTGCCCGCGCAGATGGGCAGGCTCGATGTGCATACATTGCTCGGTCTCGAATCGGCATCGGAAGAGACGATTCATTTGCGGCACGATCATCACGGTTCGCCCGATGAAGCAGGCCACGCCGATCATCATCATGACGAGTTCGATTCGGTCGTCGTGCATGGCAACGTCGAATCGCGCGAGCAGGCGCTGGCCGCGCTGCATGCGCTCGTCGAGCAGCACACGATCTATCGCGTGAAGGGTTTCGCTGCGTTGCCGGGCGCGGCGATGCGGCTCGTCGTGCAAGGCGTCGGACGACGCTTCGACAGTTACTTCGACCGCCGCTGGGAAGCGGGCGAAGCGAATACCCAAAGCCGCTTCGTGCTGATCGGCGAAGACCTCGAACGCGCGACGCTGCAACGCGCGTTCGACGCCGCGCTCGCGAGCGCGCCCGTGCAGGCGTAACCGCGATGCATCTGCTCCGCACGACGCCGGGAGGCTTCGTCGACGACGCGCAGGGCGTCATGCGTATCGATCAGACGAGCGCGCCGGTCGTCGTGCTCAGCTCCGCCGATACGACGCTCGCGTTGCTCGCGAGCGCGTTTCCGCGTCTCGAGCCGGGCTTTCCCGACGTGCGGCTCGCGAATCAATCGTTTCTGCGTCAGCCCGCATCGGTCGATTTCTATGTCGACGATGTATTGCGTCACGCGAAGGTCGTGATCGTCGATCATCTCGGCGGCGAATCGTACTGGCCGTACGGCATCGAGCGGCTCGTCGCGCTCGCGAAAGAGCGCAAGCAGATGCTCGCGATGTTTTCGGGCGATCTCACCGAGGACCCGAATCTTATCGGCAAGAGCACGGCCGATGCAGCGTTTTGCCGCGAGCTGTCGCGCTATCTGCGCGAAGGCGGCGCGCGCAATGCCGAGGAGTTTCTACGCGCGATCGCGCATCGCGCGTTCGGCTTCGGGCGCGAGCCGCAGCCGCCGAGTCCGCTGCCCGCCGTCGCGATCTATCATCCCGAGCGCGATATCGCGGTCATCGACGACTGGCAGGCGCGCTGGACCGAAGGCGCGGGCGTCGCCGCGATCCTGTTTTACCGCGCGCATTTGCAATCGGGCAATACGGCCGTGTTCGATGCGCTCATCGAAGCGCTCGAAAAGGAAGGCATGAATCCGTTGCCGATCGCGATTTCGTCGCTCAAGGAAAGCGTGAGCCGCGAAGTGGTCGAGCGTTTGTGCGCGCAGCATCGCGCATCGCTCGTATTGAACACGACGGCTTTTGCGGCGAGCGTGATCGGCGAGGACGAAGCATTCGAAGTCGCGGGCGATGCGCCCGTGCTGCAAGTCATCCTGAGCGGCGGCAATCGCGATGACTGGCAGAAGGACAATCACGGCCTGAATTCGCGCGACGTCGCCATGCATGTCGCGCTTCCCGAAGTCGATGGCCGCATCATCACGCGCGCCGTGAGTTTCAAGGGGCTCGCATATCACTGCAAGCATACGCAGGTGGATGTCGTGCGCTATCAGGCCGACGCGGAGCGCGTGCGCTTCGTCGCCGAACTGAGCCGGCGTTGGTCCAAGCTGCGTCATACGCCGAACGCGCAGAAGCGCATCGCGCTCGTGCTGGCGAACTACCCGGCGAGCGAAGGGCGCATCGGCAATGGCGTGGGACTCGATACGCCTGCATCCGCGATCAACATTCTGTCGATGCTCGCGCGAGAAGGCTATCGCGTCGGCACCATGCCGGCGAACGGCGATGCGCTCATCGCCGCGTTGACGGAAGGCGTGACCAACGATCCCGTCGTCCGCGATATGCGCCCTGCGTTGCAGAGTCTTTCGCTCGATGACTATCTCGACGCGTATCGCACGCTGCCCGCCGATGCGCGCGCCGCGCTCGAAAAAACCTGGGGCGCACCCGAAGACGACCCGACGATCAGACGCGGCCGTTTCATGATCGCGGGCTATCGCTGCGGGGAAGTGTTCATCGGCATCCAGCCCTCGCGTTCGCGGCAGCGCAACGATTACGCGAGCTATCACGATGCCGAACTCGTGCCGCCGCATTCCTATCTCGCGTTCTACTTCTGGCTGCGTCTGCGCTTTCAGGCGGATGCGCTCGTGCATGTCGGCAAGCACGGCAATCTCGAATGGCTGCCGGGAAAGAGCGTCGCGTTGTCGTCATCGTGCTGGCCGGATGCGATTCTCGGACCGATGCCGCATCTCTATCCGTTCATCGTCAACGATCCGGGCGAAGGCAGTCAGGCGAAGCGCCGCGCGCAGGCCGTGATCATCGATCATCTTATGCCGCCGCTCACGCGCGCCGAGAACTATGGGCCATTGCAGGATCTCGAGCGTCAGGTCGACGAATACTACGAAGCGTTGATGGTCGATGTGCGCCGCGCGAAGCTGCTGCGCAAGACGATTCTCGCGAACATCGTCGAGAACCGGCTGCACGAGGAACTCGGGCTGGATGCGCCACGCGATACCGTGAGTGAAGACGCGTTGCTCACGCGCGCCGATGCCTATCTCTGCGAACTGAAGGAAGCGCAGATTCGCGACGGCCTGCATGTATTCGGTGTCTCGCCGCAAGGCGTGCAACGACGCGACACGCTGCTCGCGCTCGGCCGCTTTCCGATCGGCGACGGCCAGGGCGCGAACGCGAGCCTGATCGTCGCGATCGCACGGGATCTGCAATTGCCCGATATCTTCGATCCGCTCGATGCGGATTGGGCCGCGCCGTGGACCGGCCCGCGTCCGCAAGCACTTGCCGATGTGAGCGAAGCGCCGTGGCGTCATCAAGGCGATACGCGCGAGCGCCTCGAATCGTTAGCGATGCAACTATTGTCCGATGCTGACGCAGCCGCGCCCGGACCGCGTGCATCGCTCGTGTTCGAACGTCTGCGTGGCGATGTGCTCGCGCGGCTCGATGCGTGCGGCCCGCAAGAGCTCACGCAACTGAAGCGAGGTCTCGAAGGCCGTTTCGTGCCGCCGGGTCCGAGCGGCTCGCCTTCGCGCGGCAGACCGGACGTGCTGCCCACCGGCCGCAACTTCTATTCCGTCGATACGCGCGCATTGCCGACGCAAGCCGCATGGTCGCTCGGCGTAAAGTCGGCGAACGCATTGGTCGAACGCCATGTGCAGGATCACGGCGATTTTCCGCGGGCAATCGGCTTGTCGGTGTGGGGCACGGCGACGATGCGGACCGGCGGCGACGATATCGCGCAGGCGTTCGCGTTGATCGGCGTGCGGCCCAAGTGGGCGGCGGGCAGTCATCGCGTGACCGACTTCGAGATTCTGCCGATCTCGATCTTCAACCGGCCGCGCATCGACGTGACATTGCGCGTATCGGGCTTCTTCCGCGATGCGTTCGCGAATCTCATTCATCTCTTCGATGCGGCGGTGCAGGCCGTCGCCGAATTGGACGACGAGCCCGCCGATGTCAACCCGATCCGCGCGCGCATCCTTCGTGAGCGCGACGAGCTGATCGCGCGCGGCATCGAGACGAAGGACGCGCGGCGTCGAGCGGGCTGGCGCGTGTTCAGCACGAAGCCGGGCGCATACGGCGCGGGTCTGCAGGAACTGATCGACGCAAAGCAATGGCAGACCGATGCGGATCTTTCCGCCGCGTATCAAAGCGCGGGCGGCTACGCGTATTCGCAATCGGGCGATGGCGTCGAAGCACGCGCGAGCTTCGGCGCGCGGCTATCGACGCTCGATGTCGTCGTGCAGAACCAGGACAATCGCGAACACGATCTGCTCGATTCGAACGACTATCACCAGTTCCAGGGCGGCATGGTCGCGGCCGTGCGCTATCTGTCGGGCGTGCAGCCGCAGACGTATAACGCCGATCACAGCAATCCCGCTGCGCCGCGCGTTCGCACGCTGAACGAAGAGATTGCGCGCGTGGTGCGTTCACGCGTGGTCAATCCGAAGTGGATCGATGGCGTGAAGCGGCACGGTTACAAGGGCGCGTCCGAACTCGCGGCGACCGTCGATTACCTGTTCGGCTACGACGCCACCGCGCGCGTCGTGTCGGATCATCAGTACGCGCTGGTCACCGATGCCTATGTGAACGATGCCGACACGCGCGAGTTCATTGCGCAGCACAATCCGCACGCGTTGCAATCGATCTGCGAGCGTCTGCTCGAAGCGATGCAACGCGGTCTGTGGCAGCAACCCGCTGGCTATCGCGAGCAGGTCGAACGGCATCTGCTCGATGTCGAACAGCACATCGAAGGCCGACATTCTTGAACGAATCCATCACATCTGCCGTGTTTCCTTTTTCGGCGCTCGTCGCACAGGCGCCCTTGCAGCAGGCGCTTTTGCTCGCGGCCGTCGATCCTTCGATCGGCGGCGTGCTCGTGAGCGGGCCGCGCGGCACCGCGAAATCCACCGCGACGCGCGCACTCGCGGAGTTGCTGCCCGAAGGGAAGCTCGTGACCTTGCCGCTCGGCGCGAGCGAGGAACAGTTGATCGGCACGCTCGACATCCAAAGCGCATTGCGCGACGGCGGTGTGAAGTTTTCTCCGGGCCTGCTTGCGAAGGCGCATCGGGGCGTGCTGTATGTCGATGAAGTGAATCTCCTGCCGAATCCGCTCGTCGATCAGTTGCTCGATGTTGCGGCGAGCGGCGTGAACATCGTCGAGCGCGATGGCATTTCGCATCGGCACGACGCGCGCTTCGTGCTAATCGGCACGATGAATCCGGAAGAGGGCGAGTTGCGGCCGCAATTGCTCGATCGTTTCGGTCTTGCCGTGGAGATGAACAATTGCTTCGATGCGCTCGTGCGGCAACGTATCGTCAAGGCGCGTCTTGCATTCGATGCCGATCCTGATGCGTTTCGCGCGCGGCATCGTGACGAGCAGGCTTCGCTGGAATCGCGCATTCACGCGGCGCGCGCGGCATTGTCGTCATTCGATTTCGATGATGCGGTTCATGCGCGCGTGAGCGAGCTTTGCATCGAGGCGCATGTCGACGGCTTGCGTGCGGACATCGTCATGCTGCGCGCGGCGCGAGCGCTGGCTGCGTTGGAGGAAGCAGCGGGCGTGAACGTCACGCACGTCGAACGCGTCGCCGATGCGGTGCTTACGCATCGGCGAAGAGAAGGGGAAGCGCCTTCACGCGAACCGGCAGGCCGCGAGTCGACGTCGCCCGATGCAGGCTCGAACCAAGCGGAATGGGGCTACATGCCGCCGGAGCCGACGGGAACCGCGAAGGTCAAGCAAGTGAGGCCGCTCGCCGCAAAAAAAGCCTGAACCATCGAAGGCGCGACGCGAATGCCGTCGACACAAGGCATCGTCTTCGATGGAACGAAGCGTTCGCGAAAGGCCGCAGCGCGACGCGCGAGGGCGAAGTCAGCGCGTCGATCGACTGGATGGCGACATTGCGCGCAAAGCGTTCCGCGCGCTTTGCTACGGAGCATTTGCGATACCGGCGCACGCAGGGCGACGGTGCGGTGCTGCATTGTTTTCTGCTCGATTGCTCCGGCTCGATGCTCGCCGGCGAGCGCCTTGCGCGCGCGAAGGGCATGCTCGTCGCGCTGTTCGATCGCGCTTATCGTGAGCGGGCGGAGATTGCGCTGATATGTTTCGGCGGTGCACGCGCCAAAGTGCGTCGTCAGCCGGGCGCGGCGCACTGGTTCAATGAGCGGTGGGTCGCGCCGATCGGCGGCGGTGGCGGCACGCCTCTCGCGCTTGGGCTGGCGAGCGCGGGAACGGTGCTTGAAAGAGCGGCTCGGCGCAGACCAGTGCAACGGCGCTGCTTGTGGGTGCTCACCGACGGGCGAACGAACGAGCAACCGCAAGCACCTCACGCAGCGGATGAGATCGTCGTCGTCGATTTCGAGGAAGGCGCGATTCGGGTCGGGCGCGGCGAGGCGCTCGCGCGCGAGTGGAGCGCGAGATATGTGCTTGCGGATGCGCTGATAAGAATCTCGGATTGTTGAGCAATCGATTCGAATATTGCCGACTGCCACGGTGATTGTCCGAATTTTGCGCGATCAGGCTTGCAGCCGATTCAGCGAGCCATATCGACTTTATAATCGCCTGCATATTTCGGAGTTGTTTGGCTATGAATAATTAGGATAACAAATGTACAGACCAAGCTTTGCGGCCGCGTGGTCGGCATCCATGGAAATCTTCGATCCATCGAATCCGAGGGGAAGGTCGCGACGGTGATTGGTGGGAAGGTAGCCGCCAACATCAACGAGGTGGGTGCGGAAGCGAGGTGGAAGAACACATGCGCGGTTCGCATGAGCCATATCTTGAATCACTCGGGCGCGACCATTCCAGCCATCGATGGGAAGACGGTTTCAGGCGCTGATCGTCGACGCTACTTCTTTCGCGTGGTGGACCTCATCGAATTTCTCAAACAGCGTTGGGGCAAGCCGGAAACGATTGAATATCCGCCCTCGGGAGGCGGCAGGCTCGCAGGCAAAAAAGGTGTGATTCTCTTTGAAACGTCGGGATGGCGAGACGCACAAGGCCATGCCACCTTGTACAACGGTATCGTTTGCTACGACAGTTGTGACTTCAACGAACCTGGGGTTCGATATAGGACCGACCAGGCGCATTTTTGGAGCCTGTCATGAAGCGATGGACCAGCCTGGTGATTCTCGCGCTGGCGTGCGCTACGGCAAGCGGACAGACCATTCCCCCCAACGAAAACTCGCCGGAAGCGCCATCGCGCACCTACGCCCAGAATTACAAGGACATGGTCTTGGCCATATGCGTCGCCACAGCGTACAAAGGCAGTAACGACGCAGCCGTCGATGCCGGAAGTAGCGCGAGCGCACTGAGAGACTGGACTTATTACGACCTCGATAAAAGTCCCGCGGAAGTGGAGGCGCTAGTGCGCAAGCATCTACGGCGCGATTACTATAATCCGCTTGTCGAGGCCGAAGCGAAGGGAGCGGACATTCGCTTCGATTTTCTCAAGTGCCTCGACCTGTACCACAGCAAGGAATTGGAGCGGCTGGTCAAACGACGGGTAGCGCACCCTGACTGGACGGTACGTTCGCGTTCAAAAGCGGGCAAGCATTGACTCTCGACGCATCCTCAGTCATACCACCGCGGCGTATAAACCCAATCCCCGACGACACGCGTCATCGATGATCCGACGATGACCATCGTCCTCATGTCGACGAGCTCGCTCTTCAGTTCACCGAGCTCAATGACGCGCAAAGCCTCCGCCGGACGTCCGATATCTCTTCCCAGCACGACCGGCGTGTCCGAGTCCCGATATCGCTTCACGACGTCGATCGCGCGATCGAACTGCCACGGCCGCGCCTTCGACAGCGGGTTATAGAAGGCCATCACGAGATCCGCTTCGCCTGCATGCGCGATGCGCTTCTCGATCACGCTCCACGGCTTCAAGTTATCCGACAACGACAACACGCAGAAGTCATGGCCGAGCGGCGCACCCGCGCGCGCGGCCGTCGCGAGCGAGGCCGACACGCCCGGCACGATCTGAAGCTTCACCGCATTCCATTCGGGATGCGTGGCGCGTCCTTCGTCGAGTGCTTCGAGCACCGCTGCGGCCATCGCGAACACGCCGGGATCGCCCGATGACACCACGATCACGCGTCGGCCTTCACTCGCGAGTTCGAACGCGTGTCGCGCGCGCTGCAGTTCCTCGCGATTGTCGGTGATGTGCACGCGCTGGTCGTCGCGAAACGGTCCCGCCATACGCACATACGTCTCGTAACCGAGCACGTCTTGTGCGTCGTGAAGCGCGCTTCTTGCGGCGGGCGTCATCAGTTCCGCCTTGCCGGGACCAAGGCCGATCACCGTCAGCGTGCCGCGCGCATGGCCGATCGATCCCGCATCGATCGGCGTATCGCTGACGTGCAGCGCAACGCCTCGCGCATCGTTGCGAGCGAATGGCGGGGCATCGCAGAAGCGCAACGGCACATCGAGCGCACGCGCCGCATCTTCGAGCGGACGCGAAGCCATGTAGCGAGCGGGCGCGGTCAACGCCGCGAGCGCAAGCGGTGCGAGACCACGTTCGTTCAAGGCAGCTCGCACGCGTTCGGCGACGTCATCGTCGTGTGAAATATCTTCGATCCACGCAAGCACGCAACGCGGATGAATCACGAGGCTGTTTTCATCGCGCGTGGCAAGCGGCGTGATGCGAACGGCAAGACGCGCATCGTCGTTGCGAGGCAGCGCGGCATCGTCGAGCCAGGGCGCGTGGCCTTCGATGCGCGTCGTCGCGCCCGCCAGCAGGTCGGACACGAAACGCTTGCCTTGCTCGATATCCGCAAGTGCATAACCTTCGGGCGGCGCCAGCAGACATTTCCCGAAGCGCAATTCGCCGCTCGTCGTGATCGCGGGTGCGACTTGCAAGGCGTCGCCGATCTCGCGCGCAAGCACATTCACGCCGCTCATGCCGCCCAGCAGCGGCACGATGGCGCTGCCATCCTGCGCGATGGCGAGCACGGGCGGTTCGTTGCCTTTGTCGGCGAGACAGGATGCGAGCGCGCGAATCACGATGCCCGCGGAACACAGCGCGACGATCGCCGCGCCCGACGCATACAGACCACGCACGTGCGCGCCGAAGTCGTCATACGCGATGTCCGCGCTCACGCGGCTCGCCAGTCCATGCACGCGCGATTGCGGAAAGCGCGCCTGAATGCGACGCGCGGTATCGAGCGCGCCCGCGCCGAGCACGACGATCGCCATCGGCATGGAAGCCTTCATGCGCGCCATTTTTTCCCCGGCACGACGAGCAGCGAGAAATACGGCGATGCCATCGGATCGACTTCATCGAGCGGCACGATGCGCTGGTTGGCCATCGTCGCGCGCTCGACATACAACGCGCGATCGTCGAGGCCGAGTTCGCCCAGCACGCGCCGCACTTTCTCGAAGTTGCGGCCGAGCTTCATGATGACGGCCGCATCGGCTGCTTCGAGACGGCGCTTCAGATCGTCTTCAGGCAGCACGCCCGACAGCACCGACAGACTCTGATTGCGATACACGAGCGGCACGCCGAGCACGGCCACGCCGCCGAGCATCGAGCACACGCCCGGCACGACCTCTGCATCGAAGCGTGCTGCGAGACGATCGTGCAGATACATGTATGAGCCGTAGAAAAACGGATCGCCCTCGCAGATCACGGCGACATCGCGTCCGGATTCGAGATGACCGGATATCGTGAGCGCGGCTTCGTCGTAGAACGCGCTGATGATCGTCTCGTAGCAGAGCGGCGGTTCGAGCGCTTCGGTCGTCACCGGATAGACGAGCGGCAGGCGCATCTGCGTATCGTCGAGATGCGATTCGATGATGCCGAACGCATTACCCTTCTTGCCCTTTGCGACGAAATACGCGACCACCGGCGCGGCCTTCAAAAACCGCAGCGCCTTCACGGTGATCAGCTCCGGATCGCCCGGGCCGACGCCTAATCCAAAGAGACGTCCACGCATCATTCGGCCTCCGAAGCAAGTGCGTTCACTGCGGCCGCTGCCATCGCGCTGCCCCCGCGCCGGCCGAGCAGCGCGACGAAGGGCACGCCGCGGCTATCGGCGGCGAGCATCGCTTTCGATTCCGCCGCGCCGATGAAACCGACCGGAAAGCCGAGAATGAGCGCGGGCTTCGGCGCGCCGGCATCGATCATGTCGAGCAGATGGAAGAGCGCGGTCGGCGCGTTGCCTATCGCGACGATCGCGCCTTCGAGTTGCGCACGCCATAGTTCGAGCGCGGCGGCCGAGCGCGTGTTGCGCATCGCGCGGGCGCGCTCGGGAATCGAGGGATCGCTCAAGGTGCAGATCACGCGGTTGTCGGCGGGCAAGCGCGCGCGCGTGATGCCCTCGGCGACCATGCGCGCATCGCACAGGATCGGCGCGCCTGCTGCAAGCGCCTTTCTTCCGATGCTGCCCGCGCCGGGCGAGAAGCGCAGATCGCTCACGATATCCACCATGCCGCACGCATGGATCAGTCGCACGGCGAGCTTCTCCAGATCGGCGGGAATGGCGGCGAGGTCGGCTTCGGCGCGGATCGTCGCAAAGGACTGACGATAAATCTCCGCGCCGTCGCGGATGTAGTCAAGCATCGGCATGGCTCCGGGCGAGCCGTTCGGCCGCCTCTTCGATGGTCAGATTGCGCGCGACGGCTCGTGCGTCGCGATGTAAGTCGTATCGTCCGGGCGCGACTGCGTAGAGCGTGACCGGAACCGGATGCGCCGCCGCGCACGAACGCTCGCAGCCGCTCAGATGCACCTGCGTCTCGTCATCCGAAGGCAGGAGCGCGGCGAGCCGGTGAGCATCGGCTTTGGTATCGGCACGGCTCTTTGCGCAGCCTTCCGAACCCGCGCACGCGATGAGGCGCGCGAGCGGTTCGTGCGCGCCCGTTGCGAGGCCGAGCGCGTGCAGCCCTTGCAGCACATCATGCGCTGAATGCGCCGCGAGGCCGGGAATCAGCACGCTTTGCCACGGCGTCATCGTCAGGCGGCTTGCGCCGTGTGCGTCGGCGAGATTGGCGAGCGCTTCGAGCGTCGTCGCATCGAGACGGCCCAGCGGCGTTTGCGCACCCGCGTACCACGTCGCGCGATGCGGCTCCTCGTGCGCGCCGAGACGCAGCGATGCATCGGCGGGTGCGCGTGTCCATGTCGCGATATCGGCGTCGAAACGCAAGGCGTCGAGAAAGCGCGCAACGGCGATACGCGCAAGCAGATCGCGCATGCGATGTTCTTCAGGCGTCGCCAGCGCGAGAAAGCTGCGCAACACGTTCAGGACGAACATCACGAGATCGTCGCGCGAGATCGCGCCGAGCGCCGGATCGCGCATCGTTCCGGCGAGGCCGAATGCGAAGCGCCCGCCATCGTCGATGGCGGAAAGCCAAACATCGTGCGGATGATCGAGCATCGCGAGGCGCTCGCCGGCGTCGAGCTGGAGCGCGAATTTCGGCGACAGCGCATGCAGCGACGCATCGGCCTGCATCGCATCGACGATCCGCGCGGCGAGCGCGCGCGTGCCGTCGTCCGCGAGCGGGCTCAGCATTACGTTGCGGATGTCGTCTGCGCCCGCCGTCGACGGGCCGAGGCCCGCGTCGAGGGCGATGTCGACGAGCGCGGCGTGGGCATCGTCGCGAATGCCGCGCAGTTGCAGATTCGCGCGATTGGTCACTTCGATCACGCCCGAGCCGCACTCGCGAGCCGCGCGCGCGACGGCCCGCGCCGCCCGCGTGCCCAACACGCCGCCCGCGAGACGCAGACGCGCAAGGCCGCCATCGCGCGCGGGCACGATGCGCATCAGGCCCGGGCATGCGGAAGCACGCGGCGTTGCGTTGAGCGATGAGCGGTCGAAAGAATTCAAAAGCGTGACCCGTTGGGCTTCGCGCGTGATGAGCGAACCGGTACACCCCGCCCGGTCGGCGTCGCGCGAATGCGTTGGGTCGGCAGGTCTCTTGGCTGGCAGGTCGACATTCGCGCCGGCCTTCCCGGTAAAAACCAGTGGCAGTGGAGCGCGGACTCGCTGCGTACAATTGCGGGGGCAGCCACAGTTTTGCTGTGTTCCCTTTTAAGCCCTCGGTCTCACGACCCCGGGCGCCGACGGACCTGTATTATGCCCGCTTTTATCGACCCTCCGAGCGCTTCCGGCATGTATCCGGGAACGCGATCGGAATCGCAGCAAGGAGACCGCGCATGTCGAACTGGCTGACCGTGGTGGGCATCGGCGAAGACGGCTGGCACGGACTTTCCCGCGCCGCGCGTCGCGCGCTTCTCGACGCCCAGTCGATTCACGGCGGCGAACGTCATCTCGCGTTGCTGCCGGATCGCATCGCCGCGCGCCGCATGCCGTGGCCGAAACCCTTCTCGCTCGATGCCGTGCTCGCCGACCGCGGCGACGGCAAGACGCGCATCTGCGTGCTCGCGAGCGGCGATCCGATGTGCTTCGGCGTCGGCGCGACGCTCGCGCGCGAAGTCGCCAACGGCGAAATGCGCGTCATTCCCGCGCCGTCGTCGCTGTCGCTCGCGGCGGCGCGCCTGTGCTGGGCGCTCCAAGACGCCGTCTGCATATCGCTCGTCGGGCGGCCGGCGGCGTCGCTGCTCGCGAATCTGCATCGCGGCGTGCGCCTCATCGTGCTGAGCGCGGACGGCACGACGCCCGCCGCCGTCGCCACGCTTCTCACCGCGCATGGTTTCGGCGCGAGCCGCATGACCGTCTTCGAGCATCTCGGCGGCAGCGACGAACGCCGCATCGACGAGCGTGCCGACGACTGGCGCGAGCCCGTCGTTGCCGCGCTCAATCTCATCGCGATCGAGTGCCGGACGCACGCCGGCCACGCCGGGCCGCCGCTCACGCCCGGTCTCGCCGACGACGCCTACCGCCACGACGGCCAGTTGACGAAGCGCGACGTGCGCGCCGTGACGCTCGCGCGCCTCGCGCCGCAGCCCGGCGAACTGCTGTGGGACGTCGGCGCGGGCTGCGGCTCGATCGGCATCGAATGGATGCGCGCGCATGGCGCGTGTCGGGCGATCGCGATCGAAGCGAACGAGAGCCGTCAGCGTCTCATCGAATACAACCGCGATGCGCTCGGCGTGCCCGCGCTGCAACTCGTCAGAGGCGAAGCGCCCGCCGCGCTCGACGGCCTTCCCGCGCCGGACGCGGTGTTCATCGGCGGTGGATTGACGGTGCCGGGCCTGCTCGATGCGTGCTGGGCGCGTCTGCGTCAGGGGGGGCGGCTCGTCGCCAATGCGGTGACGCTGCAAAGCGAGGCGGCGCTCGTCGAATGGCGCGCGCGCCACGGCGGCGAGCTGACGCGCATCGGCGTCGCGCAGGCGGAACCGCTCGGCAGCTTCGACACGTGGCGTCAGGCGCTGCCGATCACCGTCCTGCACGCGAGCAAACCGTGATGCGTCATGCGTGAAGAGACGCCGGAGAAAGCCGCGCCGCTGCGCAGCGGCTACACGACAGGAAGCTGCGCGACCGCGACGAGTCTCGCGGCCGCGCGCCTCTTGCTGCTCGGTGAGACGAGCGAGCGCGCGGAGATCGTCCTGCCGAAGGGCCAGCGCGTGACGATGATGCTTTCGTTCTGCCGCCGTTTACCCGATGAAAGCGCCGCCGCCGAAGCCGGCGTCATCAAGGATGCGGGCGACGATCCCGACGTCACGCACGGTGCGCTCGTGTTCGCGCGCGTGCGACTGTCGGAGGAACCGGGCGTGCGCTTTCATGCGGGCGCGGGCGTCGGCACGGTGACGCGCGCGGGCCTCGCGCTCGCCGTCGGCGAACCGGCGATCAATCCGATGCCGCGCAAGATGATGACCGAGCATCTCGACGCGCTCGCAAAAAGCGTCGGCTATCGCGGCGGTTTCGACGTGACCATCGGCGTGGAGAACGGCGAAGCGCTCGCGCAGAAGACGATGAATCCGCGCCTCGGCATCGTCGGCGGATTGTCGATACTCGGCACGACCGGCATCGTCAGACCGTTTTCGTGCTCGGCGTACATCGCGTCGATTCATCAGGGCATCGATGTGGCGCGGGCGAACGGGTATCGGCATATCGCCGCGTGCACCGGCAACCAGAGCGAGGACGCGATGCGCGCGCGCTACGGCCTGCCCGACATCGCATTGATCGAAATGGGCGATTTCGTGGGCGCGGTGCTCAAGCATTTGCGCCGCGCGAGCGTCGACAAGCTGAGCCTGTGCGGCGGCTTCGGCAAGCTGTCCAAGCTCGCGGCGGGGCATATGGATCTGCACAGCCGCAGTTCGAGCATCGACTTGCCGCTGCTCGCCGTCTGGGCCGCCGATGCGGGCGCGAACGCCGAACTGCTGGCGTCGATGCGCGCGGCCAACACGAGTCAGGAAGCGCTCAAGCTCGCACGCGCCGAAGGCATCGCGCTCGGCGATATCGTCTGCCGACGCGCGCGCGATGTCGCGCTCGACGTGCTGCCGCCAGGCATCGAAGTCGAGACCTTCGCGATCGACCGGCGGGGCAATATCGTCGGGAGCGCGGCATGACGCGCGTGCTGCTGCTCGGCGGCACCGGCGATGCGCTCGCGATCGCGCGTGCGCTTCCTGCGACGCACGTCTACAGTCTCGCGGGCCTCGGGCGCGTGCCGGGCGATCTGGCGTGCACGGTGCGCGTCGGCGGTTTCGGCGGCATCGACGGGCTCGTGCGATATCTGCGCGACGAGCACATCACGCTCGTCGTCGATGCGACGCATCCCTATGCCGCGCAGATGAGCCGCCACGCGTTCGATGCCTGCGCGCTCGCCGACGTGCCGCTCTGGGCGGTGCGCCGTCCCGTATGGCAGCCGCAGGCGGGCGACGACTGGCGCGAGGCGTCGGACTGGCGCGAGATCGTCGAATGCATCGCGCCGTTTCATCGGCCGCTTTTCACGCTCGGGCGCGAGGCGCTCGCGCATCTGCACGACATTCCCGCGTCGCAGCACTGGACGATTCGCTGTCTCGACGCGCATCCGGGCAACGCGCGCGCGAGCATTGTCGATGCGCGCGGTCCGTTCGATCTCGCCGGCGAGCGCGCCTTGTTCGACGCGGCGCGTATCGATGTCGTCGTCAGCAAGAACAGCGGCGGGCGGGCGACCGAGGCGAAGCTCGCGGTCGCGCGGGAGCGCGGTATCGCCGTCGTCATGCTCACGCGGCCCGCGCTTCCCGACGCCGACCGTATTTTCGACGACGCCGCCAGCGCCCGCGACGCGCTTCAACACTGGCTCACCAGACCATGACCGTTTATTTCATCGGCGCCGGACCGGGCGATCCCGAACTCATCACAGTAAAGGGGCAGCGGCTGATCCGCGCATGTCCCGTGATTCTCTACGCCGGCTCGCTCGTGCCGGCGCAAGTCCTCGACGGCCATCGCGCGCTGAAATGCATCGACACGGCCGAGCTCGATCTCGACGCGATCGTCGCGCTCCTGCAGGAAGCGCACGCGAACGGGCACGACGTGGCGCGCGTGCATTCGGGCGATCCGTCGCTGTACGGCGCGATCGGCGAGCAGATTCGCCGGCTCGACGCGCTCGCGATTCCCTACGAAGTGGTGCCGGGTGTCACGGCGACGGCGGCATCGGCGGCGGCGCTAAAGCGCGAACTGACGCTGCCCGGCATCTCGCAGACCGTGATCTTCACGCGCTACGCGACGAAGACGTCGATGCCCGAAGGCGAGAGCCTCGCCGATCTCGCGCGTCATCGCGCGACGCTCGCGATTCATCTGGGCGTGCGGCATATCGAGCGCATCGTCGCGGAGCTCGTGCCGCACTACGGCGCGGACTGTCCCGTCGCGGTCGTATTTCGCGCGAGCTGGCCGGACGAAACGCGCGTCGAAGGGACGCTCGCGAACATCGCGCCGAAAGTGCGCGAGGCGGGCATGGAACGCACGGCGATGATTCTCGTCGGACGCGTGCTGGCCGCCGACGGCTTCGCGGAGTCCACGCTCTACGCGAAGGATCGATGACGCGATGCGCGACCTCGACGCCGTCTTCGATGCGCTCGCGAAATCGGCATTCCGACGCCGTTTCGCGCTCGGCGTGCGTGAGGGAAAAGTTTTAAGGGAGAAGGGCGTCGACACGGTCGTCGCGCAGGCGCATGAGCTGATCGGCAAGCGGCTTGCGCCGCAAGCGCCGCTGAACGACGGCAAGCAGACACCGTTTCGCGGGCATCCTGTCTTCATCGCGCAGCACGCGACGGCGACGTGCTGCCGCTCGTGTCTCGCGAAATGGCACGGCATCGCGGCGGGAAAAGCGCTCGACGACGCCGAGCGCCAACATGTCGTCGATGCCATCGAACGCTGGCTGCGCGCGCAACCGCTGCCGGCGGCGTCGAACCAGCCCGCGCCCGACAATCCGCAGCGCGAACTGCCTTTCTGACGCGCTCTAACGCGACGGATCGGCGCCCGCGGCTTCGAGACGCGCGCGCCGCACCGCCACGAAAATCAGCAACGCGAAAACCAGCGGTCCTACACCTACGCCGCAGTCCTTGGCCAACTGATTTCCCAACTGCGGATAGATCCACGCGAAAAACAGGATCGCGGGCTCGCCGCGCAGCCATCCGTCGCGCAGCGCGCGCGCGGCGATGAGTGCCAGCGGGATGCCGAGCCACACGCCGTCGTAGTTATAGATGTAGGGGCTGATCATGAACGTCGCGGCGACGAGCGCCGTCGCGCGAACTTCCAGTCCTTTCGCATTGCGCCATACCCACGCGACGGCGCAGATCGCCACGGTCGCCTGACACGCCTGCGCGACATAGGCGGGACCGGTCGCGACGTGCGCCATGCGCAGGCTCGCGAAGAGGCTCGCCATCTGGAACCAAGGAAGACTGCCGCTCGCGGTGAAACCGTTGGCATCGTGCAGTCCGTGGAGAAAGACCGGCAGGATGTCGAGGCCGAAGACGGCGACCGAAACCGTGGTGAACAGGATCGTCGTCAGCGCGGCGGCGATGAAGGTCGTCCACATGCCCGCGCACGCCAGCGCGAGCGGAAACAGGATGGCCAGATGCGGCTTGATCGAAAGCAGGCCGATGAAGACGCCCGCGAGCATCGGCCGTTTTGGCATCGAGAGAAATGCGGCGAGCGCGAGACTCGCGGTGAGCGCGGCATTCTGTCCCTGGGCCGCGTTGAGCCAGATGCCGGGAAACGCGACGATCCACATGATCATGTCGGGGATCGGCAGCGCGCGGCGGGCCAGCAGCACGAAGACGACCGACGAAATCGAAGCGAACAGCGCGTAGGCAAGCGGCGCCGACAGGAAGCCGAACGGCTGCACCAGCAGCAGAAAGTTCGGCGGATAGAACCACGGCCCCGGCAGGATGATGTGCGGCCCCAGTTGCTGCGCGACGTGCTTGATCGCGTCCGCCGAATAGGCGTCGAGCGGATGCCCCGCGAGCGCGAGGCGCGCAGCCGACCAGAACGTCAGAAAGTCCCAGCCGGCCGGATGACCTTTCTCCGCCACGGCACTGCGCACGGCGAGAACGAGCCCGTAACACTGGAGCACGACGAGGATCGTCGCGCAATAAGCGCTCACGCGCGAGCCGTTGAGCCAGCGCCGACCGGGCGCGCGTTCGATGGAAGCGGGTTGGGTGCTCATCCGTCCGATATCGGCCGGATGGCGCCGAAACTTTAGCGAACGTCCGCCCGCGCGCGTTACTCGCGAACGCGTCCCTTGGCGCGCCGCGCGAGCATGTTCAGGCCCTCGACCAGCGCCGAGAACGCCATCGCCGCATAGATGTAGCCCTTCGGCACGTGTGTTCCGAAGCCTTCGGCGATCAGCGTCATCCCGATCACGAGCAGGAAGCCGAGCGCGAGCATGACGATCGTCGGATTGCGCTCGATGAAGCGCGACAGCGGACCGGCCGCGAACAGCATCACGGTGACGGCGGCGATCACCGCGACGAACATGATCGGAATGTGCTCGGTCATGCCGACCGCCGTCACGATGCTGTCGATGGAAAACACGAGATCGAGCAGCAGGATCTGGCCGATCGCCGACAGCGGCGTCAGGCTCTTGCCCGACGCGGGGCCGGCGTGTTCGTCGGCGTCGTGCGTGACGTGGTGGCGGATTTCCGTCGTCGCCTTCCAGACGAGAAACACGCCGCCCGCGATGAGAATCAGGTCGCGCCAGGAAAAGCCGTGCCCGAACGCTTCGAAGATCGGCGTGGTGAGGCGGACGATCAGCGCGACCGTGCCGAGCAGGCCGAGCCGCATCACGAGCGCGAGCGCGATGCCGATGCGCTGCGTGCGTTCGCGGTGCGCCGCGGGCAGCTTGTTGGTCAGGATCGAAATGAAGATCAGGTTGTCGATGCCGAGCACGACTTCCATGACGACGAGCGTCGCGAGTGCGGCCCAGGCGGCGGGATCGGCGAGAAGGGCAACGAGATAGTCCATGGTTCGGGAGCGTTCGAGATGAGGGCGAGATATTAGCCTGTTCGGCGGGAAAAATGAAATGAACTTGAAAGCTTGCGCCTGATCGAAACCAGCCGGTGACAATCCCCGACGCGAGATGTTGTTCAAACCGACAAATATCGGATTTGAAACGCTTATTTGCATCTGTTCGCGTGATGCACTGCCGCAAATACGGGTAAACTCCAATGCTTTCGCGCCGCGTGTTCGCGGCCGTGTTTAACTGTCGCCGCAAGGACACTGAGCAAGCCGCATGCAGCAAAAATCAAAACGTCTCGTCGAGCTGGACTTCTTCCGGGGACTGGTACTGCTGATCATCGTCGTCGATCATATCGGCGGCAGCATGGTGTCGCGTTTCACGCTGCATGCCTTCGCGCTCAATGACGCCGCCGAAGTCTTCGTGTTCCTCGGCGGCTTCGCCACGGCGACGGCCTACGCGTCGCTCGCGGAGCGCCGCTCGGAAAGCGCGGCGCGCAGGCGCTTCGTGAAACGCGCGTTCGAGCTTTATCGGGCGTTTCTCGTCACGGCGGCGCTGATGCTCGTCGCATCGTTCCTGCTGCGGCCCTTTTTTGGCCACGCGCCGAATCTCGCGCTGCATGATCTGGACACGCTGATGTCGCAGCCGGTTTCCTCGATCGCGGAAATTCTCACATTCGAGCGCCAGCCTTATCTCTCGGCCGTCCTGCCGATGTACGCGCTCTTCGCACTCGCCGTGCCGCTCATGCTGCCGCTCGCGCGCAGCAAGCCTTGGCTGCTGCTCGGTCTAAGCCTCGCGTTGTGGGCGTTCGCGGCGCAGATCGGCGAATTCATGCCGTCCGTCGACGACAATCTGTGGGACTTCAATCCCGCCGCCTGGCAGTTGATGTTCGTGCTCGGCGTGCTGGCGCGCTGCCAGCCGATCTATCAACGCGTGAGCGCGAACCGCTTCGGCTGGATCGTGAGCGCGGGCGCCGTGGCGCTGATCGCCGGCATGGCGTACTACAAGCTGCTCGTGCTGCCGCCGGTGCTGGACAGCGCCTTCAAGCGCGACCTTGCCGGTCCGCGCGTCGTGAATTTCCTCGCCATCGCGTGGATCGCAGCGAATCTGGCGCGCTACGGCGTCGTCAAGGCGGTGGCGACGCGCCTGCCGTGGGTCGGCGCATTGGGACGCGCGGGCATGGTGTCATTCGTAGCGGGAACGGTGATTTCGCTCGTCGTCGATTCGATCCTGTTCACGTTGACCGATGGCCTCATCAACGTGCCTGCCGGACTCGCCGCCGACGCCATCGCGATCGGCGCGCTGCTTGCCGTGCCGCATGTGCATCAGCGGATCTCGAACTGGCTCGGCACCCGTCAGCCGGTCCCGGCGACGGCCGCCGCCGCACCCGCGACGGTCGCCGCAGCCGACAATCGGGCGCGCGGCATACGGTGATCTCTTCGAAGCGGGCAGTCGAACTGCCCGCTTTTTTATCGCGCTTTCATTGCAACTAACGGTCTGATTTTGCCGCCGACTTCGATAAGCACCGCCCGCGAAGAACCGAGGCACAGGTCTTGCAAGCAGTCACCGAACACAACACAAAAATCGGACCTGCCATGCTCAAGCTCGCCATTCTTTTCGCGATCATTTCTGTCGTCGCCGGATTCTTCGGCTTTACGCGCGTATCGTCGGGTGCGGCGGGCATCGCGAAGATCTGCTTCTTCATCTTCCTGATTCTGTTCGTCATATTCCTCGTCGTCGCGATTTCGGCGGGCTCGCTCGTGCTGTAGCGCGGGAAAGCGCCGGGCGCCGTACCGCGTGGTTCCTCGCATCGACCCGCGTGCGGCGACGGTGTTACATTGCCCCGAGAAGACATTCACGCGACCGTGAATCGAAAAGGAGGAGGCGATGCAGCATGCCATCGGCGCGGCCTTGCAGCCGGCGCAACGCGACGTCATCCGTCATTCGCACGAGCGCTCGGCCACGTTCGGGCTGTGCGAGACGATGCGCCCGGATTACGCCGTGCTGTCGGGCACGGAGCTCGCCGTCAAGCTCGATGAAAGCCGTGCGCTCTTCGCTCACGCGCTGCCGGTGATGGAAACGCTGTACGCGCAGATCGCCAATACGCACAGCATGATCGCGCTCACCGACGCGAGCGGATTGATCCTGCATTCACTCGGCGACGACGACTTCCTCGCGCGCGCCGAAAAAGTCGCGCTGCGCGCGGGCGCGCTCTGGAGCGAGGAGCATCAGGGCACGAACGCGATCGGCACGACGATCGCCGAGCGCACGGCCGTCACCGTGCACGGCGACCAGCACTACCTGCGCGCCAATCACTTTCTGACGTGTTCCAGCGTGCCGATCCTCGATCCGCACGGCAATCTCTCCGGCGTGCTCGATGTCACCGGCGACCGACGCGGCTATCACCAGCACACGATGGCGCTCGTGAAAATGTCCGCGCAGATGATCGAGAACCGCCTGATCGCGAGCGGCTTCAGCGACGGCCTGCGCATCCGTTTCCATAGCCGGCCCGAGTTCATCGGCACGTTGATGGAAGGCATCGCCGTATTCGATCTCGACGGGCGCCTGCTCTGCGCGAACCGCAGCGCGCAGTTTCAGCTCGGTCTCGAACTCGGCGCTTTGCGTTCGCAGACGCTCGATGCGCTGTTCGGCGAGCGCGTCGATGAACTCATCGCGCGCGCGGGCGATGCGCCTTGCCGGCTCGAACTGCATAGCGGCGTCGCGGTGTTCGCGAGCGTCGATTTTCACGCGCGGAACATGTCGAGCGTCCCGAGCACGACGAGCACGATCCCCGCACGCGAGCGCGCCGGTTCGAGCCTCGCCGATCTCTGTACCGGCGATGCGCAGATGAACGACATCGTCGCGCGCGTGCGCAAGGTCATTGGCAAGAACATACCGATTCTGATCGGCGGTGAAACGGGCGCGGGCAAGGAAATGCTCGCGCGCGCGATCCACGACGATTCGCCGCGCCGCGCGGGGCCGTTCGTTGCGGTGAACTGCGCATCGCTGCCGGAGACGCTGATCGAATCGGAGCTTTTCGGCTATGCGCAGGGCGCGTTCACGGGCGCGGCGAAGCGCGGCGCGATCGGCAAGATCGTGCAGGCGAACGGCGGCACGCTCTTTCTCGATGAAATCGGCGACATGCCGCTCGCGATGCAAAGCCGTCTGCTGCGCGTGCTGCAGGAACGCGTCGTCGAGCCGCTCGGCGCCGCGCGCGCGGTGCCGGTCGATTTCATGCTCGTCTGCGCGAGCAATCGCAAGCTGCGCGAGCGCGTCGCGCAGGGCGAATTCCGCGAAGATTTGTATTACCGGATCAACGGTCTTTCGGTGACGCTGCCGCCGCTTGCCGCGCGCTCCGACCTGCGCGCGGTCGTCGACAAGATTCTGCGGCACGAGCGTTTCGCCGGGCGCGTCGTGCACGTCGACGACGACGTGCTCGCGCTCTTCGCGCGTCATCCGTGGCCGGGCAACATACGGCAGTTGAGCAACGTCTTGCGCACGGCGTCCGCGATGCTCGACGATCACGACACGCATATCCGCATCGAACATCTTCCGCACGATTTCGTCGATGAACTCGGCGAACAGCCCAAATTCGATAACGCAACGCCGCCCGCGAACGGCGCGCGTCTTGTCGACATCGAAGCGAGCGCGGTGAGCGCCGCGCTCAAGGCGCACGGCGGCAATGTATCCGCGACGGCGCGCGCGCTCGGCATATCGCGCACGACGCTGTATCGGAAGTTGCGCGTTTAATCGGCTGGCAATTTCGCGTCGGACGCGGGCAACGCGCCGCTGTGATCCTTCAGCCCGACGCCGGTGAGCTTCAGGCGGCGCGCTTCGTTCAGCAGCCACATCAGCTTGAATGCGGCGATTTCGTAGTCGAGTCCTTCGGGCCGCACATTCGATATGCAGTTGCGCTCGGCGTCGTTGCGTCCGGCGCGCGGCGCGTAGGTCACGTAAAGACCGAGGCTGTCGGGCGAACTGAGCCCCGGCCGTTCGCCGATCATTACGACGACGATCTGCGCCCGCAAAAGCTCACCGATGCGATCGCCGAGGGCGACGCGCGCCTGCGTCGCGATCACGACGGGACCGACGTTCCAGCCGTCGAGCCGCGCACGCAATGTCGCAAGCAAGGGCGCGACGTGACGTTGCGCGGCGAAGGCCGACAAGCCATCGGCGGCGACGAAAACGATATCGCTTTCGGATGCGTGCGCTGCAAGCCGTTGCGCGCTTTCATCGTTCAGCACGCGGCCCAGATCCGGCCGACGCAGATAGCGATCGCGATCCGGCGCGGCGCTTTGCGCATCGAGCGTATCGAAGCCGGCGGCGCGAACGGCTTCGCGCAACGCGACGGTATCGAGCGGCTGATGCACCGCGTCGCGCGCCTGCGCATGCGCGAGTTCGAATGCGAGCAAGGGCGCGGTCGGCAGGCTGCTGCCCGCGCGGCCGAGCGCGATGCGCGCGTTGGTGAAGCGCCGCAGCGCGTCCCAGGCATCGGCGTTCGTCATGAGTCGATCCAGTCGAGCAAAGGTTGCGTGGGCGCGGCGAGCAGATTGCCGCGGCCATCGGTGACGCGCATCTTCGCGAGCCACGCTTCGAATTCCGGCGCCCGTTTCAGGTTCAGCGCGCGGCGGATATAGAGCGCGTCATGAAACGACGTGCTTTGATAGTTGAGCATCACGTCGTCCGCGCCCGGCACGCCCATGATGAAGTTGACGTTCGCCACGCCGAGCAGCGTGAGGAGCGTGTCCATGTCGTCCTGATCGGCTTCGGCGTGATTCGTATAGCAGATGTCGCAGCCCATCGGCACGCCGAGCAGCTTGCCGCAGAAGTGGTCTTCGAGTCCCGCGCGGATGATCTGCCGTCCGTCATAGAGATATTCCGGGCCGATGAAGCCGACCACCGTGTTCGTCAGAAGCGGTTGGAAGCGGCGCGCGACCGCGTACGCGCGCGCTTCGCAGGTTTGCTGATCGACGCCGTGATGCGCGTTCGCCGACAGCGCGCTGCCTTGCCCCGTCTCGAAGTACATGACGTTATCGCCGACGGTCCCGCGTTTGAGCGAGAGCGCCGCGTCGCGCGCTTCCTCCAGCAACGCGAGCGACACGCCGAAGCTCGCGTTCGCGCGCTCCGTGCCCGCGACGGACTGGAACACGAGATCGACGGGCGCGCCTTGCTCGATGGCGGCGAGCGTGTTGGTGACGTGCGTGAGGATGCACGACTGCATCGGCACGTCGTAGCGCTGGCGGAAATCGTCCATCATCGCGAGCAGCTTGCCGATGGCGGCGGGCGAATCCGATGCGGGATTCACGCCGATGACGGCATCGCCGCAGCCGTACAACAGGCCGTCGAGCATCGATGCGGCGATGCCCTTCGGATCGTCGGTCGGATGATTCGGCTGCAGGCGCACCGAGAGATGCCCCGGCAGGCCGATCGTCGTGCGAAAGCGCGTGACGACCGGGCGTTTTCTGGCAGCGAGGATCAGATCCTGATTGCGCATCAGCTTGGAAACGGCGGCGGCCATCTCCGGCGTCACGCCCATCGTGATGCGTTCGAGCGCGGCGGTGTCGGTGGTATCGGCGAGCAGCCACTCGCGGAATTCGCCGACCGTCAGGTGCGCGATCGGCGCGAACGCTTCGCGCGAATGCGTATCGACGATGAGGCGCGTGACTTCGTCGTCCTCGTAGGGAATGAGCGGCTCGTCGAGAAACGCGGCGAGCGGCACCTGCGCGAGCGCCATTTTCGCGGCCACGCGTTCTTCCTCGGTGGCGGCCGCGATGCCCGCGAGTTCGTCGCCGGAGCGCCGCGGGCTGGCGCGCGCGAGCAGCGTCTTCAGATCGTCGAAGCGGTAGCGGCGCGCGCCAATCGTCTCGTGAAAGCTCATCGCTTTCCTCTCGGAAGCATCGATTCATGCACTTTAGCCGCTTTCGCGGGCATCGCGCGTCGGTCAAAAAAAGCGCGTCCGGGCCGAAATCCGCCCGCATGCGATAATTTTTCGCTTGATTCAGCCAAAACCCGCCCGCAAGCCCGTGAAAAACCTGCTCGTTCCCATCGATCGCCTGAGCGAGTTCGATGAAATCGTCGACGTCCGCACACCGCTCGAATTCGCCGAGGATCACATTCCCGGCGCGATCAACGCGCCCGTGCTCAGCAACGAAGAGCGCGTGATCGTCGGGACGATGTACAAGCAGGTCTCGCCGTTCGAGGCGACGCGCGTCGGCGCGGCGATGGTCGCGCGCAATATCGCGATGCATCTCGACACGATCTTCGCCGACAAGCCGCGCAACTGGCGTCCGCTCGTCTATTGCTGGCGCGGCGGCAAGCGCTCCGGCTCGATGACGACTTGGCTCAACATGATCGGCTGGCAGGCCCGGCAACTCGACGGCGGCTACAAGAGCTATCGGCGCGACGTGATCGAGCGGCTCGGCACGCTGCCCGGACGTTTTCGCTATGTCGCGCTGATCGGCCATACGGGCAGCGGCAAGACGCGGCTGCTGAAGGCGCTCGACGCGGCGGGCGCGCAGACGCTCGATCTCGAAGGACTCGCCGCGCATCGCGGTTCCTTGCTCGGCGCGCTGCCGGGACGCCCGCAGCCGACGCAAAAAGCGTTCGATTCGGCGCTCCTGAAGACGCTTTCGGGCTTCGATCCGGCGAAACCGGTTTTTGTCGAAGCGGAAGGGCGGCGCATCGGATCGATCACGATGCCCGACGCCATCCTCGACAATCTGCACGCGGCGTCGTGCGTGGAAGTCGAGGCGCGGCGCGAGGACCGCATCGCGTTCTTGCTGCAGGATTACGCGCATCTTTTCGACGATCCCGCGTTTTTCAAGGCGCAATTGTCGAAGCTCGTCGCGCTGCATAGCCGGGAGCGCGTCGCGCACTGGCATCGGCTGATCGATGACAACGCGCGCGCGGAGCTTTTCGCCGAACTGATCGACCGTCATTACGATCCGGCGTATGGACGCAGCAGCCAGGCGCTCTATACGAAGCTGCCGCATGCGGCGCACGTGCTGTTCCGTCCGAACGACGCGGACAGCGTCGATCAGGCGAAAGCCTTGCTCGCCCGGCTCGCCGAGACGACGCCCGCGCTCTGATTCAATCTCATCACTCGAAAGAAAAAGATATGACCACGTTTTCACAACCTCGCGTCGCACGCGGCTGGCTGGTATTCCTGCTGATCGCCGTCGTGGGCCTGTTCTACGTGAAATGGTTTCCGTACTACAACCGCGCGTTCGTCGCGGCGAGCCAGCATTCGATCGGCAAATCCATTCTGATGGGCACGTCGGCGAGCGCGCCGGAGCCGTCGTGGCAAGCCGCGCTCGACTACGCGATCGCCTACGGCAAGGCTATCTGGCAGGCGATGGTGCTCGGCCTTCTGCTCGGCTCCGCGGTGCAGGCGCTGATTCCGCCGCGCTGGGTCGCGCGGGCGCTGGGCGAGCACAACTTCGGCAGCGTCGTGAACGGCGGGTTGATGTCCTTGCCCGGCATGATGTGCACGTGTTGCGCCGCGCCCGTCGTCGCGGGGCTGCGTGCGCGCGAAGCGGCGCCGGGCGCGGCCGTCGCGTTCTGGCTCGGCAATACCGTGCTCAATCCGGCGGCGCTGGTTTTCATGGGCTTCGTGCTCGGCTGGCAGTGGACCGGTTTGCGGCTCGTGCTCGGCGTGCTGATGGTGTTCGGCCTCGGCTACGCGATCAACCGGATGGTGACGCCGGCGCAGGCGGCGTCGTCGCGTCAGGCGCTTGCCAAGCTGATCGAAGAGGACGAGCCGGGCACGGCGTTTTCGCGCTGGATCAAAATTCTCGGACGCATGACGTTGCGGCTCGTGCCCGAATACATCGTGCTCGTGCTGCTGCTTGGCGCGGCGCGCGCCTGGCTCTTTCCGCACATCGGTCCGGATATCGGCAACGGCATGTGGTGGATCGCGGCGTTTGCCGTCGCGGGCACGCTCTTCGTGATTCCGACCGCCGGCGAAGTGCCCATCATTCAGGCGATGCTTTCGCTCGGCATGGCGACGGGCCCGGCCGGCGCGCTCTTGATGACCTTGCCGCCCGTCAGCGTGCCGTCGCTCGCGATGCTCGCGCGGTCGTTTCCGCCGCGCGTGCTCGCGTTCGTGGCCGCGTCGGTCGTGGTGTTCGGGATCGTTGGCGGGGTGATTGCGGCGGCGGTGTTCTGAACGCGCGCGGCGCCTCAATGAATCGCCGCGCCCGCCTTGATCAGCAACTTGAACGGCAGCGCGAGCAGCATCGCGCCGCCGACGCCCGCCATCCACAATGCGACGAACCAGAACACCTTGCGCGCGCGCTCAATGGTAGTGATGTTCGCCATGACGCACCTTTCCTCTGAAGACCCAATAGCCTAGCGTCGTGTAAGCGACGATCACGGGCAGAATCACCGCCGCGCCGACGATCGTGAAGAGCTGGCTCGAACGGGGCGCGGCCGCATCCCAGATCGAAACGCCGGGGAAAATCTCGTGCGGCGACACGCTCAGCACCAGACCCGAGTAGCCGAGAAACACGAAGCCGAGCGCGACGGCAAACGGCCGCTTCTCGTGACGCGATGCGATCGAGCGGCGCATCGCCCACGCGCAAACCGCGACCAGCACGGGCACCGGCAACATGCGATAGAACCACGGCGAATCGAACCAGCGCGACGCGATGCCCGCGTCTTGCAACGGCGTCCAGATGCTGACGACCGCGATCGTCGCGAGTTGCAGAACGGTCAGCGGCCACACGACGCGATACATCCGCCGCTGCAGATCGCCTTCCGTTTTCGCGATCAGCCAGCACGCGCCGAGCAGCGCATAAGTGACGACCAGCGCGCCGCCCGTGAAGATCGAGAAGGGCGTGAACCAGCCGAAGGCATCGCCGGAAAAACGGCCGTCGGCGACCGGAATGCCGTCGAGAAACGCGCCGAGCGCCACGCCCTGAAAGAACGTCGCGCCCGCCGATCCACCGATGAACGCCAGATCCCACATATGCTTCGTGCGCTGCGCCTTCGCGCGGATTTCGAACGACACGCCGCGGAAAATCAGGCACACGAGCATCAGCACGAGCGGCAGATACAGCGCGGACAGCACGGTCGAATAAACCATCGGGAACGCGGCGAACAATCCCGCGCCGCCGAGCACGAGCCACGTTTCGTTGCCGTCCCAGACGGGCGCGACGGTGTTCATCATCACGTCGCGATCGTGCTGATCCGGAAAGAACGGGAAGAGAATGCCGATGCCGAGGTCGAAGCCGTCGAGCACGACGTAAAGGAACAGGCCGAACGCGATGATCGCGGCCCAGGCGAGTGTGAGGTCCATGTTCTTAAGCTCCTTCGATGGACTGATTCGGAAGGCTGAGCGGACGCCGCGCGCTGCCGTCCGACGGCTGCGTCGACGCGCCCGGCAACGCGGGGCCGTGACGCAGCAGCTTCAGCAAGTAGTAGATGCCCGTGCCGAAGACGATCGTGTAGACGATCACGAACGCGAGCAGCGACACGCCGACTTGCTGCGCCGTGACCGGCGAGACGGCATCGGCAGTACGCATCACGCCGTACACGACCCAAGGCTGGCGTCCGGCTTCGGTCGTGACCCAGCCCGCGAGCAGCGTGATGAATCCGCTCGGACCCATCGCAAGCGCAAAGCGATGGAACCAGCGCGCCTCGAACAGCTTGCGCCTGCGATGCAGCCACCACGCCGCGAACGACATCACGATCATCAGCACGCCGAGTCCGGCCATCACGCGGAAGCTCCAGAACACAAGCGTCGAGTTCGGACGATCTTCCTTCGGGAATTCCTTCAGGCCGCGAATCTCGCCGTCCCAGCTATGCGTGAGGATCAGGCTGCCGAGATGCGGAATCTGCACGGCGTATTTCGTCGTTTCGGCTTCCATGTCGGGAATGCCGAAGAGATTGAGCGCGGTGCCGCCTTTCTCCGTTTCCCAGATGCCTTCGATCGCCGCGATCTTCGCCGGCTGATGTTCGCGCGTGTTGAGGCCGTGCGCGTCGCCGACGAGCGCCTGAATCGGCGTCAGGGCGAGCAGCAGCCAGAGCGACATCGAAAACATCTTCTTGATGGCCGGATCGCGCCGGCCTTTCAGCAGATGCCACGCGCCGGTCGCGGCCACGACGAGCGCCGCCACGATGAACGCCGCAATCGCCATATGCGCGAGCCGGTACGGAAACGACGGATTGAAGATGATCGCCCACCAGTCGACCGGTACGACATGATCGCCTTCGATGCGAAAGCCCTGCGGCGTCTGCATCCAGCTATTCGAGGCGAGAATCCAGAAGGTGGAGATGAGCGTGCCGATGGCGACCATCAGCGTTGCGCCGAAGTGCGCCTTCGGGCCGACCTTGTTCCAGCCGAACAGCATGATGCCGAGGAAGCCCGCTTCGAGGAAGAACGCGGTCATCACTTCATAGGTAAGCAGCGGCCCGGTGATCGGACCGGCGAAGCTCGAAAAGCCGCCCCAGTTGGTGCCGAATTCGTACGCCATGACGACGCCCGACACGACGCCCATGCCGAACGCGACGGCAAAGACTTTCGACCAGAAGAGACACAGCTCCTTGTAGACCGGCTTGCCGGTTTTGAGCCACGCGCCTTCGAGCACGGCGATGAAACTCGCGAGCCCGATGGAAAGCGCCGGAAAGATGATGTGGAACGAGACGGTGAACGCGAACTGGATGCGCGCCAGATCGAGTGCTTCGGGAGTCGAATGCATGATGACTTGTGCCTTGAAATTCACGCGCGCCCGCAGTCGGGAGCGGTTGTGTCCTGTGCTGATCGAGACGTGCGACGGGCCGGAGCTTAGCTCTATTTCGAGACGGGTGTTGCGCTGCGTCAGTGAATTGTCATTGCGCGCAAATGCCGCAGTTTCAAGGGTTTAGCACCGCTATCGGATTGATTTCTCGATGATTTCGAGATGGAGATTTAGTGCGCTGCGGCAAGATCGCGCACGCGTTTTCGCGACAATCGACCGCACTGGAATCGCCGCGCGCAAGAGGCGCCGGTTTTGATCGGTTCAGAAAGAACTTTTACGTTGTCGCGGCACGGGACGTGCGACAGGCGCGGTTACCATAATCGCTTTTGACACGCGCGACGTGCGCGTAGGAAGGAGAAGCATCATGCGCCTCGATGACCAGCAGGAAAGTCAGAATGTAGAGGACCGGCGCGGCGGGGGCGGTTTTCGAATGGGCGGCGGATCGATCGGCATCGGGACGATCGTCGTGGCGCTCGCGGCGTCGTATTTCTTCGGCATCAATCCGATGACGATCATCAACGGCGCGCAAGTTCTGCATGGCAACGCGCCGCAACAGCAGGCCGCACCGTCCAATGCGCAACCGGCCAACGATCCCGGCGCCGTGTTCGTGCGCCGCGTGCTCGGCAACACGGAACAGACGTGGCAGCACATCTTTCGCGCGCAGTTCAATCAGGACTATCCGGCGCCGCGGCTCGTGATGTTTTCCGGCGCCACGCAAACCGCGTGCGGCACCGGGCAGGCAGCCATGGGCCCGTTCTATTGCCCGAACGACCGCAAGGTGTACATCGATCTTTCGTTCTATCGCGAGTTGCGCGACCGCTTCGGCGCGAGCGGCGATTTCGCGCAGGCGTATGTGATCGCGCATGAAGTCGGGCATCACGTTCAGAACGTGCTCGGCATCATGAACAAGGTCGATCAGGCGCGCTCGCAAATGTCGCGCGAGCAGGCGAACGCGCTGTCGGTGCGCGTCGAGTTGCAGGCGGATTGCTTCGCGGGCGTCTGGGCCGCGGTCGCGCAGCGCGAAAACGCGAAGCTGATCGAACCGGGCGATTTCGAGCAAGGCTTGAACGCGGCGGCCGCGATCGGCGATGACCGTCTGCAACAGCAATCGCAAGGTCGCGTCGTGCCCGAGGCGTTCACGCACGGGACGAGCGCGCAACGCCAGCGCTGGCTGCGGCGCGGCATGTCATCGGGCGATGTCGCCCAGTGCGACACGTTCTCGACGCGTTCGCTCTGATCGACGGGCGCGCGTCGCGGCAACCGGACGGTGCGAATTGGTCTATTCTGAAGCCGTCGCAGCGTCCGTTTCCGGATAGTCCTTACAAACGCTGACATCGCGTTCGTCTCAAATTCATTAGAATCGCTGGTTTTCCGGGTTCGGCCCAGCATTGCCGCTGGCCGCGACTCGCACCGGAACATTCTCGTCCCGTTCATGAAGCGAATTCTGATCGTCAAAGTCACGTCTCTCGGCGATATCGTCGAGACGCTACCCGTCGTTGCCGATCTGCGGCGCGCATTTCCTTCCGCCAAAATCGACTGGGCCGCGGACGCCGCCTTCGCCGATATCATCCGCTGGAATCCCGGCGTCGATCGCGTGCTGAGCGCGCCCTTGCGCAAGTTCAAGAAGGCGCGCAGCTGGAACGATCTGAAGGAGATCGGCGCGTCGATCGGTGAGTTGC
This sequence comes from Caballeronia sp. LZ028, assembly GCF_031451415.1. Taxonomy (NCBI): domain Bacteria; kingdom Pseudomonadati; phylum Pseudomonadota; class Betaproteobacteria; order Burkholderiales; family Burkholderiaceae; genus Caballeronia; species Caballeronia sp. LZ028. The sequence continues at coordinate 935,383 of NZ_JARUXN010000004.1, read as the reverse complement.
GCGCCGAAAAATACGACGTGATCGTCGATATTCACGGTGTCTACAAGAGCGCGATCATCGCGTTCATCGCGCGCGGACGGCGGCGTTACGGGTATCTGAATCAGGATCTCGGCGAGCGCGGCGCGGCTTTCGCGTACAACGCGCGCTTCGGTCCGCGTCCGCTCACCGATGCCTGGCGCGGCATGCGCGTGAGCGTCGCGGATGCGCTCGGCTATCGTCTGGAAGACCCGCCCGACTTCAACATCCGCCTGCCCGCGCCCACCCGCGAGCTGAACATTCCGCGCGACGCGCGCATCGCGATGCTGTTTCATGCGACGTCGGCGGACGTGAAGAAGTGGCCGCAGTCGCATTGGGGCGAAGTCGGCCGCTGGCTGACCGCGCGCGGTTATTCGATCGCGCTGCCGTGGGGAACGGAGCGCGAGCAGGACGAGGCGCGAGCCATCGCCGCGCTCGTGCCGGGTGCGACCGTGCTGCCGAAGCTGTCGGTCGTGGAATGCGCCCACTGGATTCAGGCGTCTGAACTCGTTGTCGGCGCGGATACCGGGCTCGTGCATCTCGCGCACGCCTTGCAGCGCCGCACCGTGATGTTGTTTGCCGCGACCTCGCGAGAGCATTTCGGCGTGAATGATCCCGGACGGTCGGTGTCGATCGGCGAAGAGGGCGCACCTCCCGACGTGCCGCAAGTGCTGGCTGCCATCGAAAGCGTGACGAATTCGCCGCAAAAACCCGTTCCTCATTCGGCCGAATCGGGCGCTACGGTTCGCTGAACATGAGTCGCACCGAAACTTTGTGCGCATAAACTCATGCCGACGCTTGGCCCGGTAGAAAATCCATCGCGCGGTAAAAATATCAGTACGCTAACGTAAAACTTGCCATACAGCACTTGACGGCAACCCCGGCAAGCACGACGATTGCGGAAAACACCTAAGAATCGTCCGATAAGATGACCGAAGAAACCGTCGCAGATGCGCGCCAGTCGCTGGCGCGTCTCGAACCGTCCGAGATTCCGCTTGGCACGCCGCTCGAATGGCCGATCGTCGCCGCAGATGGCGCGATGTTGTTCGACGCCGGCGCCGTCGTGCCGGACGGCGCGGCGCTCGAATTCATGTTCCGGCACTTCGAGCCGAATCGTGCGATTCAGGCGGCAGCGCCGAGCGCGCCCGAGGAAGAGTTCGCGAAGGACGGGCCGCTGACGCTGGAGGACATCGGTCTCACGATCGGCGCGCGGGTCGGCTTGCGCGGCACGGGCGGCACGGGTTCTGCCATGTACGCGAGCCGCGTGATCGGCTTTTCGACGCCGCGCCGCAATGGCGAGCGTTCGCTCTTCGTGACGCAGCCTTTGATGGCGGGATTCGATCCGCTCGTTCTGACGCTGGGCGAGCAGGTCGATCTGGTCGCGCTGACGGGGCGGGGCGTGTTCCGCTTCGCCTGCACCGTCGATGCCACCTGCCGCGAGCCGTTCAATTACGCGGTGCTATCGGCGCCGGGCGCGATCCGCCGATTGCGCACGCGCAAGTTCGCGCGGATGCCGACTCGTCTCGCGGCGCATTTCGCGGCCGTCGGGGAGCCGCAGAGCGCCCTGCAACTGGGCCGCGTGAGCGACATCAGTCCGTACGGCATGTCGCTGACCGTCGCGAATCCGGTCGCGCACATGGGCGAGCGTCTGCAACTTTCATTTCAGTTCAGGACCGATGGCGTCGAGGTGAAGATCGAGACCATCGCGATCGTGCGCCATGTCGGCGCGACCGATCCTGCCGATGGCAGCGCGGCGTACGGGCTCGAGTTCGAAACGCTCGAACCGTCGCAGCGGATCGCGCTGAAATCGTTCATGGCCGAGCACAGCTAAGCGGCCTCGACGCGCTTCAGGCGCCCGGAAAGCCGTCGGGAAAGAGCCGCTCGACCGCCGCCTCGAAATGCTGAATCGGCGCGGCGCCGCGCAGCGCGATCGGCGGCGGCGGTTCCTGGCCGGGCGCGGGCTCGCGCGACAGCACAGCGAACGGCACGCCCGTCACGCCGAGCTTCTTCGCGAACTCTTCGTCTTCGATCACGAGATCGGTGTACGTGCCGTCATCGAGCGCTTCCTCGAGCAGTTCGGGATCGACGCCGCAGGTCGCCGCGATGTCGAGCAGCGCGTCGGTATCGCCGATATCGATGCCTTCCTCGAAATACGCCTTGAAAATCGCCCGATGCACGAGATCGTAGCGGCCGGATTCGCGCGCGAACATCGCCGTCTCGAATGCCTTGCGGCTGCGCGGCGCGACCGGCGGCATACGCATCGTCACGCCGCGTTCTTCCGCGAGCGGACGCACCGATTTCTCCCACGATTCGACGATCTGCTCGCTGTTCGGATCGACGAGCGGCGTCGGCTCCGGACGCAATTCGAACGCGTGCCAGCGAATCTCGACCGCATCGCCGTATGCGTTGCGGAACTGGTCGAGCACGGGCGTCTCGAGATAGCAGAACGGACACACGAAGTCCGACCAGACGTCGATATAAAGAACTGACGTGGATGCCATGTGAGCCTCAAAAACGAACGGCGCGTGTTTGCGCCGTTTGACTGAACCGGGCGAACGCCGCGTTTCCGGCGACGTCCGCAAAACCGGTATGTTAGCGCGTGCGCGCCGCCGACGCGCGGTCGCGCGACGCATCAGAATCCGCCGTCGAGCTCGATCTTGCTGCCGTCGAAGAAGCGCGACAGGCGAAACGCGCGCGGATCGACGATCGGTGCGTCGTTTGCGACGATATCCGCCATCAGTCGGCCCGCGCCCGGACCGATGCCGAAGCCGTGCCCCGAGAAACCCGTCGCGATGAAAAGCCCCGGTTTGCCATCCACGCGGGAGATGACCGGCACGGCATCTGGCGTCACGTCGATATAGCCCGCCCACGCTTGTTCGATGCGCAATGGATTCAGCGCCGGAAAGAGCTTGCGGAACTCCGTGACCGCCGCTTCGTTGAACGATTCGACCGGCACCGGATCGAGCGTGCGCGCGGTTTCGAAGACGGTCGGCCGGTCGAGCGGCCAGCGGCGCGGGCGTCGAAGTTCCTCGAAGAAGCGCGCGTTGAGTCCGAGCTTGATCGAACCGATCTGGCTCTTGAGCGCGGGCAGGAATTTGACGAGGAGCCGAAAGCTGTCGGGCGTGATGTCGTGATAGCTGTGAAACGCATTCGCGATGGTGTAGCCGCCGTCCAGACGCTTGCGATAGCCCATTTCCTGATTGCACGCGCTGACGTCGGGTCCGCCGTCGAGCGGCGCGGTGCGCATGACCGACGAACGCACCATGAGTTGCGGCACATCTACGCCGAGACTGCCCGCGAAATAGCGCGTCCACGCGCCGCCCGCGATGACCACGCTCGAACAGCGGATGCGTCCGTGTTCCGTGACCACGCCGTGTATCGCGCCGCCGCTCGTTTCGATGCCGCGCACCGCACAGGGCGTGAGCACTTTCACGCCGCGTTCGCGCAGCGCTGCGGCCATGGCGGGCACGGCGCGTTGCGGTTCCGCGCGGCCATCGCTCGGTGTGTAGATGCCGCCCGCGAAGCGTCGCGACGTGCCGGACATCAACGCGCCGGTTTCGTCGGGCGACGTGATACGCGAATCGAGCGCGTCGCGGCCGACGAGCGCGACGGCGCGCGCGAGCCAGGCTTCGTGATCGGCGAGGGCTTTGGCATCGTCGGCGGCGTAGAGAATGCCGCATTCGCGAAAGCCGGTGTCGATGCCCAGTTCCGCATCGATGCGCCGCCAGAGCTTGAGGCTTTCGAGGCTCAGTTCGAGTTCGCGCAGGTCGCGGTGCGTCGCGCGGCACCATCCCCAGTTGCGGCTCGATTGCTCGCCGGCGATATAGCCCTTTTCGCACACGGCGACCGACAAGCCTTTTTCGGCGAGCGCGCGCGCCGTGCTGATGCCGATGACGCCGCCGCCCACGACGACGACATCGACGTGATCGGGCGGCGTGCGGTCTTCGGTGATGCGTTCGGTAGGTGGACCCATGTGATGTGGTGTTGTGTTAAACGCGAACGGGCGATGATAGTCCAATGCGCAGGCTCCCTGCACCCGCTCGAGCGATCGGCTACGATGCAAGCGCTCGGGCTATCGAAGGGCGCCGTTCGGGCACGGCGCGTGCGAATCGTCGGTTCCAATTTATCTTCTGGAGAACTCTCGTGCAAAAGACAGCATCGGCAAAATGGAGCGGCGGCATCAAGGACGGCAAGGGTTTCATCTCGACGCAGACCGGCGTGCTCAACGAGGCGCCGTACGGCTTCAAGTCGCGCTTCGAGGAAGGTCCGGGCACCAATCCGGAAGAGCTGATCGGCGCGGCGCACGCGGGCTGCTTCACGATGGCGCTCTCGCTGCAACTCGAGCTGGCCGGCATGAAGGCCGAGAGCCTCGAAACCAAGTCGACCGTGACGCTCGATAAAGACGGCGACGGCTTCACGATCACCGCCTGCCAGCTCGATCTCAAGGCGAAGATTCCCGGCGCCGACAAAGCCGCTTTCGACAAGGCTGCGCAGGCCGCGAAAGAGGGCTGTCCGGTGTCGAAGCTGTTTGCGGGCAACGCGAAGATCACGTTGAACGCCGAGCTGGTGTCGTAAGCGGCGTGGCAGTCGAAGCCGAAAACGCGGACGGGCACATCACCCGTCCGCGTTTTTTTCGCGCGTCAGTTCCTCGATGATGAGCCGCGCGGGCGCCGGCAATGCCGCGCCTTTTCTGGTCACGACGCCATACGGCTCCGTGCGCGAACGCACCGCGATGGCAAGCCGCTTCGCGAGTCCGTGTCCGGCGAGAAACGTCGCCATGTCGAGCGGCATCATCGCGACGAGCGTCGGATCGCGCTGCAGCAGCAGGACGGTCGTGATGGTCGATGCCGTTTCGATCGGATGCAAGGGCAGCGGCAGCCCCGCTTCCTTGAACTCGCGCTCGTAGAGGCTGCGGATCGGCATGATGGCCGGATAGACGATCCATCGGCTCGAAGCGAGTTCGCTCAACTCGACGCGCGGTGCATCGACGAGCGCATGGGAGACGCCCGCGACGATCGCGAGCGGTTCGTCGCGCAACTCGACGTAGTGGTAATGATCCGGCTGACGCGCGACGCTCGCACGGCAGATCGCGACGTCGAGCCTGCCTTGATCCAGCAGCGCGAGCAGGCGCGCGCTCGTGTCTTCGACGACTTCGATGGTCAGCGCCGGCTGCCGCTCGCGCAGTCGGGCGAGTGCATCGACGAGCACGCCCGACACCGCGCCGGTGATCGCGCCGATGGCGAGCCGTCCGCCCGTGCCTTGCAGAATGCCCGCCATTTCCTCGCGTAAATGCGCGACGTCCATGTGAATCAGCCGCGCATAGCGGATCACGCAGCGCCCGAGTTCGTTCGGCTGAATGCCTTGCGCCGAACGCGTGAAGAGCGTGGCGCCGAGCGTCGCTTCGATCTCGCGCAGCGCCTTGGTCGCGCCGGGCTGCGTAAGCGCCATTTCGTCGGCGGCGCGATGCAGCGAGCCATGATCGTCGAGCGCGATCAGCAGGCGCAGTTGCTTGAGCCGCAAGCGCGCGGCGATGGAATCGGCATTCGGCAGCATGGTTTCGGCAGGCATAGGGACAACGAGAAGATAACGGAAAGTTATTGCCCCGGCAGCAGCTTTCATTATTCAAGCGATGCAGCGTTCTCTACATTGTGGGTTCCGTTCACCTCGTCAAGGAAATACCGACTCATGAAGCTGCTGCGATACGGCGCTCCCGGCCGCGAAAAACCCGGCCTTCTCGATTCCAGCGGCGCGATCCGCGACTTGTCCGGCGTCGTCGGCGATATCGCGGGCGATGCGCTCCTGCCCGAATCGCTCGCACGTCTCGCGAAGCTCGATCCATCGACGCTGCCCGTCGTGCCTTCGAACGAACGCATCGGGCCGTGTGTCGGACGCATCGGCAAGTTCATCTGCATCGGGCTCAATTACGCCGATCACGCGGCGGAATCGAATCTGCCGGTGCCGTCGGAGCCGGTCGTGTTCAACAAGTGGCTCTCGGCGGTCGTCGGCCCGAACGACGATGTGCGCATTCCACGCGGCTCGAAGAAGACTGATTGGGAAGTGGAACTGGGCGTCGTGATCGGCAAGGGCGGCGCGTATATCGACGAAGCCGATGCGATGAGTCACGTCGCCGGTTATTGCGTCATCAACGATGTCTCCGAGCGCGAATATCAGATCGAGCGCGGCGGCACCTGGGACAAGGGCAAGGGCTGCGATACGTTCGGCCCGATCGGTCCGTGGCTCGTCACCGCCGACGAAGTGCCCGATCCGCACAAGCTCCCGCTCTGGCTCGAAGTCGACGGCAAGCGTTATCAGAACGGCAACACGAGCACGATGATCTTCAAGGTCGGCGAGATCGTCGCGTATCTCTCGCGCTTCATGAGCCTGCAACCGGGCGATGTCATTTCGACGGGCACGCCGCCGGGCGTCGGCATGGGGCAGAAGCCGGACGCCATCTATTTGCGCGCGGGACAGACGATGCGCCTCGGCATCGAAGGTCTGGGCGTTCAACAACAACGCACGGTGGACGCATGAACCGATACGACTTCACGAATCGCGCGGCTGTCGTGACGGGCGGTGCGCAGGGCATCGGCTACGCGGTGGCGCAGCGTCTCTTCGAAGGCGGCGCGCGCGTCTCGTTGTGGGATCGCGATGAAGCCGCGCTGGCGAATGCCCGCGCGCGTCTGGGCGACGTTCAGACCGTGCTCGTCGATCTGACGGATCGCGATGCAGTTGCCAACGCGACGTCGCGCACGCTGGAGCGCTTCGGGCAAATCGACGTGCTCGTGCACAGCGCGGGCATCGCGGGCGCGAACGCGACGGTCGCCGATTACGCGCCGGAAGAATGGTCGCGCGTGATCGACGTCGACCTCAACGCGGCGTTCCATGCGAATCAGGCGATCGTCAGGGCGATGATCGCGCGCGGCTATGGACGCATCGTCAACATCGCGTCGATCGCGGGCAAGGAAGGCAATCCGAACGCGTCGGCGTACAGTGCGGCGAAGGCGGGCGTGATCGCGCTGACGAAGAGTCTCGGCAAGGAAACGGCCGGCCTCGATATCGCGGTGAACGCCGTGACGCCCGCCGCCGCGCGCACGAAAATCTTCGAGCAGATGAAGCAGGAGCACATCGACTACATGCTGTCGAAGATTCCGCGCGGACGCTTCGTCGAAGTGAACGAGATCGCATCGATGGTCGCGTTCCTCGCTTCGTCGGAGAACTCGTTCACGACGGGCGCGGTCTTCGATCTCTCCGGAGGACGCGCGACTTACTGAACACACGCGTCAAGACAAGAAAATCAAGGAGACAAGCCACATGAATACCTTCGCCGCCCCGCGCGAGGCGACGCTCGACGACAGCCGCATCTACAAGAAAGTGTTCTGGCGCTTCGTGCCGCTGTTCGTCGCGTGCTTCGTGTTTTCGTATCTCGATCGCATCAACATCAGCTTTGCGAAGCTGCAGATGCAAAGCGAGCTCGGCTTCTCCGACGCCATGTACGGCTTCGGGGCGAGCGTATTCTTCGTCGGATACTTTTTATTCGAAGTGCCAAGCAATATCGTTTTGCATCGCGTCGGGGCGAAGCGCTGGATCGCGCGCATCATGATTACGTGGGGCATCGCGTCGGCGTGCATGATGTTCGTGCGCAGCGAAACGTGGTTCTACGTGCTGCGCTTTCTGATCGGCGCGCTCGAAGCGGGCTTCGTGCCGGGCGCGCTGTACTTCTTCACGAAGTGGTTTCCGTCGTCGCGGCGCGGGCGCATCAACTCGTTTTTCATGGCGTCGATCGCGCTGTGCGGGATCATCGGCAGCCCGCTGTCGGGCGCGATCATGAAGTTCTGCGATGGCCTGAACGGCATGCCCGGATGGCAATGGCTCTTTCTGCTCGAAGGCATTCCGTCGGTGCTGCTCGGCTTTGTCGTGCTCGCGTTCGTCGATGACGACGTCGATCACGCAAAGTGGCTCGACGCCGGCGAAAAGCGCGCGCTGAAAGCGCAACTCGCGCGCGATCCGAAAGTCGGCGAAGTGCATTCGCTGAAGGCCGCGTTCAGCCAGCCCGTCACGCTCGTGATGGCGCTCATCTATCTGTTCCTCGCGATGGGCATCTACGGGCTCGTCTTTTGGATGCCGCAGCTCGTGAAAACCGCGGGCACGAGCGATCCGTTCATGATCGGCCTGATCTCGATGCTGCCTTACGCGGTCGCGGGCATCGGCATGATCCTGATCGGCAAGCATTCGGACCGGACCGGCGAACGGCGCTGGCACCTCGGCGCATGCGCGCTCGCGGGCACGATCGGTTACGTGCTGTGCGGCTTCTTCCCGACGAACACGGTGATGCTCGTGATCGGCCTCACGATCGCCGCGACGGGCATCATTACGTCGCTCGGGCTGTTCTGGATTCTGCCGACGCGCTTTCTCACCGGCATCGCGGCGGCGAGCGGCATCGCGCTCATCAATTCGGTCGGGCAGTTCGGCGGGATCATCAGTCCGTACATGGTCGGCAAAGTGAAGACGATGACCGGCAGCGCGACGCCCGGCCTCTATGCGATCGCATGCGCGTGCCTGCTGGGCGCGATGCTGATCGTGTGGGGCCTGCCGCGCCGCCTGTATTTCCGCGAGAGCGGCAGCGAGTGAAGCGAACTCGACCGCCGGTCAGTGAGGCGCGTTGACCACCACGTACTGAACGGACGTGCCCGAGTATTGCGGCTGATACCACGTCGAGCCGCATTGCTGATACGTCACGCCGTTGACGCTGATCGCGGAGCAACTGGGCGGCAGTGTATGAACGATGGAGCCGACTATGGCTGCCGTCGCGACCACGGTTGTCGTGACGGCGGCAGCGGTTGCCACCGGATGGTCGTTGTACCAGCCGCCGTTGTTGTAGCAGCAGCCGTGGTTGTCACTGATGTTCTGCGCCGCATTCATCCGGTTATTGCTGATGTTTGTCGCCGCGTTCGTTCGGTTCGAACTGACCTGCTGAACGGTGTCCTGCCGGTTGCCCTCACGCGTCGTGCGGTTGGCTTGCCGTGTCGCGACATTGGTTTCATGCGCGCTCTGCCAGGCGCCGCTATTCACGGACGTTTGAGCGCCGCCGCGGACTTGAAAGGCGCTTGCCGTCGACGCGATTGCTGCCAGTAAGAGCGCCGCGCATGCCGTGCTTGAGAAGTTCTTCAAATTCATGATGATGATCTCTACATTAATCGATTATTGCGTGTCTTTGACCTGCACGATTTTGATTTCGCGCGCGTTCTCAGGGGCCGAGAATGCGAATGCGCCATTTCCGATTTCAGGATTGAGGTTCCAGCGATAAATCGCCGTGTATTGCGGCCGCTCCTTGTCCGACAATGTCACGATATTCAACTTGCACGGCAGCGGTTTATCGCCTTTCTGAACCCAGAGCTGCCAATCGACCGATTTTTCGTGGTATGCATAATGTGAGCACGTCGCGCCGTTTATTGTCTCGTCACCGAGATAGGCGGCGGAAAGCACTCTTTTCATGTCGTCCGGATTCGCTCCCAGCGTGAAAATATCGCTTAACGGCAATTCGATTCCGTACTTGTCGCCGAGATCGCTGATCAGTTCCTTGATGGTGGCCGGCGCCGGCACCGTCGCATAGTATTTGCCCGGCTCAGTGTAAAGCGTGAAGTGCTTTCCGTCGAAATAGGCGTGACGACTGCTGCCAGGCGCACCGCCGGAAATCTCCGCCTTGAGATGATCGGGGCGATTTACGGTCAGCTTCGTCGTGTGCGACAACTGGACCAATTGTGCCGTTTTACCGTCCACCATGATTTGATCTGTCGTCGAATCGACATCCAGAACGAACTGCTTCACGGTTTGCATATAAGCGCTCATTTTGGCCAGCGCTTCCATTGCGGCGGGATCTGGTTTATGCGCGGTCGCCGTTTCCTTCGCCGATGCGCTTACCATGCTGCATAACGCGCCTGCAACCGCGGCGCACAGCGCGAGTTTCGCGAAGATAGTCGTCATTGTCTTCTCCTGAATTGATGATTGAAATTCGACGAGATAATCATCAGAGAATACCTTTTTGTTATAGGAACATGATTTAGTCCGCGTAAATTTTCTTTGCCGATTGAAATAAATTATATGATGGAAGTGCGTCAGTTCAACTGAAACACTGATTTTCGGTTTTTGCTTCGTGCCCGGCTGACGCGATTATTACGTTTTTTGACGTCGAACTTATTCCCGCCGTATTTTCGGCGCGTTGAATAAGTATTTCGTTTGGCGGCGCGCTGGACAATCGCTGCCTGCGACGCCGTTTATTTGAATAAACGCAATCTGTTTCGGATCAATGCACAGATCGCAATGCTCGTTGGCGCTAGCGCGCCGGAGCGCTTTTGCGCGCGGCTTTCTGCGCGTACATTTTGCTGTCGCTTGCCGCGAGCAGATCGATCACCGACGAATGCCGAGCGGCGTCGAACTGTGTCTGCCCGACGCTGAAGCGAATTCGATAACCCGGCGCCGATGCCGCATTGCTCGCCGCGAGCAATTCGCGCAGGCGATCGAGCGCGCGGCGCGTTTCGTCTTCGCGGGCGTCGGTCAGAAGGGCGACGAATTCGTCGCCGCCCAGACGGCCGATGACATCGCTCTCCCGCAGCGATTCGCGCAGCGCGGCGGCGAAGGTCACGAGCGCGCGATCCCCTTCCGCATGACCGAAGGTGTCGTTGATCTGCTTGAAATCGTCGAGATCGAAGAAGAGCAGCGACGCGTCGCGCTCAAGGCGCTTGCAGACGTTCAGCGCATGCTGCGCGAGCGCTTCGAAGCCGCGCCGGTTCGCGATGAGCGTCAGCTCGTCGACGGTCGCGAGCTCGATCGCCGCGATCTCCTGTTCCGCGATATGCGCGAGATCGCGCAACAGGCCGCGTTCGTCGCCGTCCAGCTCGCGCGGGCGCGTGTCAATGAGACAGAGTGTGCCGAGCTTGCTGCCGTTGGGCACCATGAGCGGCTGACCGGCGTAGAAACGGATGCCCGGATGGCCCGAGACGAGCGGGTTGTCGTGAAAGCGGACGTCTGCGCGGGCGTCGGGAATCATGAAGACGTCGTCTTGCAGGATCGCGTGTCCGCAGAAAGAAATGTCGCGCGAGGTTTCCTGCACGCCGAGACCCGCGCACGACTTGAACCACTGACGGTTTTCGTCGATGAGCGAGACGAGCGCGATGGGTACGTCGAAGACGCGGCGCGCGAGACGCGTCAACCGGTCGAAGCGTTCTTCGGCGGGCGTATCGAGGATGCCGAGCGTGCGCAGGGTGGCAAGGCGGGCGGATTCGTTCTCGGGTATCGGTGCGACGAGCATGTGTCTCCGTGCTTAACGTAACCACTGGAGCCGTTATTCTCTGACAATTGCGCAATAAATACACCCGTTCGTGCCGAAGGCGCGCGGTTGCGTTTTCGCTATGATGCCGATGGTCTGCGGCCCTTTGTCACGGCAATCCCTTCGCACGCGCGGCGCTCGCGCAGGTCCGATGCATTCGGCGCGTTTTTGCTGCAACCTCGTGGCTACATCGCAAGAGCCGACGATCCCATTCAACCGATCCGCCCGGAGCGCCGATGAAATTCAAGCTGGACTGGACCCTCGTTTCCCCGATTCTCGCGCTCGTCGTGCTGGCCGCGGCCGCTTTCATACACAGCGGCGCGCTGATCGTGCTCGCGGCCATCGCGCTGGCGTTCGCCGTGTTCGCGGCGGTGCATCACGCGGAAGTGGTCGCGCATCGCGTCGGCGAGCCGTTCGGCACGCTGGTGCTCGCGGTCGCCGTCACGGTGATCGAAGTCGCGCTGATCGTCTCCGTGATGCTTTCCGGGGGCCCGGAAAAAGCCGGTCTGCCGCGCGACACGGTGTTCGCCGCGATCATGATCTGCAGTTGCGGGATCGTCGGGCTGTGTCTGCTGATCGGCGGCTTGCGGCATCACGTGCAGGATTTTCAGCTGCAAGGCGCGAGCGCCGCGCTCGCGATCCTGTGCGCGCTTTCCGTGCTTACACTGGTCTTGCCGAATTTCACGAGCACGGTCGCCGGTCCCGCGCTTTCGACGTCGCAACTGATCTTCGTCGGCGTGATTTCGCTCGTGCTGTACGTGACGTTCGTGTTCGTGCAGACGATCCGCCATCGCGATTATTTCCTGCCGTTCACGCCGCCGGCCGCCGCGGGCGTGCAGGACGAGGACGAGGCGCCGCACGCGCCGCCGCCGAGCAACCGGGAGGCGTGGGTCGCGCTCATCTTTCTGATGCTTTCGCTGGTTTCGGTGGTCGGGCTGGCGAAGCTGCTGTCGCCGGCGGTGGAAGCGGGCGTCGCGGCGGCGGGCGCGCCCGAGACTGTGGTCGGCGTGGTGATCGCCGCGCTCGTGCTGCTGCCGGAAGGACTCGCCGCCTTGCGCGCGGCGCGCCTGAACCGCCTCCAGACGAGCTTGAATCTCGCGCTCGGTTCGGCGCTCGCGAGCATCGGATTGACCATTCCCACAGTGGCCGTCGTGTCGATCTTCATGGGCCAGCCGATTTCGCTCGGGCTCGCGCCCAAGGAAATCGTCATGCTCGCGCTCACGCTGCTCGTGTCCGTCATTACGCTCGGCACGGGCCGCTCGACCGTGCTCCAAGGCGTCGTGCATCTCGTGATCTTCGCGGCTTTCCTGTTTCTTTCGGTCGTGCCTTGACGCGCGTCGTCCGATCAATCGTGCGATTTTGTTACCATTCACGGTTTTTCGCGCGCGTCCGCGCGCGACGTTTCGCGGTCTCATCGAAAGTCCTGAAGGAAAAGCATGTCATTGAAGAAGTCCGCATCGTTCGCGATGCTTGCAGCACTCGCCGCCGTGTCTTTCTCGGCGCAAGCGAAGGAAATCACGCAAATCCGTTTCGCCGTCGATCCGTCCTATCCGCCGTTCGAATCCAAGCAGGCCGACGGCAAGCTCGCCGGCTTCGATATCGATCTCGGCAATGCGCTCTGCGCGCAGATGAAGGTCAAGTGCGTGTGGGTCGAAAACAATTTCGACGGCATGATTCCCGGCCTCAAGGCCCGCAAATTCGACGCCGTGTTGTCCGACATGGGCATCACCGAAGAGCGCCTGAAGCAGATCGATTTCACCGATCCGCTCTATGACACGCACGCGCAACTCGTCGCGCGCGCCGGCTCGGGCATCCTGCCGACGCCGCAGGCATTGAAGGGCAAGCGCGTCGGCGTCGAGCAAGGCACGGTGCAGGAGCGTTACGCGAAAGTGAAATGGGAGCCGCAAGGCGTGACCGTCGTGGCTTACGGCGATCAGGAACAGGTCGAGGCCGATCTCGTCGCGGGCCGCATCGACGCGATCTTCACCGACGCCGCGCAAGCCGCCATCGGCTTTCTGAAGAAGCCGCAGGGCAAGCCGTTCGCGCTCGTCGGCCCGATCGTCGAGGACAAGGCGATCATCGGTCCGGGCACGGCCATCGGTCTGCGCAAGGGCGACGCCGATCTGAAGAACGGCCTGAACAACGCGTTCGCCGAGATCAAGAAGAACGGCACGTTCAAGCGCATCATGGCGAAGTATTTCGAGACGGATATCTCGATCCGGTAAGCGCCGTCCGCCGCATTCGTTTTCGACCGGAAAGGCATCGTTCGCGATGCCTTTTCTTTTCGCTTTCGACGAGAGATACATCGAAGATGCAGGTTCATCATCATCCGCTCGTCGGCGCGTCGCTCGGCACAGGGCGCGCGATCACGAGCTATCGATTCGGTCCGCAAGACGGCGATGCGGCGCCGAAGGTCTATATCCAGGCTTCGCTGCATGCCGACGAATTGCCGGGCATGGTCGTCGCGTGGTATCTGAAGCGGCGCTTCGCCGAACTGGAAGCAGCGGGGAAGCTGAACGCGCGTGTCGTAGTCGTGCCGGTCGCGAATCCGGCGGGATTGAACCAGCATTGGTTCGGCACGCAAATGGGCCGCTTCGAGATGCGCTCGGGGCAGGACTTCAACCGGCGCTTTCCCGAGTTCGGCGCGGAATTGGCGCTCGAACTCAAGAACCGTCTGACGGGCGACGCGACGCGGAACGCTCGGCTCATCCGCGCGGCGCTGCGCGAGCATCTGGCGGCGCTGGAAGCGGCGACCGAGCTCGAATCGCAACGCATCGAGCTGATGAAACTCGCGTGCGACGCGGATCTCGTCATCGACCTGCATTGCGACTGGGAAGCCGTCGCGCATCTCTATACGACGCCCGGCGCGTGGCCCGCGATCGAACCGCTCGCGCGCTATCTCGGCAGCGAGGCGCAATTGCTTGCGGACGTGTCGGGCGGCGAGCCGTTCGACGAGGCGTGCACGGCGGCGTGGCGCTATCTGCGCGGTGCGCTCGGCGAGCGCTTTCCGATTCCGATGGGCGCGCAATCCGTCACGCTCGAACTGCGCGGCGTGCGGGACGTGTCGCACGAGATGGCGGCGCGCGATGCACAGGCGATCGTCGATTATCTGACGCACATCGGCATGATCGCAGGCGATGCGCCGAAGCCGCCGCCGCTGCGCAATCCCGCGACGCCGCTTGCGGGATGCGAGTACATTCACGCGCCGATGTCGGGCGTGATTCTGCATCGGCGGGAAATCGGCGAGCGGATTCGCGCGGGCGACGTCATCGCCGACGTGCTCGATCCGCTCGACGATCGCCTCGTGCCGCTCGTGGCGCAGACGGAAGGGCTGCTCTACGCGCGGCACTGGACGCGCTTCGCGACGGCGGGAATGCTGGTCGCGCGCATCGCGGGCGCGGACGCGGCGCGGCAGGGCGACCTGCTCGTGCCTTAGCTGCGCCTCGGTTGCGCGGCGGCGGGTACCATAGATTCGGCTGGCCTTACGTCATGGAGAACAAGAAACATGCTCAAGAACATCGATCCGCTGCTCAACGCGGACATCCTGCACGCGCTCTGCGCGATGGGTCACGGCGACGAAGTCGTGATCTGCGACGCCAACTTTCCCGCCGATTCCGTCGCGCGACAGACGGTGCTCGGGCGCGTGCTGCGGCTCGACGGCGTGAGTTCGCCGCGCGCGGTGCGGGCGGTGCTGTCGGTGCTGCCGCTCGATACGTTCGTCGATCATCCTGCTCAGCGCATGGAGGTCGTCGGCGACGCGGCCGCGCTGCCCGCCGTGCAACGCGAAGCGCAGCGTGAAGTCGATGACGCCGAGGGGCGCGCCGGGCCGCTGGCGTCGATCGAGCGTTTTGCCTTCTACGAGCGCGCGAAGAACGCGTATTGCGTGATCGCCACCGGCGAATCTCGGGGTTACGGCTGCTTCATCTTCAAAAAGGGCGTGCAGTTGGCGCCCGACGCGCCGGAGAAAAATTGACCGATCGACCTAGGGAATACCCTGTTGCTTTTTTGAAAACGTGTTGCGGTGCAGCGAGAAAGGCGTATAGTTAGGGTTATTCCCTAGCTACTTACCCTGAGAGACCCGCATGAAAACCACCGCACAACAATCCCTGGTCGTTTCGTTCGGTTCCTGGCTGCGCGCGGCAAAGGCTGCGGTGCGTCGTGAGTGGAACCGTGCGCTGCAACTGCATCTCCAGAACTGCGAGATTCTCGTCGAATCGTATCGCCGCAAGTAAGCCGCGCGCGACAGCATCCCGGTCAAGAGCATCATCCGCAACGCCCCGGAAGTGAAGAGCTTCCGGGGCGTTGTCGTTTTCCCGCTTGACATGCAACCAAATGGTTGCATAATCCGTTCATGGATGACGATTCGGTTTTTCGCGCGCTCGCCGACGCGAGCCGCAGGCAACTGCTCGACCGGCTTCGCGAGGCGAATGGCCAGACGCTCGGCGATTTATGCGACGGCCTCGTCATGACGCGGCAGGCCGTGTCGAAGCATCTCGCGATACTCGAAGACGCGAATCTCGTGTCGACGCAGCGTCATGGCCGCGAGAAGCGTCATTTCCTTAATCCGGTGCCGATCCACGAGATCGCGCAACGCTGGATCAGCAAGTTCGAGCGTCCGCGGCTGGACGCTTTGTCCGACCTGAAACGCTCGCTTGAAGGAGACGATCATGAGTAGCGACACGTTTGTGTATGTGACCTACATCCGCACGACGCCGGGAAAGCTGTGGGAAGCGCTGACGACGCCTGAGTTCGTTCGGCAGTACTGGTTCGGGATGCATCAGGAATCCGACTGGTCAGCAGGCTCCGCGTGGAAGATGCTGTTTTCCGATGGACGCGTCGCGGATGCCGGAGAAGTGCTCGAAGCCGAGCCGGGCAAGCGCCTCGTGCTGAAATGGCGCAACGAATTTCGCGACGATCTGAAGGACGCGGGCTGGTCGCGCTGCACCTACGACATCGAGGCGCTCGGCGATGCGGTCAAGCTCACGGTCACGCACGTCAGCGAGAGCAAACCGTTCATCGAGGCCGTGTCGGGCGGATGGCCGAAGATTCTGTCGAATTTGAAGTCGTTGTTGGAGACGGGTTCCGTCGCGCTCGTCACGAAGTAACACGGCCATGAAAAACGGCGCGCTGTCCTCTCGGGTAGCGCGCCGTTTCGCTTCACGCGATCGAGCCGTCGATCAGATCGCCCAGCCGCCGAGATAGAAAACCGCGAGCACGACCGCGATCGCCACCGTGCCGACATTCAGCTTGCGCCATTCGCCCGCGACGATGCGGCCGATCACGAGCGTGCAAAAGCCGAGCATGATGCCCGTCACGATATTCGCCGACAGCACGATATACACCGCGCAAACGAGGCCCGACATCGTGTCGACCGTGTCCTCGAAATGCAGCTTGCTCACGTTGCCGAGCATCAGCAGGCCGACGTACATCAGCGCAGGCGCCGTCGCGTAGGAAGGCACGAGCGCGGCGAGCGGCGACAGGAACATCACCACCAGGAACAGCACGCCGACGACGCTTGCCGCGAGACCCGTCTTCGCGCCCGCCGCCACGCCCACCGACGATTCGATATACGCCGCAGCCGGCGCGCCGCCGAAGCAGGCGGAGAAGATCGAGCTGAGCGAATCGGCGGTCAGCGCGCGGCCGCCGTTGACGATGCGTCCGTTCTTGTCGATCTGGCCCGCTTGGCCCGCGACCGCGCGGATCGTGCCGGTCGCGTCGAACACGGCGGTCATCACGAGCGCGAGCACGCTCGGCAGTACGGCCATCGAGAGTGCTCCCTTGATGTCCATCGCACCGATCAGCGATGCATGGCCCGGCGCCGACAACGCCGGCAGCGCGAACACGCCATGAAAGCGCACGGACGGATCGAAGATCAGGCCGATCGCCGACAGGCCGATCACCACCAGCAGGATGCCGCCCGGCACGCGCCGGCGCTCCAGACCGAAGATCGCGGCGAGGCCCGCCACCGACATCAGCACGGGAAACGCCGTGATATGCCCGAGCGACACCGGCATGCCGGGCGCGGGATTCTTGATGATGAGCCCGACATCGTTCGATGCGATCAGCAGCAGGAACAAGCCGATGCCGATGCCCGTGCCGTGCGCGACGCCCGTCGGCAGATTGCGCAGGATCCACGAACGCACGCCGGTGACGGAGATCGCGGTGAACACGACGCCCATCAGGAACACGGCGCCGAGCGCGATGTTCGGCGTCAATCCCTTGCCGAGCACGAGACCGAAGGCCGTGAACGCAGTCAGCGAGATTGCGCAGCCGATCGCGATCGGCAGACGCGCCCACACGCCCATCAGCAGCGAGCCGAACGCGGTCGTGAGGCACACCGCGACGAACACCGCGCTCGTGTCGAAGCCGGCCTTGCCGAGCATGCCCGGCACGACGAACACGGAGTAGACCATCGCGAGGAACGTCGTAACGCCCGCGACGATCTCGCGTTTTTCCGTGCTGCCGGTTTTGGAAATGCCGAAATAGCGATCGAGAAATCCGCCGCTGGCGGTCTGAACGCTTTCCTCTCGTTCTGTGGGGGTGATGTCGATGTCGCCAAGCTGCTGGGCGGAGGATTCCAACATGAGCTGCTCCTTTATCAGCACGCTGAAACGGAACGCCGTGCGCCGCGCTTGTCAGCTCGCCGGCACCGCGGGTCCATCGTCAGGGTCGTCTCGTATGTAGTTCTGGATGAATGCCGGGTGACGCGCTCTGATGGCTGCACTCGGTCAGGACAGAGACTAGGGGAACAGAACGCGGGGTCCAATCCCATGAAAAACATGCCGCTCATGCCGAGCGGCTTATATGCCGCGAATCCCGCGCGGGGCGGGGCTCCCGCATGAGCGAAAAAAGGCCGGACTAGGGGAAACGCCTAGTCCGGACCGGGCCGCTATTTTACTCGTTCGACGTTGTAAGGCGCGTTACTGGATGACGCGCGACACGCCGCGTCCGCGCGGATCGGACATCGGTTCGGGCTTGTCGCCGTCGATGCGGATCGCCTGAATGTCGCCATTGAAGTTCTGCATCGTGAACTTGTAGCCCTTGTCTTCGAGCTGCTTGACGACGCTCGCGTCGAGCTGATGGAACGGCTCCTGATAGATCGTGTCCGGCGGCAGCAACTGATGATGGAATCGCGTCGCGCCGACGGCTTCCGCCAGCGGCATGTCGAAGTCGTACACGTTCGTGATGACCTGGAAAATCGACGTGAAAATGCGCGAGCCGCCCGGCGTGCCGATCACCATCGCGACCTTGTCGTCCTTCGTGAGGATGGTCGGCGTCATCGACGAAAGCGGACGCTTTTTCGGCGCGATGGCGTTCGCATCGCTGCCGACGACGCCGAACATGTTCGGCACGCCCGGCTTCGACGCGAAGTCGTCCATTTCGTCGTTGAGCACGACGCCCGTGCCTTCCGCGATCACGCCCGAGCCGAAATAGCCGTTGATCGTGTACGTGTTCGACACCGCGTTGCCCCATTTGTCGACGACCGAAAAGTGCGTCGTTTCCGCCTTCTCGGGCATCGACGTGCCGAGTCCCGGCTGCACGCTCTTCGTGTCCGAAGGTTTGTCGGGATTGACTTCCTGCGCACGCTTCAGGATGTAGTCGTCGTTGGTGAGCTGCGCGGCCGGCACCTTGTAGAAGTCCGGATCGCCGAGATATTGCGCGCGGTCCGCGAACACGCGCTTCTCGATTTCGGCCACGAGATGGATGTACTGCGCGGAATCGAGCGGCACGTCCTGGAACTTGTCCTTGAGGTCGGCCTTCATCTTGAGCAACTGCACGAGGCCGACGCCGCCGGAGCTCGGCGGCGGCGCGGTGATCACGCGATAGCCGTTCCAGCTCGCCGTGATCGGCTGACGCCACACCGCCTTGTAGTCCTTCAGGTCGCGCGTCGTGATGAGGCCGTGGCCTTCCATCGACTTGGCGATCAGCTCGGCGGTTTCGCCTTCGTAGAAGCCTTTCGCGCCTTTATCGGAGATGCGCTGCAAGGTCTTGGCGAGATCCGGCTGCTTGAACACCTGACCGGCCTTCATGCCGCCGAAGTACAGATCGAAGTTGGTCTTGCCGGCGAACTCCTTCGATGCGTTGTCGCGTCGCGAGACGAGCTGATCGTCGACTTCGAAGCCGTCCTGCGCGTACTGGATGGCCGGCGCGAGCACCTGTTTCCACTTCAACTTGCCGAAGCGCTTCTGCGCTTCCCACATGCCCTGGACCGTGCCCGGCACGCCCACCGCGCGATGCCCGATGAGGCTCATGCCCTTGATGACCTCGCCCTTGTCGTCGAGATACATGTTGCGCGTGGCCGAAAGCGGCGCGCGCTCGCGATAGTCGAGGAAGTACGGACGATGATCGACGTAGAGCGTCATGAAGCCACCGCCGCCGATATTGCCCGCTTCCGGATACGTCACGGCGAGCGTGAAGGCGATCGCGACGGCCGCATCGACCGCATTGCCGCCCAGCTTGAAGATTTGTTCCGCGGTGTCGGCGGCGTATTTGTCGGCGACCGCGACAGCCGACGCGGTCAGCACCGCCGCCTGATTGTCGGTGGTTTTTGCGTAAGCCGGCGCCGTCTCGACGAATCCCGCCGTCATGAGCGCCGACGCGACGATGGCGCCGAGTGCGACCGAGCGGATGCGAAGTTCCTTTTTCAAAAGCATCTCCTGCGTTCTCCTTTATTGCATGCGACGAAAGACCAGCGCTTTATATACCACGAGCCGCGCGACGCTCAGGGCATCAACTGGCCGCCGTTCACGTCGATGATCTGGCCCGTCACATAGCGCGACATCGCTTCCGACGCGAGATAGAGGAACGCGCCGCTGCAATCGTCCGGCTCGCCGATGAAGCCCATCGGAATTGCCTTGCGGAAGGATTCGAGTTGTTCCGGCGATGTGAAGCGCTCCTGAAACGGCGTCTGGATCACGCCGGGCGCGACCGCATTCACGCGGATGCGATCCGGCATCAGTTCCTTCGCCATGCCCTTGGTGATGGTGCTGACGAAGCCCTTCGACGCCGCGTAGAGGAGCGCGCCCGGCCCGCCGCCGTTGCGCGCCGCCACCGATGTCACGTTGATGATCGAGCCGCCGCCGCCCGAGCGCAGCGACGGCAGCGCCGCGCGCGTGAACGCGACGACCGAGCGCGCGTTGATGTGCATGATCTCGTCGAAGAGCTCGTCGCTCGCGGACGCGATCGGCTCGCGTTTCACGAGACTGCCCGCGTTATTGATGAGCACGTCGATCTTGCCGAAGGTATCGGCGACTTGCGCGACGGCGGCATCGATGGCTTTTGAATCGCGCACATCCGCGCCGACGGTGATCGCCGTGACGCCGAGCGCGCGCACGTCCTTCGCGACTTCCTCGGCCTTGTCTTTCGAGCTGTTGTAGTGCACCGCGACATTCGCGCCGTATTGCGCGAACGCCCGCGCCGCCGCCGCGCCTATGCCGGTGCTCGCGCCGGTGATGAGAATCGACTTGCCTTTCAGATCGTGCATGTGTGCTCCGTATGGATGAGGGTTTGAAGCGGGCGCAACAGACGAGAGTATGAAACGGAAAACCGATCGGCGGCCGAGTGGCGCGCGGTGCGTCAGTCCTCCGCGAGAGGCGCTTCTTCGGCGGCCTCGAACGAATAGTGCTCGACCACGCGCTTCACCGAACTTCGGAACGATGCGACGAGATCGGAGCGGATGCCGCTGCTCGGATACGACAGCACGTATTCATATTCGATGTCGGTCTCGAACGGCCGCACGACCACGCCGTGCGCGCGCCAGACCTTGGCCGCGAACGGCTCGACGATCGAAATGCCGAGCCCGCCCGCCACCATCGCGTAACGCGTGTGCGCCGTGTCGGTGAAAACGGTGTAACGCGGCCGGTCTTCCGTCGATGAAATCAGCGATTGCTCCGCCTCGTACGGCTGGCGCGCGTTCGGCAGCCAGCCGATGAGCTTTTCGCCGCGCAAGTCGGAAGGGCGCACGATCTTCTTCTTCGCGAGCTTGTGTGTCGTGGGCATCGCGCACGACGCGCGCGCCTTGAGCAGCGTCTCCACCTCGATGCCCGCGACCGCCGGAAACGCCAGGCTCAACGCGACATCGGCCTTGTGGTTCTGCAGGTTCACCAGCACTTCCGGCACTTTCACCGAATCGACCTTGATCGGCACGCCGGGATGACGTTCGGTGAAATCGGCGAGTACGGGCGGCAAAAGCGTGGTCGCGAGCACGGGCATGCATGCGACCGTGAGGCTGTCTGAAGCTTCCTCGCGAATCATTGCGGCGACCTGCTTCAAGCGCTCCAGGCCGAGGAAGTTTTCCTCGACGGACTTGTAGAAGCGCAGGCCGGCGGTCGTCGGATTGAGACGGCCGCCGATGCGCGAGAACAGGCTGAAGCCGAGATCGGCTTCGAGATCGGCGATCAGGCGGCTGATTGCGGGCTGCGTCACATGGAGTTTTTTTGCTGCGCCGACACTGGTGCCGGTCATGATGAGGCTGCGAAATGCCTCGATCTGGCGGAAACGGATCATCTTTCGGACGGCTCTGAAGCGGCGGTTATACGGCGACGCAATCTTATAGGAAACAAACACTTGCTGCCTTAACCCTGTTCAGCTAACCAAAGCCCGAAAGTGCGTTAAACCAACAAATTGAACGACTATTCGAAAAATTTAGTGACTATAAGCACATGTGAGTGGCATCCGTCTTATTGATACGAAATACTCGCCGCCAGCCTGAAGCACGAATGAAAGCGTCTACGTAAGAAATATCCGCCAGACGCGCGGTTTTCAACGAGTTATCGGCATTGGCGCGCCGACAGAAGATAGAAAGCAATACGTTAGATTCTCCGGGCTTGAAGCTGCTTTGTTTATCCCAACGGCGATAAACGATCCGCTACACGAAGGACTGCCAAATTCCGAAAGCCCGGCGAAAGGCAACAATCGATAAACGAGACAGGAAAGAGGATTCCCCATGACGTTTTTTGCCGTTCCCCACGCATCGATCCAACGCACGAAACTCGCCGCCGCCGCGGCGCTGCTCGCGTTCTCCGCGCTGAACGCGTCGGCCGCCATCGTGCCGCCGGGTGTTGCGCTCGCCGCGAAGCAGGAACTCGTGCGCAACAACGGCTCGGAGGTCGAGACGCTCGATCCGGCGCTGGTCGAAACCGTGGTGGCGGCCAACGTCTCGCGCGACCTGTTCGAGAGCCTGACCGCGACGAATTCGGACGGCACGGTCGCGCCCGGTGTCGCGGAAAAATGGGAACAGAAGGACGCGACGACCTGGATTTTCCATCTGCGCAAGAACGCCCGCTGGTCCAATGGCGACGCCGTCACCGCAAACGATTTCGTGTACGGCTGCCAGCGCTTCCTTGACCCGAAAACGGCGTCGTCGTATGCGAGCGTGTACGGCCCGTTCCTGCTGAACGGCGCGGATATCGCCGCGGGCAAGAAGCCGGCGAGCGCGCTCGGGGTGCGCGCCATCGACGCGAGCACCGTCGAAATCAAGACCGCCGGACCCGTGCCGTTCCTGCCGGAACTGATGTCGAATCCGAACCTCGGGCCGGTGCATCGCGCGACGATCGAGAAATTCGGCAAGGAATGGACGAAGCCGGGCAACATCGTCAGCAACGGCGCGTTCCAGTTGAAGGACTGGCAGGTCAACAGCAAGCTCGTGCTGACGAAGAACGCGAACTACTGGGACAAGGCGAACGTTCAACTGACGCAAGTCACGTATCTGCCGGTCGAAGACGAGAACACCGACGTCAAGCTGTTCCAGTCCGGCGAGAACGACATGACGTATCAGCTTCCGACCGGCACCTATGCGAAGTACAGCCAGCAGTTCCCGAAGGACATCCGCAACTCGCTGATTCTCGGCACGCGCTACTACAGCTTCAACAATCGCGATCCGCTGCTGAAGGACGTGCGCGTGCGCAAGGCGCTCTCGATGGTCATCGACCGCGACCTGCTCGCGCAACGCGTGACCGCCGATGGTCAGACGCCGCTTTACGGCCTGCTGCCGAAGGGCGTGAGCGGCGCCGACGTGTCTAATTACGAATGGGCGACGTGGCCGATGGCCAAGCGGGTCGAGGAAGCCAAGAAGCTGCTCGAACAGGCGGGCGTGAAGCCCGGAACGAAGCTGCGATTCGCGATGAACACGAGCGATTACAACAAGAAGATGGCGATCTTCGTCGCATCGGAATGGAAGTCGAAGCTCGGCCTCGCGATGGACATCGAATCGATGGAGTTCAAGGTGCTGTTGAAGAAGCGCCATGAAGGCGACTATCAGATCGCACGCAACGGCTGGGTCGCCGATTACAACGACGCGACGACCTTCCTTACGCTCGTGCAATGCAAGTCGGAGCAGAACGACAATTTCAGCTGCAACCCGAAGGCCGACGCGCTCATCAAGGAAGCCGGCGAAACCACGGATCAAGCCAAGCGCACGCAGTTGCAGACGCAGGCCGCGAAGATCGTAATGGACGACTATCCGATGCTGCCGCTCCTGCAATACGGCCTGCCGCGCCTCGTGAAGAGCTACGTCGGCGGATACTCGCTGAAGAATCCGATGGATCATTACGGCAGCAAGGATCTCTACATCGTCAAGCACTGACGGCAAGGAGCCTTTCATGTGGTCCTATACCTTGCGGCGCGTGTTGCTCACGCTGCCGACGCTGCTGATCGTCGTGACGATCTGCTATCTGCTCCTGCACGCAACGCCGGGCGGTCCGTTCGATGGCGAGCGCAAGATTCCGGCGGAAGTGCTCGCGAATCTGCAGGCGAAGTATCACCTCGACGAGCCGCTGTGGAAGCAGTATGTGTTCTATCTTCGAGACCTTCTGCACGGCGATCTCGGTGCGTCGTTCCGTTATGCCGACTGGAGCGTGAACGATCTCGTGCTTCGTGCGCTGCCGGTGTCGCTGACGATCGGCGGCGTGTCGATGCTGCTTGCCATCGTGATCGGCGTCGCGCTCGGCATCGCCGCGGCACTGCGCCGCAATAGCATCGCGGACTATGTGCTGATGCTCGCCAGCAACGCGGGCAATGCGTTCCCGTCGTTCGTGCTCGGGCCGGTGTTGATCCTCGTCTTCGCGATCCTGCTCAAGTGGCTGCCCGCGGGCGGCTGGAACGACTTCCAGTTGCGCTATATGGCGCTGCCCGTCGCGCTGCTCGTGATGATCAACGTCGCCACGGTCGGCCGCGTGACGCGCGCGAGTCTGATCGAAGTGCTGAACACGAACTACATCCGCACCGCGCGCGCGAAAGGCTTGCCGATGCGCACCATCGTGCTGCGCCATGCGCTGAAGCCGACGCTCATTCCTGTCGTCTCGGTGATCGGCCCGCTCGCGATCTCGTCGATCACGGCGGCGGTCGTCACGGAATCGGTGTTCTCGCTGCCGGGCATCGGCAAGCTGATCGTGAACGGCGCGGCCAATCGCGATTACACGCTCGTGCTCGGACTCGTCGTGCTCGTCACGGTGGTGGCCGTGCTGCTCAACCTGCTGGTCGATCTCGCGTATGCGTGGCTCGATCCGAAGATTCGTTACTGAAAGGGCGCGCGATGAAATCTGCTTCTCTTGCACCGATGCTCGAAAAGGCGGTCGCCGGCCGCAGCCCGTGGCAGGACGCGCGCGCGCGTTTCCTGCGCAACAAGGCGGCGGTCGTGAGTCTCGCGCTGCTCGTGCTGATCACGCTCGCGTGCATCGTCGGACCGTGGTTGTTGCCGAACGAATTCGACTCGACCGACTGGAACGCGACGAGCGTCGCGCCGACGCTCGCCAACTGGCATCTGTTCGGCACCGACGACACTGGCCGCGATCTGCTCGTGCGCTGCCTGATCGGCGGGCGCGTGTCGCTGATGATCGGCGCGCTCGCCACGCTCACGTCGGTGACGCTCGGCATCCTGTGGGGCGCGGTCGCGGGCTTCGTCGGCGGACGCGTCGATAACGCGATGATGCGTATCGTCGACATGATGTACGCGATTCCATATCTGCTCATCGCTATCCTGATGGTGACACTGCTCGGCCGCGAGTTCTATCTCGTCGTCATCACCATCACGATCTTTTCGTGGATGGACATGGCGCGCGTCGTGCGCGGCCAGACGCTGTCGATCCGCTCCAAGGAATATGTCGAAGCGGCGCGCGCGATCGGCGTGCCGACGCGGCGCATCATCGCGCGGCATGTGGTGCCGAATCTGCTCGGCATCGTCGCGATCTATACGACTGTCACCGTGCCTGCCGTCATCCTCACGGAATCCGTGCTGTCGTTCCTCGGCCTCGGCGTGCAGGAACCGATGACGAGCTGGGGCGTGCTGATTCAAGACGGCGTCGGCGTGATGGAGTCGTCGCCGTGGATTCTGCTGTTTCCGGCGGCGCTGCTCTCGATCACGCTTTACTGCATCAACTTTGTCGGCGACGGGCTGCGCGACGCGCTCGATCCGAAGGACAGGTGAGCCATGCCGCTACTCGAAGTCAACGATCTGCAAGTCGAATTCAGGACGCACGACGCCGCCGTGCGCGCCGTCAACGGCGTGAATTTCACGCTGGAAGAGGGCGAGACGCTCGGCATTGTCGGCGAGTCGGGCTCGGGCAAGAGCCAGAGCGTGCTCGCGATGCTCGGCCTGCTCGCATCGAATGGGCGCGCGAGCGGACGCGCGATGTATCGCGGCGAGAATCTCATCGGCATGACGAATCGCGCGATGAACCGCATCCGCGGCAATCGCCTGTCGATGATCTTCCAGGATCCGATGAGCTCGCTCAATCCGTATCTCACGATCGAGCGGCAGATGACCGAAGTGCTCGAACTGCACAAGAACGTCACGCGCCGCGAAGCGAAGAAGCGCGCAATCTCGATGCTCGAAGCCGTGCGCATTCCCGAGGCCGCGCATCGCATCGGGCAGTATCCGCACGAGTTGTCGGGCGGCATGCGTCAGCGGGTGATGATCGCAATGGCGTTGCTGTGCGAGCCCGAAGTGCTGTTCGCCGACGAGCCGACCACCGCGCTCGACGTCACCGTGCAAGCGCAGATTCTGCAATTGTTGCGCAATCTCCAGCATGACTTCGGCACGTCGATCGTATTGATCACGCACGATCTCGGCGTCGTCGCCGGCTTGTGCGAAAAAGTCATGGTGATGTACGGCGGGCGTGTGATGGAACAGTGCGATGCGAACACGTTGTTCGCGCAGCCTTCGCATCCGTACACGGTCGGCCTGTTGCGCGCGTTGCCGCGTCTCGATCACGACGGCGGCGAGCTGACCGGCATCCCCGGCAATCCGCCGAACATGGCCCATCCGCCGGCGGGCTGTCCGTTCCACGAACGATGCGCCGATGCAAGCGATGAATGCGCCGTCGATGCGCCCGCGCTGAAGGCGATCGGACCGGGCTGGCTGCGGGCCTGTCATCGTCCGGTTCATCTGATCAAGAAGGAAGCGAGCCATGTCTGACGCGCCGATTCTCTCCGTGCGCGACATGCGCGTGCATTTTCAGGTGAAGCCGAAGAACCGTCTGCCGTGGGCGGCGCGCCGCACGCTAAAGGCCGTCGACGGCGTGAGCTTCGATCTCGAGGCGGGCGAGACGCTCGGCGTCGTCGGCGAATCGGGTTGCGGCAAGTCCACGTTGTCGCGCGCGATCCTCAATCTCATTCCCGCGACGAGCGGCGACATCGTGTGGATGGGCGCGCGCTTGTCGGGCGCTTCGACGCGTGAATGGCATCGCGTGCGCGGCGACGTGCAGATGATCTTTCAGGACCCGCTCGCATCGCTCGATCCGCGCATGACGATCGGGCAGATCATCGCGGAGCCGCTCGTCGAGCATCGGCCGGGCATGAACACGCGCGAAGTCGAAGAACGCGTGCGCGCGATGATGGCCAAGGTCGGTCTGCGCGAGCAGATGATCAACCGCTATCCGCACGAGTTTTCGGGCGGGCAGTGTCAGCGCATTGGCATTGCGCGGGCGCTGATCGTCGAGCCGAAGCTCGTCATCTGCGATGAACCGGTGTCCGCGCTCGATGTGTCGATTCAGGCGCAGATCGTCAATCTGCTGAAGTCGCTGCAAAAAGAGATGAAGCTCGCGCTCATCTTCATCGCGCACGATCTGGCCGTGGTGCGGCACATCTCCGATCGCGTGATGGTGATGTATCTCGGCCGCGTGATGGAGCTCGCGGAGAAGCACGCGCTCTATGACACGCCGCGTCATCCGTATACGCGGGCGTTGCTGTCGGCGGTACCGGTACCCGATCCGGCCGTCGAGCGCGCAAAGACCGTGCAGATTCTGTCGGGCGACATTCCGAGCCCGATCGATCCGCCTTCGGGCTGCGTGTTTCATACGCGCTGTCCGATGGCCGACGCGCGTTGCGCACGCGAAGTACCGGTGTTGCGCGCGCTTGGTGAGAGTTCGTCGGCCGCCTGTCTGTATGCGTGATGGCCCCGGCGTAAAGGGACACTTTCTCTTTTACTAGCGCGTCCCTGAACGGACCGTTCGTGCCGATCCTTCGCGATCGACGGGCACGGTTCACTTCGTCAGGTAATTCGGAATCCTTTCTAGTTGTTCATTTCATGTTGTTTGCGGGTCGAGTCAGTGGAGATACTTTTCATGAGAAAACAAAAAACGTCAGCGGCATTGTCCATTTTGCTTTTCGGCGCTTATATCGCCGCAGCCGTTCCGGCACATGCGCAACAGGCGCCGACGCAGGCCGCGCAGGCGCAGCAGCCATCCGCCGACGATGATCTGCTCACGCGTCAAAAGGCGCTGGCACCGGATTCGCCGCCCAACACGGAAGCCGATGCGCCCGTCAGCAATCAGGCGAAATCGAAGGGATTCATCGAGGATTCGCACTTGAATCTGTTGATGCGGTCCTTCACAGAGCATGACGAATTCAAGGGCGCAGGCAAGAAGGACGCGTGGGTCCTCGGTGCGCAGGCCGTGTTCGAGTCGGGCTATACGAAAGGGCTGATCGGCGTGGGTGCGGACGTGTCGCTCTTCGGTGCGTTCAAGCTGAACGGCGGGCAGGGCGCGGGCAATCGCGTGCACGTTTCCTCGAGCGGCGACCCGAGCGGCGCGAACCAGCTCGCGTGGGCGTATCCGGGCGTGTGGGACGTGAAGGCGCGCGTGTCGAACACGGTGCTTAAATACGGTCAGCAACTCTTCGATAACCCGTTCCTCGTGCCGCACGACAACCGCGCGTTGCCGCCGACGTATCGCGGCTTCTCGCTTGCCAGCGACGAGATCAAGAACCTGACGCTCAAGGCCGGCACGGTCGATGGCGTGATCGCGCGCGGCATGACGACCGTCACCGGCCTCACGACGGAATACGGCGGCACGCACGTCTCGCAGTTCACGTACTTCGGCGGCGACTGGACACACGGTGACGATACGGCCGTCTCGCTCTACGGCAGCGTCGCGAACAACGTATGGCAGCAGTACTACCTGACGGCGACGCAGAGCATCGGCGATCCGAAGAGCATCCGCTGGACGGGTTCGTTGAACTACTACTACACCGGCGCGATCGGCGACAAGCGTCAAGGGTCGATCAACAATAACGCGTATTCGCTCGCGCTCGCCGGCACGCACGGCGCGCATACGGTGCAGTTCGCGTTCCAGCAGATCGTGAGCGATCAGACGTTCGACTACATGGGGCAATCTGCGGGCGATTATCTGTCGAATTCGCTCGATGTCGACTACAACCAGCCGCATGAAAAATCGGTGAGCCTGTCTTATTCGCTCAACCTCAAGGAATACGGCCTGCCCGGCGCGAAGTTCGCGTTGTGGGGTGCTTACGGCTGGGGCGCGGATGGCAGCGCGATGGCTAACGGCGACAGCGCTCAGGCGGCTAACTATCTGGTGAACGGCAAGCCGATCAGCGGTACGCACTACGAGATCGGCGTGATCCCGAGCTACACGATTCCCGACGGCAAGTTCAAGAACACGTCGATCAAGTTCTACTACATGCATCATCACAGCAATAGCGCGTACTATCCGGACGGCACGAGCGACGTCTACCGGCTGATGGTCAATGTCCCTGTGAACGTGTTCTGAAAACGCCTAAAAACACCGCAGCGTAAACCCTACAAAAATACCCGTTTACATTACGTTTAACTTTCATTTATAAAGAGAGGGCGTGCTGCGGATTGCCATGTCTCGCCCACGCTCATCGCCCGGCAGGTCTCCCTCTGCCGGGCTTTTTTTCGTCTGTACGATCCGCGCCCACTGCAGCTTTCATGCGCTTACACCGTTTCATCCTCTAAGTGAAAACCCCGCCATTTCTTTCGCTTGACTTACTTGATATATCACATACTGTGTATATGCGCGCAGCATGAATGGGCGTCGCGGGAGGCGTCGTTCGACGTCCGCATACACAAGGCATATTTGCCAAGGAGACAGGCATGGGAATGAACCAGATGGGCCGCGATGACAAGGCGTCGCGCCTCGCGTCGCCGTGGGTGCAGTTGGTTTTCGGCGTGATTTGCATGGCGATGATCGCGAACATGCAGTACGGCTGGACGCTCTTCGTCAATCCGATCGACGAGAAGTACCACTGGGGCCGCGCGGCCATTCAGGTGGCGTTTACGATCTTCGTCGTGACGGAGACATGGCTCGTGCCTATCGAGGGTTATCTCGTCGACAAGTACGGTCCAAGGCCGGTGGTGGTCGGTGGCGGGCTGCTATGCGCGATCGCGTGGGCGATCAACTCGGTGGCGTCGTCGCTGCCGCTTCTGTACTTCGCCGCGGCGGTCGGTGGCGTGGGTGCGGGCGCGGTGTACGGCACGTGCGTCGGCAACGCGCTCAAGTGGTTCCCGACGCGGCGCGGACTTGCTGCGGGCATCACGGCGGCAGGCTTCGGGATGGGTTCCGCCGCGACCGTCGTGCCGATCGCGCACATGATCAAATCGAGCGGCTATGAAGCGACGTTCCTGTGGTTCGGTCTCGGCCAGGGCCTTGTGGTCTTCCTGCTCGGCATGGCGCTCTATGCGCCGCCCGCGCAGTTGCTCGCGACGGTGAAGAGCACGGTCAAGGCCGCGGTCTACAACGCAAGTCCGAAGCAGGTGCTGCAGTCGCCGATCTTCTGGGTCATGTATCTGATGTTCGTGATGATGGCCGCCGGCGGCCTGATGGCGACCGCGCAGCTCGGTCCGATCGCGAAGGACTTCGGCTTGCACGATTCGCCCGTGTCGATACTCGGCTTGACCTTGCCCGCGCTGACCTTCGCGCTCACGATCGACCGCGTGCTCAACGGTCTGACGCGGCCGTTCTTCGGTTGGGTCTCGGATCGCATCGGACGGGAAAACACGATGTTCGTCGCGTTCGCGATCGAGGCGGTGGGCATCGTCGCGTTGTCGAAGTACGGGCATAGCCCGATCGCGTTTGTCGTGCTGACGGGCATCGTGTTCTTCGCGTGGGGCGAAATCTACAGTCTCTTCCCGGCGACGTGCGGCGATACCTTCGGTCCGAAGTTCGCGGCGACGAACGCGGGCCTGCTGTACACGGCGAAGGGCACGGCGGCGTTGCTGGTGCCGTTCTCGAGCGTCATCACGACGATGACCGGCAGCTGGCACGCCGTGTTCATGCTTGCGGCGGGGATGGCGGCGATATCGGCGCTGCTCGCGCTTTTCGTGCTGAAGCCGATGCGCAATGCACATTCGCAGACCCAGCAAAGTCTCATGCAACAAGGGCTAACCAAAACGAACCAGATATCTTCCTGAAATTAGCCTGGTTTTCACTGTCGTCCGCGAACGTCCTTGTGCCGGTTCGTGGCCGGGCAGTGCTCGTGTGAAGGTCCTCTCCGCGCGTCTTCGGCTGAAGCCGCGCGGAGAAGGGAGCGGTTCAAACGGGCCGCCGCTTCGGCAACTTATTAATTTGTGTCACACCGCGTTACAATTCCGCCTTCCACATAGGCGGCATTCATGAGAACGCTGGGACAAGCTTTTAATATGAACGGCCGAGAGGACAGTAATAATTTCCTGCTGTTGCGTCTTATCGCCGCTTCGCTCGTTGTCTATGGGCATTCGTTCGCGCTTGCCGCCACGACCAACGGTCTCAGAGATTTCACGACGTCGATCCTGCATTACCGATATTCGGGCGATCTCGGTCTGCATATCTTTTTCGTCATCAGCGGATTTCTCATCACGTTCAGCTTCGATCGTCGGCACAGCGTGAAAGACTTCGTCATCTCGCGCGCCCTGCGTCTGTTCCCGGCGCTGGTGGTTTGCATGGCGCTGCTCGCCTTCGTGCTCGGTCCGTCGTTGACGACGCTTTCGCGCGGAATCTACTTCGAGTCACCCGAGACGTACGGCTTTGTCTGGCGCAACGCCTCTCTGTATGAGTATGCCGAGCGCTTGCCCGGCGTCTTCGCGGACAATCACGCGCGGAACGCCGTGAACGGAACGCTGTGGAGCATCTGGGTCGAGGTCCGGCTTTACGTCCTGGTACTGGTGTTCGGCGCGCTCGGCGCGCTTCGCAGTCGATGGGTCGCTAACCTCTGCATCGCCGCCCTGGTCGCGATCGGACTCTTCGCGCCGACGTACATGCCGTTCATCACGGGCGATCCGTCCAACCTTCGCGTTGCCGTGTTTTTCGCCGCTGGTGTCTTTCTCTACGTCAACCGGGATTTCATCCCGCTGAACCGCCAGGGTCTCTTCGCGCTGCTGCTTGCGGCGGTGCTTTCCTACCGTCAGCCGGCGTTCGAGATTGCCTGCGGCGCGGTGATTGCCTATGGCGTGTTCATGATCGCCTTCGCGCCAAAGCTCAATCTCGGACCCATCGAAGACTATTCGTACGGGATCTATCTCTATGGCTGGCCGATTCAGCAGGTCGTGAATCACTTCCATCCGGACGGCTCCGCGCTACAAATGATGCTGATCGCGCTGCCCGGTTCCTGGCTCGCGGGCGCGCTCTCTTGGTATTTGATCGAGAAGCAGGCGCTCGGATTGAAGGCGAGGTATTCGGGCGCCAAAAAGGCGAAGGCCGCGGGCGGCGTTGCGCTGTGATGACGATGACCCTTGCGACCCGGCTTGTCGCCCGCCTCGCGCCATCGAATCAGAACCGCGTGCCGACGCTGCAGCCGCCGAAGCCGCCGCCGTTGGTGGCAAAGCCGCTGCATCCGAAGAGGCCGCAGCCGGAAAGGGCGAGCAAAGCGGCGATGAGCGTCGCCGCGGCGCAAAGAGAACGAAGGTGCTTCATGGCGGGATCGGAATCGGAATCGGGAAAGCCGGACGCGATTCTCGCGGAACCCTCGCTTCCCGATGTCAAAATCCGTCGCCGTCTCAACCTGGCTTGCCATCCGCACGCGGCTTGAAGAGCGGCGCGGCATAAGCGGCGACGTAGAGCCCGAACGCAAGAACCCAGCACGACCCAGCCGCAAAGACCCACGTCGAATGCCACGAAGGCGCGACGAGCGGCCCGAGCACGCGCAGTGCGCCCGCTGACATCACGAGCGCGTAGCACGCGACATCGCGCGTGTCCGCGACGAGCGGCCGTCCGGTATGCCCGCGCGCGGTGCGCGTGATCATCGCGATGATCGCGCCGCCGATCGCGCCAGCCGCGAACGCATGCATCGCGAGACTGTGCGGCACGCGTGTCCATCCGAGCGCCGACAGCGCGAGCAGTGCGAAGCCGAGCGGCAGCCACGCATAAGCGAGATGCAGGATCGCGAGAATCGGCCGGCCGCGCACCGCGTACGAGCGCCAGCCGATCATCCGCGCGAGATGCACGCCGCAGGCCAGCAAGGCGATCGGCGCGACGATCGCGCCATCGAGCGCGAAGGCGTCCGCGACAAACGCCGCGATCGTGAGCGGCGCGGCCATCAACTCGACGAAGCGCCAGCGCCGTGCGATGAAACCGGGCATTGCATTGGCGGTGAACATCGGGATCACGCGTCCGCCGATCACGCCGACGAGCAACACGACGATGCCCGCCGACGCACACACCGCGCGCATCGCGAGATCGGGGCGCGCGTCGATCGCGAACGCGTGGAACGCGGCGTTCAGCGCGCCGAACGCGAACACAACGACCGCGATGAAGTAGTTGCGCCGGTTGCCCGCCTCGACGAGCACCCGCAGCAGCAGAATCGCGGCGACCGGCAGGAACGCGCTATCGACGATCGCCGCCGGCAGCGCCGGGCCGCTCCACACGAGCACGCGCCCGGCGAGCCACAGCAGCACGAGCGATGCGAGTGTCGCGCCCTTGGCCGTGTCGCGTCCGGTCCACGCGCGCACGGCCGTCAGCAGAAAGCCGGCGACGATCGCCGCCGCGAACCCGAACACCATCTCGTGCGCGTGCCAAGCGACCGGATCCGCGCGCAGCAGATAGCCGCCGAACAGCGGCACGCCCGACAGCACCAGTAGCCACACCGTCACCGAGAGCGCGCCGAACGCCGCGCCGCACAGGTAGAACGGCCGGAAGCCGAGATCGAACAGCGCGAAACGCGGCCGATGCTCCGGCGAACGCTTCTGCGGCGTCGCGATGAAAACGGTGTCGGGTTCTGCGATCTTCATGTTGTCCTCAATGCGGGATCGGCTGCTTGACCGGATCGCCATCGCCGACGATCGCGAACACGAGCAGCTTTGCCGGCTTCGTCGCGCTCGCATTCTTCGACACGATGTGATGCGCGCCCGGCGGTTCGTACCACGATTCGCCGGGGCCATACGTCTTCGCGCTTCCGCCTTCGAGCTGCGAAGTCACGCGGCCCTCCAGCACGTAAGCGAAGATCGACCCCGGATGCATGTGCGCCTCCGACGACTGTCCCGGCTTGTACGAGACGGTCGCCATCAGCACGTTCTTGCCGGCCACTTCCGGCACGGCCTGCTTGATCATCGGCGTGACGAGTTCCGCGCCCGCCGCGTCGTGCGCGCCGGCGCTCGCTGCACCGATCATCAGCGCGGCCGCCAGCACGAGAATTTCGCGCTTTCTCATGTCGATGCCCTCACGCCGGCAGCTTGCGGAAAGCGATCGCGAAACGGTTCCAGCTATTGATCGCGGAAACGAGCAGCGTCAGGTCGACAATTTCATCGTCGCTGAAATGGGGCTTCACGGCTTCCCACACGGCATCGGGTACGTGGTCTTGCGACACCAGCGTCAACGCCTCGGTCCATTCGAGCGCGGCGCGTTCGCGATCGGTGAAGAACGGCGTCTCGCGCCAGACAACGACCGTCGCCAGCCGCCGATCAGTTTCGCCGCCCTTGCGCGCATCGGTCGTATGCATGTCGACGCAAAACGCGCAGCCGTTGATCTGCGATGCGCGCAGCCGTACCAGTTCGGTCAGCGATTTCTCGAGCGCGGACTTCGCGATGCGCTCCTCGACGCCGACCAGCGCCTTGATTGCTGCGGGATTGGCTTTGTAGAAGTCGAGACGGGGTTCCATTTGCGTATCCTCTTTGCCTGGGTTCTGAAAGTGCGCCAGATCGGCGCGGCAAGATCAGATTAGGCGTCTGGCTGGCCTTTTGAAATGGCCGGTTTCTACAAAATCGAGGTAACCACTTGCAAAGGCTGGAACGCGCAAAAAAACCCGCGGCCAAATGCGCCGCGGGTCGAGGGCCGCACCACGCACGGAATCAGTCGAGCGCGGCGGCCGGGCCGAAGAACTCGTAGCGGCTCTGCGCTTCGGGCACGCCGAGCGCCTTCAGATGCTTCTTCACCGCCTTCATGAACGCCTTCGGCCCGAGGAAGTAGGCATCGACATCGCGGTTCTTCGGCAGCCACGTATCGAGCAGCGTTTCGTCGACAAAGCCGATGCCGTGCGCTTCGAGATCGCCATCGCGCTTGTGCTCGTAGCAGTAGAAGCGCTTCAGTTGCGGATGGCGCGCCGCCAGTTCCTCGATCGCCGCACGGAACGCGTGCACGCCGCCGTGCCGCGCCGAGTGGATGAAGTGCACCGGGCGTTGCGTTTTGAGCGCGGCTTGCAGCATCGCGAGCGTCGGCGTGATGCCGACCCCGCCGCTGATGAGCACGAGCGGCTTGTCGTTGTGTTCGAGCTTGAAGTCGCCTGCGGGCGGATAGAGATCGAGCACGCTGTTTTCGCCGACGTGTTCATGCAGGAAATTCGACACCTTGCCATTCGCCTCACGCTTCACGCTGATGCGATATTCGCGGCCGTTCGGTGCGGCCGAGAGCGAGTAGTTGCGGCGCAGTTCCTCGCCGTCGATGAACAGGCGCAAGCCGATGTACTGACCCGGATGGAAGTCGAGCAGCGCGCCGCCGTCTTCCGGGACGAGATAGAAGGACGTGATCTCGTCGCTTTCCTTCTCCTTGCGCGCGACGACGAAACGCCGCGTGCCGCGCCAGCCGCCCGGCGCGTTTTCGCGCTCGCTGTAGATGCCTTCCTCGAGTCCGATCAGCAGATCCGCAAGTTGCCCGTAGGCGGCGGCCCACGCCTCGATGACGGCGTCGGTGGCGATTTCCGCGCCGAGCACCTCACGGATCGACGCGAGCAGGCAGCGTCCGACGATCGGATAATGTTCCGGCTGGATGTCCAGCGCGACGTGCTTGTTGATGATCTGGCCGACGAGCCCGCCGAGCTTCTCGAGTTCGTCGATGTGCCGTGCGTACATCAGCACGCCGTTGGCGAGCGCGCGTGGTTGCGCGCCGCTTGCCTGGTGCGCCTGGTTGAACATCGGGCGGACCTCGGGATACTCGCTGAGCATCTTGTTATAGAAGTGCGTGGTGAGGGCTTCGCCGCCGCTTTCCAGAAGGGGAACGGTCGCTTTGACGATGGCACGGTGTTCTGCTGACAGCATTGTTCGTTTCCTCGTGTGATAAAGGCGAAAGCGGGGCGCTTTCGCGTCTGAATTCTTCGGCAGAATCTATACACGATCCGTGCCAGAGTAGAATCGTCGATAAATCAATCGTTTATTATCAAACATGGTCGATTCGACTCTAGTCAAAAGGACTGCTGACGTAGTCGCAATGACTTCACGCGTGCTGCTCGATGCGCTCGTTCCGCTTATCGAGGACCTGTCGAGCGAGATGCCCGACACCGAGCGCTACCGCCGTTTGCTGCACACATCGCGCGCGCTGTTTCCGAGCGATGCGTCCGCGCTGTTGCGGCTCGACGGCGATACGCTCGTGCCGCTCGCCATCGACGGTCTTTCGGGCGATACGCTCGGCCGGCGCTTTCGCGTGAGCGACCACCCGCGGTTCGCACGCATTCTCGCGCGCGCTGAACCGACGCGCTTCGCCGCCGGCTCGGACTTGCCCGATCCCTACGACGGACTGGTCAAGGGCGTGAGCGGCGATCTGGAGGTGCACGATTGTCTCGGCTGCCCGCTCGTCATCAACGGGCGCGCGTGGGGCTTGCTGACGCTCGACGCGCTCGATCCCGCGCGCTTCGACGGCATCGACATGGCTTCGCTGCAGGCGTTCTTGAGTCTAGCGGCGGCGACCGTGAGCGTCGCCGAACGCATCGATGCGCTCGCGAAATCGAGCGAGGCCGAGCGTCAGCGTGCGGAGGTGTATCGGCAGGCGAGCGGACCGCGAAGGCGCGAAATGATCGGCAGCAGCGAGCCGCATAACCGCTTGCAGGAAGAGATTGCGATCGTCGCGTCGAGCGATCTGACCGTGCTCATCACCGGCGAGACGGGCGTCGGCAAGGAGCTCGTCGCGAGCGAGATTCACGCGCTTTCGCCGCGCGCCGACAAACCGCTCGTCAGCCTGAATTGCGCGGCGCTGCCCGATACGCTCGTCGAAAGCGAGCTCTTCGGGCATGTGCGCGGTGCGTTTTCGGGCGCGTCGTCGGACCGGCGCGGGAAGTTCGAACTCGCCGATGGCGGCACGCTCTTTCTCGATGAAGTCGGCGAGCTGCCGCTGCCCGTGCAGGCCAAGCTGCTGCGCGTGCTTCAGAACGGCCAGTTGCAGCGGATCGGCTCGGACAGCGAGCACAAGGTCGACGTGCGGCTCATTGCCGCCACCAATCGCGATCTCGCCGAGGAAGTGCGTGAAGGGCGCTTTCGCGCGGACTTCTATCATCGGCTGTCGGTGTATCCGCTCGTCGTGCCGCCGTTGCGCGAACGCGGACGCGACGTCTTGCTGCTCGCCGGCTACTTTCTCGAAGAGAACCGCTCGCGCCTCGGCCTCCTGAGCCTGCGTCTTTCCGCGGATGCGCAAGCCGCGCTGCTCGCGTATCGCTGGCCCGGCAACGTGCGCGAACTGGAGCATCTGATCGGACGCAGCGCATTGAAGGCGCTCGCGGCGCATCGCGAACGTCCGCGCATCCTCACGCTCACCGCCGCCGACCTCACGCTCGCCGGCGACACCGCACTGGCCGCCGATGCCGCGACGCGCGTCGAAGCCGCGCCGCTGCCCGCGCCGGGCGCCGACTTCCGCGACGCCGTGACGGCCTACGAACGCACGCTCATCCTCGACGCGTTGAAGCGTCACAACCAGAACTGGGCGTCGGCGGCGCGCGAGCTCGGTCTGGATCGCGCGAATCTCAATCGCCTCGCCAAGCGCCTCGGGCTCAAATGAGCAACACCTCGTTCATCTCGAAATGATGGACATGGCCGCGCAAAGCGACTATCTACAGTCCTTAGCAGATCGGGTCGACGTCGTTGCTCGTCTCAAAAAAATGCGGTTCATTGTTCGAACGCAAAAAACACTTGGATTTGTCACGCGCATCGATGTGACAGATTGAGACAATCTCTGAGTTGGGAAAAACGGGCGATCTCTTCTAAGATCAGAAAAGCCTAGCGCAACCCATCTGCAGCAAGAACATTGCAGCGCCTTGAAGAACCGAGCCGGACGAGCAGCACGCGCCCGGCACATCGAACACGGCAAATCGACAACGGGGGTTACGTGCGAAACGTGGCAAAGCTCGGCACATTCTTTTGGTCCGCGCTCTTCGCGTTTTTCAGCATCGGAGCGTTCGCGGCCGACAACGCGCCGCTGGAGCGCGCGCCCGACACGATGCAGGCCCGCGTGATGGGATGCGCCACATGCCACGGCTCGCAGGGCCAGGGCACCGACAACGACTACTTCCCGCGTCTGTCCGGCAAGCCCGCCGGCTATCTGTACAACCAACTGCTCGCTTTTCGCGACGGCCGGCGCAAGTATCCGCCGATGAATTACCTGCTCGCGTATCTTCCCGACGCGTATTTGAAGCAGATCGCGGAATACTTCGCGAGCGAACATCCGCCGTTTCCGCCGCCGTCGCCCGTCACCGTCGATTCGAAGACGCTAGAGCTCGGCAAGACGCTCGTCACGAAGGGCAACGCTACGCGCAACGTGCCCGCCTGCGTGAGCTGCCACGGCGCGTCGATGACCGGCATGGAGCCGGCGATTCCCGGTCTGCTCGGCCTGCATGCCGACTACATCAGCGCGCAACTCGGCGCATGGCGATACGGCACGCGCTCGACGGTCGCGCCGGATTGCATGGGGCAGGTCGCGAAACTGCTCTCCGACCGCGACATCACCGCGATCGCAGCCTACCTCGCGACGCTGCCCGCGCCGGCCGATCCGGTGCCGGTCGCCGCCGGTTCGCTCAAGATGCCGCTCGCGTGCGGCAGCGTCCACAACTAATCGAGGACCCGACGTGCTCCGTTTTCGCCCATTCCGAGCGCTGACCGTCGCGGTCTTCATGGCGGCGTGCGCCGCGCCGATCGAACATGCCATCGCGCAGAGCGCCGACGCCGCGACCGTCAAGCGCGGCGAATATCTCGCGCGCGCGGGCGATTGCATCGCGTGCCATACGCTGCCGGCGGGCAAGACGTTCGGCGGCGGCCGTCCGATGGACACGCCCTTCGGCACGCTCTTCACGCCCAACATCTCGTCGGACAAGGAGACGGGCATCGGCAGCTGGAGCGCCGGCGAGTTCTACACGATGATGCACTCGGGCAAGTCACGCGACGGCTCGCTGCTTTATCCCGCGATGCCCTATACGTCCTATACAAAAGTCACGCGCGCCGACTCCGACGCAATCTACGCATTCCTGATGTCCACGCCGCCGGTGCATCAGCCCAACCGGCCGCACGAATTGCGTTTTCCGTTCAACCGACGCGAGCTGCTGTACGGCTGGCGTTCGCTCTTCTTTCGCGAGGGCGAGTATCAGCCGGACGCGACGCAATCGGCGGAATGGAACCGCGGCGCGTATCTC
Source organism: Caballeronia sp. LZ028 (assembly GCF_031451415.1). Classification (NCBI taxonomy): domain Bacteria; kingdom Pseudomonadati; phylum Pseudomonadota; class Betaproteobacteria; order Burkholderiales; family Burkholderiaceae; genus Caballeronia; species Caballeronia sp. LZ028. Next base: position 896,001 of record NZ_JARUXN010000004.1, on the reverse strand, counting down.
GTCGAAGGGCTCGGTCATTGCTCGATGTGCCACACCGCGATCAACGCGCTCGGCGGCAATGTGAAGTCGAAGGCGTTCGAAGGCGGGCTGATCCCGATCCAGAACTGGTACGCGCCGTCGCTCACGTCGAACAAGGAAGCGGGTCTCGGCGACTGGAGCATGGAGGACATCGTCGGCCTGCTGCATGCGGGCGTGTCGAATCGCGGCGCGGTGTATGGACCGATGGCCGAAGTTGTCTACGACAGTCTGCAATATCTGAGCGAGGAAGACGTGCGCGCGATGGCCGTCTATCTGAAGGCGCTGCCCGCGCGTTCCGGCGACAAGCCCGCGCCGCCGAGCCAGGCGGCCGTCGAGGCGCGCTCGGATCTCGCGCCGCTCGGCAAGAAGGTCTACGACCAGCACTGCGCCGAATGTCACGCGACGCAAGGCCAGGGCAAGCCGCCCGATTTCCCGCCGCTCGCGAACAATCAATCGATCGTGATGAACTCGTCGGTGAATCCGATCCGCATGGTGCTGAACGGCGGCTATCCGCCGGGCACGTTCAAGAACCCGAAGCCTTACGGCATGCCGCCGTTCGCGCAGTCGCTCTCGGATGTCGAGGTCGCGGCGGTCGTCACGTATATCCGCACCGCGTGGGGCAACCACGGCACGCCGGTTTCCGTGAAGGAAGTGAACGAGCTGCGTTCGGCGCCACTTTATTGAGCATCGACGACACCATGACCGAAGACCCGAATGAACTCGCGAAGGAAGACGCGCAGCTAGACGAGATCGTGAAGCGCGGCCCGGCGGGCGCGATCGCGCTCGCGGGCATTTCGACCGCGATCGTGATCGGCATCTGGTTCATCTTTTACTTCGCCGTGTTCCTGCCGCGCGGCGTGATCCAGTGATTCATTAAGGCGTCGCATATGGCCATCCATCCAAGCTCGCACGATGTCGCCGAACGGGTCGAACGGCGCTGGGCGATTCTCGTGCTCGCGATCGTCGTCGTGCTGGTCGGCATGGTCGTCTACACCGGCGTGCACTGGGCGATGATGCCGCCCTCGCGCGTCGAGACGGTCCGCCCGGAAACGCTGCACGTATCGGGCGAATTCATCGAAAGCAATCTCGGCAGCGCGCCCGAGGCGGACGGCTCCGTGACGGTGCGTATCGTCGCGCAGCAGTATTCGTTCACGCCGCAATGTCTTGTCGTGCCGGCGGGCGTGCCGGTCACGTTCCGCGCGACGAGTTCGGATGTCGTGCACGGCTTTCTGATCACCGACACGAACATCAATTCGATGCTGGAGCCGGGCTATGTCTCGACCTTCAAGACGACCTTCGACAAGCCGGGCGACCATCTGATGCCTTGTCACGAGTATTGCGGCACCGGGCATCAGAACATGTGGGCGCATGTGAAGGTGGTGGATCGCGCCGAATTCATGCAGATGGCCGACAAGATGCCGGCCAATTCGCGGAGAGTGTCCTGTGTTCAATAGCAAGCGCCTCGTCCTCGCGCATTTCTGGCTGGCGTTCATCGCCTTCGGTGTCGCGCTGCTGCTCGGCGCATGGCAGATGCTCGTGCGCAGTCCGCTGCATCCGTGGCTGCAGAATCCGGAGCTTTACTATCGCTCGGTGACGGAGCACGGCACGGTGATGGGCTACGCGTTCCCGACGCTCATCGCGATGGGCTTCGGCTATGCAGTCAGCGAGCTTGCGTTGAAGCGCCCGCTCGTGGGTTTGCGCTTCGCGTGGCTCGGCTTCTGGCTCGTCGCGATCGGCGCGGTGACGGCCACTGTGCCCGTCGCAATGGGTCTCGCATCCGTGCTCTATACCTTTTATCCGCCGATGATCGGCAACGTGTTCTATTACGTCGGCGTCGTGTTCGTCGTGGTCGGATCGTGGGTCTGGGTGGCGCTGATGTCGGTGAATCTCGCGTCGTGGAAGCGCGAGAATCGCGGCAAGCCGATCCCGCTCGCGATGTTCGCGACCGTCGCGGGCGCGTATCTGTGGGGTTGGACGGCGGTGGGCGCGGCCATCGAAGTGCTGTTCATGATTCTGCCTGTCGCGATCGGCTGGAAGACGACCATCGACGCGGGACTCGCGCGCGTGTTCTTCTCGTGGACGCTGCACGCGATCGTCTACTTCTGGCTGATGCCGGCGTATATCGCGTATTACACGATCATTCCGCGCGCGATCGGCGGCCGTCTCTACAGCGATGCGATGGCACGCATCTCGTTCATCCTGTTCCTCGTCGTGTCGATGCCCATCGGCATTCATCACTTGTTTGCCGATCCGCAAGTCGGCTCGGGCTTCAAGTTCATGCATTCGGTCTTTACGACGCTCGTCGCCGTGCCGACGTTGCTGACCGTGTTCACGATCTGCGCGTCGGTGGAGATTGCGGCGCGGCTGCGCGGCGGACGCGGTCCGCTCGGCTGGATCAAGGCGTTGCCGTGGGACAACCCGATGATGCTTGCGCTCGCGTTCTCGTTCGTGATGCTCGGTTTCGGCGGCGCGGGCGGGCTCATCAACATGAGCTATCAGCTCGATTCGACCGTGCACAACACGCAATGGGTGACGGGGCATTTCCATCTGATCTTCGGCGGCGCGATCGTCATCATGTACTTCGTGATCGCCTACGATCTGTGGCCGCATCTGACGGGCCGCGCATTGCAGAGCGTGAAGCTGATGCGCTGGCAATTGTGGCTGTGGTTCATCGGCATGATCGTGCTGACTTTTCCGTGGCATTTCGTCGGCATTCTTGGCATGCCGCGACGCATGGCGTTCTACGACTACAACGATCCGGCGCTTGCGGCGCAGGCGCTGTCCGTCGTGATATCGGTTGTCGGCGGGCTGATTCTGGTTGTGTCGGCGGTGCTGTTTTTCATCGTGCTGATAAGGGGACATCGCGCGCCGCTGGTGCAGCCCGAGGCGTTCCGCTTCAGCCGCGCGGTGCATGAGCCGCGCACGCTTCCGGTGGCGTTGAACAGCTTTGCGCTGTGGCTCGTGCTGATGATCGGGCTTACGCTCGTCAACTACGGCTATCCGATCGCGCAGTTGCTGGCGCGTTCGGACACGGCGGTGCCTGCGGTGCCGATCGGAGCACAGCGATGAGCGACGAACGCCTCTTCACATTTCGCAATCGCTGGTTCACGGTCAGCGTATTGGGGACGATCGCGGTTGCGGTGGTATCGGCGCTGATCGGATTCGTGTGGCTGCCTTCGGTGCAGCGCGATGCGCAGTTCGCCGGCATCTGGAATGCGATCTGCAGCGCGGCGGGCGTGCCGCGCGAGTGGTATGCGGGCGGCGCGGCGGTCGAGCCGAAAGAGAAGCTGACGAGCGTGGAGATGACGCCTCAACTGCTCGACAAGGTGAGCGCGAATTCGATCGGACGTGGCGCGACGCTGGCTCTACGATGCACGATGTGTCACGGCGAGCGTGGCATGAGCGAGGCCAACTCGCCGAATCTGGCGGGGCAATATGCGTCGGTGATTTACAAGCAATTGATCGATTTTCAGAAGGGCGCGCGGAGCAACGCGGTGATGTCGCCGATGGCGATGAATCTTTCGGATCAGGACATGCGCGATCTCGCTGCGTATTACGCGAACTTGCCGCGGCCGCCGGCGCAGCGCAAGGTGAGCAGTGCGCTTGCGCCGCCGATCGTCGCGCACGGTGCGCCGATGAGAAATATCGCTCCTTGCGCGGTGTGTCATGGGGGCATCGATACGAAGGCGGGGAGTCCGTGGCTCGATGGCTTGCCGGCGGCTTACACCAAATCGCAGTTGCTGGCGTTTGCCAATGGGACGCGGACCAACGATATCGATGGGGTCATGCGCAATGTCGCGCGCAACATGACGCCCGAGGAGATCGATGCTGCTGCCATGTATTACGCGCGGGAGTTGAATTCGGGGGCGAATGCGAAGTGATGTTTGGTTTGCCTTCGGCTTCTATCAAATCCGATTACGCGTCGGTCTATTGGCACTTCCCCTGTGCGGGGCTGCAGTAACTAAAACTAAAGAAAGCAGCTACTGATAGGCCCGCGGTCATGCGCGATTTGGCAATCGGGGATGCGTGTGCTTCGCTAGTGACATCGCTATCGCACTGCGTGCGCAAACCGATGGTTTCCCTTGAATGCCCGGCGGCAGCGCGTAGCGCTGTGCCGATGCTTTTTCGTGCTGAACCAGCGCGCTCAACGCATTCGGGCGGCAGACCGTGCGCGATCCAAGCTGGATTGGGCCTATGAGGGCACTCTTTAGGCGAGTGCCATCTGCGATGAGAGAACTACCCAAATTGCGTGTGACCGGGGGCCTGAAAAGCTGCTTTCTTTGCTTACTTTCTTTGCAGCGGCAAAGAAAGTGAGTGCCGCCCCGCACAGGGGCAACGCCAACAGACCGACACGAAAACGGGATCCGGCGACATAGCCCAGAGCTAGAATGCACGCCTCACCACCGCAAGACAGAGCACGCTATGAAGGCATCCACAACAATCCGCCACGAGCAACTCAGCGACATCGACGCGATCGAAATACTGACCACTGCCGCATTTCTCGATATGCCCTATTCGAGCCACACCGAGCAGTTCATCGTCAACGCATTGCGAAAAACGGGCCGCCTCACGCTATCCCTCGTTGCGGTGGAAAACGGCGACATCATTGGGCATATCGCGATCTCGCCCATCAGCATCAGCGCAACCGCGAGCGGCTGGTTCGGCCTCGGTCCGCTTTCCGTGACGCCCGCGCGTCAACGCGAAGGCATCGGCGGCGAACTCGTGAAGGAAGCGCTCGCGCACCTGAAGCGCGATGGCGCCGCGGGCTGCGTCGTGCTCGGCGATCCAGGTTATTACGGACGCTTCGGCTTCCGACCCGAATCCGCGCTCACGCTCCCCGGCGTGCCCGCCGAATACTTCCAGGCGTTAGCTTTCAGCGAAAAAGTCCCCGCCGGAACCGTTTCTTTCGACGAAGCCTTCGATGCCCGCGCCTGACGCCTGAAAGCAATCGCCGCTAAGCCGCAAGGGGTTTCGTTGCCGCGAGAGAACGCTTTCTGTATCGTGGCCCGAAGAATGCTGAAAAAGTCAGCAGGCCAAGGAAAGAACCCCGAAATGGAACCTCAAAGCGAAGCGATAAAAACCGATGTGTTGATCATAGGCGCGGGCCCGGTCGGGCTATTCGCGGCCTTCGAGGCGGGCGTCATCGGCCTCTCGTGCCAGATCGTCGATACGCTCGGCCGCATCGGCGGACAGTGCATCGAGCTCTACCCCGACAAGCCGATCTACGATATCCCCGCGATTCCCTCATGCACCGCGCGCGAGCTCGTCGATCGCCTGCTGGAACAGATTCGTCCCTTCGACGTGCCGATCCACCTCGATCAACGCGTGCAATCCGTCACGCAGCGCGATGACGATCATCGCTGGACCGTGACTACCGAAAACGGCATGACTTTCGATTGCGCCGCGATCCTCATCGCCGCGGGCAACGGCGCGTTCGTTCCGCAGCGTCTGCAGTTGCCCGAAGCCGCCGCGCTCGAAGGCCGCGACGTGCATTACAGCGTCTCGCGCGCGGCCGATTTCGCGGACAAGGAGATCGTCGTCGCGGGCGGCGGCGACTCGGCGCTCGACTGGGCGCTCGCATTGAAGGACATCGCCAGGAAGCTCACGCTCGTGCATCGGCGCAACGGGTTTTCAGCAGCCGCGAATTCCGTCGCGACGATGAAGCGCGCGGTCGAAGCCGGTGAGATGTCGTTCGTCGTCGGCATGATCGAATCGCTCGATGCGCCCGATGGCGTGCTGCGCGGCGCACGCATCAAGCAGGTGGAAGGCTCGACCGATCTGGCCGTCGACAAGATCGTCGCGCTCTACGGTCTCGTGTCGGAGCTCGGGCCGATCGCGACATGGAATCTCGACGTGCGCGGCGGCCGCATCGAAGTGGATACGTCCAACTATGAATCGTCGCGGCCGGGCATTTTCGCAGTCGGCGATATCGCCAACTATCCGAACAAGCAGAAGCTCATTCTGTCGGGCTTTCACGAAGCGTCGCTCGCGTTGCGCAAGGCGTATTCGTACGCGTATCCCGAGAAAAAGCGCGTGCATGTACATTCGAGCTACGACGCCAAGCTCGCCGAGCGCGTGAGCGCGGCGCACACGGCCGATCACGCGTGATCGCACGCATCGTCGGATGGCTGTTGCTCGCGTTGCTCGCCGGCGCGGCGATGTTCGGCTACGCGGTCTATTCGAAACGCATCGTGCTGCCCGAGCGTTACGATCCGTTCGCACCGCTCGACGTGCGCGCGCCGCAAGGTCCGCTCACGCGCTTCAAACTATGGCGCACGATGCACGACGCGCAACGCTGCGATGCCGCGCTCGCGCGCTCGGGTCTCGTCTATCGCGAGATGGCCGATGCGACCGGACCGGGCGGATGCGCGCTCCAAAGCGTCGTACGCGTCACGCAATCGCAAGACGTGCGCTTCAGCGCGCCGTTTCTCGCGACGTGTCCGCTCGCGCTCGGCATCGCCTACTTCGAGCATCAATATCTTCAGGCGGCCGCGCTCGATACATATGGCGAGCGCATCGCGCGCATCGAGCATGTCGGCAGTTATGCTTGCCGCAATGTGAATCATCAGCAGGACGCGGCGCTGAGCCAGCACGCGAGCGCGAACGCCATCGATCTGACCGGCTTCGTGCTCGATGACGGACGCCGCATCACGCTCGCTCGTTGGGACGATGCCGCGTCGCCCGACGGCCAGTTCCTGCGCCGCGTTCACGAAGGCGCGTGTCATGCCTTCGATACCACATTAGGCCCCGACTACAACGCCTTGCACAAGACGCACTTTCACGTCGACATGGGTCCGTATCGCGTTTGTCGCTGAACTACGCGTGTCGATGCGAAGGATTGCGGCAGGTCGCATGATCGTGCGGCTGATCGTTCCACGCCGATCCGAGGATGATGGTGCAGAAGTTCAGGCGCCTGTAGTTCGGGTCTTTCAGCGCGAGGACATCGGCCTTGACGTTGCCGAAAGTGGATTCCGGCTTGGCGATCGTCCCTTTGGCGAAGGCGTCGATGATGCCTTCCTTGAAGTTCGCCTCGCGCGGATGCGCCGCGACGACGAGCCGGCGTTGATCGGCGCTGAACTCGTCGTAGGCGAGACCGAGCACATCCATCTCGACGCCCGCCGTGACGAGCGCGACCACCGGTTTCTTGTGCTGCGGAATGCCGGGCGTCGTGTGCAGCGCGATCGCATCCCACACCTGCTCGATCTCGCTTTCGCCGATGCCATGCCCGCGCAGGAAATCGCGCGCCGCGTTCGCGCCATCGACTTCGAAGCGGTCGTGCGGGCTGCTGTATGCATCGGTGAGGCCCATGTCGTGGAACATCGCGCCGATATAAAGCAGTTCGGGATCGTATTTCAGCCGCTTGCGTTCGCCCGCGAGCGCGCCGAACAGAAACACGCGGCGCGAGTGATGATAGAGCAGGTCGGGTTCCGTATCGCGTACGAGTTGCGTGGCTTCGCGCGCCATCTGGCTGTCGGGAATGCTGATGCCTGCGATGATTTCGCTCATGTTTGAAGCTCCGGAATGTGAGTCGATGAAAGACGCGAAGCGTCGTGCGTTGCTAAAATCGCGCAGCGCGTCCGATGCCTTCAGTCTCTTCAAAAGGCGCTCGCGTCTCAATCGAAACGACGCGTCGAACTCTGCCAGGCGCACGCCGTCTTCCGCCACGCGCGCTCATCACCGACTTTCTCTCCGATGCCGACAGTTGCAATCGCAATCTTTCAGGGCGTGCAGGCGCTCGATGTGGCCGGTCCCGTCGATGTCTTCGCGGAAGCGAACGGCTTCATCGCTGCCTCGGACGCGTATGAGATCACGCTTGTCGGACCGGAGGAGCGCATCGTGCGCGCGTCGAACGGCACGCGGCTCGTCGCGGATCTGCCGTTCGACAAAGCCGATCGCCATTACGGCACGGCGCTCGTCGCGGGCGGTCCGAGCCTTCCCGTCGATGAACCCGATCCGCGCCTTGACGCCTGGCTCGTCGATACGGCGTCGCGCTGCGAGCGTTACGGCTCGATCTGCACCGGCGCATTCGCGCTCGGTCACGCGGGCCTGCTCGACGGCCGCAATGTCACCACGCACTGGCAGAATGCGCCGCGGCTCGCGGAGCGTTTTCCGCGCGCACGCGTCGAACTCGATCGCATTTATATGCGCGACGGCAATCTCGTCACGTCGGCGGGCGTGACGGCGGGCATCGATGTCGCGCTCGCGCTCGTCGCCGAAGATCACGGCGGGCAAGTCGCGCTCGCGGTCGCGAAACGGCTCGTCGTATTCGCGCAGCGGCGCGGCGGACAATCGCAGTTCAGCCCTTATCTGAGCGCCCCCGCCGACGACACGTCGCCGGTCGCGAAAGTGCAGGCGTACGTCATGGAGCACATCGGCGAGCGGCTGTCCGTCGCGCGCATGGCGAGCGTCGCGGGCATGAGCGAGCGCAACTTCGCGCGCGCCTTCGTGCAACTCGCGCAGTTGACGCCGCACGAGTTCGTCGAACGGGCGCGCGTCGACGCGGCGCGCAATATGCTCGAAAGCAGCGACACGCCGCTGAAAACCGTCGCCTACGACTGCGGCTTCGGCACGGCGGACCGCATGCGGCTCGTGTTCACGCGGCGGCTCGGTGTATCGCCGAATGATTATCGACTGAGCTTTCGCACGCGCTTTGTGAAGTGATCGGGGCGCTGGCGCGCCGACGCGTGACGCCGGGTTCGCTAAAATTCGAGATGAACGCGGCCCGTGCGACAGTGCGCGCGCCGCAGAATCCACCCTCGACATATCGGAACAGCGAATGACGAAACAAGAGACCGCCACGCAAGATCCCTACGAACGACGCGCACTGCTGCTGCATCTCGGCCACGTGCTGGAGTCCGTGTTTTGCCTGAGCCAATGCGCCGACGAATACGCGAGCATCGGCGAAGCGGTGAAGGGCAACGACGCGCTCGCGGGCTTCACGCTGCTCGGCTTCGTCGACGCGACCATGCCGCCGCGCGATTTCATCCGCCGTGCATCGGGTGCGTTTTTCGTTTGGCCGAAAGCGCTGCTCGATGAAACGCTGAATCGCCCGATGCTGGCGAACACCGTGAAGCACGATCTTTTCGCGGACAACGCGAAGGGCTGGAACGCCTACATGGAAGAGCGGCGCAAGGAAGTGCCGTGGTTCGGCGAGGATCTCCCCGAAGTCGCAACGAGCGCGGCGCCTGCGCACGAAGCCACGCCGGCAGCGGAAGCGGAAAAGCCGTCGCGCTATTCGACGTGGCCGTGGCCGGACAAGCCGGCCGACGCGTGATCTACTGCTTCTTGCTCATGCCGCTCGCGCCCGAGTCGAAGCCGAGTCCGTTCGGCCGGTCGGGCGCTGCGCCCTTGCCCGATGACGTCTTGCCCGGCCGCGTCTTCAGCGCATCGCTGGCATTCGCGGCGGCCGCAGCGGGCGGCGTCACGTTTTTCTCCTGATACGCGGGCGTACTGTCGTAATCGAGCTTGTTCGGTTTTTGCGGCGCCTGCTGCGCGCTCGCCACGACGGCCAATGTGCCGCCGAGCAGAATCCCCGTCATGCGCCCGAGTGTGCCGATTGTGGGTCTCATCTGCTTCCTCCCTTTGTTCTGCACGTTCTCTTCGTTCAGCAAGGCGCGGACCCGCCCGCAAGTGGCGCGCGGTCGCAGACCCGCCGATGCGTAAAGCATGCTTGTCCGCGCGCAAGGCTTGCTGCGATAGGCGGCGCGCGTCTGGCGCGCGTTGATTGTGGTCAAAGGCGCGACCGACCCTCGCTCGGACAATTCTCGCTTTTAACGTGAGTGAGCTAAAAATGAGAAAGGGTCTCGGGGCAATCGTCATGGCATGCGCGGCGTTGTTCGCGGGCGCGGCGCAGGCGGCAGGCGATGCATCGTCGAGCGATGCGATGGGCGGCATCCACGCCGGCGATGTGCTGGTTCGCCTGCGCGCGATCAGCATTCAGCCCGATGTGACAGCGGGGGGCACGCTCGGCACGCTCGGTGTCAACGTCAACAACGCGATCGTGCCGGAGCTCGATTTCACGTACATGATCCGCGATGACATCGGTGTGGAATTGATTCTCGGCACGTCGCGGCATCAGGTGACGTCGAACATCGGCGGGCTTGGCGGCGTAGGCGTGCTGCCGCCGACGCTGCTCCTGCAATATCACTTCAATCACGCGGGGCGCGTGCGTCCGTATGTCGGCGCGGGCGTGAACTATACGTACTTCTACAACGACAAGCTCAAGGCGGGCGACACGCCGGTGTCGATCAAGCACAGCAGCTTCGGCCCGGCGTTGCAGGTGGGCGTCGACGTACAGGTGGCGAAGAATTTGTTCGTCAACGCCGACGTGAAGAAGATCTGGATGCGAACGAGCGCATCGGCGGGCGGCGCCGATCTCGGCTCGCTCAAGATCGATCCGTGGGTGATCGGCCTTGGCGTCGGCATGAAGTTCTGATGCGCGGTTCATCGCGGCAAATGTGCGCCGCGCCGCGCATCGTCTGAAAGTTGGCGGAAGATGCCAGTGCTTCTGGCGTGGACGGTTCGGCGGGCGCGGTATCCTTGACAGCAGGCCCGGCGCAGACTCGCGTCGCTCGAAGTGTGTCCGAGCGGCGCAAGAAACTGCAACGACTAATAAAACCGCATCGGGGAACTGCAAGCCAATGAGACCTTCCACTTACGCGGGATTCGTTTTGCTCGCGGCGTGTGGCGCCGCCTTCGCGCAACAGCCGCTCACCGTGCCAGGCCGCAGCCAGAGCGCGTGGCAGCAATCGATCGATAACGCCGCCTGCTACGGCTACGCCAATCAGACGACCAAAGTGAACATGGCGCGCGAGTCGCAAGCGCCATCGCGCGACGCTCAGGCGCAGCGCGACACGCGCACGCTCACGCCGCCGCGTCCGGTCGAGCCGCCGTTGCCGGCGAGTGCGGCGGGCGCATCGGGTGCGCTCGCGGCGTCTGCGGCGGCGCCTGCATCGGGCGCATCGGCGGCGATCGCCGCGTCGGGTGCGTCCGGCGCGACGGGCGTGACCGCCTTGCCGCATCCCGCATCCGGCGCGATGCCCGGCATGCCGGCGATGCCCGCATCGATGGCGGCGGGCGCATCCGGCGCATCCGACGCGATCTACGGCGGCGACATGAAGATGCCGCCGCTGCCGCCGCCCGAGCCGCCGATGACGCGCTACTGGCGCGCCTACAGCGAATGCATGCAGAACCGCGGCTACTTCACCCGATGAATCAGCCGCTTCACGAAGGCGGATGTGCGTGCGGCGCGGTGCGGGTGCGCGTCGCGGGCGCGCCGAAGGAAGTGAATCTGTGTCACTGCATGACGTGCCGGCGCATCCACGGTGCGCCGTTCGGCGTTTACGCGATCTTTCCGCGCCATGCGTTTGCCGTGACGGGCGAAACGGTCGCGTGGGCGAGCTCCGCGACGGGCAGGCGGCATCATTGCCCGCTGTGCGGATCGCCGGTCTATCTGGCGTTCGACGGCGTCGACGAAATCGAGGTGCCGACCGGCATCTTCGATGAAACCGGCCTTTATCCGCCGCAGTACGAAATCTGGTGCAAAAGCGCCGAGCCGTGGCACGACGCGCAAGGACGGCCGCGCTTTGTACGCGGCGCGCCCTGATTCAACCCGTCAGCATTCGACGATCGCTTTCACGACGCCCGCTTTCGGATCGAGCAGCGACGAGAACTGCGTCGGCACATCGCTCAGCGTCAGACGATGCGTGTTGAGCGCATCCGTCGGCACTTCGCCCTTGCGCATCGCGGCGAGCACGGTCTCGAAGTCCTCGGGCGTCGCGTTGCGGCTCGCGAGCAGCGTCGCTTCGCGCTTGTGGAACTCCGGATCGGCGAAGGAAATGCGATCCGGCACGATCGACACCAGCACGTACTTCCCGCCGTGCGCGATGAATTCGAAGCCGCGTTCCATCGCGCGCGAATTGCCGGTCGCGTCGAACACCACATCGAAGAATTCGCCATTCGTGAGCGTCGACAGTTGTTCCTTGTCCTGCTCGCCGATCTGCACGGTCGCGTCCACTTTCAGTTCGCGCTTGCAGAACGCGAGCCGGTCTTCGCGCGTATCGAGCGCGGTGACGTTCGCGCCGCGCAGCCGCGAGAAGGTGATGGCCGCCATGCCGATCGGACCCGTGCCGACAACCAGCACGCGCTGCCCCGGCTGCACGTCCGCGCGACGCACGGCGTGCGCGCCGATCGCGAGGAATTCGACCATCGCGGCCTGATCGAGCGTGACGCCCTCGGCCTTATGGACGAATTGCGCGGGCAGATTCAAATATTCGGTGAACGCGCCATCGCGATGCACGCCGAGCACCTGAATGTTCACGCAGCAATTCGTCTTGCCCTGACGGCACGCGATGCACTTGCCGCACGACAGATACGGCATCACGTAGACGGTGTCGCCCGCCTTCAGCCCGCTCGATGCGTCCGCTTCCTCGATCACGCCCGACAACTCGTGGCCCATCACGCGCGGATACGACAGATATGGCTGATTGCCGGTGAAGATGTGCAGGTCCGTGCCGCACACGCCGACGCGCTTCACGCGCAGCAGCACTTCGTTGTCGGCGCGCTGCGGTTTCTCGCGCTGTTCGGCTTTCAGGGTTCCGGGCGTTTCGCAGATGACGGTCAGCATGCTGGATGTCTCGATATGTCGTTGGAGTGGGGCGTCCGTCAATCTAACGATGCGCGCCGATTTGGTCAAGCCAATTTCAATATCGAAAAAGTGGTAAGGCCGGATGCGCAGCCAGCGGCGCGGGCGGTTTCGCCTTATATTTCCACCAGAGCAAATCGCTCGGACAAGCGAAAAAAGGACGGCAAGTGCAGCAGCTTCATGAATTCGTCGAGCGGCATCCGCGGCTTTTCGTGCTGTCGGGCGCGGGCATCAGCACGGAATCGGGCATTCCCTGTTATCGCGATCGCGAAGGCCAGCGCACGGGCCGCGCGCCCATTCTGCTGAAGGACTTTCTCGGTTCGGACTACGCGCGCCGGCGTTATTGGGCGCGCAGCCTCATCGGCTGGCCGGTCGTGCAGAACGCGCAGCCGAACGCCGCGCATCACGCGCTGCGCGCGCTCGCCGCGCGTTCCCGGGTACATCGGCTCGTCACGCAGAATGTCGACGGATTGCACACGCGCGCCGGCAATCCCGATGTGATCGAGCTGCACGGCAATATCGGGCGAGTGCGCTGCATCGAATGCGGCGAGCGGCATACGCGCGCGGCCGTGCAGCGGATGCTGGAAGCGGCGAATCCGGATTTCGTCGGCTATACGGCGCCCGCGGTGCCCGACGGCGACGCGCATATCGAAGATCTCGATTTCGCCGCCTTCGACGTGCCCGGCTGCACGCGCTGCGGCGGCGTGCTCAAGCCCGACGTCGTGTTCTTCGGCGAGAGCGTGCCGCGCGCGCTCGTCGACGACGCGGCACGCTCGCTCGAAGCCGCCGATGCGATGCTCGTCGTCGGCTCATCGCTGATGGTGTATTCGGGCTATCGCTTTTGCGAGTGGGCCGCGAAAAGCGGCAAGCCGATCGCGGCCATCAACATCGGCAAGACACGCGCCGACGCGCTCCTCGCGCTGAAAGTCGAAGCGCCGTGCTCGGACGCGCTCGAACGCCTGATCGAGCATCTCGACGCACGGCCGGTGACGCGCTGACGCTTACTTCGCTTCGCGCGCAAGCGCCGCGATGCCTTCGACGAGACGCTCGGCATCCGACATGCGCGAGAAGAGCGCGGGCGTCACGCGGACGACTTCGCCCGCGTCGGGGCCGGGCCGCGTCACCGTGAAGACGCAGAAGCGATCGCGCAGCGCGGCGACGATCGCATCGCAACCTGCTTTCGTCGCGCGCCCGTTCAGGCGGAACGCAGTGATGCCGGCGGTCATCGACGGATCGTGCGGCGTCAGGATCTGCACGCCGGGAAGCTCGCTCGCGGGCTTCGCCCAGGCATCGCGCAACGCACGCAGACGCGCTTCCTTCGCCTTCGCACCGATGCGCCGATGCACGTCCAGCGCCGACGGCAGCGTGAACCACGCGGCGAAGTTCGGCGAGCCGGTATGCACGCGCGCGCGGATATCGTCGGCGGGCCAGGAGCGGTCGCCGAGATACGGATCGATCGACGCGACGTGTCCCTTCCGGATGTAGATCGCGCCGCAGCCGAGCGGCGCGCCGATCCACTTGTGCAGGTTCAGCGCGGCGAACGGCGCGTTCAAGTCGGGCACGTCGAAAGCGAGTTGCCCCCACGAATGCGCGGCATCGACGATCACGTCCGCGCCGGCTTCCTTCGCCATCGCCGAAATCTCCGCGACCGGGATCACGAGGCCCGTCGCGAAGCAGACGTGCGACAACAGCACGAGCCGCGTGCGCGGATGCGCGCGCAGCGCCTTCGCGTAGGTGTCGAGCACCGCTTCGCGCGTCGCGGGCTCCGGCATCGTAATACGCACGGGCGTGACGCCGCGCCGCTCGCGCAGCCATTCCATCGCGTCCTTGCCGCACGGGTAATCGAGATCGCTGTAGAGCACCGTGTCGCCCGGCGCGAGGCGGTTGTAGCCGCTGATGAGCGCGAGCAGCGCTTCGGTCGCGTTGCGCGTCAGCTCGATCTCCTCGACCGCGCAGCCCATTTCCATCGCGACGCGCTCCCGCAAACCCTGATACAGCGACATCAGATGCGGGCGGATCAGAAGCGTCGTCTCGCGGTTCACGCGCTCGGTCCAGTAATGGAACATCGCCTTGACCGGCTCGGTCATCGCACCCCAGAAGCCGTTCTCAAGGTTGATGAGCTCGTCGGAGTGACGCCACAGCGCGCGCACCGCATCCCAGTAGCGTTCGTTCGTGGCGAGACCGGCGGTTGGCGTCGGCGGAAGCGTCGCGAGCGCATCGGCGAATCCGGGCGTGCGGTGATCGAGGATCTCGGGCATCGGAATGTAGAAGTTCGTGGAAAGAAAATGAAATGCTTACCTAACTTCGCGCATCTGTATGGTAACGGTATTACCGAACGTCGTGGACAAAGTGCAGACTATTTGCATCTTTTCCCTTCAGTCCAAAAATCGTGAGCCGTAATCAGCTTTAGAGCGTCGCGCATCTTTTGCGCTCGATCGTTCGCTCCTGTCGCAGTATGCCGCGCGAAGCGATCACACGGACGCCGTATGTCCCCCGAACGGACCCTGAGAGAACCCTGAAAATGAACCTCAAGAACATCACGATCAAGAACAGGCTGATCGCTGGCTTCGGCATTCTGGCGGTGCTGGTCGTGCTGGTGGCAGGCATGTCGCTGCGCGCGCTGTCCGTCGCGACGGACGGCTTCGCGGACTATGTCAACGGCATCAACGCGCGCGCCGATGTCGCCGGTCAGATTCGCACGGCCGTCGACCGCCGCGCGATCGCCGCGCGCAATCTCGTGCTCGTCACGAAACCGTCCGATATCGAACTCGAGCAAGCCGAAGCCACGCGCGCCCACGAGGACGTGCAGGCGCGCCTGAAGCAACTCAACGACATGCTCGCCAGCGCGAGCGATACGAGCGACAAGGCGAAGAGTCTCGCCGCCGAAATGATGCGCGTGGAGGCGCTGTACGGTCCCGTCGCGACGAAGATCGCCGGGCTGGCGCTCGCGGGCAAGCACGAGGAAGCGGTGACGGCGCTCGACGACGAGTGCCGTCCGCTGCTCGCGCAACTCGTCAAGGCCACCGACGACTACGCGGCCTACACCGCGACGCGCCGCGAGGAAATCGTGCGCGCGGATCAGGCGAGCTATCGGACGCAGCGCAACGTGCTGATCGCGCTATGCGTGGTGGCGGCGCTCTTCGCGGTGATCGGCGGCGTGCTGGTCACGCGCTCGATCACGGCGCCGATCGGCGAGGCGGTCGGCATCGCGCAGACGGTGGCGCGCGGCGATCTGACGAGCCGCATCGTCGCGAATACGAAGGACGAAACGGGCGATTTGCTGCGCGCGCTCGCCACGATGAACGCGCGCCTCACCGACATCGTGAGCCGCGTGCGCGAAAGCAGCGGCGCGGTCGGCGGCGCGGCAAAGGAGCTCGCGACCGGCAATACCGATCTGAGCCAGCGCACCGAAGAACAGGCCGCTTCCCTGCAGGAGACGGCGGCGAGCATGGAAGAGCTCACGTCGACGGTGCGTCAGAACGCCGAGAACGCGCAGCAGGCGAGTTCGCTTGCATCGAACGCGTCGGATATCGCGAAGAAGGGCAGCGATGTCGTCGGCCGAGTCGTGAACACGATGAACGGCATCAGCGACAGCTCGGACAGGATCGCGGATATCACGGGCATCATCGAGGGCATCGCGTTCCAGACCAACATTCTCGCGCTCAACGCGGCCGTGGAAGCGGCGCGCGCGGGCGAACAGGGCCGCGGTTTCGCGGTCGTCGCGAGCGAAGTGCGCAGCCTCGCGCAGCGTTCGTCGACGGCGGCGAAGGAAATCAAGGAACTGATCGCGGATTCGGTGGGCAAGGTGCGCGACGGCTCGCTGCTGGCAAGCGAAGCGGGCACGACGATGGCCGAAGTGACGCAGGCCGTCGCGCGCGTGACGGACATCATGCAGGAGATCGCGGCGGCGTCCGCGGAGCAGGGGCGCGGCATCGAGCAGGTGAATCTCGCGATCACGCAGATGGACGAGGTCACGCAGCAGAACGCCGCGCTCGTCGAAGAAGCCGCCGCCGCCGCGACGTCGCTCGAAGAGCAGGGGCGCAGGCTCAACGAGGCGGTCGCGTTCTTCACGGTGGACGGCGCGGCGGCTGCGATCACGCAGGCCGCGCCGCGCGTGGCGCACGCGCCGCGCACGCCGGTTGCGAAACCCGCGCCGCGCGTCGCTCAAGCGGCCGTGGCGCAGCCCGCCACCGCCGACGGCTGGAGCACGTTCTGACGCCGCTTCAGGCGTTCACGTCGACGATCACGCGCCCCTTCACCTCGCCGCGCAGCAGACGCGCGGCGACGTCGGGCGCATCGGCGAGCGGGATCGTCGTCGCGACGCTTTCGATGGTCGCGACCGGCACTTCATCGGCGATTGCCCGCCACGCCGCGATGCGCCGCTCGCGCGGCACGTAGACGCTGTCCACGCCGAGCAGCGCGACGCCGCGCAGGATGAACGGCGCGACCGACGCCGGCAGATCCATGCCTTGCGCGAGGCCGCACGCGGCGACTGCGCCGCCATAGCGCAGGCTCGCGCAGATGTTCGCGAGCGTGTGACTGCCGACGCAATCGACGGCCGCCGCCCAGCGCTCTTTCTGCAGCGGCTTGCCCGGCTCGGAAAGCGTCGCGCGCTCGACGATATCCGCCGCGCCCAGTTCGCGCAGCCGCGCGGCTTCCTCGGGACGGCCCGTCGACGCGATCACGCGATAGCCGCGCTTTGCCAGAATCGCGACCGCGAAGCTGCCGACGCCGCCGTTCGCGCCCGTCACGAGCACGTCGCCGTCCTGTGCGCCGATGCCGTGCTTTTCCAGCGCCTGCACGCAAAGCATCGCGGTATAGCCCGCGGTGCCGACGGCCATCGCCTGGCGCGTCGTGATGTTCGCGGGCAGCGCGATCAGATGAGCGGCGCTCACGCGCGCCTTCTGCGCGAGCCCGCCCCAATGCGTTTCGCCGGCGCCCCAGCCGTTCATCACGACTTTGTCGCCGGGCTTGTAATCCGGATGCGAACTCGTCTCGACGACACCCGCGAAGTCGATGCCCGGCACCATCGGCCAGGTGCGTACGACGGGCGCCTTGCCGGTGATCGCGAGTCCGTCCTTGTAGTTGAGCGTGGAGAAGTCGACGCGCACGAGCACGTCGCCGCCATCGCCGGATGAAGCGAGTCGGGCTTCGTCGATCGACTGAATGGACGCGACCGTGCGGTCGTCCTGTTTGTCGAGGATGAGGGCTTTGAACATCGGCTGGCTCCGGTTGAGTTCGGGCGAGGCGGCGCGCGGCCGCCCCGTCAGGCACTACGGCGAATCAATGATGCTCGAATTGCGCGCGCGGGATCGGCGTCGCCTTCACCTTGTTGTACTGGAACTCGGGCAGCGCCTTGATCGCCTCCTTGGTCGCGCCCGCGAGCACGAACTGGCCGTTTTTCACGTCCAGTTGCTCGATCGGAATCGCGACGTCGTGACGCGCCACGCCGAGGAACTTGTTAGCGGCGATGATCGCGAACGAAACGGACTTGTCGGGCGCGACGATGATGTCGTTGATGACGCCGACGCGTTGTCCCTGTTCGTTGACGACCGGCTTGTTCAACACGGATTTCTTGATGCTCCAGCCATCGATGATGGCGGTCGATACTTCGACGGATACGCCGAGCGGCTGCGTGCCTGCGACTTGGGCGAACGATGCCGTGGAAGTCAGGCCAAGTGCCGACGATGCAACGAGCAGTGCCACGAGTTTCGATTTCATTGGTTCGATTCCTCAAAGGATTGGGGCAATCCGGTTCAATTGAAATGCGCGATTCAAGCTTCCAGCGCGGTAGAAGTTTGAACGTTTATCATGGTTTCTGCAGGAACGGTGTCAGGTGGCGTCGCGCGCACTGCAATAGTGCGAACGTGCGGTGCGCGCGGTCAATGCGAGATCCGCTTGAGCGCGTCGCCTTTGTGAACGGCGCGCTTGCCGCTCTTGTCGCTTTCGACTTCGAAATGCGGATCGTCGTGCGATGCGTTGACCGTGTGGCCGTCGAGCGTCGCGCGCTCGGTGACGATGCGCACGATGCGGCCCGTCGTTTCGCCTTGCGGCGTATTCCAGCGGACGTGATCGTGCAGCTTGAAGGATTGGCCCATGGCTTGCGCTCCCGGAAAAAGTGGACGTTTCCCGAAGCGCAACGGCCATGCCCGTCATGTCAGGCGGGAAAGCGTCGCCTCGTCGGACTGGCCGTCGAAATATCGGCGCAGCGCTTCTTCGAAGACGGCGGGATCGTCGGCGGCGTGCGCGAAAAGGGTCATCGACGAATGGAATTTCATGTCGTCCGGATAGCCGAAAATCTGCCCGGCAGTGCGTCCCTGCAGCCCGTTGACGATGCGCGTCAGCTCGACGAGCCGCGCGCCCAGCACGGGATGCGCGAGATAGGCGCGGGCTTCGTCGCGCGACGAAATCGCGTAGTGCTGCGCCATTGCGCTGTGCCCGAGGCCGACGATCTGCGGGAACACGAACCACATCCAGTGCGTGCGTTTGTGGCCGGCGGAAAGCTCGGCGCGCACGTCGTCGATGACGCTTTCCTGTGCGTCGACGAAACGCTGCAGGTCGTACGGATCGCTCATGCTCATCTCCTTACGCGACCGCATCGGCGATGCGCTTTCGCATCGCTTCATCGGGATAGTTGCCGATGCCCGCGCGCGCGTTATCGATCATGTATTCGCGGCGTCCTGTGCCGGGGATCACGCAGGTCACGGCCGGGTTGCCCAGCACGAATTTCAGCAGGAGCTGTGCCCACGACGTGCAGCCGATTTCCTGCGCGAAATCCGGCAGCGGCCGGTTGCGCAGGCTAGCGAGCAGCGATCCGCCGCCGAACGGCTGATTCACGATGACCGCGACGCCGCGCTCGGCGGCGAGCGGCAGAAGGCGCGCTTCGGCATCGCGGTCGTTGGCGGCGTAGTTGATCTGCACGAAATCGATGCGCTCCGAGCGCAGCACCGCCTCGACCTGCGCAAACGCGCTCGACGTGTAATGCGTGACGCCGATGTAGCGGACCTTGCCGGCGGCTTTCCAGTCGCGCAGCGTGGCGAGATGCGTGCGCCAGTCGAGCAGATTGTGAATCTGCATGAGATCGACGCGATCGGTCTGCCACAAGCGCAGCGATTGCTCCATCTGCGCGATGCCGGCCTCGCGTCCGTCGGTCCAGACTTTCGTCGCGATGAACGCTTTGTCGCGCGTATGCGATTGCGCGAGCAGCGCGCCCGCGACGGCTTCGGAGGAGCCGTACATCGGCGATGAATCGATTACCGAGCCGCCCGCGGCGAAAAGCGCGCGCAGGACCTCGGCGAGCTCGCGGCGGCGGGCGGGGTCGTCGCCGGCGTCGAAGGTGCGCCAGGTGCCGCAGCCGATGACGGGCAAAGGCTCTTTCGTCGACGGGATCGGGCGGGTGTGCATGGGTTGGGCTGCCTGTGCCGTGTCGAATGCCTGCGTGGCGAGCGCGGCGGCGGTCAGGCGGAGGAAAGCGCGGCGGTTGGGCATGGGCGGGGCGATGTCAGCGGGAGAGTTTGCATAGTAGAGAACATCGGGCGATCCGTTTCGAACGTTCGTCAGCGAACGCGCAATCCGACGCCGATGCATTCATCGGCACAGCCCAGCGCCACCCACGATTCTTTCTCTCCCCGAAACGCCTTTTGACGCAAAGTGCCTTCCCCCATTGGGCCGATACATCTACCTTGGATTGACGCTTTTTTGCGCTCGCGATGCATCGGGGAACTAACATACCGCCTCCCGCCCGCAGCCTTCCTACAAAAAATCAGCATGGCCGATATCGACAACATACGAGACATGGCGCCGCTCGACCTCATCCGCACTTTGCGAGCAGCAGGACGCGCCGCCGAAGCCTGTGCGCTCGCCGGGCAACTCGCCGCGTCGGCGAACCCGGATTGCTGGCTTGCCCAACTCGGCGTCGACCTGAGCTTTCTCGGGATGCACGCGCAAGCCGAGAAATTCCTGAAGCTCGGACTCGAAGAGCCGCTTTCGCAGGCCAATCGATACGCGCTGACCGAAGAGCTATGCATGGTGCAGTTCGCCCTCGGCAAGTTTCACGCGGCGAACGAACGCTATCGCACGATCCGCGGCAGATCGTATGCCGAAGTCTTTCATCAACTCGTTCTCGAATCCGATCCCGATTGGGCCGGCGCGCTCCCGGACAAGCTGCTCGGCATGGACGAGTCCGTCGCGGGCAAGCGAATTTTCATTTCCGCGGAGGGCGGCTTCGGCGATTTCGTGCAGTTCTCGCGCTACATCGACGCGCTGCTGCGCGAAGGGGCGAGCATGATCGTCTCCGAGCAATTTTCGGGTTGGGAGGAAGTCTTCCGACAGAGCGAGCAGGTCAAGCTGTCGATGGCGACGCAAGAGCAGCGCGCGGCCGAACTCGCGTGCTGCGATCGCGTGACCTTCGGTTTCAGTCTCTACGCGCGCTATCAACGCTCGCCATACTTTCCGATGGAAAATCCCGCCGCGCGCATCGCCATCGATCCGGCCAAGCGTTTGTCCGATGACGCCAATGCGCTGTTGAACGTCGAAACGACGCGCCCGAAAATCGGCCTGATCTGGAGAAGCGCGAGCGGCGTGCGGCACGAACCGTATCGTTCGATGCCGCTTCAGCGGCTCGAATCCTTGCTGACGAATCAGGCTTGTCAGTTCTATTCGCTGCAAGTCGGCGAACTCGGCGACGACGAACGCGCGTTCATGAACCGCCACGGCGTGACCGATATCGCGCCGCATCTCTCGACCTTCGGCGACACGGCCGGCGTGCTGGAGAAGCTCGATCTGCTCGTCACCATCGATACGGGCACGGGGCATCTCGCCGGCGCGCTGAATCGGCCGGTGCGGGTGTTGCTGTCGCGGGCCTGCGACAGCCGCTGGCTCGACTGTCAGCGCTTCACGCCGTGGTATCCGTCGATGCGGCTGTATCGTCAGACCGAACTGGGCGACTGGACGCAGCCGCTCGCCGATCTCTGCGCCGACCTCGCATCCTTCAGTGCTTCTTCAGCGCCGGCGCCGTCCGCCGAAAGCCCCTGAAGCGCTCGCGCCGATGTTCCTCGTCGAAGTGCGCGCGTGCGGGCTTCACGAGATCGCTGCGCGACACGATGCCGACGAGCCGCCGCGACGCCTCGTCCGCGACCACCGGCAGGCGCTCCAGTTCATGCACGGCGAGACGCGTCGCGGCAAGGCGGCACGGCTCGCCCGGCAGCGCGAACGCCGGCGCGCCGTGCTCCATGCGCTGCAAGGCATCGCCGATGCTGACGCCCGACTGCGCCAGCGGCGACGCCCCGATCAACGTCCCGAGCGACGCCCGGTCCAGCATGCCGACGAGCACGCCTTCGCGCACCACCGGATACGCCCGATGCACCTGTTGCGGCCCGAAATGCTTCGCGAGCACGTCGGAAAGCGGCGTGGCGGCGTCGATCGTCAGCACGTCGCGCGTCATGACTTCATCGACGTGATGGCGCTCCAGCGGATCCACGCCGTATTCGCGATAGATGTGATAACCGCGCCGCGCGATCTTCTCGGTCATGATCGAGCGCTTCATGACGACGGTCGCGAAGCCGTGCGCGACGAGCGTCGCGGCGAGCAGCGGCAGGAGCGCGTTCGCATCGTGCGTGAGGCCGAAGGCGAAGACGATCGCGGTGAGCGGCGCGCCCAGCGTCGCGCCGAGCGTCGCGGCCATGCACACGAGCGGCCAGAGCGCGGTGTCGTGGCCGGGCAGGATCGCGCCGAGCGCGGTGCCGAGGCCCGCGCCGAGCATCAATAGCGGCGCGAGCACGCCGCCCGAGGTGCCCGAAGCCAGCGCGACGACCCAGATGATCGCCTTCACGGCGAGAATCGACAGCGCCACCTGAATCGCGATGTGCTGATGCAGCAGATCGCCGATCACGTCGTAGCCCACGCCGAGCGCGCGCGGCTCGAGATATCCGCCGATACCGACGATCACCGCGCCGAGCGCCGGCCACCACATCCAGTGAATCGGCAGCTTGTGGAACAGGTCTTCGAGCTTGTAGAGCGCAGCCGACAGCCCCGACGCCAGCGCGCCCGACAACAGCCCGGCCACGAGGCACGAAAGCAGCGAAATCATGTGCGGCGGCGGCGTTTCGAGCGGAAAGAGCGCGCCCGTACCGAATACCGCCGCGCGCGCGAAGCCCGCGACCGCGCAAGCGAGCGCGACCGGCAGAAAGCTGCGCGGCCGCCATTCGAACAGCAGCAGTTCGACCGCGAGCAGCACCGCCGCGACCGGCGTGCCGAACACGGCCGTCATGCCCGCCGCCGCGCCCGCGACCAAGAGCGTCTTGCGCTCCGCGGCGGTCACGTCGATGCATTGCGCGATCAGCGAGCCGAGCGCGCCGCCCGTCATGATGATCGGGCCTTCCGCGCCGAACGGCCCGCCGCTGCCGATCACGATCCCCGACGACAGCGGCTTCAGGATCGCCACCTTCGGCGACATGCGGCTCTTGCCGAACAGGATCGCCTCGATCGCCTCCGGAATGCCGTGTCCGCGAATCTTGTCCGAGCCGAAGCGCGCCATCATGCCGACGATCAGTCCGCCGATCACCGGAATGCCGATCACCCACGGCCCGAGCGTATAGAGCGCGGGCGAGTTGTCCTCGAGCGAAAGCGTGCCGAAGAAAAACAGGTTCGTGAACAGATGGATGAGCGCAAGGAGCACGACGGCCGCGAGCGTGGCGATGCCGCCGATGACGGCGGCGAGTCCGCATATCTTCAGCAGCCGGTCGTTGACCGAAAAGTCACGTCTGTGATGGTCCATGAAGGCGCTCCAGGAATTCAGAAATCGATCTGCGGCACGCGGAACGCGCCATCGAGAGACTTGATCTCCGCGCGATGCAGCGCGGCGAGGCGCGTGAGCACTTCTTCGCCGCGCGCTTCGAGATGCACTCGCACCTGACGGCGATCCTCTTCGCTCTGCGCGCGTCGCACGAGCCCGGCCGCCTCGCAGCGCGTGACGAGCGCCACCACGCCGTGATGATGCGATTGCAGCCGCTCCGCGAGTTCGCCGACCGTTGCCCATTCGCGGCCCGGATAGCCCTTGATGTGCAGGAGCAGCAGATATTGCAGCGGCGTGATGCCTTCGTTCTGCGCGGCCTGCTCGGAGAAGCGCTCGAAGCGCCGCATCTGATAGCGGAATTCGGACAGTTGCTCGAAGTCCGGCTTGTCGAGTTTGCGCGGAGTGTTCATCGGATTTCAGTGGACGCGCTCAGGCGGTCTTGCGCTCGCCCGCGAACGATTGTCGATAGAGGCCGGAGATCAGATCGGCTTCGGTGATCATGCCCGCGAGCTGATCGTGCGCGCCGACCACCGGAATGTGGTGATGCCCCAAGTGCGCGAACATCGGCACCAGATCGGCGATGGCGGTGCTCGTCTTCACGGTGCAGACGTCGGTTGTCATCAGCGAGGCGACGAGCGGCGGCGTCGTCGACGGGCCGCGCATCAGCCGCTCGATCGCCTGCTGCGCGCGTTGCCCGATGCCGTCGCGGCGCACCGGCGCCAGGTCCGCGCGCGTGACGATGCCGCACACGCGTCGCGTCGCGTCGATCACCGGCAGCGCCTTCACCTGATGCCTGTCGATGAGCGCGAGCGCCGCCTGCGCGCTCGTCTCGGGCGTCACGGAGACGATCGCGCGCGACATGATGTCGGCGCACGTGAACTCCGTGAACCGGCGCGCGTAGGCCTGCAACTGCGCTTCGCGAAGCAGCGCTTCGAGATCGTCCGGATCGACGTCGAGCAATTCGCTGCGGCGCGACAGCACGGCCTGCAGGTCGGCGCGCGTGAACGAGTCGGCGCCGGGCGGCGCGACCGCGGGTTTCGGCGCGGCGTGGCCGTGCGGATAGCGATGCCCGGTGAGCGCGTGAAATGCGATCGCCGACACGAGCAGCGCCGCCGACTGGATCGCCACCGGCGCGAACACGAAGCCATAGCCGAGCGCGTGAATCGACGGCCCGCCGAGCACGGCGGTCAGCGCGACCGCGCCCGAAGGCGGATGCACGCAGCGCAGCGCGAACATCGCGCAGATCGCGAGACAGATGGCGAGCGCGGCAGCGTCGACGGGATCGTGAACGAACATCGCGCAGCTGACGCCAACCGTCGCCGACACGATGTTCCCGCCGATGATCGACCACGGCTGCGCGAGCGGACTCGCGGGCACGGCGAAGAGCAGCACGGCGGACGCGCCCATCGGCGCGATGAGATACGGAATCGCGGATGCATCGCCGATCAGCAGATGCGCCAGCCCGCCCGTCAGCGCAATGCCGATCAGCGCGCCGAGCCCCGCGCGCAATCGCTCGGTCCAGCGCAGCGTGACCGGAGCGGGAAGAAAGCCTTGGAGCCAGCGAAGCAATGCGATACGCGTCACTTTTCAGCGTTCCGGGAAGAGTCAGTGGAAGGTCACACTGGCTGGCCGGATCGAGGGCGCGAAAAGCAAGCGTGCGACAATCGTGAAATTGTATCGCAATATGATACAAATTGTCGCGCGCTTCGATTCGTCCCAGGATTCGTCGCACTTTTGATCCGGTTGAACGGGCGTGCGCGGCCGCCATGTCCTCCTGTACGATGAGTTTTCCCTTGCGCGGCGCGGACACTTCGACATGGCACGTCGCAACATTTCCCGGATGGCGTGCTACATCGCGTTCGCGTGCGCGTGGCCGTGCGCGGCGGTCGCGGCGGACGAAGACCCGTCGACGATCGTCAGCGACGTTCATGAGTTCGTCGTCGCGAGCGACGGCTCGCTCACCGAAGACGACATCACCGTGCTGCGCGCGAACACGTCGGCGGGCGTCGACGAAATCGCGCAGCGCTACGTCTGGTATGACAAGAGCGTGTCGAAGGTGGAGATCGTCGAGGCCTATTCGATCGATGCGAGCGGCGCGCGCCACGACGTCTCGCCGGATCAGATCCGCGACGTTCAGGAGCCGCGCTCGGCGGGCGCGCCGACGTTTCAGGACGCGAAACTGCGCGCGGTGATCTTTCCGGCGATGGGCATCGGCTCGACCGTGCATCTGCGTTTTCGCAAGAGCCAGGCGGCGGCGGTCATTCCCGGGCAATTCAACTATTACGTCGATCCGGGGCAGCGGCCCGTCGTGCAGCAGACGCTCGTCTTCGATCTGCCCGCCGACAAGCCGCTTTATGCCGATGCGCGCGGCTATGTCGCCGAGCCGCCCGTCACGGCGAACGGGCGCACGCGTTACGCGTTCACGTACCGGCACGATCGTTTCGCGCGCATCGAAAGCGGCTCCGTGGGCTATGCGCAATACGGCGATCGGCTGATGGTCACGACCTTTCCCGATTACGCGAGCTTCGCGAAGGCCTACCGCGACGCCGCCGCCGATCCGGGCGCGACCGATCCCGCGATCCGCGCGCTCGCGCAATCGCTCACGCAAAACGCCGCCGACGACCGCGCCAAAGCCAAAACGCTCTACGACTGGGTGCGTCACCATATCCGCTACGTCGCAATGTTCATCGGGCAGAGTCCGGCCGTGCCGCATCGCGTGACGGACGTGCTCGCGAATCGCTACGGCGATTGCAAGGATCACGTCGCGCTCTACGGCGCGCTGCTCGATGCCGTCGGCATTCGCAACGAGCCCGCGCTCATCGGGCTCGGTTCGGTCTATACGCTGCCGTCGGTGCCGGGTTACGGATCGGGCGCGATCAACCACATCGTCACCTGGCTGCCGGATCTGAACGTGTTCGCCGACAGCACGGCGGCGAGCGTCGAATTCGGCTTTCTGCCGCTCGCCGACATGGACCGGCCCGCGCTGCTCGTGAATACCGGCGCGCTGGCCCGCACGCCCGCGACGCAGCCGCTCGCGCGCACGGCACGGCTGCAGATCGAGGTCGCGGACAAGGGCGAGGCGAACTTCGCCTACTGGGTCGAGGACGCGGGATGGAGCGCGGAAATCGAGCGGATCAACCTGCGTCTCGCGAATGCGCAACGGCGCGACCAGATCGCGGCGGACCGGCTCCGTTACACGAATCTGCGCGGCGCGGGCGCGTTGACGACGAGCGACGTCGATGCAACCGGCGGCCCGTTCGCGACGACGCTGCGCGGCACGCTCGACGACGTCGTCTGGCCGACGGGCACGACGGCATTGCCCGCGCTGTCGAGCCTGTCGGGCGGCATCGCGACGGCGGTGCGCAACTGGCTCGCCGAGCGCACGCGCACGCAGCCGTATCTGTGCATCGGCGGCACGTTCGACGAAACCGCGCAGATCACGCTGCCGAAGACGACGCACGTCGCCGAAGTGCCCGACGATCTCGATCTGACAAGCGATGTTTTTCGTTATCGCGCGCGCTATGTATTCGATCCGTCGACCAACGTGATCCAGATATCGCGCACGCTCGACGCCCGCTTCGGCAAGCAAGTCTGCACGCCCGACGATTTTCGGGCGGCGCTGCCGCTGCTCAAGAAAATCGAGCGGGACACGCAGGCGCAGATCATCCTGAAAGCGCTGGGCGGATGAACCTCACTCCATGTCCCGCGCGACGCGAAAGCCGTTCTGCGATTGCCGCACGCTCGAGCTGTACTTGAAGCGCGTCGCCGACTGCATGTAGGCCGCGCCTTCGCGCCACGAGCCGCCGCGAATCACGCGCACGCTGCACGACGGATCGTCCCAGGCGCGGCCATCGGCGGGCGCGTTCTTGTAGGAACTGTGCCAGCAGTCGGCGACCCATTCCCAGACGCTGCCGTTCATGTCGTAGAGGCCGTACGGGTTCGCGGCGAACGATCCGACCGGCGTCGGCGCTTCGGGCTTGTACGGATCGCCGCAATCCTTGCAGTCGGCGGTGCCTTTTTTCATCTGATCGCCCCACCAGTACGTCGATTGCGTGCCGCCGCGCGCGGCGTATTCCCATTCCGCTTCCGTCGGCAAGCGATACGGCTTGCCGCCCACCTTGCTCAGCCATTTGACGTAGACCTGCGCGTCGTCCCAGCTCACGTTGCGCATCGGCGCGTTGCCGGGCGGCGTCGATTCGCCTTCGGGCGCGACGCGCGTGCACGCGCCCGCATCGGCGCAGGCGTTCCATTGCTCGACGGTGACTTCGTATTTGCCGATGGCGAACGCACGCCCGACCGACACGCGATGCGGCGGCTTCTCGGCGGGATCGTCGTTGTTGCTGCCCATCGTGAAGCTGCCCGCGGCGATCGGGATCAGCACAGGGCACGCCGGGCAATCCTTGATCTCGCCGCCGCTCGCCGTCTTGGCGGCCGGTTTGGTGGTCACGGCGGCGGGCGGCGCGGCAGGCGCTGCCGCCGTGCTCGGGCGCGGTTTTTCAGGCGCGGCAGCGGTAGCCGGCGCGGACGGCGCGGGCGTCGGCTTCGGCGCGGGTGCGGGTGCGGGTGCGGCCGGTGCGGCGGTCGCGGCAGGTGGCGCGGAAGCGGCGGGCTTTGCATTTCCGGCTGCGCGCAAACGCTCGATGCGCGCCTTCGCGAGCGCCGCGAATCGGCCGTTCGGATAAGCCTTCAAATAGGCTTCGTAATCGCTCGGATAGGTGCTGTCCTTGATCGAATCCCAGAACGTCAGTTCGTACTGCTCGTTGCTGTCTTTCGGCAGAATGCCGCGCGTGCGGACGATGCTGGCGGATTCGGCAGGCACGATGGCGGTCGCGTCCGCTATACGCATGTTCGACGTCGTATCGGTGATGGCGAAGCCGTCATCGAGCGTCGACGCGACCCACGGCCGCTGCGCGCCATGCGATGCCCGCGCGACATCCGATGCCGCCGCAGCGAACGCCGCCGGCGTCACCGATGACCGCGCGCCCAACGCGTGCAGCAACGCCGCGGTATAGCGCCCGTTGCGCGCGTCTTCGGATGCGGCATCGCCCGGCGCAGCCGCATACGCGACGAGCGTGCGCGGCGGCAGCGTCCACGCCCGCGCGCGCGTTGTCTCGAAGGGATCGGTGAGACACATGTCGAGCACGACGATGTTCGCCGCGTCCGGCCGCGCCCGCGTAATGCGCTCGACGATGTCCCGCGCGGAAATCGCATCGCGCACGAGCGTCGCGGGGCGTTGCTCGCGCGCGTCGAGCGGCACGAGCAACGCATCGCCGCCCGCCTGCAATCCGTGGCCGGCGAAATAGACGAGCGCCGTATCGTCGGGGCCGAGGCGCGCGGCGAACGCATCGAGTGCCTGGCGCATCGCGGCTTCGTCGAGATTCGTGCGGCGCGTGACGTCGAAACCGAGCGCGTTCAGGGCGATGCTCATGTCGTCGGCATCGCGCGATGCGCTCGCGAGCGGCTGATCGAGATAGTCGGCATTGCCGATCACGAGCGCGAGATGACGGGGCGCGTGTGCGATCGTCGAGATCGGGGAAGAGGGCGGCGCTGTGACCGATGCCGCGTTCGCTGATACGAGCGTCTGGCCGATCGTCAGGACAACGCTCGCGATAAGAAGAGTTCGCCACATGTTCACACCCTGTCCGTCCGGCTTTGAGTGGAGGGCATCGCACTGCATTCGCGTGCGATGCCAACGCTTCGGGTACGGCATCAACAACGATAGCACGCGCTCAGACGCCGCTTAATCCCCTGAAAGGAGGTATCCGTCATGAGGTTAATCAGGCCCCCCCGCGTGACCGTATCTTTTTTAAACGTTACGTCCTAATCTAAAAACCAGCGACGCAGCATCAGGTAATCCGCATCGCGCTCGAGCACGAGCGTTCGTCCGTGCCCGGAGCGATTTCCCTGGCCCATCCGCGAGGCCTTTCAACGAGAGAGGCGTGCATAACATGCTGAGAAGAACCGTGCTTGGCGCGCTGGCTTCCCTGGCCGCATTGGCCGCCGATTCGTCGTTTTCCGCCGCGCGTGCCCGCACGCCCGCGCCGCCGAACGCCGAGGCCTACATCATCTGGCCGCCGGACGGGGCCGTGATCACGGGCGGCAAGCTTTGGGTGCGCATGGGCTTGCGCAACATGGGCGTATGTCCGAAGGGCGTCGATCTGCCGAACGTGGGGCATCACCATCTGCTCGTCGATACCGATCTGCCGCCGCTCGATCAGGAGATCCCGTCCGATCGCAATCACCTGCATTACGGCGCGGGCGAAACCGATGCTCGCCTCGAATTGCCGCCGGGCAAGCACACCTTGCAGTTGCTGATGGGCGACTACAACCACGTTCCGCACGACCCGCCGGTGTATTCGAAGAAGATCACGATCATCGTGAAATGAGCTGTGCACTTGCCGAGGGCACATGACATGAAAAAACGATCCGCTGATGCGCTCGCGCTGCCGCGTTCGCTCCTCGTCGCCGCCACGCTCGCGACGGCGTTCGCCGCGTCTCATGCGCTCGCCGGGACGACGCCCGCGCCGGCCAACGCGTATGCGTACATCGGCTTTCCGAACGATGGCCAGACCGTGCCCGCGGGCAAGCCGTTCCGCGTCTGGTTCGGGCTGCGTTTCATGGGCGTCGCGCCGCGCGGCGTGAAGTTTCCGAACACGGGGCATCATCATTTGCTGATCGATGTGGACCTGCCGCCGATGGATCAGGAGATTCCATCGGATCGCAATCATCTGCACTACGGCGCCGGCGAAACCGAAACGATGATCGAACTGCCGCCGGGCAAGCACACGCTTCAGCTTTTGATGGGCGATGACAAGCACATACCGCATAACCCGCCCGTCTATTCCCGAAAGATCACGATCTACGTCAAGTAAGTCCGGGCGCCGCGTGATGCATCGAGCGGCGCCTTTCCCGATTGCTTTCATCCAACTCGTATCCGCGTGCGTATCGCGGAGGGGGTCGTTCGTCCCCTGCAAATCGCACGGGTGTCGCCGGGCAACCGACAGTTAAGATCGGAAGTGTCGGGCGGGCAGCATCATCGGCTTAGAAGGACAGATGCAGCGTAAATCGGCGCAGCCCATATGCAGCACGGCGCGCAGAGAAAAACGCATGACGCATGACGCGATTGGCACAGCCTGTGCATTGAATGGCGGCGAGCAGACAAGTTGCTCCGAGCCACCACCGAATGCGCGACGCGCACCCAAGGAGAGCGGAAATGAAGACGCTGACCATCAAGGACCTTCCCGTCACCGAAGATCTCGACACGCGTGCAATGTCGGCGGTGCGCGGCGGCTCCGCGGTCCTGTTTCCCGGCTTCATCTCGATGAACGGCACGACGCTCTCGATGCCGTTCAATCCGCAGCAGATCATCAATCAGACGCAGACGACGTTCAATCAGAACGGCAGCAACATCGCCTTCGCCGAAGCGCTGAAGTCGCAGTCGACGGTCACGCCGACGCAGAGCGCGAAGAACATCGCCAACGTGAACTTCGGCATCGCGGGCGATCTCGCATAAGCGAAACGTCGCGAGGAATGAACCGCATATCGGTGCGGTAAGCATCGAGGTAGTCGCAGCAAAGGCGGGGCGCGGGGAGCTTCGCCGTAACACCGCCCTCAGCATCGGGCGTAGTGGTTCGCGCGCGGGTCGCATCCGTCGCCGGACCGCGTCACGACGACGCGCGACGTGCCTCAAGAGCACGCGCGCGCAACGTGACTTAACCCGTATGGAGTCGCGGCGCGCCGTGTGATTTACTTGAATGACCGGACGGCCGGCGCCGTGCTTCTCACCCATGAAACTGACCGTCGGTGCGCGTTCACCGGGAGCGAGATCGTGCGAGCCTTGTTGCCATCGTTAGGGCTGGTTGCAGCCGCGCTGCTTTCGGGCTGCATCGACGTGACGCCGCCGACGTATCAGCGGCCCGACACGCCCGAGAAAACCGCCTTCACGAAGACCGACGCAGCGAAGGTCGCCGCATCCGACACGATCCGGCCCGACTGGTGGAAGCAGTTCAACGACCCGTATCTCGACTCGCTGGTTGAAAAGGCCATCAGCGGCAACTTCGACATCAAGGTGCTGGCCGCGCGCATCCAGGTGGCGGGCGCGCAGATCGGCGAGGCGCGCGCGGGCGCGTTGCCGTCGATGGATCTCGGCGCGGGCGCGAGCTTCGAGAAGACGACCGGCCAGCAGTTCTCGAAGCAGTACAACCTGGCGACGCAGGTGAGCTGGGACATCGATATCTGGGGCTCGGTGGAGAAGGGCGTGCAGGCGCAGAAAGCCGAATTCCGCGCGACCGAGGCCGACTGGCGCGCCGGTTATCTCGAACTCGTCGCACTCGTCTCGACGACGTACTTCCAGATTCTCCAGTTCGACGATCAGATCGATCAGCAGAAGCAGACCATCGCGACCAACCAGCAGATCCTGACGATCTTCGAAGGCATGCAGAAGAACGGCCTCGTGCCGAAGACGCAGGTGCTCACGCAGCGCGCCGAACTCAACCGGCTGACGCGCGAGTTGCTGGAGTTGCGCCGCTCGCGCGATCTCGCGAACAACGCGCTCTCGACGCTGATGGGCGTGCCGGCAGGCGAGTTCCGGATGCCCGACGGCAAGCTGCAAAAGCGCGTGCAGATTCCGCCGGTGCCGGAGGGATTGCCATCGCAGTTGCTCGCGCGTCGCCCCGATCTGATCGCGGCCGAATATCGCGTGCTCGAAGCGTATGACCTCGTCGGCCAGGCGAAGCTCGCGCAACTGCCGACCATCAACCTGACCGGACGCGCGGGCACTGCAAGCTTTCAACTGACCGATCTCCTGAAGATCTTCACGCTGAGTTTCGTGCCGAGCATCAATATCCCGATTCTCGATCCGTCCGTGCGCGCTCACGTCAAGACGACCGAGGCGCAGACGACGGTGGCCGAACAGCAATATCGCAGCACGGTGATGAACGCGTTCGAAGAAGTGGAGAACGCGCTGGTCAATCTCGATTCGCATACGAAGCAGCGCGTCGAGCTGCAACAGGAAGTGGATCAGTTGACGATCGTCGCCGCCCAGATCGACGCGCAACTGAAAGAGGGCGTGATCTCGCAGCTTCAGGTGTTCGAGACGGAGCGCACGCTGCTCGCGGCGCAACTCGCGCTGCTCGCAAACCATCAGCAAATTCTGTCGGACACGGTGACGCTTTATAAGGCGCTCGGCGGCGGCTGGCCGACCGTCGATGTACAAAGCGCAAGCAAGGACGGATTGAAGTGAAGCACTCCATGAATAATGTGCACCAAATTAATAATATGAATTGCTAACGATCGTGCCGAATCGCTTATGGATGGCGTGATGCAGCGGTGCAGCACGATTGACTACGACGATGCGTGACTTAAACTCTCAACAGCCGCCGGCTGCAAATGACTTCGATTACGGCGCGGTCCAACTTGTCCATGCGCCCGACGTTGCCGGGCAATCCTCTGGCGCGTCGGCGGCAGCGGCTGGACGTACCTCGTGACATGGACATGGCTCAAGGCTTTTCCGTGGCGGATCCGCAGCCGAGCGTGGGCGAGGCGTTCGACGTCGTCCTGAAGCCCGCGCCGCATGGCGAGCTTGCGCGCGAGCTGGCGGAGAGACTCACGGAGATCCGTATCGACGAAAATCTCTTCGCTATCGGCCGCGCCGAAGCGCCGTTCGATACGAGTCCGCCCGAAGCCGTGGCGCAGCTCTCGCGCCGTCATGCGCGCATCTTCATCGAGCACGGGTTCGTCTATATCGCCGATCTCGCCAGCAAGAACGGCACGGCCGTAAATGGCACGCCCGTGCGCGAGACGCCCGCGCGCGTGCGAAGCGGCGATGTCATTTCGTTCGGCAGCAAGCTGTCGTATCGCGTGCAGTTCGCGCCGCGCGCGCGGCGTCTGAATGCGCCGAAACCAATCGGCCTCACGCTTACGCCGCAGCGCGACGATCTCGGTCTTCAGCCGATCGAACTCGCGCAGTTTCCGTTTCTCGTCAGCAAGAGCGACGACACGTTTTCGCGTTATCGCGATGAGTATCCGCATCAGGTCAATTACGTGTCACGGCGCCACGCGCATGTGTTCATCAAGAGCGGCGCGCCGTTCGTCGAAGACCTCGGCAGCACCAATGGCACGTTCGTGAACGGCGAGCGGCTCGGCGCGTCGGCGGTCGAACTGAAGAACGGCGATACCGTCGCGTTCGGCGGAACGCACTTCGCGTACGTGGTGCATCTGCACGGCGACGAAAGCGAATCGACGCTCACGGAAATCGTCGCGCAGGTCGCCGCGCCATCGCACGACGACGAATCCGACAGCGACAAGACGACCTTCGTCGGCTCGGCGCATTCGTTTCTCGACATCTTCTGCGTCGATCAGGCCGCGGCGCGCGAGGATGAAGTCAACGAAGAGGCGCAGCCGACACCCGCCGAGGAAAAGCGCCCGGACGCGCGCGCCGCGAAGCGCAGCAAGTTCGGGCTCTTCGTGTCGGAGTTGCGCCGTGTGCTCGCGAACGACGATGCGCGCGCCGCGCGCCGCACGCGCATCATCGTGGCGTGCGTGCTGACGGCGCTCGTTGCAGTCGGCGCCGCGCTTTTCTATAGCGGTTCGAACGAGCGTGAGGCCAAATCGCTGATGGAGCACGGCGAGTACGCCGAGGCCGCGGCCGTCACGAACGATTATCTGAAGACGCATCCGAAGGACGCGCCGTTCACGTCGATGAACACCGAGGCCGTGCTCAAGTCGAACGTGCCGCGCTGGCTTGCTGCACTGAAAAAGGGCGATTTCGCGAACGCGGACGCGATCATCGCGCAGATGCGTTCGCTCAGCGAGCACAACGCAGACGTGCATTCGCTTATCGACGAACTCGAATGGATCGGCAAGCTGGAAAGTTTTGTGATGAGCCGTGGCGGCGCCGAAGCGCCGATCCGCATGTACGGCGACGAGCCGCGCATCGGCGCAATCCTGAAGCATTGGGAAGCGGACGCGGCGGGACATCAGCGCGATCTGGACCGCATCGCGGGCTATGTGCCCGAGTTCCGCGATCCGTATGCGCTCGCGCTGAGTCATCTGCGCAAGCTGCAAAGCGACGATTCGGTGTATCTCGCGGCCATCGAGAGGCTCGATGCGAGCATCGCGAAGAATCTCGGCCAGGACGATCCCGATGCGATCGGCGCGGCGTTGAAGGAATATGCGGACAAGTATCCGCGGCTCGCGGGTCTCGATCGCGTGCGCGCCGATCTCGATGCCTACGCGGGCTTGCGACGCAGCATCAACGGTGCGAGCCTCGCGCCGCTCGCGGGTTCGGTCAGCGAGGCCCATTTCTCGACGCCGCCGTTCCAGGAAAAATTTCGGCAGATGACCGCGAGCCAGTTGCCGCCGCCCGACGTGCTCGCGCAATACACGAGCGTCGCGGATGCATGGAATCGCGGACAGAGCGCGCAGGCGATCGACGCGCTGCAAAAGCTGCCTCAAGGCTCGTGGACGCAGACCGTGCAGAAGGAACTCGCGCACAAGAAAGCCGTGGCCGCGCAGTTCGCCGAGCTGCAAAAGGCGCGCGGCTCGAAGGGCTACGAAGACGCGCTGCTGTCGTTCTACGAGACGCTCGATCTCGAGAGCGACGCGTTCTACGCGAAAGCCGTCGCGCCTGAATTCACCGCGTTGAAGGACAGGGCGACGGCCCGCGCGCAAGCGTTGATGACGCAGGCGCAAACGTCGTGGCAGCAGTATCGGACGAACGGCGGCATCGGCGGATCGCAGCGGCTCGAATCGGGCGTCTCGGATGTGTTCCGGACGCAGGCACGGCTGCTGTCCGACGCGGAAGACGCGGCCACGCGCGGCATGCGTATTTTCCGGCAGGTTAAGGCGGACAGCGCGACGGCGAAGTGGACCGCGCTCGCCAATGAGATCAGCACCGAAGCGGATCTGCAACGGCGTTCGCTGCAGGATCTGCGGATGGTGCTCGAACCGGGGCTTCTCAATACCAAGCTGAGTCTGATCGGCGGAGGCACGAGCAGTGAAGAGAGACGCACACCTTAAGCCGCTGTCGGAGGCGCTAGGCGAACACGGCGCCGAAGGCATCGCGATTCTCACGGCGGAGCCCGCGCGGCTCACGCAGGGCCTTGTCTTCGCGATGGTGGCGCTCGTCGCGTCGGCGCTCGTGTGGTCGTTCGTCGGCCATGCGGACGTGATGGTGACGGCGCAAGGCACGCTCGCGCCGGAATCGGAAGTGCGGCGTTTCTATGCGCCGATCGACGGCGAGCTTGCCGATCTCTATATCGCCGAAGGGCAGCCCGTGCGCAAGGACGATGTCGTCGCGCGCCTGAATGCGCGCGGTGCGATCGAAGCGGCGACCAATGCGCTCGAAGCGCAGCTCAAGCTCGACGATGCCGAGCGCGAATGGAAGCAGTTCCCCGAAAAGAAGCTGCTGATGGAGCGCAAGATCGCCGCGCTCAAGGATCAGATGGATGTGGAAGAGCATCAACATCAGCAGCGCGTGGCCGAAGGCACGAGCAAGCTCGCGGAAGGTCAGAAGGCGCAGTTGCAGGAAGCGCGCAGCACGCTCGAAAACGCGCGCCGCGCCCGCGATGCCGCGAAGGTCGAACTCGACCGCTTTCAGCGTCTGCTCGCGTTGCCGGGCGGCGGCGGCATTGCGGAAGCGCAGGTCGATCAGAAACGCAATGCCTATCTCGAAGCGGACGGCGCGTATCGCGTCGAGCAATCGCGGCTCGCGGAACTCGACTTCCGTCTGAGTCACGATTTCACGCAGGCCAAGCGTCAACTGGAAACGAGCGGTCAGGAAGCGACGAGCCTGCGTCTGCAATACGAAGCCGCGATGCGCGAAGTCGCGAGCACCGAAGACAAGTTGCGTTTGCAACTACAGACCGCGCGCCTCGTCGCGG
Organism: Caballeronia sp. LZ028; assembly: GCF_031451415.1. Classification (NCBI taxonomy): domain Bacteria; kingdom Pseudomonadati; phylum Pseudomonadota; class Betaproteobacteria; order Burkholderiales; family Burkholderiaceae; genus Caballeronia; species Caballeronia sp. LZ028. The sequence continues at coordinate 859,667 of NZ_JARUXN010000004.1, read as the reverse complement.
ATGCGGCCGCGCGCATCAAGTTCGAGAACATCGACAAGGACAATTTCCTGTTGATTCTCGCGCCGGTGTCCGGCGTGGTGACGGACGTGACATCGACGCAGCCCGGCGACAAGATACAGGCGAACACGCCGCTCGGCGGCATCGCGCCGGCCAATGCGAAGCCGGTGCTCAAGATCGAGATCGCCGAGCACGACCGCGCGTTTCTGCGCGAAGGGCAGCGCGTGAAGCTCAAGTTCAATGCGTTTCCTTATCAGCGCTATGGCGTGATCGAGGGCACGCTCGCGTTCATTTCGCCCGCGACCAAGCCGAGCCCGACGAGCAAGCAACCCGTCTACGAAGGACGCGTGACGCTCGATCGCGATTCCTATCAGATCGCGGACACGAAGTATCCGCTGCGTTACGGCATGACGGCGACCGCTGAGATCGTCGTGCGCGAGCGTCGCCTCATCGATCTCGGGCTGGATCCGTTCCGCAATGTAGCGGGATAAATATGGGGGGTTACACGGGCGCCGCAACGCGAACATGATGCGCAATTCAACATGGAACCGAACGGAGAACGATATGACGGCGATTGTGCGTATCGACGACGAAGTGGTCGACGTCGGCGAATTCATCAGGTTATTGAAGTTGAATGGTCAGTTCGACAGTCTCATCGAGCAGCTCGTGCGCGACAAGCTCACGGTGCGCGCGGCGAAGAAGTCGGGTATCGCCGTGAGCGACGATGAAATCCAGAATCGCGCCGATCAGTTCCGGCGCATTCGCGGTCTGCATCGCGCGGCGGACATGAACAATTATCTCGATGCGCTGCATGTGAGCCTCGACGAGTTCGAGGTCTTCATCACCGACACGCTGTATCAGGAAAAGATGCTCGACAAGGTAGGCACGGCGCGCGAGATCGAAGAGTACTTCCAGCTCAACTCGCCGAAGTTCGACAGCATCGAAGTCAGTCATATCCTGCTCGACACCGAAGGCAGCGCGAAGGAAATGATCTCGTATCTGAACGACGATCCCGACAGCTTCGCCGACATGGCGCGCGAGCACTCGCTCGCCGACACGCGCGACGCGGGCGGCGTGATCGGCCGCGTGATGCGCGGACAGATGAAACCGGACGTCGAGGCGAAAGTCTTCAACGCGGAGGTCGGTGATCTGCTCGGGCCGTTCGTATCGGCGGACGGCGCATCGTATGAGATTTTCGCGGTGACGGCGAAGTATCCGGCGAAGCTCGACGAGGACGTGTCCGCGGAAATTCGCCGCCTGCTGCGCGAAGACTGGATGATGGCGCGCGCGCAGGAACACGTCATCGAAGCACGCTGATCGACCGGAACGCGACACGACATGGACGCTCCATCGAGCCTTGATTCGCCTGCCGACTTTCTTTCGTCGGTGGAGATTCTTTCGCCCTTCACGCGCGAGGAAATCGAGCAATTCGCGGCGCAAGCGGAGTCGCGGCGCTTCGGTTTCGGCGAGACCGTGTGCAACGCGGGCGATGCGGCCGATGGACTCTATATCGTGAAAGCGGGGTCCGTGCGTATCTTCACCGAAGAGCACGGCAAGGAAATCAGCATGGGGGTGAAGAAGGAGCGCGAGACCTTCGCGGATATCGCGATGCTGCGCGATTATCGCCATGAGTCGTCGGTGCGCTCCTCCGGCAAGACCGAGCTGCTGTTCATCCCGCGCACGGCGATCGACCCCGTCATCGCGAAGAATCCCGCCGCGCTCGCCTTCGTCACGAGCTATGTCGCCATTAACTCGGCGGGCGGTTTCGTCGCAAAGCTCTTCGATTTGCGCGGCAAGCTCGACAAGGCCGAACTCGAAGAATGCGTGCGCAGCGTCGGCGTGAAGCGTGTCGCGGAAGGCAAGGAGATTCTCAAGCAGGAGTCGCGCGACGACCGGCGTCTCTATGTCGTGCGGCAAGGCGAAGTGCGGATCGTGCGCGAAGAGGGCGGCGAGCGGCATGTGCTCGCGACGCTCGGTCCCGGCGAGATCTTCGGCGAGAAGGCCTGCGTGATGCGCCAGGAGCAGATGGCCTCCGCCATCGCGAGCACCGATACGCGCCTGCTCGTGATTCCCGAGAAGACCGTGCACTTCATCATCGAGCGAAACGTGAAGCTGCGCGAAGTGCTCGAAGAGCGCATCCGCTTCACCGAGCGCGAATTGCAGCGGCAGAAGAAGATCACCGAGCGCCGCAAGCTGCCCGCAATGCTCGATCTGCACACGAAGCCCGAACTGGGCGAGCGCGTCATCAAGCGCTTCGCGTGGATCGAGCAGGCGGAGGAGATGGATTGCGGCGCGGCCTGTCTCGCGATGATCTGCCGTCACTACGGCATCAACATGACGCTCGGCAAGCTGCGCGAACTGGCCAACGTCACGACATCCGGCGCGACGCTGGATTCACTCGCACGCGCCGGCGAATCGCTCGGCTTCACGACGCGCGGCGTGCAGTGCACGTTCGAATCGTTGCGCGGCTTCGAGATGCCGTTCATCGCGCATTGGGAGGGATACCACTACATCATCGTCTATGGCGTGTCGAGCGAGAACGTATGGGTCGCGGACCCGGCGATCGACTTCAGGAAGATGACCGTCGGCGAGTTCGAGCGCGGCTGGAGCGGGACGTGTCTGCTTTTCACGCCGGGGCAGGATCTCACGCAAAAGGCCGTGTCGCGTTCGCCGTGGCTGCGTTTCGTCGGCTATCTGAAGCCGTACAAGAAGATCCTGCTGCATCTCTTTCTCGCGACCTTCGTCATTCAAGTGCTGGGCGTGATACCGCCGCTCATCATCCAGAACATTCTCGATGGCGTGATCGTGCATCAGAACGTGAACCTGCTTCATGTGCTGATCGCAGGGCTCATCATCGCGAGCCTGTTCACGCAGCTCATGACGACGATACGTGCGTATCTCGCGAACTTCATGGTCCGCAACATGGACTTCGCGATGATGTCGCAGTTCTTCAGGCACACGTTCTCGCTGCCGTTCGGCTTCTTCGCGAAGCGCAAGACCGGCGATGTGTTCGCGCGCTTTCAGGAGAATCACACGATTCGCGCGTTTCTCACCGAATCGACGGTATCGACCGTGCTGAACCTGCTGATGATCTTCATCTACTTCACGATCATGTTCCTCTACAACGTGAAGCTCACGTTGCTGCTGATTGCGTTCGTCATCCCGATGATGGTGCTCACGGTCGTCGCGACGCCGCGCATCAAGCAGAACGCGCGCGAAACGTTCTCAGCGGGAACGGATGCGCGTTCGTATCTGATGGAAGCACTCGGCGGCGTCGAGACGGTGAAAGGCATGGGTATCGAGCGCGCGGTGCGTCTCAAGTGGGAAAAGAAGTATGCGAAGTCGCTCGAAGTGCAATACAAGTCGCAGCGCTTCAATATCGTGGTGGGCTTGTGCAGCCAGTTGCTCAATGCGGCGACGACCATCGGCGTGTTATGGGTCGGCGCGAATCTCGTGCTTGCGCGCGAACTGACCATCGGGCAACTGATCGCGTTCAATGCCTACATGGGCAGCGTGCTCGCGCCGCTGATGGGTCTCATCAACTTGTGGAGCCTGCTGAACGATGCGGGCGTCGCGATGGAGCGGCTCGGCGACGTGCTCGATATCGAGCCGGAGCAGAAGCCCGAAGACATGCAGCAGCGCGTCATGCTGCCCGACCTGCAGGGCGATATCAGTTTCAACGGCGTGTACTTCCGTTATGGTGAAGGCGATGCGCCCTACGTGCTGGAGAACATCAGCTTCGATATCAAGCCGGGCGAGCTGATTGCGATCGTCGGGCGCAGCGGCTCCGGTAAAACGACGCTCGCGAAACTGCTCGTCGGCTTCTATGCGCCGAGCGAAGGCAAGATGACCGTCGATGGCTACGACATCAACGTCGTCGATAAAGGTTTCTTTCGCGCGCAGATCGGCTATGTGATGCAGAGCAACCTGCTGTTTTCGGGGACGATCGCGGAGAACATCGCGAGCGGCGATGAAGCGCCGGACAGAAGGCGTATCGAAGAAGTCGCGAAGATGGCCGACGCGCACGCGTTCATCGCGAAGATGCCGCTCGGTTATGAGCAGGTGGTCGGCGAGCGCGGCGTAGGGTTGTCGGGCGGACAGATCCAGCGCTTATGCATCGCGCGGGCGCTGTATCACGATCCACGTCTGCTCGTATTCGACGAAGCGACGTCCGCGCTCGATACGCAATCTGAAAGCAATATTCTCGGCAACATGCAGGAGATTTTGAAAGGGCGAACGGCGGTCATCATCGCGCACCGCCTTTCGACGATCATGCGCGCCGACAAGATTCTCGTGCTGTACGAAGGCGGCATCGTCGAACAGGGCAAGCATGACGAACTCGTCGCGAGAAAGGGCATGTACTACCAACTCGTGCAAAAGCAACTGAGCGCAGCATGAAAATACTCGACCAACCGGAAAGCGATACCAGCGCGCCCGCGTCATCGGCGATTTCGTATGCGGGGCTCATCGAGAAGATCGAGATCTTGCGCTCGACGCTTCGATGGACCTCGCGGCTCGAGCGTCCCGAGATCGAAAAGCTGTTGCGGCAGGCGAGCACCCTGCGCGACGAAGTCATGCAACTGTCGCACAAGGAGCGCTTCGTGCAGGCGGCGGCCGCCGAACCGAAGCGCGATCTTCCGCCAGGCGCGCGGCGGCAGGCGCTGATCGAACGCAGCTTCGTATTCGAAGGCACGTTCGGCGATAACCCGAAGTTGCTGGAAGCGCTGGAAATCGCGGAAAAAGCCGCGCCGACGGACTTGCCGGTATTGATCGATGGCGAAAGCGGCACCGGCAAGGAATTGATGGCGAAGGTCATTCACGCGAACGGATCGCGTGCCGACAAGCCGTATATCTCGGTGAACTGCGGCGCGATTCCGGACAATCTGCTGGAGTCCGAACTATTCGGGCATCGCAAGGGCGCGTTCACCGGAGCGAGCAATGATCGCAAGGGAAAATTCGAAAGCGCGCACACGGGCACGATCTTTCTCGACGAGATCGGCGAACTGCCTTTGCAGGGGCAGGTGAAGCTGTTGCGCGTACTGGAAGCGCATGAAATTCAGCGCGTGGGTTCGGACGAGCCCATCGCGGTGGATACGCGCATCGTCGCGGCAACCAATCGCAACTTGCGCAAGTTCTGCGACGAGGGGCGTTTTCGCGAGGATCTGTTTTATCGGCTGAGCGTCATTCATCTGACGCTGCCTGCTTTGCGTGAACGGCGCGATGAAATTCCGCTGCTGCTCGCGTATTTCGGCGACGAAGCGGCCGCGACATTGAAGCGCCGGCCGGTGAAGTTGTCGCCGCGGCTACGGGATTTTCTGCGCAACTATGACTATCCGGGGAACATCCGCGAGTTGCGGAACGTGGTGTACCGCCTCGCGTGTCTTGCGGGCGATATGGCCGACATCGATCATCTGCCGGTCGACATACGGCCGAAGTCATCGCTCTCGCTCGCAATGGGCGGGCCGGCGGCGAGCGGAAACGGAATCGCGACGGCGAGCTCGCTCGCGGAAGCGAAGCGCGTCGCCAGCGACGAAGCGGAGCGCGCGTTTCTCGAACGAGGCTTGCAGGAAACCGGCGGAACGGTGGCCGAGCTTGCGAGACGGTACGAGATGAACCGCTCGCATCTGCAGATGCTTTTGAAAAAGCACGGGCTGCATTCGAAGGAGTTTCGAGCGGCGGCGCAGAAGAACAAGGAGGCGGGCGGTTGAGCCGCCTTTAAATCGACGGATTCACCTGCGTCTTATCCGTCGCCATCAAATCGACCGCATGCGCGACGACCACTGAAATATTGTCGCGCCCGCCCCGCGCGAGCGCGATTTCCAGCAGCCTTTGCGCGGCGACATCGCAATTGCCCGGCGCGAGCTCGCTCATCATTTCGGCTTCGCTGACTTCGTTCGATAAACCGTCGCTGCATAGCAGGAACGTATCGCCGTCGTTCAGGGCGAGCGTGTTCTCGTCGAGTTCGAGCACATCGAGCGCGCCGACCGCGCGCGTGATCAGATGCTGCGCCGGATGATGCAGCGCTTCTTCCGCCGTGAGTTGCCCGCGCGCCTTCAGTTCCTCGACGTGGCTGTGATCGCGCGTGAGCTGCACGAGCCGTCCCTGGCGCAGCAGATAGATGCGGCTGTCGCCGGCCCATACATAACCGCACGCGCCATCGCGCGCAGCGAGCACGACGACCGTGCTGCCGATGCGCGACACCTGGCGCCGCGCCGCTTCCGCACGCAGCTTGTCGTTCACGTCGAGAAGACGCGCGCGGGCATCGGCGATGGTGCCCGCAAGATCGTTCGCCGGCGATACCTTCGCGAGGCTCTCGATCACCATCCGGCTCGCCAGATCGCCGACCGCGTGGCCGCCCATGCCATCGGCGACGGCCCACAGTCCGCGCTCGGGCGCATCGAGCAGCGCGTCTTCGTTGATCTGCCGGACGCAGCCGGTGTCGGTGCGGGCGGCGGATGTCCATCGAAACTCGGTGGTGAAGGTCACGGCAACCTCCGGAATGGTGGGTGACGCGGCGTCGGGCGGGCCTTGCGGACGATCCCGCTCATTGTGTACCAACGCGCGTCCGAAGCGAATCTTGATCTGCACCGCTTTAGCCCGCGCGATTCCCCGCGACCGAATTCGGGCTGACGGTAAGGGTCGCGCCGTTGCCCGTATTGCTGACCGCGACGTTCTGAAACTGATTGACCATCTGGCCGACCGTGATGTTCGTCACGTTATTGGTGATGTTGTTCGTGACCGCGTAGATGTTGTTGGTCACATCGACCAGGGTAATCGCGCCGGCTGCGGCCCCGCCGCCCGATGAACGCTCCACGAAAGGCGTGATCCAGCCGAACACCCACGGCGCACCGCCTCCGCCGCTGATGGCCGACATCGCCGCGCGATCCAGCACGCGGTCGTATTCGAGATCGCTGACGGTCAAGGCGCACATGTCGTTTCTCCGGGATGGCCTGTGAGCAGGACGCACGGATCAATGCAAGGCCCATGCCGACGCACGCCAAATGGCGGAGATTGCGTCCGAATCGCCGATGGGGCGGCGTTCTGGCGGCATCGGCGCAAACGAAATGGCAGGGTGCCGAATCGCATCCGTTGGATCGTCGCCAACAAGCGATGTTGGCGTCGCGCCGCATAACCAACACACGCGGCGCGCGTCCGATCGGCCCGCACGACGCGAATTCTGGTGCAGCAGGTCCAACAAACGCGCAAGAAAACTGTTGGCCGATGAAAAACACAACGCCGTCGAAACACGCTCCCGATTCCGCAATAACCACGCGTAATCAATGGCTTATCGGAACTGGCAAGGAAGATGCGAAAGGCTAGGCAACCCGGCGCCGAACAAACACCTGGCGCCAGGCAAAGAAAAATCGGAGCCAGCCATGTCAACCATCCAGCAAATCGGACTGATCGAACAGCAAGCCGCCGCGAACGGCTTCTCGCTCGACGACGAACCCGCGCTCGGCACCGAACTCGTCACGCGCCGTTCCGGCTATGAACATCACGGCATCTACGCCGGCAACGGCATGGTCATCCACTATGCCGGTTTCGCGAAGTCGCTGCATCGCGGCCCGGTCGAGGAAGTCCCGGTCGAGCAGTTCGCCGCCGGTCATGAAGTCACGATCCGCCAGAACCCGGCCGCGAAGTTCGTCGGCATGGAAGCGGTGCGCCGCGCCCGCAGCCGCCTCGGCGAAGACAACTATCACCTGCTCACCAACAACTGCGAGCACTTCGTTACGTGGTGCCTCGACGGCCGCGCCCGCAGCCGTCAGGTGCAAGCGTGCTTCATCGATCCCCACGCGGCCGTCAGAGCCGTGGCGGGACTCTTCCGCGCCTATGTCGCCGCCGAACGCCGCCGCCGCATGAATGTGGCGCTCGCAGCCTGAACCTCACGTTTTGCCGATCGATTCCGAGGAGACCATCATGCAAACCACCGAAAACTCGCTGCACTGGGCCGTCGACAAATGGCTCGCCCCGACTGCCGCGCATCCGGCACGCGTCGTGCGTCTGTGCCGTTCGCATGTCACCGGCGCGCGCTACGTCTGCATCGAGGCGCAGCATCCGGGCGGCCCGCTCGCGATCATCTTCTTCCGCCATGACGACGGCACCTGGAACGTGTTTCCGCCGCAAGCGAAGCGTCCGTCGATGAGCGCGGCGCGCCTCGCCGCCTGAAGGCGCGTACGATCGGCCGGGACGCGTCGGGCGGCCCCGGCTTTGACACGGCAATCCCGCTGCCGCTACTCTAGGCGCATCGTCGCGGCCATTTGGATGAAGCCGCCGGTCGCACGGAAGCAGCAGGTCGTGGTAGTTTTGCGTCCGTGAACCAGATCGTACATTTTCGAGGTATTGCCGATGACCCAGCCCGACTCCTCTTCCTCCGCCCGCGCGACGCCCGATTCGAACCTCGGCGACAATCCGCTCGGCATCGCGGGGCTGGAGTTCGTCGAGTTTTCCAGCCCCGATCCTGAAGGGCTCGCCCGACTGTTCGAGACGCTCGGCTTCGTGCCCGTCGCGCAGCACATCAGCAAGGCGGTGACGCTCTTTCGCCAGCGCAGCATGAATTTTCTGTTGAACGCGGAGCCGGATTCGTTCGCGTCGCGCTTTGCCGAGTCGCATGGCGTCGGCATCGCGGCGATCGGCATTCGCGTGCTCGATGCGCAGGTCGCCCACGAGCGCGCGCTCGAATACGGCGCGTGGGATTTCGAGGGCGAAAAAATCGGCCCGAACGAGCTTGCGATTCCGGCGATTCAAGGCATCGGCGATTCGCATATCTATTTCGTCGATCACTGGCCAGGCAAGAACAGCGGCGAGACATCGATCTACGACATCGACTTTCGTCCGATTCCGGGAGCACGCGCGGATCTCAACGGCACGGGCCTGCTCGAAGTCGACCACTTCACGCAGACGGTCGGCGCAGGCCGCATTCAGGAATGGCTCGATTTCTATCGAGAAGTGCTGCACTTCTCGGAGATTCATCAGGTGCATCCGGACTGGCACGTCTCGCAGGATTCCGCCGTCACGCTTTCGCCGTGCGGCTCGATCCGCATTCCGGTGTACGAGGAAGGCACCTATCGCACGGATCTGATGCAGCAATATCTGCCCGATCACGAAGGCGAGGGCGTGCAGCATATCGCGCTGGCATCGGCGGATATTTTCGCTTCCGTCGATGCATTGATGGCGCGCGGCGTGCGCTTCCTGCAGCCGCCGCCGCGCTATTACGACGAGATCGACGAGCGTCTGCCGGGCCACGGTCTCGACATCGGAAAGCTGCGCACGCGCGGCATTCTCGTCGACGGCGAGATTCTCGGAGACGGCACGCCGCAGCTTTTTCTGCAGACGTTCGTCGAGCGCAAGCCCGGCGACATGTTCTTCGAGATCGTCGAGCGGCGCGGGCATCACGGATTCGGCGAGGGCAATCTCGCCGCGATCGCGAAGGCGCGCGGCTGACGCGACTCATTGCACGACGACCGTCCCCGTCATGTGCGGATGCAGCGAACAGAAGTACTTGTACGTGCCCGGTTTGTCGAACACATGCGAGAAGCTGTCGCCGCTGTCGAGCGGATCGGACTTGAAGCTCTTTCCCTCGTCGGCGACGGTATGCAGCATGTCGTCGTGATTCACCCACGTCACCTTCGTACCGACGGGCACGGTAATCGTCGCCTGATTGAACGCGAAGTTGTCGATGGAAACGGTCGGCGCGTTCGCCAGCGCGACCTGTTGCGCGGGTTCTGCCGCGCACGCCGACGGAATCGCCACGCCGATGACGCCTTTCACGACCAGCGCAAGCGCGGCCTGGCGCAGCAGCTTGCCGGCGAGCGGGCGGAGATTGTCGGGCGAAACGTAGTGCGCAATCGTCGATGCGATCATGACTGCACCCCCGCGAGCGACGTATCGGTGACGGCAAGTTGCCCGCGTCCCGCGATATGCGTGACTTCGCGCAGGCCGAGCATCGTGCGCAATTGTTCGGATGGCACTTTCATCGGCCCCGGACCGGACGGTGCGCCCGGCGCGGGCTGCGGAAACGCCGTCGACATCGCCGAATAAAAGCGCATCTCTCCCTCCACTTTCTGCGCCACCTGATGGACGTGGCCGTTCAGCACCGTTACCGAGCCGAAGCGTTTCAAGAGCGCGAGCGCCTGCGCGCTGTCGTCGGTGCCCCATCCCCATTGCGGATACAACGCCCACAGCGGAATGTGCGCGAACACGACGATCGGCGTGCTGCTCGATTTGCCCTGCAGATCCGCCTTGAGCCACGCGAGCTGCGCATCGCCGAGAAAGCCGAGGCCGCCGCCCTTCAGGTCGATCACGTTGGTCAAGCCGATGAAATGCACGCCGCCCTGATCGAAGCTGTACCAGTGACGCGTGCTGCCTTTGCCGTATTGCCCGGAAAAGCGGTCGAAAAACGCGTTGCCTTCTTCGACCAGCACGTCGTGCTCGCCGGGAACGTAATGCACGTCCATGCCCGACTTGCCGATGATCTGCGTCGCCGTGTCGAATTGCGCGGGCTTCGACAGATGCGTGATGTCGCCCGTGTGGATCATGAACGCGGGGCGTTTTTCCATCGCGCTCACGCGGTTGATGGCTTCTTCGAGCGTGCTCGTCGGCTCCGTGTTCGGATCCTTGTTGAAGCCGATGTGACTGTCGCTGATCTGCACGAAGCTAAACGAGCCGGTCTGCTCGGCCGCTTCCGCCGAAGAGATCAGGCGCGAAACGGGCACGCCGCCGCTCACCGTCCAGATGACGCCGGCGCCCGCCCAGGCCATGCACGAAAGTGCGGTGCGGCGGCGCTTGCCGTGCTCGTCGAGTTCGTCGCGTTGCTGCGCGGGCGGCAGTGCGTTCGGGTCGGGTTTCATGATGGTTCCTTTGATGATGACGGCCGCGGTTCTTGTCGTTCGAATCGGTGAAGTCGGGCCCACGGCGGCTCGGTGCATGGGCGCGAAGCCGGCGATGCCCGTTGCGGCGGGCAGGATCGCGTTGGCATCCGTCCATCGAACCAGCGAATGCGGCGGGATATTCCCGCTATATTTTTTTGAGTCGCCGTTGCAAACGGGAATAAAGCGCCCGCGTGAGGAGTAACGGATGGGAAGGCGCGGAAAAGCGATGCCGCCGCGCCCGAACGAAGTTTTCCGAACGTGATTGTGGAAAGGAGACCCGCGCGATGTGGCCAGGCAGGTCGAAAGAAGACAGGTCCGGGCGCCGCGGCCAGGCGGACGCCGAGGCGGTCCACGCGCGCTTCGAAGCGACGGTGATGCCGCATCTGGACGCCGCGTACAACCTCGCGCGCTGGCTATCGGGAAGCGCGAACGATGCCGACGATGTCGTGCAGGAAGCCTATCTGCGCGCGTTCCGTTTCTTCGGCGGATTCGAAGGCGGCGAGGAGGCGAACGCGCGTGCGTGGCTGCTCGCGATCGTGCGCAATACGTGGTTCACGGAATGGCGGCGGCGCGTGCAACTCGCCGACGCGACGCCCTACGACGAGGAACTGGGCGGCGACGAAGCCTTGCCGGGATGGTCGGAGGAAGGCGCGGCCGATCCCGAAACGCTCGCCGTGCGCCGCGACGAAATTCATCTGGTGCATCGCGCGCTGGAGGCGCTGCCGATCGCCTTTCGCGAGGTGCTGGTGTTACGCGAACTCGAAGACATGAGCTACAAGGAAGTTGCATCCGTGACCGGCGTGCCGATCGGCACGGTGATGTCACGGCTCGCGCGCGGCCGCAAGATGCTGGCGGGGGCGGTGCGCGCGGCCCAGGGCGGGCAGGACAAGCCGAGCGTGCGCCTCGTGCGCCGCGCGGGACCGGGTCACGCAGAGGAGTCGGGAAATGGAAAATAACGAAATTGCCTCGCTCGATGCGAGGCTTACCGATGGTTCGCTGTATCAGCGCGCGCCGGTGCATCTGCGCACGCAAGTGCTGGCGCGCGTGCGGGCTCAGGCCGAGGAAGAGGCGCGCAGGCGCGAGCCGGCGCGTCCGGCGAAACGCGGCTCGCGCAATCCGTTTGCCGCGCCGTGGCCGTTCTTCGGCGGCGCATTCGCGGGCGCGACGCTCTCGGCGCTCGTGCTCGGCACGATGCTGTGGTTCCAGGCGCTGCCGCTCGTCTCGTCCGTATCGACGGGCTCGCCCATCGCGCAGGAGATCGTGTCGAGCCATGTGCGCGCGCTGATGTCGGATCGTCCGATCGACGTGTTGTCCAGCGACAAGCACACGGTTAAGCCGTGGTTCAACGGCCGGATCGACTATGCGCCGCCGGTGATCGATCCGGCGGGTCCGGGCTTCGCGCTCGTCGGCGGACGGCTGGATTACATCGATCATCGGCCGGTGGCGGTCGTCGTGTATCGCTACCTGAAGCATCCGATCGACGTGTACGTATTTCCCGAGCGCAAGGGCGAAGCGAAGACGGAGCCGGTCGTCACGCAATCCGACGATGGTTACGCGCTCGCGCGCTGGAATCACGATGGCATGACGTTCTGGGCCGTCACCGATGCATCGGGCGCGGTGCTGCGTCAGTTCGCGCACGCGATCGAAACCGGTGCGCCGCGATAACAAGTGCATCGCGCAAACGCTGTCATCGCTGCGATAGCCTGAAGAGTGCGCAAGGTTACGCGCGGTCATCCTCCGGGATGCCGCGCGTTTTTTTCTTTGGCGTTACGCGTATACCCGCTGTTTTCTCCGTTTCGAAAGCTTTGAAAACGCTTTGGGATGCTGTCTAAATTCGCATCTTTTCCGGGTTATGCCGGGCTTTGCACAGTTGCGATGCATTGGGTGTGGCCTAACGCTCGTGCTCTTCGGGTATGTCCGAATATGGTCATATCCTTACATTTTTCTAAACTCGCTCACAGTCGATGTAATCGATAACGCGGAATGCGTTTAAAAGGCATTGCGAAATTCGCCGCGTTGCATGGGACTTTCAAATAACGAATCAGGCGACGGAGACACACATGAAGATGAAGCTCATTGCGAGCACGCTCGCGTTCGGCGTTTTCTCGTTGGCGCACGCGGCCGACCCGATCAAGATCGGCGTCGATGGTCCGTTCACGGGCGGTTCGTCTTCCATGGGTGTCAGCATGCGCGATGGCGTGCGTCTTGCCACCGCCGAGATCAACAAATCTGGCGGCGTGCTTGGGCGTCAGATCGTGCTGGTCGAGCGCGATGACGAAGCGAAGAACGAGCGCGGCGTGCAGATCGCGCAGGAGCTCATCAACAAGGAGAAGGTTGTCGCGGTTGTCGGCTATATCAACACGGGCGTAGCGCTCGCATCGCAGCGCTTCTTTCAGGAAGCGAAGATTCCGGTGTTCAACAATGTCGCGACCGGCACGGTGGTGACGAAGCAATTCGACGATCAGCCCGATAACTACGTGTTCCGCAACGCTGCCGCCGATCGCATTCAGGCACCGATGATCGTCGAGGAAGCGGTGACGAAGCGTGGCTTCAAGAAGGTCGCGATTCTCGCCGATTCGACCAACTACGGCCAGCTCGGCCGCGAGGATCTGGAAAAGGCGCTTGCCGCGAAAGGCGTGAAGCCCGTCGCCGTGGAGAAGTTCAACATCAAGGACGTCGACATGACGGCCCAGTTGCTGAAGGCGAAGGAGGCGGGTGCGGAAGCGGTGCTGACTTACGGCATCGGGCCCGAGCTTGCGCAGATCGCGAACGGCATGGCCAAGCTTGGATGGAAGGTGCCTTTGATCGGTAGCTGGACGCTTTCGATGGCCAATTACATCGACAATGCCGGCACTAACGGCGAAGGTGCGCGCATGCCGCAGACTTTCATTCAGGAAGCGAACACGCCGAAGCGCAAGGCCTTCATCGAGGCTTATCTGAAGGAATTCAAGCCGAAGAACGAGCGGATCGATTCGCCGGTTTCTGCTGCGCAAGGTTATGACTCGGTGTATTTGCTTGCTGCGGCGATCAAGCAGGCGGGGACGACGGATGGGCCGAAGGTCAAGGAAGCGCTCGAGAATTTGAACACTAAGGTGGAAGGTGTCGTGATGGTGTACGACAAGCCCTTTACGAAGGGCGATCACGAGGCTATTACGCCGAATGTGCCGGTTATCGGGGAGGTGAAGGGCGGGCGGGTGATCTATGCGTATGACGCCGATAAGAAAGGCGGCGGGACTCTGCGGTCCAAGCAGACCACTACTGCTTCGAATTGATTTTTTTATATCGCCGGATCCCGTATTCGTGTCGGTCTATTAGCGTTGCCCCTGTGCGGGGCGGCACCTACTTTCTTTGCTGCTGCAAAGAAAGTAGGCAAAGAAAGCAGCTTTTCAAGCCCGCGGTCACACGCAATTTTGGGTAGTTCTCTCGTCCTCGATGGCACTCGCCTAAGTGTCGCCCTCAAAGGACCAATCGGGCTTGGATCGCGCACGGTCTGACGAGCTAGTTTCAGATGGCCGCTGGTTCAGCACGAAAGAGCTTCGGCACAGCGCTACGCGCTGCCGTTGGGTATGCAAGGGAAACCAAAGGGCGGCGATTGCAGTGAGATGGAGACGTTAGTAGAGAAGCACGCGCGGACCCGATTGACCGGTCGGCCGCGAAGCGGGCCGGAGCTATTTGGTGCTGAACCCGTTTGGCGTGTGGTGCGATGAGACGGACCGTGCGCGAGCCAAGCCCGATTAGGTGTTTGAGGGCACTCTTTAGGCAGCCCACGAAGGACGAGAGGACTACCCAAATTGCGTGTGACCGCGGGCGTATCAGTAGCTGCTTTCTTTGCTTACTTTCTTTGCAGCAGCAAAGAAAGTGAGTGCCGCCCCGCACAGGGGCAGTGCTAATAGACCGACGCGAGAGCGGGATCCGGCGACGACACCGAGCCGACACGAAAACGCGATCCAGCAAAACAGCATCACGCAAAAGCTATAGACCGAAGCGAAATCAGGAATCTCAAGAAGCGCAGACCTGCACAAGAAAAACACCGACCATGATCCTCCTTCAACTCGTCTATAGCGGCATAGCACTCGGCATGATCTACGCCGTGATCGCGTTCGGCTATCAACTCACCTTCGCCACATCCGGCACGCTGAACTTCGGCCAGGGCGATGCCCTGATGCTCGGCGCGCTCGTCGGCCTCACGCTCGTATCCGCTGGCGTCAACTACTGGCTGATGATTCCGCTCGTGTGTCTCTTCGGCCTCACGCAGGGCGCGTTCGTCGAACGCATCGGCGTGCGGCCCGCCATCAAGATCAAGTCCGAGTTCGGCTGGATCATGTCGACGATCGCGCTCGGCATCATCTTCAAGAACGTCGCGGAAAACGTCTGGGGCCGCGACGATCTGCGCTTTCCTTCGCCCCTGCCCGAAGCGCCACTGAAGGTCTTCGGCGCAAACGTGCTGCCGATGGAACTGCTCGTCGTCGGCGGCGCGCTCGTGATGATGCTCGCGGTCGAGTTCTTCAACCGCAAGACGATCTTCGGCAAGGCCGTCGTCGCGACCGCGAACGATCGCGATGCAGCGTCGCTCATGGGCATCAACACCGGCCTCGTCATCACGTTTTCATATGCGCTTTCCTCGTTGACCGCTGCATTTGCAGGGGTTTTGATCGCGCCGCTGACATTGACCGGCGCGACGATGGGCGCGGTGCTCGGCCTCAAGGCGTTTGCCGTGGCGATCATCGGTGGCTTGTCGAGCGGCATGGGCATCATCGTCGGCGGGATGATCCTGGGCATCGCGGAGACGACGACCGGCTTCTATATCTCCACCGGCTACAAGGACGTGCCGGGACTCGTGCTGCTCTTGATCGTGCTCGCGGTCAAGCCCGCAGGTCTCTTCG
Source organism: Caballeronia sp. LZ028 (assembly GCF_031451415.1). Taxonomy (NCBI): domain Bacteria; kingdom Pseudomonadati; phylum Pseudomonadota; class Betaproteobacteria; order Burkholderiales; family Burkholderiaceae; genus Caballeronia; species Caballeronia sp. LZ028. The sequence continues at coordinate 843,919 of NZ_JARUXN010000004.1, read as the reverse complement.
GCAAGACGGCGATCAAGAAAGTCTGAGGCGGCGACGATGAAAGCAAAGAACTGGATCGCGGCGCTCGTCGGACTCGCCGCACTCGCAATTTTCCCGGTGGCGTCGGGCAATCCGTACTACATCCACCTCGTCGAAACCATCATGATCTACGCGATCCTGCTGTTCGGGCTCGATATCGTCGTGGGTTACACGGGGCAAGTGTCGCTCGGTCACGCGGGATTGTTCGGCGTGGGCGCATACACGGCGGGCGTGCTGTTCATCAAGCTCGGCATGCCGTTCTATCTGACCGCGCCGCTTTCGATTCTGATCACAGCCGGCTTCGGCGCGATCCTTGCGTTGCCCGCGCTGCGCGTGTCCGGTCCGTATCTCGCGATGGTGACGCTCGCGTTCGGCACGATCATCCAGATTCTCATCAACGAGATGGATTTCCTCACCAACGGACCGATGGGTCTCAAGATCCCGAAGCCGATGTTCGCGGGACACAGGCTCGATGAGGTGCAGTACTACTGGCTCGTCGCGGCGCTGCTCGTCGTGTCGCTGATCGTCGTGCATCGCGTGCTGAAGTCGCATCTCGGGCGCGCATTCGAAGCGCTGCGAGACAGCCCGATCGCATCGGACTGCATGGGCGTGTCGGTGTATCGCTACAAGGTAATTGCATTCGTAATCAGTGCGGGATTCGCGGGCCTCGCGGGCTGCCTGTACTCGTATTCCGAGCAATACATTTCGCCTAACACCTATAACTTCGAACTGACCATCCTCTTCCTGCTCGCCATCATCATGGGCGGACGCAAGACGCGCACGGGCGCGATCATCGGTTCGACGGTGATCGTCATGTTACCCAAGCTGCTCGACGATATCTCCAACTTCCGCGTCGTCGCGACGGCGCTGGCGGTCGTCGTCGTCGCGGGCGCCGCGCTTGCGCTCGCGAAGAAGACCACGACGCCGCAGCGCGTTGCGGTGCCGATCGTCGGCACGGCGGGACTCGCGGTGTTTTCGTTCTGGATCGAGGCGCTCACCGACTGGCGTCTGACCATCTTCGGTCTGATGATCCTGCTCGTCGTTTATTACCTGCAGGATGGCATCGTCGGCTTCGTGCGCAAGACGCTGAACCTTGGCCGCGTGCGCGTGACGAAGGTCGATACCGATGAGCTCGCGAGCCATACGCGCCAGGACGATGCCGTCGCGGCGGTCGATACGGAAGGCGCGGATACGATCCTCGACGTGCGCGGCGTGCTGATGCAGTTCAGCGGCCTGAAGGCGTTGAACGATGTGAATCTCACTGTGAAGCGCGGCACGATCCACGGCCTCATCGGTCCCAACGGTTCCGGCAAGAGCACGATGATGAACGTGCTGACGGGCATCTATGTCCCGACTGCTGGCGCGATCGAATACGAGGGGCAATCGCTCGCGGGGCGTACGTCGTCGAAGATTGCGCTGTCGGGCATCGCTCGGACGTTTCAGAACGTGCAGCTCTTCGGCGAGATGACGGCTTTGGAGAATGTGCTCGTCGGCTTGCATCACACGTTCAGATCGAACATCGCGGATGTCGGCGTGATGAGTCCGCGATATCGGCGCGAAGAGCGCGCGGCGCGTGAGCGTGCGTTCAACATGCTTCGTTTTGTGGGCCTGGAGCATGTCGCCGGAGAGGAAGCGCGCAATCTGCCCTACGGCAAGCAGCGTCTGCTTGAAATCGCGCGTGCGTTGGCGCTCGATCCGCAATTGCTTCTGCTCGATGAACCCGCGGCCGGATTGACCGCGCCGGATATTCGCGAACTCGTCGCGATCATTCGCAAGGTGCGCAATCATGGCATCACGCTTGTGTTGATCGAGCATCATATGGATGTGGTGATGAGCGTTTGCGATACGGTTTCCGTGCTGGACTTCGGGCAGAAAATCGCCGAAGGGAAGCCTTCCGAGATTCAGGCTAATGAGAAGGTTATCGAGGCTTATTTGGGGGGACAGGCGGCGCAGGTGGCTTAGGTTTTGTTTTCGCCGGATCCCGTTTTTTTAGTGGTCTATTAGCGTTGCCCCTGTGCGGGGCGGCACCTACTTTCTTTGCTGCTGCAAAGAAAGTAGGCAAAGAAAGCAGCTTTTCAAGCCCGCGGTCACACGCAATTTGGGTAGTTCTCTCGTCCTCGATGGCACTCGCCTAAAGAGTGCCCTCGAAGGACCAATCGGGCTTGGCTCGCGCACGGTCCGCCGCCCGAAAACGCTGAGGACACTGGTTCAGCACGAAAGAGCTTCGGCACAGCGCTACGCGCTGCCGCCGGGTCCGCAAGGGAAACCAAAGGGCGGCGATTGCAGTGAGATGGAGACGTTAGTAGAGAAGCACGCGCGGACCCGATTGACCGGTCGGCCGCGAAGCGGGCTGGAGCTGTTTGGTGCTGAACCAGTTTGTTGTGTGGTGCGACGAGGCGGACCGTGCGCGAGCCAAGCCCGGTTGGGCCTATGAGGGCACTCGTTAGGCAGCCCACGAAGGACGAGAGGACTACCCAAATTGCGTGTGACCGCGGGCGTATCGGAAGCTGCTTTCTTTGCTTACTTTCTTTGCAGCAGCAAAGAAAGTGAGTGCCGCCCCGCACAGGGGCAGTGCTAATAGACCGACACGATCACAGGATTCCCCCAAAAGCCGAAAAAGAAAAATGCTGACGATAACAAACCTCCACGCCGGCTACGGCAAAGTCAAAGTCCTCCACGGCATCTCACTAACCGTGCCGAAGGCAAAAGTCGTCACGCTGATCGGCTCGAACGGCGCCGGCAAGACCACGACGATGCGCGCCATCTCCGGCATGATCAAGCCGACCGAGGGCGAAATCACAATGGGCGTCGGCAGCAACTCCAAGCGCATCGATTCGCTCGATTCGCACAAGATCGCGCGCCTCGGACTCGCGCATTCACCGGAAGGACGCCGCGTATTCGCGACCATGTCCGTCACCGATAACCTGCTGCTCGGCGCTTTCCCGCGTCTCACATGGTCGCGCCCGAAGGGCGATGTCAGCGCCGATCTCGAACGCGCGATCGAACTCTTTCCGCGTCTGAAAGAACGCCGCAATCAACTCGCCGGCACGCTATCGGGCGGCGAACAGCAGATGCTCGCCATGGCGCGCGCCATCATGCTCAATCCGGACCTCGTCCTGCTCGACGAGCCGTCGATGGGTCTCGCGCCCATTCTCGTCGACGAAGTCTTTCGCATCATCGAGCGCCTCAAAGCGGACGGCGTCACGATGCTGCTAGTCGAACAGTTCGCAGCCGCAGCGCTCAATGTCGCGGATTACGGCTACGTGCTCGAAAACGGGCGCGTCGCGACGCACGGCCCGGCAGAGCAGTTGCGCAATGATCCGTCGGTGAAGGCGGCCTACCTCGGCGCGAGTCACTGATTGCCGCACTGCGGCAGACGCAATCCGCTCTATCATGATCGGAGCGCGACCGCGCGCGTCCGACATCGTGAAAGGAGCTGCCATGATCAGCGGCAAGACCACTCTGATTGCTCACCTCGGCTACCCGACCGAAGCGTTCAAGGCGCCGATGATCTACAACCCCTGGTTCGACAAACAGGGCATCGATGCGGTCGTCGTGCCGATGGGCGTCAAACCCGACGATTACGTCGCGTTCCTGCCGCATCTGTTCAAGCTGACGAACATCCGCGGCGCGCTCGTCACCATGCCGCACAAGATCACGACCGTCGGCCTGATGGATGAAGTGAGTCCCACCGCGCGCATCGCCGGAGCCTGCAACGCAATCCTGAAGCGCGAAGACGGCAGGCTCGTCGGCGATCAGTTCGACGGCGCGGGATTCGTGCGCGGCGTCGAGCGCAAGGGCCGCAAACTCGCGGGCACACGCGTGCTCGTGCTCGGCAGCGGCGGCGTCGGCTCGCCGATCGCGGCATCGCTCGCGGCGGCGGGCGTCGCGGAACTCGCTATCTTCGACACCAACACGGCGTCCGTCGAAGGGCTCGCCTCGCGCTTGCGCGAGCACTATCCGAACCTGATCGTCAGAACCGATACGAAAGATCCCGACGGCTTCGACGTCATCGTCAACGCGACACCGCTCGGCATGAAGGACACGGACCCGCTGCCGTTCGATATCGACCGCATCGCGCCAGGCACGTTCGTCGGCGAAGTGGTGATGAAGTCGGAATACACGCCGCTCCTGCGCGCCGCGAAAGACAAGGGCTGCGCCGTGCAGGTCGGCACGGACATGCTGTTCGAGATGATTCCGGCGTATCTGGAGTTCTTCGGCTACGGCACCGCCACTGCCGACGAGCTGCGCGCGGTCGCTCAGATCAAATACGCGTAACGAAGCCTGCGCGGACATAACCGCGCTTCGTTCCTATACTTTTATCGACACAGCAAGGCAGACGCTCATCCTCTGACAAATAGGCCGCCCGTATGCGCGGCTCGGAAAAGCAGGGAGGAATCATGGGATCGACTGCACCCGGCTTGCCGGCCGATGACAATCACGCGCCGAAGCCGCACGGCCATCCGGCATTGATGGGGCTCTCGCTCGCGGCGCTCGGCGTAGTCTACGGTGATATCGGCACGAGTCCGCTCTATACGCTCAAGACCGTGTTCGATCCCGCGGGCGGCCTGCCTTTGCAGCCGGCGAACGTGATCGGCATCGTGTCGCTGATCTTCTGGTCGCTCACCATCATCGTGTCGCTCAAGTACGTGACGCTGATCCTGCGCGCCAACAATCACGGCGAAGGCGGCATCATGGCGCTGCTCGCGCTCGCGGCATCGTCGGTGGAATCGAAGAAGCGGCTGAAGCATGTGCTGCTGCTCGTCGGCGTGATGGGCGCGGCGCTCTTTTACGGCGATGGCGTCATCACGCCCGCCATTTCCGTGCTGAGCGCAGTGGAAGGCCTCGAAGTGGCGGCGCCCGGCCTTCAGCCTTATGTCGTGCCCCTCACGCTCGTCGCGCTGGTCGCGCTGTTCGTGATGCAAAAGCACGGTACGTCGGGCATCGGCGCCGTCTTCGGGCCGGTGATGGTGCTGTGGTTCATCGTGCTGGCCGTGTCGGGGCTCATGAACATCAAGGATTCGCCGCATATCCTCGCGGCGCTCAATCCGCTCGAAGGACTCGAGTTCTGCATGCGGCATCGGTGGCTCGCATTCGTTGCGCTGGGCGCGGTCGTGCTTTCGCTCACGGGCGCCGAAGCGCTTTATGCCGACATGGGCCACTTCGGTTCGCGGCCGATCCGCCTGACATGGTTCGCGATCGTCTTCCCCGCGCTCGCGCTCAACTATCTCGGTCAGGGCGCGCTTCTTATCGCCGATCCCGCCGCGTTGCAGAATCCGTTCTACCGGCTCTTTCCATCGTGGATGCTGTATCCGATGGTCGTGCTCTCCACCATCGCGACCGTGATCGCATCGCAGGCCGTGATCTCGGGCACCTATTCGATGACCAAGCAGGCGATGCAGCTCGGCTTTCTGCCGCGCATGAGCGTCGTGTACACATCGGCGCGGGAGATCGGGCAGATCTATGTGCCGGGCATCAACTGGACGCTCCTGCTCGCAGTGGTCGCGGCCGTGCTCGGCTTCGGCTCGTCGACGGCGCTCGGCTCCGCATACGGCATCGCGGTCACGGGCACGATGCTCATCACCACGTTGCTGACGTTCTTCGTGATCCGCTATGCGTGGCGATACAACTGGGCACTATGTATCTTCGCCACCGCATTCTTCTTCGTGATCGACGCGATGTTCTTTTCGGCGAATTGCCTGAAGATTGCGGACGGCGGCTGGTTCCCGGTGGCGATCGGTCTCGTGATGTTCACGATCATGGCGACGTGGGGACGCGGTGCGCAGATGATGATTCAGGAAGCGCGCGCGCGTGCGGGCACGATGCCGCTCAAGCCGTTTCTCGCCAACCTGCTCGAACGTTCGCCGGCGCGCGTGGAAGGCACGGCGATCTTCATGTCGAACGATCCGAGCGGCGTGCCGCATTCGCTGCTGAACAACCTCATGCATAACCGCGTGCTGCATGAACACACGGTCTTTTTGACGGTCGCGACCGAGCCTGTGCCATGGGTCGACGAAGCGCGCCGCGTGTCGATCGAAACGCTCGGCAACGGCTGCTTCCAGGTGACGGTGAACTACGGTTTCAAGGACGAAGTCGATCTTCCCGCCGCGCTGGAAAAGTGCCGCGGGGCCGGGCTGAAATTCGATCGCGCGACGATCTCGTACTTCATGTCGCGCGCGACCGTCGTGCCGACGCCCGGCGCCGGCATGGCCTTATGGCGCGAACGGCTGTTCGCGATCATGTTGCACAATGTCGGCAACGTCGCGGCCTATTTGCGATTACCGGCCGATCGCGTGATCGAACTCGGCGCGCGCGTCGAGATATGACGGCGCAAATCAGCTGATTTGCGTGCGTTCGACGCAAGCAGGCGGCGCGTATTCAAGCGAAACTCACGATAAGAAATGCGGCAGACAGGAGACGCCATGACCGCCAGCAACACGCCGACCCGCCATCCGTTTCCATCGACAGCGCGCCTCGTCGAACGCGGCAAGATCTCGTCCGCGCGCGAGGCCGTGCGGCTGATACGCTCGGGCGACACGATCGCGACGAGCGGTTTCGTCGGCATCGGCTTCGCGGAAGAAGTGGCGATCGCGCTCGAAGAACGCTTCGTCGAAGGCGACGATCCCATCGCGGACCTCACGCTCGTGTATGCGGCGGGTCAGGGCGATGGCCGCAGCAAAGGCCTCAATCATCTGGCGCGCGAAGGGCTCGTCAAGCGCGTGATCGGCGGGCACTGGGGACTCGTGCCGGGCCTTCAGAAGATGGCGATAGAGAATCGCATCGAAGCGTATAACCTGCCGCAAGGCGTGATCTCGCAGCTCTTTCGCGATATCGCCGCGCATCGGCCAGGGCAACTTTCGACGGTCGGGCTCGGCACCTTCGTCGATCCCCGCAACGGCGGCGGCAAGCTCAATGCGCGCACGACGGAAGATCTCGTGCGGCTCATGGAGATCGACGGCACGGATTATCTCTACTACAAGACCTTTCCGATCGACGTCGCCATCGTGCGCGGAACGACCGCCGATCTCAACGGCAATGTCACGATGGAAAAGGAAGCGCTGACGCTCGAAGCGTTGTCCATCGCGATGGCCGCGCGCAATTCGGGCGGCATCGTGATCGCGCAAGTCGAGCGGCTTGCGGAATCGAACACGCTCAACTCGCGCCAAGTGAAGATACCCGGCGTGATGGTCGACTGCGTCGTACTGGCAAAGCCCGACAATCACTGGCAGACCTTCGGCGAGCAATACAGCGCGGCGTTTTCGAGCGAATTGCGCGTGGCCGCGAGTTCGGTGCCGCCGATGTCGCTTACGGAACGCAAGATCATCGCGCGGCGAGCGGCGTTCGAATTGATGGCCAATAGCGTCGTGAATCTCGGCATCGGCATGCCGGAGGGCATCGCGAGCGTCGCGAACGAAGAGCAGGTGATCGATCTCTTCACGATGACGACGGAGCCGGGCGTGATCGGCGGCATTCCCGCGGGCGGCCTCAATTTCGGCGCGGCGACGAATACGCAGGCGATCATCGATCAGCCGTATCAGTTCGACTTCTACGATGGCGGCGGCCTCGACATCGCGTTCCTAGGCCTTGCGCAAGCGGACGGCGAAGGCAATCTCAACGTGAGCAAGTTCGGGCCGAAGCTCGCGGGCGCGGGCGGCTTCATCAATATCAGCCAGGCGGCCAAGAAGGTCGTGTTCGTCGGCACTTTCAATGCGGGCAAGCTCGATGTCGCGATCAACGAAGGCAAGCTCGAGATTCGCCGCGAAGGCGAATGCCGCAAGTTCGTCGATGCCGTCGAGCATCGCACGTTCAGCGGGCGTTATGCGGCGGAGCGCGGGCAGACCGTGATCTATATCACCGAGCGCTGCGTGTTCGAACTCACGGACAAGGGACTTGCGCTGACCGAGGTCGCACCGGGCGTCGATATCGAGCGAGACATCGTCGCGCAAATGGGTTTCGCGCCGATCATGGACACGCCGCCGCGTCTGATGGACGAACGCATCTTCCGCGATGCGCCAATGGGCTTGCGCAATATCCTGCTGAGGCTCGATCTCTCCGAACGCTTCAGCTACGACGCGGAGAAGAATCTCTTCTTCATCAACTTCGAAGGCCATGAAGTGAAGAGCCTGAGCGATGTCGAAGCGATTCGCCGCGAAGTCGAAAAGCAGTTAGCGGGCGTGACGACGAAGCCGCACGCGATCGTGAACTACGATAACTTTTCGATTCGCCCCGACATGCTCGACGCGTATTCGGAAATGGTCACGGAGCTCGTCGATGGACACTATGACCGCGTGACGCGCTATACGACGAGCAGCTTTCTAAGGCTGAAACTCGGCGACGCACTGAAACGTCGCGGCGTCGCGCCGTATATCTACGAAAGCCCTGAAGAAGCGCGCGAACACGAATCGAAACGCGCGTCGGAATGAAGCAAGGGCCGCGATTCGAGCGGCCCTTCGAATGTCATCCGCGAGCGGGGCGACGCGGCGCGGCTTCTCGCTGATTGCGCAGCCTGCTATGACGTATGCCGTAGCCGAAGTAAATGACGACGCCGATCGCCATCCAGACGATGAGCCGTATCCACGTATCGGCGGGCAGGCCGGACATCAGAAAGAGCGATGACAACGCGCCGAGCGGCGCGACCACATACACCGCGGGCGTCTTGAATGCGCGTTCGAGATTCGGCTGCGTGATGCGCAACACGAGCACGCCGATGCACACCACCATGAACGCGAACAGCGTGCCGATGCTCACGAGTTCACCGACGAGACCGATGGGCAACAGTCCCGCAAGAATCATCACGATGATGCCGGTGATGATGGTCGTGATATAGGGCGTGTGAAAGCGCGGGTGAATCTTCGATGCGAACGGTGGCAAGAGTCCGTCCTTCGCCATCGAATAGAAGATGCGCGGCTGCGACAGCAACAGCACGAGAATCACCGACGTCAGACCGAAAATCGCGCCCAGTTTCACGATGGGCGAAAGCCAGCGCATGCCGATCGCATCGACGCCGACTGCGATCGGGTCCGACACGTTCAGCTTGTCGTAAGACACGATGCCGGTGAGTACGTACGAAACGAGCACGTAGAGAATGGTGCAGATCGTGAGCGAACCGAGAAGGCCGATCGGCATGTCGCGTCGCGGATTGCGCGTCTCCTGCGCGACGCACGATACCGAATCGAAACCGATATAGGCAAAGAACACGACGGCCGCGCCACGCAAGACGCCGCTCATGCCGAACACGCCCGACTCGCCGGTATTCGGCGGTATGAACGCGCCGGTCGGATTTTGCGGAGTGACCCAGTGGTTCGTATCGACATAGGCGATGCCCGCCGCGATGAACGCGAGCACGATCAGCACCTTGATGACGACGATGAAGCTGTTCACACGCGCCGACTCGCGTATGCCGATAACCAGAAGAATCGTGATGAGCCCGACGATCACCATCGCGGGCACGTTGAGGATCGCGCCGACATGACTCCAGCCGTGACCGGGATCGTAAGCGAAAGGCGCTTTCGCAAGCTGTTCGGGTATGTCGATGCCGATCGAATGCAGAAAGCTCACGACATAACCCGACCATCCGATCGCGACGGTCGTTGCGCCGACCGCGTATTCGAGTATCAGATCCCAGCCGATGAGCCACGCAATCAGTTCGCCCATCGTCGCATAAGCGTAGGTGTACGCGCTCCCCGATACGGGCACGGTGGAAGCCATCTCTGCATAACACAGGCCAGCGAGCGCACAAACGATTGCGCCGAGCACGAAAGAGATGATGATCGCGGGGCCGGCGTTGGTGGCGGCCGCGTGGCCCGTCAGCACGAAAATCCCCGCGCCGATGATGCAGCCGATGCCGAGCAACACGACATCGAGCGCGGTGAGCGAACGCTTCAGCGCGTGGCCGCCGTGTTCCTGAAGCACTTCCTCGCTTTCGGCCGCTTCGCTTTGCAACGCAGCAACGGACTTTCTTTGCATGACGGTCACGATCGCCTCCTTATGCGGCGGCAGCGCGGCCACGCCGGGTGGCGCGGCGAATTCTGTCGCCCGTTCGACTGCGCGATGATCCAGGTGCCTGCGGCCTTGCACTTGCACGTTCGGTCTGACGTATGTGTCTCGTGATAGCAGATTTCGCCGGCGAATTCGAGCGCGGCGCCGTGCGAAACGCGAGCAACGGACATTTACGAAATATGCTTATTCACGGCGTCGCGGGTACGGAGCAGGAAACGTGCCGCTGACTATATCCGCCGTGGCTCGTGCGGCGCGACGCATGACCACACGACGCCAGCGGTCATCAATTGCCGATGCATCGCGCACTATAATCACATTCACGATTGCAATCCTTAACCCGGAAACCGTTCTTATGCATATGGAACGTTCACCGGCCTTTTCCTCACGTGGAGATTTGATATGGCTATACGCATTGGTGATGAAGCCCCCGATTTCACGGCAGAGACGACCGAAGGCACGATTCGCTTTCACGAGTGGATCGGCGACAAATGGGCAATCCTGTTCTCGCATCCGAAGGACTTCACGCCGGTTTGCACGACCGAGCTCGGTTATATGGCCAAGCTCAAGCCCGAGTTCGACAAGCGCAATACGAAGGTGATCGGCCTCTCGATCGACCCGGTGACGAATCACTCGCAGTGGGCGAAGGACATCGAGGAAACGCAGGGCACGGCGGTCAACTATCCGATGATCGGCGACGCGGATCTCAACGTCGCGAAGCTCTACGACATGATCCATCCGAACGCGAGCGGCGCGAATCCGCGCACGGCGAACGACAACGCGACGATCCGCGCGGTGTTCATCGTCGGTCCGGACAAGAAGGTGAAGGCCACGTTCACGTATCCGATGAGCGCGGGCCGCAACTTCGACGAAGTGCTGCGCCTGCTCGACGCGCTGCAACTGAACGCGAAGCACACGGTCGCGACGCCGGTGAACTGGAAGCCGGGCGATGACGTCATCATTCCGACGTCCGTCTCGGATGAAGACGCGAAGAAGAAGTATCCCGAAGGCTTCAAGACGCTGAAGCCCTATCTGCGCACGGTCGCGCAGCCGAAGTAAGCCACGGCGCTTCCGGGCGTCTCAGGCGCCGGCCCGCGAAATGCGGACCGGCGCTTTTCATTTCGCTCAGTTATGCCCCGTGCGTCGCTCGGGCGACGTTTCGACTTCGCCGGGCTTGCGCAGCATCTTGTCCACTTCGCCCGCGTGCAGTTCCTCGACCTGGATCATCTGCCGCGCGTATTCCTCCAGCGCGACGGAACGGTCTTCGACGAGCGAGAGCAACTCGCGATAATGACCGAGCGCGACGTTTTCCGATTGCAGCGATTCGCGCAGGATCGTCGCGATGTCGAACGTGTGATTGTCGAGCAGCGGGCCTATTTCAAGCGACGGATACGCGCCGAGCGTCGTGATCCATTCGCCGGCCTGATGCGCGTGCAGCAGGGATTCATCGGCCTGTGCGCGCAGCCACGAGACGATGGGAATGCGTCCGAAGCCGAAGACGAGAAACGAATAGTGCGTGTAACGCACGACACCCGCCAGTTCGGATTCGAGAATCTTGTTCAGGACGCCGACGACCCTTTCCTTTTCGAGCTCTGCCATTCTTGCCTCCGTTTTTCAACGCCGCGCATGCACAGGCATGACTCATTGTAGTCACGCGCGCGGCGCATGCGAGGCGAAAGTGCGGCGTCCGGGCGCGCAAGATGCGCTCCCGGCGGGCCATGGAGGCGATGCGGGCGGCCTGCCCGCCGCTGCATCCGAATGGTGATTCAGCGGCTTCAGGCGATTTCTTCGATCCAGAGCGAGGCAGTGCGCGACAGCACTTGCGACATGGCCGCTCGCGCGCCGTCGCCGTCGGCGGTTTCGATCGCGCGCACGAGCCTGCCGTAATCGCCGAGCTGCGAATCGGGCACGCGCGGCAGCGCATGGGGCTGATTGCGCAGCGCCGCCTTCATGGTGCGGATGCCGACGCGCACGACGCTGCCCATCTGCCGTAGCACTTCATCGCCGCTTGCATCGACGATGGCGGCCTGCAGCGCCTCTTCGGCGGCGGACTGCAAGGGTTCGGACGGGCTCGCATGCAGGAGCCGCTGATAGGCCGCGTTGATGGCGATGCGCTGATGCCGGTTCGCACGCGTCGCGGCGAGCGCGGCGGCAGGCGGATCGACGAGCGCACGAAATTCCATCAGCCTGCGGATGCAGTCGGGATCGTGCAGCGCACGCATCCGCCACTCGGCGACTTCCGGGTCCATGATGAGCCATTCGCGGGCAGGCTTGATGCGCGTCCCCGTCTTGGGCCGCACGTCGAGCATGCGGCGCGAGATGAGAATGCTCAACGCCTCTCGCATGATGGTCCGGCTCACACCGTGCTTCTTCGAAAGAATGACTTGTGGCGGAAGCACGTTGTCCTGGTATTCGCCGCTCACGATGCCCGCGACGAGTTGATTAACCACGCGCTTGACGAGCGATGCTTCATATCCATGATTCATGTTTTTGTTCTCGTGATAACGCCCGCGCCTGCGGCTTCGAGCTGCTCGTCGCCGAGCGGCAAGGCCAGCGCTTGTCTAAGTTCACGGCGCCTCGGTGCGCCGCACGGTCGACCGCTCGCGCGATGCGCTTGCCCGGCACGCCGTGTATTTGGTCCCCCGGATTTGACTACTCGATGCGGCCTTGGCCGCACACCCCGCAGCGGTCGGCATTGTTTGGACAGCATCGTCGATCCGCTGAAAGAAGCGTATTGTGCGTGGCCCGTTTTAACAATATGGTGAGCCGCGAATTCGACTGACTATGGTGCGTCCGACCACAAAATCGCGTGGACACGGGCAGATGCGCGAATCCATGCGAAGTCCGCAAGCGTTTGCGCAACATCCGTGACGTAACGAACCGTCCGCAGCCATGTGTTACCTTTTCGAGCCACAGTTCAACATCGCAACGGGAGAAGCGAAACATGAAAGTCGCCGTCATGGGTGCGGGCGCGGTCGGTTGTTATTACGGCGGCATGCTCGCGCGCGCGAGTCACGAGGTCGTGCTGATCGCGCGGCCGACGCATGTCGAGGCGATCGAACGCGACGGCTTGCGGCTCGACACGCAGCATTTCGACGAACGGGTACACGTCGCCGCGAGCACCGATGCGAGCGCCGTGAAGGGCGCGCAACTCGTGCTCTTCTGCGTGAAGTCCACGGACACCGAAAGCGCCGCGAAGGCACTCGCGCCTTATCTCGAACACGATGCGCTGCTGCTGTCGCTGCAAAACGGCGTCGAGAATGCGGAGCGCCTGCGCGAACTGTTGCCGCAAGAGGCGGCGGCCGCTGTCGTGTACGTCGCGACGGAAATGGCGGGGCCGGGGCACGTGAAGCACAACGGACGCGGTGAACTCGTGATCGAGCCATCGACGAAGAGCGAAGGCGTTGCGCGTGCGCTCGTGGCGGCGGGCGTGCCGACCGAAATCTCCGACAACGTGCGCGGCGCGCTATGGGCGAAGCTCGTGCTGAATTGCGCCTACAACGCGCTGTCCGCGATCACGCAGTTGCCTTATGGAAAGCTCGTGCAGGGCGAGGGCATTACACGCACGATGCGCGATGTCGTCGACGAATGCCTTGCGGTCGCGAAAGCGGACAACGTGACGATTCCCGGCGATGTCGATGCCGCCGTGCGCCGTATCGCCGAGACGATGCCGAATCAGTTCTCGTCGACGGCGCAGGATCTCGCGCGCGGCAAGAAGAGCGAGATCGATCATCTGAACGGGCTGATCGTGCGGCGTGGCGAAGCGCTCGGCGTGCCGACGCCGGCGAATCGCGTGCTGCATGCGCTCGTCAAGGCAATCGAGCGCAAGGGTTCGTAGGCGCGTTTTAGACGGACGACGGTCGTTGCCGGGCACGGGCGATGCTGAGTATGAAGCACGCACAGAAATCACCGTGCGCAGGCCAACATACCGGAGGTTCACCATGAAATCGTTCGTCAAAGCCGTGGCCGTCGCCGCTGTAGTGGTGGCGCCGGCGCTTTCATTCGCGCAAACCGATTCGTCGCTTACGCGGGGTCAGGTGAAGGAAGATCTGAGGCAGGTCGAAGCAGCGGGCTACGATCCGTCGCGCTCGGACCAGACTTCGTATCCGTCGGATATCCAGCGCGCCGAGCGCCGCGCATCGGGGCAGAACAATGCCTATAACGCCGATATGAATTCCTACGGCGGCGCGACCAGCGGCCGCTCGGCTGCAGGCATGCGCGCGATGCCGCGGATGGACAACGACGGCACCAAGCCCCTTTATTTCGGTCATTGATGCTGCGAGGGGCCGGGTTCTGCGTGTTCGACGCAACGGCGTTACCATCGATTCTTCCGTTCGCTATGGTGCGTTCGTTCGCAGGAAGACACTCATGGATAAAGCCGTCAAGATTCCCGGTCCCGATCATCCGATCACGATCGAGCGCAGTCCGTCGCGCGTGCTGGTCAAAGCGGGCGGACGCGTGATCGCCGATACGACCGAAGCGCTTTCATTGCGCGAGGCATCGTATCCCGAGGTGCTATATGTGCCGCGCAAGGACGTGGACATGTCGCAACTCGAACGCACGTCGCACTCGACATACTGCCCTTACAAGGGTGAGTGCAACTATTACAGTATCCCTTCAGGTGGACAAAAGTCGGCCAACGCGGTGTGGTCGTATGAGTCTCCTTATGAGGCTGTTGCGTCGATAAAAGATCATCTCGCGTTCTATCGAGATCGCGTGGATTCGATCGAAACCCGCGAAGCGTAATGCTCAATCGAGAAACGATCTGGCGCGATGTTTGAGCATCGCGCTGAAGTCGTCCAGCCAGCCGATCGAAAGACGCCAGCTCTGCCAGTAAAGATCGACGTCGAAGCGCGCACCGGGCGACACTTCCACCAGGTCGCCGTTTTCGACGTGCTGCGCGACGAGCCGTTGCGGACACATTCCCCACGCCAGCCCCGACGTGCACGCGCGCACGAAGCCCTCGCCATGCGGCACGACATGCGCGGGCGGTTCGATCTCCGCGCGGCTCATGCGTTTGATGAAGCGCTTCTGCAATTCATCCTTTTCGTTGAAATTGACGCAGGGCGCGCGGCGCAACGCATCGCGCGTGAGGCCATCGGCGAAATAGCGCGCGAAGTACGCGGGCGAACATACCGCGCGATAACGCATGCGTCCGAGCTTCATCGAACGCCAGCCGGGAACGGGCTCGGCTTGCGTGGTGATCGCGCCTTGCACATCGCCTTCGCGGATGCGTTGCGCCGTGTGATCCTGATCGTCGACGACGACATCGAGCAGCAGTTCACGTTCGATGCAAAAGTCCGCCGCGGCGTCGATGAACCATGTGCTCATGCTGTCGTCGTTCACCGCGATGCGCAATTTCGCGCGCCGCCCGCTCTGCGCGCCCGGTAAGGCTGGCATGTGCCCGCCGAGTTCGGCTTCGAGCAATTGCACGCGTTCGGTGTGGCGGCACAAGAGCGCGCCGGAAGCGGTTGCTTCGCATGGTTGGCCGCGCTTGACGAGCAGGGCGCCTACGCGCTCTTCAAGGAGCTTCACGCGCTGCGAGACGGCCGAAGGCGTGACGTTCAGTTCGCGCGCCGCACGCTCGAAAGAACCGGTGCGCACGACGGCAAGCAGCGAATCGAGGAGAGCGTACTCGAGCATTAGCGTTCCTTAATCGGAATTAGAAAGTTTAGCTGTGTGAATGTACATCAGACGCGCAAACTAGAGCCTTCTTCCATTCCGATCAAGCGACGCGATGCAACCGAACCCGTTCAAACTCGAACGCTATTTCTCGCAGCACGAATTCACCGCGCGCCATCTGTTGTGCACTTCCGATCCCGAATCGATGTCGATCGGCGAACTGCTTGCATATGAACCGGACTCGATCGACGGTCTGCGCGATACCTGGCTCGGTTATACGGAATATCCCGGCGCACCCGCGCTGCGGCGCGAACTGGCGACGCTGTACGAGAACATCGATGCTGACGAGATCATCGTGCACACGGGCGCTCAGGAAGCGATCTATTCGTTCATGAACACGATGCTCGCGCCAGGCGATCACATGATCGTGCATATGCCGGGCTATCAGTCGCATTACACGGTGGCCGAGGCGCTGGGCGTGAGCGTTGCGCCGTGGAAGGCGCGGGAAGAAGCGGGCTGGTCGCTCGATCCGGCGGAGCTCGAAACGCTCGTCACGCCGGCCACACGCGCGCTCGTGATGTGCGTGCCGCACAATCCGACCGGTTATCTGCCGTCGCGCGACGTGTTCGATGCGATCGTCGCGTTCGCGCGCAAGCATGGACTATGGCTATTCAGCGACGAGGTGTATCGCGGGCTCGAACATGATCGCGCGGATCGTCTGCCCGCCGCATGCGATGTGTACGAGCGCGCGATTTCACTCGGTGCGCTCTCGAAGACGCACGGGCTCGCCGGCCTGCGCCTCGGCTGGATCGCGACGAAGAGCGCGCAAGTGCTCGAACGCATGAGCACGTTCAAGGACTATCTCACCATCAGCAACAGCGCGCCGAGCGAGTATCTGTCGGCGATTGCAGTGCGCCACACTGATGCGCTTATCGAACGCAATGTTTCGATCATCCGCGCGAATCTGGGCGTGCTAGACGCCTTCTTCGCGCGCCATGCGGATCGTTTCGAGTGGCATCGTCCGCGCGCGGGCACGATCGGTTTCGTGCGGTTGAAGCGCGAAGGCGCCGAGCGGTTCTGCGCAGAACTGCTCGAACGCACGGGCGTGCTCCTCTTGCCCTCGACGCTGGTCGATCACGGCGACGAGCATGTGCGCCTCGGTTTCGGCAGGCGCAACATGCCCGATGTGCTCGCGATCGTCGATGCCTATTTGGATGCGACCGTCACGAGCACCGCGTCCTGACGATAGGCGTCCGGATACATCTGCTTCAGGTTCGCCACTTTCGGCAGATCGTTGATCGCGATATAAGGGCTTTCCGGATGCTCCGTCAGATAGTTCTGGTGATAGCGTTCGGCCGGATAGAAGCCCTTGTAGTCTTCGATCTTCGTGACGATCTTGCCGCCATACACATGCGCCTTGTCGAGCTGCGCGATATACGCATTGGCGATCTCGCGCTGCGCTGCGTTCGTCGGGAATACGGCCGAGCGATATTGCGTGCCGTGATCGGGGCCTTGATAGTTCAGTTGCGTCGGATCGTGCGCGACCGAAAAGAAGATCTGCAGCAGCTTGCCGTACGACACCTGCGCCGGGTCATACGTGATCCGCACCGATTCCGCATGACCGGTATCGCCTTCGCTCACGCGATCGTATTGCGCCGTGCCGGCCGCGCCGCCCGCATAGCCCGACAGCGCTTCCTTCACGCCGCGAACGTGCTGAAACACGCCTTGCACGCCCCAGAAGCAGCCGCCCGCGAATACGGCCGTTTCCGTATGCACGGCCGTCGCGCTTTCGTCATGCGCGGGCGGCGGAATCTTCACGGCTTCCTCGCTCGAATGCGCGACGCGCTGCAGTGCGAACGCGCCCGCGAACAATACGGCCACGCTGACGGCCTTGAATGTCATGCTGTTGGTCCTGAACATGTCTGCTCCTCAAGAAGTCGCATTCAACCGAACGTGAAGGCATACGCTTCGACGCCGGGGTCGAGAAATTCGATGGTGAACGTGCGGTCGGCGACGGGGCCCGCCTGCCGCACCAACTGATAGAGGCGCTGTTCGGTCACGGTGCCGCTTCCGTCCGCCTGAATGTCGCTGCCATGCGATGCGCCCGGCGCCGCGCCATCGATGCTCACGCGAAAGCGCACCGGCTTGCCATCTTTCGACGGCCCGAGCACGAGATGCAGATCGCGCGCATGAAAGCGATACACGATGCGCCCCGTCGCGCCTTCGAGCGTCGCGTGCTCGGCGCCGACCTTCCACGCGCCCGCGAGTCCCCAGTCGTTGACGTCGAGGGCGTTGGGCGCGGCATAGTCGTGAATGCGATCCTGCGTTTCGCCGCCCGGCGACATGAACTGCTGCGCGCGTTCGTAACCGATATACGTTTCAGGCGAACGCATGTCCGCGTTGTCGGCCTGCATCATCGCGCCCTGACCGATGTCGTTATCGTCATGCTTCGCGCTCATCGCCATGGCAGGCGCGGCGCCGTGACCCGCTTCGGCAAGCAGTTGCTGAATCACCTGCTCGGAGTGCGCATAATCGCCTTCGCCGAAGTGGTGATAGCGGATATCCCCCTTGGCGTCGATGAAATAATGCGCCGGCCAGTACTGATTATTCAACGCGCGCCAGATCGCGAAGTTGTTGTCGATCGCAACGGGATAATCGATACCGAGATCGTGAACCGCCTTCTTCACGTTATCGACGTTGCGCTCGAATGCGAACTCCGGTGCATGCACGCCGATCACGACGAGCCCCTGATCGCGATACTTCTGCGCCCACGTCTTCACATACGGCAACGTGCGCAGGCAGTTGATGCACGAGTACGTCCATACATCGACGAGCACGACCTTGCCACGCAACGCTTCCTTTGTAAGCGGCGGCGAGTTGAGCCATTGCACCGCGCCATCGAGCGAAGGCAGCGTGCCTTCCACGGGCAGCGGCGCGGGGTTCGGCGACTTCGGCGGCTCGGTGCTCGCGCGCATCATCGCGGGTCCGTTGTTATCGACGTTCGCCGTGTTCGCGGACATCATCATCGCGCCCTGGTTCTTGTTCGAGAGCTTGTCGACGAGCTGTTGTTCGATGCCCGAGGTCGCGACCGTCGATACACGAGCGAGCACGCCGGTGTCCAGCCCGAGCCCGATCGCGACAACGCCGAGCAGCATCGCCCCGCCGATGCCGCGCCGCACCCATTCGCCTGCGCCGAGCGAGCGCTTCATCGCGGCGAACACGCGTCCGCCGATCAGCAAGGCAACCGCGAGCGAGGTCGCCGCGCCCGCTGCATACGCGAGCAGGAGCAGAGTCGTGCCGACGCTCGCGCCGTTGAGCGCCGCGCCCGTCAACACGAGTCCGAGGATCGGGCCTGCGCAGGGCGCCCACAGAAGACCGGTCGCGATGCCGAGCATGAACGATCCGACGAAGCTCGGCTTGCCGTCGCCGCGTTGCGCGAATGCGGTGAGACGATTGCCCGCGCTCACGAGCGGATGCATCACGCGCTCGGCGAGACTCGGCAACAGCAGTGTGAGGCCGAACACTGCGAGCAGGACGATGGCCGCCCAGCGACCGTATTGATTGGCCTGCGTGACCCAGCCGCCACCGACGGCCGCGAGCGTCGCGACGACGGCGAAGGTCAGGCCCATGCCCGCGAGCAACGGCAAGCCGCTTTTCACGAACGGCTGATCCGCGCGCGAGAACACGAAGGGAAGCACCGGCAGGATGCACGGACTGAGAATCGTCAGCGCGCCGCCGAGATAGGCAAGAACGATGAGCAGCATGATGGTATCGGGTGGTCGAGGTTGATCGGAGTGCTGGCGCGATTCAGGCTGCGCCGGGCGCGAAGTTCATCGCGACGCCGTTCATGCAGTAGCGCAGGCCCGTCGGCTTCGGACCGTCGTCGAAGACGTGGCCCAGATGACCGCCGCAGCGCCGGCAATGCACTTCGGTACGCACGACGCCGAACGAGCCGTCGATGCGCGTCGCGACCGCATGATCGAGCGGCGCCCAGAAACTGGGCCAGCCGGTATGACTGTCGAACTTGGTGCGCGAGGAGAACACCGCCAGCTTGCAACCCGCGCAACTGAACGTGCCCGCGCGATGCTCGTCGTTGAGCGGGCTCGTATAAGGGCGTTCGGTGCCTTGGCGGCGTAATACGTCGAATTGCACCGGATCGAGTAGACGATGCCATTCATCGTCGCTATGGACGATTTCGAAGCTTTCCTGCGTCTTCGGATCGGCCGCGAGCGCGCGAAAGCGTCCGCCCAGTGCGAACGCTGCGGCGGCGGCCGCGGTGCCTGTGAGGAGAAAGCGGCGGCGGGTTTGCATGATGCGTGCCTCGTGTTCGAGTGGTGTAGCGGCATCGTATTCGCGCGCGCATCCCCGAGTCCTCACCGAAAGTTAAATTAAATGTGATACTTGGCCGCGCGCTTTTCTGCACAATGGCACAGACGCTCGTCCATTGTTCTGCGGATTGGGCGCGCGTGTTTTTCTCTGCCGATAACATTCCTCATGGATCATCCGAAACGCATTCTGATTGTCGAAGACGACATGCATATCGCCGATGTGCTGAGTCTCAACCTGCGCGACGAACGCTACGAAGTCGTGCATAGCGCCGATGGCGCCGAAGGGCTGCGCCTGCTCGAACAGGGCGGATGGGATGCGCTGATTCTGGATCTGATGCTGCCCGGCGTCGACGGCCTCGAAATCTGCCGGCGTGCGCGCGCGATGACACGCTATACGCCGATCATCATCACGAGCGCGCGTTCGAGCGAGGTGCATCGCATTCTCGGCCTCGAACTCGGCGCGGACGACTATCTTGCGAAGCCGTTCTCGGTGCTCGAACTCGTCGCGCGCGTGAAGGCGCTGCTGCGCCGCGTCAATGCGGTCGCGAAGGACTCGCGGCTGGAGACGGGGCGCATCGAAGTGGCGGGCATCGCGATCGATCCGCTCGCGCGCGAAGCATGGGTGGATGGCGCGCGCATCGAACTCACGCCGCGCGAGTTCGATCTGCTTTATCACTTCGCGCGTCATCCGGGCAAGGTGTTCTCGCGCATGGACCTGCTCAATGCGGTGTGGGGTTATCGGCATGAAGGTTATGAGCACACGGTCAATACGCATATCAATCGTTTGCGCGCGAAAGTAGAGAAAGATGCCGCCGATCCGAAGCGCATTCTCACGGTATGGGGCCACGGCTATAAGCTCGCGGCGCAATCGCCTGACGGCAAGGTTGGCGCGCCGTGAAACTCACCTTGTCGCAACGGCTCTTCGCGGTGTTCTGCGTGCTGTTGCTCGCGTGCTGCGGCGCATCGGCGTGGCTGCAGATTCGCGCGAGCGATCTGCGCGAGAAGGAAGTCATTCAGAGTCTTTCGCGCGGGCTTGCGGCGCATATCGCGCGTGACGGCGCGCTCGCCGATGCCAACGACATCGATGCGCCCGCCGTGCGCCGGCTCTTCAGTCAGTTGATGGTGGTGAACCCGAGCGTCGAAGTCTATCTGCTCGATAACACGGGGCGCGTGCGTGCCGACGATGCGCCGCCCGGACATCTCAAGCGCGATCATGTCGATCTCGCGCCGGTGCGGCAGTTCCTCGACGGCGCCGTGTTGCCGATTCTCGGTGACGATCCGCGCAGCGAGGGCAAGCGCAAAGTCTTCAGCGCAGCGCCGCTCGCCGCGCCCGGCAAGCCGCCGTTCGGCTATGTCTATGTCGTGCTGCTCGGCGAGGAGCACGATGCGCTGGCTGCGAAGGCATCGGCGAGCGCGGTGTTGCGCACCACGCTCGCGTCGATGGGCCTCGTCACATTGCTCGGGCTCGTCGCGGGCCTGGTTGCATTCGGGCTCGTTACGCGGCCGCTGCGCCGCCTCACCGAAGCAATGCGCAAGTTCGACGCGCGTGGCGCGCCAGCAGAACCGCCGGCGCTCGCGCGCATCGACACGCCCGATGCGCGGGCGAACGAACGCGACGAGATCGTCGTGCTCGAAAGCGCGTTCGCGCAGATGGCGGAACGCATCGGCGAGCAGTGGCGCGCGCTGGGTCAGCAGGATCGCGAGCGTCGCGAGATGGTCGCGAACATCTCGCACGATTTGCGCACGCCGCTGTCATCGCTGCATGGTTATCTCGAGACGCTGTCGCTCAAGTCCGACACGCTGCCGGATACCGATCGGCGTCGTTATCTGTCGATCGCGCTTGCACAGAGCGCGAAGGTGGGTCATCTCGCGCAGTCATTGTTCGAACTGGCGAAACTCGAACACGGCATGGTCGCGCCCGAAGCCGAGGCGTTCTCTCTCGCCGATCTGGTGCAGGACGTATTCGAAAAGTTCGAACTGCCCGCGCAATCGCGGGGCGTGCGCCTGAATGCCCAGATCGCGCCACGCTTGCCGAACGTAACGGCGGATCTCGGCATGATCGAGCGCGTGTTCACGAATCTGCTCGATAACGCGATCCGTCATACGCCTGCGCAAGGCGTCGTCGACGTGACACTTGCACTTGCGCGCGAACAATCTGACAGAGTGGAAGTCACGATCAGCGATACGGGTACGGGCATTCCGCCGGAAATGCGCAAGGCGCTTTTCATGCGTCCGTTCGCTTCGGGCGGCGCGCATCGCGGCGGGCTAGGGCTGCTCATCGTACAACGCATGCTGCAATTGCACGGCAGCCAGATTCGCCTGATCGATTCGAAAGACACGGGCACCACGTTTCACTTCGATCTGCCCGTCGCCATTACGCAGACCGGCAATGGCGCGCCGCAAGTGCGCGGAGGGCGCGGTTAAAAAGAAGCCCGGCATTTCTGCCGGGCTGAATGGGATGGTCGTCGCCTGCGCCTGATCGCGCTGTTGGATTGCGCGTGCGGCGTTGCCCGGCCTGACCATCCGCGTGGACGTTTTCGTGAAAACCGATACGAAGCAAATTGCAAGGGGCACTATCTTGCCCGCGTTTGATGACGTTTTAGTCTCTCAGACTTAAACCAATCTTAAGAAGTGTGCCGCGTGTGAAGTGCGCGTCGAGCGGCGCAGGTGAAACGGCGCGTAATCTGCGTGGCGTCTTTGCTTAAGCAAGTTATATGGTTTCTTTAGAGGCTCCTCTTCATTGCATTGCGAATTGATCGGCCGATATGGCCGCAGGCGACGATGGAAAAAAATGCCGAACGACAGCCGCGCGAAAGCGCGGAACGTTCTTTCATGTGGAATCTTTCCTTGGTTTCCTGCAATATGTTTGCTAGCATGTAATCGAGTCGCAGCCGCCGCGCATGGTTGCTGGTCAAAAGTTACGGCGCTGTGGCGTGGCAATCAATAAGACCCGCCGAGGTCAATATTAAGCGAAAGCGCACACAAGTCGCGCCGAGTCGCTCGTGTCAGAAGGTTCCCGCGAGTCCACTGCTGCATCATGCAGCGGTGCGGATTCGTGCGCAATGCTATATGTGCATTGTGAAAGGTCTAATAAGCATAGACGTTTATCGCATTTCGTGTTCTTCGCTATATGAGTTCTTTCTTTCAGCGTGGGAAATAGAAACATGCGAATTATTAAAACGTGCTCAACTGAATCTTCATAGACAGGTTTCTTCGACCTGGCCGCATTGCATGACGCTTTCGGCGATGCGCGCAAGGCGATTTGGCGCAATGGCGAGCGTTGCGCACATCTTCTGGCGTTGCAGGTGATTTTCCAGGCAACCGCATGCCGTCTTCGAAATCCGAATGACGGTGGAATGTCACACTCATACGATCCGCGCACCTTGCGGGAGGAAACGTGGAAACGGAACTCAGTCAACGGCTTGCGAAAGTGTTATGGCGGTGTGCATCGCACGGACAAGTGCTGACTTATCAGCGCTTTCATGCGCTATGCGACAAGGGGGTGCCACTGCCGCAGCGTTATGCCGCGCTCGAATCCGCAATCAAGGCACTCGGGGATGTGCACGACATCGACTACGGCGTGCTCATGGCGCTCGACAGCGGCTTGCCGGGCGCCGAGTTTTTCCAGCGCTACCTGCGTCATCGTCACGGTGAATACGTGATGCAGATGGGCGACCCGAAATATCATCGACAGACGCTTGCACGCAAGCGCACGCTCGTCGCGCGCGAACGCGATCGCGTGTATGCACACGCCCGGATGGTCGAGGAGGAGCGGGCGAGACAGGCGGCATGATTTCGCCTCACGCTTCGACTTCTTTCGCGTCTTCGAGGCCAGCCTTCGCCAGCACCCAGTCACAGAAACATTTCACTTTTTCGACATCACGTTCGTTGGCGCGATAAGAGAGAAAGTGCGTCTCCCTTGCGAGCGGCGCGAACACACCCGCGCCCAACTCGATCAGATCGCCGCGCGCAAGCTCGCGCTCGGCGAGGCGCGTCGTTTCCAGCGCGACGCCCATGCCATCCACCGCCGCGGATATCGCGAGCGCCGCACGGTCGAACGAAGGCCGCGGCCCGCGTGGCATGTCGAGCCCATTGAGCTCGAACCAGCCGGGCCACGTCACACGGCTGAGTTGCGAGTCGATCAGCGTCATCCTCGCAATGTGCTCCGGCGCTGGCACGCCTTCCTGCAACAAGGACGGAGAACACATCGGGATGATGCGCTCCGTGCCCAGTGCGCGCGAGACGACACCGGCACGTTCGTGTGCGAAGCCATATGAAATGGCAACGTCGACTTCGCGCGCGCGTGCGAGATCGGCGGGCTCAGCGTCCGACGACAGACGTATCGTCACGTTCGGATGGGCCTGCATGAATTCGGGCAGACGCGGCCCGAGCCATTTCACGGCGAAGCTCGGCGCGCAATGAACGGCGAGCACTTGCGCGAGCGGATCGAGCGTGACTTCGGCGCATGCGGCTTCGATGACATCGAACACGCGTCCGAGACTTTCATGCAGGCGACGGCCTTCGGACGTCGTCTCCACGCGCCGGTTGCGCCGATGAAAGAGCGGCCTACCGAAATACTGCTCGAGTTCCTTGACCTGATGACTGATCGCCGACTGCGTGAGATGAAGCTCGCTTGCGGCAAGCGTGAAGCTTTCCAGACGCGCGGCTGCTTCGAATGCGCGCAGGAGTACGAAGTTCGGAATGCGCCTCATGGAAACACCTTATGCATGAGAGCCTGTCATGGATGGATGAACAGGCATCGTTTGTCTTTCTGGTTTGAGGTGACGAACATGTGAGCGATCCAGACGCATGACATAACCAGGAGACAAAGCATGAGTTCCCACAGTCCGGTTGCGTATCTGACAGGCGATGAATCGTCGACGTATGCGAAGGTGACATGGCGTCTGCTGCCATTTCTCTTCGTGTGCTATTTGTGCGCGTATCTCGATCGCATCAACGTGAGCTTCGCGAAGTTGCAGATGCTCAACGATCTGCATTTCAGCGACGCCGTCTACGGTGCGGGCGCGGGCGTGTTTTTCGTCGGCTATCTGCTGTTCGAGGTGCCGAGCAATCTCATTCTGTTGCGCGTGGGCGCACGTCGCTGGATCGCGCGCATCATGGTGACGTGGGGCGTGATCTCTGCCGGCATGATGTTCGTCACGACGCCGACGAGCTTCTACATCATGCGCTTCATGCTCGGCGTGGCCGAAGCAGGCTTCATTCCGGCGATCCTGCTGTATCTCACGTACTGGTTTCCCGCTTCGCGCCGAAGCAAAGTAACCGCGCTCTTCATGACGGGCATTCCGATGTCCGGCGTCGTTGGCGGGCCGCTGTCCGGCTGGATCATGACGCATATGGGCGGCGCGCACGGCATCGCGGGATGGCAATGGCTCTTCCTGCTCGAAGGCCTTCCGACGGCCGTTCTGGGCGTGGTCGCGTACTTCTATCTCGACGACAAGGTCGCCGATGCAAAGTGGCTCAACGACTCGCAAAAAGCAATGCTCGAAGCCAATCTGCGCGACGAAGAGCCGGCGCATGCGCTGCATTCGGTAAAGGATGGATTGTTGCATCCGAAAGTACTGCTGCTGTCCGTGACGTACTTTTTCTTCACGATGGGGCTCTACGGCGTGAGCTTCTGGCTGCCGACGCTCGTCAAGGCGAGCGGCGTGACCGATCCGCTCGATATCGGCCTGCTCTCGGCGATTCCCTATGCAGCGGGCGCCATTGCGATGCTCGCGGTCGGCCATAGCTCGGACAAGCGTGGCGAGCGACGCTGGCATCTTGCGGGCGCGGGTTTCGTCGGCGCGCTCGGCCTTTTTATGAGCGTGATGTACGCGCACTCCACGTTCTTCGGCATGATCGGTCTCACGCTCGCGACGATGGGCGTAGTCACGACCATCTCGCAGTTCTGGGTTCTGCCGCCCGCGATTCTCAGCGGCGGCGCTGCAGCCGCGGGCCTTGCGCTTGCGAATTCCGTGGGCAGCATCTCGGGCGTCGTGAGTCCCTGGCTCATCGGCGTGATCCAGACGCAGTCGGGTTCGACGGGCAGCGGCGTGCTCGGTCTCGCGGCGAGTTGCGTGATCGGCAGCCTGCTCGTGTTCGCGGTGCCCGCCGCGCTCGTGAACAGCCGCCGTCGCAGCGACTGACTCGCGCACGCCAAGCGAAACGGCCCCTTGAAACAGGGGCTTTCGCCGTCGATGCAACTCGCAACCCGTGCGTGAGATCACGTTGCTTCCGATTCCCGTTCGCGTTGCTCGCTCAGCACGACGCCGAGCCGTTCGACGAGGTTTCTTCGCGCGTTGGCGGTATGCAGATCGGTAAGTTCGGCGGCACGGTGGCCGTTGCCTTCCGCGATGGCCGCCGCGATGGCAGCATGTTCGTCCCAGATCGATTTGCGTTGTCCCGATGCCTGCAGCACGGCGCCCATCACGCGGCGCAGATGAACCCAGTGCGTCTGCGCGGTCTCGGCGATCAACGGATTGCCCGATGCCACGTAGATCGCGTTATGAAAGGCCATGTCGGCATCGATCATCGCCTTGACATCGTCGCTCTTCGACGCGCGCCTGCCATTGGTGATGATCGCCTTGTCGATCTTCGCGCCGCGTTCGGCGGCGAGACGCGCAGCGAGCGAATCCAGCGCGCCGCGAATCTCATAGAGATGACTGATCCATGCGGGGTCGAGCGGCGTGACGAGGAGACCGCGTCCGGGCGCATCGACGACAAGACCGTCTTTCTTCAGCAGACGCAGCGCCTGCAGGACGGGTGAGCGCGAAACCGCAAGCTGTTCGGCGATCTCTTCCTGCGTGATGCGCGTGCCGGGCGCGAGCGAACCCGAACTGATGGCGTCGAGCAGAACTTTGTAGACCTCGTCGACATAGTCGGTGCGGGCCTGGAGCTTGAGAAGTTTGGCGGGCATGATTCGAGCGTAAATTCTGGATACAGAATACGGCAAGGGTACAGCGGGCCGGCCTTACGCGTCAACGCAACGTTATCGCGTGCCTGTTTTCATTCACGTTTACCCATAGAGACAACGCCGATCCACATCGCTAATCTCTGTATACAGAGTTCGGAGTTCGGAAGCCGGAATTCAGGTCTCAGGCATCGATCGATTCAACCCCACTCGAAACAGGATTTCCCATGACCATCAAATCGGACAAGCTGGAAGGGCATCAGAGCAGCGGCGGCGCGGCCGCGACAGTCAAGAAGCTCGTGCCCTACGGCGGTTACTACGTGAATAAGGTGCCGGGCCACGATCCGGAACTGACGGAGACGGGCCCCGGGACGCCGATGGGTGAATACATGCGCGCCTTCTGGCATCCGGTCTGCATGTCGATGGAGCTGACCGACACGCCGCGCTTTCTGAAGATCCTCAACGAAGAACTGGTGGCATTCCGCGACGGCAGCGGGCGTGTGGGTCTGCTGCACGCGCATTGCGCGCATCGCGGCGCATCGCTCGAATACGGCGCGATTCAAGAGCGCGGCATCATGTGCTGTTATCACGGCATGGTGTTCGACGTGGACGGCGCGTGCCTGCATGTGCCGTTTCCGAAGGGCGAAGAGAAAGAGGCCGAAAAGTACGCGTGTTCCATTCGGCAGGGTGCGTATAAGGCAGTCGAGCGTCACGGTCTCGTGTTCGCTTACATGGGACCGCCGGAAAACGAGCCGCCGTTTCCGGAGTGGGAAGGCGACTACACCGTGATGCCCGGCGACGAACTCGTGCCCTACAGCAATTTCCAGCATTGCAACTGGTTGCAGGTTCAGGACAACGCCGCCGATAACTTTCATCCGACCGCATTGCATGCCGCGAAGAACGTGGTGAAAGGACAGTTCCAGGGCACGACGTTCGACGAAGTCGGCGCAGCGTCGATGGAAGTCGCGCCCGACATGCATTTTCAGCCGGTCCAACAAGGCCGCAGTCTCGCGTGCGCGGGCGCGCGCCGCGTGAACAAGGACCGCTTGTTCGTGCGCGTGCAGCATCAAGTGCTGCCAAATCTGAGCCTGCATGCCTATACATCGGAAGATGGTTCGAAGAAGAAGCTCTTCAGCCGCTTTCATATCATCCGATGGACGGTTCCGGTCGACGACCAAAACAGCAAGATGATCGGCTGGCGCGTCATGGGCCCCGGCATCGATACGCGCGGTATCGGCAAGAAGGAACTGGTGGGCTATGAGTCGATCGACTTCCTCGACGGCCAGGTCGCGATGCGTCGTCCCGAGCGCTTCGCCGAATACACGATCGAGGACATCGTGCCGATTCCGCCCAATCATCGTGAGCGTGCGAACTACAAGCAGGCGCAATACGCGCCCGGCGACTACGAAGCCATCATCAGCCAACGGCCAATCGCGGTGCATGCGCTCGAGAATCCGACGAAGTTCGACGCGGGCCTGTTCCTGTTCCGCAAGATGCTGCGCGACGCGTTGCGCGGTTCGAATCCGGCCGCGTCGGCGCAAAACTTCGCGGAATGGTTTCGTGAGAACGCGGGCGCGCCGAATAGCTTCTGCTCGGGCAATGTGTTCGAGATCCCCGAAGGCGAAACCGTCGAAGAAGAAGTCATGCGCCGTCGCAAGGTGACGAAGCAGATCGTTGCGATCCTTGCGGAAAGCGAGAAGCTGAAGGGCGATGCGCGTGCCGCATTCGTACGCGAACGCTTCGAGGAACTCGAACTCGCGATGAAGCAATAAGCCGGCCGACGCGAGGGCGCACGGCGCTCTCGCGATGCGGGATCATCGATTCGAGGAAGTCGACCATGTCAACACAATCCATCTCGACCGACGCGCAGAGTCAGACCTTGAATCTGCTCGTGCGTCAGGTCCGCTTCGAAGGCCGAGGCATCAATTCATACGAACTCGTCGATCCCGACGGTGCGCCATTGCCGCCTTTCACAGCGGGCGCGCATATCGACATTCATCTCGCGGGCGGCGTCGTGCGGCAGTATTCGATCAGCAATGCGCCACGCGAGCGGCATCGCTATGTGATCGCCGTATTGCGCGATGAACGCGGGCGCGGCGGTTCGAAGGCGCTTCACGAGCAATTGCGCGTGCAGGACATCGTGCGTGTAAGCCGGCCGCGCAATAACTTTCATCTCGTCGACGGCGCGCGCCGCGTGTTGCTGATCGCGGGCGGGATAGGCATCACACCATTGAAGGCGATGGCGCATGAACTCGACGATGCCGGTATCGAATACGAAATGCATTACTGCGCGAAAGATGCGGGCAGCGCAGCGTTCGCCGAGGAATTCGAGCTCATGCGCGCAAGCGGGCGTCTGCATTTTCATTTCGATGGCGGCGATCCATCGGCGGGCCTCGATATCGGGGACTTGCTGAATGCGCCCGGCGAAGGCGAGCACGTCTATTACTGCGGTCCAGGCGGCTTCATGCAAGCGTGCGCGGATGCGGCGCGGCACTGGCCGTCCGGAACGGTGCATTTCGAGCACTTCAAGGCACCTGAGCGCAACGCTGGCGAGCAGGCCGCCAACGATGCGAACGACAGCTTCATCGTGCGTATCGCGAGCACAGGACAGGAAATCGAAGTGACGAAGGACGAGAGCATTGCCGATGCACTGGCGAGAGCGGGCGTGTTCATCGACACATCATGCTGCGCGGGCTTGTGCGGTACGTGCAAGGTGCGTTATCTCGAAGGAGACGTCGAGCACAACGACTGCATCATGAGCGAAGAAGAAAAGACCGACTTTCTGACCGCGTGCGTGTCGCGTGCGACGAGCAAGGTACTCGTATTGGATCTCTGATAGAGAATCGATCTTCCAAAAAGTCATATAGGCAGGCGAGGGGACTCGTCTGCGGCCAATCTGACGTTATGCCGACGAACCTTGCATAAAGAAATGAGCGGTAGCTCACACAAGCTATGTCTTATGCGCCAATAGGTAGCTCATTCGCACCTATTCGCCGGTGCAAGCCGTGTTACGAAGAGGACGCTTAATATAATCGTCTCAATACCTCGCGATCCCGCATTCGGCGGGACGTTGACGGCCAGGCATTGCAAGAACGGGACGACGAGTCATCGATCCTTGCGCGCCACCAAAGACGAGGACGAGATCGATATGAGACCGGTTGTATTCGGGAACCGATTCGGATGGCTGCACGCCGGAAGCGGCACGCGCGGCGTAGTGCTCAGCAATACCTATGGGCACGAATACGTGTGGACATATAGCGGCATGCGGCATCTCGCCGAAGCGCTGTCCGCGCGAGGCATATGGGTGCTGCGTTTCGACTATCGAGGCACGGGCGACTCGGCGGGCGCCGATCTCGCACCGGATCAATTCCAATCGTCGGTCGATGACGTCGACGCGGCCATCGAATGGCTGAAGACATCGACAGGCATAGAGCACGTCACGTTATGCGGCTTTCGCGTGGGCGCCGCGTTCGCGCTCGAGGCCGCATTGCGTCAACCGGTCGATGACCTCGTACTGCTCGCACCCGTTGCGAGTGGCCGCGTGTATATGCGCGAGTTGAGCATCGTGCGCAAGACATGGCTCGAACTGCTTGCACCGCCTTTGCGTGAGATGCAAAAGGACGACGCGCGGCTCAACGTCCTCGGCCAGGTTTATAGCGATGAATTCAAAGGCTCATTGCAGGCGATCGATCTCGTCGCGAGCGTAAGAGACGCTGCGGCGGCACCAGCGCGTCGCGCGTTGGTCATGAATATGAAGGCGGGCGGCACGGATCCATTGTGCGACGCGCTCATCGAAAAGGGCGTGGAAGCACAGGCGCGTCCGTTCGAAGATCTCACTGGCTTTCTTCAGGAAACTGCATTCAACGCATTGCCGCGCGCAGCGTTCGCCCAAGTCGTGGAATGGATCGCTGGCAAGGATTCATCAAACAGGCAAGCGCCGTCGTCGGCCGATGCCTTTGACTGGTCCGCTCTAAAGATAGACACACCCGAAGCTATCGAACGCCCAGTACGCATCGGCGACGAAAAGCTTTTCGGCATTTTGTGCGAGCCGCGCACGGGGGCCGCGCGAGGTCCGGTGTTTCTCATTGCGAATACATCGGCGAGTGCGCGCGTCGGCGACAGCCGGCTATCCGTTCGCATTGCACGCGAGCTTGCGCGGCGCGGCATCGCATCATTGCGTTTCGATGCGCGAGGCCGAGGCGACAGTCCGGCCGCGCCCGGCGCAGTGCAATCGGATACGGCGTTCGGCCGAATCTATAACCAGATCGCGACTGACGACACCGCGGCCGCCGCACGCTGGCTCGCGCGGCAGGGCTACAAGTCGATCTTTGCATTCGGCGTGTGCTCGGGCGCTTATCACGCGCTCAAGGCGGCGGTCGCCGAGAATGCGATCAACGGTGTCGTCACAGTCAATCTGCCGACGTTTAAAAGACCGGCGGACGTCGCGCCCGACGGCTTGCGTCAATCGACGCGCAATTCCATGGCGGGTTATGCATTCTCGATGCTCGATCCACAGAAATGGAAAGCGATCCTGCGCGGCGAAAAGCAGTTGATGCGCGTATTGCGCTTCGTGCTCGGCTATATGGCGACGCGCGCGCGTTCGCGTATCGTCGATGTGTTGAGGCTCGACCGCCTGAGCAGCACGGCGCCGGAGCTCGCGACCGAACCGGGACCGATCATTCGTGCGCTCGATGCCAAAGGCGTAAAGACAGCGCTCGTCTATGGCGCGTACGATGCGGGCATGGATCTGATCGCCGCGCATTTCGGCAAGCAGGGCGCGCGACTGTCGCGCTATCCATCCGTGCGAATGGCGATCTTTTCGGACCTCGATCACGCCCTCTTCATGACGACCGGTTCGGCGCATGTGGTTGCGGTGTGCGAACGTATCGCGAAGGAAAACACATCGCCCGTTGCAGATCCGGTCTTTTCAGGCAGAGAACCCGTCGTCTTGTGATTGAAGCGAGCTTGCTTCGGCGCGTCGGTCATGCGTCAGGCGAGCTCGCCGTGACTTGAGTATCCTTCGCTATTGGAACGTGCCCATATCGGGCAGCGTCCAGTGGGGAACTCATGTCGGCGGACTTCGTCCGGCACATGCGCGCCGCGAGATCCGCTCAACACAACGCACAGGAGTCTGGCGATGTCGATTGAAAAGGTTCTATACCGTGCACATGCTCATGTCACTGGCGGGCGCGACGGCCGCGCGACCGTGCCCGAAAGCAATCTGGATCTCAAGCTGACAACCCCGAAAGAACTCGGCGGCGGTGGTGGCGATGGCACCAATCCCGAGCAACTCTTCGCCGCAGGGTATAGCGCGTGCTTTATCGGCGCGATCAAATTCGTCGCCGCTCGCGACAAGATCACGCTGCCGAAAGATGTCGCGGTGGATGGCAGCGTGGGCATCGGTCAAATCCCGAACGGTTTCGGCATCGAGGTCGAATTGAAGATCTCGCTACCGGGAATGGATCGCAGCGAGGCACAGGCGCTTGTAGACAAGGCGCATATCGTCTGTCCTTATTCGAATGCAACGCGCAATAATATCGACGTCAAATTGACGCTGGCATAAGCATGTCGAATGTTCGGGGGCCTTTCTCCTGAACGCTCGAATGCACGCGGAGGAAGCGATGCTGACATCTGGAATCGATCACGTAGGTCTCACTGTGCGCAATCTCGACGCAACGCGTGACTTTTTCGTTCAATGTCTCGGCTGGCAGATCGTCGGCGAGCGGTCCGAGTATCCCGCCGTATTCGTATCGGACGGAAAGCTGCTGGTTACGTTATGGCAGGTGAAGGATGAATCGGCGCCTATAGCATTCGATCGGCGAACGAATATCGGGCTTCATCATCTCGCATTGCGCGCAACGGATGAAGCCGCACTCGCGACGATTCTCGAGCGCGTGTCGACATGGCCGGGAGTGGCAGTGGAATTCGCGCCGGAACTGCTAGGAGCCGGTCCAAAGCGCCACATGATGATTTACGAACCGGGCGGCATCAGGATCGAATTCGATTTCGATCCGCGTGTATAGATTGAAACTCCGGACCGCAAAGAAAACGGCGGAGTCGTGCACGAACTCCGCCGTTTGCGTGAATACAGTGTCAGGCAATCAGAAACGGTGTCCGATCTTTAACCGATGCGAGCCATGCGGGTGCGCGGCCACGACCGCTCCACGTTGCGCCGCTTTCCGGATCGCGATAGAGCGCGGGTTGAGGACCGCGCGGTTGTCCCTTTGCTTTGCGCTTGACCGCAGCGCGCGTTTTTCCTTTGGCCTTGGTTCCCTGCGCGCTTGCTCCAACCGCAAACTTGCTACGGTCCTTTGCATTGGCGATCCAGCCCGGCGCGCGTCCGCGGCCGCTCCAGGTCGCACCGGTCTTTGGATCCCGATAGGCGACTGCGCCGGGCTTCTTCGCGGAAGCCGAACTGCCCGCCTTCTTGCGTGAACCGGAATAGCTTTCGATGTCCGAGATGGTCAATCCATGGCTCGACATCAGGTGATGAATCTTTTGCAGCGCATTCTCGGATTGTTTTGCAACGAGCGCATCCGCTTTCGCTTGAAGTGCTTCGATACGCGCCTGAATACTTTCTAGCGTTGACATGAGTTACCTCTAATAGATCGTCGATCGCACTATGCCATGCACATCCGCAATGCGCTAGAGGAGATTCGTGTAAATGCGTAGCAGTGGAAAGTCTAGAATATCGCTCCAGGACGGTAAGTGGTGAGACGCACATTGCAAATCCAGATTTCACTCCGGTTCGAATAAGAAATGGAAGTTGCTTTAGACATTTTCTTATCCGTTCGTGCGCGTCTCCATGTTGCGAAACATCAATCGTCAATTGCAGTAAGCGCTGATTCAACTTCCGCGATAGGTGCCGAAACTCCAAGGCGAACAAAGCAGCGGGACGTGATAGTGCTGCGTCGCATCGGCGAGCGTGAAGCGAACCGGCACGACGTCCGCGAATACATCGGGCGTCTTGAAGTAATCGGCGACCCAGAAGCGCAACTCGAAATTCCCCGCTCGCGCTTGCGCCGCCGGCAGGATCGGCGAGTCGGTGCGTCCGTCGCGATTGGTGCGCGTGCGCGCGAGCAGCGTGGGCGGCTCGCTGCCGATATCGAACAATTCGATCTGCATCCCGGCGGCGGGTTTGCCGAGTGCGACGTCGAGTACGTGCGTGGTAATGCCTGCGGCCATGATGTTTTCTCCTGATCTCGCGTTCGAGTACTTTCCGGCTCAACTGCCGCGGTAGTAGTTGTAGCTCCACGGTCCGAACAGCACCGGCAAATGAATGCGCTGATTGACGTCCGTGATGCGAAAGCGCAGCGGGATCTTTGAGAGAAACATCGGCTGCGGAAGATCCGCCTTGCGTGCGGCGAAGTATTCGTCCACATGCAGCAACAACTCATAAGTCCCCGCGCGATAGGTATCGCCGATCAGGAGGGGAGGCTCGCTGCGTCCGCTTGCAGCCAGCGTGATCGTCTGAAGGAACTTCGAACGCCCGTCGTCGATCGCAAACAGCTCGACGCGCATACCCGAAGCGGGCGTGCCATGCCATGTGTCCAGGCCGTGCATCGTGAGGCGTGGGCTCAGGCCATCCTGTTGCACCGGGCCGGTCGTCTGATTCGGCGCGGGTGCATCGGCGGACAGCGCCGTCTTCGCGATCAGCATGCTGCCGCCAAGTGCCACAGATTGCAGAGCAAAGCGACGGCGACTCACGTCGAATGCAGGGGATGATGTGTTCTTGTCGCGCATGTCAGGCCTCTTGTTTGTTGCCGAGCTTGCGGATGCCGACGATCACGAGCACCGCGGCCAGCACTTCGATTACGGCCACGACGTACAGGCCGGTCGTCACCTTGCCCGTCGCGTTCTTGATGAGTCCCATCACATAGGGCGCGCCGAAGCCCGCGAGATTGGAGACGGAATTGATGAGCGCCACGCCAATTGCGGCCGCACTGCCAGCGAGATAGCGGTTGGGCAATTGCCAGAAAACGGGAATCGCGCTCATGGTGCCGATGAGCGATGCGGTCATCGCGAGCAGCGCGATCACCGGCGAGATCTTGTCGAAACCCATCAGCATCGCGAGCGCGGCCATCGATATGCCTCCGACGATTGCCGCACCGCTGAAGTGCCAGCGCACTTCATTGCTGCGATCCGAGTGCGCGCCGTTGATGATCATGCCCGCAGCACCGCACAAATAGGCGACCGCTGCGATCCAGCCGACCGCCATCGGCGTGCTGATGCCAACGTCCTTGATGACGGTGGGAATCCAGAAAGTGAGTGTCGAGTTCGCACACAGCAGGCAGAAGAAGATCGCGATCAGCAGCCACACCTTGCGGTTCTTGAAGAGCGAGCGCCAGTCGTGACCGCGTTCGCCCATCGCTGCGTTGTCGCGTTGCAGGGCATCGAGCACGACGCGCTTTTCATCATCGGAAAGCCAGCGCGCCTGCTCGGGCTTGTCGGTCATGTAGAAGTACGCGAACACACCGGCCAGCACCGACGGAATACCTTCGATGATGAAGAGCCACTGCCATCCGTGCATGCCGTGCACGCCGCCCATCGACGTCATGATCCAGCCGGCGAGAGGACCGCCGAGCACGCCCGCGATCGCAGAAGCCGACATGAACGTGCCGAAGGCGCGCGCACGTCGCTGCGACGGATACCAGTAAGTGAGGTAAAGAATGACGCCCGGATAAAACCCTGCTTCGAATGCGCCGAGCAGGAAACGCAGGACATAAAACTGCGTGGGCGTGGTGACATGCGTTTGCAACATGCAGATGACGCCCCAGCATATCGTGATACGCATGATGGTCTTTTTCGCGCCGATCTTCTGCAGCAGCATGTTCGACGGCACTTCGAAGAGAAAGTAGCCGATGAAGAAGATGCCCGCGCCGAGACCGTATACGGCTTCGCTGAAATGCAGCGAGTCGAGCATCTGCAGCTTCGCGAAGCCGATGTTGACGCGATCCAGCCAAGCGAGCACCCACAGCACGCCGAGGAACGGCAGCAGGCGCCATGAAACCTTGCGATAGACGCTTGCTTCGGCGCTTTCGACCGCGCTCGCGAAAACCGGCATCTCCTGTTTGATGAGCGACATGGTTTCTCCTTTCCAGTCGGTTTGCGTCGCGCGGACACGGCCGTGCGCTCGGTTGGAAGCAAGTATAGAAACGGCCAAAAAATCGGGAACGGGGGACGAGCCAATAGGCCCCATAGCAACATGTATATGGGTTCGAAAGCCTTGTGCGATAGGGCTTTGCACGGTTTTTCGCCGCACTTTTCACGCCTTATGGATTACCCTAGCGCGCCTCGCATGAAGCGGTTCCCGCAGTGCCGGCTGGCAAAATAGCGGCGCAGCCACGCGAACAATAGAGACACCGAAATCATCATGAATCGCACCGACGATCCATTCGATACCTATCTGCTGCGCGTGCTGTGCACGCTGATCGGGGAACGCAGCGTGTCACGCACGGCCATTCGTATGAACCAGTCGCAGCCGGCCATCAGCTCGGCGCTCAAGCGTCTGCGCGCCATCTTCAACGATCCGCTGCTTACGCGCGAAAAGAACGCGATGGTGCCGACCGAACGCGCGATTCAGCTCGCGCAGAGCGCACAGGCCGCATTGAGTGCGCTCGATAACCTGCTCGTATCCGACGATCATTTCGATCCCGCGACAACCGAGCAAAGCTTTACCGTCGGAATGCCCGATTACCTGGCGCCCCCGTTTTTTGCGCATGTCGTGCGCGAATTCAGGCACGCTGCACCACGCGCGCGCCTCATTGCGGTGCCGCTTTCGGCTTCATTCAATTACGAACAGGGGCTTTCCGAAGGCTCGCCCGATATCGTGATCGGCAACTGGCCCAATCCGCCCGAGCATCTTCATTTGTCGGTATTGCTGGAGGACGATGTCGTGTGCGTGGTCGCGCGCGATAGCGTCTATGCGCAATCAGGCAAGTTCGATGCCCAGGACTATCTGAGTGCATCGCATATCGTGCCCACGCCATATTCGCGCGATCAGCGCGGCGTCGTCGATACGGGACTCAGCACCATGCGCGTGCATCGCGATAACCGCGTGAGCTGCCCGTACTTCAATCTCGCGCCGAGCCTGATTCCGGGCACCGATCTTATTCTCACGACCGGCAGGCATTTCGCGAATTATCACGCGCAGCATCTTCCGCTCGTTGTGCTCGACGCCCCGATTGAATTTCCGTTCATGCGCTTTTATCAGTTGTGGCATCCGTCGCGGCATCGCTCGGCATCGCACGTCTGGCTGCGCGGCATGCTGACGGCGGCCGCTCAGGAATTGCGCGCGCTGCGCGACATGCATCGCGCGTAGCGCTATCGTGTTCTGTTATGCGGTCAATAGGATCGGCTGTCTCGCCGCCCGATCGCGCGGTTCCTATACTCGGCACGAATTGCCATCGACACGCCATAGGAGACGCGAGCATGTCACAGTCGATCAACCTGGAGCCGGTCAATTCGCTGGACCGCGCGGCATTCATTGGTACATTCGCAAGCGTGTTCGAGCATTTTCCGCAAGCGGCGGAGGGCGCGTGGAGCGTGCGGCCGTTCGCATCCGCCAATGCCTTGCATGACGCGATGATGGATGTCATCCGCAATCTGGACGATAAAAGCCAGCGCGCATTTCTGAACCTGCATCCGTTGTTATCGGGCGCAAACATTCGCTCGGGAACGATGACGGCCGATTCCGATGCCGAACAAAAGAGCGCCGGGCTCGATGCCATGTCGATGGAACAGGAAGCGTCGCTCGATCGTCTCAACAGAGCTTATCTCGAGCGGCATGGCTTTCCGTTCATCATCTGCGTGCGGCACTACACGCGCGAAGGCATCTTCAGCGCGCTCGAACGTCGCATTGGACGCAGCACGCAGCAGGAACTCGATGAGGCGCTCGCGCAAATCGCAGCGATCACGCGTGCGCGG
Organism: Caballeronia sp. LZ028; assembly: GCF_031451415.1. Lineage (NCBI taxonomy): Bacteria > Pseudomonadati > Pseudomonadota > Betaproteobacteria > Burkholderiales > Burkholderiaceae > Caballeronia > Caballeronia sp. LZ028. The sequence continues at coordinate 806,119 of NZ_JARUXN010000004.1, read as the reverse complement.
CTGAATACGCGTCTTTCGGCGTTGAATTGATCAGTGTGCGCGAGCCTGAAAACGAATCAGGCTCGCGCGCACACTACCGCGCATCACATGCACGCGGCACGCGATGAAAGTTTCGATCGAAATAAATCAGGCTATCGCCGTCGTCGCGCACGCGGATCGCGGTGGTTTGCACGAACATCACCGAGTGCGATCCTACTTCCTTCGCCTCGACGATCGTGCCTTGCAGGCTGGCGAGCGCATCGCGCAACACCGGCACGCCGTTCGCGCCTTCGTCCCACACCGGTAACGAAAAGCGCTCGTCCATCGACAATTGCGTGAGACCGGCGAAGTGTCGCGCGATCTGTTCGAGATGACCCGGCAACACGTTCACGCACACATTGCGATTGTTCACGAATGCGGCATGCATGGCGCTCGACCTGTTGATGCAGACGAGCAGCGTAGGCGGCGCATCCGTGACCGAGCACACCGCGCTCGCAGTAATGCCGCAGCGGCCATGCGTGCCTGTCGTCGTAATCACATTCACTGCTGCGCCCAGATGAGCCATGGCCTGGCGGAACAGCTTGCGCACCTGATCGATATCGGAAAGGTCGGGACGGGGCAGCGCGGACATGGGAGCGTCTCCTGTTCGTTTCATGTTCAGGTTGTGTATAGCAAATGGTCAATCAAGCGTACGCGCTGAACCGCACAAATAAAATCGGCACGTCCCGCCCGCTCGCCCGGCGTAGTTACCGAACGCACTAAAGCTTTTACCTATCTCGCGTCATCGAGGTAAAGAAAGGACTTTCGCGGCGAATTTCGGCTGGTTATCATTGGCGCATCAAAAAACAGACCCTGCGATGAGACAGCCGAATCCTCCGGCGCGCTTGGTCCCTGATGCGCGCATCGAAAGAGCAATCGCAATGAATTCTTCCGCTCCCATGGTCTATATCGTCGATGACGACAACGGCATGCGTACCTCGCTTGCATGGCTGCTCGATTCAGTCGGCGTGAAGTCGGAAGGGTTCGCCAATGCCGCCGATTTTCTGCGCGTATTCGATGTGAGTCGTCCCGCTTGTCTCGTGCTCGATGTACGGATGCCGGAGGCGAGCGGATTCGACGTGCAAGCCGAACTCAACCGCCGCGGTGCGGCTTTGCCGATCATCTTCGTGAGCGGTCACGGCGACATTCCGATGTCCGTTCGCGCGCTTCAGCATGGCGCGATCGATTTCGTCGAGAAGCCCTATAACTCCCAGCAAATGCTCGATCGCGTGCAGCGCGCGATGAAGCTCGCGATGCAGCGTCACGCGAAAGACCAGCGGCAACGCGAGTTGCGCGAGCGCGTCGACTCGCTGACCGGGCGCGAGAAGGAGGTCTTGCGCGGCGTGATCGAGGGCAAAGCGAGCAAGCGCATCGCCGCCGATCTGCAGATCAGCGTCAAGACCGTCGACGTGCATCGCGCGAGCATCAAGGACAAGCTCGGAGCTGCGTCCATCGCGACGCTCGTGCGCGATGTGCTCGAAGTATGGAGCCCGTCCGGCGACGAGCGCGCATGATTCGAACTCGCTAACGCATGTAAAGGCCGCCGTTCACGTCCCAGCATGCGCCGTTGGCGAAATACGCATCCGGTGATGCGAGCAGCACGGCCACGTCGGCGATGTAATCGGCCGAGCCGAGACGTCCCACGGGAATGCCGGCGATAACCTTGTCGAGTTTGTCGGCAGGCAGGCTCTCATGCACGATCGGAAGGTCAAGCGGACCAGGTGAGATCGCGTTGACGGTCACGCCGCGCGCGGCCAGATCGCGCGCAAAAACCTTGGTCAATGTAATCGCACCGCCTTTGGCGGCCGCGTAATGCGCGCCGGTCGCCGAACCGCCGTTCTGTCCCGCCAGCGATGCGATATTGACGATGCGACCCGCGCCGCGATCCGCGAAATAGAGGCCGAATACCTGACAGCCGAAGAGCACGCTGCGCAGATTGATATCGATGACCTGATCGAACTGCTCTGCGGTAATCTCCATCACGGGCACGACTTTCGATGCACCCGCGTTGTTGACGAGCGCATCGATTCGGCCCCAGCGTTCATGCACGGCATCGCGTGCGTGTTCGAAGTCCGTCTTCGATGCCACATCCAGCCTGATGGCGAATGCGCTGCTCTGGTCCGCACTCAGCTCGCATGCGAGCGATTGCGTTGCTTCGATTGCGATATCGGCCAGCGCAACCCTATAGCCTGCGGCATGAAAGCGGCGCGCGACCACGGCGCCGAGGCCGCGCGCGGCACCCGTGATGAGCGCGATTCTCTTGGACATATTCGAGTTCCTTTTCTAATGGGCGAGAGCGGCCGCAATGTATGCGGCGACGATGCAGAGCGTTGCGTTACGGCACCGACAATGCACGTCCGACACGCGCCTCGATCTTTCCATAACGCCACAGGTTGTATTCGCCGACGGGCGTCGTGCGATAGAGATTGCATACCGCGGCGGCCGTATCGAAGTCTGCTACGTCGGCCATGATGTAGAAGGTCCACGGCGCGCCATCGGATTGGCCGACGACGAGACGATCGTCGTCCATCACGCCCAGCACGCGCACGTTCTCCATCGCTTCGACAGCAGCGAGCATCTTGCCGTAGGCTTGCCATACTTCGCCGATCTTCTCGCGCGGCAAATCAAAAAAGTTTTGCGTTACGCCGCAGCAAAAGAGCACGCGCAAAGGCAGGTTTCGGTTATCGGTCATGAAGCGTTACTCCTGATGTTATGCGTTATGCGATGAATGGGGATCAAAGATAGCCGGGAATGGGCGGCACACCGACGAACACGGCACCCGCGCCGTCGTAGTTCCCTTCGCCGAGAAATGCGTGTTGCGTGACGACCATGGCGTCGCGCATCAGGCGTTGCAATGGATGCGTGCGATAGATCGCCATCGTGCCGCCTAGTCGATAGGCGCGATTCACGACATCGGCGCCCTCACGCGCAATCTGCGTTGCGCAGAGGCGTAGCAGGCTCACTTGTTCCGGCATAACTTCATTGCCCGCGAGAATCGATTGCCATACGCTGTCGGTCGATTCGTAGAAGAAGGCCCGTGCGCTGCGCAGTTGTGCTTCCGCTTTTGCAAGCTCGATCCGGTAATAGGCGCGGTCGGCGAGTTGCGGCGCGCCTGTCGTTGTCTTGCGGCCTCCGGCCATATGATTCGCGACATCGAGCGCTGCGCGCGCCAGACCGAGATTCACGACGGCGAGCACTTGCGCCGCATAAGCGATGGTCGGATAGCGATAGAGCGGTTCATCGACCGTTGATGGGCCACCGCGAACGAAGGTCCAGTCTTCAGCAACGAACTGATCCGTCACGCGCAAATCGTGACTCCCGGTGCCCTGCATGCCGACGACGTTCCAGTTTTCGACGATCTCGACTTGCGCGGGGCGAAACACGGCCGTACGCGGCTTGCCTGGTGCTTCACCCGGCTTGCTGGTGCTGATGCCGACGCCGAGCCAGTCCGCGCCCTTGCAGCCGCTCGCGAACTTCCATGTGCCGCTCACGCGATAGCCGCCCGATGCTGGCTGTGCGTTCTGAACGGGGAAGAGGCCGCCCGCAAACACCTGGTCGGGACCGTCGGCGTAGATTGCAGCTTGCGTCGCAAGCGACAACGCGGCGAGATAGAGATTCGCTGATCCAAAACTCGCGACCCATGCGGCGGAGCCGTCAGCGACAGCGATGCGCTCGATCATCTGCAGAAATTCTCCCGGTGCGCGCGCGTCACCGCCGAATCGTTTTGGCGTGGCCGCACGATAGATACCTGCGCGCTTGAGCTTGTCGATGACATCGCGCGGTACGTGCGACACGCGGTCGAATTCATCGCGACGCCGGGCGATTTCGGCGATCACATCGTCGAGCGCTATCGCGTCGGTTTGACTGGACAGATCGTCGCGAAGGGCGACTGCAATCGCGGATGCTGACATGGGGACATCTCCTTTTCGTTCGTATGGCGCATGAGATTGAGTTGAAGTGCTTTCGAGCCACACGCAGTAATGCCAGTCTAGGAATGCAAAAAGGCTGAAACAATTGGGAAGGCGAGCGTGCGATTCGGTGAAGCCTCCCGTCCGGCTAAAGAAATCTTTAGGGACGTGCGGGACGCGCCGATGCTATGGTTAGCGTTGCAACCATGTATCCCATGCGCCACGACATGAACTTCCCCACCGAAGACGATTTCCACCGCCTGCTCGATGCGCTGACGCAATGCGTGCTGCTACACGACGCCGAAACGAAGGCCATCGTGTGGGCCAATCGCGCAGCATGCATCGCGCTGGGTTTTTCGGTGGAAGAATTGCTTCCGCTCAAGGCGCACGATATGACGCGCGATGACATCAGGTATCGCCGCGAAATTGCCGTGAATGCGATGGATCGCTCCATCACGGAAGGTCCGCAAAGTTATGAGTGGTGTTATCGCTCGCGCGCGGGCGTCGACATGCTGTCCGAGGCAATCGCGACATACGTACCGCTCACGGGACGCGAAGTTGTGATGGTGCAGTTTCGCGACATCAGCGCTGAAGATGCAATGCGGCAGAAATTGCGCCGCTATGAAACACGCTTGCGCGAATACATGCAGGATCTGGGTGAGGGCGTTGCAGTGCTGACGCCGCGCGGCAAGGTGAGTTTCATCAGCGAATCGGGACGACGCGTGCTCGGTGTCGCGAACGATGCGCCGCTCGGCGTCGCGCTCGACTATTGCACGAGATCCGATCGCGACCGGCTCGTCACCCAGTTGCGCAGTGCGACGCGCCAACATTCGACGCCCGCGCAACGCTATGCGATCACGCGTCGTGACGGCGCGAAACGATGGCTGCGCATAACGTGCAGGCGCATCGATATCGAAGACGGCACACTGGTTCATTTCCGCGACATCAGCGATGAAGTGGCGATCGAGGAAGCCCGGCGAAGCGAAGCGCGGATGCTCGAATACGCGGGACGTTATAACGCTATGGGCGAAATGGCGACCGCGATCGCACACGAGTTGAGCCAGCCGCTCGCTGCCGTGCGCAACTTCATCGAAGGCGCGATTCAGCGGCTCGCGCAGCCAGATTCCATCGACAGCGCGATCTGGGGCCTGCGTGCAGCGGACCGGCAAGCAGAGCACGCGGCGCATATCATCAAGAGCGTGCGCGAGTTCATCGTGAAGCGGGAGCCTGCCGAAGCTCAGACCGATCTTCGCGACGTGCTCGCGGATGTCGCTTACTTCATCCAGTTGCGCGCGCGAGACGAAGGCGTGACGGTCAGGATCGAGCCATCGCACGAGCCGTTGCCGATACGTTGCGAGCGCGTGCTTATCGGTCAGGTGATCCTCAATCTGGCATTCAACGCAGTCGAAGCAATGAGCGGCATGAAACCGTCTGCCGGCACCGTCACGCTTGCCGCGATGACGAACGGAAAGACAGCCGAACTGCATGTGATCGACGACGGACCAGGCGTGCCCGATGATGCGCTCGAACGCCTGTTCGACGGCTTCTCGTCGTCGAAGGCGGGCGGCAACGGCATCGGCCTGTCGCTGTGCAAGAACATCGTGTCGCGTCACGAAGGACGGATCTGGGCGCAACGCGCGGCGGGCGGCGGACTGGAATGCTGCTTCGCGTTGCCCTTGTTGCACCATACGGATTGACACGACGTTGCGCGTTGAGTGAGCAACATGGATCACAAGCGCTCGGCATATCGAGGTGTCGGCGTTGCGCCGCTGGGCATGCTCTCATGCAGGCCCGGGCTATCGATCGTCACGCGCGCTTCACGCGTTTCGCGTTCGAGACTCGATCGGTATTGACTGCATCCGACGAAAAGCAGCACGGCAGCAAGCCCGATCGCCACGGCATTGATGATGGCCATCGAGTGTCCAACCGCGAGCGGCGATCCGAATACCTTGTCGGTGATAAGCGCGACGAGCGTCGTGCCGAGACCCAGTCCGATGAGATTCGATACCAGCAGGAACATCGCGGATATCTGTGCGCGCATCTGGTTCGGCGCAAGTGCCTGCATGGCGGCGGCGGAAGTCGGCAACGGGAACGACGCGAAGAACATCGCCACGACGAGCCATGCGAGCGATGCGGCGAGGCTCGTCGTCTGAGTGAACGCGATCGCAGGAGCGAGCATGCATGCCGCGCCGATCCACGCTGCGCGCATCGGCGCATCGGTGTGTCCGCGACGCAGCAGCCAGTCGCTGAGCCAGCCGCCGCAGAAGACGCCCGTCGTATTGGCGACGAGCATCACGATGCCGAGCATATAACCCGTTTCGACCGGCGAGAGAGCGAAACGGCGCATATAGAACGCAGGTGTCCAGCTCATCAGACAGTACAGGCCCATCGCATAGAACGAGAAGCCGACGTAGTGGCAGAAAAAGGTCTTGTGATGATTGGCGATGAAACGCAGCGCATCGCCCATCGCGACTCGCTTGACCTTGCCCGACCCGTCCTGCGCAAGTCCTTTGCGCGCGGGATCGCGTACCGTCAGCATGAAGACGAAGGCGACGAGAAGACCCGGCAATCCGACGATGAAGAACGTCAATTGCCATGCGCGTAGTTCGCCGACCAGCGGCAAGGCGAACACGCTCGCGTGCTTGAGCAATGCAATCACATAACCGCCGACAAGAAATGCAATGCCGCCGCCGATGAACGAGCCGAGCGAATAGATGCCGATTGCACGGCCCATCTTTTCCTTGGGAAAAAAATCCGCGAGCATCGAATAGGTTCCCGGCGATAGGGCGGCTTCACCCACGCCGACACTCATGCGCGAGACGAACATGTGAACGAAGCTCTGACTCAGGCCGCATGCCGCGGTCGCGACGCTCCACAGCGCAATGCCCGCAGCGATGATGCGCGGACGTGCGAAACGGTCCGCGAGGTACGCGATCGGCATGCCCATCACCGCGTAGAACAGCGAGAACGCGAAGCCGTGCAAGAGACTGAACTGCGTATCGCTGAGATGCAGATCGCGCTTGATCGGCTCGATCATAAGCGCGAGCACCTGCCGGTCGATGAACGAGAACACATAAGCCAGCATGCAGATCACGACGACATACCACTCGTATGTATAGCGCTTGCTTTTGGGCTTCATGGTGGTTGGGAAGTGAGGTTCGGGTGTGAGGCAGTGTCGATGCGGAGGATATCGGCGTCAAATTCGCCGAAAAGGGATGCGATCATCAGTGAGGCAAATTTGAATCGACATCGGCGGAATTTATCGATAGATGCGCTTTTGACTGATTTGCCGTGTCGCGAGGTCAAAACGCAGACTTCTGATCTGCGAACCTTCTTGGGCGCACTATCAGGGTGCAATCCTTGCGAACTAGTTGTTAAAGTAATTACTGAACTTCGCGATAGCGCGTGATCGCCTACGCATGAGCGCATGTGTTTTTCAATCGTGCATTCCTAGGATTGCGCAACAGGCACTAGAGGAGAAGAATCGAAAAGCTTGACGCAAAAAAATTGAAAACCTATAAGCAGTCGCGTCGAGGCGACGCAAGCAGCAGGAGGAGGGCATGTACGCCAACTACGAAACCTTCGAGGACGCCGACCACCACGCGCATGCGCTGGCGGGGTGGGAGCAGCGCTATGACCAGGTGGGCGAGGGCGCATTCCGCAGCACGGTGAAGCAGGTTTCATTAGCGGGCGTTCAGGTCTTTCAGGAATCTGCGAACGTGCGTATCGTTCAGCGCGGGCAATTGCCGGCCGGATTCGTCACGTTCGGACTCGTGCTCGGCGGTGGCGCGCCGTTCTCGTTTCAGGGCGTGCGGGTCGACGAAAACGCGCTCGTCGTCGCGCCCGGCGACAAGGAATTTCTTCTGCATTCGCCGCCCGATATGTCGATGCTTGGCGTCGCCATCGATGCGCAATTGCTTGCTTCAGCGGCGGACGCGGCGGGCGTCGATGTGCAGGACGAAATCCTCAGCCGTCATGTGCTGAGCATTCCCGGCGCGGCCGGCGCGCGTGCGGGTAAGCGCATCATCGCGGCGGTCGAGACCGTGCTGGCGGACCGGAATCCGATTTTGTCCGATGATGGCGCGCATTGCTTCACACATACGGTCACCGAAAGCATCCTCGACCTCCTGACGTTTCATGTACCGACGCGCGAGGACCGGCTCACTTATGCGTGCCGCGCCGACGTCGTGCGGCGCGCACACGATCTCGTGCTTGCGCGTCCGGAGCAGCCGATATCGGTGCTGGATTTATGCGAAAAACTGCGCGTGAGCCGCCGCACCATTCAAAACAGCTTTCAATCCGTCACGCAGATGAACCCTGTAAGTTATCTGCGAGCCGTGCGCCTTGCTCAGGTGAGACGGCTTCTTACGACGACATCGCAAAGCGAAGTACCGGTTCGCGAGGCTGCAATGCGCTGGGGATTTTCCAACCTCGGCCACTTCGCGAGCGATTACAAAAGCCTGTTCGGCGAACTTCCCTCTCAAACGCCGCGCGCCCGCTGAACAGCGCTTCACGCATTCCTGGTTGCCGATAACAGGCCGCATTGTCGCGGCTTGATATCGGCATTCGTGCTTCGAAAATCTGCGCGAAAAGCCTCATCTCTGTCGGCTCCCTTTCGAATGCTCCATTTCGGCACGCACGCGCTGCCGGTTCCGAAGTGCTTCTTTTTATTGTCGTCTTTAGAGTCGTTTCGACGATAAACAAGGAGACGCACAGATGGAGATGAGACGGCTAGCCACCGCCATGGGGGCCTTACTGTATGGACTGCTTGCGTGTCAGCCGCACGCGGGCGCGGCCGAAAAGCCGGAAGAACTGACGGTTGCGAAGGTCCCGCCCTATAGCCCGCATCGCGTGTTCGTGACGGATGTGTCGTTTGCGAGCATGACCGATGCGCGCGTTCATGTCTTCGACGGCGACACGAAGCGCTTCCTCGGCGAGATCGATGCAGGCTTCGCTCCGGGCTTCACGATCTCCCCCGACCACAAGACGAGCTATGTCGCGACGACGTATTTCGCGCGCGGCAGCCATGGCGCACGCACCGATGTAGTCGAGATCATCGATAACACGACGCTCGAGGTGACCGATGAAATCGTGATCCCGGCCAAGCACGGTCAGACCGTGCCGACGCCTTACAGCACGATCCTCTCGGAAGACGGTAGCCGACTTTACGTGTCGAACATCACGCCGTCGACATCGGTCACGGTCATCGATACGGCCGCGAAGAAGGTTCTCGGAGAGATCGACACCGATGCTTGCGTGCTCGCGTATCCGAGCGGCAATGACCGCTTCTCGGCACTGTGCGAGAGCGGCAAGGCGCTCACCATCAAGCTCGATGCAAGCGGCAAGGAAGCGAGCCGCAAGCTCTCCGACGCGTTCATCGACGTCGATAAAGACCCGGCCTTCATCAACGCGGTGCGCGACGGCAACCAGTATCTCTTCACCACGTTCAACGGCAACGTGCGTACCGCCGATTTCTCCGGCGATGCACCGGTGTTCGGAACGTCGTGGTCCTTGCTGAGCGATCAGGAACGCAAGGCAGGCTGGCGTCCGGGAGGCTTGCAGCAGACCGCGCTGAATGTGGGCACACATCGTCTTTACGTGGCCATGCACAAGGGCGCGGACGGTTCGCATAAAGAGCCGGGCACGGAGATCTGGGTCTACGACACGCAGAGCAAGAAGCGCGTAGCACGCTGGGATCTCGCGAAGCAGAAGATCGATCCGCTGCTCGCGATTCAGGTCAGCACCGATGACAAGCCGCTCTTCTACGGCCTCACGCCGACATCCGATCTCGTCGTGATGGACGCGACGACCGGCAAGCGCCAGCACGTCGAAAAGCAACTCGGCACGACGTCGACGTTGCTGCTCAACCCTTGAGGTGACGCGATGATCGATCCCGTCATTCTCATGGTGTGCATCGCAAGCGCGACGATCATCGCACTTGCGGGCACGGCGCCGAAGTGGCGCGAACCATCACGCTTTCGCGCTTCGCTCGAAGCGTTCGCCTTGCTGCCGTCGTTCGCAGTGACGCCGTTGTCGTTCGCGTTGCCTGCACTCGAAGCGGCTGGCGCGATCGGCGTCTTGTTCGCCGATACCCGCATGGTCAGCGCCATCGTGCTGGCCGCGCTTTTCGTGCTCTTCGGCGCGGCGCTCGCGATCAACGTGCTGCGCGGTCATACCGACATCGATTGTGGCTGCTCGGGCTTCGTCGCAGCAAGCTCATCGACGCGCACGCCTAAGTCGATCGGATGGTGGCACGTCGCGCGTGCTCTGATGCTCGCCGCGCTCGCGGCCGCCGCACTCATTCCCGCTACGAGCCGCGCGCTGATGTGGTTCGACTATCTGAGCGCAGGCGCCTGCACGCTTTTCGCCGTCGCCGCGTGGTTCACGCTCGACGTGCTGCTGGTCAATCTTCCCAAGCTCGATTCTCTGAGGAATTCATGATGCAAACCGCCCTGATGATTTCGGCCGCACTGTCGTGGGCCGCTTTGCTCGCGCTCGGCGCGATCTGTCTCGCACTTGTTCGCCAAGTCGGCATTCTCTATGAACGCATGATGCCCGCGGGCGCGCTCATGATCGACAAGGGACCGGCCGTCGGCGCGATCGCACCGGTGTTCGAACTCGGCGATATCGCCGGCCGCGCAGTGAAGGTCGGCGGCCTGTCGAACTCGAAGCGCAACACGCTCGTCTTCTTCCTTTCGCCGACGTGCCCCGTGTGCAAGAAGCTGCTGCCTTTGCTTCCGTCGATCCAGGCGCGCGAAGGTTCGGTCGACATCGTGCTCGCCAGCGATGGCGAATTCGAAGAGCACGCCGCGTTCTATCGCAAGTCCGGTCTTTCGCAATATCCGTATGTGCTGTCGCAGGAACTCGGCCTTTCTTATCAGATCGGCAAGCTGCCCTATGCCGTGCTGCTCGATGACGAAGGCAAGGTCCGCGCGAAAGGTCTCGTGAACACGCGTGAACATCTGGAAAGCCTGTTCGAAGCGAAGGAACGCGGTGTCGCGTCGCTGCAGGAATTCGTGCACGGCAAGCACGATGACCACGCGCATCACGGCCATCACGACCACGAAGCGCAAGTCGGGCAGCACGCCTGAAGACGCCGATAACTTTTCCATTCCTACAGGTGAGCGTCCATGAAATGGCTGGATTCATTCTTCGAACAAAAGGCGCGCGGCGTCGCGCAACGCAGTTCGCGGCGCAGCGCGATGGCGAAGCTCGGGAAAGTGCTGGTCGGATCGGCAATGGTGCCGCTGTTGCCGGTCGATCGCACCGCCTATGCAACGGAGCCGAAGAAGCCGGGTTCATCGGCGAGCGATGATCCGACGAGTTGCGACTACTGGAAGTATTGCGCGATCGACGGCTGGCTTTGCAGCTGCTGTGGCGGCACGTCGAGCAGTTGCCCGCCGGGCACGACGCCTTCGCCGATCACGTGGATCGGTACGTGCCGCAATCCGCACGACGGCTCGGATTACATCGTGTCGTACAACGACTGCTGCGGCAAGACGAGCTGCGGACGCTGCTTCTGCAATCGCAATGAACGCGAAAAGCCGCTTTACAAGCTATCGCTCAATAACGATATCAACTGGTGCATGGCGAACGGCAATTCGAATTACCACTGCTCGGTATCGGTCCTGTTGGGAGCGGCAACGCAATGAAGACTGCAACTGTTTTGATGGCGGCGTTGCTCGCCGGCGCAATGAGCTTTGCTTCGGGCGCTTTTGCACAGACAGTGCATTACCCGGGCGGCAAATCGACCTTCGATGGCAAATGCGCGGTCTGTCATCAGGCAGGCGGAAAAGGCATGGACGGACTTGCGCCGCCGCTCGTCGAATATCCCGGCAAATATGCGGGCTCTGCCGATGGCCGCGCGCAATTAGGGCACACCGTGCTCTATGGCATGTTCGGCCCGATCAAGGTCAAGGAGAAAAGCTATAACTTCAAGATGCCGAGCTTCGCATCGCTCTCCGATGAAGAGATCGCGGATGTGTTGAACTACGTCGTGTTCGATCTGAACGCGCAGCATGGTTCAGCGAAGCCTTTCGACGTCGCCGAAGTCAAGGCATGGCGCGCGGGCCCGCTCGATCAGACCGCCGTGCACCAGCGTCGCGAAGCAGTCGTGAAGGGCCTGGGGCTATGAAGCCGCGGGCGATGCTCGTCGCTGGGACGCTGGCCGCGCTGTCGACGACGGCGGCATCGCAGACGCAGGCGTACGACGCGGCGCGCGCGCGACAGGACTGGGTGCTCAATTGCATGGGATGCCACACCGCCGATGGCTCGGGCATTCCCGGCAAGGTGCCCGCATTGCGCAACTCGCTCGGTCATTTCGTCTCGCTTCCCGACGGCCGTCGGTTTGTGATGCGAGTACCGGGCGCTGCCAATTCCGCATTGAACGACGCAGAGCTCGCGAACGTCTTGAACTGGTTGCTCGCGACGATGAACGAGCAATCGCGGCCCGCATCGTTCAAGCCTTATACGGCGGAAGAAATTGCGGCGCATCGCAGACCCGCGCTCACCGATGTCGCGCGTATCCGCATGAAGCTCGTCAAGGAATTGCAGGAGAACGGCGTGAACGCCGTCCCGGAACATTACTAGGAGACAACCCGATGAATAACAGCCGGCATCCCGCGATGCTCGATTCCACGCGCGCATTCCTCGCATCGGCGAAGAAAATGCTCATCGATGGCGCATGGGTCGATAGCGCGAGCGGCGCGACACTCGATGTGATCGATCCCGCCGATGGAGAACTGCTCGCACGCGTGCCGAGCGCCGACGAAATCGATGTCGATCGCGCCGTGCAAGCCGCACGCCGCGCGTTCGACGACTCCGCATGGTCGCGCATGAAACCGACCGATCGCGAGCGTCTCTTGCTGCGCGTTGCCGATCTTATCGAAGCGAACGCGCGCGAGCTCGCGGAAATCGAATCGCTCGACAATGGCAAACCGGTCACGGTCGCCCACGGGCTCGATGTGTCGATGGCCGCGCAATGCTTCCGCTATATGGCCGGCTGGGCGACCAAGATCGAAGGCAGCACGCTGGAAGCATCGATTCCATATAGCCCGTCGAACGATTTCTTTGGCTATACGCGCAAGGAAGCGGTCGGCGTCGTCGGCGCAATCATTCCGTGGAATTTTCCGCTGCTGATGGCATCGTGGAAACTCGCGCCCGCGCTCGCGACTGGCTGCACCGTCGTGCTGAAGCCTGCGGAAGACACGCCGCTTTCCGCATTGCGGCTCGCGATGCTGATCGAAGAGGCGGGCATCGAGAAGGGTGTCGTGAATGTCGTCACCGGCCTCGGCCGCACGGCGGGCGCGGCGCTCGCGCGTCATCCGGGCATCGACAAGATCGCGTTCACGGGTTCCACGCCGACGGGTAAAGCTATCGGTCACGCGGCGCTCGATAACATGACGCGCATGTCGCTCGAACTCGGCGGCAAATCGCCGGTTATCGTGCTGCCGGATGTCGATATCGATAAAGCGGCAGAAGGCGTCGCCAATGCGATCTTCTTCAACTCGGGACAAGTCTGCACTGCGGGCTCGCGCGTCTATGTGCACGAGAAAGTATTCGATCGCGTGATGGAGCGTGTCGCGGCGATCGCGCAATCCTTGCAGATGGGACCGGGCCTCGATGAATCGACGCAGATCGGCCCGCTGGTTTCCGCACGGCAAATGGATCGTGTGCTGAGCTATATCGAAGCGGGCCGCGATGAAGGCGCGCGTGCTATCGCGGGCGGTGCGCGCAAGGACGGCGCCGGTTTCTTCGTGAAGCCGACAGTGCTCGTCGATACCGATCATTCGATGAGGGTCGTGCGCGAAGAGATCTTCGGACCGGTGCTCGTCGCGATGCCGTTCAACGATATCGACAGCGTGGTCGCCAAGGCAAACGACACGCCTTATGGACTCGGCGCGAGCATCTGGTCGAACGATCTCTCGGAAATTCACAAGCTCGTGCCGCGCATCAAGGCGGGCACGGTATGGGTCAATTGCCACTCGCTGCTGGATAACGCGATGCCGTTCGGCGGATTCAAGCAGTCGGGTTTCGGGCGCGAGCTCGGACGCGCGGTGATCGACATGTACACAGAGACCAAGTCGGTGCTGATCAACTACGCGTGAGGACGCTTGCATGACAACTAAAACGATCGCGCGGCAACTTGTCTCGACAGCGGCGCTCGCCGTGTGCGCGAGCGCATCGGCGCAAAGCAATGTGACGCTGTATGGAACGGTGGATGCAGGGCTGACTTATACGACCAATCAGCAAGTCACCAATGCAGACGGGAGCGTCGGTTCGGGGCATAACTTCGCGTTCTCCGGCGGCAATCTCGTGCCTTCACGCTTCGGCTTGCTCGGTGTGGAAGATCTCGGCGGCGGCTTGCAAGCGAAATTCAACGTGGAGAACAGTTTCTATACGGGAACGGGAAGCCTGGTGCAGGGCGGGGCGCTATTCAACCGTCAGGCTTGGGTGGGCCTCGCGCACGAACAGTTCGGCACGTTGTCCCTCGGACGTCAATACGACTCGTATAGCGATTTCCTCGGGCCTTACGTATCGAGCAATTCGTGGGCGACGCTTTATGGTTCGCATATCGGCGACGTCGATAACCTTAACGAAGCGTTCAACTTCAACAACGCGATCAAATACACGAGCCCGGACTGGAGTGGCTTTTCGGTGGGCGGCACTTATAGCCTCGGCGGCATTGCAGGCGACTTCGGGCAACGGCGCGGATATTCGTTCGCCGCGGCTTATACGCGTTTGCCCATCTCGATCAGCGCAGGTTATCTGAACCTGCACAATCCGCTCGATGCGGCTTTGGGCGGAGCAAACGGCTACATCGGCGATTTCGCGTGTTCGAATCCGTCGGCACTCTATTGTCAATTGCAGAACGCGGAAGCGTTGAAGGCGTATGGCGCGGGCGCATCTTATGCAATCGGGCCGGCGACTATCGCGCTGACTTATACGCATAGTCGTCTCGAGCATAGCCAGTACTTTGCCGATAGCGCTAATCCGCAGGGCCGCGACATCGCGTTCGATATCGGCGAAGTGAATCTGACTTATGCCGCGACGCCGTTCCTGCAACTCGGGCTTGCCTACATCTATAACAATGCGAAGCCGGACGGGGGTTCATCGACGCGTTTTCATCAAGTGAACGTCGGCGCGAACTATGCGCTGTCCAAGCGTACTGCGCTGTATGGCGTCGCGATCATGCAGAAGGCGGTCGGCGCGGGACTAGGCATCGATCCGGCGACGGGTGGACCGGCGAATTACGCGCAGATTCCCAATCTGCCGAATTCGAACAGCGATCGCCAGTTGTCCGTGACGCTCGGCATACGGCATAACTTTTAAGTATTTCCAGGGGCGTGCTTTGACCCGGCCGGAACGATTTCCCGCCGGGCTTTTTTTCTCGCGTTCAAGAGATACGCATGATTTGATGATCGTTGATACGATCGCAGCATGAACATTAAGCGCGATGTACATGCCGATCTGTACGGAGTCGATGGCTGCAAGGCGGGCTGGTTCGTCGCGAAGCAATGCGGTCGCACCGGAACGATCGCGACGAAAGTTATCGGCCGCTTCGAAGATCTGCTCGAATGGAAGCGCGCGAATGCTATCGTTGCTGTGGATATGCCGATCGGTCTTTCATCGAATGGCGTTCGGACGTGTGACACGCTCGCTCGAAAAATACTCGGACGTCCGCGCGCAAGCTCTGTCTTTACGCCGCCGATTCGCGCGGCTTTAGTCTCGTCGAGCTATGAAGAAGCGTGTGCGGTCAATCAGGCCGTCACCGGAAAACGAATCTCCATTCAGGCATTTCACCTTCGCAACAAGATTGCAGAAGTCGATGACATGCTGCGCACGCTCGCCGATGATGATGTGCGCGTCTTCGAAGTGCATCCCGAGTTGAGCTTCATGCATCTGCGAATGGAGCAGGGCGGTCCGGCGCACGGCCTGCGCGAAAGCAAGGCGATTGCATCGGGATTCGCATTGCGTCGCGCGTTGCTCGTGCGATGCTTCGGCGGCTCGATCGATACGGCGCTCGCGGCGCGCAAGCCCGCGCAAGCGTCGCTGGACGACGTGCTCGACGCATTCGCGGCGTTATGGACCGCGCGCCGAATCGTTTCGGGAACGACATTCCGTCTGCCCGACGACATCGAGTTCGATTCGGAAAGTCTTCCCATGGCCATTCATTGCTGATGTTGGCGGACGGTTTCGTCAAAAGAATTCGAAATACGACGGCGAGCACGGCGGTATAAAATTGAGACGTACTCGTATCGCGCTCGAATGCGCCCGCTGCCATGGAAACTCCGTCGGGCAAAGAAGCCTCCCGCAAGCGGATGACGCCACGCACGCTCAACGTGCTGACGGCGCTCATCGGACTTGCCACGCTCGCATTGGGCGTCGCCTGGTTGATCTATACGTGGATCGTCCATCTCGAAGTGCCGTACTTCGCGATTCCGCTCGTGCTGACGGTGCCGGTGATCGTCGCGGTGGCGTTCCGCAACTGCTGGGACTGACGCGCCTGAAATGAAAACGCACCGTGGCGATACGATCGCGACGGTGCGTCTGAATGTCGTTGGTAGGCTCGATTGGACTCGAACCAACGACCCCCACCATGTCAAGGTGGTGCTCTAACCAGCTGAGCTACGAGCCTACGGAAGCCGCGAATTATAGGGGAAAGTTTCGCGTTGTGGGGATTCTCAGGCGAAAATTTTTGATCGAGGATTTTTCGGACGTGAAGACCGCTCGACCGCAACTTCGTCAGTTTACATAACACAAATTATCGGAGTTTTATTTGTAGGAGCAACATGAGAATGTCGTGTTCTAGCAAGATACAAATGTCGTGTTTTTGCGACCACTGGCAAGCTGGCGACTGACTGCACCACTGCAGGAGCCGTCCATGAAGCCAGCAACGTTGGTGACATTGAACATGCGCGAACTCGACCGTGAGATAAAGTCGGAAGTGGTGTACGGGGGAGTTGAGGCGGGAAATTGAAGGCGGTGGTGGTTTCAGCTGAGAATCTGATTGTCGAAGTCGGAAACCAGC
>NZ_JARUXN010000004.1:377783-785228 GCF_031451415.1 Caballeronia sp. LZ028 | reverse complement strand
GCGCGCGTATCTCGAACGCCACGGTAAGCCGGTGGCATTCTATAGCGACCGCGCGAGCGTGTTCTACGTCCACAAGCGCGAGGAGACGGCGGGCAAAGGCGTCACCCAGTTTGGTCGTGCAATGTACGAGCTCAACATCGACACATTTTGCGCCAACAGCAGCCCCGCCAAGGGACGCGTCGAACGGGCTCATCTGACGCTGCAGGATCGCCTGGTGAAGGAGCTGCGTTTGCGTGATATCAGCACCATTGCAGCTGCAAACGCGTTTGCCTGCGTTTTCATGGCGGCCTATAACGCGCGCTTCGCAAAGCCGCCAAGAAGCGCGTACGACGCCCACCGGCCGCTGCGCGATGACGAGAATCTCGACGCGGTTTTGACTTGGCGGGTACAGCGTAAGGTATCGGATGCGCTGACGTTGCTGAACGACCGCGTACTCTGGCTGCTCGATGACACGGCAGCGAATCGCAGGCTGATCGGCCGCTACATCGACGTGTGGGAATACCCAGATGGGCGCCTCGAAATCCGCGCTGACGGCAGCGTGCTGCATGCTGTGCCGTATGACAAGCTCGCCGACATTGACCAAGGCGCGATAATCGAGAACAAGCGTCTTGGTCATGCGTTGCAGGTCGCGCGAGCGTTACAGGCGCAGCGCGATAACCGTCGGATCTCAGGCTCGCCGTCTCGCACAAACCGAGGTGCCGCGGTGCGCACTCCCAAGCCCTTGCCCGGCACGAAGAAGTCGCGCGCATTCACCCGAGCCGATCTGGATCAAGTAATCGTGCAGGTGGCGCAGCAATCCAAGACGCCCTCAACACCTGGCCAACGGTCTGCTCGCACTCGCTGAACAGTCTGAAACGCCCCGGTCGGATCAAGACAATCTTCAAGACTACGTGGATTCAAACCGTTGAAAACAGAGCCAATCACACATCAAAAACACGACATCTGTATTTAGCCGGTGGTACGACATTTCAATTTTGCTTTGACATTATTTGTAGGTCCCAAGTGGGAAACACCGCAGCCATACCGCGCGTCAGCCGCCACGAGCCGCCGGTATCACCCCGCATGGCCCGTAGCCAAACGATCATCAACTCCTTTTCAAACCCTGCCACGCCTCACCGTCCGGAAAGCGATGCCTGTCGAGCGACGACGCTTTCATCTCGATGCTGTAGCCCGGTTTCTGCGGCGGCATGTATCGCCCATTGCGGATCACGACCGGATCGACAAAATGCTCGTGCAGATGATCGACATATTCGAGCACGCGATTCTCCAGCGACGCCGACACGCAAACATAGTCGAAGATCGAAATGTGCTGCACGTACTCACACAGCCCGACGCCGCCCGCATGCGGACACACCGGCACGCCGAACTTCGCCGCCATCAGCAGCACGACGATCACCTCGTTCAGCCCGCCAAGACGGCAACTGTCGATCTGACAGAAGTCGATCGCCTCGGCCTGCAATAGCTGCTTGAACATCACGCGGTTCTGGCAGTGCTCGCCCGTCGCCACGCCGATCAGCGGACTCAGGCGCTGGCGGATGGCCGCGTGCCCGAGCACATCGTCGGGACTCGTCGGCTCTTCGATCCACCATGGATTGAACTCCGCGAGACGTCGCATGTTGGTCACGGCTTCGTCGACGTCCCATACCTGATTGGCGTCCATCATCAGCTTCGATTTTTCGCCGATCTCTTCACGCAAGATGCGCGCGCGCCGCACGTCTTCCTCGATGTTTCCGCCGACCTTCTGCTTGAAATGCGTCCATCCTTGCGCGACGCCTTCACGCGCGAGCCGGCGGATCTTGTCGTCGTCGTAGCCAAGCCAGCCCGCCGACGTCGTATAGCCCGGATAACCTTGTTCGAGCATTTCCTTCACACGTTCGCCGCGCGTCTTTTCATGACGCTTCAGAATCGCGATAGCCTCATACGGCGTGATGGCGTCGGTCACGTAACGGAAGTCGAGGCAACGCACGAGCTCTTCCGGCGTCATGTCGACGAGCAGCTTCCACACCGGCTTGCCCTCCGACTTCGCCCACAGGTCCCATGCCGCGTTGACGACCGCGGCCGTCGCGAGATGGATCGCGCCCTTGTCCGGGCCGATCCACCGCAACTGGCTATCCGACGTGAATTCACGCCAGAACGCACCCATGTTCGCGGTGATGTCCGCGAGCTTCTTCCCTACGATTTGCGGCGCCAGCGCATTCACGGCTGCCACGCAGATCTCGTTGCCACGGCCGATCGTGAACGTCAGGCCGTGGCCCGTGTGCCCTTCCGGTGAATCGGTTTCGAGCGTGACGTAGGTAGCGGAATAGTCCGGCGCCGCGTTCATCGCATCCGAGCCATCGAGCGAACGCGATGTGGGAAAGCGAATGTCCCTCACGGACAGCCTGGTGATCGTTGTCATATGAACGCCCTCCGAAAGCGTCGTCGACCAAGTCGAGTCTGCGATTTAACCGATGAAAAAGTCGCTACGTCCCAATCTTCGAACTAGGCATATGCACGCGTTGACAACGCCGTCGATGCTTTCTAGCATGCTAGCATCCATCTCGAAAATCAAGCGCCGGTGAACACGTCTCTCGATACAGCGACGACCGTCAGCACTCCCTATGATGCACTGCACAAGATCGGCAGCGGCGAACGCGGCAGCCTGACCGATGCAGTCGAGGCAGCGTTGCGGGAAGCTATCGTCACGCTGGCGCTGGAGCCTGGGATGATGATCGACAAACTGGCCGTCTGCGAGCGCATGGGCGTCTCGCGATTTCCGGTTTCCGCCGCGCTGGCCCGGCTCGAGCACGCAGGTCTTGTCGAAGTGTTGCCGCAGCGCGGCACGCGCGTGAAGCCCATCGCGCTCGAAGACATTCATCAGCATCTGTTCATTCGCAGCGCGCTCGAAGTCGAGACGGTGCGCGGCGTCGCCCGCATTCGCGAGGCCGCGACGCTCGACGCGCTCGCGCTCAATCTCGAACAGCAACGGATGATGCTGAAGACCGATCAGCGTCTCGCCTTCCATACGCTCGATCTCGCCTTCCACGAAATCCTGCTCGACGCGATCAACCTGCCGCGCGTGAAGGAGATCGTCGCCGTGTCGCGCAGCGCGCTCGATCGCGCGAGACAGCTTCTCGCGAGTCCGGAGCGCCTCGTCCATACGCTCGATGAACACGAACGCATCTTCGACGCCATTCGCAGCGGCGACGCCGACACTGCCGCGAAGGCGATGCACGATCATCTCGATCAGGTCGTCGCGGAATTGCGCCGTTCGGCGCAGGAACGGCCCGACCAGTTCGCGCCATAGCCGTTCGACGCACGTATGACAGGTCCAACGAAACCGAGCATTCATGCCACATCCATGACACCCCTCATCTCCGTCAATCAGTTGAGCAAGCGCTTTCCGGGCGTGCGCGCGCTGCATGAAGTGCGCTTCGACGTCATGCCGGGCGAGGTCCATGCGTTGATGGGCGAAAACGGCGCGGGCAAGTCCACGCTCATGAAGATTCTCGCGGGCGTGTACACGCGCGATTCCGGCGACATGTTCGTCGACGGCAAGCCGGTCGACTTCACGAGTCCACGCGAGGCGCAGGCATCGGGCATCGGCATCATTCATCAGGAACTGCAACTGATGAATCATCTGACGATCGCGCAGAACATCTTCATCGGCCGCGAGCCTCGTAAGCTCATGGGCTTGTTGCTCGACGAAGACAAGCTCAACGACGACGCCCGAGCGATTCTCGCTCGCATGCATGTGAATCTCGATCCGCGCACCGTCGTCGGCACGCTCACGGTCGCGAGCCAGCAGATGGTCGAGATCGCCAAGGCGCTGTCCTTCGAATCGCGGGTGCTCATCATGGACGAGCCGACTTCCGCGCTCAACGATGCGGAAATCGCCGAGCTGTTTCGCATCATCCGGCAATTGAAGGAGCGCGGTGTCGGCATCGTCTATATCTCGCACAAGATGGACGAGTTGAAGCAGATTTCCGATCGCGTGACCGTGATGCGCGACGGCGAATATGTCGCGACCGTGAACACGCATGAGACGAGCGTCGAGACGATCATCGGCATGATGGTCGGCAGAACGCTCACTGACCTCACGTCGTTTCTCGGCGGCGCGCATCAGGGCGAAGTGGCGCTCGAGGTGCGTCATCTGAACGCCGGGCCGCTGGTACGGGACGTCAGTTTCAAGTTGCATCGCGGTGAAATCCTCGGCTTCGCCGGCCTGATGGGCGCGGGTCGCACCGAAGTCGCGCGCGCGGTGTTCGGCGCGGACCCGGTGGAATCGGGAGAGATTTTCGTCAAAGGCGCGAAGGCCGCGATCAGAAAGCCGAGCGATGCGGTGAGGCGCGGCATCGGCTACCTGTCGGAAGACCGCAAGCGCTTCGGTCTCGCAACGGGCATGGACGTCGAATCGAACATCGTGATGTCGAACCTCGGCAAGTTTCTCGCGGGCCGCATGTTCCTGCGCCGCGCGAAGATTCGCAAGACGGCCGCGCATTTCATCAAGCTGCTCGCGATCCGCACGCCCTCGCCTACTCAGCCCGCGCGCCTGCTTTCGGGCGGCAATCAGCAGAAGATCGTCATCGCGAAGTGGCTCGAGCGCGATTGCGACGTGCTGTTCTTCGACGAGCCGACGCGCGGCATCGATGTCGGCGCGAAGAGCGAGATCTACAAGCTGTTGCGCGCGCTGGCGCAGGAAGGAAAGGCCATCGTGATGATTTCGTCGGAGCTTCCGGAAGTGCTGCGCATGAGCGATCGCATCGTCGTGATGTGCGAGGGGCGCATCACCGGAGAGCTGTCATCGGGCGAAGCGACGCAAGAGCGCATCATGCAGCTCGCGACGCGGCGCGAATCTTTGCAAGCGGCATAAGCCGGACTTTCGAACACACGAGGTCAACTCATGACACAACCCACGGATACCGCGCCGCTCACCAACGAACGACGCATTGGCGGCCTGCGCGCGCGCGTGTTTTCGCCTACTGCATTGCAGAAGCTGCTGGCGTTCGCGAGCCTCATCCTGCTGCTGGCGTTCTTCAGCTTCGCGTCGCCCGCGTTCATGCAGATGGACAACATCCTCGGCATCCTGCAGGCGACGGCGGTCAACGGCGTGCTCGCGATCGCGGCCACGTTCGTCATCATCACGGGCGGCATCGACTTGTCCGTCGGCACGTTGATGACCTTCACCGCCGTGATATGCGGCGTGTTCCTCACCTACTGGCATTTGCCGATGTGGATCGGCGTGATCGCCGCGATTGTCACCGGCGCGATATGCGGAACCATCTCGGGCACGCTGACCGCGAAGATGAAGATCCCGCCCTTCATCGCGACGCTCGGCATGATGATGCTGCTGAAGGGCTTATCGCTCGTCGTCGCGTCCGACAAGCCGATCTACTTCACCGACACCGAAAACTTCTACATGATCTCGCAGGACTCGCTTATCGGTTATTTCCTGCCGAGCGTGCCGATTCCGAACGCGGTGCTGATCCTGTTCTTTCTCGCGATTGCGAGCGCCATCACGCTCAATCGCACCGCGCTCGGGCGCTATACGTTCGCGCTCGGCAGCAACGAGGAAGCGGTGCGTCTTTCGGGCGTGAACGTGGACCGATGGAAGATCGCCATCTACGGTCTGGGCGGCGCGATTTGCGGCATCGCCGGACTGCTTATCGCCTCGCGGCTGAATTCGGCGCAGCCCGCGCTCGGACAAGGCTACGAACTCGATGCGATCGCGGCGGTCGTCATCGGCGGCACGTCGCTATCGGGCGGCTCGGGAACGATACTCGGCACGATCATCGGCGCGTTCATCATGAGCGTGCTGACCAACGGCTTGCGCATCATGTCGGTCGCTCAGGAATGGCAGATCGTCGTGACCGGCCTCATCATCATTCTCGCGGTGTATGCGGACATTCTGCGGCGCAAGAAAGGCGGAGCGTGACAGGGAGCATCAAAGCTCGCACGGCGAGCACAAATCGATAACCTGACCTTTGGAGGAGATCCATCATGCTGAAAAGAAGAATCATCGGCGCACTGATCGGAGCGGGCGCGCTCGTCGGCGCAACGAGCGCCGCGTATGCGGACGAGCCGTATATTCCGCTGATATCGAAAGGCTTCCAGCATCAGTTCTGGCAAGCCGTGAAATCGGGCGCGGAACAGGCCGCGAAAGAGCAGAAAGCGCGCATCACGTTCGAAGGCCCCGAAACCGAAGCGATGGTCGACAAGCAAATCGACATGCTCTCCGCAGCGCTCGCGAAGAAGCCGCAGGCGATCGGCATCGCCGCGCTCGACAGCAAGGCCGCCGTTCCGCTGCTCAAGCGGGCGCAGAACCAGAAGATTCCGGTGATCGCATTCGACTCGGGCGTGGATAGCGACATTCCGCTCACCACCTGCGCCACCGACAATCTCGCCGCCGCCGCGCTCGCCGCCGACAAGATGGCGGAAGCCATCGGCAATGCGGGCGAAGTGGGCGTCATCGTTCACGATCAGACGAGCCGCACCGGCATCGACCGGCGCGACGGCTTCCTCAATCAGATGAAGTCCAAGCATCCGAACATCAAGATCGTATCGGTGCAGTATGGCGGCGGCGATCATCTGAAGTCGGCGGAGATCGCGAAGGCGATGATTCAGGCCAATCCGAACATCAAGGGCATCTTCGGCGCCAATGAAGGTTCGGCCGCGGGCGCGGCTATCGGCATCAAGGAATCGGGCAAGAAGCTCGTGCTGATTGGCTACGACTCGGGCAAGGAGCAGAAGGAAGACATCATGTCGGGCCTCATGGCGGGTGCGATCACGCAGAATCCGGTCGGCATCGGCAGGTGCGTCGTCGATTCGGCGATGAAGGCGCTCAAGGGCGAAAAGCTGCCGAAGAAGGTCGATACCGGCTTCTACTGGTACGACAAGTCCAACATGAACGATCCGAAGATCGCCGCCGTGCTGTACGACTGATCGGCAAAGGACGGGGTCGCGCCCGTCCTCTTCTCTTCATGCGATCACGTCCAGGGAACGTGCACGCGATCGAGATTCCTGTCGAGCTGATACGCCGCGCTGATGAGCGCGAGATGCGTCAGCGCCTGCGGAAAATTGCCGAGCGCCTCGCCGCTCGTCGCCACTTCCTCCGAGAAGAGCCCGAGATGATTCGCGTAGGCGAGCATCTTCTCGAACACGAGCCGGCCTTCGTCGACACGTCCGGCGCGCGCGAGCGCCTCCGCATACCAGAACGAGCACGCGGAGAAGCCGCCCTCGGTGCCGGGCAAGCCATCGAGCGTCGAGCCGCGCGTATAGCGGAAGATCAGCGGATCGACGCGCAACTCGCGGCCGATTGCATCGAGCGTGCCGATCCAGCGCGGATCTTTCGGGCCGATGAAGCGCACGAGCGGCATCATCAATGCAGAGGCGTCGAGCGTGTCGGAGCCGGGCGTCTGCACGAAACTCTCGATGTCGTCGTTCCAGAACTGTTCGTGAATGTCGCGATGGATTTCATCGCGCGTTTCGAACCAGCGCGCAAGCGGCGCGGGCAACGAGCGCTTTTCTGCAAGCCGCAGCGCGCGATCCACCGTCACCCAGCACATCAGACGCGAATGCAGCAATGCGCGCGTGCCGTTGCGAAACTCCCAGATGCCGTTGTCCGGCTCGCGCCAGTGTTCGACGACGTAATCGACTGTGCGCGTCACGTGACGCCAGCCATCGTAGGAGATGGCCGCGCCGTACTTGTTGTAGAGATAGACGGAATCGAGCAGCGCGCCGTAGACATCGAGCTGAACCTGCTCGCGCGCTCCGTTGCCGATCACGATCCGTCCCGGCACTTCGCCGACGAGACTCTTCAGCTCGCTTTCTTCGGGCGCGTCGGCGCCATCGACGGAATACATCACACGCAACTGGCCGTGCGCGCTGCAATCGCGGCTGCGCTCGGCGATCCACTTCATGAAGCGTTCCGCCTCGCCGGTGTAGCCGAGGCGCAGCAGCGCGTAGACGGAGAACGCGGCGTCGCGTATCCACGTGAAGCGATAATCCCAGCGGCGCGAACCGTCTTGCGCCTCGGGCAAGCCGAAGGTCGGCGCGGCGACGATCGCGCCGAATTCTTCCGAACTCAGCATCTTCAAGGTCAACGCCGAGCGCAGCACGACTTCGCGATAGCGCCCGCGATACGTCGAACGCGACGACCATTCCTTCCAGTAATCGATGGTCTCGGTGAGGATCGAGTCGTGATTCGCGTCGATGTCGGCGAGCCCTTCGGCCTCGCCGAGCACGAAGCAGGCGCAAGCGCCTTCTTCCAGATTCAGCGTCGCGCATGCGCTCTGGCCGTCGATCGTAAGCGGCACATTCGAGCGCAGCCGCAACGACGGCGCACCGTCGTCGCGCATGAATTCGACGCCCTTCTCCACCGCATGGGCCGTGTGCTTCGCGCGCGCGTAATCGAAGCGCGGATCGCAGCGCACGTCGAGCGTCATGCGTCCGAAGACGAGTCGCACGATGCGCAGCACGCAGTTCGGCAACGCATCGGCGCGCGTCGCGTTCGATGCGACCGGCATCAGATCGAGCAGCTCGCACACGCCGTCGCCGGTCATGAAACGCGTGAGGAGCACGTTCGTTTCGGGCAGATACATCTGCTTGACGTTCGCGTTGGGCGCGCGCGGCGTGATGGCGAAAGCGCCGCCGCGATCGCCATCGAGCAGCGCGGCGAAGACCGTGGGCGAGTCGATGCGCGGGAAACACATGAAGTCGATCGCGCCGCAAAGCGACACGAGCGCCGCCGTCTTCATGTTGCCGATCATGCCGCGCCCGTCGACGGGCAGCGCGGCCGGTGGAATCTGCTCAGGATGGTGTCCCATCGCGAAGTGCTCCCGACGAGCGTGGAATGACATCGTCGGAAATCGAGCAAGTCATATTCCTGTCGAACGCGGCCGCTACGATGCGTGCGACAAACGCTAGACAGTGCGAATCAGCGCGCGGCGGTCCGGTCGCCCGGTGCGGTCTCCGGATGCTTCGGCGCGTCGCCGAAAGCGGCCGCGCTCGCGGCGCCGTCTTGCGCGGCGAGCACGGAAGGCGTCGGCACGGGGGCATCCGCATGACGCGAACGGCCGAAGCTCGCGATATAGACCACAGCCGCCACGGCGACGCCCACCAGAACGGCCGCCACAGCCACGCCCGACGACTTTCGTCTCATTACTCCTCCCTTTCGGATACGATGACCCCGGCTCGCGGCCCGGTCCCGCGTCGATGGTAGCAGCGCGAGGCGTGTCATCTGCGTGGGCCGCCGCGCACTGCCGCAAAAAAATCCCAAACAATCCGAGGACATTCCATGCACGCCGCTACGGCATTCAATCTGGTGCTCGTCTCGTTGATCGCCATCATCGCGCTCGAAGTGCTCGCCAAGCGCGTGCGCCTGCCGCCCGCGGCCGCACTGCTCGTCGGCGGCGTCGCGATGGCGTTCGTGCCGGGCCTGCCGCAATTCGAGCTCGACCCGGAGCTCGTGCTCGTCGTGTTCCTGCCACCGCTCCTGATGTACGGCGCGTACTTCTTCGTGTGGGACGACTTCAAGCGGAACCTGAGCGGCATTCTGCTGCTCGCGATCGGCGCGGTCGCGTTCACGACGCTCGTCGTCGGCGTCGCGGTACATCTCGTCGTGCCGCAACTTCCCTGGGCCGCGTGCTTCGCGCTCGGCGCGGTCGTCTCGCCGCCCGACGCGGTCGCCGCCAAGGCCGTGCTGGAGCGCGTCGCGCTGCCGCGTCGGCTGATGGTGCTGCTCGAAGGCGAAAGCCTGCTCAACGACGCCGCCGGCCTCGTGCTCTTCCGCTTCGCGCTCGTGGCCGCGATGAGCGGCGTGTTCAGCGCGCCACGCGCCGTCGCGAGCTTCGCGGGGCTGGCGATCGGCGGCATCGTCGTCGGGATCGTCGCGGGCTTCATCGCGGTGAAGCTCATGCGCGCGCTCGAGGACGATTACCTCGTCATCACCACGTCGATGCTGACGTCGTGGGTCAGCTATATCGCGGGCGAGGAGCTCGGCGTATCGAGCGTCATCGCGACGGTCACGTGCGGCATGGTCGTCGGCTGGCACCAGCACGAAGTGTTCACGGCGGCGCAGCGCATGCGCGGCACGGCGTTCTGGCAGGTTGTCGTGTTCGTGCTGGAAGCGCTCGTGTTCGTGCTGATCGGACTGTCGCTGCGCGGCATCGCGGTGCGGCTCGGCGGCGTCGGCGATGCATTCTCTCTCCTCGGACCCGCGACGGCGGCGGTGATCGCGGTCGTGATCCTCTCGCGCTTTGTCTGGGTGTTCGGCGTCGAGGCGATGAAGTGGCTCGCGTGGACCGTCACCGGACGCAAGCGCGCGGACGCCGCAGGCGTTCCCGACTGGCGCGCGGCCACGGTCGTCAGTTGGGCCGGCATGCGCGGCGTGGTGACGCTTGCCGTCGCACTTTCGTTGCCCGAGACGATGCCCGGCCGCGATCTGATTGTGTTTGCCGGCTTCGCGGTGATTCTCGTCACCGTGCTCCTGCAGGGCGCGACAATCGGCCCGCTCATCGCGCTGTTGTCGCTCACGCGCGGTCACGAGCGCTCGTCACGCCATCTCAGCGAGCCGCAGGCGTGGGCGCGCATGGAGACCGCGCAACTGGCGGCGATCCAGCCACTGGTGCACGACGCCGATGGCAATGTGATCCATCCGCGACTGCTCGAGCAATACACGTATCGCGCGGGACTCACGAAGCGCTTCGAGGACATGGAGGAGTTCCCGACGGATGCCCGCCACGCGCACTACGACGTCGTGCTCGCCGCGATTGCCGCCGGGCGCACGGAGTTGCTGCGGATGCATCGCGCGGGGGAAATCCACGACGAGCTTCTGCATTCGCTGGAGCACGACCTGGATCTTCAGGAGATCATCGCGCTTCATGCGCGCGGTTGAGCAGGATCCCGCGCCCATGTTTCGTCGCGCTGCATCCACGCATAGGCCGTGACGGTCGCGCGCGCGTTGTTCCTCAGGCGGATGAGCCACTCGCCCGCGGTCGCGCGGCGCACGCCGCTGCGCGTGGCGGTCGGCGCGAGCGCGACGAGGATCATGTGCCCTTCGCCGCGCGCGCCGCGCCCGAGATGCACGACGGTGCACACGGGATCGCCGCCGCGCGTAAACGTGCCGACGTTGCCGAGCCCGATCCATGCACTCGCGACGTCGTCGGGCGGCACGATCTGCACGTCGACGCTAGGCGTTCCATCACGGGTCGACAGCCAGATTTCCGCGAGACTCGGCGATTCGGAATGCGCGCGCACGCGCCAGCGCCACTCCGATTCCGCGCGCTCCGCGAGCGTCGATGCACCGCGACAGCGCGACAAGTCGACATTGCCGGACGGAAGCACGACCGAGCATGCGCCGCTGTCCATCAGTTCGTCGAGCGCGCATTCGATGAGCGAGCTGCCGTCCTGCTGCCACGCGACATTGCCGATATTCAGACTGACGAGCGCATGACACGCCGCACTGCCGATGTCCTGCGCGCGCTGCACGACATAGCGGACGGCGTCGAGTACTTCCGCATCGGGGCAAGGGCCGAACGCGTCGCGCATCGTGCGATAGCGTCGTTTGAGTTGCACGCCGATCATCGGCAAGGGCGCGTCGCAATCGGCTGTCGATTGCGTGCGCGACGGATCGTACATGCATGCGCCCGCCGCTTCCGCATGAAGGCGCGCGTCGCCCAGAAGCGCGTCCATCTGATGTTTGAGCAGCTCGCTTCCGTAACCGAGCCCGGCTGCGGAGTCGGCGGGATCGTTCTGATTCCAGAAGCATTGAAAGCGCGTGCGCGTTCCGTTTGCATCCTCGGAGAATCGCGGATGCGTGAACGCGATATCTTCATCGCACACGCCGACGATCGCATTGCCCAGCCCTTCGCGCATCGGTGCATGATCGGCAGGCACGCGTTCCGTACGCGCATCGACGTGCGTTGGAATCGCCAGCGCCTCCGTGAAGCGCTCGAACTTGCCCGCGAGATCGGTGTTCAGATGCGCGAAGAATTCGCGCGTCACGTGAGCCGTGCAGAAGCGCGTCGCTTCGAGCCCCGCGGGCGGATCGCGATAGAGCGCCGACATCCAGATCCAGCGTTGCCAGCCGTTACGCTCGATCGTCTGCGCGAACTGCTGCGCGGTCTCGCCGCCCTGCTTCATCTCGATGGCGATGGGAATTCGGCCGCGCGGCATGCCGCCGAGATCGCGATAGCGCGTCGCGTGCGCCCACACGATGTATGGATCGATCCGCGCGATGGGCTCGAACGCTTCGCTCACCTTGCCGATCTCCCAATGCGGGCTCATCTTCGCTCCTGTCGCCTGCATTCCGCCGACGATTGGTCGCCATGGCCGCGACGCGCGCGAATTTGTCGGTTGATTATTTCGGGACCCGAAAGAACTTAGACGTTCGCTAACGAATAACGTAGTCACTCGGACGACGAGAAGCAAGCGGAATTACGCGCGGGAACGCTCGCCTCGCGCTTGCCCTTCGCGCGCCTTGCAAGCAGGTTCAAACCTTCGACGAATCCCGCGAAGCCCATCGCCGCGTAGATGTAGCCCTTCGGCACGTGCGTGCCGAAACCCTCGGCGATCAGCGTCATCGCGATCACGAGCAGGAACGAGAGCGCGAGCGTCACGACCGTCGGATTGCGTTCGATGAAACGCGAGAGCGGTTGCGCGGCGAACAGCATTGTCGCGACGGCGAAGATGACGGCGATAAACATGATCGGCAGATGCTCGGTCATGCCGACCGCCGTAATGATGCTGTCGACGGAAAACACGAGATCGAGCAGCAGGATCTGGCCGATCGCAGCCCACGCCGTCATTCCGCCGACGCTCGACGCGACGCCGGGCACGACATCGTGCTCGCGTCCGACGTGATGACGCATCTCCGTGGTCGCCTTCCAGACGAGGAACAGGCCGCCCGCGAGCAGGATGATGTCGCGCCACGAGAACGCATGATCGAACATGGAGAACACCGGCGTGGTCAGTTGCGCGATCCACGCGACCGTGCCGAGCAGCGCGAGCCGCATGACGAGCGCGAGCATGATGCCGATGCGCTGCGTGCGCGCGCGTTGCGCCACGGGCAGCTTGTTGCTGAGAATCGAAATGAAGACGAGATTGTCGATGCCGAGCACGACTTCCATCACGATCAGCGTGACGAGCGCGGCCCAGACGGCGGGATCGGCGGCGAGCGAAAGGAGATATTCCATGAGTAACAGGGTTTTTGATTGAACGTATCGCGCCATGATCGGCTGAACTCGTACTCGAAAAAATCAGCGATAATCGAAGCCCTACTTCGGTTTTTTCGATGTATCGAAAAGGACGCACGGCACATGCTCAACTATCGTCATCTGCATTATTTCTGGGTTGTCGTGAAGGAAGGCGGGTTCGCGCGCGCAGCGGAACGGCTCGACATGGCGGTTCAAACCATCAGCGCGCAAGTGCGTGAGCTGGAAAAATCGCTCGGGCATCAACTGCTCAAGCCGGAAGGCCGCGGCGTCACGATGACCGAAGCGGGACAGGTGGCCTTCGCGCGTGCGGAGGAAATCTTTCATATTGGGCAGTCGATTCAGGACGAAGTGCGCGAGGCGGCGAGCGGCGCGCTCGCGCGTCTCGCGGTCGGCCTGTCGGATGGCATTTCGAAGCTTGCTGCGCACGCGCTGCTCGCGCCAGTGCTCGGCAATCCGTCGCTGCGTCTTCTGTGTCACGAAGGCGAGACCGACGAACTGCTCGGCGAACTGGCGCTGCATCGGCTCGATCTCGTGCTCGCGAGCCACCCCGCGCCGCACAATCACAATCTGCGTCTCACGAGCGAGCGGCTGATCGCCTCGCCGGTCGACTGGTACGGGCCGGCTTCGATCGTGCGCAAGAGCGCGATCGATCGTTTCCCTGAAAGTCTCGCGTCGCTGCCCATTCTTTTGCCGACCGGCCATTCGTCGCTGCGGGCAAGGCTCGATCGATGGCTGGAGGCGCAAGGCATCGCGCCGCGCATCGTCGGCGAATTCGAGGACAGTGCGCTGATGGCCGTGTTCGGCGCGCGCGGCCTCGGGGTGTTTCCGCTCGCGGAATTCGGCGCGGGCGATGCGCCGCTGTTGCGCGGACTGCGCTGGCTCGGCCGCTCGCCGGACGTGAAAGAGGAAGTGCACGCGATCGTGTCGCGGCGCGGACGGCATCATCCGTTGACTCAGCAGGTGCTTGCGCGAGCCACGAGCTAACTTCGGTTTTTTCGAAGCTCACGTTCCGTTCAATCTGCTTTTTCGGATCGCGACCGGCCTTTACGCTGAACCCATGTTCAACGAGGAGGCGTCAGTGAAAGTCCTGTTCAAGTCCCGCGACCCCGAAGCCATTGCGATGCACGAGCTTGCGAAAGCGCGCAGCGAATTCGTCTTTCGCCGTCTCGCGTGGCTGATCTCGAAGGCGACCGTCAGCTTGTCGGACATCAACGGGCCGCGCGGCGGCGTCGACAAGCGCTGTCAGGTGGAAGTGCAGTTGAATCGGGAAAACAAGGTCGTCGCGACGTCGATTGCGCGCGACTGGCGCGGAGCCATCGATCTGGCGCTGGGGCGCGCCGTGCGCTCGCTGGTGCGCCGGCGTCAGCACGTCAAGCCGACGCGCCGCGTGCGTGCGCGCAGCCTCGCCTGGCATTTCGCGGAGGAGCCGGCGCTGCAGGAAGCAGTCGATCCCCGCGTGCGCCTGATGAGAAAGATGGCCGGCGCGTAAGCCGCGATCACGCGGGTTTGCGGATCAGGAGCGGCGTGCGCGGCGCCGCATGTTCGATGGCTTCGAAGCCGCCTTCCGGCACCGAATCCATCGACATGAACAGCGCCCGCATCTCGGTGCTCAGGCCGTGAAAGTGACAGAGGAACGTGTTCCGGTCCGCGTAATACCAGGGCGTGTTCAGTTCGCGAAAGCTCACGAGTTCGGGCGAATCCATCTCGGGACACAGACCGTGCGCGATCAGTTGCTCCATGAACACATACTGGTCGCCCTGACTCGAAAACGTGTACTGGATGTCCTCGATCTCGCGCACCTTCGCCAGCACGGCGTCGAGCACGTTCGTATTCGCTTCGGTGTTGCGAAAGCCCATTACGCCCGAATTGAAACGCCAGCCGCAGATGTCCGCGGTCAGCACGCGTTCGCGCCCTTCGGTGAACTTCTCCAGTTTCACGCTCCGGTTCATCGCGATGATGTCCGCGTCCATCCAGAAAACCCATTCGTGCTGCGGCAGGTACTTGCTGAGTAGAAAAGGCTTGGCCCAGTTGCCGCACGCATCGCGGCCGAAATCGGCCGGCACTTCGCGATGCACGTAAAGCGTATAACCGTGCTGCTCGCAGTACGCACGCAGACTCGCTTCGCCGAAGCGCGCATAGCTCGCGATGTTGGGCGTATAGAGCATCACGACCGCGATCGGACGTCCCGGCTGATACACCGAAAGCGGCTCGTTCGAATCGCTCGACATCGGCGCTGCATCGTCGAAAAAGCGAAGATCGCCTGACGCGTGACACGCGCTCACATGCCGCGCGAACACCGCGCGCCACAGCGGCCCGTACTTGCTGTAAAGGCGCGGCGTGTAGACGAGCGACACCGCGACGACTTCGCGGCCACGAATATCCGGATGCTGGCTCGCCCACATCGACGCGATCGGCACCACGCCGTTCAGGTCGTCCCAGTCGGGCACGGTCGGCAGGGCTTCGAGCAGTTCCTCTTCCGTGACGAACTTGCCGTATTCGAAGTATTTGCGGCATTGCGCGGCGAAGCCACGAATCATGCGCCGGTTCTCTTCATTGTTTCGCAGCACGAACATCTCGGTGTTGATGCCGAAATGCCCTTTCGTGACCAGGACGTCGCGGTCCGCCATGATCGGCTCGAAGTCGTGAAAGCGGAGGAACAACGCGTTTTCCGTGGCGAAAATGACGAGTTCGCCCTCTTCGGCCTCCCGCAGTACGTCGTTCAGCAACTGGTATTTGTAGAGCGTGCGCAATTCGAGCGAATCGACGCAGCCGGATATCGGCTCGAAACGATGCTTCGCGTTCGCGCGCCGGCAATATTCGATGTGATTGTCGAGCGATGATGTCGCGTTGCGATCGGAGAAACAGCTAACCAGAGTCACCATGGCGGTTCAACAGTCGGAAGACGGAAAGCGAGCAGATACGGACGACCCGCCCGGATGGAACATCCGAGCTTATCCGGCCCGTCTCGTGGATTTGTAAATTATTGCGTCAAATCAGCGGATTGCCCCTAGGAATAGGCCGATTCTCAGCATTTCTTGAGACGGGTCGACGGCGCGGTCAGCGATGCTATTGCGCGTGTTCTTGTTATTGCGCGTGTTCTTGTCAATCCGCAGTAGCTGCTCGCGGCGGCGTTCGTGTGCGCGACGTCGAGTCTCGCGTCGTTCGGACATCTCGCGGGGAAACCGGCGCTCGCGTGGCTGTCGCTGAGTGCGCTCTTTGTGACGGGCACCGGCACGGGCGGCGCGATGCTCGGCGCGCCCTGGTTGCCGCCGCGCATTTTCGAAGCGGTAGCCGGGCCGGTCGCGATCGCTGCGGTCAGCGTGTGCGCGCTCGCGGTGTATCGCGCGCGGCATCCGGCGACGCCGGACGGCGCCGCGGCGGCGACTTCGGGCGAGCCGCGCACGAGCGGCGCCTGAGCGACGGCATCAGCCCGACACCGCGACGCGCGGCGCGCGCATCGCGGATGCGCCGTCGAGTTCCGCCTTGCCGCATTCGAACGCGAAGTTCGCGGCGGCCTGCGCCGTCGCAAACGCGCGCATCGGCCCGATCGCGCGCCGCACGCCGCCCGGCCGCTCGATCAGAAGCGTCGCGACGAATTCTCCAGCCCGATGCTGGACGATGACCGAAAGCTCACAGCCTCGATATTCGATTGGGGTGGAGTCCATCGCTGACCTCGTTTGCCTGAATGCACTGGGAGAACTCAATCTACGCAAGGTCCGCGAAACGCGTAACCCCGCGTGTGAGTGGCTGCGAACGCATGCCGAGCGATTGTTCCGCGCAAACGTTTCCCCTTGCCGTCGGTGGAAATAGGAATTAGTCAGAATTTTGCGGGAGTTTTCCTAAGTCTGTATCCTGCATCGAAACAGACCGCACCAAAGTTGCCGGAACCTTCCGAATCCGACCTCGCCGATGACAAGAACCCAGAACGAACGACATTGCAGAACGGCCCTTCGCGCGATCGCTTTCGCGCTACTCGGCATTGCGAGCAGCGCGGCTCACTCGCAGGAATTTTCGTTTCTGGCTGGCGCACTCCAGAGCAGCAGCCAGAACACGTATTCGTGGGAAGCGAATTATCGTGAAGGGCTCGGGCCTTACGCCGCCTGGAGCTTTTCCTGGCTCAATGAGGGCCATATTCCCGATCATCACCGTGACGGGCAGGCGCTGCAGTTATGGGGACGCCTGCCGCTCTGGAACGAGCGGCTGGAATTGTCGGCGGGCGCCGGGCCGTATCGCTATTTCGATACGAGCGAGGCGCAGTCGGGCGGCGAATACTCGAACACGCACGGCTGGGGCGCGATGTTCACGCTGCGCGCGGCGTATTACTTCGACAACCGCTGGATCGCGGAGATGAAGCTCAATCGCGTGCAGGCATTCGGCGGTCCCGACACGACCGCGCTGCTCTTCGGCATCGGCTATCAGCTCGACGCGCCCGAAGGACGCGGACCGCGCGCGCGCCCCGTGTCGCGCATGACCAACGTCACCAACAACGAAGTCACGGTGATGCTCGGCACGACGATCCTCAACAGTCCCGACTCGGAAACGAATCTGGCGGAGAGCATCGAATATCGGCGCGGATTGTGGCGTTACTTCGACTTCACCGCGTCGTATCTGCACGAAGGCGGCCACGTCCAGTCGCGCCGCGACGGCGTTGCCGCGCAACTCTGGGCGACGCGCGCGTTCTTGAATGACAAGCTGACGCTCGGCGTCGGCGCGGGGCCGTATCTGTCGATCACGCAGAACGACGATCTGGCGCAGAACCGCACCGGCGACGGACGCTTCTCCGGTCTCGTATCGGTGTCGGCGAGTTACCGCTTCTCGGATCGATGGCTCGCGCGCGTGACGTGGAATCGCATGGTCACGCGTTACGACCGCGATGCGGACATCATCGAAGCGGGTTTCGGCGTGCGTTTCTAGACTCGGAACTCAGAACAGCTCTTTCTGACCGGACATCAGCGCGGTGAAATCGTCGCGCAGGAAAGGCAGAATGCCGTCCGCGACCGGCTGAAGCTGCTTGCTGACGTAGTGCTCGTAGTCGATCGGCGCGTGGCGCGCTTCCACCGGTTCGGGACCGGCCGCCGTCATCACATAGCTGATCCAGCCGCCGTTCTGATATTGCAGCGGGCGTCCGGCACGCGCGTTGTACTCATCGGCGATGCGCGCGGCGCGCACATGCGGCGGCACATTACGCTGATAGTCGCCGAGCGTGCGGCGCAGGCGCTTGCGATAGACGAGCAGTTCGTCCAGCTCGCCGCGCCGCGTGCGTCCGACGTAATCGCGCACGTAGTCCGCGTATGCCTCACCTTTGAAGACGCGCAGGTAAAGCTCCTGCTGGAAGCGTTGCGCGAGCGGCGTCCAGTCGGTGCGCACCGTTTCGAGCCCTTTGTAGATGATTTCCTCGGTGCCGTCGGCGCGCGTCGTGAGGCCGGCGTAGCGCTTCTTGCTGCCCTCTTCCGTGCCGCGGATCGTCGGCATCAGAAAACGCGTGAAATGCGTTTCGAACTGCAATTCCAGCGCGCTGTCGAGCCCGAAGGTCTCGCGCAAATGCTCGCGCCAGTATTCGTTGACATGCGCGACGAGCGCGCGGCCGATGTGCCCCGCGTCTTCCTCGCTGCGCGCGCGCCTCAGCCAGACGAAAGTGGAATCCGTATCGCCGTAGATGACGCCGTAGCCGCGCGCTTCGATCAGCTCGCGCGTGCGATGCATGATTTCGTGACCGCGCATGGTGATCGACGACGCGAGACGCGGATCGAAAAAGCGGCAGCCGCTCGATCCGAGCACGCCGTAGAACGAATTCATGATGATCTTCAGCGCCTGCGACAGCGGCTTGTTGCGCTGACGCTTCGCCGCTTCGCGCGCTTCCCACACTTGCGCGACGATCGCGGGCAGACAGTGCGTGTCGCGTGAAAATCGCGCGCCGCGAAAGCCGGGAACCGTGGCGGTCTCGTCGGAAGCCGCCATGCCTTGCGCGAGCCCGGCCGGATCGATCAGAAACGTGCGGATGATCGACGGATACAGGCTCTTGTAATCGAGCACGAGCACGGAATCGTAGAGACCGGGACGCGAATCCATGACGAAGCCGCCGGGACTGGCTTCCTCGGGCACGTCGCCGAGATTCGGCGCGACATAGCCGAGCCGATGCATCCGCGGCATATACAGATGCGTGAACGCCGCGACCGATCCGCCGCTGCGATCCGCCTGCAAACCGGTGACGGTCGCGCGCTCCAGCAAAAACGGCAGCAGTTCGGTCTTGTCGAAAACTTTCGTGACGAGCTCGCAGTCGTTCAGGTTGTAACGCGCGAGCGCGGGCTTGTCTTCCTGAAAGCGCCGCTCGATCTCGTCCATGCGCGCGTACGGACTGTCGATGGCCTTGCCCTCGCCTAACAGCGATTGCGCGACGTACTCCAGGCTGAACGACGGAAAATTCCACGTCGCCGAACGCAGCGCCTCGATGCCGTCGATGACGAGCCTGCCCGCGATCGACACGAACCAGTGATTGCGCTTCATGCCGTGCTCGCGCCATTCGACCGTGCCGCCGTCGCGGCCGAGCGTAAGCGGCACGCCGTAGTCGTCGGCGTGCCGCTGGAGGATGCGCAAGTCGAACTGCACGACATTCCAGCCGATGATCGCGTCCGGATCGTGATGCGCGATCCACGCGTTGAAGCGGCGCAACATGTCGGCGCGGGTGTCGCAATAGTCGAGCGCGAAATCCGCTGGCTCGGCGGCGCCGGTCGGCGGTCCGAGCATGTACACCTGACGCGCGCCGCAGCCTTCGAGCGCGATCGAATAGAGATCGCCCTTCACGCTCGTTTCGATATCGAGCGACACGACGCTCAGCGACGGCCGGTAATCCGGCGCGGGCTTCAGTTCGCTGCAAATGTAACCGTCGCGCGGCGCGCCTTCGAACGACACCGGCGCCGTGATAAAGCGCTCCATCAGATAGCGCTCGTGCGGACGGATATCGGCCTCGAAGACATTGACGCCGGCGCTTCTCAGGTTCTTTTCGAGCGCGAGTAACTGACGATACTGCGGGCAGTAAAGCCCGAGCACCGGCTTTTGACGGAAGTCCTTGAGCGGCAGCTCGCGCAGATACGTGTCGCGCACGCCGGCGACGACAGGCTCCGCCTTCGCGCGATCTTCGGCGCGAATGAACGCGACGCTCGTCTGCGTCGCGATGCGGATCTTTCTCGGGCCGTCGTCGGTCGCGAGCCAGAAATCGACTTCCGTCCCTGCCGCGGTGTCGCGCCAGTGACGAGTCAGCAGAAAACCCTGTTGTGCGGTAGCCAAGCCGTTATCTTCGAGAGCGCGTGCCATCGAAGCATTTTACTGGGCGGCAAAACAAAAAAGCCCGGCACGCCAATCGGCGCCGGGCTATGGATTCGGGAAAACGGACGAGAAGTAAAACGCGGTAGCGGCGAGCCGGACATCCACCATCCTCGCGGACAGTCCCCGGAAGGAAAGCCGGCGGCCGCTACCGCCTAAGCAGCCTGTGCGACCAGGCTAGCTCGTTGCGGCTGTAACGCCGCTACTGCCGCTACGTTAGCGAGTACCGTGTGCTCCGCATGCTCCGGCACTTCGTTCTTCGACATCACTACCTCCAGCGCGGCTTCTTTGCTGGCCTGTTTCGCGGCCGCCGCTTTCTTGGTCTTCCCCGCGCGTGACGGCGGCTGGCAGGCCCCGCACACCACGTTGTTCTGCAAATCATGTTTGTGTGCGACAAACTTCCCGGTGCAGCGGCAGCAAGCCGTCATCTGCAGCATGCCCGCGTCGAAGAAGCGCACAAGAGTCCAGGCCCGCGTAAGATCGAGTACCGCCTCGGCGCCGCTATGGTTGCAGTGCTCGAGATACAGCCGATACCCCTTGGTCAACGCATCGAGATGCGAACAGCCGGCTTCGTTCTTCAGGAACGTATAGGTGTTATAGAAAAGCGATGCGTGGATATTGGCGAGCCACGTCATGTACCAGTCGGCCGAGAACGGCAGCATGCCCTTCGGCGGCGACACGCCCTTCACTTCGCGATACAGGCGGATCATGCGATCGCGCGAGAGCGTGAGTTCGCTCTCCAGCACTTGCATGCGCGCGCCGAGCTCGATCAGCGCGATGGCGCGGAACACTTCCTGGGCGTCTTCAGTGAGGCTCTTCTTCAGCATGGCTCGCTCCGTCATCACTTAAGCGAACTGTTCGGCCGGCTGGCCAGCCAGCAGGATTGCCGCGTGCGTCGGCGCGATGTCCGCGTTCTTCGCGGGCTGCACCAAGGCCGACAGCATCGTGTGATCGTTGAAGCGGAATGCGCAAAGCAGGTTATCCGACGACGCGAGCTTGACGACCTGTGCGAGCGTGAGCCCCGACAGCAGATCGGCGAGTTCCGCCGACAGACCGAGCCGGAACATGCCGATGGCGCGGTCTTCGCGCAGCAGACGCTGCGCGAGCATGATGTACGACAAATTGATTTCCCGGATCGATTCCAGCGTTTCGCGACCGTTCATGGTTGCAACTTCCAGTAAATCCCCGATTTCCCGCCGGCTTTTTGCCGATGTCTTTTTTGTGCCTCACCGGACTCGTTCTGCCCGGCTACGTACCGCGTAATCTTTGTTTCAGTGCGTTACATCTTGTAACAACCACTGTGAGACGGATTCTAAGAACTGTCTGAACCTAAAGCAAGAGTGTCTCAATAATATTTTGTTGCAAACAACACTTTAGGTCGGTAATTTTTTCGGTCTGGAGAATTTGACCGATTCTTTGATCCGGTGCGTATTTGTCTAACGTTTGCGAGGTCCGCCCGGCGCGGCTTCGTTTTTTTCTTAATAATCGCCTTCCGCGCCATATAACGGGCATTTACGGGATTCCGTTGACGCCAAGACCCAGCTTTTATTCGCCATTCATCGGACGTGAAAGAGCAAAAAAATGCCGCGAAATCGGCGATTACCGATCCGCGGCAGGTTAGGTAATAGTTACTTGGTCGCAGTAACAGAGTTGTTACTGCCAGAAACATGGCCTTGTTACCGGCTTTGTAACGCCGTGGCGTTACTTTTGCGGGATGCCTTTGCGCCAGGCGCCCCAATGTGTAACAACCTCCTGTATGAATGGATTGCCCGTTCGATACAGGTTTTCGATGGCCGGCGCAAAGCCGCCCTGATCGGCGTAATTGAGCAGATTGTCCGAAGCGGCTTGCCCTTCGTACGGCCGGTCGAAGTCCGATCCGGCGCGCAGCACCGCCACGCGCGACAGATCCACCCGTTTCACGCTCGCCGCGCGCTTGAGCGCCTCGTACGTCGCGTTGTCTTCCTGCTGCGTCGTGCAATAGACACCGCGCCCGTCGGTCAGGAGGCGCGTCCACTCCCTCGCCCGCTCGCCGATATATTTGCCGGACCACCACGTATCGCCGGCGAGCGTGTCGCACTGGATCACGCGCGGCGGCTGGTTGGCCGGCGCGTAGTTGAATTTCGCGCGCGCGACTTTCGCCTGATCGCTGTCCGAGAGCGTGACGTTGCGCGAGATCGCGAAGGCCGCATCCGCAAGCGATGCATTGAGCGCGAACGCCTCCGTCCGATAGTCGAGCGGCGGTTTCTCGTACGGACTTTTCGTGTTGATGCCGAGGAAACCCGAAGGCCAGTCGGCGGGCTTCTCGCGCGCGTCGAGTTCCCATTGAATGCCGAAATCGACGAGATACTTCGCCCAGGCTGCCGAGCCGACCGTGCCCTGCTTCGGATCGATACCGGCGATGCCCGCGACGAGAAAATACGTGTGCCGCAGATTGAAGCGGTCGGAGAATGCCAGCGCCATCATCGACGCGGCCGCGTTCGTGTGACCCATGCCCGTCGTGATGACGCAGACATCGTCGCGATTGCAATTGACCTCGGGATAATCCGGCGACAGGCCCGGCACCTTGATCGCCTGCCACGGACCGAGCTTGTCGAGCCAGACCTGGCCCTCGGGGCCGAACATCGTGACGATCATCACTTTGACGTGGCGGCCGCCTTCGGGGCCGCTGTCATCGGATGGCTGGGCGAACGCGCAACCTGTCAGGGTCGCGAGGCCGGCGGCGAACAGTGACGCACAGGCGGTTTTTCTGAGCTTTATCGATCGTGACGCGCGGAGTTTTCTCATGGCGAGCGGATCCTCGTAAGGGTTCGACCTTCGAAAGAAGACCGCGCCCGGCCAGGGCGCGGTCAACCCGCACGATTATAGGAGCGCTAACCGAAAACTCAGGTGCCGCTTTGCGATGACCGCGGCGGCGGCGCGTTCGACGCGACGTTCGCCGAACCCGCCGCCTCGCCCGTCGGATGCTGCGCGGCCTTCGACGGCTCGCCGCGCTGATCCGCGCCCGCCTCGTCCGCGTCCTGAACGCCTTCCGGGCCGCCTTCCTGATTGCCGCCGTTCACGATCACGAAGTTGCGCTGCGGATTCGCGATCTCGATGCCGCGCGCCGTGAACTCGTTGAGAATGCGCCGGTTGAACTCGCGCTGCACCGGCCAGCGCGCGCTGTCGCGGCACTGGATCTGGCCGGCGAGCGTGACGGTCGAGCCGTCGACGGCATCGACGCCCCAGAAACTGAAGTCGGAGAGAATGCCGTCGCGGAACGCTTCGTCGTCACGCAAGGCGGCGCCGATTTCCTTCAGCGTCGAAATGGCGAGATCGACGTCCTGACCGAGTGCGATCGAGACGCGCACCGCTGCATTGCCGATGCCGCGATTCGTGTTGTTCACCGTCGAGACCGAACTGAACGGCACGGTGTAGAGCGAGCCGTCGCCGCCGCGCAAGCGCACCGTGCGAATCGACAGATATTCGACCGTGCCCGACACGCCCGCGAGCGTCACCCAGTCGCCGACCTGCATCGCGTTTTCCATCAGCAGGAAGATGCCTGTGATGAGATCCTGCACGAGCTTCTGCGAGCCGAAGCCGAGCGCCACGCCGAAGATGCTCGCACTCGCGAGCAAAGGCGCGGTGTTCACGCCGAGTTCCGAAAGGCCCGTCAGCACGACGACCATCGCGATCACGATGAAAAGGCCGGTACGCATCATCGGCAGCAGCGTGCGCAGGCGCGCGGCGCGCAGACGCTCGCCGCTCGCGGTCCATTGTTCGAGCCGCCGTTCGACGACGATGTTCGCCGCTTCCCACACGAGCACGGCGAACACGGCCGCGATCACGATGGTGACGAGCGCCGACACGAGCCGGTTGCCGACGCCGCCCGACGTGAAGAAATGCACGATATCGACGTGCCACACCTGCAGCAGCGCGACCACGGTGATGACGGAAATCAGCGCCTGCACGATGCGCCGCAGCGCCGGGTAATAGCGATACGCGCGACGCCGCGCGATCGACTCGCCGGCGAGATCCTCTTCGTCGTTCTGATGGAAAACGCGGCCGAGCGCGCCGAACGCGACGATCGCGAGCACGCGCGCGCCGACCAGCACGAGCAAGGACACGCCGCCGAGATGAAACAGCGTGCG
The DNA here is from genome assembly GCF_031451415.1 of Caballeronia sp. LZ028. Taxonomy (NCBI): domain Bacteria; kingdom Pseudomonadati; phylum Pseudomonadota; class Betaproteobacteria; order Burkholderiales; family Burkholderiaceae; genus Caballeronia; species Caballeronia sp. LZ028. The sequence continues at coordinate 760,588 of NZ_JARUXN010000004.1, read as the reverse complement.
GTAGCCGTTCTGCACGTCGAGCGCCCACACGAACCACAGCGCGATCACGAAGAAGATCGCGACGCCCGCCCAGATATCGGCGAACCACGCGCCGACCAATCTCACCGAGCGGTTCGAACGCGCGCGCTGCCGGATGCGCTCCGCCACCGAATTGCGGCTCTGGAAGATCACGAATGCGATCATCAGATGCACGATCAGCAGCGTGACCTTCAGCACCGCGATGCGCGCATCGCCCGACAGGCCGATCGGTTCGCCGGCATTGGCGAGCGCGATGCCCGCGCCCGCGGTGCACACGATGCGCCGCACCCAGCGATGCGTGTACGCGGCGGCGGCATCGCGCATCTGGATGAGGCGCAGTCCGGGCGCACGCGGCGCGACGAAAAAGCCGCTCACGATCACGACGGCGCGGCACGCCAGATAGACGTCGATGAGCGAGCCCGCGACGCGCGCCTCGGCCGTGTTGTCGTCGATGAAGATCGACATCAGCAACGTCACCACGCCGATGAACACGATCAGCGGAACCAGCGACAGCAAGCCGTACAGGAGCGCGCTCGGCAGGCGCTGCAACAGCGTCCAGTGACGCGCGGCGTGACGCTGGCCGCGCGCGGTGTCCGCCTTGCGCTCGGCGAGATGCATCGCGGTGGCGTCGCCGGTTTGCGCGGCGGCGTCTTCCGCGCGCTCGGCGGCGTGCTGTTCGCGCACGAGGTCGGGATCCTGCTCCTCAGCATCGGCGACGCCGCGTGCCGCGATCCGGGCGCGCGGGCGCTTCAGCAGGCGCAAGCACAAGAATTCGAGCAGCAACGCGGGAATCAGCGAGGCCAGCACGGTCCACATGACATGGCCGATGAGCGCGCGCCCCGCGTCGCTCGACGTACGGTCGCGCCACCACGAAATCACGGAGCCGAAATCGAGCAGCGCGACGGTCGAATGCCGCAGCCCCGCGCCGATCTCGACGAGCCAGTGCCCCGCCTGCCGCGACAATTGCGACGCGAGCCCATTCGCGGTCAACGAATGCGCGAGCACGCCCGATGCGCCCGATGCCGGCGCCGCGGACGATGCCGCCTGCGGCGCGCTCGCGGGCGCGGCCAGCGCGCCTGCCGCGGCGATCGCGCGCAACGTATCCGCGACTTGCGAACGGCGCGCGGGATCGTTGAGCACGGCAAGCGCATCGCGCGCCTGCTGCGGCGTCAGCGCGACCGCCGGCTGCGACGCGTGCTGCGGGGAAGCGGCTGCGGCGAAGGAGGACTGGGAAAAGATCGGGAGAACGCTCGCCACGGCGACGAGCAGCACTGCAAGGAGCAATTTGCGCATGGGTCGGATGAAGATCACAGAATTTCAGGGACTCGATGCGGACGACGCGCACGCCATATGCTAGCGCGATGACGTCCGCGCGGCAGGAGCGGTCCCGGACGACCCTGAAAGCCGTAGCACGCCGCGCTCCTGGCCTGCCCTCGCCTCAGGCGGCCGTCGGCTCGCCGCGATCGCGTGCTACGTCGGGTTCGAAGAACACCCAGCGCACTTGCGGAAAGGCGCGCTGCAGATCGTCTTCGATGATGTTGATCGCATCGATCATCGCGCGGCCGCTGGCGTAATCGATCATTTCGGCCTGCACCGCCACCACGACGTGCTTGCCCCATTGCAGCGTAATGAGGCTGATGATGCGCGTGATTTCCGGGCGCGTGCGCAAGTGCGCGTCGATCGCCTTGCGTACTTCCGGGCTCGCCGATTCGCCGACGATCATCGACTTCACTTCACGCGCAACGAGAAACGCGATGATCATCAGCAGCACGCCGACGCCGATCGAGCCGGCGGCGTCGTAGGCCGGGTTGCCGGTGAGCATCGTCATGAGCACGGCGGCGAACGCGATCGCAAGGCCGAGCAGCGCCGCGACGTCCTCGCCGGCGACGACGAGCAATTCCGATTCGCGCGTTTCGCGAAACCATCGCCATAAGGTTTTGTTCGGCGCGCCCTTGCGGATTTCGCGGATCGCGCCCGCGAGCGAAAAGGCTTCGAGCACGACGGAGATGCCGAGAATCACGAGCGCGACGATCGGGTTCGACAACGGCTCGTGATGCATCAACCGATGCGCGCCCTCGTACACAGAGAACGCTCCGCCGACGAAGAACAGCAGCAGCGCGACGATGAGCGCGTAGAAATAGATTTCGCGCCCGGAGCCGAGCGGATGCAGCGCGTTCGCGGGCGCCTGCGCGCGCTTCAGGCCAAAGAGCAGCAACAGTTGGTTGCCGCAATCGGCCGTGGAATGGATGGCTTCGGCGAACATCGCGCCCGAGCCGGTGAAGGCAGCCGCCCCGAACTTGCAGACGGCGATGCCGAAATTCGCGGCGAGCGCGTAGAAAATGGCTTTCGGGGATTCTTCCTTCATGCGTTTCGAGTTTGTTTAGCTGACGTCGACGTGGCCCCGGCCGTCCACCATTTCGCCGATGATCGTCGCGTCGTGAAAGCCGTCCGCGCGGAAGATCGCGAGCACGTCGTTCACGGCATGCGGGGCGCACGACACGAGCAGGCCGCCCGAGGTCTGCGGATCGGTCAGCAAGGCGCGGGCCTCCTCACCTTCCTTGCCTTCGACGTTCAACGAGATGTGGTCGCCATACGCGCTCCAGTTGCGTCCCGACGCGCCCGTGTAGATGCCCGCGCGCACGAATTCGCGCACCTGCGGCAGCCACGGCAGATCGGCGTAACGGATGCGCGCCGTCAGTTGCGCGCCGCGCGCGAGTTCGAGCGTGTGACCGAGCAGGCCGAAACCGGTGACATCGGTGAGCGCGTGCACGGCGTCGAGTTGCGCCAGTTCCGCGCCGGGACGATTGAGCTTGGTGGTCGCGTCGATCATCGCCCTGTAGCCCGCCGCGTCGAGCTTGTCCTTCTTCAGCGCCGCCGACAGCACGCCGACGCCGAGCGGCTTGCCGAGCACGAGCACGTCGCCCGGGCGCGCGGCCGCGTTGCGCTTCACGCGCGACGGATGCACGATGCCGAGCGCCGCAAGCCCGTAGATCGGCTCGACGGAATCGATCGAATGGCCGCCCGCCACCGGAATGCCCGCTTCCGCGCACACCGCTTCGCCGCCCTTCAGCACTTGCGCGATGACTTCATGCGGCAGCACGTTGATCGGCATGCCGACGAGCGCGAGCGCGAGAATCGGCTTGCCGCCCATCGCGTAGACGTCGGAGAGCGCGTTGGTCGCGGCGATGCGGCCGAAGTCGAATGGATCGTCGACGATCGGCATGAAGAAGTCCGTCGTCGCGACGATCGCCTGCTCGTCGTTGAGCTTGTAGACGGCGGCATCGTCGGCGGTGTCGTTGCCGACCAGAAGATTCGGGAACGCGGGCAGCGGCGTCGCGCGCTTGAGCAGGTCGGCGAGCACGCCGGGCGCGATCTTGCAGCCGCAGCCGCCGCCGTGGGACAGGCTCGTGAGCCGGGGGGAAGTCGTGTCGGTCATAGTGGAAATCGGTTGAGGCGAATGTCTGCGTATTATCGCCGGATGCGCGTGAAGAGGCCGGGATAGTCGATCACGAGGCCGTCTTCGTCGACGGTGATATCCGCCGTGAAGCCCGTGTCGAGCCCTTCGTAACGATAGCGACAATCCGGCTCGATGCACGTATAAGCCTGCTCCACCGCGCTCACGCCGAGCTCGGGCACGCGCACATAGGCGACGCGAATCACGCGCCGTTCGCCGCGTTCGAGTTTCAGGCGGCGGATGGGCAGCGTGTTGGTGAAAGGCGTCGCGGTGATGTCCACGTCGATACAGCCGCGCAGCGCCTCGAGCGGCTCGCCGTTCGCATCGGTCCATGCGTGCGCGTCGCCGTTGTCGCCGTCCCTGCGATGCAGATCGAGCGATGCGCCGCCCGCGAGCTTCAGCGCGAGCCGCGTCACTTGCCAGCGCGCATCGCATTCGATGCGATACACGAGACCGAAGGCACGCGCTTCGTCTTCGCCCACGACCGCGCTTTCGATCACGATACCATCGCGCGTCTCATCGAGAACGAGATGCTCGAGCCCTGAGCCGTCTTGTTGCGACCATCGCACCGCTTTCATTGGGCACCTCGTTCGCGTGTTTATCGGCATCAAAGGATACATCGCTGCGGGCGAGGCTTTCGATCGGCATTCGACCTGCGCGAATCGCTCGACGTCACAAAACGTCACACGGTATACTTCGCGCCATTCCTGCGCAGGCGCGCGCACCGCACGTTCAGCGCCATTCACGCGATCCGTGCTCCGGCGATCCGCGCTCTGCCCGAACATCTCCGAACGCCCTTTTCATCGCCCATCGCATGAAGAACATTCTTGCGCCCGCCCTGGCCGCGCTCGCTTTGTCGGCGTCGATGTTTCAGCTCGTCCAGGCGCAGGAAACGCCGGACGTGCCCGAGGATTATTCGTATCTGACGAGGCTTCACGTGCCGGATGCCGTCGCGCAATGTGTCGCCGCATTCGATCGCTGGGTGGAGAACGCGCCGAAGTACGACACGCTCATCGTGCCCGACCGCCGCGTGCTCTCCGCGAAGATCGACGACGATACTACGATCTTCAGTGTCGGCAACCCGATTCCGGTCGATCAGGTCATCGTGATGCGCGCGTTCGCGAAGGCGCGCGGCAAGGAGCAATGGACGCGCGTAGATAGCCGCTGCGGCGTGCGCGCCGGACATGTGGTCGGCGTATCGCTCACGCCGAACATGAAGCCGAAGATCGTCCGCTAAAGTCTTTCAGCGCTTGGCCGCGCGGCGCTGGTCCGTGCGCCCGCCGAGCCATTTGACGACCTGCGGCCCGAACGTGCGCGGCGCTTTCGCATGCATGCGCCCGGAGAGATCCGCCAGCCGATCCGCCGCGAGCGCTTCACGCATGCGCTTTTCGGCGTTCTTCATCACCGCGTGAACCGCGCATACGCCGCTCGTCGCCCAAGGCGGCGCGTCGTCGCCGAACACGGCGCAGCGCGCGCGAATCTCCCTGCATTCGAAGAGAGGCTTGTCGCCGTCGATTGCGTCGACGACATCGAGCACGCTGATTTCCTTCGACGGACGCGCGAGCGCGAAACCTCCGCGCGCCCCTTCCGTCGCGACGACGAGTCCCGCCTTGTGCAGCTTCGTGAAGAGCTTCGCGACGTATTCCGCAGGCACGCCCTGCAATTCCGCCAGATCGCGCACGCTCGCCTCGCGCACGCCGTGTGGCGGCTCCGCGAGATACAGCATGCAGTGCAGCGCGTACTCGACGCCCGTGCTGATGTGAGACATGTTCACTCCGACATTTCGAATCGGAGTTCAGAATAGCGCGTCCTGCATCCGCCGTACAACGGCGCACGACGGAGCTTGTAGACGCCCGTCGCGAATATTTCAGATTACACGTTTGCTTACAAACGAACACGGCTTGTCATTTTGCGAACCGCTAAATTGGTCTCCATGGATTCACACGGAGAAACCCATGAAGAAACTAGCGATCCTTGCAGCGTTGAGCGTGTTGTTGGGTAGCGCGCTATCGGGCTGCATCGTCGTGCCGGACGGCGGCGGTTATCACCATCATCACGATTACTACCGTTGATAAGCCGGTCCTGAACCACACGCCAAAGTTTGGCCGAACTGCGACCAATCGACTCGCGGTTTCACCGCCAGGCAAACGACCAAGGAGCACACATCATGAACAAGACGAAGAAAAGCCTGTTGATCGCTTCCCTTGCCGCCGCGCTGGGCATGGGTCTCGCAAACGCGGCGTCGGCGGACGTTCACCACGGTCCCACGCATCGCGTGACGGTCGGCTGGCATGGCGAGCGCTACTGGGACGGTCATCGTTACTGGCAGCGTCAGGAATGGGAACGCCATCATCACCATGTCGCGCCGCCTCCGCCGCATCGCTATCGATAAGCACGATCGCGCATGAGAAAGGCCGCAACGATCACGCATCGTTGCGGCCTTTTTATCGATTCCCGGCTCACCAGTTCTTCGGATCGCCGCCCAGCTCCTTGCAGGTGTCATAGGCGATTGCCTGCAGCTTTTCCTCGCCGATCTGCCCCGAAAGCGCATAGCCGACGCGATTCCACGCCCAATAGAACGTGGTGCGTTGTCCGTCCTTCAGCGTGCGGATCTTGCTGTCGTTGCGCCTGATCGTGGCGGTCGTCATGTAGAGCGTGAGGCGCTCGCCCGCCGCGTTCTGATACATGAACTGCGCGGCCGGACCCTCTTCGTCCGGCAACAGGCGTCCGCCGACGAGCTGAAATCCGTACTCGGCCAGCGACGGAATCGTCACCGCGCGATTCAGCCGCTTCGAGAGCCAGGTGACGAGATGATCTTGCTGCGACGCCGCCACTTCCACCGCGTGCCGCTGCTCGGGCGCGTACACGGCATACGCGATATCCGCGCGTTCCGCGAAGCGCGGCTTGTCGCCGAGCGCGGGCAGGAGCATCTGCAACAGGAATCCGCACGCGACCCCGACGGCCATGAAGCCTGCCGCGATCAGATAACGCTCGCGCGAGCGCGGCCGCAGACGCACGATCTGCGGCTCGCTCTGATCGGCGAAGAGCGCGCGCAACGCATTGTCCTGCGCACGATACGCGGCGACGGTCGCCTCGCTCGCGGGATCGCCCGCGACGCGTTCGGCCACGGCATCGCGCTCATTGCCGGGAAGTTCGTCGTCGATAAAGGCGGACAGCGCCTGCAGATCGCGATCGGGTTTGGGCGGCCCCATACGGTCGCCGCCTTCGGATGGACGGTCTTGATTGGTCATGAGCGGCTCACCACTTTCAGCGACGAAGGCGACGCCTTGCGGCCCGATTCCTCGCCGAGCAGAACGCGCATGTGCTCCCGCGCTCTCGACAAGCGCGACATCACGGTTCCGGTCGGCACATTCAACACCACGGACGCCTCCTGATAACTCATTTCCTCGACACACACGAGCAGCATCACTTCGCGCTGCTCGACCGGCAGACAGTACAGCGCGCGCTGCACATCGCGCAGCACGAGGCCGTCGACTTCCCCGCGCGGCGCGGCCATCTGCCGCCAGGGCGCGCTTTCGTCGTCGACGGCGATATCGCGGCGACCGCGCAACTGGTCGATATACAGATTGCGCATGATCGTGAACAGCCACGCGCGCAAGTTCGTGCCCGCATGAAACGACCGGGCGCGATTGAGCGCGCGCTCGGTCGCGTCCTGCACGAGATCGTCGGCCCAGGCGCGATCGCCCGTCAGCGCGCGCGCGTAGCGGCGCAACTGCGGCAGATGCGCGAGAAGATCGCTCTCGAAGCTCAAGACCGTGCGTCCTCTTGCGTGCGGGGCGAGCCGGAGGCGTTCGCCATCAGTAGCTGCCTCCGCCGGCAGGTCCGCTCGGCGCGCCAGAAGAAGGCGGCGCACTTTGCGTACCGCTCGCGCAGCCCGCTGTGCCGAGCGCGAGCCCGAGCGCGATCAGGAGCGCCGTCACGCCGATCGATCGTTTCATGGTCGTTACCTGTTGATTGAAAGACTGGCGGACTCGCCGATTTATTCCGCGAGCCCGCATCGATGCGAAGGCGCTCAGGGCTTCACGACGTGCCAGACATCGCGGAAATTGTCCCCGTTCTTGTCGCCGGGCTTCGTGTCCTTCGCGAAGCGATAGACGCGCTTGCCGTCATAGGCCCACTGTTTGCCGCCGTCGGCGGATTCCATGGTCCATTTCCCGCTCGGCTTGTCGGAGTCGCTCGCCATCGCGGCGGGCCAGGCCTGCGCACAGCCGCCGCTGCACGCGCTCGGGCCGCCTTTCGTGTCCTTGTCGAAGGTGTAGAGCGTCATGCCGTTTTCATCGACGAACATGCCGTTCGATTCTTTCGGCGCCGCAGCATGCGCGGATGACGCGAGCGAAGCAAAAGCGGTAGCGACGGTTGCGGCAGCGACGAACATCTGGATACGCTTCTTCATTTCATCTTCCTTGTTGTAGAAGTATCCGTAGAACGTTCGGAAGCGCTGCACTATTCCGCGGACGATGAAATAAATCGATGCGGCAGCGCCGTCGCATCGCCTGTCGGCAATCCATTCAAGACCATTCGCGCGCGCTCGGCCAGTGCTTCGTTGAAATTTCGGTGCTCAGGCCCCCGCGGCGGCGGCCGTCGCGTCGCGCCAGCGGCGGGTGTCGCGCAACGGCGGCGCACCGAAAAGCCGGCTGTACTCGCGGCTGAACTGCGATGCGCTTTCATAGCCCACGCGATGCGCGGCGGTGGCGGCATCGACGATATCGAGCATCATCAGGCGGCGCGCCTCCTGAAGCCGCAGCTGCTTCTGGTATTGCAGCGGGCTCATCGCCGTCACCGCCTTGAAATGATGATGCAGCGACGACACGCTCATGTGCACGTCCCGCGCGATGTCCTCCACGCGCAGCGGCTGGTCGAAATGCTGGCGCAGCAACTGGATGGCCTTCGCGATGCGCTGCGTCTGGCTGTCCTGCAGCGCGATCTGCCGCAGACGCGCGCCGGAGCCGTTCATCAGCAGGCGATACAGGATTTCGCGCTTGACGAGCGGCGCGAGGATCGGCACGTCCTCGGGCGTGTCGACGAGCCGCAAAAGGCGCAACACGGCATCGAGCATCGAGTTGCCGAGGCGGTTCACGTAGAGACCGCGCGAGGCGTCGGTCTGCGTCGCGGGCGGCAGGCTTTCGTCCTGGATCAGCGACGTGATTTCGTCGACATCGAGATCGAGCCGCATGCCGAGATACGGCTCGGACTCGCTCGCCACCGACACCTGCCCGCACACCGGCAGATCCACCGACGACACCAGATAGTGCATCGGATCGTAGATATAGACCTCGTCGCCGACCATGAGGCGCTTGCTGCCCTGCGCGATGAGCGCGAGCGCGGGCGTCTGGATGCCGTGCTTCGGGCCGCCCGGATTCATGATCCGATGCAGGAACAGCCCCGGCACCGGCGTCTCGACCGAGCCTTCGCAACCGATGGTGAAACGGTCGAGCAGCGCGACGAGATCGAGGCGCGCCTGATCCAGCGCGGCGTCATGACGCGTTTCTTTCGGCTGGTCATGACTTTCTTTTCCGGCGAAGCCGGGCGTGTCGTTCAGAGCCATGGTTTGCGGACCATTTTCAAGATGGGAGAAGTCTGGTTAGCTTACTCGCGCGAGCGCGTGATTGCTCGCGCGCGCCCCCAGCGTTTGCAGGAACAGGCAAGGATTGAACAGGATCAGGCTATGAACCCGCCGCGCGCCGGGACGATACTGCATTGCCGGCGTGGACCCTGTCGTGAAGGTCGTGCGATGCCGCGCCATTCCAGTCACTCGGGAGCAACCATGCGTTACAGGAAATTCGGCAACACCGGTCTTTTCGTCTCGGAGCTGTGCTTGGGCACGATGACCTTCGGCGGCGGAACGGGCGGAATCTGGGACAACATCGGTCAGTTGCAGCAGGCGGAAGCCGACAAGCTGATCGGCCGTTCGCTCGATGCGGGCATCAATTTCATCGACACCGCCGACGTCTACGCCGACGGCCGATCCGAAATCATCACCGGCCAGGCGCTGAAGAACCTCAACGTGCCGCGCGAAAACGTGGTCGTCGCGACGAAAATCCTTGGCGAGACCGGCACCAAGGGCGTGAATTCGCGCGGCGCGTCGCGCTATCACATCATCGATGGCGTGAAGGCGAGCCTGAAGCGGCTGCAGCTCGATCACGTCGATCTGTACCAGATTCACGGTTTCGATCCGGCGACGCCGATCGAGGAAACGCTGCGCGCACTCGATAATCTCGTGCAGCATGGACACGTGCGTTACATCGGCGTTTCGAACTGGGCGGCGTGGCAGATCATGAAGGCGCTCGGTATTTCCGAGCGTCTCGGTCTTGCGCGTTTCGAGTCGCTTCAGGCGTATTACACGGTCGCTGGCCGCGATCTGGAACGCGAAATCGTGCCGCTGCTGCAAAGCGAGAACGTCGGGCTGATGGTCTGGAGTCCGCTCGCGGGCGGCCTGCTTTCGGGCAAGTTCACGCGCGAAGGCGGCAAGGAAGAAGGCAGCCGGCGCACCAAGTTCGACTTCCCGCCGGTCAATGTCGAACGCGCGTACGACTGCGTCGACGTGATGCGCCGCATCGCGGAATCCAAGGGTGTATCGGTCGCGCAGATCGCCCTTGCCTGGCTGCTGCATCAGAAGGTCGTGTCGAGCGTGATCATCGGCGCGAAACGGATCGAGCAGCTCGACGACAACATCGCGGCGACCAACGTGCGTCTCAACGAAGACGAACTCGCCGCGCTCGATGAGGTGAGCCAGTTGCCGTCGGAATATCCCGGCTGGATGCTCACGCGCCAGGGCGAATATCGGCGTAATCAGTTGAAGGAGGAAGCGGCGGAGTAAGGCCGTCCGGCGCGGGCGACCGGCCCGCGCCGGCTAGGGATTTACCCGTACTTCAGGCGATTTTCCCGCGTTTTAGGGGCTTTATCTCCGAATCAGATAGTTCTTATCCTCCCTATCGCGTTGCGGCATAAGGCCGCTCTGCCGACACTGTACGCACAACATCACCACTGCCTCACGGAGACAATCATGCGTACTCAAGTCGGCATCGTCGGCGCGGGCCCGGCCGGGCTTCTTCTCTCGCACCTGCTTCATTTGCGCGGCATCGAATCGGTCGTGCTCGAAGCGCGCAGCCAGAACGACATCGAATCGACGATTCGCGCCGGCGTGCTCGAACAAGGCACGATGGACACGCTCACTCAGGCCGGTCTCGGCGCGCGCATGCAGGCCGAAGGCGCGCTGCACCACGGTTTCGAGCTCGCGTTCGAAGGCCAGCGCCGCCGTATCGCGCTGACCGAGCTCACAGGTCACTCGATCACGGTCTACGCGCAGCACGAAGTCATCAAGGATCTGGTCGCGGCGCGGCTCGCGGCGAACGGCGAGCTGAAGTTCAACGTGTCGAATGTGTCGCTGCACGACTTTCAGGATGGCAGCGATCGCAAGCCGCGCATCAAGTATCAGCACGAAGGCCGCGACGAAGAACTCGAATGCGACTTCATCATCGGCTGCGACGGTTCGCAGGGCGTTTCGCGACAGTCGATTCCCGAAGCGGTGCGGCAGGATTATCAGCGCATCTATCCGTTTGGCTGGTTCGGCATTTTGGTCGAAGCGCCGCCCTCCTCCGATGAACTCATCTACGCGCGGCACGATCGCGGATTCGCGCTCATCAGCACGCGCTCGCCGGGCGTGCAGCGCATGTACTTCCAGTGCGATCCGAAAGATACGGTCGATGCCTGGTCCGACGACCGCATCTGGGCCGAACTGCACGCACGCGTCGATACCGCCGATGGCTGGCAGATCACCGAAGGCAAGATCTTCCAGAAGAACATCGTCGGGATGCGCAGCTTCGTGTCCACGCCGATGCAGTCGGGCAAGCTGTTCCTCGCGGGCGACGCAGCGCATATCGTGCCGCCGACAGGCGCGAAGGGCCTGAACCTCGCCGTGTCGGACGTGCGCGTACTGAACGCCGCGCTTCTCGATTTCTATCAGGAAGGCAACGGCGAGAAGCTCAGCCACTATACGGAAACGGCATTGAAGCGCGTCTGGCGCGCCGAGCATTTCTCGTGGTGGATGACGCGCATGCTGCACAAGCTGGACGATACGTCGCCGTTCGAGCAGCGCCTGCAGGTGGCCGAACTCGAACATGTGACGACATCGCGCGCGGCCGCCACCGCCCTCGCCGAAAATTACGTGGGCAGCGTCGCGGTATAAGCGCGGACCGGTCGCACGGCGCTTGGTCGGCGCCGTGCGTCGTCGACGTTACAGAACGGCCACGACCCTGACGTCGCCTTCGACGGACGGAATGACCTGCCCGCCGACGCGCCGGAACGTGATCGTCGCGGTCTTGTCGCCGAGCCGCAGATCGCCGATTTCGAGCCAGTCGATGCCTTCGGGCAACTCCGGCCGGTCGATACGCACTTCTTCCTTGACGGCGTCGACGGTCACGCCGAGACACGCTTCCAGAATCATGAAAGGCGCGCCCGCCGCCCACGCCTGCGGCAGACACGCGACCGGATAGGCGATCGGCCGTTCGCCGCGTTGGCGCGTGAATCCGCAGAAAAGCTCCGGCAGACGCATGTCGAACGTGACGGCGGCTTCGAACAGCGACTGCAGCAGTCCCACGGCCGCGCCGCGATCGCCGTAGCGCGCGAGGCCGCGTGCGCAGAGCGCGGTGTCGTGCGGCCATACCGAGCCGTTGTGATACGACATCGGATTGAAGCGCGGCTGCCCCGCCGCAAGCGTCCGCACGCCCCAGCCCGTGTGAAAGAGCGCCGATTCGAGTTGCTTGGCGACAGCCTCGCCGCGTTCGCGTTCGACGAGATCGAACGCGAGCAGATGCCCCGCATTCGACGACAGCACGCGGCATAGCTCGCCCTTGCCATCGAGCGCAATGCCGTAAAAATCCATCTCCGGCATCCAGTACATCTCTTCGACACGCTCGCGAATGTGACGCGCACGCCGCTCGAACTCGCTTGCGTTCTCGCCTTGCCCGCGCTCGCGGGCGAGACGCGCCATCGTGGAAAACGCGGTCGATGCGTAACCCTGGACTTCGACGAGCGAGATCGGGCCGATCGGAAACTTGCCGTCTGCGTGGAAGACCGAATCCTGGCTGTCCTTCCACCCCTGATTCGCCAGACCGTGCTCGGATGCGCGCTGGTAGTCGAGCAGACCGTGCGGATTCTTGTCGCAATGGCGCGCGACCCATTGCGCTGCGAGCTGCAGTGCCGGCCAGATTTCATCGATCAGGGCGGTGTCACCGGTGCGTTCCGCGTATGCGCCCGCCAGCACGATGAAGAGCGGCGTGCTGTCGACGCCGCCGTAATAGAGCGCGAACGGCACTTCGCCGGTTGCCGCCATCTCGCTCTTGCGCGTCTCGTGCATGATCTTGCCGATTTCGGCATCGCGGAAAGCGGAGTCTTCACGCGCCTGATTCGCGGCGAGGAAGCGCAGCACGCCGCGCGCGAGCGTCGGATGCAGCCAGAGCATTTGCAGCGACGTGATGATCGCGTCGCGGCCGAACGCCGTCGAGAACCACGGAATGCCAGCGTACGGATAAGGGCCGGTTTCGAGATCGGTGGTGAGCAGCCCGAGATCGGCGAGCGAACGGTCGATCCATTCGCTGAAGAGCGGATTGCTCGAACGCACGCGCGCGCTCGCGCGGCGCCGGTCGCGCATGCGGCGATGCGCCTCCACGAGCGCGTCGCGGATCGCGGGACGGCCCGATTCGGGCGCGCATTCGGCCGCTTCCGCGGCGTTGCGCTTGCTTTGCTCGCTGGCGTCCGAGAGCGCGTGCGTCACGGCCGTCACCGAGAGATACACGGAAATGGCCGTTTCGGACTGGATATGCAGCGCGTAGTCGGCGCGGGTGGGCGAAAGCACGTCCGGCGCGGGCGTGAACTGGATGCGCGCCGTGCGCTCCACCTCGTCGAGGCCGACATAGCGCAACACGACCTCGCCGTTCTCGACGACCGGCGGACGCAAAGCCCCGCGCTTGCCACGTATCGCGCCGCGAACCTCGAACATGTCGAGGAAGTCGGCCTTGAAGGAGATCGACAGCGGCACGGTGGACGGCTCCGTGCCGTAGTTCGTCAGCACGATGCTCTCGTGCAGCACATGCCCCGACAGCACGCGCTTGCGTTCGACGTGGATTACGCCTTCCGGCGTGCGTGCTCCGCCGATGGGCGGCAGCGGGCGGTTGGTCAGGTGCGCGGTAAAGACGGCGTTGTCGCTCGATACGCTGCCCGAAAGCAGCGACGGCGCGCGTCCGCCGAACGTCAGCACGAGCTCCGACAGCACGCGCGTGTCGTTGACGAAGAGGCCGTCGTCGTCGCCGCGGATATCGCCGTTCGCATCGTAGACGGCGAACGTGTTGCCCGACTTCAGCACGAACTGGCGTTCGCTCGGTATGTTCGGGTGCTCCGTCGGGATGAACGCTTCGTCCGGCAGCTTCGATTGCGACACCTGCATCTGCTGTTGTTGCTGCTGTTGCTGCTGTTCCTGTGTGTTCATTGCACCTTCCTGAAAGTAATCTGAAGGGTTTCGTGAGGCGTTCGGGGGCGCTTACCCGCTGTCATCGACAGCCTTTCGACCCGCCCACGCCTGACGCGTTCTCCGCGCGCAATGTCATCTCGATATGTCGGACCATAAGCCTCTCGGCCTTATGTGGCAATGGCTTGGGCTAAAATTGCGCTTTTTGAGCGAACTCAGAGGTGGATTTGCGCAACAGAACAATCGACGCAGCCCGAGGGATCGGGATCGTTCTTGTTGTCCTTGGACACGCCATTGGTTTGCCAGAGTGGCTCTTCCGAGTCATTTACTCGTGTCATATGCCTCTGTTCTTTTTCCTGTCTGGATACCTTTTCAACGGCAAGAGAGGTCCGCTAGAGGTCATGCGCAGGAATTCCCGACGCCTTCTGATGCCGTACGCAGTCGCCGCCACAATCGCGATCTTCCCGTCGATTCTATTTGGGAATACAACCAGTCTCTCCCAATTCTTCGTGCAACTCGGGGGTACGGCGTATTCCATACCTCGATCGAATCTTACTTTCTATTGCACGCCGCTCTGGTTTCTAACTTGCCTGTTCTGCACCGAAGCCATGTACGCGGCGTTGACCCGGTACGCGCGACACGTTGTGCATGTCGTGATCGCCGCATCATTGGTCGTCGGCTGCACGTTAATGGCCTTCGTGAAAGGCTTCTCACCCTGGAACATCAAGATCGCTTTTGTCGCGCTCTTTTATTTCCACCTGGGTTTCGTTGCAGCCGAATCCAAAATGCTGGACGGCAGGCGTTTTCCCGCTTGGACGCTGCCACTTTGCGCGCTCGGATGGATCATCGCTTCGCTGTGGAATCCCAAAGCAGCGAACCTCGCCGGCGAGACTATCGGTAATCCAGCGCTGTTCCTCCTCGCATCAATATGTGGGATATGGGCATTGGCCAGGTTAGCCCGGCTCACCGCGACGTCGCGCGCACTCAGTTTTCTCGGTAAAAACACGCTGCCCATATTCGCGTTCAACTATCCCCTCAATCTTTTTGCTCAGTGGCTGTTCGCGCCGACCACGCCGTGGTTCGTCTTCGCTGCTTCGGAAATGGCGTTAGCCGTCGGGTTCGTTTTCCTGCTTCGACGCATTCCGGCAATCGCGCGCGTGTTCTCGATCGAATCGGGACAACGCGCAAGCCCAACTGCGGTCTAGGCCGGCCAGGCTGGTCAGTTCGGCATAGGCTCCGCGAGCCATAGCTGAAGAGTGCTATGCTCTTAGCCCTTTTGTCCGGCCAGCGCTAAAAGGCGTCTGCCGGGAGGCGCACGGTTTCATTAGAAGGCCGGCGCAGCGTTTGGGCTCCGATCGCTGAAAGAGTACTTCGCGGACGCGCGCGAAATCGGGACGCCCTAAGCCGCGACGCCGAAAGGTTCTCACGAAATCCGACCGCTCCCGGCGCGCCTCCGTTTGCAGGAAAAAGGAAAGGATTTTGCCCGGGCAATTTTCGGGCGTCGGTCGGCCGCGATGACCGAGTCGTACAAGGATGTCCGAAGCCAAGAGTCGCGATTCGGACAAATTTTGGATGAACGTTAAACAGCCCCGCCCAGCAAGGGTTGCGGGCGTCCGGCATGTCATTTCCGCATATCGACTTACTTTATTCTGCCTCAGGTCTCGCAGTGGGTTTCCTGGTCGGCCTGACGGGCGTCGGCGGCGGCTCCCTGATGACCCCGCTGCTCGTCCTGCTGTTCGGCATACATCCGGCGACCGCCGTCGGCACCGATCTGCTGTACGCCACCGCGACCAAGACGGCCGGCACGCTCGTGCACGGCATCAAGGGTTCGGTCGACTGGCGCATCACCGGCCGTCTCGCGGCGGGCAGCGTGCCCGCTGCGGCCATCACACTCTACTTTCTGCACGAACACGGTTTGACAGCGCCGGGCACCGCGCGGCTCATCCAGCTGATACTCGGCACCGCGCTCCTTATCACGGCGGTTTCGCTGATCTTCCGGCCGCAACTCGCGCGCCTTGCCTACAAAAAGGGACATGGCCGCCCCGAACACCCGACGCGTACCGCCGCGTGGACCGTCTTCACCGGCGCGATTCTCGGCCTGCTGGTCTCGATCACTTCCGTGGGCGCAGGCGCAATCGGCGTGACTGTACTTCTGCTGCTGTATCCGCGTCTAGCGACGGCGCGCATCGTCGGCTCGGACGTGGCTCACGCGGTGCCGCTCACGCTGATTGCCGGCACCGGCCATTGGATGCTCGGCTCAGTCGATTGGTCCTTGCTCGCCTCGCTCCTCGTGGGCTCGATTCCCGGCATCGCCCTTGGCAGCATGCTGTCGACCAAGGCGCCGGAAGCGTTACTCCGTCACGTTCTCGCCGCGACGCTCGTTCTCGTCGGAGCAAAGCTCGTGTTCAGTTGATGTTAGTCACGGTCGTTCGCGCTTTCCAGTCGGCCAAAAGACATAGGCCGATTCGTACGATATTCCTGTTTTTTGCCTATGTCGTTCGGCCGGGTTTCCCGCGGCGGGACGATGCGGCATCATCCCCACTCAGTTGAGCCGCACGCAGAGCGGTTCAAGTCGGGGCGCCGGTAACGGGCGCGTCATCTTTCGGCGTCGATCATGCAGCGTGCGTCAACGGGCGTGGGCCGCATATTCACGAGGAGTCAGGCGATGAATGAAAACGATCATCCGCAGCACGAGCTTCCTTCCGGCAACGATACGCCAGCAGGCGACGCACCCGCCGACCCCGCGCGGCGGCGGCTGCTCGCCGCGGGCGTGGGCCTGGCGGGGCTGTCGCTCGGCGGGTGCAATCTGTTCGAAAACAAGCCGACCACCCCGAAAACTGCCGCCGATATCGCACTCGACCGCACGCTCGCCGCGAAAGTGCAGCACATCGTCGTGATTTACGCGGAAAACCGCAGCTTCACGAATCTCTACGGCAACTATCCGGGCGTGCAATATCCGCTGTCGGCGGTGCCGGCATCGCACTACACGCAACTCGATCGCGATGGCGTCACGCCCATGCCCACGCTGCCGAAAATCTGGGACGGGCTTGTGCCGCAGGCGCAGGAAGTCGACGGCAAGCGCTACGCGATCACCGAGCAGCAGATCATCGATCTGCGCAACGCGCCCTTCCAGATCGCAGACGCGCACGGTGCGCCGCTGCCCAATTCCGTCATCACGCGCGATCTCGTGCATCGCTTCTATCAGAATCAGATGCAGATCAACGCAGGGCGCAACAACCAGTTCGCGGCGTGGGGCGATTCGGGCGGCCTCGTCATGGGGCACTACCAAAACTCACCCGAAACGCTGAAACTTTGGGGGCTCGCGCAGCAATACACGCTCTGCGACAACTTCTTCATGTCGGCGTTCGGCGGCTCCTGGCTGAACCACATCTTCCTCATTTCCGCGCAGGCGCCCTTCTATCCCGATGTCAAAGGCAGCCCGGCTGCGAAGCTGCTCGCGGTCGTCGAAGGCGACGATCCTGCCGGTTCGCGCCTGAAGCTCGCCCCGGATTCGCCCAAATCCGCGCTCGAGGGCCCGCCGAAGTACGTGCGCGACGGCGCGCTCACGGCGGACGGATACGCCGTCAACACCATGTTCCCGCCGTATCAGCCGAGCAACGTGCCGCCTCCGCAAGGCGGCGACTCGCGCTATGCGGACCGCTCGAACGCGCTGGTATTGCCGCCGCAGACGTACGCGACGATCGGCGACCGCCTGTCGGACAAGAACGTCGATTGGGCGTGGTACAGCGGCGCGTGGCAGTACGCACTGGAACATCGGGACACCGGCGCGGTGCCGGACTTCCAGTACCACCATCAACCGTTCAATTACTTCGCCAACTTTGCGCCGGGCACGGCCGCACGGGCGCAGCATTTGCGCGACGCGGGACTTGGCGACGATCCGTCGACGAACAAGCTGCTCGCGGACATCGACGCGGGCCGCCTTCCTGCCGTCACGTTCTACAAGCCCCAGGGCAATCTCAACATGCACGCGGGCTATGCGGATGTCGCTTCGGGCGATCGGCATATTTCGAACGTGATCGAGCGTCTGCGGCGCGGGCCGCAATGGGAGAACACCGTGGTGATCGTCACCGTCGACGAAAACGGCGGCTGGTGGGACCACGTCTCGCCGCCGAAGGGCGATCGCTGGGGGCCCGGTTCGCGCATCCCGGCGCTCGTGATTTCGCCGTTCGCGAAGAAGGGCTACGTCGATCACACCGTGTATGACACGAACTCGATCCTGCGCTTCATCTCGCGCGTGCACGATCTCGCGCCGCTGGACGGCGTGGCCGCGCGGGATCGCGCGTTCGCCGCAAGCGGTCAGGCGCCGCTCGGCGACCTGACAAAATCGCTCGATCTCGCGTAACGGCTAGACGCGTTCGACCCACGCTCGCGCGGAAATTTCCAGCAGATAGCCGTAGTGCAGCGCGCCGACCGGCACGACGGCGCGTGCCGGTTTCCAGGCGCCGAAGTGACGCGCGTAGATCTCGTTGAACGCTTTCCAGTGTTCGACGCCGACGAGATACACCGTCACCTCGATGCAATCCGCGAGGCTCGCACCCGCGGCTTCGAGCACGGTGCGCAGATTCGAAAGCGTCTGTTCGGCCTGCTCGTCGAACGGGAGATCGCCGGTATGCGTGCCGTCCGCGCGCATCGGCAATTGACCCGAAACGCAGACGAGATTGCCGGCGCGCGTCGCGTGGCTGTAGTGTCCGGCGGGAATCGGCAGGCCCGGAGCGTTGATGAGTTCGATCGGTGGCATCGTCGGTCGCGTTGGGTGGATGGCCTCGGATTATTGATTCCGAGTCAAGTTTCATTTGAGACTATCACCGTTTTTGCGAAAGTCGAAGCGGCTCATACTGTGTTCATCGCAGTTTGAACATTCAACGGAGCAAGAACATGGACGTTTTCATCACGGGCGCGGGCGGTTTCATCGGCGGCTCGATCGCGGCGGGACTCGCGCGGAACGGACATCGCGTGCGCGGCCTCATCCGTCGCGCGGAACAGGCCGACGAACTGAAACGCCTGAACATCGAACCGGTGATCGGCAGTCTCGACGACGCGGCCTTGCTCGCCGCCGAAGCGCACGCGGCCGATGCCGTCATCAACGCGGCGAGCAGCGATCATCGCGGCGCGGTCGAAACGCTGATCGGCGCGCTCGAAGGCACGAACAAGCCGTTTCTGCATACGAGCGGATCGAGCATCGTCGGCGACGCATCGGGCGGCGAGGCATCGGAGAAGATCTATACCGAGGACGACCTGCCGGAGCCGACGCCCGACAAGGCGCCGCGCGTAGCGATCGACAATCTCGTGCTCGACGCCGCCAAGCGTGGCGTGCGCTCGACGGTGCTCTGCAACACGCTGATCTACGGCCACGGCGCGGTGCGCGATACCGCGAGCGTGCAGTTGCCGCGTCTGGAACGACAGGCGCGCAAGAGCGGCATCGTGCGCCATGTGGGGCGTGGCCTCAACATCTGGTCGAACGTGCATATCGACGATGTGGTGACCATCTATCGGCTCGCGCTCGAAAAGTCGCCTGCGGGCACGTTCTACTTCGTCGAAAGCGGCGACGCGCAATTCCGCGACATGACCGTCGCGATGGCGAAGGCGCTCGATCTGCGCGGGCCGGAAGACTGGCCGCTCGAAGAAGCGATCAAGGAATGGGGCTACGAGATGGCCTCGTACGGCCTCGGCTCGAACAGCCGCGTGCGCAGCAAGCGCACCCGCGAGATTCTGGGCTGGCAGCCGTCGCGCACGTCGGTGGTCGAATGGATCGAAACGGAATTGACTGCTTGAGTGAAGTTCGCGCGGCAAATTGGCTTGACCAATTTGCCGCGGCTACCGCTTCGCGCAATTACTGCAGCGCGGCCGCGAACTTTTCGATTTCCGCTTCCGGCATGCCCGATTTCGTCGCCGAATCGCGGATTTGCTGCCACGTCGTCGGATCGATTGCGATGCCGTTCGCGCCGCGGTCCGCACGACGCGCCTCTTCCGGCTCGCCCGGCGCGTAGATCGCATCGACGCCTTCCGCGCGCGGCGACGCCTTCATCCATTCGAGGAACGCTTCGGCCTCTGCTTGCGCGGCGGGCGCATCGAACGCGTTCGGATCGACGATCACCGAAGTCATGCAGTTGATGATCGCACTCGATCTCTCCAGCGTCTCTTCGTGCGTCGTGTAGCCGCCCGAGAGCGCGCCGCCGAAGATCTCGCACAGCGCGGCCAGGCCCGAACCCTTGTGCAGGCCGAACGCGGTGAGCGAGCCGAACGGCTCCTCGTGCATCACCTTCGGCTCGATCGTCGGCTTGCCCTCATGATCGAGCAACATGCCCGGCGCGACCTTTACGCCCTTGTTGTAGGCGACGCGCGTCTTGCCGTACGCGATGCCCGCCGTCGCGAAATCGAGCACGAGCGGGCTCTTGCCGTCGCGCGGATAGGCCGCGCAGAACGGATTCGTGCCGAAGCGCCGGTCGATGCCGCCGAAGGGCGCGACGAGCGGATCGCCCGCCACGTTCACGAAGTGGAACGATACGAGTCCGGCCTTCGCGCACTGTTCCGCCCAGTGGCCGATACGCCCGATGTGGTGCGCGTTGCGCAAGCCGACCGCGCATACGCCGAGCTTCTTCGCGCGCTCGATGCCGTGCTCCATCGCCTCGTAGGCGACAACCTGACCGAAGCCCTTGCGGCCGTCGACGGTCAGCACCGCGCCCGCATCGCGCACGATTTCGGCGTGCGTGTTGAGCTGCAACTGACCTTCGGAGAGCGACGCGACATAGCGCGGGATCATGCCGACGCCGTGGGAATCGTGGCCCGAAAGGTTCGACATCACGAGGTGATCCGCGACCAGTTCCGCCTCGCGCGGCGCGCTGCCGGCCGACTCCCAGATGGCGCGGACGTACGCGTGCAGCGTGTCGGCGGCGATGCGCCGTTCAGTGGCGGATGGGGTGGACGTGGGGGATGCATTCATTGCGACACTCGTCTCCATAGTTGATGGCTCGCGCTCTGCTTTTCGAGATGCGCGCGGATTATCACTTTACAGACGATCAACTGGCCTTACCACTTTGTTTTTACGAAATCGCTGAAATCGGCCGAAAAAAAGCCCGGACGAACCGGGCTTTCTCCAGACAGAAGTTCGGCCGCCCGGCCTCAGGGCGCTGCCGCGATGACCTCGGCCACCGACGCCGTCAGCTTCTTCGCGTACGGCACGTGCAGGAATTCGTTCGGACCGTGCGCGTTCGATTTCGGACCGAGCACGCCGCACACCATGAATTGCGAGCGCGGGAAGCCTTCCTTGAGCGTATTCATCAGCGGAATCGTGCCGCCCTGCCCGATGTATGCGACATCCGCGCCGAAGTGCCGTTTCGACGCCTCATTCAGCGACGAGCGCAGCCACGGCGCGAGATCCGGCGCATTCCAGCCCGTCGCCGCGCCCGCTTCGGGCTTGAACGTCACCTTGGCGTTGTACGGCGGATCCATTTCGAGCAGCCGCTGCAGGCGGACGATCGCACTGGCAGCGTCGACGAGCGGCGGCAAGCGCAGCGACAGCTTGAACGCCGTGCGCGGCGCAAGTACGTTGCCGGCATCGGCCAGCGGCGGCAGGCCCGACGCGCCCGTCACCGTGAGCGACGGCCGCCAGGTCGAATTGAGCAGTGCCTCGCGCGGATCGGTCGTCGTGGGCAGAACGCTGCCGCCATCGGCGCCGCACGCCCACGGCAGCTTCTTCCAGACATCGTCGCCGAGAATGCGCGCGGTCATTTCGGCTTCGCGCCGGCGCAGCATCGGAATCGGACAATGAAAACTTTCCGGCAGCAGATTGCCGGTGCTCGAATCTTCGAGGCGCTCGAACAGTTGCCGCAAGATTCGAAATGCCGACGGCGCGATGCCGCCATAGCCGCCCGAGTGAATGCCCTCGTCCAGCACCTGCACTTCGAGATCGCCGGCGACGAGGCCGCGCAGGGACGTCGTGAGCCAGAGCTGATCGTAATTGCCCGCGCCGGAATCGAGACAGATCACGAGGCCGACATCGCCGAGCCGGTCGCGCAAGGCATCGATATACGGCAAAAGATCGTAGCTGCCCGATTCCTCGCACGTCTCGATGATACCCACGCAACGCGGACGCTCGACGCCCTGCGCATCCAGCGCCGCCAGCGCGGTGATGCTCGCGTAGGTCGCGTAGCCGTCGTCGGCGCCGCCGCGGCCGTACAGTTTGTCGTCTTCGAGCTTGGGCGTCCACGGACCGAGATCGCTGCGCCAGCCTTCGAATTCCGGCTGCTTGTCCAAATGGCCATACAGCACGACTGTTTCGGTGCTGCCCGAGCGCGTGGCGGGGGCTTCGAAGAAAATGACCGGCGTGCGCTCCGGCAAGCGGACGATTTCGACCTTCAGGCCTTTGACCGGCTGCGTCCTGATCCAGTCGACGGCGTCCGTGACCACGCGTTCGATGAAGCCGTGACGCGCCCAGTCGCTGTCGAACATCGGGCTTTTCGCGGGCACGGCGATGTAGTCCGTCAGCGCGGGCACGATTTCGTCATTCCATTTGCGATCCACGAAATCCCGCAGCGCGACGGAATCGAGCCGTACTGCTTCGTCGTGATGCGTGCTGTCGCCGATAGTCATGACCGTGTTTCCCTTCGAGGCAAACTTCCATCATAGACGGGATTTGCCCGCGGTTCGACCGCCGCCGCGCCGCGCGCGCACGTTTTCCGCGACTTTTTTCAACGTTTCGGCGCGCCCGGCCCTCCGTCGCGCGTTCCCGAAACGACGACGCGCGTCACCGCCGGATCGGAGTCGATCGACTGTTCGGTGAAGGGAAAGCGCGCCCAGCGTTTCGCCGCGAACGCGCGCGTCGCGTCGCCCGAATGGGGCGATGCCGGATCGTCCGATTCGGAGTGCGACAGCATCGTGTCGGCTTCGACGCCGTTTTCGCCGAAGGTGACGACTTGCACGTAGCTGTCGCCCTGGCCGCTTGAGTCCATCGGATAGCCCTTGGGATCGAGCGGACGCCGCGCGCAGACGATCGTGAAATAGCCCGCTTCGTCGCAGCCGCCGTAAAGCGGCACGCGCGCGCCGTTGCGCGTCGTGTAGAGGATGTCGCCGCGCCGCGAATCGAGCGCGAAGCCGTTCAGCTTCAGCGCGAGCGCCGCGCCGCCCAGCGCCTGACGCAAGTCCTGCACGACGGCAGGATTGTCGATGTTGAAGCCGCCCGGCGTCGCGAGCGGCTTGTTCGGATCGAAGCCGGATTCGTACAGGCGCTCGGGCGCGATCTGCATCGCGCGCTGCCAGAACTCGTCCCACAGGTTCGCGCCGCGCGCGTCGATATCCGCCGTGCCGTTCCACTTGCGCAACACCTCGCAGGCTTCGTGCAGCGGCCCGCCCGCTTCGTTCACCGTGCACACGGCGTCGAGCAGCGGCCGGCGGAACAGCCGCTCGGACATCGAGTGCGTCTCGAGCACCGCCGATTCGAGCGCCTCGCGCGTCACGCCGCCGCGTTCGCGCTGCAGACGCGCCGCGAGCAGATGGCCGTAGCGCGTGCGCAGCGATTGTTCGACGCGCGCCGCGCCCGCAATACGCGGATAGCCAGACATCGGCGCATTCGCATTGGTGAGCCAGTAGCTGTCGTTGAAGTTGCCGACGTAGTCGCCGCGCACGGCGCTCGGCAGTTGCTCCAGCGGCAACGCGCCCGGCTGCGCGCTCGTCGCATCGACGCGCCACGCGCACGCGCTTTTCGAGCCGTCGAGGAACGGCACGCCCGGCGCGCGGGCCGCGAACGCGCGTCCGGCGGGCGGCGTGCACGATTGCGCGAGCGCGTCAGGCACGTTCGGGATCGGGCCGATGTCCGCGAACCAGACGCGCACGTCGTCGCGACCGATCGCGAACGTGTTGACCCACGGCATGCCGGCGTAGCGCTTCTGGATCGTCATGAAATCGGCGAGCGAGCGCGCCTGATTCCACGCGAAGAAGTTCTGAAAGGCGCGCGTGTTGTCGACGTTCACGTCCGCGATCGCGAAGGCGGTTTGCGCGGTCCAGCCGA
Source organism: Caballeronia sp. LZ028 (assembly GCF_031451415.1). Taxonomy (NCBI): domain Bacteria; kingdom Pseudomonadati; phylum Pseudomonadota; class Betaproteobacteria; order Burkholderiales; family Burkholderiaceae; genus Caballeronia; species Caballeronia sp. LZ028. The sequence goes on along the minus strand of NZ_JARUXN010000004.1, from coordinate 736,609 downwards.
GGCCTTGCGCCATCGCGGACAGATCGACGACCGGCCCGAAGCGCGTCTTGTACAGCGTGCGCGACACGGACTCATACGTGCCATCGGCGCGGCGCGCGCGCACGGTGAGCGGCACGGGCGTCATCGCTTCGCTCTGGCCATCGACGAGATAGCGCGTCGGATCGGCGGGATCGAGCGTCAACCGAAAGATGCCGAAACGCCGCGCGCTCGACACCGTATGCGTCCACGCGATGTTTTCGTTGAAGCCGAGGACGATCAGCGGCACGCCGAGAAAGGACACGCCCGCGACGTTCATCTGGCCGGGAATCGTCAGTTGCGCCTGATAGAAACGGTCCGGGCCGCGCCAGAACCAGTGCGGATTGCCGAACAGGATGCTGCGCCGGTCGCGCGTGATCTGCGCGCCGAACGCGAGCGCATTGCTGCCGATGCCCGGATTTTCGCCTATCGGAAACCGCAGCGAATCGAGCGCGGTCCGCGCGGCGTCGGCGTCGGCGTTGTCGCCGCGCGGGGCCGCCGCGCCCGGTTTCGGCGGATGCGCCAGCGCGATCGGCGTCACGAAACGCGCCGAGCCGCCCGCGAGATTCGCCGCGATCAGACGCAGGTAGATATCGTCGGCGCTGATCTTGTCGACCCACGGCTTGCCCCGGCACGCCGCATGTGCCTCGGGAAATTTGCCGGCGTTGAGGTCGTCGAGATAGCGGTCGTAGCCGTTCGCGAAGCCGTCGATGAGATCGCGCAATTCGGGCGATTGCGCCGCACGGTAACGCTCGACGGCCGCCTGATCGCCGACCAGACGAAAGAAGAAATCGGCGTCGATGTTGCGCGGCTGACCGAACGTCGCCGCCGACGTCGGGCGTGCATCCGCGCCGAAATACGCCGAGCGCTCGCCGCGATACGTGACGAAGCCATCGGCGAGCGTGCAGAGATTGTCCTGCGCCTGCGCGTAGCCGAAACCGAAGCCGAGGCTGCCCCAATCGGCCGCTCGGATATGCGGAATGCCGTCCTGCGTGCGGCGGATTTCGGCGTGCCAGGCCGTTTGAGCGCCGGACTCCGGCTGCTGGCCGGGCGCCGCGCAGCCGCCAAGCAAAGCGCTCGCGAGCGCAGCGGAGATCGCAAGGCTGACGATCTGATTCATCGCGTGAGTTCCTCGATCCGATCGACGTGATGACGGGGCGCAATCGCCGCCCCGCGCGCAGTATCGCATTGCGCATGACGCGCGCCGCAGCCAAAGTCTAGCCGCCCGCGTCCGCTCAGCGAAGCCGATGCACAATGAAGCGATGAACGATCCATCCCGCCCCGCCGACGATCCTCGCCCGACGCCGCCCGAGCGTCCGCTGCCGGAAGACTGCTGCCGCAGCGGCTGCAATCAGTGCGTGTTCGAGTTGTACAGGGAAGCGCTCGAGCGCTACGAGGCCGACGTGCGCGCGTGGGAAGCGCGGCATGCGCAGGCTTCCCGTTCGTGAGTGACTCCGGCCGATTCGAGCAGGCAACCGGGCGCGGCGCTATGCTTGTGACCCCTGTCGCTGTCGAATCCAAACCTCAAGGAGCGCAACCCATGTCCCTCACGATGTATCGCGCATCGATTCCGGTCTTCATTCGCGGACTCGAAGTCTGCGCGGATCTGCTGAAGAAAGGCGCCGCCTTCGCCGATGAAAAAGGCCTCGCTCACGCCGATGTGATCAACGCGCGCCTCGCGCCCGACATGCTGCCGCTCGCCGCGCAGATCCAGCGCGCGAGCGACACGGCGAAGCTCTCGGCGGCGCGTCTCGCGGGCATCGAGGCGCCGCGCTTCGAGGACAACGAGGACAGCTTTCCGGCGCTGCAGGCGCGCATCGAGAAGACGATCGCGTTCCTGAAGAGCATCGACAAGGCTTCGCTCGCCGGCTGCGAAACGCGCACCGTCACGCTGAAATTCCCGGATTTCTCGCCGTCGTTCTCAGGCGACGATTATCTGTTCGGCTTCGGCTTGCCGAACTTCTATTTCCACGTCGTCACGACCCACGACATCCTGCGCCATCTCGGCGCGCCGATCGGCAAGCGGGATTATCTCGGCCCGCTCAATTAAGCCGGTCGCGGCGCTGCGTTATTGCTGCCGCGCCGCGATCTGCTTGCGCCAGCCCGCGAGAATCCGCCGCGCCAGCACATCGTAGTCGCCGCCGAAGTGATGATCGCCCGGCAGCTTCACCACTTCGATCCCCGTCTTCGTCAGCGCGGGACACAGCGTGTCTTCTTCGTTCGCGCCGTAGATGCACTGCACCATCGATGGCGGCAGTTTGTCGAATTCCGGCCGCACCTTCAGCGCCTTGTCGCTCGCCTTCATGCCGAGCCAGCCCGTCACGCGAATCTGGAAGTCGGCGTCGGGCGCGAAGCCCATCAGCGAGATATACGACACCTGCGCGCGGACTGCGTCCGGCAGACGGTTGTACGCGAACGGCATCACGTCCGCGCCGAACGAATAGCCGACGAGCGCGACATGGCTCGTATGCCAGCGCGCGTTGTACGTGCGGATGATTCGCGCCAAATCGTCGGCGGTTTGCTGCGGCGACTTCTCGCTCCAGAAGTAACGCAGCGAGTCGACGCCGATCACCGACACGCCATCGCGTTGCAGCGCCAGCGCCATCGTTTTGTCGAGATCGCGCCAGCCGCCGTCGCCGGAAATCACGATCGCCAGCAAGTCGGTCGGTTGCGCGGCGCGCAGTTCGATCAGCGGGAGATCGGAGACATCGTTCTCGGTCGGACGCCCGGCTTTTTTCAGACGCGGCGCCGTCATCGCGACGAGCGCGTCGGCCTTCGAGCGGTTCGCTTCCAGCACGGCCGTGTATTCGAAGAAGCCCGGCAAACCCTTTGCGTGGATGATGGTCGCATCCGGCGCGCACGGATTGAAACGCGGGTCGAGCATCGGGTCGGCCGCAAGCGAGACCGCGCCCGCGACGGTGTTGTCCGGCGCTTGCTTCAGCGCGCTTTCCGCGACCATCGCGCCCTGCCCGGTGCCGACGAGAATCGGCGAAAAATATCGATTCGACTGAACGGTGCGTTCGAGCTGATGGCTCATGTTTTCCGCATCGCCGACGAGGTTGTGGCAGGACTTCTCGGTCTTGTCGGCGGCGAGGCGCGCGGCATAGCGCGGCGTGTCGACGCCGATGACCATCGCGCCCTTGGCGGCGAGCGCATCGGCGGCCTGCTGATCGGCCGGCGTCCAGCCGCTCTTCTCGGAAAACAGCACGACGAAGCCGGTCATGTCGCCCGCAGGCTTCGTGAGTTGGACTTGACCGTAACGTCCGCCGGAGATCGACTCGGCGGCATGCGCCATACCCGTCACGGACACACCACAGACGGCGGCCACCACGAGCGCCGCCGCTTTCTTGCAAAGGAATTTCATGAACGCCAGCCGCCCGCGAGGAGCGAAAGATCCGCCAAAGTGAAAAATACGCCGACCGAGCCGGACGCCGCCAGATAGCGCGGCTCCCAGCGCGGCTGGAACTTGCTTTTGAATCCGCGCAGACCGCGGAAGTTGTAGAAACGGCCGCCGAAGCGCCACACCAGTCCGGCCATCCGATGCCACGGCGATGCGAGCGGCGTCGGCTCCATGCCCGACAGCGGCGCAATGCCGAGCGACAGCGACTTGAAACCCGCTTCCTTCAGATGCAGCGCGAGCTTGGTGAAGAGATATTCCATCGCGTAGGGCGACGCGGCCGAAACATGGCGCATCACGCCGACGGTCGCTTCGGTGTTCATGTCGGTCGTCATGAAAGTGACGAACGCGACCGGCTCGCCCTGCTGGCGCACGAGCAGCACCGACTGCGCCGCGAGGTATTCCTCGTTGAACGCCGCGACCGAGAAGCTCTTCTCGCGCGCCGAGCGGCTGCCGAGCCAGTCGTCGGAGATGGCGCGCAACATCGGCATGCTTGCTCCGATGCGCTCCGGTCCGATGACTTCGGTGTCCAGACCGTCGCGCTCGCCCCGTTTGATCGCATAGCGCAAATGCGAGCGATGCGAGCCCTTCAGATCGAAGTCGGACAGAGCGACATGCGCTTCCTCGCCGAGCTTCATCAGCGTGAGGCCGGCGTCGAGATAGAGCGGCAGCGCATCGGCGCGCACCTGATAGAACGCCGCGCGGCCGTTGTGCGCGTGCGCGAGCTCGACGAACTTGCGGATCAGTTCGGCCCACTCGCGGCGCGGACCGACCGGATCGTGCAGCGCGGCCCACGTGCGGCCGTGTTTCGCGTACATCAGAAAGGCTTCGCGCGACTCGGAGAAGAGGAAGCTCTTGTCGCCCATCATCGCGAGGCCGGCGTCGCTGCGTTCCTGCGCGCGCAGGATGCGTGCGGCATCGGCGAGATCCTGCGGCGCGGGCTTCACGAAGCGGCCCGCCGCCGGGCGCAGCAGTTGCCACACCGCGAACGCGGACGCGAACAGCGCCGCCGCGAGCGTCGCGCGCAGCGCACGCGGGGCGCGCTCGTCGAATGCGAACTGCCACCAGAGATCGCGGCTATAAGGCACGTCGCGGAAGGCGAAGAACATGATCCACACGGCGAGCGCCATCACGACGCCGATCGAAATGAGCCACGTCGCGGTGAAACGCTCGGCGAAGAGCGATGAACGGCGATTGAAGCGCTCGCGCGTCAGGACGAGCAGCACGACGAGAAACGCGAGCACGCCCACTTCGACGAACGCGAGACCTTTCGCGAGCGACAGCGCGAGGTTGGCCACCGCGAGAATCAGCGCGAGCCACCAGGCGGCATCGAGGCGGCGCATGAGACCGCGCGCGACGAACAGCAGCAGGACGCCGAGCACCGAGCCGAGCAGTTGCGAGCTTTCCAGCACCCAAAGCGGCACGATGGTCTGCAACAGCGCGATACGCATCTTGAACGCGGGCGTCGCGCCCGAGATGACGAGCATCGAGCCTGCCGCGAACGTGACGATCGACAGGAACAACGGCGCAAGCTGCGAAACGTGATGCGGGCTCAGAAAATTGAAGCGGCCTTTCAGCGCGCGGCCTTCGAAGGCGGCCATGACGCCGGCCGACAGGATCAGCGGCAAGCCGAAGTAGATCGCGCGATACGCGAGCAGCGCGGCGACGACGTCCGGCGTCTGTGCGCTGCCGCCGAGCGCGAAGACCATCGCCGCCTCGAACACGCCGACGCCGCCCGGCGTATGGCCGATCATGCCGAGCAGCATCGCCGCCGAGAAGACCGTCATGAATTCGCCGAAGCCGACCTGGGGATTCGGCAGGAGCGCCCAGAGCGCGAGTCCGGCGCCGAACACGTCGACGACGGCGAGCGCGGCCTGCGCGACGAAATCGCGGCGCGCCGGCACGGTGAACGACAGCCACTTCCAGCGCGAGTGCAAAGTGCGCGGCTCGCGGCCGCAGACGATGACCATCGCGGCGAAAACGGCGAGCAGCGCCGCGCCGGTCGCGCGCAACGCGGCCGGCGGCAGGTGCATCATGCCGGAGAGCGTCTCCGCGCCGAACACCATGCCGGCGGCGGCCATGAACGCGAGGGACAGCGCGAGCGTGATGCTCGTGAAAATCGTCAGACGGCCGACTTGCGCGGGCGTGACATCGGCCGCGCCGTACACGCGGCAACGCACGGCGCCGCCCGTCAGCGCGCCGAAACCGGTCACGTTGCCGAGCGCCGAACCGACCGTCGCGCCGACCCACAACAAAGACCGCGGCACCGCGACGCCGATGTGACGCAGCCCCACCGCGTCACGCCCGACGAGCGCGGCGAAGCTGAGCGCGGTGGCGAACAGCGCGGCGAACCACGCTTGCGCCGTCATCATGCGCAGCGAGTGCATGACCGACTTGTAATCGACCGAGCGCGAAAGATGCTGGAAGACGACGAGCAGCAGCACGCAGATGACGACCGTGAGCACGGGCGCGGCGAGCCGCTGAAGATCGACGCCGCCGGACAAACGTCCGATCGGGGAAATGGCGCGAAGCCGGGCGAGCAACTTTGTGCGAGACATGCGTTCTATGAAACTGGCTCACGCTGCGTTTCGTCAGCGAATCGACGACGGCAACGGTACGTCAAGGTTATCGGGGTCCACGCATTGCCGGGACTTCGCGCGGACGGAGAGCGCCATTTCGGCTCCCGCCGCCCGCGCTCGCGCCATACAAAAGGCTTCAACGTGTGAAACGCCTATATAACGGCCATGGTTGACCCGACTTGACCAATATTGGGAAAACTACGGATCGGAAGCTGGCTTTCAGATCTGGCGCGGAGTTCCGGACAGCGCGACCGGCACGAACGAGCGGTCGCCCATGCTTTACGGTTTGTCAGGGAAACGGTTAGGATCGACGGCCGTGAAGCTTGTCGGGCATCGAATAGACGCGGGTCGGTAGCTTAAGCGGATACTACAGAAAAAGGCATCGGAATCATGAGAAAAACCACATCGATCTTGTTCGCCGCCATCGGCGCGTGCGCCCTGAGCGCCTGCGTTTCGACCGACGACGCCCTGCTCAAGACCGTCCCGTTCGGGTCGGGCACGTCGCAGTACAAGCCGTACGAGTTCGTCCGCTGCGTGAAGGAAAAATGGACGCCGATCGCGCCGCGCGTGCGCGAATACTCGCCGAGCTCCGACACGCTGGCCGTCTCCGGGCCCAGCGGCGGCCGGACGAGCCAGTCGCTGGTGCTCGTCATCGCGCAGGCGTCGGCGAACGGCACGGGCTACACGATCTACGGCGACATCGCGGCGGCCGGCCGCTACGTCACCGCGACGCACACCTGCGATTAACCCCGGTTTCCGCGCTTCAGGAGGGCTTGCCGTTGCGCATGTCGACGCCGGCGAGATGCGTCCCGACGACACGCCCGATCAGATAACCATCCGACGCGCACGCGTTGACGCGCTCCTTTCCTTCCCACTGGATCTTGTATTGATCGTCCTGGGAATGAACGGCCGATGCGTCGAACTTGCGCTTCGCCTTGCCGCCGTTGCGCACGTCTTCGCTGACGAGCCGGTTCCATGTCAGCGCATAGCCGTAGCGCACGCCGTCGGCGAACGCGTTGTCGTCGCAGACTTGCGATGGCGGCGTCGTCTTGAGCATCAGGTGATAGCCGTTCGCGGTGCCGACCATGATGCGCCTTTCCCCCGGCGGCGCCGGCGCGACGGGCGCCTTGACCGCCGCCTGAGCCGCTTGCGCGGCCGATGCCGCCGATGCCGCCGCGGCCGCGTCCGTGTCGTTCTGCTGCGGAAGCGGCGCACATGCGCCAAGAAGCAGCGCCGCTGTCACCGTGAATGCCGTGCCGGCGCCTTGCATTTTCGTGAACGTCATCCTGCGAATCACCTACGCTGACCCCATCTCAAATTTAGTCCGGGCTCTACCTTACCATCCCCGGGATGATTCATCGGACCGATGAAAAAAAGACGACGCGGACGCCCTTTCGGTGCGCCCGCGTCGAGGAAGAGAAACGGGAGGCTCAGGAGGCCGACGACGTATTGCTCATCGGCATTTCGATCCCGCGCCGCGCCATTTCGACGATTAGAAACGTTCGCCGCGTGACGTGAAAGCGCGCGAGCAGATCGCTCGAATATTCCTTCGCGGTGTTTTCGCTGATGTTCATCTTTCGCGCGATCGCCTTGTTCGACAGCCCTTGCAGCAGAGAGCGCAGCGTCTCGGTGAGGCGCGGCGGCAGTTCGAGCGATTCGATCGTCACGCCCGCGTGCGGCGAAACCGGCTTCGGGCTGTGACCGCCCTTGCCCAGCACCGTATTCGGCAAATACACGCGCCCGTTCAGAATCGTTTTCAGCGCCTCGCGAAACACGCCCGCGCCCTGCTCACTGCCCTTCGAGATGAATCCGCACGCGCCGTTCTTGATGCATTCGAGCACCGTGTCGCGGTCATCCTGCGCCGACAGCATGATCGTCTGGACTTCGCGTTCTTCTTCGCGGATCCAGTTGAGCAGATCCATGCCGGTCGCCTGGCCGCGCAAGTGGTAGTCGAGAAACATCAGATCGTAGGTATTGGCGGAAAGCTTGGCTTTCGCCTGCTCGACTCCATCGGCTTCGTCGATTTCGAGCAAAGGCTCGTTCGCCAGGATCAGGCTTTTCATCGCGCTCCTGGTGAGCCCTTCGTCCTCTACTAGCAACACAGTTTTGAAATAGCCATTTTCCATTGCGACGCTCCGAGAACGGTTCCGATATTACGCGCGCCTTGCCCGACTTCCACCCTCCTTTCGCAGGGATACATTCGGCAGTCTCCCAAAATCCCCCGCGTTCCCCTCCCGCGCCGGGTTTAGCGACCGCCACGTTCGGCCGAAACTGAACGCAGTCGAATCACCACGTAACCCAAAACGAGAATGGAGGATGAGATGTCAAGCCGTCTGGCCGCCAGCGAAAGCGAATTCGCATTGTGGCGCATCAAGCGGGCGCGTACCGGAGACGCATCGCGCCGTGTGCTGATCGCCCACAAGGACAAGTCGATCGGCGATTCGCTCGCCGTGCAACTTCGGCTCAAAGGCTTGCAGGTCATCCTTTCGCAGGATCTGAAGTCGGTGCGCGCGCTGGTCAATAGCTGGCATCCGCACGCGCTGCTTCTCGACACGAGCCTCGACAACGAATCCGGCTACGTCTTTCTGCGCACGTTGAGTACGGACGGCGATGTCACCGGCCGCCTGCTCGTCGCGATGAGCAACGTGTGGCCCGCCGATCCGGTGCAGACGCTCAAGGACGCCGGTTTCGACGCCCATTGCCGTCGGCCTTGCGCGACGTGGCGCATCGTCGATCTCGTCGAATCGTTCTTTTCGATGCCGCTCACGCGCTGAGTCGATGGAGGTGCGCCATGAACACGGATATTTGCATCGTCGGGGGCGTGCTGCCCGCGAACGCATCGCGCTGCCGCGCGGTCCGCGAGCGCGCCTGTGTCGAAGCGCGCGTTAGGCGGCGGCGCCGTCGTGCCGGGCCGGGTTCGCGCCGGCTGCCATCGAGAGCGACGCCTGTATTTCACTACCTGGCTCGATGACGGCGATGCCCGTCCCGCGCAAGCCCTGCGCCGCGAGATTGAAGCCGTCGCTCACGTGCGACACCGGTTCGACGCACAGATAACCCGCCCCGGCCGGACAATGCACGACGACGTGACCGAGCGCGTCGTCGGCGATCAATCCGAGCGTGCGGCCGTCGGCGTAATGCAGCGTCGCACGGCCGTCCCAGCCGCTCAGATAGCGCGTGTACCCTTCCGTCTCGCGTTGGTGGAGAAGCGCGGGACGTTCGTCCGTCGGCTCGATCGCGATTTCGGCTTCGTGACGCCAATGCGTCGTCGTATGGAGTTCGGCTTCCAGCGCGACGAAATACGGATGAAAACCGAGGCCGACCGGCATCGGGCTCGACGACCGGTTCGCGACACGCATCGACAGCCGCGCGCCATCCGCATTGGCCTCGATCAGTTGCACGGCCTCGAACGCCCACGGCCAGCCGTGCTCGCCCTCGCCGTGCGTGTAACGCATCACGACGCAATCCGCCTCGTGCAACTCGACGCTCCACGCCGCGTACTGGCCGAATCCATGCAATGCGTGCGTCATGCCTGGAAACGTCGCCAGTTCGACGACGGAACCGTCCGGCGCGGGAAAACGCGCATCGCGCACGCGATTCGAAAACGGCACGAGCGGATAGCTGCCGCCCTTGGGCCACGCATCGCAAGACCAGCTCGCGACTGTCACCGGCGCGAGCCAGTCATGCAATCCGCGCGCATCCCGCGTGGCGAAGCGCGTGATGCGCCCGCCCGCCATCGGCGCAATTTCGATCACATGCGGCCCGCTCGCGATACTCAGGCGCGGTTCCGCGTTCAGCTCTCCAACTGCACGAAATTTCGTCACTGCTTCTGTTCCTTCACGCGCGACACGAGCTGCGTCGGGCTCACGAACTGCAACGCGATCAGCACCCAGATCATCGTGATGGCCATGTAGATCATCGCCATCGCGTCGATGGACTGCGGCGCGCGCACGCCCGTCGAGAACACCGCGTAGTACAGCGCGACGACGAGCGTCTGCGTCGTCGGACCGGCGGTGAAGAACGTCAGCTCGAACATGCCGATGGTCCGCACCAGCACCAGCAAGCCGGCAGCCAGCATGCCCGGCACGAGCAGCGGCAGCAGCACGTAGCGGAAATACTTCGCCGTGTTCGCGCCGAAGATGCGCGCGGCCGATTCCAGATTCGGATCGATCTGCTCGATGAACGGCGTCATCACGAGAATGACGAACGGCAGCGCAGGCACCAGGTTCGCGAGGATCACGCCGGTCAGCGTGCCCGCGAGATGGAACTTGTACATGACCGTCGCCATCGGGATGCCGTAGGTCACGGGCGGCACCATCAGCGGCAGCAGGAAGACGAGCATCGCGAAACGCTTGCCGGGGAATTGCACGCGGGCGAGCGCATACGCGGCGGGCACGCCGAGCGCGATCGACAGCAGCACGACCGCGCCGACCACTTCGAGCGTCACGAGCAGCACGCTCGAAAGCTGGAAGTCGCTCCACGCCTGCGCGTACCAGTGCAGCGTGAAGCCTTGCGGCAGCAGCGTGCCGAACCAGCGCGTCGCCACCGAATTCACGGCGACCGTCGCGATCAGCAGCAGCACGTTGACGAGGAAGAAGGCCATCGTCGTCCAGACGAAGAACTTCCATAGCCTGGCGCGCAGGCTCGCTTGCTGTTTCATCTGTTTGCCCGTGCTTCGAGTCGGGGCGCCGGCCTGCCAGCCGGACGCCGCGCGGTTATCGGTCGTCATTATCCCTTGCCTCCCGTCACCGGACCCGTATAGAAGAAGCGGCGCGCGCCGAGCATGCCGCCGACCACGAGCAACTGCACGAAGCCCATCACGATCGCGATGGTCGATGCGAGCGCGTAGTCGTAGTTTTCGAACGCAGCCTCCGATGCGGCGATCGAGATCACGCGCGTCGGGCCGGCCGGCGCGCCGAGCAGCACCGCCGACGGAAACACCGAGAACGCCTGCACGAACGAGAGACACGCGGTCATCGTGAGGCCGGGCAACAGCAAGGGCAGATAGATCTGACGGAACTGCTGCCACGGATTCGCGCCGAGCGTGGCCGCCGCGCGCGCGAGCGTCGGATCGATGCCGGTCACGTACGAAAGCGTCAGCAGAAACGCGAACGGAAATCCCGACACGATCAGCGAAATCAGCACGCCCCAGTAGTTGTGCGTGAGACGCACTTCATCGCCGTAGAGATGCAGCGCCTGCAACGCCTGCGGGAACCAGCCGTTCGGACTGAAGTACGTGAGCATGCCGTCGGCGATCAGCACGGTGCCGAGCGTCACCGGCACGACGAGCAGCGTCGTCGCGAACTTCTGCCACGGCGACGTGCGGCGCAGCGCGAACGCGACGGGCACCGATACGCCGACGTTGATGATCGTCGCGGGCACGGCGAGCTTGAGCGTGACGATGATCGTCGGCCACATCGACGAATCGGTGAAGAACGTGACGTAGTTCGCCCATATGCCGCCGCCGTTCATCGGATTGAACGACAGCATCAGCCCGTAGGCGAACGGATAGATGAACAGCGCGAGAATGAAGATGAGCGCGGGCGCTACGAGCCAGCCCTTCGGATCGCGCTGCGCGGGAAGCGCGATCATTTTTCTTCTCCGTACACGAGCGTCTTCGAAGGCGCGACGCGCAGCGTGATGCGCTCGCCTTCGCTGCATTCGCCCGCGATGCGCGCCCAGAGCTTGCCGAACGCCGTATCGATGATGATGAGCGAATCGCGTCCGCCGTACTCGACGACTTCGACGTGCGCGTCGAACGCGTTTTCCGTGCCGGGCGCGACGCGCTCCATGTCTTCCGGACGCAGCGCGACCGCAACGCGCTTGCTGTCGAAGCCTTCCATCGGCGTGCCGAGCAGCCTGACGCCGTTCGCGTTCACCGCGACGCAATCGCCCTGCGTGCCTTCGAGCGTCGCCTGCACGACATTGCGAAAGCCCATGAACCGCGCGACGTGCAGGTTCTTCGGACGCGAATAGACTTCCTTCGGCGACGCGACCTGCTGCACGACGCCCTCTTTCATCACGACGATGCGATCGGCCATCGAGAGCGCTTCGTCCTGATCGTGCGTGACGTAGATCGTCGCGCGCTCCAGCTTGCCGTGGATGCGGCGAATCTCGGCGCGCATTTCGATGCGCAACTTGGTGTCGAGGTTAGAGAGCGGCTCGTCCATCAAAACGAGCGGCGGTTCGATGACGATCGCGCGCGCGATCGCCACGCGCTGTTGCTGGCCGCCGGAAAGCTGACCGGGCAGCTTGGCGTCGTGGCCGATCAGCTGCACGAGTTGCAACGCGGCTTTCGCCCGCTTCGTCGCTTCGGCCTTGGATACCCCGCGCATCTTCAATCCGAAACCGACGTTGTCCAGCACCGACATGTGCGGAAAGAGCGCGTAGTTCTGAAAGACCATGCCGAAGCCGCGCTTTTCGGGCGGCAGCACGTCGATACGTTTGTCGTCGAGCCAGATGCCGCCGCCGGTCAACGGCTGCAATCCGGCGATGCAGTTCAGCGCGGTCGACTTGCCGCAGCCCGACGGTCCGAGCAGCGCGATGAACTCGCCGCGCTGGATGTTCAGATCGAGTCCCTTCAACGCCGCGAGTTGCTGACCTTCGGCGTTGGTGAAGCTGCGCGAGACCGAGTCGAGGCGCAACTGCTCAAAAGTGTGCTTCATGACATTTCCTGCGCTTTTTTGTACAAGCGGCGACGCTCCTCGCGAGGAACGTCGCCGTCTCATCACACCGATACGTCGACTTACTTCGTCTTCGCCGCGCCGATTTCGCGGTCCCATTTCTGGAACGCGGCGACCATCGCCTGCGCGTTCAGCGGCAGTACGTGCGGACGGTCGGCGAGGAGCTTCGCGTATTCCGGACGGCCGAACTTCTGGATGACTTCCTGGCTCTTCGCGGGCGCCATCGAGAGCGGCACGTCCTTCACCGCCGGGCCAGGATAGAAATAGCCATCGTCATATGTCAGCGCCTGCTGCGCCGGCTCGAGCATGAAGTTCATCAGCTTGTAGAGCACGTCGAGCTTTTCCTTCGGCACGCCTTTCGGAATCACCATGTAATGGGCGTCGTTGACCCACGTCATGTTGTCGAATGCGCCGACCTTGAATTCCGCCGGCACGATGCCGAGCGCGCGCGGATTGATGTCCCAGCCCGTCACGGTGACAGTCATGTCGCGCGTGCCTTCACCCAGCTCCTTCATCACGGCCGACGTGCCGCCCGGGTAGTACGGAATGCAGTCGTTCAGTTGCTTGAGGAACGCCCAGGTCTTGTCCCAGCCGTTGATCGGGTCCATCGGGTCCTTGTCGCCGAGCACGTACGGCAGGCCCATCAGGAAGGTGCGGCCCGGACCGGAGTTGGCCGGACGCGCGTAGATCAGCTTGTTCGGATGCGCCTTGCACCACGCGAGCAGTTGATCCGGCGTCTTGGGGACATCGGTGACTTTGGCCGGGTTGTATTCGAGCAGCGGACCCGCTGGCATGTACGTCACTTCCAGACCGTAGCCCTGCGCGATGTCCTGCATCTTGCGCGGACCGGGCGCGTACTTGTCGAGCACGCCGGGGAATGCCTTGGCGTTGTCGGGCAGAAGCTTCTCCCACAGACCTTGCTGAATGCCGGCCGCGAGCGCGTCGGTGCCCGTCACGACGAGGTCGATGTCCGAGCGCCCCGCCGCCTGCATCGCCTTGATCTTGCCCGGCAGTTGCGGCGCCGGCGCATTCGTGAACGTGATGCTGGACACGAGGTCCGGATACTTGGCCTTGAACGCCTCGAAGCCCTTTTGCGTCAGTTGCAGATTGCCTGCAACGTCGACGATGTTGATCGACACGGGATCGGCCGCGTGGGCCGCGCTCGTGCCGAAAGCCGCGCTCACGGCGACGCAAATCGCCGCCAGTTTCACTGACAGTCCTGCCTTGAAAGCCATGTTGTCTCCTCACTTCTCTCGCAACCGCTGGTCGGGAAGAGGTCCGGTCGGATCGTCGATGTTGTCGATTGTGTTGATCGCCGGCCTGTTTGTACTTCGTTCTGATTCTTGCGTGTCTATCGTGCGCGTGCGTCCTCGTTGCGGCTTGGATGCTGAAAAATAGCTAACGAGGTTATAGGATGTCAAGCAAATCGCAACCCGCCGATGCTGTTACCGAAACAGCCGAACCGGCTTTTTTCCTCTGCCGATAGCGCTTTGCAAGCCGTCTCGGGATATACCCCGAGCGCTTGTTACCTCCCGCTTTAACCTGTATTTAACTGGGGTTTCCTGCACGTTTCCCGGAAACGCGGAGGGTTTCATCGAATGCGAGCAGCGCGCGCGCTGCACGTTCGATGGCCGGCAACGCAGCTTCAGGCGACGCGCTCAGCAACGGCAGTATCGGGCCCATGTCGGCGATGCCCGATAAGGTCACGGCGTCGTGCAGAACGCGGATCAGCGAGACTTCGTCGCGAAGGGTTTCGAGCGGCATAAAGTGCTCGTAGATGGAATCGGCCCCGGTGCCGCCTGCTTTTGCGGCGCGCAGCAGCGCCATCACTGCGTGCGGCGCGATGCATCCCGAGCCGGTCGTCCATGACGCGAGACCGAAGTCGCGCGTGTGAACCAGCGCGGGGCGCTCGCCCATGCCCGACACGACCTTCGACGCCGGCACGCTTTCGAGCAAGCGCCGCAGATAGCCGTCGTCCGCTGGATTGGCCCGCTGAATCGCGTATTTCACCGCGAGCAGCGTGCCGTCATCGACGAGGCCGGCAAGCCTGTCCACGTCGATGTAACTCTCGCTCTTGATATAGAGCGTGAACGGCATGCCGGCCACATCGGCAAGACGTCTGAGGCCGTGCGCGACGCCCTCCGGCGTGGTGAAACCCGCGAGCGGCAGGATCATCGCGGTGCGGTAGCCCGTCTGCGCGAGGATGCGCGCCTGATCGAGCATCTTCCCGTAGTCAGGGCCGATGGCCGGAATGACGCGAGTCCGCGGACCAGCCGACTCGGCCAGCATGTCAAGCAACTCCCGGAACTCGCTGACGGCGACGTGGTACAGATTCGCGTTGCCGCCGTAAAGCAGCGTGGAGACGCCGCCGGCCTCGATATGAGCGATCAGCCCGCGGTTGGCTTTGGGATCGAGCGAATAATCCGGGCGACGCGCCAGGGGCGGCACCGCCATGACGGATGCGGAAAACTCGCTGACGACGATGGGATCGGTATTCATGACGCCTCGCTGAATCGACGGAAAAGGTCCGCAGAAGGTAGCAAGGCGGGTAAACGTTGTCAAACAACTTTGCCGGGAGGGAGCCGGTTTATCGCAAGTTGGCTAAGGTTGTGTGACAACTGTCGGGTCGAAATTATTCACCGAACATGCGCTCGACCGCGTTCTCGAGGTGCGCCTTCATCGCTTGCCCGGCTCGGGCGGAATCGCGCGCGCGGATCGCTTCAAGGATTTCGCGATGCTCTCTCTGAACGAGACGCTGGCGTTCGAGCGTCTTCACGTACGACAGGTTGCGTGACAGGTTCATGCTGACTTCGACCTGTTCTTCGATGAACGACAGCACGGTGATGAAGAACTGATTTTTAGACGCTCGCGCGACCGCGAGATGAAACGCGAAATCGTCTTTCGCGCCGATGCCCTCCTGCGTTTCGACGACGCGTTCGAGCTGATCCCACGCGTCCTGAATCGCGCGGATGTCTTGCTCCTCGGCCTTGACGGCGGCCAGTTCCGCCGCGCCCGACTCCGTCACCACGCGAAATTCGTAGCAGCGACGAATGTCGGATAGCGTTTCCAGCGGAGCGAAGCGGCGCACGTCGGGATCGGGGCGGCGACCCACGATCGTTCCCGATCCGCGCCGCGTCACGATGATGCCGTCTGCGCGCAACCGCGCGAGCGCCTCGCGCACGGTCGGACGCGAGGTGGCGAATCGTTCCGCGAGCGCGTGTTCGGTGAGGAGCCGGTCGCCCTCCTTGAACTCGCCTTCGATGATGCTGTTGAGGATGTCGCTATAAATCCGGTCGGCGAGGCCGGATGACTTACGCTCGTTCATGTTCGCGCGTGACGTGCTTGTCAGGGTGGAGACCGATTGTAAGGCAGATTTTGTCAGGCAGATTTTTCGCGCGAGGCACCGCAAGCCGCCTGTCCCATGCTCAGTATTTCACCGCACGCGAAGTGCGAGCCTTGAATGACATTTCGGCATGCGAAGCGATATTGCGCAGCGTAAACAAAAACGCGCCCGCGGTCTCCCGCAAGCGCGCTTCGGCCATCGCCATCGAAATTCAGATCGACAACAGCTTCCTCGCTTCGTTCGCCGTCGCCACCGGCCGACCGTACTCCGCGCATAACGACGCCACCCGGCTCACGAGTTGCGCATTGCTCTTCGCGAGCGTGTCCTTGTCCCAGCGCACGTTGTCTTCGAGTCCCGTTCGGCAATGTCCGCCCAATTGCAACGTCCAATGATTCACTTCGAGCTGATGGCGCCCGATGCCCGCAGCCGTCCACGTGGCATCCGGCAGATTCTTCTTCAACTGCTCGACCTCGAACTCGAGAATCTCGCGTCGCGCGGGCAATGCGTTCTTCACGCCGAGCACGAACTGAACGTGCACAGGCGATTTCAACAAACCCTGATTCACGAGATCGACGGTGCTATAGAGCATCGCCAGATCGAAGATCTCGATCTCGGGCTTCACGTTGTGATCGAGCATCGTCTGCGCGAGCGAGCGCACGAAATCGGGCGGATTCTCGTAGACGATCGTCGGAAAGTTGACCGATCCCGTCGCGAGCGACGCCATGTCAGGCTTCAAGTCCAGCATCGCGCCGCGCTGCTCGAACGAACGCCCGCGCCCGCCCGTCGAGAACTGGATGATGATGTCAGGGCAATGCTTGCGGATGCCTTCCTGCAATTCCGCGAACCTGTGCCGGTCCGAGCTCGATCGTTCATCCTCGTCGCGCACATGCAGATGCACGAGCGTCGCGCCCGCTTCATACGCCTCGTGCGTGCTTTCGACCTGCTCGGCAATCGTGATCGGCACGGCAGGATTGTCTTTCTTGCGCGGCACCGAGCCGGTGATCGCAACCGATATGACGCAAGGTTCTTTCGTAGGGGATTGGGTCACGCTTCGCTCCTTGACGGCGCCATGCTTGAAACAACTTCGCGGAGATCGTATATGGCGCTCAAATTTGAACTAACTAGTACATTTGTGATGTTGAGGCATTCTCCGTGCCGCTGCAAGCCACGCAAACCCTAAGCTCTCGACGCGCGTTCGTACGACGAATCGGGCCGCTTGCCCCGCTACTGTCGCTGCGCATACTCGGCGAGCATTTTTCCGACCTGCTCGTCCGTGATCGCCGGCTTGATGTCGAACATGAACAAATCGGCCCATTCGTGCGCCCATTGCGCGAGCGGCTCGACGTTGTCGCATTCGCACACGGCGATACCCCAGATCGAACCGATCGCATGCCAGCGGCCCAGCAGATGAATGCCGTCGGGCGGCGCGCCGCGAGTTTGCAGGAATCGCTCGGCCGCGAGTCGTTCGGCCTCGGGTTGCGCAGTCCAGTTGACGATGAATAGCATGGCTCGATCCTCCTGTTGGAACGCCATGAAACGGCGCGACGCGCCGGGCTCGCCGCCGCATCGGCAGTTGCGCCGATGCGGTTCATCCAGTATAGGAGGCGGCCGTGGATCGCATTGATCAATGCATGACGACGACGGGCGTCGCGAGCACCGGCTGCGCGTAAGTCACTCTGACGGCAGGCGCAACTCCATACGGCGTCACGATGACCGCAGGCTGCGGCGGCGGAGGCGGCGGCGCGGCGACCACCACCGGCGCGAACGCCGGCTCGACGACGATCGTGCGCGCGGGCACGTAGTAATACGGCGGCCTCGGCAGCGGCGCGTAGTAGTACACGGGACGCGGCGGCGGCGCGTAAACGACGGCGGGCGCGACGTAGGAAACCTGCACGCTCGTTCCAGCCGATGCGGTCTTCGCGCAGGTCAGGCTGATGGCGGCAACGGCGGAAACGCTGAGCAAACGGCAATTCATGTTGAAGTCCTCATGCATCGTGAGACGTTGAATACGGCAGCAACAAAGAAATGCAACTGCCGGCGATGAGAACGATAGCGAAGCCCTGCCCGATGCGTGAGCCGTAACTTATGTCGCGGGATGTCGGCGCGAATGCGCGGCATCGAACGCGAAATACGGCGACATGATTCGTAGCATCCCCAAGATTGCGTTCGCGGCGCGGCTCAATAGAATGGCATCACCGTCGACGTTCATCCGTAGCGAATCAGGGGAGAGAGCCATGCGAAAGATTCTTGTCATCCTTGCGGCATGCGCGACGTGCGCCACGTCGGGCGCGGCGTTCGCGCAGACCGCTACGCAGCCGATGGGCGCGAGCCCGCGCCTCGAACACGTGCTCGGCCAGTTGCAGACGCGCTTTTCGAGCGCCAACACCACGCACGACGGCAAGCTCACGCGCGAGCAGGCATCCACGGGCATGCCGATGGTCGCCAAGCACTTCGACGAAATCGACACGCAGAAGAACGGCTACGTCACGCTGCCGCAAATCGAAGCCTTCATGCACGAGCACGCCGCGCAACGCTGACCCGGAGCCTCCATGGAAACCCTGCCGAAGATCATCGTGCTTGACGACGAAGCCGAGTTGCGCAACATGCTGCAGCGATTTCTGAGTTCGCAGGGTTTCGAGGTACGCGTCGTCGAAAATGGCAAGCGCCTCGACCGCTATTTGCAGCGCGAGCCTTACGACCTGCTGGTGCTCGACTGGATGATGGAGCCCGAAGACGGCCTTTCGGTCTGCAAGCGCCTGCGTGCCGAAGGCCAGACGCTGCCGATCCTGATGCTCACCGCGAAAGGCGATCCGGTCGACAAGGTCGTCGGCCTCGAAACCGGCGCCGACGATTACCTTGCCAAGCCCTTTCTGCCGCAGGAACTCGTCGCTCGCGTGCGTGCGTTGCTGCGCCGCCAGAAGATTGCGGCGGGCGACCCGACGCATACGCAGCAGCGCATCCGTTTCGGCGATTTCCGCCTCGATCTCGCGAAGCAAAAGCTGTATCGCGGCGGCGAGCCGTTCGAGATTCATTCCGCGCAGATGCAGTTGCTCACGGCGCTCGGCTCGTCGCCGAACCGCGCGGTCAGCCGCGACAACCTCATCGCCCGCACGCGCGGCCGCGATCACGACGCGCTTGATCGCAGCATCGACGTGCAGGTGTTGCGGCTGCGTCAGATCGTCGAGGAAGATCCGGGCAAGCCTCGGTTCATTAAGACCGTGTGGGGCGTCGGCTACATGCTGCTCGCGGAAATCGAATCGTGAAGTGGGCGCCGCGCTCGCTCTTCGCGCGCAACATCCTGCTGCTGGTCGCGCTCGTCGCGGTGAGCCAGGTGTGCGCGATCGCCGTGCTGCTCCATTTCATCCAGACGCCGCGCATCGAGCGCGCGGCGGCGACCTTCGCGAGCTATATCGTCACGCTCGATACGCTCCTGAAAACTTCGCCGCCCGAAGCCGCGCAAGGCGTTGCCGTGAACCTCGACCTTCGCGCCGAACTGCCCGCCGGCGCGCGCGACATGGCGCCGGGATCGCGCTTGCGCTTCTATCAAACGTATCAGCGCCGGACGTTCATCGAGAGCCTGCGCGCGCATCTGCCCGCCGACATGCTCGTGCGCTGGCAAGGCGCAGAAGCGTCCGACGACGGTCAGCAGCGCTTGTGGATCCGCGCGCATCTGGCGGGCGAGCCGCGCTGGCTGGCGCTGCCGGTGCCCGAAGCCGCGCACGACGACGGCCTCGCGACCGCCCTTTTCCTTTCGCTCGGACTCGGCGCGCTCGCGTTCGCGACGGCGTACTTGATCCAGCGCCATCTGAACCGTCCGCTCGCGCATCTCGCCGATGCCGCTCGGCTCGTGTCCGCGGGCGGCGAGCCGGGCGTCCTGCCGACCGACGGTCCGACGGAAATCGCCCAGGTCAGCGGCGCCTTCAATCGCATGACGGCCGCGCTGAAGGAAGCCGACGCCACGCGCGCGCTGATGCTCGCGGGCATTTCGCACGACATTCGCACGCCGATGACCAAGCTGCGCCTCGCCATGGCGATGTCCGCCGTGCCATCGACGGACGCGGCTTTCGCGGCATCGGCGGAAGGCTATCTCGACACCATCGATACGATTCTTCAGCAGTTCATGGACTACGCGGGCAGCGGCGCGAAGGAAACGCCCGTCGTCGGCGATCTCAACGCGCTGATCGCCAATCTGGCCGCCGATTTCGCCGGACTGGGGCACGAGTTCGCGCTCGATCTCGGCGAGATCGAACCGTTCCCGTTCAGGCCGATCAGCATGATGCGGATGCTCATGAACCTGATGCAGAACGCAGTGCTCTACGGCGTAGTCGGCCTGGAAGTGCGGACGTGGACAGATCGCGAGGCGAACACGGCCTGCGTCGTGATCGCGGATCGCGGAAAAGGCCTCGGCGGTCAGGATCCGGAAGCGCTGAAGCAGCCGTTCAAGCGCGGCGGCGGCGAAGGCCAGCCGAAGGGCACGGGCCTCGGACTTGCAATCGTCGAGCGCATCGCGCGGCTGCACGGCGGAACGCTCGAACTGCGCGCGCGCGACGGCGGCGGCGCGGAGTCGCGCATCGTTCTGCCGCTCTCGAGCTAGCGTTATTCGGGATCGGCGATCGCCTGTTTGTCATCGCCCTCGTTCGCCGTCTGCGCCTGATCCTCGGCGACCGTGGATTCGCGTGCGAGCGGCGCGATTGCGTGCAAGGGCACCATCGGCTGCGTGCGCGCATTCACACCGGCGGGACTGGGCTCGTTGTCGTGGATCAATGCGCGGATGCGCGGATAAATCTGCTGCTCCCAGCGCTTGCCGTTGAACACGCCGTAGTGGCCGACGCCCGTCTGAACATGATGCGCCTTCAGATACGGCCGCAGCTTGTCGCACAGATCCTGCGCCGCGAGCGTCTGGCCGACGGCGCAGATATCGTCGCGCTCGCCCTCGACGGTGAAAAGCGCGGTGCGCCGGATCGCCGACGGATCGACCTTGCGGCCGCGCACTTCGAGCTGCTTCAGCGGCAGTGCGTGCCGCTGAAACACGGTGTCGACGGTTTCCAGATAGAACTCCGCGGTGAGGTCCATCGTCGCGAAGTATTCCTCGTAGAAAACGCGGATCGCATCGGCCTTCGCGACGTCGCCCTTCGCGCGTTGATGATGCATCTCCTCGAACGATTCGATGTGACGCGCGAGATTCATCGACATGAACGCGCCCAGCTGTACGAAGCCCGGATAAACGCGCCGCATCGCGCCCGCGAAACCGAACGGCACCATGCTGATGAGATTGCGCTCGAACCAGTCGATCGGCTTGCTTTTCGCGAGTTCGTTCACGCGCGTCGGGTTCACGCGCGTATCGATGGGACCGGCCATCAGCGTCATGCTCGCCGGCTCGGCGGGATGCCGGTCCTCGGCCATCAGCGCAACCGCCGAGAGCGCCGCGACGGTCGGCTGGCAGACGGCGAGCAGATGCGCGCCCGGCCCGATCGTCTCGATGAAATCGATGATGTGCTGCACGTATTCGTCGAAACCGAAGCGGCCGTGCATCAGCGAGACGTCGCGCGGATTGCGCCAGTCGGTGATATAGACGTCGTGATCGGCGAGCATCGTCTGCACGGTGCCGCGCAAGAGGGTCGCGAAGTGGCCGGACATCGGCGCGATGACGAGCACGCGCGGCTGCACGATGGACGCATCGTCCTTGCGAAAATGCAGCAGATCGCAGAACGGCGTCGATGCCGCGACTTCTTCCAGGACGCGCATCGTTTTGCCTTCGGCTTGCACCGGCGCGATATCGAATGGCGGCCGCGCGTGCGTCAGGCCCGCGAGCGCGACCTGTTCGCAGAGCGCCGCCATACCGCGGGCCTGCGGCGTCTCGCCGATATCCTTCCAGACACGCAGCGCGCCTTCGACGAGCGTGGCGGCGTGGCGGATCGGCAGCATCGAATCGGACCAGGCCTGATAGCCCGCATAGGTGAACGGATTCATGGCGACGAAAGGAGGCAATAGCCATGCCAATCGATGGCTACATGGGCCTTCATATGTCACGCGATTGGCATAGGCTTTGCACAGATGCCATTCACGAGCGCGTTTTGCCGCGCTTCGGTGCTTGGGCGCACCGCGCTCGATCCGTCTTGGTGCACGACGCGCGAGGAACGACTCATGGCGAACGCCACGCTCACCATTAGCAGCAAGAACTATTCGTCCTGGTCGCTGCGCGGCTGGCTGCTCACGAAGTTCAGCGGACTGCCGTTCGAGGAAGTCGTGATGCCCGCCGACGATCCCGGCGCGCGCGCCGAACTGCTTTTGCTGTCGCCATCGATACTCGTGCCGTGTCTCTTTCACGATGGCATCAAGGTCTGGGACACGCTCGCCATCGCGGAATATCTGAATGAAGTGTGCCCCGATGCCGGCCTGTTGCCGAAGGAGCGCGCCGAACGCGCGCATTGCCGCGCGATTTGCGGCGAGATGCACTCGGGTTTTGCCGCACTGCGCTCCGCCCTGCCGATGAACCTGAAGGCGCACTTTCCGGGCTTCAAGGTATGGGCGCGCGCGCAGACCGACATCGAGCGGATCGTGACGATCTGGCATGAATGTCTCGCGCAGTATGGTGGTCCGTATCTGTTCGGCGAACGGACGTGCGCGGACGCGATGTTCGCGCCGGTCGTCACGCGCTTCGTCACCTACGATGTCAAGCTCGACGCCGATATCGTCGCGTACGGCGAGCGCATTCTCGCGATGCCGGAGATGCGCCGCTGGATCGCCGATGCGCAACAGGAAGCCGAGGAAATCGACGAACTCGATATCGAGTTCTGAAACGGTCGCGCGAGTCAGGCCGATTTTCTTTTCCTCCATTCGTGAACCATACTGGTCTTGAAGGAGGAAGTCGCAATGGAACCTTCAATCGATGCAGGCGCTTCGACCCGGCGCGCGCCGACGTTGCACGTCCGCTTTTCGGACACCGACGCGATCCCGTTTCCGACGCGCACCGTCGAGCGTGGCGATGCGTTGTATTGCGCGGGGGAGCCGTTG
Organism: Caballeronia sp. LZ028; assembly: GCF_031451415.1. Classification (NCBI taxonomy): domain Bacteria; kingdom Pseudomonadati; phylum Pseudomonadota; class Betaproteobacteria; order Burkholderiales; family Burkholderiaceae; genus Caballeronia; species Caballeronia sp. LZ028. The sequence continues at coordinate 713,581 of NZ_JARUXN010000004.1, read as the reverse complement.
CGCAGCCTGTATACGGTGCAAAGCGGTTGCTTCAAGACCGTTGCGACATTCCCCAGCAGCGACGATGACAGCGCGCCGCACACGCAGGTCACGGGCTTTCACTTCGAAAACGAAACGCTCGGTCTCGACGGCATATGCACGAACCGGCACGAAAGCGACGCCGTCGCGCTCGAAGCGAGCGTCGTGCGGATCATGCCGGTCGGCATTCTCGAACCGCTGTGTCGCGAATACGCGGGGATGCAGCACGAACTGCTCGCGATCATGAGCGCGGAAATCGTGCGCGCATCGCGTCTCGCGCTGATGCTCGGCACCATGCCCGCGCGCGAACGCGTCGCGGCGTTCCTGCTCGATTTCGCCGAACGCCTCGACGCGGGCGCAACGTCATCCGGCGGACATCCGGTCGATCTTCTCTTGCCGATGACGCGCGCGGATATCGGCAGCTATCTCGGGCTCGAACTCGAAACCGTGAGCCGCACGCTCTCGAAGCTGCAGCGCGAAGGCGCGATCGGGCTCAACGGGCGTCAGGTCCGCATCGTCGATCGCGCGATGCTCGAACATCACTGATTCACGCGCGGACCGTCAGCACCGCCGCGCCCGTCAGCTTGCCGTCGCGCAGATCGGCGAGCGCGCGGTTCGCTTCGTCGAGCGGATAAGGCGTCGTGTGCAGATCCAAATGAAACTGCGCGGCGATCCCCATGAACGCGCGGCCGTCCTCGCGCGTGAGATTCGCCACCGATATGACGCGCCGCTCGCCCCAGAGCAGCGCATACGGAAACGAAGGAATGTCGCTCATGTGGATGCCGCCGCACACCACGGCGCCGCCCTTCGCGACCGCCTTGAGCGCCGCGGGCACGAGCGCGCCGGCGGGCGCGAAGATCAGCGCGGCGTCGAGTTCATCGGGCGGCGTCTCGTCGCTGCCGCCCGCCCAATGCGGCTTCAGGGCGAGCGCGAGACGTTGCGCCGCGATATCGCCCGGACGCGTGAACGCATAGACCGCGCGCCCCTGATGCTTCGCCACCTGCGCGACGATATGCGCGGCCGCGCCGAAGCCATAGATGCCGATGCGCTGCGCGTCGCCGGCCATCGCGAGCGTGCGATAGCCGATCAGTCCCGCGCACAGCAGCGGCGCGGCTTCCACGTCCGAATACCGTTGCGGCAGATGCAGGCAGTAGCGCGCATCGGCGACGACGCGTTGCGCGTAACCGCCGTCGATCGTATAGCCGGTGAAACCCGGCGCATCGCAGAGATTCTCGCGGCCGGCGATGCAGTAGCGGCAACGGCCGCAGGTATGGCCCAGCCACGGCACGCCCACGCGATCGCCGGGCGCGAAGTTCGTCACGCCCGCGCCGAGCCGCGCGACCGTTCCCACGATCTCGTGGCCCGGTATCACGGGCCGCTTCGGATGCGCGAGCTCGCCGTCGACTACATGGAGATCGGTGCGGCACACGCCGCACGCATGGACGTCGATGAGCAGTTCACCTGCGCGCGGCACCGGATCGGGCAGATCGCGCAACTGCAGGAAAGGACCGTTGCCGTCGAAGACCATTGCGCGCATGAATTCATCTCCATCGATATTGCAGCGCAGCGTGTTGTCCGTCGCAGCAGCAAACGAACGGCACGCACGCGCGATGCGCTGGGGCGCGCGAAGCCGCCTTGGTGCACCGATGCACGCTCGCCGGGCATTCTGGTTACGCCACATCACGCGATGATGCGGCGCACGCATCGCGCATCGGTTGCTCGCGCGTGCGGCGATTTGCCTCCGATGACTGTCGCTGAACGGTCAGATTGTCGTACTAAACTTGACTCATGCAGTCACGAAGCGAACATGTGTCGGCGACACATTTCGGCATCGGACTTGCTTGTTTGGTTCGGACATCATCGGTGTTGCGGCGCGGCAAGTTCGCGATCCGAAGCGTGCCTTACGAACGCATCGGCGATGGAACCCATTACATGCGGCGCGATTAAACTTATCTGCGGCGTCCAGTTCGAACCTCTCATCGCGGTCTGAGAAGATCGCGTCGCAACGCCTCAACAATACGCGCGGCGCAAGCCGCCATTCAACCGAGGACGCTCATGGCCGGCGAAAGCGCCGAGCGTCTTCGTCCATCGAATTTGCTTCATGGAGGATGACATGCGTATCACGGTCAAGCTGGATGGCTTCGAAGGCGCTCAATCGGCGGCCTACGCCATCCTGTGGCTCGACAAGGAAACCCGCCGATGGTCGCGCGAGGGTCATCAGTCCGTCGATGTGCCGGACTGGGGCGGCTTGCGCACAGGTTCGAACGGCACGATGATTTGCGGCCAGCAAGTGGGCGATCCCATCTGCGTTCTGGAGCGCCTCGATGTCGACGCGCCGGATGGCCCATGCGAGGGTCTCGCGGGACGCGTCCTCTGGTATGCCGACGGCGCCGGCATGAAGAGCACCGGACGCTGGCACGTCCAGTGCATCGATCGCGAGCAGATCAAGGCGGAGCACGGCGTATTCGCCGACGAGGAGAGAATCTGATCGGTACGCGCTCAATCGTCAGGGCTCGTCGCTCGGGAACGGTGTCAGCATCACGACGAACGACGCAGCCCCGATGAGTATCGCGAGCACGCCGTAGTACATCACCGACGTCTCGTCGAAGAGCAGGCCGCGCAGCGCCGCATTGATGCCGCCCAGCGTCACGAACACCGCGCCCAAAGCCGCGACGATGCGCCCTTCACCCCTGATCATGATGTTCTCCCGACCGTCGGGCGCACCGATACCGCGCCGCGATAATTCAATGGTCGCTTGCTCGGCGCGGCACGAATTGACCTGCATCAACCTCAATCGAACGTCGCGCGCGCCGGGGAGGCGACCGCTCGTTCTGGTGTTTTCCCTTGCCCCATTTCCACGGCTTATATTGGTAGTATCAGGTGCTGGCTGCGCGTTGACATGGCTTCGCGCACACGGCGCATGCTGCCCGGGCCATCCTCGCTTTTGCCCGCAAGAATGGCTCGCATTCGACCGACAAAACCCTGGGGAGGCACGATGAACCAAAATTTCAGCGATCCGTTCAGCCAGTTTGCAGCCATGTTCCAGCAGTACCAGCTTCCTGGGTTCGACGTCACCGCGATCATGGAATCGCGCCGCAAGGACGTCGAAGCGCTCGCGGCGACCAATCGCGTCGCGTTCGGCGGCATGGAGGCGCTGCGCGACAAACAACTCGAAATCCTGCGCCGGACCTTGAGCGATCTCGAAGGCATCGCAAAACAATTCGCCACGACCTCGACGCAACCGCCGTTCAACGCCAACGAAGTCGTGCAACGCGCGCTGCACAACGCGCTCGCGGACATGCAGGACATCGCGCGCACGACCCAGCAGACTCAGGCCGAAGCCTATGCGCTCGTCAGCAAACGCATGGAAGACGCCCTGAACGAACTCAAAGCTTCTATCGAGAAGCCCAAGACCTAGCCTCGCGCGGTCCTGACGAGGCCCGGCCTCCGGCAACGACGAGCCGCGCGTGCGGCGAGCGGAGGTGCGTCATGCAATTCGACGAATTCGCAGCGTTCGAGAAGGACGGCTGGGAGCATGTGGTCCCGTCGTACGAGGACTATTTTGGAAGGCTGACCGTTCAGGCGCATCCCGCGCTGCTCGATGCGCTTTCGGTCGCGCCGGGCATCCGCATGCTCGATGTCGCCGCCGGGCCGGGCAATCTCGCCGCGGCGGCGATCGAGCGTGGCGCGACTGCGGCGGCCGTCGATTTTTCCGCGTCGATGATCGCGCACGCGCGGCAGTTTCATCCCGAGATCGAGTTTCATCTCGCGGGCGCGGAGCAGTTGCCGTTCGGCGACGAAAGCTTCGACGCCGTCGGCATCAACTTCGGCATGCTGCATTTTCCCGAGCCCGAGCGCGCGCTCGACGAAGCGGCGCGCGTGCTCCGCCAGGGCGGACGCATTGCGTTCACCGCGTGGGCTGCACCCGAACGCGCGGTCGGCTTCGGCATGGTGCTCGACGCGGTGCGGCTGCATGGGACGCTCGATGTCGGACTGCCGCCCTCGCCGCCCTTCTTTCGCTTCAGCGATCCCGACGAATGTGTGCGCGTGCTCACCGAAGCCGGCTTTGCCGACGCGCGCGCCGTCGAAGTCGAGCAAACGTGGCATCTCGTGCTGCCCGAAACGCCGCTCGACGCCTTGATGCACGGCGGCGTGCGAGTGGCGGCGCTGCTGCGCGCGCAATCGAAAAGCGCGCTTGCCGCAATCGCGCAGGAAGTGCACGCCCGCGTGACGGCGTACGCGCGGCACGGCGAGCTGCTCGTGCCGATGCCCTGTGTGCTGGCGTCCGCCACGAAACCCTGAGCCGGCGCTACTTTTTGGCTTGCGTCGTGATCTGGAAGATATCGACGGCGACGCGCTCGCGGCCGTATTTGCCCGCGAGCGCCGAGAGCCGCTTGTCGACGGCGCGCAGATATTCGGACTTCGCTTCGCTGTCGGGGCGCGGCGAGTCGAAGAGCGGCGCGGGCGTGACTGTCAGCACGATCATCTCCGAACCGAACGGCTTGCCGACGACCCAGTCGCCCATTGTGCCGATGGTCGCCGTGTAGTTTGCGGGCGCCTGGTTGTCGCGCGAGCGCGCGTTCGGCAACAGATGCACGACGCTGCCATCGAGCATGAAATAGTCGACGTTGACGTAGGACTCGAACGCGGGCGTCATCAGATCGACGATGAGCGGGTCGCCTTCGGTAAGGCTCGTCGCGCGCGAGCGCGTGTGCACCGATGCCGGTCGCCCCGACTGGCGGTTGGCCGTCCAGAACGGGCCGTACACCTTGAGCAGATCGCATTTGTCGTCGGCGACCGGCTGCACGCCGAAGTTCGTCGTCTTCACGCCTGGCACGCGGCCGAGCGCTTCCTTCAGTCGCGCGAGACCGTATTTCTGCGATACGAAGCCCTGCACGTCGACGGTCTGATCGTGCACCGACGCCACCAGCGCCGAGCACGGCACGCTCCCGAGCACGGGCGTGACGGCGGCCATAGTGAGTTCGGGAACGGGCGTCGCGGGCACGGCGGGCGTGACCGCCACCGCCGCCGAAGCGGGGGGCGCGCCGGGCGAATGCGGTGTCACCGTGCCCGCGGCGCTGCCTTCTGCCGGCGCGGGCGGCGCTTCGTGCGCAACTTCCTCGCCGCCCCTCGACTGATCGTAGAAGTAATATCCCGCGCCCGCCGCCAGCAGGGCCACGAGCGCCGCCGCGCCGATCGCAAACTTCGGCACGCCGCCTTTTTTTCCCTTGCGGCCCGCGGGCGACGCGGCATTTTCGTCGGCGATATCTTCGAGAAATTGCGTGACGCTCGGCGTCCTCGCTTCGCGTTCGAATGCGAGCGCGGCCTTCAGCGCTTTCCACTGCTTGTTGCCGAGATGCTCGGGACGCTGCGGCTTCATGCCCGCGCTTCTCGCCTGCAACGCGGGCACGCGATCGAACGGATGCTTGCCCGTCAGCAATTCGTAGGTGATGCAGCCGAGCGCGTAAATGTCGTCGCGCGGATCGGGCTCGCGATGCTCCAGCATCTCCGGGCTCGCGTACGCGGGCGTGAGCGCGCCGAGGCTGCCGGGATCGAACACGGTCGCCTCGGTTTCCTCCTCGGGCCGCTGGATCACGCGCGAAATGCCGAAGTCGATCACCTTCACTTCCGACGTGTCCGTGAGAAACACGTTGGCCGGTTTGAAATCGCAGTGCACGAAGCCGCGTTCGTGCGCGTAGGCGAGCGCGTTGGCCATGCCCTTGAAGATCGGAAAGACCTCGGAGAACGGCATGCCCTTGAAGTTCGGGTTCCGAAGCAGACGCGAGAGGGGCTGGCCAGACAGATATTCCATCGTCAGATAGACGACCTGACCGTCGCGGTCGAAGTCGTACACGGTGACGATATTCCGATGCGCGAGCTGCTGCGCCTTGCGCGCCTCGCGCTGCAACGCGATCAGCGATTTCGGATTGCCGCGGAACTGGAGATTGAGCACCTTGATCGCGACATACGGCCGCCGGTCCGACGCTTCGAGCTTGCGCAGATCGAGCGCCTTGTACACGGTCCCCATTCCGCCGATGCCGAGACATTCTTCCAGCACGAAGCGGCTGTTGAGCGTGTCGCCGACGCCTTTCATCTGCTGATCGTGATCGACCATCACTTGCGTCGCCTGACTTCCGGTGCCGCCGCTCGGATCGCGCGAAGGCGGCGGCGCGAAACCCGGCGACGTTTGCAGACGCGTCTCGTCGCGGCTCGCGGGCCCGGTAGGGGAATCGGCTTCGGGACGCATGCGCGCCGCATGCTCGATGCGGCGGCGGATGGCCGCATAGATGTCGGGGGGCAACGGCCGCGCCGCGTGCTCCTCGTCGAGGATCTCCATGAGCCGCCTTGCCGGAGTCTGTTCGGTCGCCAGTGCGCCGTCCACTCCCGCAAAGAACTCGTCGCGCGACCCGCCGTCGCCCCGATAAGTACGAATCGCTTGCGCAAAACTTGTCATCTGTGCGACGCGACGCGGCTCCAATCGATCGACAACTACTTGTCGTAACAAAACCCCGGTGATCGTTCGATACTAGCCTTCACATGGAGCTTTCGCAAATGGCGTTTTCGATCATGAGCGGCATCGCGCACATGTCGTTCGGAGACCGACACATCGATGACGAGTGTTGGCGTCACGCCATCGAAATACGCTTGGCACGAACTCGCCGCGTGGCAAAAAGGACCGAAAAATCAACGCACTGGACAGTTCGTGCCGCTCGCACGCGGCGTTGGCACGCGATTCGCATCGGTCTTCACGAACGTCTTTGCGGCAGAAGGCACGCGCCTTGTGCCGCCATTGGCGTTCACGCGCGATCGGTGTTGCGGATCACGGAGTCGCTCCGGCACATCGAAGACGATTGTCTATACTCGATTGCGACTCCCCACTCCGGAGGAAGCATCCATGGCCGTCATCAAAATCAGGGATCTCGCCGACAGCGTCGAACTCGACAGGCAGGCGATGCATACGATCGTCGGCGGCGCGCGCGATGGCGTGCGTCCATTGTTTCGCATCCGGCCGGCATCGGCGACGAATCGCGTCGTCGAATATCCGGGCGTGCCGGTGAAGGACGTGCCCGCTACGCAGGCCGGTCCGTTCACCACGAGATTCGTCTCGAAGAAATAACGTCGATAGCGGCGAGGGATCGCGTCCTTCGCCGCTTCAATGGCGCGTCGGCATGCTCGCGCCCGTCACTCCGCTGCCGATGGAACTGCCGAGCGAACGCGCCGTGCGCTTGACGAGCGCGAGACGCATGCGCTCGCGCCCTTCTCCATCGAAATCGCCGAAATAGCGCGTCTTGCCCGCGACCACCGCGCCGACCGGCACGCCGTCGAGATACAGCACGCGATTGGCTGCGAGCGCCGGCACCTTTTCTCCCGGCAGCAAGGTGCCGACGAGATTGAGCGGATCGACCGCCGACAGCGCCACGAACACGCCGTCCTTCGGCCGCTTGCGCATGTCGCGCAGCAGCGGCACGGCTTCGGGCAGCGCGAATTGCTCGCCCGCGAGCCCGGCGACGAAGCGCCCGCCGCGAATCTCGCCGCGCGCTTCCAGCCGGTGATAGACGCGCAGCAGATCGCGCCACGGCGGCAGCCATTGCGCCTCGCGCTCCAGAAGACGCCAGAACACGACACCGTAGCGCCGCAAAAGCGTCAGCGCGATGTGTTCGAGATCGCCGTCTTCGCGCGCGTCGTCCGGTTTCGCGCGGCGCAGGAGCGCCCAGCGGCCCGCGTCGTCCATTCCGCCGATGAAGAGGCCACCGCGCCTCGGACGCCGCGCGAACGCGTTGCGCTTCGCCGCCGGAGCGAGCAGCGCGCGCAGGCCCGCGAAACTGTCGGCATTGACGAGTCCGAGCGCGACCAGTTCGCCGAGCGCGTCTTCGAGTTCGGTGCGCAGAAGGCGCACGTCGGAGAGCAGTTCGTCGAAGAACATCGCGCCGTGCGCTTTCAGCGCGTCGAACACGCGTTCGGCACGCGACGACAGTTGCGGCGCTTCGTCGGGACGCATGAGCGCGTTCCATGCATCGAGGTGACGGCGCGGCAGCAGCACGATCGGCGTGCCGCGCACCGGACCGCCCGATGCGCGCGAGCGTCCTGCCGGACGCGTCCACACGAGCTTGCCCGCGCGGCACAGATCGTCGAGCCACATGCCCGAATAATCGGCGATGCGCGCCGGCAGTATTTCTTCCTCCCACGCGACGGCGGGCGCCTCGAAACCTTCGAGCTGTTCGAGCACGGCGCCGAGCGCGTCGCGGCCCTCGCCGCGCGAATCGGGCGCGACGCGCTGCCATTCGAGCAGAAAGCGCATGAAATCCTGCCGCTCGACCGGCTCAATTTCGCGACGCAGCCGCCGCACCGTATAGCGATGAATCCGCGCGAGCAAATGCCGCTCGCACCACTCTTCGACCTGCGCGCCCGGCGCGAACCGTCCGCGCATCACGTAGCCCTGCGCTTCGAGCCGCGTCAAGGCGAGCGCGATCGCCGACGCGGGCAGCGCGAGCGGACGCGCGATCTCCGGCACCGTCAGCGGCCCGAATCCAGACAGACGCGCGCGCACGATTTCGACGAGCGCGTCGTCGGTTGTCCACGCATCGTCGAAACCGGGCGGCGGCTGCAGCGACGGATGCATCGGCGCATGCTCGTAGACGGCGCGCACACACGCGAGACGTTCGACGGGCGTCCACAGCGCGTCGTGCTCCGCGATCTGCAGACGCGTCGCTCGGCCGGAGCGCGCGAGCGCATCCAGCCACGCGATCCATTGCGGGTCGCGTTGCGCTTCGGATTCGGCGATGCAGGCGAGCGTCGAAAGCGCCTCGTGCATTTCATCGGCGCTCGTGACTTCGGGCCAGGCTTCGTCGCGCACGCTCGCGATGGCGTCGGGATCGAGCGCGCCGAGATCGTCCGCCGAATGCGGATCGCTCCATCGGCGCGCGAGCACGGCCTGCGTGCGGCGTTCCTCGAGCGGCGCATCGTCGAGAAACGCATACGGCCGCGCCGACAGAATCTCGGCCGCGAGCGGCGACGGCGCGGGCAATTCGCGCGTGACGAGGCGCACATCGCCTGCTTCGATGCGCCGCAGGAGCGCGAGCCACGCGTCGGCATCCATCGCGTCGTGGAGGCAATCGTCGATCGTCTGCTCGACGAGCGGATGCGTCGGCACGTCGCGCTCGCCCGAGATGTTTTCCGCGCACGCGACCTGATCCGGGAACACCGCCGCGAGCAGATCCTCGCTTTTCATGCGCTGCAACTGCGGCGCGACCTTGCGCCCGCCGGTATAGCGCGGCAGCGCAAGCGAGTTGGTCGCGTTCCAGCGCCAGCGCACGCCAAAGAGCGGCGCGTCGAGCAGCGCCTGGATCAGCACGTGCTCCGCAGTCGCCGATTTCAGATAGCGCCAGACGTCATCGAGCGCAAAGCTGTGGCTGCCCGTCAGCGACAGCACGATCGCGTCCTCGGTCGCGGCCGCCTGCAGCTCGAAGTTGAACGTGCGGCAGAAGCGCTTTCTCAGCGCGAGTCCCCACGCACGATTCACGCGGCTGCCGAACGGCGCGTGGATGACGAGCTGCGTGCCGCCGGATTCGTCGAAGAAGCGCTCCATGACGAGCGTGTCCTGCGTCGGCAGCACGGTCAGCGCGGCGCGCGAACGCGCCAGATAATCGACGATCTGCCGCGCGGCTTCGGTGTCGATGCCACTTTCTTGTGCAAGCCGCGCGACCGTCGCTTCGACGCCGCCATCGAGCCACGCGTCGACATCGGCGCGCAGACGCGAAATCGCATGAGAAAGCTCGTCGCTGCGGCCCGGCGCTTCGCCGAGCCAAAACGGGATGTTCGGCGGCTGGCCGTTCGCGTTTTCGACGCGCACGCGCCCGCCTTCCACGCGCACGATCCGGTACGACGTATTGCCGAGCTGAAAGATGTCGCCCGCGAGACTCTCGACGGCGAAATCCTCGTTCACCGTGCCGATCTGCAAGCCTTGCGGTTCGAGGATCACGGCGAAATCGGCGTTGTCCGGTATCGCGCCGCCCGAGGTCACGGCCGTCAGCTTGCCGCCGCGACGGCCGCGCAGCGTGCGCGAGACCGCATCGCGATGCACGTACGCCGCCCGCACGCCCTGCCGTCCGGTATAGCCTTCCGCGAGCGTGCGCAGCACGGCCTCGTAATGCGCGCGATCGAGCGTCGCGTACGGATACGCGCGCGTGATGCGCTCGAACAGTGCGTCCTCGCCCCACTCGCGGCACGCGACTTCGGCGGTGATCTGCTGCGCGAGCACGTCGAGCGGCGCGTGCGGGATCGTCAGGGCATCGAGTTCGCCGCGCCGCACGCAATCGAGGAGCGCCGCGCATTCGATCAGATCGTCGCGCGAGATCGGGAAAAGCCGTCCTTTCGGCACGCCGCCGACGTGATGCCCGGAGCGCCCGACACGCTGCAAGAATGCGCCGATCGAGCCGGGCGAGCCGATCTGGCAGACGAGATCGACATCGCCGATATCGATGCCCAGTTCCAACGACGCCGTCGCGATCAGCACGCGCAGTTCGCCGCGCTTCAGACGCTGCTCCGCGTCCAGCCGATGCTCGCGCGCAAGACTGCCGTGATGTGCGGCGACGGCTTCCTTGCCGAGGCGCTCGGTCAGATGCCGCGCCGCGCGCTCGGCCATGCGCCGCGTGTTGACGAAGACGAGCGTCGTCCGATGCAGCCCGGCAAGCTCCGCGAGTCGGTCGTAGACGCGCTCCCACATGTCGTTGGACATGATCGCTTCGAGCGGCATCGGCGGGAGGTCGAGCGCGAGATCGCGCGCTCGAACATGTCCGACATCGACGATCTCGCAGGGCTGGTTATCACCGACGAGAAACTTCGCGACGAGTTCGATCGGCTTTTGCGTCGCCGACAAGCCGACGCGCACGGGCCGCTGCCCGCCCGCTTCCTCGCACAGCGCGTCGAGGCGCGCGAGCGACAGGCTCAGGTGCGAACCGCGCTTGCTGCCCGCGACCGCATGAATCTCATCGACGATCACCGTGCGCGTGGTCGAAAGCATCGCGCGGCCGGAATCGGACGACAGCAGCACGTAGAGCGATTCCGGCGTCGTAACGAGGATATGCGGCGGGCGCTTCCTGACGGCGTTGCGCTCTTGCTGCGTCGTGTCGCCGGTACGGACGGCCGCGCGAATCTCGGGCGCGGCCACGCCGGATTCGCGCAAGGTCTGCGCGATGCCCGCGAGCGGCTCCTCCAGATTGACGTGGATGTCGTTCGACAGCGCCTTCAGCGGCGACACGTATACGACGCGCGTCTCGTCCGGCAGCGTCCCGCCGTGCGCGACGCCGTCACGCACCAGTTCGTCGATGGCGGCGAGAAACGCGGTAAGCGTCTTGCCGGAGCCGGTCGGCGCGGCGACGAGCGTCGAGCGGCGCGCGTGGACGAGCGGCCACGCGCGCGCCTGCGCCGCGGTCGGCGCGGGAAAGCGGGCGCCGAACCACGCGGCGACGGCGGGATGAAAGCCGTGCAGCGCGTCGGCGATGGAAGCGGATTTTCGGATCATTCGGACATTCTATGGGCGCTTGAGAAACGGCGTATTACTGGCGCTTTTCGGACAGTTCCCATGCGACCCGGAACGCTTTACAGCGATGCTAGGCGGTTCGCCCAAGCAATCCGTTCAAACGCTTTCCGCCTCTCATGATCGTCCTAAGCCTTCTGTCCGACCACGCGCCCGGCGCGCTCGCCAACCATCGCCACTACGCACGGGAATTCGGCTATCGCCACATCGAGATGGACTTGTCCGATTTGTCGGGAAGCAACAAGCACCTGCAATGGGTCTACAAGTACGAAGCGTTGCTGCGTCATTTGAGCCGCGCCGCGCCGAACGAAATCCTCATGCTGCTGAGCGAGAACGCCGCGATACTGCGGCCCGTCGCATTGCCCGATCTCATGGCCGGGCGCGACTGGCTCCTGACTTGCGCCGAAGGCCATATCCCGCAGACGGATATCCTCATCTTCCGCAATACAGAACCGGTGCGCCGCAAGCTCGCGGATCTCGTCGGCCGCTGCCGGCTCGGCGTCGCGTTGCCGGAAAACGAAGGCGAAATGCTGCATGACTTCACGATTTGCCCGCAACAGTTCCGCGTCGGCGACGTGTACGTTGTGCTTCCGGCCGCGGTCAATCTCGAATGCGTCTGGGCGACGTGGAACAGCTTCTCCACCTGCTTTCGCGACGAGAAACATCATCGGCGGCTTCGTGCGGCAGCGTTTGAACACATCAACGAATGCAGGACGCGCGCAACGCCGTTTCTCTCGCTCGCCAATCCGGGCGTGCATGAAACCGAAACGCAAAGCGTCTATCAACCGAACCACGCGATCGCGATCGTCATGCTCTATACGCCGAATATCGCGCAGTACGGGCGCATCGCCGAGGCCAACATCAGGCAATATTGCAAACGCCACGGTTACACGCTTTACGTGCATCGCGATGTTCCGCCGCGATTGAACGACGGAAAGACGTCGGCGAACTGGCACAAGGCCGCGTTGCTGCACGCGTACTTGCCGCATCATCAATGGGTGTTCTGGCTCGATGCCGATGTGCTCATCAACGACATGAACCGCCGTCTCGAACCGCTCACGCGCGAACGCGACACCGTGTTGGCACGCGATATCGGAACGTGGGCGTTCAACTCCGGCATCATGGGCTTTCAGCGCAATCAGCAGAACTACGACGCTCTCGCGCGCGTGATCGAAAGGTGCCGGAACCTGGACGACAGATCCCACATCTATGCGAACCAGGGCGATCAGTATTACTTCATCGATGTCTTCCGCTCGCTGCCGGACTTCGATGCGACCCGCATTTACGATTTCATCGAACTGAACACGCCCTGGGTCTATCGCCGCCCGGACAGCTTCATGGTTCATTACATCGGCATGTGGGAAGATAACCGCGCGCTTATCATGGACTACGACCTCCGCCACGCCGCGATGGAATGACGCGCTCGCCACCATCGTTGCCGCGCCGCCGGTAAGATGTACCGGACGGCGCCGCGCGTGCCCTGCAACCAAACCGCCACAATCACAGCCGATCATTAACCAGCGCGCAGGATTCGATCTGCGCAAGCCGCACGCACGACGCTCGACCAATCCTCTCACTCATCAGGAGAACCAATTGAACGACGACGTCACTGGCACGACCGCCCTCGAGACGCCTCTCGATCCCGATCTTCTCGCGAAGATCGACGCCTACTGGCGGGCCTGCAATTATCTTTCGGTCGGCATGATTTACCTGCGCGCGAATCCGCTGCTGCGCGAGCCGCTCGAGCGCGAACACATCAAGCGGCGTCTGCTCGGACACTGGGGCTCCGATCCCGGCCAGTCGTTCGTCTGGGTGCATCTGAACCGGCTCATCAAGCGCGATGATCTGAACGTCCTGTTCGTCTCCGGTCCCGGCCATGGCGCGCCCGCGACGCTCGCGAACTCGTGGCTCGAAGGCCATTACTCGGAGATTTACCCCGATCGCAGTTTCGACGAGCGCGGCATGCTCAAGCTCTTTCGCGCGTTTTCGTCGCCGGGCGGCATCGGCTCGCATTGCACGCCGGAAACGCCGGGATCGATTCACGAAGGCGGCGAGCTCGGTTACAGCCTGTCGCATTCGTTCGGCGCGGCGTTCGACAATCCCGATCTGATCGTCGCGGCGGTCGTGGGCGACGGCGAAGCGGAAACCGGCCCGCTCGCCACATCGTGGCATTCGAACAAGTTTTTCAATCCCGCGACCGACGGCGCCGTGCTGCCGATTCTCCACCTGAACGGCTACAAGATCGCCAATCCGACGATCCTCGCGCGCATTCCGCACGACGAGCTCGAAGACCTGTTCAGGGGCTACGGCTACGCGCCGCATTTCGTCGAAGGCGACGATCCGGAAACGATGCATCAGCGCATGGCCGCGACCTTGGAACGCTGCATCGCCGATATCCGCGCGATTCAGGCGAACGCGCGCGCCAATCCTGAGAACGTGACGCGCCCGCGCTGGCCGATGATCGTGTTGCGCACGCCCAAAGGCTGGACCGGACCGAAGGAAGTCGACGGCCGGAAGGTCGAGGATTACTGGCGCTCGCATCAGGTGCCGATCGCGGATGCCGTAAGCAATCCCCGCAGTCTCGCGCAACTGGAAGCGTGGCTGCGCAGCTACAAGCCCGAGGAACTGTTCGATGAAGACGGCCGTCTGATCGAACCGCTGCGCGTGCTCGCACCCGAAGGCACGCGCCGCATCAGCGCGAATCCGCACGCGAATGGCGGCGCGCTGCGGCAATCGCTCGACATGCCCGATATCCGCGACTACGCGTTCGAGTTCAAACGCGCCGCAAGCGTCTACACGTCGCCGACGGCCGTGCTCGCCACGTTCCTGCGCGAAGTGATCCGCCGCAACATGACGAGCTTCCGTCTCTTTGGCCCGGACGAGACCGCGAGCAACAAGCTCGACGGCGTGTACGAAGTATCGGGCAAGCGCTGGATCGCACAGACGCTGCCCGAAGACGAAGACGGCGGCGCGCTGTCCGTCGACGGACGCGTCATGGAGATGCTGTCGGAGCACACGCTCGAAGGCTGGTTCGAAGGTTACGTGCTCACCGGGCGTCACGGTCTTTTCGCGACCTACGAAGCGTTCGTGCACGTCATCGATTCGATGTTCAACCAACACGCGAAGTGGCTCGAAAAAGCAAAAACCGAAGTCGGCTGGCGCGCGCCGGTGCCGTCGATCAACCTGCTCATCACGTCGCTCGTGTGGCGGCAGGATCACAACGGCTTCACGCATCAGGATCCCGGCTTTCTCGATGTCGTCACGAACAAGAGCCCGAACGTCGTGCGTATCTATCTGCCGCCCGATGCGAACTGCCTGTTGAGCGTCGCGGATCACTGTCTGCGCACGCACGACTACGTGAATGTGATCGTCGCGGACAAGCAGCCGCATCTGCAATATCTGAACATGCAGGACGCCATCGTGCATTGCGCGAAGGGCATCGGCATCTGGGACTGGGCGTCGACGGATCAGGGCGCGGAGCCGGATGTCGTGATCGCGTGCGCGGGCGATATCGCGACGATGGAAGCGCTCGCCGCCGTCGAAATCCTGAAGGCGCATTGCACCGATCTGAAGATTCGCTTCGTCAACGTCGTCGATCTCTTCAGGCTGCTGCCGGACACCGAGCATCCGCACGGCTTGTCGCATCGCGATTTCGATTCGATCTTCACGCGCGACAAACCCGTGATCTTCAACTTCCACTCGTACGCGTCGCTCGTGCACAAGCTCACGTACAACCGCACGAATCACGCGAACATGCACGTTCACGGCTATCGCGAGCGCGGCAACATCAACACGCCGTTCGAACTCGCGATCATCAACGGCGTGGATCGCTATACGCTCGCGATCGACGTGATCGACCGCGTGCCGCGCATCGCGGGCAGCAGCGCGCATACGAAGGAATGGCTCAAGAACCAGATCATCGAGAGCGTGCGGTACGCGCATGAGGAAGGCATCGATCGCGACGAGATCCGCGAGTGGACGTGGAAGGATTGATGCGAGACTGAATGCGGCATGCAAGATGCCATCTGGCCTGATGAATGCAAAACGCCGGATGCAAAATGCAAAGAGCGCCCGGGGACATGCAGTCCGCCGGGCGCTTTCCCGTTCGGAGAAGCCTTGGCGTCAGGCTTTGCGCTCCGAATGATCCTTCTGCCTGAGCGTCTGCGGCAAGCCGAAGAGCAGCAACAGCGCGCACAGCACGCTCATCGCGCCGATCGCATACAGCGCGGGCGTCGTGCTGCCCATCGTGTCGCGGATGCGGCCGACCATCACCGGGCTCACGATGCCGCCCAGTTGCCCCAGCGTGTTGATCAGCGCAATCCCGCCCGCCGCGCCCGCGCCGGTCAAGAGCTTCGGCGGCAGCGCCCAGAACGCCGGAATCGAGGCGATCACACCCGCGCCCATCACGCCGAGCGCGGCGATGAGCAGCGTCGTCTGCTTGTCGAAGATGCCCGCCGCGAAGAAGCCGGCAGCCGCCATCACGAGCAGCCTCGCGACGAACTTGCGGCGCTCGCCCGACCGGTCCGACATGCGGCCGACCACGACCATGCAGATCGCGCCGCAGATATATGGGACGGCCGTGAGCAAGCCGATGATCGTCGGATTCTGCGTGCCCGCCGCCCGGATCAGATGCGGCGCCCAGAAGTTGAGACCGTACGACGCGATCTGAATCAGGAAGTAGATCAGGCCGAGCATCAGGAAGCCGGGCGTCCTGATCGCGCCGAACAGCGAATGGCCGGTGTCGGTGTGCTGACTTTGCGTCGAGATCTGGCTCTTCAGATACGTCTTCTCGTCGCTCGTGAGCCACGCGGCGTCATCGACGCGATCTTTCAGCACCTTCAGCACGAGAATGCCAAGCAGCACGCACGGCAGGCCGCCGAGCAGGAACAGCCAGTGCCATCCCGCGATGCCCGCGACGCCATTCAGATGCCCGAGCACGAGCCCCGACAGCGGCGCACCGAAAAGCCCCGAGAAGGCTGACGCGAGAAACAGCATCGACGTGATGCGCCCGCGATAGCTCGCCGGAAACCACAGCGTCAGGTAATACAGCACGCCCGGCGCGAAGCCCGCTTCCATCGCGCCGATGATGAAGCGCAGTCCGTAGAACTGCCATTCCGTCTGCACGAAGACCATGAGCGCGGTCGCGATGCCCCACGAAATCATGATGCGCGCGATCCAGCGGCGCGCGCCGACCTTGTAGAGCAGCATGTTGCTCGGCACTTCGAAGAGCACATAGCCGATCACGAAAAGACTCGCGCCGAGACCGTATGCGGTGTCCGACAGGCCGAGCGAACTCTGCATCTGAAACTTCGCGAAGCTGATATTGATGCGGTCGAAAAACGCGAAGAAATAGCACAGCATGATGAGCGGCATGAGCCGCAATGCCACCTTGCGGATGATGTGCGAGGTGTTGCCGACAATGTGCGGCTCATCGGCCGCGTGGACGCTTAGATCGCTCATGTTTTGTCTCCAGTGTTGTTTTGGTCTTTTGAATCAGATCGCTTGCACGTAATCGGGCGCCGGATGCAGATCGCAATTGCGTCCCGCCTTCGCGACTTGTCCCGACACTTCGTGTCCGACGAGCGCGGGCAACGTGCGCGACAGCGCAATCAGCCTTGGCAGATCGATGCCCGTCGGAATGCTCATCTCATCGCACATGTTCACGAGGTCTTCGGTGCAGATGTTTCCCGAAGCGCCCGGCGCGAACGGACAGCCGCCGAGACCGCCGAGCGCGGCGTCGAAACGGCGCGCGCCGGTGTCGTAGGCAGCGAGGACGTTGGCGAGGCCGAGGCCGCGCGTATTGTGAAAGTGCAGCGTCAGATCAGCGGCGGGGACGTGTTCGAGCACGCGTGCGACCAGCCGCGCGACCTGACGCGGATTCGCCATGCCGGTGGTATCCGCGAGCGTGATGCCGTCGATGCCCATTTCGCGATACGTCCGCGCGATCGACACGACGCGCTCTTCGTCGATGCGCCCCTCGAACGGGCAGCCGAACGCGGTCGCGACGGTCGCGTTCAGCGAAGCCTTGCCAGAGGCGAGCCGAACGACATCGCCGAAACCGGCCAGCGACGACTCGCAACTCATACGCATGTTCGCGCGATTGTGCGTCTCGCTCGCGGACATCACGAGGTTCAGTTCATCGGCGCCCGCGGCGAGCGCGCGCTCGGCGCCCTTCACGTTCGGCACGAGCGCGACGTAGATCACGCCTCGCCCGCGCCGGATGCCGTTGAAGACCGCGTCGCCATCGCGCAGCGCGGGAATCGCTTTCGGCGACACGAACGAGCCCGCCTCGATGCGGGAGAAGCCGCACGCCGACAATGCGTCGATCAGCGCGATCTTGTCTTCGGTCTCGACCCACTGCTTTTCGATCTGCAGACCGTCGCGCGGCGCGACCTCCTGCACGACCAACGGTTCTTTGTATTCGTAATTCATTGCACCGCTCCTTCGGCACGCAGCCGTTCCACTTCATCCGCGGCGAAGCCGAGCGATTCGAGCACCGATTGCGTATGCTCGCCGAGCGCCGGGCCTTGCCAGTGCACTTCGCCCGGCGTATCGGAGAGCTTCGGCACGATGCCCGGCATCTTCACTGATGCGCCGCCCGGCAGTTCTGCCTTCAGCAGCATCTCGCGCGCTTGGTAATGCGCGTCGTTGACGATGTCCGCGACGGAGTAGATGCGACCCGACGGCACTTCCTCGCGTTCGAGCGTCGCCAGGACATCGTCCATCGAATGATGCGAGGTCCACGCGGTGATCGCTTCGTCGAGCATTGCGCTGTGACGCACGCGGCCGTCGTTGCGGGCAAGCGCGGGATCGTCCGCGAGATCGGGACGGCCGATCACGTTCATGAGCCGCCTGTAGATCGGGTCGCTGTTGCCCGCGATCACCACGAAGCCGCCATCCTCCGTGCGATACGTGTTCGACGGCGCAATGCCCGGCAGCGCCCCGCCGCTGCGCTCGCGCACATGGCCGAGCAGATCGTATTCGGGTACGAGGCTTTCCATCAGATTGAACACGCTTTCGACGAGCGAGACATCGACCACCTGGCCGTCGCCCTTGCCGGTCTTCACGCGCAGCACCGACATCAGCGCGCCGATCACGCCGTGCAGCGAAGCGAGCGAATCGCCGAGACTCACGCCGACGCGCGCCGGCAGCCCTTCTGCGTCGCCCGTCGTGTAACGGATGCCGCCCATCGCCTCGCCGATCGCGCCGAAGCCCGGCCGGTCGCGGTACGGACCCGTCTGGCCGTAGCCGGAGATGCGGACCATCGTGAGCTTCGGGTTTATTGCATGCAAAACGTCCCAGCCGAGACCGAGTTTTTCGAGCGCGCCGGGCCGCATGTTTTCGATGACGATGTCGGCATCGGCGGCGAGACGCTTGATCACGTCCGCGCCTTCGGGCGACTTGAGATTCACGCACACCGACTTCTTGTTGCGCGATTGCAGATACCACCAGAGCGAAGTGCCCTCGTGCAGCTTGCGCCATTTGCGCAGGGGATCGCCGGTATTCGGCGCTTCGATCTTGATGACTTCCGCGCCGAATTCGGCCAGCATGCGCGCCGCGAACGGCGCGGCGATCAGCGTGCCGATTTCGATGACGCGAATGCCCTGGAGAGGTCCGCTCATGCTGCTGTCTCCTGATGATGTGCTTTTCGATGGAGACAAGCTTATTGGCGAACGCTCGGGGGCGTCCAACCGCATTTCGGCAAGCATCGTTCGTCAAACGCGAACGCTCGCCGGTTTTTTGAATGCTAAATGCCTGCTTCGACGGTCCGCAGATGATCGAACAGCAGCCGGCTCACGGGCGATAGCGCATCCGAATCGCGCACGACGATCACGAGGCTGCGCGCTGCCCAGTCGTCGTCGAGCGCGACGGCCGCGAGTCCGAGCTGACGACCCATCGCTTCGAAGACCTGCATCGGCAGCACGCCGACGCCCATGCCCGCCTGCACCATGCGGCACACGGCGTCGAAACCGGGAACGTGGATGCGCAACCGCAGTGCGCGCCCCGCCTGACGCGCCGCGAGATGCGTGCGCTGGTTGATGGAACTCGCCGAATGCAGCCCGATGTGATCGAAGTCGAGCGTCTGCGCGAATGCGATGCTCGCGCGCTTCGCCAGCGGATGATCGCCGGGCATGACGAGCGCGAGCCGGTCGTGCCGGTAATGCGCGGTTTCGAGGCCGCGCGTGTCGGCGTCGCCGGAACAGATGCCCAGGTCGACGAGACTGTCCGCGACGCCTTCCACGATGCCGCCGCTCGGGCGCTCCTCGAGATCGATCTTGATCTGCTCGTGCACGGACGAAAACGCGCGCAAGTCTTCCGGCAGGAATTCGACGATCGCCGAGAGATTCGCCATCATCCGCACGTAGCCGCGGACGCCGCTCGCATGTTCGGCGAGTTCGATGCCGATGTTCTCGACATCGCGCAGCACGCGCCGCGCGTGATGAAGCAGCGTTTCGCCCGCCGGCGTCAGCGCCATGCCGCGCGCCTTGCGTTCGAACAGCGCGGCGCCGACGGCCTGCTCCAGTTCGAGCAGACGCTTGCTCGCCGCCGACACCGCGATCGCCTCGCGTTCCGCCGCGCGCGTGAGCGTGCCTTCCTCGAACACCGCGAGAAAGAGTTGCAGCGTCGTGAGATCGAGACGCCGAAGGAGATTGCGGGTAGCCATCAGCGCGCGTATTTGAAGGTGCCTTGCGCGCTCGCGATCATCACGCGATCGTCGACCCACGCTTCGCCGCGTGCAAAATAGACGGAGCGTCCCTGACGTTCGAGAAAGCCTTTTGCGACGACCTTGTCGCCGATGCCGCGATCGAGATAGTTCACGGTCAGCGAAAGAGTGAAGCCGTGCACAGGCGCGGCGCCGGTCGGAAAGAGACCGGCGTAGCCGCAAGCGGCGTCGAGCAGCGTGGCGATCGCGCCGCCTTGCAGGATGCGCTGCCGGTTCAGATGCCCGGCGTGTATCGGCATCGTGAATTCGGCGTAGCCCGCGCGCCATTCCGTGAGCGTCGCGCCGAGCGCTTCGAGAAACGGATTGTCCAGATCCAGGTTCGCCACCTTTGCTCCTGATTGCCTGCGTTGCGGCGATTGTGCCATCGGCGGCCAGGCGCTGCCGGGCGGCACGAACCTGTTTTCCGGACATCCAGAATGGAAAAACCCGCACGCGGCGGGTTCGATTTACGCAGTTCCGATTTACAAACTCACCGGACCGCGTTCTGTTTGGCAACGCACACAAAAATTCGCTATATGCGTTTCATGAAGGTGCGTCATGAATCGCATGGCGCATATTTGTCCGCGTAAATATGCGTCGTGACAAAGCGTCTCGCGAACGCAACACACTGCATTAAAGGGCGTCAGTTATATCCGCGAATGACGCAGGAGTTTTTTTCCTCATCGGTCTTGCCGAAACGTCCGCAAATCTCTGCGATATATTCGGGTTCCGCCGATACCTGACTCGAACGATGCGACACCGGAACGCTCGTGTCGTGCGGCAGCTCGCCGTCGTCGATCCAGGCGTAGAAATGCGCGCTCGTATTGGCTTCCATGTTTTGTCTCCTATCTATGAAGCGCGAAAAAAGCGTTTTGACAGATTCAGAATGCACTCATCGAAAGCGGCTGGCCCTAGTGGATTTCATTAATGGACGAAGCCCGCCAGCCTGACGATGATGATAAGAATGCCCGTTCGCAACGCAAATCCGAACCGGTTCCAATCCGCCTGTCTGTTTCGTAGCGAAAAAAATGCCCGGTGCATGACCGGGCAGACTTGAATCATCGATTATGGAAAGCGGCGTTGGCAGTCTTCTATCAGTTATACGACATTCTTTTCGACGATCGGCCGGCCTTCCAGCACGCGAGTCCAGTCGAGCGGCGATAAATCGAGCGTTTCGTAACGCCCGCGCAAAATCAGTTCGCTGACGCCGCGCCCTGTTGCCGGGCCTTGTTGCAGGCCGTGTCCGCTGAACCCGTTCGCGAAGATGCAATTATCGACATCCGGATGATGGCCGATGATCGCGTTCTGATCGAGCACGTTGTATTCGTAATAGCCGGACCAGCAACGCTCGACGCGCAGCGCCTCGAACGCCGGCACGCGATGCGCGAGCGTCGGCCAGATCACGTCGTCGAAGAGCGCGTGATCGACTTCGTCGAGCGGCAGGTCGTCGGGATCGTTGTCCGCCGAGGGCGACGTGCCGCAAATATACGTGCGCCCTTCAGGACGGAAGTAGACGCCCGTGGGATCGATCAGCAACGGCGCGCGCTCGAGCGTCGCCGGCGACGACACATTGAAGATGCTGCGCCGACGCGCGAACACTGGAATGTCGATGCCGAGCATCGCCGCGACCGGACGCGACCACGCACCCGCCGCGTTCACGACGACATCGCATGGATACGTTTCGCCGTTGGCCGCGCGCACGGCGTTCGCACGCCGTCCTTCGCGTTCGATGCCGACGACTTCCGTGGTCACGTAACGCGCGCCGAGCGCCTGCGCCTTGCGACGCAGCGCCTGCACGAGACCGTAGCCGTCGAACCAGCCTTCGCCGCTCTCGCCGAACGCGCCCGCCGCGAGATCGTCCGTGTTGAGCCACGGAAAACGCGCGCGCAGTTGCGCGGCGTCGAGCAGGCTGATGTCCGCGCCGAGCGCTCGCTGCAACGCGTGGTTTTCGCGCAGCGTCGACGCACCCGCCGCCGTCGCCAGAAAGAGATAACCGCCTTCGTGCAGATCGATCGACGGACGCTCGCCGTTCACTTCGAGCCGCTCGCCGATCGAACGCAGGAAGTCGATGCCGAAGAGCGACATGCGTACCGAAAGCGGCGTCGAGAACTGCTGCCGGACCGAGGCCGCCGACAGCGCCGACGACGAACGCGCGTAAGTCGGGTCGCGCTCGATCACGGTGACTTGCACGGTCGGGTCCGATGCGCGCAGAAAGTACGCGACCGAGCTGCCGATCACGCCGCCACCTACGATGACAACGCTCGAACTCACGTTGGCCTCAGCTCAGATTGAAGTCGATGCCCTGCGCGAGCGGCAATTCCGACGAGTAGTTGATCGTGTTGGTCGCGCGGCGCATGTAGGCTTTCCAAGCATCCGAGCCCGATTCGCGGCCGCCGCCGGTTTCCTTCTCGCCGCCGAATGCACCGCCGATCTCCGCGCCGCTCGGCCCGATGTTCACGTTCGCGATGCCGCAGTCGCTGCCCGATGCGGACAGAAAGCGCTCGGCCTCGCGCAGATCGGTGGTGAACGCGCACGACGACAATCCGTGCGCGGCGGCGTTGTTCGCGGCGATGGCTTCGTCGAAATCCGTGTAGCGCATCACGTAGAGAATCGGCGCGAAGGTCTCCTTCAGCACGACCTCCGTCTGCGACGGCATTTCGACCAGCGCCGGGCGCACGTAGTAGCCGTTTTCGTGGCCCTTCACGGTCACGCGCTCGCCGCCCGTCACCTTGCCGCCTTCGCCCTTCGCCTGTTCGAGCGCGTCCTGCATGCGCGCGAACGCCTGCACGTCGATGAGCGGGCCCATCAGCACGCCCTGCTCCAACGGATTGCCGACGGGCACTTTGGCGTAGAGATCTTTCAGACGCGCGACGGTTTCGTCGTAGATGCTTTCGTGCACGAAAAGACGCCGCAGCGACGTACAGCGCTGCCCTGCCGTGCCGACCGCCGAGAACAGGATGCCGCGCAGCGCGAGATCGCGATTGGCCGTCTGCGACACGATGCCCGCGTTGTTGCCGCCGAGTTCGAGGATCGAGCGGCCGAAGCGTTCCGCGACCGCGACGCCGACCTTGCGGCCCATTTCCGTGCTGCCCGTCGCGCTGACGATGTCCGAGCGCTTGTCCGCGACGAGCGCCGCGCCGACCTCACGCCCGCCGATGATGACCGACGCGAGGCCCGCAGGCGCCGCGCCGAATTCATCGATGGCATCGCGCAGGATGCGGTCGACGGCGAGCGCGGTGAGCGGCGTTTTCTCCGATGGCTTCCACACGACCGCGTTGCCGCACACGAGGGCGAGCGCCGCGTTCCACGACCACACCGCGACCGGGAAATTGAACGCCGAGATGATCGTGCACACGCCGAACGGATGCCACGTCTCCGCCATGCGATGACCCGGCCGCTCCGACGCGATCGTCAGGCCGTACAACTGGCGCGAGAGACCGACGGCGAAATCGCAGATGTCGATCATTTCCTGAACTTCGCCCAAGCCTTCCTGGAGAATCTTGCCCGCTTCGAGCGACACGAGCCGGCCGAGCGCCTCCTTCTTCTCGCGCAGCCGATTGCCGAGCAGGCGCACGAGTTCGCCGCGGCGCGGCGCGGGCACGTTGCGCCACGAGGCGAACGCGGTGCGGGCGGCGGCGAGCGCGGCGTCGACGTCGGCGGTGGTGTTCTGCTTCACGCGGCCGATGACTTCGCCCGTGATCGGGGAAGTGACGGCGATATCGCCATCGGTGACGAGGCTCGCGATGCCGAGGTCGGAAAGAATCGATTGTGCATTCACGATGAAAGTCCTTGCGAAGCGGGTTCGTTCGTCGGGGCAAAAGTTTCTGATAAGAAACTTTCGGAAGTCAGGAGACTATACGCGCTGCCGATGGCGCTCACAACAGCCGTCAATATTAGGGTTGTCACCAGATGCGGGCCGTTCGCCGCCGTTTTGCGCGATGTTATTATCGGAAACAAAGCGCTCCCACACGTTCCCATGTCCAGCCCCGGCACCAAGAATTCGCCCGAACAATCCGCGTCCGATCTCGGTGCCCGCGTGAAACGCGCGCGGCTCGCGCACGACCTGACGCTCGAAACCGCAAGCCGCATGTGCGGCGTGTCGCGCTCGGCGCTGTCGAAAATCGAGAACGGGCTGATGTCGCCGACCTTCGACGTGCTTCAGAAAATCGTGCGCGGCCTGCAGATCGATCTCGCCGAACTCTTCGGCACCGCGCCCGCGCCGAATGCGAGCGGCCGGCGCGCGCTCACGCGCCGCAACGAAGGACAGCGCCACGCGTATCGCGGCTATCAGATGGAATTGCTCGCCACCGAACTCGCGCACAAGGCGATGTTGCCGTTTCGCATCCGCATTTCGGCGCACACGCTCGATGCGTTCGACGACTGGGGCCGTCACGAAGGCGAGGAGTTTCTTTACGTGATCAGCGGCAGCGTGTGCCTCTATTCCGAACTCTACGCGCCGACGCATCTGCATGCCGGCGACAGCATCTACTTCGACAGCCGCACCGGCCACGCGGCGATTTCGACGAGCGACGAAGACGCCGAAGTGCTGTGGATGGCCACAGGCGGCGTGCCGGCGCCCTCATCCGCGCGCGATGCCGTGGACGCTGGCTGACGCGTTCATCGCAGGAAAAGACGCATCGGCATTTCGTTCGGGCCGACGGTGAAGGTGCAGACCTCGTGGATATCGGCGGGATTCGTCGCGAGTTGCGCGGTGAAGTTCGCCGTCAGCATCGACACGACGAGACGCATTTCCACCGCCGCCAGACAGTGGCAAATTCGGACACGATCGGATCGAGTGGAGTAGGCATTTCAAATTCTCGTTTCATGATGAAAACGATGATAATGCAGGCGTTTTCCCCGCGTCACCTCGTCCATTCGGGCTAATCCAGCATCAGCCTGCACTGACAGCCTTCCCCTCCACCTTCGCCGCCGACCGCTTGAAGTAGGGCGAACTCAACGTCGCCGCGCCCATGTCCGACGCCGCTTCCAGCAGCGCGGGCGCGAGCTCCTTCAGACGCGCCTCCGGCAAACGGCTCGTCGGCCCGGCGAGACTCACGACGCCCACGACGACGCCCGTCACCGGATGATGAATCGGCGCGGCCATCGACGTCATGCCGGCCTCGTACGTCTCGCTCGCGATGCCGTAGCCGCGTTTGCGCGCCGCCTGCAGATCGGCGAGAAACTGCTGGATCGTCTTCGGCGCCTTCGGTCCGCCCGAGCCGGGCTTGCCGAGCCCGCCCTGCTTCGACACGAGTTCGAGCGCCTCCTCATCGGAAAGCGACGACAGCCACGCCTGTCCGCTCGCCGTGCAATGCAAGGGCGGCTGGCTGCCCATGTCCGGGTCGTAGCGCAGCCCCGACTTCGCGCCCTGTGCCTTGCCGACGAACGTAATGTGATCGTCCTCGACGACGCCCAGCCGCGCCAGTTCGCCGGATTGCGCCGCGAGCCGGTCGAGCACGGGCTGCGACACGTCGAGTACGCCGCCCGTCGACAGATAGATGAGTGCGAGCGACACGAGCTTGAGCGCGAGCATGTATTCGCCATGATCCTCGTCCTGGCGCACGTACCCTTCGTCGATCAGCATCGCGAGCAGGCGATGCGTGCCGCTGCGAGGAATATTGAGCGTGTCGGCGATGGCGGCGAGTTGCATCCGCCCGCCGTTTTTCGCCAACAATTCGATGATCGACAACGCCCGCTCCAGATTTCCCGCCATCTTTCAGTCTCTCGAAGTTCCGATGATTCGGAATGAGAACACGATTCCACCTCGGAATTCAACCGGCGTATGTTTCCTCCAGCCATGCAATCGTCGCCTCGCGCAGACGTTTCGCACGCGTGAGCGCGCTCGCCGATTTCGCCCATTCGTTCATCGGCACTTCGAGCGAGAGCGGAAGATCGTCGGGCAACGCGCGCAAAATGCCCGCGAGATCGAGGCCGCCCTCGCCCGGAATCATCCGCTCGGCGCGCGCCTGATACAGCAACGTTTCGAGATCGCTCGGGCGCTCGGCGGGCGCGTCGCAGAACTGCACGTAACCGAACCATTCGCGCGGCAATTCGCGCAGCGTTCGCGTCGACGATCCCGTGCGGTCGAAATGGATCGGATCGACGATGAGGCCCGTATTCGCGCGCTGCGCCGCTTTCACAATGCGCGCGCCCTGCACGATGTCTTTCGCGTCGGTCCAGGGCATCGGTTCGAGCGACGGCGACAGGCCATACGGCTTCGCGAGATCGCACAGCGCGGCGAGCCGCTCGGCCGTGCGGACCTCGTCGGGATCGTTGCCCGCGACGAGCACGTAGCGCGCGCCCAGCTCGGCGGCGGTTGCGAGCATCGGTTCGTAATCGGCGACGTTCGTGTCGGGCTTGAGGCGCAGGATTTCGGCATCCAGCACGCCGATGCCGGTATCGCGCAAAGCCGCGAGCGTCTCGCGTTTCAGCGGCGTCGCGCCGACGATCTCGTGGCGCACTTCCGTATCGGTCGCGGGCACGAGGCGCAGGCCGACGAAGTCGTAGCCCGCCTGCGCGGCGCACTCGACCATCTGCGGCGGCGTCAGTTCGAGGATCGTCAGCGCGGACAGAGATAGCTTGCGTCGTGACATCGACAATCTCCGGTTAGCGCAGCGGCGAGAACGGCGCGGGCACGTAGATGGTCGATTCCATCGTCGTCAGATGCGCCGGTCCGCCCTTCGGCGGCCAGATGCCGTCCTTCACGGCTTCCGCGCGAATCCGCGAGCGCTCGTCCACGCTCTTGTACGGCCAGATGTTGAGAAAGCGCGGCACGGTGCCGTCGAGCGCGTACATCGCGCCGATGAGCGGCGAGCGTTTCGTGCGCTCGGGCACGGCGTTCTGCCATGCGTCGATCGTGTGTTGCAGGCTGGCGAGCTTCGTGCCGTAGACGCGCATCTCGTAGATGCCGCCGTGCACGGCCGGCTCGATCGGCGGCAGGAAGGGAAAAAGCGCGTAGCTGTTCATTTCGACATCGGTGATGAACTCGCCGCAGCCGAACGGATTGCCTTCGAGCAGCAAGCGCCGGCGTTCCCCGATCAGCGCCGCTTCGGATTCGAATCCGCGCAGCACCATGACCTTGCCGAGCGCGCCGATATCCGAATACCAGCAGCCGAGCAGCTTCGAGCCGGGCGCATCGCCGCTTGCCTTGATGTTTTCGAAGACCTGCGCGTTCGCGCCGATCTTCACCGTCAACGTGACCGTGTCGTACAGAGTCATTGCAGAGTCCTTGCCTGATTGAAGTTGGAGAGATTCGTGATGCTGTCCTCGCGCGCCGGTTCGGCCAGTTCGAGGCCCGCGAGATAGCCGAAGGTCATCGCTGGGCCGAGCGTGATGCCGCCTGCGGGATAGTGGCCGCCCATCATGCTCGCGGCGTCGTTGCCGACCGCGTAGAGGCCGGGAATCGGCGCGCGCATGTCGTCGAGAACACGCGAGCGCGCATCCGTCGATAAACCCGCGAACGTGCCGAGGCTGCCCGGCACGATCTTCACCGCGTGAAAAGGCCCATCGACGATCGGCGCGAGACACGGATTCGGCTTGTGCGATGCATCGCCCTGAACGCGGTTATACGGCGTCGAGCCTTTGTGGAACTGCGGATCGAAGCCGTCTTTCGCGTAGCCGTTGTACGTGGCGACCGTATCGGCGAGGCCGCGCACATCGATGCCGCATTGCTGCGCCAGCGCTTCGAGCGTCGGCGCGGACTTGAGATATCCCGAGCGTTCGTAAGGCCGCAGCGGAAACGGAAACGGCTTCGCGAAACCGAGGCCGTATCGGCGCTGAAACCGGTGATCGCAGACGAGCCACGCGCACGTCTCTTCGCCCGGCGACGTCGTGCCGATGAGCGCGGAGATGAAGTCGTAATACGACGACGCCTCGTTCGTGAAGCGCCTGCCCGCGCGCGTGACGGCGATCAGACCCGGCTTCGCGCGCTCGATCAGATGCGGAAACGCGACTTCGCGTCCCGTGGATTTCGGCACGAGCGACACCGGCGCCCACGCGGCGGGCGCTTCGAGCGACGCGTCGAAATGCGCGCCCGCCGCTTCGCCCAGGCGAATGCCATCGCCGGTATTGCTCTTGGGCGCGGCGGACCAGTGCGGCATCACGGGAAACGTTTCGGTCTGCCGCTTCGCGTCGTGCGGATAACCGCCGCACGCGAGCACGACGCCGCGCCGCGCGCGCACGTCGTGCATGACGCCATCGATCTCGACGCGCGCGCCCGTCACGCGATTCGCCTCGCGCGTCAGCGATACCGCCTTCGCCCGCGTGCGCAGATCGACGCCGCGATCCGCCGCCGACTTGAGCAGCCGCGCGACGAGCGCATTGCCGTTCACCAGATGCATCGAGCGCCGATAACGCAGCATGTGCCACGCAAACGTGGCGAAACGCTTCGCGACGTGCCACGCCGACTTCGCGCTGCGCGTCGCGTTCAGGAAGTGCGCGAGGTCTTGTCCCGACGCGATCGCCATGCCCTTGATCGTTACTTCGGCGAGCGGCGGACGCAGCTTGTCGATGAGCGGGCCGAGCTCGCGTCCGTCGAACGGCATCGCGCAGACCGAGCGGCCGCCCGTCGCCGCGCCTTGCGTCGTGTGGAAATCGGGGATGCGGTTGCCGTCGATGAAACGCATCGACGTATTGCGCTCGAAGAATTCGATCATGCGCGGACCGTGCTCGATGAGCGCATCGGCTTTCGCGGCATCGAAATGCGCGCCGAGTTCGCTCTTCAGATACGTGCGCGGCGCGCTTTCATCCTCGACGATGCCCGCGCGCATCGCGAGCGGATTGCGCGGAATCCACATCCAGCCGCCCGACCACGCGGTCGTGCCGCCGAACACGTCTTCCTTCTCGCAGACGAGCACGGACTGGCCGCGCGTGGCCGCCGTGACCGCGGTCGACAAGCCGCCCGCGCCGGAGCCGAGCACGAGGACGTCGCATTCGAGAATCGGTTCGAGCTTCATTTGGCGTGCGCGTGCATTGAAAGATCGACCGGAAGATCGAGCGCTTCGTCCTGCTTCGGTTGCTTCGCGCGCGACGTCGCGTGGCGCGCCGCGAGATAGCCGAACGCGAGACCGGGTCCGAGCGTGATGCCGGGGCCGGGATACACGCCGCCCATCACCGATTGCGCATCGTTGCCGCAGGCATAGAGGCCGACGATCGGCTGGTCGTCGCGGTCGAGCACGCGCGCGTCGGTATCGATAACGAGGCCGGTCGCCGCGCCGATATCGCCCGGATAGAGCCGCACCGCATAGAACGGCGCCTGGCCGATCGGACCGAGGCACTTGTTCGGGCCGGTCCAGTTGGCGTCGCCGTTGGCGTTCTGATAATCGGTCGTGCCGCGCTGGAAATCCGCGTCGACGCCGGTTTGCGCGTAGCGATTCATGCGCGCGACGCTATCGGCGAGACCGGCCTTGTCGATATCGAGCTTGTCCGCCAGTTCGTCGAGCGTCTTGCCTTCGACGAGATAGCCATCGGCGAGAAGCGGCGCGAGTCCCTTGCCGCCCGGACGCACCATGCCAAGGCCGTACTTGCGCAATCCTTCGGAGTCCGTGACGAGATAGGCGGGCACGGCGGGCGTCGTCTTGTTCGCCGTCTGCATCGCAATCCCGAACAGGTGATACGACGTGTTTTCGTTGAGATACCGCCTGCCGGACTTGTCGACGGTCATCATGCCGGGCTTGCCGCGATCCATGATGAAGTGCGGAAACACGGCGGTCGTACCGTCGGCGCGCTTGCGCACGGAGACCGGCGCCCAGAACGCGTTCGACAGCCCGCCAACGCCGAAGCGCGCGCCCGCCGCGAGCGCGAGATCCTGCGCGTTGCCGCTGTGGCCGGGCGCGCCGGGACACCACGCCGCATCGGCGCCCGGCAGCATCTCGGCGCGCCGCATCGGATGACGATTGAATCCGCCGCTCGCGAGAATCACGCCGCCCTTCACGTTGACGCGCCGACGCTCGTTGATCTGGCTCAGCGTCACGGCTTCGATGCCATTCGCGCCCGCGTGCAAAGCCTCCACCTTCGTGCTCGTCAGCACGGTCACGCCGCGCTGAAGCAGCGAGTAAAGCAGACGCCCGATCAGCGCGTTGCCCATCACGAGACGCGTGCCGCGCGGCGAGCTCATGCGGTCGCGTGCATGACGCGCGAGCAGTTTCGCCGCGTGCCTGAACGATGCCAACGACTTCGTCATGTTCAAAAGATGCCCGACGTCGTCGCGGTCGACCATCATGCCGCCGAGCACGGTGAATTCGGGAATCGGCGGACGGATCAGCGAGAACGCGCGGCCGAGCTTGCGGCCGTCGAACGGCAGCGGCTCCAGCGCGCGGCCTCGCAACGTCGAGCCTTCGATTTCCGACAGATAGTCCGGATGGAACGGCCGCGCGCGATATTTGACATCGGAGTTCGCTTCGATGTGCGCGACGGCCTTCGGGCCGGCGTCGAGGAACGCGCGGCGCATCGCGGCGCTGCTGCGCTCGCCGACCGCGCGATTCAGAAAGCCTTCGGCATTCGCGGACGAATCGTCGCGATTGACGCTCGCCGCGTGCTTCGACGCGGGAATCCACGTCGTGCCCGCCGAGTACGCGGTCGTTCCGCCGACGTATTCGGTGCTCTCGACGAGCAGCACCCGCGCGCCGTCGATCGCCGCGACCAGCGCCGCCGACATGCCCGCGCCGCCCGCGCCGACCACGATTACATCGAAGGTCTCGTTCTGTTCCAGTTTGTCCAGTGTCTCCGCCATGTGCGCGCTTCCTGTAGAACTCTCTTTGATATTGGAATACTATTCCAGAAACGCGACGTAAGCCAAGTTCTTTTTGAGACGATGGAGAAACGGTATGCGAGTGCTGGTTACAGGCGGAAGCGGCTTTCTGGCAGCGTGGGTCATGCGGCGGCTGCTCGCGCGCGGCATGGATGTGCGCGCATTCGATGTCCGCGAGGACGCGCGCCTTCTGCACGCGCTCGCGCCCGAACGCGCCGGTGACGTGCAATGGCGGATCGGGGATATCGGCGAGGCGCGCGATGTGGCGAACGCGCTCGACGGCTGCGATGCCGTCGTACATCTCGCGGGCGTGCTTACGCCCGCGTGCGCCGCCGATCCTGTGCGCGGCGCGCGCATCGATCTGATCGGCACGCTGAACGTGTTCGATGCGGCCATCGCGTGCAATTTGCGCTCGGTGCTTTACGCGAGCAGCGCGGGCGTCTTCGGCCCCGACGATGGCGCGACGCCCTTTCCGCTGACGCACTACGGCGCGTTCAAACTCGCGTGCGAAGGCTCGGCGCGGGCGTACTGGGACGATCATGGAATCGCGAGCATCGGATTCCGGCCGCTCGTCGTGTACGGCGCCGGACGCGAGACCGGTTCGAGCGCGGGTCCGAGTCTCGCGTGCCGTGCGGCCGCGCGCGGCGAGCCGTACACGATTCCCTTCACGGGCGCGACCGGCCTCGTCTACGCCGATGACGTCGCCGCCGCCTACGAACTCGCGCTCGTGACCGCGTTCGACGGCGCGCACGCGTTCACGCTCGCAGGCGACATCACGCCGATGCAAAGCGTGATCTCGACGCTCGAGCGCATCGCGCCCGGCGCGCGCATCGACGCAGAAGGCGCGCCGTTGCCCATCGCGACATCCTTTCCCGACGATCCCGCGCTCGCCCGATTGCTGCCCGGCCTTCCGAAAACGCCACTGATCGACGGATTGCGGCAAACCGTGGCGTTCTATCGATAGACGAAGCGGGTCTTGGCACCGCCTGTTCCTTGGGGCACGATCGCCTCTTCAGGAACACGGTGCCAGCATGCAAAAAACGACACTGCTCAAAGGCATCCTGCCGATCAGCCGCGCCGCCGCGTGGCGCGACGCGCTCGCGGGCATCTCGCTCGCATCGATGGACATTCCGCAAGTGCTCGGCTATGCGCGCATCGCCGGCATGCCCGCGGTGACGGGCCTCTACACCGCGTTCCTGCCGCTCATCGCGTTTGCGCTGTTCGGGGCGTCGCGGCATCTGGTCGTCGCGGCCGATTCGGCGACCGCGACGATCTTCGCGAGCAAGGTTTCGTCGATGGCCGCGATGAGCAGCCCGCAATACGTCGCGCTGGCGGGCATGGTCGCGTTGCAGACGGCCGCGCTGCTCCTCGTCGCGCGGCTTTTCAAACTCGGCTTTCTCGCCGATTTCCTGTCGCGCACGGTGCTCACCGGTTTTCTCGCGGGCGTCGGCGTACAGGTGTCGATCGCGATGCTCGGCGATCTCTTCGGCATGACGGTGCCGTATCCGTCCTCGCGCAGTCTCGCCCAGCTTGCTTACGTGCTCGGTCATCTCGTGCACGCGCACGGACCGACGCTCGTGCTCGCGCTGGCCGTGGTCGTCGCGATTCTCGGCTGCAAGCGTTTCGCGCCGCGCCTGCCGATGCCGCTCATCGCGGTAATCGGCAGCATCGCCGCGAGCAAGGCGTTCGATTTCGCCGCGCACGGCATCTCGGTGCTCGGTCCGGTCGATGGCGGCCTGCCCGCGATCCGTTTTCCCGACATCACCTGGCAGCAATCGCTCGACCTCGTGCCGGTCGCGCTGTCGTGCTTCGTGATGATCATCGCGCAGAGCGCCGCCGCGGCGCGGGTCTTCGCGCAGCAGTATCGCGAGGACGTCGATACCAACAGCGACATCCTCGGTCTGGCCGCGGCGAACGCGGCGGCGGCCGTGAGCGGCACGTTCGTCGTCAACGGCAGTCCGACACAGACCGCGATGGCCGACCGCGCCGGCACGCGCAGCCAGTTCGGACAGCTCGTGTTCGCGGCAGTCGTCGCCGTCGTGCTGCTCTTCTTGAGCGGCTATCTGCGCTATCTGCCGCATTGCGTGCTGGCGGGCATCGTGTTCACGATCGCGATGGGGCTCATCAACGTGCAAAGCCTGAAGGACATTCGCGCGGAAAGCCCCGGCGAGTTCGCGCTCGCGCTCATCACGGCGGCTGCGGTGGTCATGGTGGGCGTCGAGCACGGCATTCTGCTCGCGGTGGCGTTATCGCTGCTGCGGCACGTGCGCCACAGCTATCATCCGCACACGATGGTGCTCACGCCCGTCGCGCCCGGCAAACCGTGGCAGTACGAGCCGACGAAGCCCGCCGCGATGACCGCGCCGCACCTGATCGTCTATCGCTTCGGCGCAGATCTGTTCTATGCGAACGATCACTTCTTCGCGTCGGAAGTGACGAATCTCGTCGATACGGCGCCGGACGAGTTGCGCCATTTTGTCGTCGATGCCGGCGCGATCACGGACCTCGATTATTCGGCGGCCCGCACCATCTGCGAACTGGTCGAAACGCTGCGCGCACGCGGCGTCGTCGTGATATTCGGACGCGTGAACCGCTTCCTGCGCAGCGACATGGACCGGCACGGACTGACGCCCGCGCTCGGCGCATCGAACGTGTACGACACACTTCACGAAGCGCTGGCAGCGGCTGGCGCAAGTCCGGGCGCGCACGAGCCGAACGTTCTCTGAATGCGCGTTGGCAGCCGTCTGTCTGCCGGCGGTTTTTGGTGGTCGCCACTCGGGAAGACCGTTAGTTGCCTCCTTCAAGTAGCAATTTTGTTGAATAGCATTCCATTTTCAACTAGCATTCAGCGAGTGCGGTCACACTATTTTCGGATCACGGATCAGGAGGCAATCGAGGCATGGCGCAGGACACTTCTTTTTCCGCATCGCTCGATGCGGGCTTGAGCGGCGCGACGCGCGTCTATTTCATCGTCGGCGATCCGATCGCGCAGGTACGCTCGCCTTCCGGCGTAACAGCGGCGCTGCGTGCGGCGGGACGCGATGCAATCGTGATTCCGGCGCACGTCGCGCCCGAAGATCTCGGCGCGTTTTTCGCGGGCATCGCGCCGCTGCGCAATTGCGACGGCGTGATCGTCACCGTCCCGCACAAGTTCAGCGCGACCGAATACTGCCGTTCGCTGACCGATGAAGGCGCGTTCCTCGGCGCGGTCAACATGCTGAAGCGCAATGCCGACGGCACCTGGCACGGCGGCGCGTCGGACGGCATCGGCATGGTGGCGGCGTTGAGAGATGCGGGCTGCGACCCGAAGGGCAAACGCGCGCTGCTGATCGGTGCGGGCGGCGCGGGTTCGGCGATCGGCCACGCGCTCGTCGATGCGGGCGTGGCCTCGCTCGCGATCCGCGATTTCGACGCCGCGCGCACCGGCGCCCTCGCCTCGCGCCTCGCTGCGCTGGGGCGCGGCGCGGTGAGCGTCGCCGACGATTCGGCTGCCGAAACCTACGATCTCATCGTGAATGCGTCGCCGGCGGGCATGCGTCCGGGCGACCCGCTGCCGATCGACGTCTCCCGCCTGCCACCGACGACCTTCGTCGGCGATGTCGTGACCAAGCCGCCGGTCACGCCTTTCATCGAGGCCGCCCGCGCGCGAGGCTGCACGACCGTCACCGGCACGCAGATGTTCGGGCGCGTGTGCGATGCGATCGTCGCGTATCTATTGAAGGGGTGAATCGCGGGACCGTTTGCCGTGCGAGGAATCGGAGCAATCTGGTTCAATCGCGAAACACGATCAGTCAACATTCCCGCCGCGCATTCGCGTCCCTCGCGAAGCGCGCCGGCTTGCAAGCTCCGGAACGAATCGTCGACGAACGCCGCCCTTTCGAAGGCGGCGTATTTCTGCGCCACGTTCCCGCCACGCCGGCGCTAGCGGCCGATTCCACAAGACTCGTGCGCTCGCATCGAGGGCAATGGAAGCAAGAGGCTGGAATGAACTCGGATCAAAAAACAATTCAACGCGTTGCGCGAGCTGGCTTCGCGGCCATCGCATGTGCCGTGCTCGCGGCGTGCGCATCGGGACCGGGCGCATCGGCGCCGCTGCCGGCTGACGGCACGCTCGCGACCGGACGCATTGTCGGCAAACAGTATTTGACGACTGTGTCGACGAACACGGCTTCTTCTTCCGGACCGACCGTCGGCGTGGGCGGCGGCGGCATCGGCGGCAATGGATGGAACGGCGTGGGCGGCGGCGCAGGCCTGAGCTTCGACCTGACGAACCTGTTCCAGAAGGCCCCGGAACAGACCGCGAAAATCTACCGCTACAGCGTGCAGATGAAGGACGGCTCGAAGCGCGACATCGACAGCCCGCTCGATCTCAACGAGGGTGCCTGCGTGACGACGATCGACTCGAGCCAGCCCGGCTACCCGAGACTGACGGGCGCGGACGCCTGCTGATCTTCCGGCGCCGCTCGTCCGATGAGCCGCCCCGACACCGCCGCGGCGACGCGCCTGATAACCGGGGCCCAATCGCCCGGTTCGCGCTGACGAATGAGCCGCACCGAGTCGTACCACGGCTGCGTCTCGTCTTCACCCCAACACCAATGCGACGCGCGATCGATCATCGCCAGCACCGGCTTGCCGAGCGCGCCGGCGAGATGCAGCGGCGAACTGTCGATGGTCACGAGCACATCCAGCGCGCTGACGAACGCGGCGGAATCGTGAAACTGCTCGCGATACTCGGGCACGCCGGCGATACGCGCGCCCGCCGAACGCATTGCGGCAATATCGTCTTCGCGGCCCGGCGCAACGGGATGGAACGTGACGTTCGGCAGGCTCCAGAGCGGCGCGAGCGCTTCGACGGGAATGCTGCGCTGGGCGTCGCGACGATGCGTCGGGCTGCCCGCCCACACGAGACCGACGCGCAACGCATGGGTGCCGTCCGATGCGAGTTCGCGCCGCCACGCGTCGATGCGCTCAGGCGCGGCGTGAAGATACGCGCGGCCATCGACGTGATGCGGCAACAGACCGATCCAGACAGGCAGGCTCATCATGCCGACGGTGTAATCGACCGTGCCGAAGTCGTGCGCTTCGATCTGCACGCAGTCCGGCACGAACCGCCGCACCAGCGGATACAGCGCCGAACGCACCGCCAATAGCGCCGCGCCGCCGTTTCTTCGCACGCCCTCCGCGAATTGCGGAAAGTACCGCACGAATTGAATGTCGTCGCCCAGGCCGAGTTCGCTGTAAACCACGACGCGCTTGCCGTCGAGCGGCTGCCCGCGCCAGCCCGGCGCGAGCCGCTCCATGCGCGCGACGACGCCGTTGTCGCCCTGTTCCGATGTGCGGCGATCGAAGCGCATCCAGCCGCTGCGCCACGCGCCGCGCCGCAATTCGAGGTCGGCGAGATCGACGGCGAGCCAGGCCGCATCGGGCGTCTGCGAGAGCGCCAGACGGTACATCGCTTCCGCTTCGCCGTAGCGCGACTGCTCGTTGAGGTACATGGCGATTGCGCCGGTCACGTGACCATTGTCCGGATGATGCCGCGCGGCCTCGCGCATGATCGCTTCCGCCGATACGCTGTCGTGACGCAGCCAATAGCAATGACTCAGTTGCCAGCGAAGCTCGTAGTCTCTCGGGAATCGTTCCAGTGCTTCGACGCAGAAACGTTCGAGCGCGAGCCAGTCGCCCGAGCGGCGAATGTCGAGCGCGACGGCCAGCGCGTGGGCCGCATCGGACAGAGAGGGCGGAGGTGCGAATGAATCGGAATACATGAATGACTGCAATAGAACGGTGTTTGAAACGCGTGCTGAGTTTATATGAATCGAGGTTCATAGGAATACCGAAAAGCACGAGATAAATCCGAAAATAGCAATGCCGGATCGTTTAATCTGCATATCGAACTATCTTCAGGTCATGCTGAAATGCAGTGATTCGAATCGGCGATTGTGTGCGGCGCGGCGCTTTGCCATACTGAGTTCATTCGCCCTGTCTCCTCAAGCGTCCGCACTCGACTAACGAGCCCACAAGCGGACGCTCTCGCCGCCTCCCCGGGCGGCGTTTTTTTGCACGCGGCCTATTACCTCTGGCGTAATTGTCCGGCTCACTTTCTCCTGCGACGATGCACTCACACTGTTCATCGACGAGGAGACGGAAATGCCTGCAAAGCACTCACGCCCAGGTTTTATCGCGACCGCAGACGGCGTCGAATTGTTCTATCGCGACTGGCATCCGCAAGGCACGCCGGGCAACGGCAGGACCATCGTCTTCGTTCCGAGCTATTCGCTGCCAGGCGACATGTGGGCCTATCAAATGCTGTCGCTCGCGCGACAGGGCTTTCGCTGCGTCACCTACGACCGGCGCGGCCACGGACGATCGAGCGATCCGGGCGGCGGCTACGACTACGACACGCTTGCGGACGATCTCGCCGCACTCATCGATGCGCTCGATCTGTCGGACGTGACGCTCGTCGGGTATTCGATGGGCGGCGCCGAAGCCGTGCGCTATCTGACGCGTCACGGCAGCACGCGCGTTGCGCGCCTCGCGTTGATCGCTTCGACCTTGCCGATGCTCGCGAAGACACCGGACAATCCCGACGGCATCGACCGCGCCTACAACGATGCCTTCCTGCACGACTTGACGACGGACTATCCGCAATGGCTGGCCGACAACGCGCGCCCCTTCGCCGGGCCGGGCGCGTCGCACGCCATGATCGACTGGATTCGGGAAATGGCATTGCGCACGTCGCATCAGGCGCTTTTCGCGTGCAACGAAACCGTCAATCGCGGCGATTTCCGCAACGAGTTGCGCGACATCGACGTCCCGACGCTCATCGTGCAAGGCGATCGCGACGAATCGAATCCGCTCGAACTGACTTCGCAGCGCACGGCGCGCCTGATTCCGAACGCGCGGCTCGTCGTCTATGAAGGCGCGCCGCACGGCATCTTTCTGAGCGACGCGGCGCGGCTGACGGCGGATATCGGCGCGTTTGCGTCGGCGTAGCGATTGCCGCTCTGTTGCGGCGGCTTAATAACAGGCTCGGCGTTTGTCGGATAAGCGCTGAGTCCTGACGCGTTTGAAAACACTCATCACAATAGACTCTGGAAGAATCCCGGCACACCATAGCACTGCGAACCGACATTCCACCGCGCGGCTCTGCAATCGCCGCGCAATCCGCCCCACGTCCACCGGAGTCCATCGCAATGATCTTCCACGCCTCCATTCCCGCCCACGATCCGAAACACGTCGCGCAAGTGCTCGCCGAACTGTGGGATGGCTTCGCCGCGCCCTTCTCGCCCTTTCCCGGCGCGTGGATGGCGGTCGCCGGCGACGATCGCGGCAGCATCATCGAGGTCTATCCGAGCGATCAGGTCATCACGCCGGGCGGCGGTCACGAGGAAAGCGTCAGCTATGGCGCGGACACGGTGAAGCGCCCGCAGTACAGCGCGTTCCACATGGCCATCGCGACGAAGCTGAACGCAGAGGAAGTCATCGCGATCGGCGAACGCGAAGGCTGGCGTGCGGTGCGCTGCACGCGCGGCGACAACTTCTTCCACGTCATCGAATTCTGGATCGAGAACTCGACGATGCTCGAATTCCTCACACCCGACATGCAGGCCGAATATCTCGCCTTCGCGACGCCGGAAAACTTCAAGGCGATGGCCGCGGCTGCGGCCTGACGCTCACTTGCCGCGCCGCAGCCCGAAAAACAGCGCGGCGCCGCTCGCGAAGAGCAGCAACGAAAGCAGATGCACGGCGAGATCCATGCTGCCCGTCGAGGTGCGGATCTGGCCGATCACCCACGGACTCACGATCCCGCTCGTGATGCCGATACTGCTGATGAAAGCGATGCCCGCCGCCGCGCTCTTGCCCGGCAGATGGCTGGCGGGCACGGCCCAGAAGATCGGCAGCGCGGCGAAAATCAGCGTCGCGGCGAGCGAGAGAATCGCGAGCATCAGCGGGAAGCTCGGAAAATGCAGCGTGAGGGCCGCGAGCGCGATGCCGCCGCCGATCGTGCAGCACGCGAAGTGCTTGCGCCGCTCGGCGACGCGATCCGAATGGCGCGCGATCAGAATCAGACCCACCGCGCCGATCGCGTTCGGCACGACGGTGTAGAGGCTGACCGACATGACATCGGTGATGCCGAAGTCGCGGATCATCAGCGGCATCCAGAAGCTCAGCGTCAGCGACGCGCACGTCAGCGAGAAATAGATGAACGCGAAGAGATAGACGCGCGGATTGCGCAGCGCATCGAGCATGCCGCTGTTATCGTGCTTCTCGTGATGACCGGTCGCGCACAGTGCCGTGAGCCGATCCTGCTCCGTTTGCGTGAGCCATTGCGCATCGCGCGGCGTGTCCACCAGCAGGCGCAACGCGATAAGACCGAGCAGCACCGCGGGCGCGCCCTCGATCGCGAACATCCACTGCCAGCCGTGCAGGCCCATCACGCCGGCCATGTCGCGCATGATCCAGCCGGACACGAGTCCGCCGAACACGCCCGCGACGGCCACGCCCGCGAAGAACACCGACATCACGCCCGCCCGCCGTTTCGCCGGAAACCAGTACGTCAGATAAAGCACGATGCCCGGAAAGAAACCCGCTTCGAACACGCCGAGCAGAAAGCGCAGCAGATAGAAATGGCCGGGCGTCGATACGAACATCATTCCGACCGACGCCGCGCCCCACAGCAGCATGATCCGCGTGAACGTGCGGCGCGCGCCGAACTTCGCGAGCAGCAGATTGCTCGGCACTTCGAAAAGCACGTAGCCGACATAAAACACGGCGGCGCCGAGGCCGTACATTGCATCGGAGAAGCCGAGATCGTGCTTCATCTGCAATTGCGCGAAGCCGATGTTGATGCGGTCCAGAAACGACACGACGTAGCACAGGAACAGAAACGGAATGATGCGCCACGCGATTTTGCGGAACAGCGCGTCGTCCGATTGGGCGTGCGCATCCGCGACGGCGCTGGGCTCAAGCGCCGCCGTGCTGATCGACTTCGACATGTCTCGCTCCAGATGGGCGTAATGAGGCCGGCGTCTTGCGCGCGCCTTTTGCCTTGAGAGAGGGAGAAGCGGCGCGTCAGTGCGCGCCGCAAGAAACGGCGGTCAGTCCTGCAATGCGGCCCACATTTCCTGGTCGCGCTGGGCCGTCCAGATACGCGGATGCTTGATGCCGCTCGCTTCGTCGTAAGCGCGCGAGACGTCGAACGGCAGGCAGTGCTCGTAGATGAAGACGTGACCGAATTTCGGATCCATCGCCTTGCGCGTCAGCGCCATCGATCCCTTCAGGTCGAGCTTCTCGGCGACGGCCTCGCGGCCCGCCTGCAAGAGCGTCGTGACGAAGTCCTTCGTGTAATCGAGGCCCTTGTCGACTTCCGCCGGCGAGAGCAGCGCCGGACCGCGTCCCGGCACGAGTTTGTCGGCCTTCAGCGCGCGCAGCGCTTCGAGCGTCGCGGGCCATTCTTCGAGTTGGGCATCGCCGCAATAGCAGGCGGCGTCGTACTCGACGAGATCGCCCGAAAACAGCACTTTCTGCGACGGCAGCCAGACGACCGTATCGCCCTTCGTGTGACCCGCGCCGAGATGCGCGATCTTCACTTCGAGCTTGCCGAGATACAGCGTGATTTCCTTCTCGAAGACGAGCGTCGGCCACGTCAGGCCCGGCACCGTCTCGACACCGGCGAAAAGGCGCGGAAAGCGCTCGATCTCCGATTTCATGTCCTGCTCGCCGCGCTCGACGATCATTTCATACGTGCCGCGGCTCGCGATGACCTGCTGCGCGCCTTCCGCGAAGTACGCCGACGCGCCGAGCACGCGCACCGCGTGATAGTGCGACAGCACGACGTACTTGATCGGCTTGTCGGTGACGCTGCGGATTTTCGCGATGAGATCCTGCGCCATCGCGGGCGTGGCGGTCGTATCGACGATGAGCACGCCGTCGTCGCCGATGATCACGCCCGAGTTGGGATCGCCTTCCGCCGTGTACGCGTACGCGTTCTCGGAGAGTTGCGTGAACGTGATCTTCTTCTCTTCCAGATCGGCCTGCGATGCGAATGCTTTTGCCATGGTCGTGTCTCGCTTCCATTCTCGTGGGGATGGGTGGATGATCGGCGTGATGCCGTTGTTTGTCAACAGCAAGCATACTTGCTATTTGCAAATTACGGGTAAGTACCGAATCGCTTCATCGGATGATTCCTGCTCGGCTAACATCTGCGGTTCGTTCATCCTTTATAGATCGCGGAGTGCTTTTGGCTCGTTCCGAAATCGGCGAAGAAAAGAAACAGCGCGGCATCCAGAGCGTCGAAGTCGGCGCGCGTCTGCTCGATGCGCTCGCCGCGCGTCGCGAGCCGCTTGCGTTGAGCGCGCTGGCCGAAGCGGCCGAACTGTCGACCGCGCAGGCCCACACGTACCTCGTGAGCTTGACGCGGCTCGGTCTCGTCAAGCGCGACGCGCTCACCGGGAATTACGAGCCGGGGCCGCTCTCGCTCAGGCTCGGCCTGTTGAATCTCGAGCATCAGCCGGCGTATCGGGCCGCCGCGCCGCGCGTGTCGGCGCTGGCGCTCGCGACCGGCATGAGCGTCGCGGTGAGCGTCGCCGGGCCGCAAGGGCCGACGATCGTGCGCTACGAGCGCGGCGGCTATCCGCTGCATGTGAATCTGCACGTGGGCACGGTGATGTCGCTCTCGGCGACGTCCACGGGCCGCGTGTTCCGCGCGTTCGACGACGACACCCGCGTCGCCGCGATGCTCGCGCATCAGGCCGAAGCCGATGCGCCGGAGATGGCCGCGTGCATCGAAGCGATTCGCGCGCGCGGCATCGAACGCAGCGTCGATGCGCCGAGTCCCGGCGTGAGCAGCATGAGCGTGCCGGTGTTCGACGGCGCGCATCGGATGCAGCTCGCACTGACGGCGATCGGACCGACCGGCCTCGCCGACGTCGCGTGGGACGGCCCGCTCGCGCACGCGCTGAAGGATGCCGCGCGCGACATTTCCGGACTGCTTTCATGACGATCTTCGACGAGGACACGAAGCCGCAGCGCGGCATCAACGCGCTCGACGCGACCGGCGATCTGCTGCGCGCGCTGGTCGCCGCCGGCGAGCCGCTCACGCTGCGCGACCTCGCGGCCGCGGCCGGCATGCCGCCCGCGAAGGCGTTCGCGCATCTGGTGAGTCTGGTGAAGGTCGGCCTGCTCGCGCGCGACGACGCCGGGTTATTCCACGCCGGCCCGCTGAGCCGCGAGCTCGGGCTGATCGCGCTGCAGCGCCTTTCGCCGATCCGCGATGCCGAAGCCGAGATCGTCGCGCTCGCCGCGAGCACGTCGATGACGGTCGCCGCCGCCGCGCTCGGACCGCTCGGCCCCACCGTGATCCGGCTGGAGGAATCGGCGCGGCCGCAGCATGTGAGCTTGCGCGTCGGCACGGTGATGTCGCTCGTCAACACCGCGATCGGGCGGGTGTACGCCGCGCACCTTCCCGCCGACATGCTCGCGAGCCTGATGACGCAGGACGCCATCCGCCTCGCGGGCGCGCAAGCGGCTGCGGGAAGCGACGCCGCGTACCGCGCACGGCTCGACGACATCCGCGAACGCGGCCTCGATACGGCGCTCGGCGCGCCGGTGCCCGGC
Source organism: Caballeronia sp. LZ028 (assembly GCF_031451415.1). NCBI lineage: Bacteria > Pseudomonadati > Pseudomonadota > Betaproteobacteria > Burkholderiales > Burkholderiaceae > Caballeronia > Caballeronia sp. LZ028. Next base: position 670,960 of record NZ_JARUXN010000004.1, on the reverse strand, counting down.
ATCCATACGCTGGCCGCGCCCGTGTTCGATCACACCGGCAGCGTGTGCCTCGTGATCGCGTTGATCGGTTCGTCGGGGGGCTTCGACAGCGCCGCGGACGGCCCGCTCGCCCGCGCGCTGCTTTCCGCGACGCGGCGCCTTTCGTGGCGTTTCGGTCTGATGGACGCGAGCTAGCCGCCCTTGACCATCTCCGTGCCGGTCACGCGGATCGCGGGGAAACGGTCGGTCGGCTTCGCGATCTCGTCCTGCGATGCGACGATCTCCAGTTCGTAACGCCCGGCATCGTACGTTGCCTTGACGACGGCATTGACCGCCGCGAGCGTGTGCTCGAGCGCGGTGCGCAGCGAGTCGCCCTGCAAGGTGCGCGCGACGAAGACCGCGCTCGTCAGATCGCCGACGCCCACCGGCTGGCGCGCGAACGGATACAGCGGGCGCTGCGCGAACCACGCTTCGCCGGGCGTGACGGCGAGCATATTGAAGGTGTCGGCGCGGCTGTTGCGATCGAGCAGATGCTTCACCAGCACGATGCGCGGCCCGCGCGCGATCACTTCGCGGCATGCGTCGACGGCTTCCTCGACCGTCTCGATCGGACGCCCGACGAGCTTTTCCAGCTCGACGTGATTGGGCATGATCGCATCGGCGATTCCGGGCATCGTCGTGACGAGGAAATCCTCGATGCCGGCCGCGACCGTGCAGCCGCCCGTCTGACCCATGACCGGATCGCAAAAATAAAGCGCGCGCGGATTCACCGCCTTCACCATCTTCACGATTTCGACGACCGCGCGGCCCTGCTCCGGCGCGCCGAGATAACCGGAGAGCACCGCGTTGCAGCGCCCGAGCACACCGATCGCGCCGATGCCTTCGATGACGTTCTGCAATTCGTCCGCATCGAAGGCGCTGCCTGTCCAGCGGCCGTACTGCGTGTGATTGGAAAACTGCACGGTGTTGAGCGGCCAGACGTTCACGCCGAGTCGCCGCATGGGAAAAACCGCCGCGCTGTTGCCCGCATGGCCGAACACCACATGCGATTGAATGCTCAGGACGTTGTTCATGTTCTGCTTTCCCGATTGATCGTGTCCGGTCGGATGAAACGTCGAAACGCTCGTCGCGCGCCAGCGCCGTGCAGCGCAACGCGACGATGGTTTCGGAAAGCACGCCCGCGGACGCCGTGCGCGGGCAGTGCAACCTTCATATTGTGCCGTGCCTCGACGCACTGCGGCATGGCGTGCCCGTTATAAATTGCGCGGACGCGTTTTGTCGAGCGATGCGATCGACAGGAAGTCCAAAGGTCGCGCGTCTGCAACACCGCAGCACGCTCGTGCGTGTTCGGCACACGCATTGCTCGATGCGGACGGCGAAAAAAACGGGCGACTTCAGCACACGAATTCGAATGCGCGCCGGATAATGCTCCATCGACAGATACCAACAAAAGCATACGAGGACGCACACACGGCAAGACATCGAACATCAATAGTCGCAGGTCAAATCAGGAGGCTGACATGGAGATGCTGGCTAAGAATCGCACCGATTTGCAGAAGTCGACCCTCGCAATCGTCCTCGCCGGCGGGCGCGGCACCCGGCTCGGTCCGCTCACCGACAAGCGCGTGAAGCCGGCCGTCCACTTCGGCGGCAAGTACCGCATCATCGACTTCGCGCTGTCCAACTGCCTCAATTCCGGCATCCGCCGCATCGCGGTCGTCACGCAATACAAGGCGCATTCGCTCATCCGCCATCTGCAGCGCGGCTGGGGTTTCCTGCGCGGCGAGTTCAACGAGTTCATCGATATCTGGCCGGCGCAGCAGCGCGTGGATTCGAGCTGGTATCGCGGCACCGCCGACGCGGTCTATCAGAACCTCGATATCGTCCGCTCGATCGGGCCGGAGTTCGTCATCGTGCTGGCGGGCGATCACATCTACAAGATGGATTACACGCGCATGGTGCTCGACCATGTGGAAAGCGGCGCGGACTGCACGGTCGGCTGCATCGAGGTGCCGCGCATGGATGCGGTCGCGTTCGGCGTGATGCACGTCGATGAAAACCGCCGCGTCACCGATTTCCTGGAAAAGCCCGCCGATCCGCCCGCGATGCCCGGCAAGCCCGACATCGCGCTCGCGAGCATGGGCATCTACGTGTTCAGCGCGAAGTATTTGTATGACCTGCTGCAGGAAAACATCGAGACGTCGAACACGGATCACGATTTCGGCAAGGACATCATTCCGCGCGTCGTGACGACCGGCAAGGCGATCGCGCATCCGTTCAGCATGTCGTGCGTGACGTCGAGCAGCGATCCGGAAGCGCCCGCGTACTGGCGCGATGTCGGCACCGTCGACGCGTACTGGTCCGCGAATCTCGATCTCGCATCGACGATTCCGGAGCTCGATTTGTACGACCGCAAATGGCCGATCTGGACGAATCAGGAGCAGTTGCCGCCCGGCAAGTTCGTACGCGACCTGAACGGGCAGCAAGGCGCGATCACCAATCTGCTCGTGTGCGGCGGCTGCGTGATCTCGGGATCGCAGGTGTCGAAGTCGGTGTTTTCGTCGGCGGTGCGGGTCCACTCGTTCTGTAACATCAATGAGGCAGTCTTGTTGCCGCAAGTGACCATCGGGCCGAGTTGCCGTTTGCAGAAGGTCGTGATCGACCGCGGCTGCACGGTGCCCGAAGGTCTCGTGGTCGGCGAGGATCCGGACGACGATGCCGCGCGTTTCTTCCGCACGGAGTCCGGCGTCACGCTCATTACACGCGACGCGCTGGCGCGGCTCGGACAGCGTTAGACGCCGCGCGCCGGCCAATAAAAACCAATCGACGGGAGTGCCGATGACCGTATGCGTGCTGCATGCCGCAGCAGAAATGTTTCCGCTGTTGAAAACCGGCGGCCTCGCCGATGTGGTCGGCGCGTTGCCGCCCGCGCAATCGCAACTGGGCACGAACGCGCGCGTCGTGCTGCCGGGCTTTCCCGCCGTGCTCGCGGGTCTCGACGATCTTCAGCCCGTGGCCGATCTCGGCAGCGCGTTCGGCGCGGGCAATATCCGCCTCGAGCGCGGCGTGTTGCAGCCGCACGGCATCGTCGTGTATGTGGTGCGCGCGGATCAGTTCTACGATCGTCCGGGCAATCCGTATATGGATGCGACGAATCGCCCCTATGCCGATAACGATCGCCGCTTCGCGCTGCTCGGCTGGGCGGCGGCGCGCATCGCGACGGGCGTGGACCCGGCATGGAAGCCGCATATCGTCCACGCTCACGACTGGCATGCGGGACTTGCGCCGGCGTATCTACGCGCGTTCGAGCGCGGCGGCGCGGCGCGGGTCGGCACTGTGATGACGGTGCACAACCTGGCGTATCAAGGCACGTTTCCGGCTTCGGAATTCGGCGCGCTGCAATTGCCCGGCGATTTCTACGCGGTGGAAGGCGTCGAATTCTACGGCCACGTCTCGTTTCTCAAGGCGGGGCTTTATTTCGCCGATCGCATCACTACCGTCAGCCCGACCTACGCGCGCGAAATCCAGACGCAGGCGCAAGGCGCCGGACTGCACGGTCTCCTGCAGACGCGCACGCACGACATCACCGGGATTCTGAACGGCGTCGATTATTCGATCTGGAGCCCGACCGCCGATGAATCCATCGCGTCGAAATACACGCAGGCGAAGATCGGCGGCAAGTCGAAATGCAAGACGGCGCTGCAGGAGCGCATGGGTCTCGCGAAGGACGACGACGCCCTGCTCTTCGGCGTCGTCAGCCGTCTGACGGAGCAGAAAGGACTCGACCTGCTGCTTTCGGCCGTGCCCGATATCGTCCAGCGCGGCGGCCAGCTCGTCGTGCTCGGCACCGGCGACCCGGCGCTCGAAACCGGCATGAAGAACGCGGCGGCGGCGCATCCGGGCGCGGTCGCGGTCGAACTCGGCTTCGACGAGACGCTTTCGCATTCGATCATCGCGGGCAGCGACGTCGTGATGGTGCCGTCGCGCTTCGAGCCGTGCGGGCTCACGCAGCTCTACGCGCTCGCGTACGGCTCGCTGCCGCTCGTGCATCGCGTGGGCGGGCTCGCGGATACCGTCGTCGATTCATCGCTCGAAAATCTCGCCGAGGATCTCGCGACCGGCTTCGTCTTCGATACTTTCGATCGCGCGGGCATCGTCGGCGCGATCCGGCGCGCGTTCGCGCTCAAGGCGCGTCGCACGGAGTGGAAGGCCGTCGTCAAGCGCGCGATGGGCCAGAGCTTCGGCTGGGAAGACGCCGCGCTCAAGTACGCGGAGGTTTATCGGGATTTGACGGGCGGCTGAGCCGTCCAGACGACGTCGCCATCCACCGCGTAGGGCGCGCAGCCGCGATGCTTGCGACTGCAATGCGCGATCGCCGATGCGATCGGGTCCGGCCCGAGTGCCGCGATCGACCACGCGCCATCCGGCGCGATCACGAAAGCGCGCGGACGCGGCAACTTCAGAAACGCGTCGTAGCCCTTGCGACCGGCGGCGTCGATGAACGGCACGGCGCTCGCATCGGCAAGCGCGGCGAAACCGGTCGCGGGCGGGCCCGAGCGCGTCCAGACCACCTGGTCGTCGTACGCATAGAGACGGCAATCGGCCGTGAGCGCCGCACAGTCGCGCAGGGCCTGCGTCAACGGATCGAAGCCGCCGTGCGCCGCCGCGCCGCCGTTCGGTCCGATTGCAAACGCGCGCGGAAACGGCTTCGAGAGGAACTTCCGATACAGCGCGCGCATGCCCTCGCTGCCGAGATACGGCACGGCGGCGATGTCGTCGACGGCGGCGTATCCGCTCGAGGGCGGCGTCGCCATCGGCATGTTCTCCGGGTAAATCGACGCGAACGGCATGCCGATTTTCTTCAGGAACGCATCGAGTTTCGGCGTCCACACGCGCAAGCCTTCCCATGAACCCAGCAGCTTGTGGGAATCGGTCATGAAGGCGCCGTAGTTCGCCAGTTCGGCGTTCGCGCCCGCCGACGTGTAGCGCGCGAACATTTCCCGCCAGGTGCCGGCCGGAAAAAACGAATCGTTCTCGCCGTACAGCCACAGCGACGGAACGTGCGCACGCGCGCCGAGCGCCGCGCTGTCGCGGATGAGCGCAGCGTCGTCCGACGCGCATACGTCGACGCGCACGCCGCCGTAGAAGTTCACGACGCCCTTCACTTCCGGCGCGTTTCGCGCCCCGAACGCGAGGCTGTACCAACCGCCCGCGCTCTCTCCTGCGACAACGACGCGCGAACCGTCGACGTAAGGCTGCTGACGCATGTACGCGATGACCTTGCCGATATCGTCCGCCGCCTTGTTCGCGAGCCCCGCCAGATCGCACCCGTGCGCGCGCAGTTCGCCCGTCGATCCCGCGTAGCCGCGCATCATCGGCAGCGCAACCGCATAGCCGCGCGACATGAAGTAGTTCGCCAGATAGGTGAGATGAAAGCGTGGCATCGTCGCCTTCGTTTTCTTGCCGTAACCGCCATGATTGATGACGGCGAGCGGAAACGGTCCCGCGCCCTCCGGCATCGCGATCGTCACCTGCAATTGCGCGGTATCGCCGCGCTCGCCGACCGGCACTTGCACGACGCGTTCGCCGGGCAATGCGGGAACCGGCGCACGCAACGCGTCGTAGGCGCTGGTTGCATGACTGTCCGATAGATGGAATGCCATCAGAAAGACGAAAAATAGCTGCAGTCGAAACATGGTTCCCGCGCGCGTAGCCTAAAGGCCGCATTATCGGCGTTTCCTGTTCGCGACCTTGCGCCGGCGGGCGCGCAATTTGCGTAAGGCACAAATTAATACAAATGCAGGAGCGCATATGCATAAACCCCTCGCAGGCCAGATTGCGCTCGTGACGGGCGCGAGTTCGGGCATCGGCACGGGCGTCGCGACCGCGCTCGCCGATGCGGGCGCGCACGTCGCCATCAACTATCACTCGCACGCGGAACCCGCCGAAAAGCTCGCCGCCGCGATCACGGCGAAAGGCGGCGAAGCGTTCGCGGTCGGCGCGGACGTCTCCGACGAAACCCAGATCGACGCGATGTTCGATGCCGTCGTGAAGCGCTACGGCACGGTCGATATCGTCGTCGCGAATTCGGGCTTGCAGAAGGACGCGAAGTTCACCGCGCTCACGCTCGACGACTGGAAGACGGTCATCGAAACGAATCTCACCGGCCAGTTCCTCACCGCGCAGCGCGCCGTGCGCGAATTCGAGCGGCGCGGCATGCGCGACGTGTCGAAGGCGCTCGGGAAGATCATCTGCATGAGTTCCGTGCACGAGGTCATTCCGTGGGCGGGACACGTGAACTACGCTGCGTCCAAGGGCGGCATTCAGATGATGATGAAAACGATCGCGCAGGAAGTCGCGCCGCAGCGCATTCGCGTGAACGGCATCGCGCCCGGCGCAATCCGCACCCCGATCAACAAGGACGCTTGGGATACGCAGGACAAGCTCGACAAGTTGCTGACGCTGATTCCGTACGGGCGCGTCGGCGAGGTCGAGGATATCGGGCGCGCGGCGGTGTGGCTTGCGTCTGACGATAGCGATTACGTCGTCGGCACGACGCTTTTCGTCGATGGCGGCATGACGCTCTATCCGGGATTCGCGGATAACGGCTGATGGCGGACAACGGAATGAACCCAATCAAGGTGGACGTCGCCGTGATCGGCGCGGGCACGGCCGGCATGGCCGCGTTTCGCGCGGCGCGGCTCGCGGGCGCGAACGCGGTGCTGATCGAGGGCGGCGAACCGGGCACGACCTGCGCGCGCGTCGGCTGCATGCCGTCGAAGCTGCTGCTCGCGGCGGCCAACGGCTTGCACGACGCGCATTCGCTCGCCGCGCGCGGCATCGAAGGCACGCACGCGCTCGAAGCCGATCGCGCGCGTGTGCTCGATTACGTGCGGCGCGAACGCGATCACTTCGTCAAGGGCGTACTCGACGAAATCAAAGCGCTGCCGGATGGCATGCTGCTGCGCGGCAAGGCGCGCTTCGAAGCGCCGGCGCGATTGCGGATCGGCGACGACACGTGCGTCGAGGCCAAAAGCGTCGTCATCGCGACGGGCGCCGCGCCGAGCGTGCCCGACGAGCTGAAGGTGTTCGGCGACAAACTCATCACGAGCGACGATCTCTTCGAACTGCGCACGTTGCCGAAGCGCATCGCCGTGTTCGGCGCGGGACCGATCGCGCTCGAGTTGGGGCAAGCGCTCGCGCGGCTCGGCATCGAAATTTTCATGTTCGGCAAAGGCGGCAGCGCGGGAGCGATTACGGACAAACCGGTGCGCGATGCGCTTATCGCCGCGCTCGCCGACGAGTTCTATTTCGATCCCGACGCGAAAATCGACGGCATGTCGCTAGAGGGCGGCCAGCCGACGCTGCGCTTCACGTCGCCGGACGGCGTGGCGCGCGTCGAACGCTTCGATCTCGTGCTCGCCGCGACCGGACGCGCGCCGAATCTGAAGCCGCTCGCGCTGGAAAACGCGGGCATCGAACTGAACGAAAAAGGCGCGCCGCTTTTCGACGAAACAACGATGCAATGCGGCGACAGCGCGATTTTCATCGCGGGCGATTGCGACGGCGCACGCCCGTGGCTCCACGACGCCGCCGACGAAGGCAAGCTCGCCGGCGACAACGCCGCGCGCTTTCCGGACGTGCAGCGGATCGAGCGCAAGGTGCCGTTCTCGATCGTGTTCTGCGAGCCGCAGGTGGCGATCGTCGGCGCATCGTATGACGATCTCGACAAGCCGATGACGGTCACAGGAGAGGCATCGTTCGAGAATCAGGGACGAAGCCGCGTCATGCGTCAGAATCGCGGCCTGCTGCACGTCTATGCCGACGCGAAAACCGGCAAGCTGCGCGGCGCGCAAGGCTGCGGCCCGGCGATGGAGCATCTCGGGCATCTGCTGGCGTGGGCGCTGCAACTGGAATTGACGCTCGATGAAGCGCTCAAACTGCCTTTCTATCATCCGGTCGTGGAAGAAGGCTTGCGCACCGCGCTAAAAGATGCAGATAGAAAATGCTACGAGGAAAGATCGGAAACACCGCCGGCATTACCAAGCGCCGCGGGTTGCTGATCCACAAAAAACAAAACGCCGGTTGCAAGCAACCGGCGTTTATCGTCGGAAAGAAAGGATCAGCTTCCGCTCAAACCATATTGCAGTGCGAGATCGAACCCGAGCACGACGAGCGAACAGAAAAGCCCCAAGGACAAATTCGCCAGTCTATGTCCGACGTCCTTGTGCTTCGTCAGCACGGCGCCCGCGAGGAACGCGATTTCGACGATGACCTGCATGCAAAACACGGCAATCATCAACGCGAACTCGTAACCCATCGAGTTGAAGTTCAGGAAGTTAAAGCCGTTCACCGCCACCCAAGACCCCACTCGCCAAGCTTCGTATGCCAATAGCAGCAACGGGAAGAAATAGCTGGCTACATAAGTCGGCACCGTGGCGTGCCGCAGTTCCATATTTAAGTGACGTGTTACTTGCATCGCGTACTCCTCATCTGATTGCCCGAAAACGACGGGCGTTCTACCTGCACCGTGGCGCAAACCGGAGCGTTCTGATCGAACGGCAGACGGGCGTCGTGCTTTCAGAATAGGACAATTTTTTGGAAAGCGAATCATCGTATTCCCGATGATCGTATCCAATAAGGCTTTACGCGCTTCGTTGTGCAGTGCAACTGAATAAAGCAGTTATTTCCCGGCCCTAAAGTCGGCACGCGCATACGTGCCGATTTCCTAAAGTGTTCGAGCCGTATTAAGCGCCAGAGTTCTTCGCGTACAACTTGATAATGCCCGAAAAGTCGAGCCCGCCGAATCCTTGCTGGCTCATCGACTGATACAACTGTTGTGCCAGCGCACCCATGAATACGGGCTGCTTCGCGGCGCGCGCTGCATCGACGGCAAGTCCGAGATCCTTGAGCATTAAATCAGCGCCAAATCCGCCCGAATAACCACGCGACGCCGGCGCGGTTTCGATGATGCCCGGATAGGGATTACACGTATCCGAGCTCCAGCAACGCCCAGTCGATGTATTGACGATACTCGCGAGTTTCGTCGGATCGATGCCGAGCGTTTCGCCGAGTTTCATCGCTTCGGCGACGCCGATCATGGAAATCCCTAGCAGCAAGTTATTGCAGATCTTCGCGACCTGGCCCGTGCCGGTTTCGCCGCATCGCACCATGTTCTTGCCCATGCCGGATAAGACGGGACGCAATGTTTCGAAGAGCGTTTCATCCGCGCCGACCATGAACGTCAGCGTGCCCGCCTGCGCGCCGACGACGCCGCCGGAAACGGGGGCATCGGCGAACGGGTTGCCCTGCTTCGCCGCCGCCTCGCCGATGAGCTTCGCGGTCGCCGGATCGATCGTGCTGCTGTCGACGAGCGGCACGCCTTTCCCAACGCCCGCGAGCACGCCGTCATCGCCCAGATAGACCGTCTTCACATGCTGCGCCGCGGGCAGCATCGTGATGACGACTTCCGCGCCTTCCGCCGCCGCGCGCGGCGATGCGGCGAGCGTCGCGCCCGCCGCCTTCGCCGCATCGAGCGCGGCGGAGACGAGATCGAACGCCGTCACCGCGTGGCCGGCCTTCAGGAGATTGGCGGCCATCGGACCGCCCATGTGACCCAAACCAATGAAGCCGATTCGCATGGACATCTCCCTTTAGCGAAGCGCGATGGTCGTGTTGACGCCGTCGTTCACGGTGGCGTCGTCGAACCAGCGCGCGGTGACGGTTTTCGTCTGCGTGTAGAACTGCACGACCTGCTTGCCGTACGGGCCGAGGTCGCCGAGCTTCGAGCCGCGCGAGCCAGTGAAGCTGAACGCGGGCACCGGCACCGGAATCGGAATGTTGATGCCGACCTGACCAATATCGATCTCGCTCTGGAACTTGCGCGCCGCCGCGCCGCTTTGCGTGAAGAGGCCGACGCCGTTGCCCATCGGATTGCGATTGACGAGCGCGATGGCGTCATCGAGCGTATCGGCTTCAAGCAAGCACAGCACCGGGCCGAAGATTTCCGTCTTGTAGATCGACATGTCGGTATCGACGTTCGTGAAGATCGTCGGTCCGATGAAGTTGCCCTTCTCGTAGCCCTTCACGTCGATATCGCGGCCATCGAGCGCGAGCGTCGCGCCCTCTTCCACGCCCTTGCTGATGAGCCCCAGAATGCGCTCCTTTGCCGCTTTCGACACGACCGGGCCGACGTCCGTATTCGGCTCCGTGCCGCCGTTGACTTTGAGCGTCCTGGCCTTCTCGACGAGTTCCGGCACCCAGTCCTTCGACGCCCCGACGAACACGGCCACCGACGTCGCCATGCAACGCTGACCCGCCGCGCCGAAGCCCGCGCCCGCGAGCGCGTTGAGCGTCTGCTCCTTGTTGGCGTCGGGCAGGACGACGGCGTGATTCTTCGCGCCCATCATCGACTGCACGCGCTTGCCGTGCTGGCTCGCGAGGTTGTAGACGTGCGTGCCGACGGCCGTCGACCCGACGAACGAAATCGCCTTGATATCGGGATGCGTGCAGATCGCATCGACGACTTCCTTGCCGCCATGCACGACGTTCAGCACGCCCGCCGGCACGCCCGCTTCGAGCGCGAGTTCGACGAGTTCCATCGTCGAGAGCGGATCCTGTTCGGACGGCTTCAGTACGAACGTGTTACCGCAGACGATCGCCATCGGGAACATCCACAGCGGGATCATGGCGGGGAAATTGAACGGCGTGATGCCGGCGCACACGCCGAGCGGCTGCCGTAGCGTGTACGTGTCGACGCCGCCCGCGACGTTTTCGGAGAATTCGCCCTGCTGCAGCGTCGAAATCGAACACGCGTGCTCGACCACTTCGAGACCGCGAAAGATGTCGCCTTCGGCATCGGCGAGCGTCTTGCCCTGCTCCGCCGTCAGCGTCCGCGCGATGCGCTTCTGGTTCTGGCGCACGAGGTCCTGAAACTTGAGCATCAGACGCATGCGCGTGCCGAGCGGCGTCGTGCGCCACGTCTGAAACGCCTTGTGCGCGGCGGCAACGGCGGCGTTGACTTCATCGACCGTCGCAAACGGCACGCGACCGACGACTTCCTGCGTCGCAGGATTGACGATGTCGCGCCACTCCGTCGTCTTCGAATCGACGAACTGGCCGTCGATCAGCAGTTTGGCCGTACGGACGGACGCACTCTGCGCCGGATGTTCAGCAGCGATATTCACGAGTCACTCCTTTTGGATGAGTTGTCACGAAGGGGAACGAAGACGCGCGGACGGAGCGCCGGTGCGGCGCCGAAGGGAAAAGGCATGTCGTCTCCGTTTATAAGAAATCGGCGCGCAGTGCAGCACGCTCGTTTCCTTGAGTATAGTTATGCAAAAGTCCATCATGGCACTAGAAAAACACCCGATCGATATGCAAAAAAACGCCATGCCAAACGTTATTCCAAGCGCCAAGCTCGATATCGGGCGCCTCAACTGGGACGACCTGCGCTTCTTCCTGGAAGTCGCGCGCACGCAGCGCGCGAGCGGCGCGGCGAAGCGTCTGGGCGTCGATTACACGACGGTCGCGCGGCGCGTTCGCGCGCTGGAGGACGCGCTCGGCACGCTTCTGTTCGACAAATCGCGCAGCGGCGGATTCATTCTGACGGCCGAAGGCCAGCGCCTGCTCGGTTACGTCGATTCGATCGAGACGACGGTGCAGTCCGCGACCGAGCAGATCGCCAATACGGGGCACGCGCTGTCCGGACACGTTCGCGTCGGTTCGACGGAAGGCTTCGGCTGCTTCTTTCTCGCGCCGCAACTCGCGCGCTTTCAGGACGCGCATCCGAACATCTCCATCGATCTGCTGCCGGTACCGCATTTCGTGAGTCTGTCGAAGCGCGAGGCGGATATCGCCGTCACGCTCGAACGACCCGAGCAGGGCCAATACGTTTATACGAAGCTGTGCGATTACCGGCTCAAGCTCTACGCGACCGCCGACTATCTCGACGCGCACGAACCGATCCGCACGAGCGACGATCTGCGTCATCATCGTTTCGCAAGCTATATCGACGATCTCGCGTTCAGCTACGAATTGCTGTATCTCGAACGCGCGGTGCCGGGCGCGGTGTCGCGCTGGCGCAGTACGAGCGCGATTGCGCAGTACTTCGCCGCGCTGCAGGGCCGCGCGCTCGCGATCCTGCCGTGCTTCATGACCGCGCCCGATCCGCGCTTCGTGCCGGTCTTGCCCGACGATATCGTCGTGACGCGCGCCTTCTATCTGTCCTGCCGCGAGGATTTGCGCAAGCTGAAGCGCATCACGGCTGTATGGGACTACCTGCGCGCGGCGGCCGAAGCGAACCGCGGCTTCCTGATGGGAGACGGCGCGCAGATGGCCTGGGTCGATGTCAAGTGATCCTGACCGGCGACACGCTTTTTGACAGCGATTCGAGACCGAACGTGGTATGCGTGACGCCACCGCGAACATCACAAAATTTGACTCGATAAATTCGTGGAATTTTGCTTCGATGTCCTGCCGAAACGTCACTCGCCCACGCGAGCTCGGGCATAATCGCCGGCCAGTTTCATTGCATTGCCGTGGAGAGCGCGGCGCACTCCATTCCCGTGATTTCCTCTAGTTTCTTTTCCGCTGCCCCGACGGGCCGCGCCGTGCGCTAATGGCTTTCGTCATCTGGTCACGGCGGTCCATGTCCCGCCAGCGCATCCGTTTCGTCGAGGCCCGCACGGCGCGCGCCATCGCGGTCATCGGCGCCATTACGCTTCTCGTGGCCGCGCTCGCGCTCGGCATCGCGATCGGCACCATGTTCGCGCGCAGCCATCTCGGCGAGGAGCAGACGCTGATGTCGCGCCGCTCGTACGAGATCGAAGAGCTCGGCCGCATCAATGCCGCGCTGATCGAGCTGACGCCGCGCGTCGAAGGCCTGTCCGCGCAAGTCAGCGAGCTGCACGAATTCGACACGCATCTGAAGGCCGCGCACGGCGCGGGCGGCACGTCCGGCGTGCATGACGTGCCGCCGCTGCCCGACAGCGAAGAGCCAGCCACGTCGCTCGACGGCGCGGGCGGCCCCGCCTTGCCGCCGCGCCTGTGCGATATCGGCCGCGCGGCGGCGGGCGCGCCGCGGCAGCGTTTGAAGAGCGCGCATCGGATCATCGATTGCCTGAACGACGAAGTCTCGCAATTGCAGACGCAAACGCTCGCCCACTACGCCGCGTACATGGCCTTTCCCGGCCGCAATCCGGCACCCGGCCTGCGCAGCGGCTCGCCTTACGGCAACCGTCTGGACCCGTTCACGGCGCGTCTGAGCTTTCATCCCGGCATCGACTTCGCCGGACCGGCGGGCACGCCGATTCTCGCCAGCGCGGGCGGACGCGTCATCGCGGCGGGCGAGCGCAACGGCTACGGCATTTCGGTCGACATCCGCCACAGCGACGGCATGGTGACGCGCTATGGACACGCGTCGCGCATCTTCGTGAAAACCGGCGAATTCGTGATGCCGGGACAGGTGATCGCGGAAGTCGGCTCGACCGGCCGCTCGACGGGGCCGCATCTGCATTTCGAAGTGATCGTCGACGGCGCTCAGATCAATCCTTCTCCCTATCTCGCGCTCTTCAGGCGTTTGTCGCATGCGCAAAGTTGATTCGAAGCGGCTGTCGCTGCAACTCTCCCGCCAGTCCTATTCGCTGACGCCGAGGCGCGGCGCGGGCATCTGGCTCGGACTGATCGCGGCCGTGTGTGCGATCGCGGCGCTCGCCGCCGCAGGCTTCGCACTCAAACGCTCGCATGAAGACGTGCGCAAGCTCGACACGCTCTGCGCGCCGCCCGTCTCCGAGCAGAAGCTGCGCGAGCAGCTCGCGCATGCGCAGCTCGCGCTCGAACAGGAGATGGCGAGCCGTACCTCGCTGGAAGAACGCGCAAAGGACAGCGCGGCCGAAATCCAGCGTCTGCAGACCGATCTCGCTTTCCTCAGGAAGCAACAAAAACCCAATTGAGCGGCACGCGTCAGCGCGGGCTTCGTGCAGCAACCCTTTACCGCATCGCAAGGACTCGACATGTTTTCATCGAAGAAGGATTCCAACGGCATCAAGATGGCCAAGCTCGCGACGCTCGTCGCGCATAACGTGCATATCTCGGGCGATCTCGAGTTCAGCGAAGGCCTGCGCATGGACGGCCAGGTCACGGGCAACGTGGCCGGCCGTCCGGGCGAAGAAACGCTGCTCGTCGTGAGCGATCAGGGCGCGATTCGCGGCAACGTGAGCGCTTATAACGTCATCATCAACGGCTGCGTGACGGGCGATGTCACCGTCGCGCATTTCGTCGAACTTCAGTCGAACGCGCGCGTGCTGGGCAACATCTACTATCAGCAGTTGCGCATGGATATCGGCGCGACGGTCGAAGGCAAGCTCACCAAGTTCGATTCGCAGGCGGCGCACGTCCCGAGTCTGCCGGCGCCGCCCGAATACAACATCGACCTCGTCTCGAACTGACGGCAGACAACGAGCGCCGGAGAATCCGCGCGTGCTGGCAGCCGGGCGCGTGTCCGGCTAAGATTCGATGGATCAAGGCCACGCGCTCGCGCCTCTGGCGAAATCACGCGACTTCGAGCGTCCATCGACACGTGGCCGGTTATATCCAGATAACGATAAAGGGCGCCCCATGCTGGTCAATTGCGCGGCTTATCAGAATGGCCGAAAGCTCGCGGACGTCGAGATCGACGACATCAACGCCTATCGCGATCTGCCCGACTCTTTCATTTGGGTTGCATTGAAAGAGCCCGGTCCCGGCGAGCTCGCGCACATGACGCAGCAGTTCGGCTTGCACGAGCTGGCGGTCGAAGACGCGCAGCACGGTCATCAGCGGCCGAAGATCGAGGAATACGGCGACTCGCTGTTCGCGGTCTTTCATACGGTCGAATTCGACGAAGAAGGCGAAGTGCTCGTCGGCGAAATGAACGTGTTCGTCGGCACGAACTACGTGCTTTCGGTCCGCAACCGCACGACGCAAGGTTTTCAGGAAGTGCGCAAGCGCTGCGAGCGCGAGCCGCATCTGCTCAAGCACGGCCCCGCGTTCGTGATGTACGCGCTGCTCGATGCGGTCGTCGATCGATACTTTCCCGTGCTCGAGACGCTCGGCGCGGAAGTCGACGAAGTGGAAGAGCGCATCTTCGAGCAAAAAGGCTCGGTGGAATCGCGCGAGATCATCGAGGATCTGTACTCGCTCAAGCGGCGCATGACGATCCTGCAGCATCACACCGCGCCGCTGCTCGAAGCCGTCAGCAAGCTGTATGGCGGGCGCTCGCCCGGCGTGTGCTCCGGCATGCAGGAATATTTCCGCGACGTGTACGATCACCTGCTGCGCATCGTGAAGACCATCGAAGGACGGCGCGAAATGATCGTCACGGCGATCCAGGTGAATCTCGGTCTGATCGCGCTCGCGGAAAGCGAAGTGACCAAGCGCCTCGGCTCGTTCGCCGCGCTCTTCGCCGTGCCGACGATGATCGCCGGCATCTACGGCATGAACTTCAAGTCGATTCCCGAACTGGACTGGGTCTACGGCTACCCGACGTGTCTCGCGGTCATGCTGGTGGTCGATGTCGTGCTCTACTGGCGCTTCAAGAAGGCCGGCTGGCTGTAGCAAGAATGTTCCTTTTCGGAACCTTCGGGCGAAATTCGTTGTCTAATCAAGCGATTTGCGAGAGAATGTCATCTGGCCTTGCAAAATCGGCCTATCGACCGCACATGACGTAAGCGCACGGCAGAAGCGCTCACTTCCGCAGCACACGTTGCTTTTCCGTTTCAACCGCACATCGGCTCTGCTGTTGCCGATGTCGCCGTCCCGGTCATGCCGGCCACGGCGCGCCGCATCCGCGGTTCGCCCTGTCGTCCGGCCTATGCCGTCAAGCTCACGACGAGCCTGAGATAGAGACGCGGCGCGCCCGCATGCACGTTTATCGTGCATGGACGCGCCAGGCCACGCTTTGCATCGCCACTCACGATTCGTAGCGACGACGCTTTCGGGCAGCGGCGCAGAACGGTTCGTTGGCGTCGAATGCGCGTTTTTCGCGCGATGCGCGGCAGCACCCACTACAACTCATTACAGGAGCCCCATATGGCGAAAGAAGAACTCATCGAACTCGACGGTATCGTTGACGAAGTGCTTCCCGACAGCCGCTATCGCGTGACGCTGGACAACGGCGTCGTCGTGGGCGCTTACGCCTCGGGCCGCATGCGCAAGAATCACATCCGTATTCTGGCCGGCGACCGCGTGACGCTGGAACTGTCGGTGTACGACCTGACGAAGGGCCGCATCAACTTCCGTCACAAAGACGAGCGTGCCGGTGGAGGCGCCCCGCGCGCACCGATGCGCCGTCGTTGATTTCCCTGCATCATCCGTAACGAGCGTGAGCCTGATCCGCAGCGCGCGCTTTTGAACCAAACACGCGGATCATTCTGAACTTCGACGCGGCCGCTCATCCGTCAAGGCTGCGCAGCGCGTCGATGTCCCTTCTTCCTTCAGCCGCGCGCCGCCAAGAGCGCGTCGATGCCGACCGCGAAGCCGTCCTCGTCGTTGCTCTTCGAGACCAGGCTCGCGCGACGCTGCACGCTGTCGGATGCCTGCCCCATCGCGATCGATACGCCCGCGATCTCGAACATCGCCACATCGTTGCCCATGTCGCCGAGCACGGCCACGCGTTCGAGCGGCACGTTCGCGAGTTGCGCCAGTTCGCGTACCGCGGTGCCCTTGTTCGCTTCCAGGCTCGTGATATCGAGGTAATAGGTCTGCGAGCGCGCGGCGTGTCCGCGGCCTTCCAGTTGCTTTTGCACGCTGCTTTCGACGCGCGCGAGCAGCGCCGTATCGGCGGTCGAGCCGACGATCTTGTCGACCTCGCCGAGATCGACATCGTCGAAACGCGTGACGAGCACGCCTTCGTAGCCGACCGTGCGCGTCTCGAGCGGCACGTAGGTGCCTTCGGGATTCGTCAGATACCAGGCGTCGTCGATGAACACCCACGCGTCGACGTTCGCCGACGCGAGCGCTTCGAGCGATGTCTGCACGACATCGCGCGGCAGCTTGTGCGACGACAGCAAATCCCACGTGCCCGGCCTGACGAGACTGCCGCCGTTGTACGACGCGTAAGGCATGTCGACGTCGAGCGCCTCAACGATATGCCTCATGCCCTTGCCCGGCCGGCTGCTCGCCACGGTAAAGCGCACGCCCGCTTCCTTCAGGCGACGCACGGCGTCAATCGCCGGTTGGCCCAATGCCTTGTCGGTATAGAGCAGCGTGCCGTCGCAATCGGTGACGACGAGTTCCGCTTTGGCGAGCGCGGCGAATGCCGCATCGGCGTCGCCGTTCACGCTGTGAAGTCCGTATTTGCTGTTGGCGTTCATCAGTGCGCCCCTTCACGCTGATTGAAATGCGGCAACTGGCGCGTCTCGCGCACCGAGCGCGGATGCCACAGCCGCGCGCCGCCTTCGATGCCCGCCGCATTCGACACGACCGCGACGTTATCCGGCAGCTTGAACTTGATATGCGCCGCGTTGCCGCCGCCGATCCACAGCTTGTCGTAGTTCGTCAGCGTCGCCAGGATGCCGATGATCTTCTCCACGCGCCGGCTCCAGCGCTTCTTGCCCGCCTTCTCGCGCGCCGCGTTGCCGATGTACTCGTCGTAAGTCTTGTCCTTCGCGACCGGATGATGCGCGAGCTCCAGATGCGGCATCAGTTCGCCGTCGCGAAAGAGCGCGGTGCCCGCGCCCGTACCGAGCGTCAGCACCATTTCGATGCCGCGCCCTTCGATCGCCGCGAGCCCTTGCATCTCGGCGTCGTTGATCATGCGCGCGGGCACGTTGCCGAGGCGCTCGGCGATCAGTTGCGCGAGCGGCACGCCGCGCCAGGCGGGCGTGCCGAGATTCGGCGCGGTCAGCACGACGTTATCGCGCACGACGCCCGGAAAGCCGATGGAAATGTGCGTCGGCGGCTCGGCGACGATCGGGGCGATCAGTTCGATGAGCGTCTCCACGACCACGTCGGGCTTCGCCGGATGCGGCGTCGCCACGCGCACGCGGTCGCTCTTCATCTCACCGTCCTCCGAGATGATGGCCGCCTTCAACCCGGTCCCGCCGATATCGATCGCGAGAATGCGTTCCGCCTTGATCGCGAGTTTGTCCGCCGTGACGTGGGTCTTCTGCTTGGCTCTTGATTCTGTGCTCACGCTCGTTGTCCTTTTGAGTTTGCGTTGCGATGAGATGAGTTCAGTTCTTCTTGTGCGCGTCGGTCAGCGGTCGCCACGCGCGGCCGTCGTCGGCAAGCAGCTCGTCCGCTTCGGCCGGCCCCGCGCTGCCCGCCGCGTAACCGCGCACGGGCAGCGGACTGTCCGGATGCAGCACGCGATCCACCGCCGCCCAAGCCGTCTCGATGCTGTCCGCGCGCTGAAAGAGCGTCGCGTCGCCGAGCATGCAGTCGTAGAGCAGCGTCTCATAGCCGACGTTCGCGCGCTCCGCGAAGAAGTCGGCATAGTCGAACCTCGAACGCACCTTGCCGATCTGCATTACCGGTCCCGGCACTTTCACGTTGAAATCGAAGCTCGTGCCGTGCGCCGGATCGATGCGCAGCGTGAACACATTCGGCGTCAGCGCATCGACGGGCGTATCGCGAAACAGCAAAAACGGCACCGCCTTCAGTTGCACCGCGATCTCCGTGCGACGCTCGGTGAGCCGCTTGCCCGTGCGCAGATAAAACGGCACGCCGGCCCAGCGCCAGTTCTCCACGTACACGCGCGCCGCCGCGTAGGTTTCGGTCCGGCTATCTTTGGCCACGCCCGGTTCTTCCTTGTAGCCCGGCCCGGCGGGTCCGGCTTCGTACTGGCCGAGCACGACGTCGTCGGCGGTGAGCGGACGGATCGCATCGAAGACTTCGGCTTTTCTGTCGCGCACGGATTCGGCATCGAAGGAATTCGGCGGCTCCATCGCGACCATGCCGAGCAACTGGAACAGATGGTTCGGCAGCATGTCGCGAAACGCGCCCGTCTGCTCGTAGAACTTGCCGCGCCCTTCCACGCCGATCGTCTCCGCCGCCGTGATCTGCACGTTGTCGATGTACTCGCGCCGCCAGATCGGTTCGAACATCGCGTTGGCGAAGCGCACGGCGAGAATGCTCTGCACCGTGTCCTTGCCGAGAAAATGGTCGATGCGGTACACCTGCGACTCGTCCGCATACTTGAGGATGCAGCGGTTCAGTTCCTGCGCCGACGCCAGATCGCTGCCGAACGGCTTCTCGATGACAAGCCGTCTGAAATTGCCGTCCTTCTCTTCGAGCATGCCCGCCGCGCCGAGATGCTCGATGATCGGCTGAAAGAACCGCGCGCCCACCGCGAGATAGAACACGACGTTGTCCGACTTCGCCTGCGCGAGCCGCGCCTTGAGCCGGGCAAAGGTTTCGTCCTCTTCGAATTCACCGGGGAAATATTCGAGCCGCCCGACGACCCAGTTCCACGCGTCCTCGTTCAACTGCGACGTGTGAAACGTCGCGGCCTTGTCGGCGGCGAACGTGCGCAGCGATTGCGTGAGCTCGTCGCGCCATTCGGACGTCTCGCGCTCGCCGTGATTCACGCCGATGATCTCCATGCCGTCGTCGAGCAGCTTGTCGGCGGACAGGTTGTAGAGCGACGGCATCAGCAAGCGCTTGGTGAGATCGCCGCCCGCTCCGAAAATCACGAGCGTGCATGGCGGCGCGGGATGCTTGCCGGCGCACGTCGCGCTGGCCGGGTTGTTTTCCTTCGATTGATTCGCTTCGTTCAATTCTTTCGGCATGGCGTATCGCCCCTTGTCAGTTGCGCTTGAACCTGGAAAGACCTGCATCGATGCGGCGCAGTTCATTCGAACGACGCGTTGCAAGCTCGCGCGACGAATAACGTATGCATTTTGTAATTTTTAACCTTTCGTGTCGTAAAATATGCGCGCCTGACGACAGCACTCGCGGACATTGCGACATCGAAGCTTGACGAAGCCTGAACTCCATATGAACGCACACGACACTTCCATCGACCTCGCCGCCTACTTCGAGCGCATCGGGTACGCGGAATCCGTGCGGCCCGCACCGACGCTCGACACACTGCGCGCGCTGCATCTGCTGCATCCTCAGGCCATTCCCTTCGAAAATCTCGACGTGCTGATCGGCCGCCCGATCCGGCTCGATCTCGAATCGATCCAGCGCAAGCTCGTCGCCGGACGGCGCGGCGGCTACTGCTACGAGCACAACCTGCTGTTTCGCAGCGTACTTCAGACGCTCGGTTTTCGCGTGCGCAGCTTCGCAGGACGCGTCCTGTGGGGCCGCGAGCTGTCTGACATGCCTGCGCGCACGCATATGCTGCTGCTCGTCGATCTCGACGAAGGCGCGTTCCTCGCCGACGTCGGCTTCGGCGGCATGACGCTTTCCGCGCCGCTCGCGCTCCAGACGGGCCTCGAACAGATCACACCGCACGGCGCTTTCCGCCTCGAAGGGGCCGGCGAAGCGCCCGGCTACATCCTGCAGGCGCTCGTGAACGGCGCGTGGACGAACGTCTATCGCTTCGACCTCGATCCGCAGTATGACGCCGACTACGAGATGGCCAATCATTTCGTGTCGATGTATCCGCAGTCGATCTTCCTGCACAACCTGCTCGCCGCGCGTCTCGCGCCGGGCAAGCGCCTCGCCCTGTTCAACCGGCGTTTCTCGATCCACGACGAACGCGAAGGCAGCGATCATCGCGAACTCGACGGCACGGCCAGTCTGCGCCGCGTGCTCGAAGGCGAACTCGGCATTCGTCTGCCGGATGGCGCCGAACTCGACGCCGCCCTCGCCCGTCTGCCCAACCAAGCTTAATCAGAAGACCACGATGTTCAAGAAGAAGACGCGCGGCGGCAGCGATTTCCAGACGCATCACCGCAGCGCGGTGCTCGCAAACCGGCTGCCGGCTTGGCGCTCGCGGCTCGTCGTCATCGGGGTGACGGCGGCGTTTTTGACGCTAGCCGGACGCGCGCTGTGGGTCCAGGTCATCGACCACAAGTTCTATATCGGCGAAGGCCAGAAGCGCTATCAGCGCACGCTGGCGCTCTCGGCGACGCGCGGACGCATCGTCGATCGCAATGGCGCGATGCTCGCCGTCAGCCTCGCGACCTACGAAGTCTGGGCGACGCCCAAGCTCTTCGACGGCGATCACGGTGGCGAGATCGCGCGCCTGCTCGACATGCCGCCGAAGGATCTGCAGCGCCGCATCGACGGGACTCGCGCGTTCGTCCTGCTCAAACGTCAGGTGGAAGCGGAAACCGCCGAGCGCATCGCGACGATCGGGCGCGCGGGCATCACGCTCGTGCCGGACACCAAGCGCTTCTATCCCGAAGGCGAATCGGCGGCGCACGTCGTCGGCTTCACGAATAACGAGGATCACGGGCAGGAAGGCGTCGAGCTGGCCGCCGACGCGCGTCTGACGGGCGCGGCCGGCCAGCGCGAAGTGATCCGCGACCGGCTCGGGCGCGTGGTCTCGCAGATCGGCGAGCCGGCCATGCCGCAGAACGGCGAAACCATTCAGTTGACGATCGACCGGCGCATCCAGCAACTCGCGCATTCGCAACTCAAGGCGGCGATCGCGAAGCACAAGGCGCGCGCGGGCAGCGTCGTCGTGCTGGATGCGAAGAACGGCGAAGTGCTCGCGCTCGCCAACTATCCGAGCTTCGATCCGAACGATCGCTCGCGCCTCACCGGCGAGCAGTTGCGCAACCGCGCGCTCACGGACACCTTCGAGCCCGGCTCGACGATCAAGCCGCTCGTCGCCGCGCTATCGATCGATCTCGGCCGCGTGCGGCCCGAAACGCGCATCGACACATCGCCGGGCACGTTCAAGCTCGGCCCGAACGTGATTCACGACACGTCGAATCACGGCGTCATCACCGTGTCCGAGGCGGTGCAGATGTCGAGCAACGTCGCGCTCACGAAGCTCGCGCTGCAGATTCCCGCGCAGACGATCTGGGACAAGTACCGCGAATACGGCATCGGCCGCGCGCCCGAGCTGACGTTCCCGGGCGCCGCGACCGGCCGCCTGCGCGCGCCCGAGCGCTGGAAGCCGATCGAACAGGCGACGATGGCGTATGGCTACGGTTTATCGCTGTCGCTCGTGCAGATCGCGCAGATCTACACGGCGTACGCCGGCGACGGACGCTTTTATCCCGCCACGCTGATTCACGGCGAAACGCGCCGCGACGCCGTGCAGGTGACGAAGCCCGCGACCGCGAAGGCCGTGCGCAACATGCTCGAAAACGCGACCGGCGACCACGGCACGGGCCGCGCGGCGGCGGTGGAAGGCTATCGCGTCGGCGGCAAGACGGGCACGGCGCGCAAGCAGGTCGGACGCTCGTATGCGGCGAACAAGTACCGCGCGTCGTTCGTCGGCATCGCGCCGATGAGCGATCCGCGCGTGATCGTCGCCGTGATGATCGACGAGCCCACGGGGGGCACCTATTACGGCGGAACGGTCGCGGGGCCGGTGTTCTCGGGCATCGTCGGCGCGACGCTGCCGCTGCTCGGCGTGCCGCCCGACGCATGAAGCGCGGCGCACGCGGGCGCGGGCCTTGCTGCAGCGTGACCTGACTGTCAAGGGCTTGTGCTCTAATGTCGTGTTCGGCACCAGAAGATCAAACGGGAAAGACCATGAAAAAACTCGCCGCGGCGCTCGCGTTGCCTGTGCTTTTCGCCGCCTGCGCCCAGTTTCATAACGAAGATGCAGGACAACCCGAAGTCGAGAAATCGTCGACGGAAAACAAGGTGAACGGCATCGTGCAATGCATCGCCGCCGAAGCGAAAAAGCACGACGCCCAATACAAGCAGACGTCCATCCCGCAAGGCGTGATGCTCGAATTCGGCGATTCCAACGTCATCAAGGTCCGCTACGACAACGGCGAGACCACGTACCGGTACTATCCGGGGCAGCGTCATCCGTCGAACATGTGGATCGAAGGCGCGGGCAAGAAATGCGCGCCGGCGGACGCCACCGCTCACGACGAACCTCAGAAATAAGCAGACAGGACCATGCGCTCGACCAAAGCCATCAGCGCCGTCGAACGGCTCAAGACGCGCAGCGGCAACGCGAATTACGCGGCCATCTCGATGCCGGGCGGCTACTTCTATCTCGCCGAGCGCGCGCCCGAAGGCACGAAGAAAATCTCCGAGCCGATGCCGATGGACGACTTCGTCGCGTTCGTCAACGCCCGCGATCCGGCCAAGCCGCGCAAGGCCAGCAAGCTCGATCTCGCGATGGAAGAACAGATCGGCCGCAGCGGCAAACGCACGGCAAAAACGCCGTCCGCGAACGACGAATGATCGGCCTGCGTCGCCCTTGCGCGACGCAACATCGAAATCCCCGCGTTGCTCTCACACCAATGTGCGATGACAGACGGAGCCATCAGGTCCGCGTTGCGTACATTTTTGTTAACGATCGAAATCGCCGAGACAGGCAACGATCGGTCATCCGAAGAAAAGAGCAAGGGCCACCCGCTTAGCCACAAAAATATGCGCGGGTGAACGGGGTGCCTCAACGGCGCGCGTGTCCGATGTCGGGACAAGCCGTCGTATGGCCGAGAGGAAGACCAAATAATGAAGAAGAAAAACGAGACCAAGGGCAGTCTCTTGCCCTCGGCGTTGGCTGACGTCGAGCTTCAGCACATCGAGCGCGCACTCGCGCAACTTCGCACGATGCACAAGCAGTCTTCCGGCACGCTCAACGTCGAATACTGGCGCGAGCGGCTGGCAGCCGTGGTCAAGGGTTACGCGCTCGTGCCGGCGCAGAAGCAACGCATCGAAGCGTTGCGCGTCGCGCTCGACACAGTCGACAGCGGTCCGCGCGACGGCTCCGGCAGCCGTAAAAGATCGACCAACAGGCTTTGGGCGAAAGCGGCCTAAGAACCGCTTTCGCCGCTCGCGCTGCGGCGCGAATCCCTCGTTCGCGCCCGCGTCTCGCGACGAAGCGGGCGTGCAACGGTCCTTTGAACTTCCGACGATTCACGGCACGCGCGTTTCAACGCGCCGCTTTGCCGCGTCAGGCACCGTTCATGCTCGAAAGCTAGTCTTTCGATCATGCCGGGAATCGCCATGTCCACTTTCTTTCACGACCGCGCGGGCGCATCGCGCCGGCCCTCGCCGATGCTCGCGAACGCGATCGTCGCCAGTCTCATCGCGACGTTCAGCACGGTCGGCGTCGCGCAGATCACGAACGGCGGCGGCTCGGAGCGACAGGAAAGCCGTCAGTCGGATTCGAGCTCGCGCGCGAATCCATCGGGCTCGCCGCTGGTCGAATCGCAGAAACCGCAATCGAAGGATGCCGCGCAGGGCCGCGCCGCGACCGCCGACAAGAAGCACAAGGCCGAGGGCAGCACCGGCTTCAACAACGGCCTTTACGGCACGGGCGCGGGCAACAACAAATAATGCGCGCTTAGTCGCGATGCCGCTGCGGCGCGCTCGTGATCTCTGGCGCGATCGCCGCGTGATTGACGATCGCGACGAGCGACACGCCGCCAATCACATTGCCGATGAACGTCGGCACGAGGAACACGAAGAAGTAGTCGGAGATGTCCGCCGCGCCGATCATCACCGCGTAGGCCGCTTCGACCGATCCGGCGATGACGTGCGTGAGCTTGCTCACAGCGACGGTGTAGGTCACGAGCAGGATCGTGAGGAGCCGCCCCGAGCGCGCGCTCGGCAGCAGCCATACCATCAGCGCGATCAACCAGCCGGAAAACACGCCGCGAACGACGGTCACGCCGAAATCCGCGGAAAGCGGCGTCATCGCGACCTTGGCGAGCGCCTCGCTCACTTCCGGCGAAAAGACGCCGCGAATCTGCAGGATTGCGGCGAAGATCGTCGTCCCGACCAGGTTGAAGAAAAGCACGATCGCCCAAAGGCGCAGCGCCTTGAACAACGTCGACAAATCGCGCCGCGTAAGGACCGGCAGCACCGCCGTCAGCGTGCTTTCGGTGAAGAGCTGCTGACGTCCGAGGATCACGAAGACGAAGCCGATCGTGTAGCCGAAGCTCGATACGAGTCCCGTCCAGCGGGCCTCCGGCAGCGCGCTTTCGAGAATCGACTGGACGAGAAAGGAGAATCCCATCGACAGGCCGGCGGCGAGCGCCGACCACATCAGCGCGGCGAAGGTGCGCTCCATCGCGACTTCGCCTTCCTCGCGCACGATCTCGTGGATGACGAGCGGATGCGGTGCGGAATGCTCGGCGGCTTGCTCCTGCTCGGCGCTGTCGAGATGCGGCGAGTCGGCCCCCGCTTGCGGGTCGTTCATGTTCTTTCTCCCTGAACGCCGCTCGATGCGAAATGTGGATGAGCGGCTGGCGCATCCACGAAGCAGGAAGAATGCCCGTTGGTTATCTGGCGACGCCGCCGTCGAGCGATTCGTAACCGCGCCACTTGTAGATGAGCGCGGAGACGATCCAGCACGCCGCGAACAGCGCGACGATGCCGTAGCCGAGCATCCCGAAGTGCTCGGAGAGCGACGCTGCCACGTCCCACAGTCCGCCCTTCAGCCGCAGCCGGTCCGCGATCAGCCCGAGCGCCTCGATGCCGCCGATCAGCACGGCAATCAGCACCGAGACGAGCGTCACGGTGAGGTTGTAGTAGAGCTTGCGGATCGGCTTCATGAAGGCCCAGCCGTAGGCGCCGGTCATCAGCAGGCTGTCGGCAGTGTCGATGAGCGACATGCCCGCCGTGAACAGCATCGGGAACACGAGAATCGACCACACCGGCATGCCGCGCGCCGCTTCGGCCGCCGCGATGCCCATCAACCCGATTTCGGTCGCCGTGTCGAAGCCGAGGCCGAACAGAAAGCCGAGCGGATACATGTGCCAGCTCTTGCCGATCAGCCTGAAAAGCGGACGGGCGATGCGCGCAAGCGGACCGCCGCCGACCGTGAGCATGTCTATGTCGTCGTCGCGGCAGGTTTCGCCGCGCCGCACGCGACGGAACGCGCGCCATACGCCGCGCAGCACGAACAGGTTCATCGCCGCGATCGCGAACAAAAAGAGCGACGACACCGACGTGCCGATGATTCCGCCGATCTCGCGGTACTCGGCGAACCGGCCGTGCACGGCCATCGCCGTCGCGGCGATGAGCGCGGTGGCGGCGATGACGATCGTCGAATGTCCGAGCGAAAAGAAGAAGCCGGCGAAGTGCGGCCGCTTGCCTTCGTGCATCAGCTTGCGCGTGACGTTGTCGATGGCGGCGATATGGTCGGCATCGACCGCATGGCGCAGCCCGAGCGAATACGCGAGCAACGACGTGCCGAGCAGCAGCGGATAGTGACGGAACGCGACCAACGCCCAGAGCCATGCGAGCACGTTGAACGCGATCAGCCCGCCGATGAGCCGCGCGGATTTGCGCGGCAGGTTGCGATGCGCCTGATGCGGCGCGGAAGCGGGCTCGATCGGTTCGGACATATGCGCGCGCTTGCGAGGATGAAGGGACAAAGCATAACGTGCGCCGATGCATGGTCAAAAATCGGATGCATATTGCGTCGAATGCGAAATCCTTAGCCGGATTCCTTGGTTGGGAGGCGTGCGACGCGCCGCTACCATGGCCCTTCGCCATTTTCGACGTCCGCCATGCCCCGCTATCTCGACGACGCCCAACGCCAGGAACTCCAACGCCAGCGCGAAACCTGGCGCTGGCGCAGCGAATGGCCGACGTGGGCGGTCGCCGTCGCGATCTACGGCGGATGGTTCGGCGTCGCGCTCAACGCGCGCGCGATCGGGCTGGTTCCGGCCGTCGCGCTGCTCGCGGTGCTGTCGTGCTGGTATATGTCCCTGCAGCACGAGCTGATGCACGGTCATCCGACGCGCTGGCCGCTCGTCAACATGCTCATCGGCATCGCCCCGCTCGCGGTGTGGTTTCCGTATGAGGTGTATCGCGAGTCGCATCTGCGGCATCACGACGACGCGCATCTGACCGAGCCGGGACGCGATCCCGAGAGCTATTACGTGACGCCCGAACAGTGGGCGAGCGCGGGTCCCGTCCTGCGCGCCGCGCTCGCCGCGCGCAATACCTTCGCGGGCCGGATGCTCGTCGGGCCGTGGTTCTCGATCGCGGCATCGTGGCGCGAGGCGGCGCAGGCCGTCGTCGAGCGGCGCTGGAAAATCGTCGCGAGCTGGATCGTGCATCTCGCGTCGCTCGTGCTGCTCGCGAGCTGGCTCGACACGCGATGCGGCATTCCGTGGCGCGCCTTCGTGTTCGGTGTCGGCTATGCGTCGCTCGCGCTGGCGTCGATTCGCTCGTTTCAGGAGCATCGCGCGGCGGAGAGCCATAGCGAACGCACGGTCGTCAACGAGGCTGCGTGGCCGTGGCGACTGCTCTTTCTCAACAATAACTTTCACGCCGTGCATCACGATCTGCCGGGCGTGCCGTGGTTCGCGCTCGGGCGGATCTATGCACGGCGGCGCGATGCCTATCGCGCGAGCAACGGCGGTTTCGTCGTGCGCGGATACGGCGAATGGGCGAGCCGTCACGCGTTCGCGCAGGCTGCTGAACCGGTGCATCCGTTCGCCGCGCCGGACGCATCTGCCGATCGACGCCGCGACGCGCGCCGCGAACCCGCGCGTCTCGCGAGCTGACGCCTCCCACGGTACGATTCGCGTCATGCACTGGATCGCCGCCCTGCCGATGTACAACGTCGCGCCCGCGCTCGCCGCGGATTGGCGCACGCTGCTCGAACGTGTCCGCGAGCAGCTCGCGGACTGGCTACGCGCACGCGGCGATACGCTCGAGATCGTCGATCCCGGTGCGGATCTCACCGCGTTCTGGCTGCGCGACGACGTGTTGTTGTCGCAAACCTGCGGCTATCCGCTCGTGCATGCGCTCGCGAATCGCGTGCAAGTCGTAGGCGCGCCCGATTTCAACGCGCCCGGCTGCGAAACCGGCGCTTATCGCAGCGTGATCGTCGTCGGGGCGCGTGTCGGCGCGCAATCGGTCGAAGACTGCCGGAACCTGCGCGCAGCCTACAACGACGACGATTCCAACAGCGGCATGAACCTTTTCCGACACGCCGTCGCTCCTTACGCGCACGACGGGCGCTTTTTCGCGTCGGTGACGAAAACCGGCGCGCATCTCGCGTCGCTCGCCGCAATCGCCGAAGCGCGCGCTGACATCGCCGCGATCGACTGCGTCACGTTCGCGTTCGCGCAGGCGCATCTGCCCGAATTGACGGCGGGCGTGCGCGTGCTCGACGTGACCGCCGGCGCGAGCGCGCTGCCGTTCATCGCGTCGCTGCGCGTGCCGCCGGATTCCATCGACGCAATCCTCGACGCCCTCGCCGATGCACTCGCGGACGACCCCGCGCTCGCCGCACGGCTGAGGCTCAAAGGCATCGTCAGACGCACACAGACGGACTACGCGGCCATTCTCGACTACGAGCGCGAGGCCATCGAGCGCGGCTATCCTCGCCTCGCCTGACACTTCGCCCCACGGTGCATTCCGGCAGATTCCGCGGACTTTCGGCACAATCGGTCTTTTCAGCGCGTGAAACCAGCGCGATGCCGGATGCATCGCGATCCGTCACGCTTTCGGAAAGCCGCAATGATCCCCTTCTCCCTACTCGACCTTTCCCCGGTTCCGCTCGGCTCGACGCCGGCCGACGCCTTCGCCCATTCGCTCGATCTCGCCCAGCACGCCGAGCGCTGGGGTTATCTGCGCTACTGGCTCGCCGAGCACCACAACATGACGGGCATCGCCAGCGCGGCGACCGCCGTCGTGATCGGCCATATCGCGGCGGGCACGAAGACGATTCGCGTCGGCTCGGGCGGCATCATGCTGCCGAATCACGCGCCGCTCGTGATCGCCGAGCAGTTCGGCACGCTGGCTTCGCTGTTTCCGGGACGCATCGATCTCGGACTCGGACGCGCACCCGGCACCGACCAGACCACGGCGCGAGCGCTGCGCCGCGACCTGCACGGCAGCGCCGAATCGTTTCCCGATGACGTCGTCGAATTGCAGCGCTACTTCGCCGATCCGGTCGAAGGCCAGCGCGTGCGCGCGGTGCCCGGCGCCGGCCTGAACGTGCCGATCTGGCTGCTCGGCTCGTCGCTGTTCTCGGCGCAACTCGCGGCCGCGCTCGGGCTGCCGTTCGCGTTCGCGTCGCATTTCGCGCCGGATTATCTGCTGACCGCGCTCGAGGTCTATCGCAAGCAATTCCGCCCTTCCGCGACGCTGCAAAAGCCCTACGCGATGGTCGGCGTGAACGTGTTCGCCGCCGATACCGCCGATGAAGCACGCTTTCACTTCACGTCGCTGCAGCAGCAGTTCATCAATCTGCGGCGCGGCACGCCCGGACAATTGCCGCCGCCGGTCGAGTCGATCGCGTGGAGCGACGCCGAGCGCGCGGGCGTCGAGCATTCGCTCGCGTGTTCGGTCGTCGGCGCGCCCGCCGATGTCGAAGCCGGGCTGCGCTCGGTCATCGATCAGACGCAGGCCGACGAGCTGATCGTCACGGCGCAGATCTTCGATCACAAGGCGCGTCTGCGGTCGTTCGAGCTCACGAGCCAGGCGCGCGACGCGATCGGCGCGAGCGCCTGAAACATCGGCCTGAGCAGAGAAAATTAGGGGTCGCAAGGCTTCGACGGGTCTCCCGCTTTACGCGCGCGCTTTTGACAGGCAATAATGAGATACCGGAGGACGGCGCGGGCCGCGCCATCCTTCGCGTCCGCTTCACTTGCCAAGTTGAAACTCCGCATGGCGCGCCCGATATTCGTGCATGCCGGTGTTCGGCGCGGCGACACAACAACAACGACGTCGCAAGACGGGAGGAAGAATGTCGATGCCGAGAAGCGCCGCCACTGGCGCCATGACGCTCCTGACGGAATACGACGATGCCAGCGGACAGGAAGTGCGTTCGCTGCGCCTCGAACCGGCAGCGGACGGCAAAGCCGTACTGCTGATTGAGATCGATGAGCGCAAACCCGGCATTCACCGCGAAGTGCGTTATGAAATTACGCCCGCGGAGCTGATTGCCGCCATTCGCGCGCACGGTGCCGAATTACCTGGGGAACAACACAGTCGTTAAATCGTTTTAATAGTTGCCATCGGCAGCATACAATAGAGTTAGCGAGGTTTCGGCCGCCATGCGGAATTGGCGGAGCGGCTTCGCCATCGGTTCGTGGCTCCCCACGTGACGTTCCGCGCGCTTCCCGTTCGCGCGTCCGTCACGGCGATGCTCGGGCGGGCGAACGTTCGCATTGGTGGCAATGCACACATTAAAGGCAAAGTCATCGCGCGAATTAATAGGCGTGCGGTAATACACTAATTGACGCGTGCCATGCACTGCGTCACGCTTCATAAAACACATATATTCAAGTCATCGAACCGCCCCGGTCCGCGCGGGGTTTCGGTTCGTCCTCTGAAAATCAAAAAGCTGAATCAGGAAAGCCGTGGACGAAAGAAAGCGAGACAGCATCATTGCGTATTTGCGCAGCCGAATGGCTGAGTTCGGCATTTCGGAAAGAGCGTTGGCCGAAGCATTGGCCGAAGCGCCGGCGGAGAATCCGCCGCCGCCCTCCTTCACCAAGACCAACGGGACTCATGGCGCACCCAAGGCAAAGCGGCCGATGCCGCAATTGCCCCTGATACCGCATTCGTCGGATGCCGGGGCGCCGATATTCCGAAACGCGAGCGGCGATACGTGGGACGGCATCGGCGATATGCCCGAGTGGCTCAAGCGTGCGGTGCACGCCGGGCAGGACATCGAGTTTTATCGCGTTTGAGCGTCGTCGGCACATTGCCGAGGCAGGCCGCGCCTCGCTCGCGGCGGTTCGCGCGCGTCCTTTGAAACGCAGACCCGGTACATTGCGCCCAGCGCGCTCGCCGGTCGCGTTTTCGCTGCTCATAGGCAGCGTTCATAGGCAATTCACAGGGATTTATCAAGCCCAAAAAATTTTCGCCGATGGTTGCCCATCGAGCCTGAAAACGTTTATTGATACTTCTCTGTAAGTCGGCTCCTATTCGAGCCACGCATCGGCCTGACGTCAAGCACGCCCGATCAAGTCCCGCCGTCTCCATTCGACCAGGGGGCACGCATGAACGCATACGGACGCCGCAACGTTGCACCCGCCGCTCGCCGGCATCGACCGGCACAGGAACGCGCGCGAGGCACCGGCTCGGGTTCGCACAGTGGCGCCTGACGTCCCGGTCAACCGAAGTAATCCTAACGATCGAGCGGCGCGCGCCATGCTCTCCCGTCCCGACACACTGCCGAGCGTCGTGCGGCGCATGACGGCCGGACGCATGCTGCTCGGTGGCGCGTCGGTCGAGGCGGTGGCCGAGGCGCTGCATCTTTCCTTGCAAACGGTGCGGCGTTACAAGGCGATCGTCGACGAAGGCGGCCTCGACGCGCTCGGCAAGATGGGCGTCGGCGGGCGCGCGTCGGTGCTGGATCGCGAGGCGCTCGACTGGATCGCCGCCGCGCTGCGTGGGCCCGCGCGCGCACACGGTTTCGAGAGCGATACGTGGACCAATGCGCGTCTGCGCGAACTGATCGAGCGGCGCTACGGCGTGCGTTACTCGCGCGTCTATATCTGGCAGATCGCGACGAACCTCGGGCTCGGACATTTGCTGTCGAAGTCGCGCCGCTGAGCGCGTTCCGCAAGTTGACTGAAGCAACACGAACATAAGGAGGCACGGCATGGTCCGCTCGTCATCTCAAGCTTCGCATCGTTCGGTCAGGATTCTCGCCGCCTGCGTGGCGCTCGCTCTCGGCGCGATCGGAAGCGCATCCGCCGACGATGCCGCGTCCGCCCCGACGACGCGCGGCGCGGCGGCCATCGCGCAGGTGCAGGCGCGCGTGGTCGGCATCGATCCGACGACGAACAGCGTGTCGCTGCAGGGTCCGGGCGGGCGCGTCGTCGAAGTGGCGGTGAATCCCGAAGTCGGCGATGTGAAGAAACTTCAGCTCGGCGATATCGTGAACATCGAATATCGCAGCGCGGTGCTCGTGAGCGCGACGAAGTTGAAGTCGAACGGCATCCGCGAGCGCATCGACACGGACGCGTTGATTCCCGCGTCCGGGGGCGTGGCGGCGGAGGCGCGCGTCGTCGAGGTGATCGGGACGATCGAGCGCGTCGATGCGAAGAACCGGCGCATCACGCTGCGCGGCCCGAACAAGACGGTGACGCTGCAAGCCGCGCCGGATGTGCCGCTCGCCGGGTTGAAATCCGGGGATATGGTGCACGCGCGGTTCGAATCGGCGACCGCCGTGCAGGTGATGCGCGGCGGCCAGGGAATCAAATGAATGTGTGCGGTTGTCCACAGTTTTTGTGGAGAGCCTTGTGGATAGCCGTGGGAGCATCGCCTCAACGCTTTGATCGCAAAGGCTTTTCCTTCGTGCATCGACAACGCGGCAGCCGCTGAAAAACGAAACGCCCCGCAGGGCGTTTCGTCATCCTCTCAGGCTCGAAGCGCGCCCTTCTCGTCAGAAATTGAAGTTGTCGATATTCGCGGCATCGAAGGTCGTCGGCGGGCCGAGAATCACTTCCCCGCTCTTGCCCACCGTGCGCTTGCCCAGCTTGCCCGCCTCGAACGAATCGCCTTCCTTGCCGGTGATCGTCCCCGATGCGAGATTGGCCGCCGCGAACGCCGCGAGATAACCCAGTTGACCCGGATCCCACAACTGGAACGCCTTGACCGTGCCGTTCTTCACGAACGCGCGCATCTGATTCGGCGTGCCGAGGCCCGTCACGACGACCTTGCCCTTCGCCGGCGAACTGGAGATATAACGCGCCGCCGCCGCGATCCCGACCGATGTCGGCGCGACGATACCCTTCAGGTTCGGATAAGCCTGCAACAAGCCCTGCGTCTCGACGAAGGACTTCTGATCGTCGTCGTTGCCGTACGCGATCTTCACGAGCTTCATCTTCGAATATTCGGGCTTCTTCAGTTCCTCCTGCATCCACTTGATCCAGGTGTTCTGATTCGTCGCATTGGGCGTCGCCGAGAGAATCGCGAATTCGCCCTCGCCGCCGATCAGCTTCGACAGCAACTGGATCTGTCCGCGTCCGATCGCTTCCGAATCGGCCTGATTGACGAAGATCTGCCGGCCATCGGGCGCCGTGTCCGAGTCGAAGGTCACGACCTTGATCCCTTGCGACATCGCCTTCTTGAGATACGGCACGACCGCGTTGGCATCGTTCGCCGCGATCACGATCGCGTTCTGCCGCTGCGTGATGAGCGTGTTGATGTAGCTCACCTGCGACGACGCGCCCGCATCCGACGGACCCACGACCTTGCCATCGCCCTTGAGCTCCTTGATCGCGGCCATGCCGCCGTCGTCGGCGATCACTTCGTACGGGTTGTTGATCTGCTTCGGCAGGAAAGCGATCTTCAGGCCGCTCTTGATATCGGCGGCGCTTGCCGAAAGCGCCACGGTCGCCGCGAGAAAGGCCGCCGCCAGCGCCGGCCCGCGCAGGAATCGATGAGGTTTATTCATGTTGGCATGTCTCCTGTCATTGCGCATTGGCTGCGCTGGTTGATTACGACGTTCAAAGCGCCTGCGCCATCAGACGCTTCTCGCGCGCGGCCCGCCAGCGCGCGACGAGATTCGGGATCAGCACCGACGAAAGCAGCAGCGCGCCCGTCACGATGGTGAGCGTTTCGCTCGATACGTCCGCGAGTGTCAGCGCATTGCGCAGCACGCCGATGATGACGAGCGACAGCAGCACGCCGATCATCGAGCCGCGTCCGCCGAAGATGCTCACGCCGCCGAACAGCACCGCCGCGATCACCGAGAGCTCGAAGCCTTCGCCGTTGTCGCCGCGCGCGCTCGTGAAGCGCAGCGTGTAGACGATGCCCGCGAGCGCCGCCATCGCGCCCGACATCATGAAGAGCTTCAGCTTCGTCTTCGCCACATCGATGCCGGAAAATTGCGCGGCCGTCGGATTCGCGCCGATCGCGAAGAGGCTGCGGCCGAAAGGCGTCGCTTGCAGCAAGACCGTGAAGATGATCGCGCCTGCAATGACGAGGACGAACGGCATCGGCAGGAAGGTGTCGCCGACCGTATCGATGCCGAACGCCGTGTACGACGCGGGAAAATCCGCGATCGCCTGATCGCCGAGCAGCACGTACGCAAGGCCGCGAAAAAGCGCGAGCGTGCCGATCGTCACCGCGAGCGATGGCAGACTGAAGCGCACGATCACGAGGCCGTTGAGCAGGCCAGCAAGCGTGCCGAACGCGAGCACGAGGACGATCACGAGCGGCATCGGCAAGCCCATGTGCCACAGCACGCCCATCAGCGCGCTCGACGCGCCGAGCACCGACGCCACCGACAAATCGATCTCCGCCGCGACGATGATGAGCGTCATCGGCAGCGCGATCAATGCGATCTCGGTGAAGTCGGCGAGCATGTTCGAGATGTTCGCCGTCGACAGGAACAACGGCGACAGCACGCGCCCGGCGACGAGCGATACGACGAGCACGATCGCGAGCATCGCTTCCCATTGCAGAGGGCGGCGTTTCGTCGTGGACAGAGCGGAATCCGGTTTAGCCATGATCGCGTTTCCTCATCATGCGGCGCGCGACGGAACGCGCGAGCAAGGTATCGAGCGCGATCGCCGCGACGATCAGCGCGCCTTGAATCGCCTGCTGCCAGAACGGCGACACGCGCAGCACCACCAGTGCGATGTTGATGACACCGAGCACGAGCGCACCGAGCGTCGCGCCGGCGATGGTCCCGACGCCACCCGTGATCGCGACGCTGCCCACGACCGCCGCGGCGACGACTTGCAGTTCGATGCCCTTCGCCGTGCTGGCATCGACGGTGCCGAAACGCGCGAGCCACAGCACGCCCGCGAGCCCCGCGATCGCGCCGGAAAGCAGGAAGCCGATCATCACGCGGCGATCCACGCGTATGCCCGCAAGACGCGCGGCCTCGGGATTCGAGCCGATCGCATAATGCTCGCGCCCGCCGCGATACTGCTTCAGATACACCGACAGCGCGATCAGCACGACGAGCGCGATCAGCACGAGATTCGGCACGCCGATAAGCGAGCCCGTCGCGATGGACGCGAATGCGTCCGGCAGGCTCGTCGCGTTGATCTGGCCGCCGTGGACCCACGCGTAATCCGCGCCGCGCACGATATAGAGCGTCGAGAGCGTCGCGACGAGCGACGGCACGCGCCCGAACGTGACGAGCGCGCCGTTCACCGCGCCGATCACGAAGCCGATGCCGATGCCCGCGAACATCGCCACGATCACCGGCATGTGCGGGAACATGACGAAGAGGCTGCCGACGCCATACGCGCTCACGCCGACGACCGACGCCACCGACAGATCGATATGCCGCATCAGCATCACGATCGTCATGCCCGCCGTCAGCAGGCCGATGATCGACACGTTGAGCAGCACGTCGCGCAGGTTCTGCAGGTTCAGGAAATCGGGCTTCACCGCGGCGGTCGCGCCGATCAGCACGAGCAGCACGATGAAGAGCGTCAGCTCGCGGCTCTTCGCGATCGTGACCGCGAGGCTTTCGCGCTTCGTATCGGGGGCGTGCATCGCGGGGAGTGAAGATGTATGTCGAGTCATCATGCTGCGTGCCCCAAAACGGCAGGCGATGCGCCCAGCGCAGCGCTCATTACGCGTTCTTCGTTCGCCTCGGCGCGCGCAATATCGGCGCTGATGCGGCCTTCGTGCATCACGAGCACGCGATCGGCCATGCCGAGCACTTCGGGCAGCTCGCTGGAAATCATCAGCACGGCCATGCCTTCTCTGACGAGTTCGGCGAGCGTGCGATACACCTCCGCTTTCGCGCCCACGTCGATGCCACGCGTCGGTTCGTCGATGACGAGCACCTTCGGATTCGTCGCGAGCCATTTGCCGAGCACGACCTTCTGCTGATTGCCGCCCGACAGCGTGCCGACGGGCGCATCGAGATCGCTGGCCTTCAGACGCAGGCGCTTGCCCCAGTCGGCGGCGAGCGTCGATTCGCTTCTCGCCGTGATGAGCCCGTGGCGCATCAATCGGCCGAGCACCGTCAGCGATGCGTTGCGCGCGATGCTCAACTCCAGCGCGAGCCCTTGCGCGCGACGATCTTCCGGCACCAGCGCGAGCCCGGCGCGCACCGCCGCCGCCGGATGCCCAAGCGCGAGCTTCTTGCCGGCGATCTTCACCTCGCCGCCATCGACCGGATCGATGCCGAAGATCGCGCGCGCCACTTCGCTTCGTCCCGCGCCGACGAGTCCCGCGAGCGCGACGATCTCGCCCGCGCGCACATCGAAGGACACGTTCTTGAACACGCCTTCGCGCGTGAGATTGCGCACCGAAAGACGCACGTCGCCGGGCGCGACATCGGCTTTCGGATAGAACGTGTCGAGATCGCGGCCGACCATTTTGCTCACGATCGCATCGATGTTCATGTTCTCGGTGAGCGCGTCGTGGACCTTCATGCCGTCGCGCATGATCGTCATGCGCTGCGTCAGCGCGAACACTTCATCGAGACGATGCGTGATGAAGAGAATCGCGGCATCGCGCTCGCGCAACGCACGCACGATCGCGAAGAGCCGCTCGACTTCGGGCAGCGAAAGCGCGGCCGTCGGCTCGTCCATGATGAGCACGTTCGCGTCGAGCGACAGCGCCTTCGCGATTTCCACGACTTGCTGATCCGCGATCGACAATCCGCGCACGAGCCGTTGCGCGCGCAGATTCACGCCGAGCGACGCGAGCAACGCATCGACTTCGCGATGCATCTCGTCGTAGCGAATGCGCCCGAAGCGATCGCGCGGCTGGCGGCCCATGTAAATGTTCTCGGCGATGGAAAGATCGGCGAAAAGCGTCGGCTCCTGATAGATCACGGCGATGCCCGCATCGCGCGCTTGCGCCGGATTCGCGAAGCGGCGCGCCTCGCCTTCGACGAGCAACTCACCCGCATCCGGCTGATAGACGCCCGCGAGCAACTTCACGAGCGTCGATTTGCCCGCGCCGTTTTCGCCGAGCAGCGCGTGCACTTCGCCGGGAAAGAGTTGCAGGCTGCCGTCGCCGAGCGCGCGCACGCGGCCGAACGATTTGCTGGCGTGTCTCAGTTCAAGACGTGGCGTCGTCATGTCGTTTTCCTCAGATGCGGTAGATGCGTTCCGCGTTGCGCACGAAGAGCGCTGCTTTCTCGCTGTCGCTCGCGTCGGCGACGATGCGCGCATACGCGTTCCACAACGCCGTGTACGTGCCGAAAAGCCGATCCACCGGAAAGTTCGATGCGAACATCGCGCGCTCGACGCCGAACGTATCGATCGTCTCGTGCACGTAAGGACGCAGGCTTTCGATAGTCCAGCCGTGATCGAACATCGCAAAGCCGCTCAGCTTCACCGCGACGTTCGGGCAAGCGGCCAGCAAGCGCATGCCGTCGCGCCACGCGCGATAACCTTGCGTCGATGCGCGATCCACGAACATGCCCGCATGATTGACAATGAATTGCGTATCCGCATGCTCGCGCGCGAGTTGCGCCGCCTCTTCCATCTGCGATGGATAAAGTTGCAGATCGAACGACATGCCGAAGCGCTTGAGCGAGCCGAAGTGCCTGCGCCATTGCGGCTCGCGCATGTAATGACGCCCGACGTAGTCGTAGAGCTTGCTGTCATGTATGTTGAGAATCTGGCGGATGCCGCGCGTATTGGCGAACGCCGCATGCGCTTCGAGCACTTGCTGCGCGTTATCCGCCGACAGATCCGCGCCCGCGACGATGCCGTTCGGCATGCCTTCGATATCCGCGATCGATTGAAGCCAGCGCGTTTCCTCGACGGGATCGGCGGGATCGTGATTTGCATCGACGTGCACGAGCTTCAGCACTTCGATGTCTTCGGCATCGCGCAGCAGATCGGTGAGCAGATAGTCGTGCTGCAAGTCGCGCGCATCGCCGACGAACGACGTCTGCGGATTCGCAAGCCACGGGTAATGATGCGTCTTCAAGTCCCACAAATGAATGTGCGGATCGACGACCTGCATGATGGCGTTCCTCGCGAAAGAGGCGAACGTTTCAGGGAAGATGAAAGACCGGCACGAGCGGCGTCGTCACGGGCGAATTGTCCGCGTGCGTGTCCATCAACTCGGCCATGAGGTTCCACCACTTGCGCATGATGGGCAGCGTCGGCAACGCATCGGTCGTGTGCGTGTCGGTGCGCTGATAAATGGCGAAGAGATGCCCGTTCGAGTCGTCCAGAAAGATCCGGTAATCGCGGATTCCGGCGGCGCGCAACGCATCGGCCAGTTCCGGCCATATCTCGCGATGACGCTTCTCGTATTCCTCGCGCATGCCCGGCTTGAGGGTCATGCGAAATGCCACTGTCTCCATGGCGGACCGCCTTTTTATGTTTGGTGAATCCCTGTGTTCGGGACTCGTTGTGCTGCGACTATAATTCGCCGACCGATAACACGACAATCCGATTGCAGGATCGGCCGATCGCAAAAACGTATCGCTGCGCCGTATCATCGCGCGGTTCCGAGCGGACTGTCGAATGAACCAGAACGTGTCCCAAAGTGTGTCGTCCAGCCTTTCACCGATCG
This sequence comes from Caballeronia sp. LZ028, assembly GCF_031451415.1. NCBI lineage: Bacteria > Pseudomonadati > Pseudomonadota > Betaproteobacteria > Burkholderiales > Burkholderiaceae > Caballeronia > Caballeronia sp. LZ028. The sequence goes on along the minus strand of NZ_JARUXN010000004.1, from coordinate 632,470 downwards.
CGCTCGTCAATCGGCTGAAGTTCAAGCATCTCGCCCTTCTCGTCGCGCTCGACGACGCGCGCAATCTGCATCAGGCCGCCGACGCGATCAACGTCGCGCAGCCGAGCGCGAGCCGTATGCTCGCCGACATCGAGGAAGCATTCGGCTTTCTGCTCTTCGAGCGCAATGCACGCGGCATGCAGCCGACGCCGCTCGGCACCGCCGCGCTCGCTTACGCGCGCCGCTCGCTCGCGGACCTGACGCGCTTCGCCGACGATCTCGACGCCAAGCGCCGCGGCGGTCACGGTCAACTGACGGTCGGCGCGATCATGGGCGCAGCGCCCGACGTGCTCGCGATGGCCGTCACCGAATTGAAATCCGAACGTCCGCTACTGAACGTGCGCATTCTCGGCGAGACGAGCGATCAGGTCGTGCAATTGCTGCATCGCCGCGAAGTCGACCTCGCGCTCGGACGCCTCACCACGCCGTTGCAGCACAACGATTTCGACTTCGAGCCGCTCGCGCGCGAAGCGATGCGGCTTGTCGTGCGCGCGGGGCATCCGTTGGCGGACAAGGCTTCGCTCGAGCTGCAAACGCTCGTCGGCTGGCCTTGGATTCTGCAACCGATCACGAGTCCCGCGCGCGGCCTCTTCGAAGACGAACTCGCGCGCGCCGGGCTGACGACGCCCGCCGATATCGTCGAATGCGCGTCGATCTTCGCGACGCTGCAACTGCTGCAAAACAGCGAAGCCGTCGCGATGCTGCCGGAATCAGTCGTGCGCGACTATCTGCGCGCGCAATTGCTGATCGAACTGCCGATCGAAATCGGCAAGAGCCTGTCCGGATTCGGCTTGTTGCGGCGCAAGTTCGAAACCTTGAGCGAACCGGCCGAGTACTTCATCGCGTTGTTGCGCAAGTACTCGGCGTCGTCGCGTCACTGAAGGTTCACGAACAGCCCGCCATCGACGAGCAAGGACGCGCCCGTCACATAGCGCGCCCGATCCGAAGCCAGAAACACGACGCACTGCGCGACATCGTCCGGTGCGCCGAGACGTCCGAGCGGGATGCGTTTTTCCATGTAGGCGCGCTTGTCCTCGTTCGAGAGATCGTCGGCGTTGAGGTCCGTCGCGATCGTGCCGGGCATCACCGAATTGCAGCGGATGCCGTACGGTCCCAACGCGATCGCGCAGGATTGCATCAGCGAATGCACGCCCGCCTTGGTCGGCGTGTAATGCGTCTGCATGCCGCCGCCGACGAGCGCGCTGATCGAACTCGTCGCGACGATCGCACCGCCCGTGCCCTGCGCTTTCATCTGGTTCGCGGCGGCCTGCGTGACGTAGAACGCGCCGTTCAGATTCACGGCGACCGTGGTTTCATAGACAGAAGCCGGCATGTCGAGGAACGCGTGAAACGGACAGATGCCCGCGTTGCTCGACAGCACATCGACGCGCCCGAACGCTTCCACCGTGCGCCGGATCAGTTCGATGCCGGTTTCGCGCTCGGCGACGTTGCCTTCGACCGCGATCGCGCGCCGCCCGAGCGCCTCGATCTCGCCGACGATCGATTCCACCGCCGACGCCTTCCCGTAAGACGTGTCGTTGTCGCGCCAGTAGTTGATCGCGACGTCCGCGCCTTCGCGCGCGCTCGCGAGCGCGATCGCACGGCCGATGCCGCGCGAGCCGCCCGTCACTACGACGACCTTGTTCTCCAGCAACATGCGATGCCCCTCAGTGTGTGTAAGGCCGCGTCAACGCGCATTCCGGATTCAGCCGCACGCCGAAGCCCGGCGTCTCCGGCACCTTCATGCGGCCGTTGACCGGCACGGGTTCGTCGAGCAGCAAGGGCGTGAACATCGGCACGACCTGATCGGCCTTGGGCGCCATCATCAGAAACTCGGCGAACGGCGAGTTATGACGCGTCACGACGAAGTGATAGCTGTACACCGACGAACCGTGCGGCACGACGAGCACGTTGTGCGCGTCCGCGAGCGCCGAAATCTTGATGAGCTCCGTGATGCCGCCGCACCAGCCGACATCCGGCTGCACGAGATCCGCGCAACCCATTTCGAACAGCATGCGAAAGCCCCAGCGCGTCGCTTCGTGCTCGCCGGTCGTCACCATCATGCCGCCCGGCACGGAACGGCGCAGTTCGGCATAGCCCCAGTAGTCGTCGGGCGGCAGCGCTTCTTCGATCCACTTCAGGCCGTGCTCGCGCGCCGCGTTCGCGAGGCGCTTCGCGTAGTTGAGATCGAGGCTCATCCAGCAATCGAACATCAGCCAGAAATCGTCGCCGACTTTCGCGCGCATGTCCGCGAGCTTCGCGATGTTCTTGTGCAGCCCTTCCTCGCCTTCCGCCGGGCCGTGCTGCAAGGGCATCTTGCCGCCGATGAAACCCATCTCCTTCGCGAGATCCGGACGCGCGCCGGTCGCATAGAACTGCAGCTCGTCGCGCACCGGTCCGCCGAGCAGATGGAACACCGGCTCACGGCGCACCTTCGCGAGCAAATCCCACAGCGCAAGATCGACGCCCGAAATCGCGTTGAGCACGATGCCCTTGCGCCCGTAATAAAGCGTCGCGTTGTACATCTGATCCCACATCTTTTCGATGTCGGTCACGCGCTGGCCTTCGAGAAAGCGCGCCAGATGCTTCTCGACGATGAACGCGCCGATCTCGCCGCCCGTCGTCACCGCGAAGCCGACGGTGCCGTCACTCGCTTCGATCTCGACGACGAGCGAGCCGAGCACGTTCAGCCCGAACGACTGGCGGCTCGCGCGATATTCGGGATAGCGGGCCATCGGCGTGGCGATGTGATCGTCGATCCAGTGATCGGCGCCCTGATCGTGGTAATCGGCGCCGCCGCCGCGAACGGTGAAAGCGCGTACTTGCTTGATCGTCGGCATGGACATGTGTTCGTCTCCTTCTCTGTTCTTTCTGTTCAGGATGCGCTGGCGGTTTCGCCGCGCGTAATCGAATGACGTTCGGGCACGCGCACCAGCACGACGATGACAAGCGCCGCGAGCACGCTCGCGCCCGCCAGCACCATCAGCCCCGCGCTCGCCGAATGGAACGCGGCTTCGGCGGCGGTGCGGGCCATCGGCGCGAAGAAGCCGCCGAGTCCGCCCAGCGAATTGATGAGCGCGATGCCCGCCGCGGCGGCCGCGCCCGTGAGATAACGCGTCGGAAAGGTCCAGAAGAGCGGTTGCGCGGCGATGAAGCCGCTCGCCGCGCAGCACAGCGCGATCAGCGACACGACCGGCGATCCCGCGATGCCCGACACGGCGATCGCGACGCCCGACATCGCGAGCAGCGCGACCGCGCACACGCGATGCCGGCCGGTGCGATCGGCGTAGCGCGGCACGATCCACGTCACGATCACGGCGGCCATCCACGGCAGCGCCGTCACCAGTCCCACGCGAAATCCGACTTTCGCGCCGAGCAGCGCCGACACCTGTTGCGGCAGATAGAACACGACGCCGTACACCGCCGCCTGAATCAGGAAGTACACGCAACAGAGCACGAGCACGCGCGGATCGACGAGCGACGCGAGCACACTGCGCGGTCCGTGCGACGACGCCGCGCGCGCATCGTCGTCGAGGCGGCTGGCGAGCAGCGCGCGCTGATCGGGCGTAAGCCAGCGGGCTTTCGCGGGATCGTCGTCGAGATACCAGAACGCCCACACGCCGACGATCGACGCGAGCAGTCCTTCGACCAGAAAGAGCCATTGCCACCCTTTCAGGCCGAACGCGCCGTGCAGATCGAGCAGCAGACCGGACAGCGGCGCGCCGAAGATGAACGCGAGCGGCGCGCCGAAATAGAACACGCCGAGCGCACGCGCGCGCGACGATTGCGGAAACCAGCGCGTGAGGTAATAGACGATGCCGGGAAAGAAGCCCGCCTCCGCCACGCCGAGCAGGAAGCGCAGGGTATAGAACGTCGTGGCGTTATGCGCGAAGGCCATCGCCGCGGAGACGAGGCCCCACGTCACCATGATCCGGCACATCCACAGCTTTGCGCCGACGCGATGCAACAGCAGATTGCTCGGCACTTCGAAAATCGCATAGCCGACGAAAAACACGCCCGCGCCGAAGGCGAACGCGGCGTTCGTGAGGCCGGTGTCCTGCTGCAGCGCCTTTTGAGCAAAGCCGATATTCGCGCGGTCCAGAAACGCGAGCACGTACATGAGCAGCAGAAACGGCAGCAGCCGGCGCATGACACGCGACGTGACCGCGCCTTCCGCCTGTGCGGAATGGTTCATGTGAGTCTCCCGATGATGCGTTTCAGTACGTCGCGCGTCCGCCCGACAGATCGAACACCGCGCCGGTGCTGAACGCGCAGTCCTCGGACGCGAGCCACAGAATCAGCGACGCAGCTTCTTCCGGCATCAGGAAGCGGTTCATCGGAATTTTGGAGAGCATGTAGTCGATGTGCTGCTGCGACATCGAATCGAAGATTTCGGTCTTGGCAGCGGCGGGCGTGACGGCGTTCACGAGGATGTTCTTGCCCGCGAGTTCCTTGCCGAGCGATTTCGTGAGCCCGATCAACCCGGCCTTCGACGCGCTGTAGTGCGACGCGTTCGGATTGCCTTCCTTGCCCGCGATCGACGCGATATTGACGATGCGCCCGTAGCCCGACTTCAGCATGTGAGGCACGACGGCGCGGCACGTCAGGTACGGCCCGATCAGATTGACATCGATCACGCGCCGCCATACGTCGGGCGCGAGTTCCCAGGTCGTGCCGTTGCCACCGGTGATGCCCGCGTTGTTGACGAGCACGTCGATCTTGCCGTGCGCCGCCAGCGCCTTGTTCACGGCTGCATCGACGGAGGATTCTTCGGTCAGTTCGACGACCGCGTCGCTGACTTTGCGCTCCCTGTACTTTGCCGCGAGCTCGGCGCTCGTGCGGGCGAGGCGCTCGCCGTCGACATCCCAGAGCGATACCTCGGCGCCGGACTGCAGCGCGCGTTCCGCCACAGCGAGGCCGATGCCGCGCGCGCCGCCCGTGACGATCACGACGCGGTTCGCCAGGTCGATACGGTTCATGGATGTGTCTCCTTTCGTTGTTCGTTGCTTTGGATGGTCATGCCGTGAGAGGCACTATAGTCCGGCGGCAATAGCGCAACAATTCGAAAGGGCGATCGTTCGATAGCAAAATCGGATCGGTGGCCGAGTCGAAGCGGGCGGGGGTTAAGATTTCTCGATACGAATCGCGGAAACGCGCCTAAAGTTATAATTTCTCGATAAACGTTAAGAAATCTCGATGACACCGATCGGTTATTCCCGACTCATCGCCATCGGCGAACTGCGCGTAACGCCGCCGCGGAGGCTGGCGTACGCCAGTTCGTCGGTAAACCGGCGCGTCGACAGCGAGAGCCATATTCTGTTTCCAAACAGCGTGGCGTTCGACGATACGCCCGTCGGTCACTTGGAATTCGCGCTACGCCACGAAGGCGTGAATCTCGAGATTATCGATGCCGCGTTCGAGCATATCGAGCCGGAAGAACTCATCGCCCGTCTGCGCGCGACGCCTTCCGGCGAGCAGATTCGCCGCGCCTGTTTCCTGTGGGAATGGCTGACCGGCAAGGCACTGGATGCGGGCGTGAGCGTCCGCGGCGGTTACGTCGATCTCTTTGCGCCCGATGTCTATTACACGGCGCCGCAGCCCGTGAATTCGCCTCGCTACCGCGTGCGCAATAACGCGCCGGGCACACCGTGGTTTTGTCCGGTCGTGCACCGCGCCGCGATTCCGGACGATCCGCCCTTGAGAGACCTGCTTCTGGAAGCGCAAAGCGCGCTCGACGCGATGCAGGACCCCGATCTGTACAAGCGCGCGCTCGCTTTTCTGTATTTATCGGAGACGCGCGGCAGCTACGCGATCGAATCCGAAACCCCCAGCTCCGACAAGCAAGAGCGTTTTGTGCAGCTTCTGAAGCGCGCGGGCGAGCCTGCGAAGATCGACGAAGAATGGCTGGTGCAGTTGCAAAACGTGATCGTGCGGGACGTGTATAGCCAGGAAGCGTCGTATCGGACGAGACAAAACTGGCTGGAGGACGCTGCGGGCCGGATCGACTTCTTTCCCGCGCCGGTTGACGATCTTCGACGCGTGATGACCGATTGGGAAGCCTTCGTCAACGATCGGAAACGGTGCCCCGATGTGCTCGTGAAGGCCGCCTGCGCGGCCTTCGGCTTCGTTTATCTGCATCCGTTCTTCGATGGCAACGGCCGGCTGCATCGATTTCTCATCCAGCACGTGCTTGCGCGCTCGGGCGTGCTAGGCGAGGATACCGTGATTCCGGTGTCGGCTGTGATGGAGCGAAACATTCCGGCTTACCACGCCGTGCTGACGGCGTTCTCGCGCCCGGTCACGCGACTGTGGAATTACCGTCGCGTAGAGACGGAGCCGCTCGTACTGAGTGCGCCTTCGAGCCGCGCGTATCGGTTCTTCAACGCGGATCGTGAAGTCGCGTTTCTGCACGCGATGATCAAGGAGGCCGTGCGCGAGGAAATTCCGCGCGAGATCGCGTGGCTTCAGGGCTACGACGCCGCTTTTGCGCAACTGAACGACGAGTTCGACTTGCCGCGAAAAGATCTTTCAGCGCTCATTCGGATGGTTCACTCGAACAAGGGGGTCCTGTCGGCGCATCGCAGGAAGCAGTATCAGCACCTTCCTCGCCCCGTACTCGACCGAATCGAGGAAGTGGTGCACGGTGCGTTCGCAAGCAGGGCGGCAGACTCGGAAAGTTAAGATTTCTCGAGTCAAACGCCAAAAATCCATCGAAAATCAAAATATCTCGTTGGGCGTGAAGAAATCTCGATTCCCTCGCCCCTCAGTGCGTTTGCCGGCGCTCGGGCCTTTCCATCCCGGAAACGTGGCCGCGCGGCATGGCGACCGAATCCTTGAAATGCTTATCGGCAAAAAGCGCGAATCCGAAAAGCGCGGCCACGCCGAGCGGGCAAATGACGAAAGCAGCAACGAGCACGGCAACCTCCATTCGATGATGCTCGCAGTGTATCCCGCGTAAAGCCGCCAATTGTCGTGAAAATCGACAATACTCCGTTCAATGTTCGCGAACTTTCACCCTGTTTGATTCGATGAGCGTGCGTATTCGCACCGGATCGTGGTGCCAGGCACGGCCGTTGCTACATGCACCAGCCGTCGATCCCGACACCGAATCAACCTGGAAAAGCATGTTCACACCGAAAGCCTGCACCGCTACCTGCGTACTGGACGGAAAGCCCGTCACGCTGACCTACTTCCCCGACACCACGCTGCTGCGGATCACCGACGCGAATGGCCGCTGCGTGCGCGAAACCCGCTGGCCCGCGCCGTGGCGGACGTTGCTCGCGACCTTGCGCGAATTCAGCGGACGCGATGCCGAAAGCCAGCTTTCGACCTTGCTCGACGAGATTCCCGCCATGTCCAAGCCGACGCGCGAGCTGGTATCGGCGCTCGCGTAGCGGAATGTTTCATCACTAGAATCAATGAGTTCCATCGAGACAATTTTGAGCGCGCGGACCCGCGCCATTTACAATGTCGGATCGGCTGCGCATGGGCTGCCCGGCCCGCGCCGATTCACGCCCCTCGCGGTCCCACTCTCACGCATCCGACTGGCTGTATGGTCACTGAAACGTCTTCATCGGAATCCCTCGCCGTCGCTGAACGCGTGCGCGAACTCATGGGCCGTCACGGCATCGGAAAGCGTCAGCAGACAGCGGAGCTGTGCCGCATTCTCGACCTGAGCTTCTCGCAGGGCCACCGGAAACTGCGCGGGAACAGTCCGTGGACGCTCGCGCAGATTCGCCGCGTCGCCGATGCCTTCGACGAACCCGCGCTCAAGCTCTTCGATTCGATCAACACGCGCCCCGACGAAACCGAAGGCACCGCGCACGACGCCGTCCTCAAGCTCGGTTCGGTGGAAATTCCCTGCATGGCGTGGGTCGGCAACGCGCTCGATGCGGGCAGCCGTCCGGATTTCATCGCGCAGAAACTCAACAATCGCTGGATCGTCACCAAGCACGAAGGCGTGCTGCTGCACGAAGCCAGCGACGTCCACAAGATCGAAATCCAGCCGCGCCGGCCGGATACCGACAAACCCATCATCGCCGTGGTCGACGACGATCACGCCTCGGCCGACAATCTGCACGACTATCTCGAAGCCACCGGATTCGCGGCGATGGCCTTCTACGGCCTCGACGCGTTCCTCGAAGCGCTGCAGACGCAAGTGTTCGATGCCGTCGTGATCGACTGGCTGTTCGGCGTGCATACGTCGGCGGATGCGATCCGCGCGGTGCGCGAGTCGGACAATCCGGACGCGCCGGTTTTCGTGCTGACGGGCGAGCTCACCACGGGCAAGGCGAGCGAATCGGAAATCAGCCAGGTCATCCGCGACTACAACGCGACGTGTTTCGAGAAGCCCGCGAGGCTCGGCATTCTCGTCGCCGATCTCTCCAAGCGGCTGATGCGCAATTAGCTGACGCGCCGGCGCACCGTCACCGCGCGATGCACCGCGCCCTTCAGCACCTCGTAGCGCACCGGCTTCAGCAGATAGTCGAAGAACAGCACGGCCGCGCTCGGATCCACCAGTTCGGGCGCGTACGCGCTCACCGCGATGATCGGCACGCTCGCGCCGGGCGCACTGCGCGCACGATACTCGTTCGCGAACGAATAGCCGTCCTTGCCCGGCATATGCAGGTCCGCGAGGATCACGTCGGCGTCGTTCGCGCGCAGCCACGCGAGCGCGCTGTCGACATCCGGCAGCGCGACCGCGTAATAGCCGAGATGCGTGAGCATTTCCATCAGAGAATCGCGGATCGACTCGTGGTCGTCGATCACGAGCACGCGCGACTTGCGCAACTCGGGCGCATCGGCTTCCGGCTCACGCCGGGGCACATGACGCGCCGCGACCGCCGGCAGGCTCACGCGAAACGCCGCGCCCTGCCCGACTTCGCTCGAAACCTCGATCTTCCCGCCGAGCAGCTCGACCAGCCCGCGCACGACCGCGAGGCCCATTCCCGCGCCGTCGAAGCGCCGCGTGCTCGATGAATCGAGCTGCGTGAATTCCTGGAAGATGAGCGGCAACTGCTCGCGGGAAATGCCCGGCCCCGTATCGATCACGGAGATGTCGAGGCGCTTCTCCGTGCGCGCGAAATGCACGTCGATGGAACCCGCTTCGGTGTACTTGATCGCGTTGGTCACGAGATTCGTCACGATCTGCCGCACCCGATGCGGATCGGATTCGATCGGGCCGCGCTCGCCCGCATAATCGCCGCGCAACGCCAGGCCCTTCGCGCTCGCGGCGGGTGTGTTCGCATCGACGATGGATTCGAGCAATTCGACCGGATCGAACACGGCCATGCGCAGTTCGAGCTTGCCCGCGCCGAGACGCGCGTAATCGGTCAGATCACGCATCTGCGCTTCGAGATGACGCGCGCCCGCTTCCAGACGCTGCATGATCTTGCGGTCGGCGTCGCCGCGCGCGTTCAGCCCGAGCAATTCGACCGACGAGACGATCGCATGCAGCGGCGTGCGCAGCTCGTGGCTGATCATGCCGAGGAACGTGTCTTTCGCGACGCCCGCCTCGCGCGCCGCGCGCGTCGCCTGATGCTCCGCCGCCAGCGCCGCGCGCTGCTGTTCGATAAGGCGCGTGCGCCGATAGCCGTTCAAGAGCAGCAGGATCGTCGCCGCCGCCGAGAGCAGGCCGAGCAGCACGCCGCCGTAAATCAGATAGCGGCGCTTCGCCTCGAAATCGCGCACGATCGCCTCGCGCTCCGCGACATCCATCAGCCGACGCCCGCCCGCCAGTTCCGCGACGACGGGCGCGTTCTGCCGCAATACGCCGATCACGCGCAGGGTGCGCTGGTGCTCGCTCTGCAATCCGTCGATATCGCCTTGAATGGAATCGAGCGCCGTTTGCAACTGACGCAGAATCTCGCGCTGCCGGTTCAGCAGCGCCTGATGATCGTCCGACACACCCGCCGATTCCGACACCTGCCTGAGCCGCGCCCGCAGCAGCCGATAGCTCGCGCGCACGCCCCCCGCGTCCTCGTCGATGCCATTGCGATACAGCAGAACGTGATTTTCGAAGCGCGCGTACGCGATCTGAAACTGCGCCGCGTCCCAGTACACGTCGTAAGGCAGAACGAGCCGATGCGTCTCGCGCGCAACCAGACCCGAATACAGCATATAGCCGACCGCGCCGATCGGCGGCGCGACCGCGAGCGCGATCAGCGCCGCATACCAGAGCCGGCGAAACCAGGGTCGCGCGGCGTGTGCGCGCAACGGGGATTCGGTGCGGATGACGGCCATCCGCTATTGCAAGGCTTCGATCGCCCGGGCCGCGCGCTCGGACGCGACGACGATCAGCTTCATCGTCGCCCGCGTCGCGCCGACGAAGATCTTGCGCGCGGCCTGCTCGTCGAGCGCGTCGAAATCGACTTCGGTGAGAATCACGCAGGGCGCCGATTGCCCCTTGAAGCGATAGATCGATTCGAGCAGCACGTCTCCCTCGCGATACTCCGGGTTGCCGAACAGATCGTACGTTCCGGTGAAGGCGCGCAGCCGATGCGGGCCGAGGTGATCGACGGCAGTGAGCGCCGAACCCTCGCGGCCCCGGAACGACAGCACCGCGATGTCCTGCTTGCGAAAGCCGAGCGACAACGCGTGCGTGATCGCGCGCTTGGTCGCCTCGATGATTTCCTCGGGATGCCCGTCGGCGTAGGTCGAAACGCTCACGTCGGAGCCGTCGAAGGGACTGCCCGCATCGAGCCGCACATCTGGCCCGACGACCTTGCGGATGAAACCGAGCAGATCGCGCGGGCTGCGATAGTTCGTCGTTTCGCGCAGGATCGTCCAGCCCGGCAGCGGCACCGGCTCGCGCAAATACAGGTTCTGCATCGGATCTTCGAGCCACCACCACGCGCCTTCAGGATTCAGCAGACGTTCGAGCGCCTCGACCCACGCCGCCTGAAAATCCTGGCCTTCATCGACGATGAGCACATCGGTCTTCCATTGCTCGGGCACGGGCACGGCGGCGAAGCGATCTTCGAGCGTCGCGAAGACATTCGGCTGACTGAAGTCCGGCGGACTGCCCGCATCGCGCGCGACGGCCGCGCTCAACTGATGGTAATTCGCGATCTTCGCCTCTTTCGGTGCGATCGCACGAATATGGTCGGCGAGCGGCCGGTTGAAGCACACGTAGAGCACGCTCTTGCCCTGCGCGAGCGCGTCGCGCATCACGCGCACGGCGAGTTGCGTCTTGCCCGCGCCCGCGGTCGCGATCACGCGCAGACGGAACGGTTCGAATTCGAGCCGCCGCGCCCACGTCGCGAGCCCGCCCGACAGACGCGTGACGAGCGTGTTCGCCGCACCGACGAGCGCGTTGGTATCGGGCGTGAGCGAAAGTTCGTCGGCGAGAAAATGATGGATGCGCGCCGCCGATTCGAAGCGCGGCTCGTCCGGCGGCAGGATTTCGAGCACGACGCACGCAAGCTGCGACTTGCGGCTCGCATCGACGATGCGCGCCGGCGACACGCCCGCGATCGCCGTGTTCTTGACGGTGTAATCGGGGCAGTAAAGCAGTTCCTCGATCCGGTACGTGCCCGCGCCGAACGCCGCCGTGAACCGCCGATGCAGGTTCTCCAGCGTGCGCGCGAGCTGAATGGCGACGTTGCGCTCTTTCTGCAAATAGACCTTGACGAGACCTTGCCCCGTCTCGCGCAGAAAACCGGCCTTCTGCTCGATCATCAGCACGCGGCCGGACGGCGCGACGACTACGAAATCCGCCTCGCCGAAGACCGAAAATCCTTCGTTGACGCGAGTCCAGTGCACGCCGTGATAGACCGTGTAGTCGTCGGGCAGCTTTTCGAGGCGCGCGAGCGTTTCGAGTTCGCGCGCCGCCGCGCCGGTCGCTTCGAGGTTCTTCCAGTCGTCGGGAACGATTCGGGCCATGCGTCGCCTTTGGGCTGAGTGATTGCGTCCGAGTCATTGTACGCAACGCGCTTACCGTTCCCGCAATAGGCCGGATGGCTAGCTTGCGTAATCGTATCGGCCGCCTTTTTCGAGCGCGCGCTGATATGCCGGACGCGCGTGAATGCGTTCGAGAAAGGCGCGGATATGCGGCATCGACTTCGCGCCCGCGCGGGCGCTGCCGGCTTCGAGGGGAAAGCTCATTTGCACATCGGCGGCGGTGAACGAATCGCCGGCGAACCACGGCGACTTTGCCAGTTCGGCATCGATATAGCCGAAATGCAAACGCAGTTGCGGATCGATGAAACTGCTCTGCATCGTCTGCGCGATGCGCCTTGCGATCGGCTTAGCGAAGAACGGCATTTTCGCGCTCTCCAGCCGCCGCGCGACGAGCTTGAGCAGGAGCGGCGGCATCGCGGAGCCTTCGGCGTAATGCATCCAGTAGTTGTAGCGCACGCGTTCGGGCGTCGTGCCGGGCGGCGGCGCGAAACGGCCTTCGCCGTACCGTTCGACGAGATATTCGATGACCGCGCCCGACTCGGCGAGCGTGAGGCCATCGACGGTCACGACGGGCGATTTGCCGAGCGGATGCACCGCGCGCAACTCGGCAGGCGCGAGCATCGTGCGCGGGTCGCGCTGATAGCGCTTCAGCTCGTATTCGACGCCGAGTTCTTCGAGCATCCACAGCACGCGCTGCGAGCGGGAATTGTTGAGATGATGAACGGTCAGCATGCCTGGACTCTTCTTCATATTCGACGATGCCGCTCGCGGTACGCCACTTGCATCCAGCGAACTGATGCGCGGCCGGGCGTCGAAAGCTTACGGCCCTTCGATGAAGGCCGCGCAACGATTTCTAACACACAACGAAAAAGGAGAAGTCGATGACGCTGATCATTTATCTCGTAGGCTGGCTGATTTTCATTGGCGGCGTGTCGTGGGCGCTCGTGGCGATGCACGTCTCGCAGCACACGATCATGATCGTGGCCGTCATCATGCTGGGCATCGCCGTCATCACGGGCGCGACGCGGGCGCGCAACCGCGACCGGTCCTAGGCGTTCCGGGCCGCCGTCGATGGCGGCCCGCGCGACTCACATCACATCACATCACCACACGGGCCCGAGCCGCGTCCTGGATCAGCGTGACGAGTTCGTCGGGATGCACCGGCTTCGTCATGAAATGCTGAAAGCCTTCGCCGATGCTGCGTAATCGGTATTCCTCGCCGCCGTGCCCCGTCAGCGCGATCGCCACGGACGGCGGCAGATTTCCGCGTATTTCGTGATCCCGCAAACGTTGGACGAGGTAGAAACCGTCCATCTCGGGAAGGTCGAGATCGCAGATCACCGCATCCGGAAGATGCTCGATCGCCGCTTGCGCGCCGTCTTCGGCGTCGGCTACGGCGATGACTTCGGCACCCTCTTCTTCCAGCAACGTCTGCAGCGACGCTCTGCTCTCGGGATCGTCTTCGATGAGGACGATCCGCATATGCCCCAGTCTTGCCACTTCGTTCATGATGTTCTTTTCTACTGCCAAAAACGGAATTCTCGCGTCGGTCTCCAGCTCTTTCCGCCGCGCGCGCGGTAGCGCGCACTGATTGACACGAGAACGCGGCGGGAATTCCGAACGCACCGTTTTTTATGCCGCGCGTACGCCGGTGCGGAACGCCTCGCGGTTTGTGACTGCGCCGACGCGAAAAATCGCCCGGTTGCAGCGTGCCTAAAGGAGCAAAAACCGGACCGGTTTGCATCTTTCGCCGCAAGCGCCGCGTCGCGCGGGCCTCCCGGCCGATCCGCCTCGCCCAAACGCTCGTCACACGCGCACGATCGTGTAATTCCGGCATCGGCCGTGCCCTGTTTTCCCATCAGACGTTTGTCTCGCGGATGGAATCGGGGCGCGAGGCGCTCGACGTGCCCGCCTGCAGCAGCGCGCGATATTCGCTCGGCGTGAGGCCGACCGTCGCCTTGAACTGGCGCGTGAAGGCGCTGTGATCGGTGTACCCGCACAGCGCGGCGACATCGGTGACTTTCTCCTGCGAGACGAGGAGCGCAGTGGCCGCGTCGAGCCGCGTTTTCAACAGCACCTGGCGCGGCGTCAGATGAAAGACCTTGTGAAAGTAACGCTCCAGTTGCGCGATGGACATGTTCGCCATCTGCGCGAGCTGCCGCATGTTGAGCGGCTGCACGTAATTTTCCTGAATGTGCTGCACGACCGCCGCGAGCCGGCTGTACGCGGGATGCGTGCCTTCGGCCGCTTGCAGATCCCGCGAAATGCCCGCGAGCCCGACGATATGTCCCTGCGTATCGTGCAGCGGCTGCTTGCACGTCATGCACCAGCCGGGCTCGCGCCCCGGATACAGATGCAGTTCGAGCTGATCGATCAGCTGATGTCCCTGCGCGATGATCGCCTGATCCTGCGCCGTGTAGATGCGCCCGAAGCGACGCGGGAATACGTCCTCGGCGGTCTTGCCGAGCAGCGCGGATTTGTCGTCCTTGTGACCGCAGCGGCGCGCGAGCGTGCGATTGACCATCGCGTAGCGCGCCTCGCGATCCTTCACGAAGAACACGATGTCGGGCATCGCGTCGAAGACCGGCGCGAGCAGCGCGAAATGCGCGAGCATGTCGGCGAGCGTCGATGCCGGAGGTGGTGCGATCGTCATGCGTGCGGGTGTCGGTTGCGCTCGGTGGATTCTGGCGACCGATTATAGGAGCGCCAATACGCGGACAAAATTGGCGCTGGCCCCACTAGAAATGACGCGTTTCGGTCAGTTCGCCCGCAGCGATCAGCGTGTCGATGCAAACCGGCGCGAACGGCGGACGCGCCACCGCACGCGGCCATCCGAACAGGACCGACGCCGCCTCGCCGCAGATGCGCCCCTGACACGGCCCCATGCCGCAACGCGTCTGCAATTTGGCATCGCGCCAGTTTGCGTATGAGGCGACTTCGCCGATTGAAACATCCTCGCAGCGGCACAGCAACGTGTCCGGCGATGGCATCGCGCGGGCGTCGGCGCCGAGTTCGAACGTACGTGCGACGCGTCGCGCGAAGGCACGCCAGCGATCGCGTTCGCGCACCAAACGCGCATCGATGGCGACGCCGAGCGCCGCCTGCGCCGCGATCGCGCCTTCGACGCGCGCGAGCTCCATCCCGCCGATGCCCGCGCATTCGCCCGCCGCGAATACGTCTCGCTGAGAGGTTCGCTGGGCGCCGTCGACGTGGATCGCGCCGTCGCATTCATTCGTCGAGCAGCCGAGTGCAAGCGCGAGCGTCGTGTTCGGCACGAGTCCGAAACCGCACGCGATGCGATCCGCTTCGAGCGTTTCATCGCGCCCGCGCGTGCGGATCGTGACCGCCTCCACGCGCGCGCTTCCATGCGCCTTCACGACGACGCTGCCCGTCCGGTAACACGCGACGCCGAGCGCGACGGCCTGCGCCAGCTTTCCCGGCGTCAGCGCCAGCGACGCGACGAATCGTGCGACCCGCGCGAACGGCGCCTGTTCGACGACCGCGACGACGCGCGCACCGTGACGACGCGCGGTATCGGCGGCGGCGAGCAACAGCGGCCCGCTGCCCGCCACGACGATGCGCTCGCCAGGCACCGGCATGCCGCCTTTGACGAGCGCCTGCAAGCCGCCTGCACCGGTCACGCCGGGCAAGGTCCAGCCGTCGAAAGGAAGCAGCCGCTCGCGCGCGCCGGTCGCGAGGATGAGCTTCGAATACGCGAGCACGAGCGGCGCGCCGTCGCGTTCGAGCAGCAGCCGTTTGTCGCCGGGCGCTGCCGCGACCTTCGTCGAGTTCATCACGATCAGCTTCGCGTGCGAGCGCGTTTCGTCGAGCCATTGGCGCAATGGCGCGGCGGGCGCTTGCGTCGGACCTTGCCGCCAGATCTGGCCGCCAGCGCGCGGATTGTCGTCGATGAGCGCGACGCGCCCGCCCGCTCGCGCCGCCATTCGCGCCGCGCTCAAGCCCGCCGGTCCCGCGCCGACGATCGCGATGTCCACTCGTTCGATGTTCATCGCGTCGTCTCGATCGACAGGCCGTCGCGGCAAAGCGTCTGACAGCCGAGCACATGCGCGCGGCCATCGACCGTCACGCGGCATTCGTGACACACGCCCATGCCGCACAGCGCGGCGCGCGGCTCGCCGGTGACAGAGCGCCGCGTGCCACGAATGCCCCGCATCGCGATCGCGGCCGCGACGGTCGCGAACGCGGGCACGTCGAGCGATTCGCCGTCGATGATGACGCGCACGCGCTCAGCCATCGGCGTGCTCCGGCGCGAATCGTTGCGGGCAGAAAGCGTTCATGTCGGGCATATCGAATGCAAGCGGCTCGCCGAGCATCTGCGCGACGAGGAGTTTCGCGGTGCCGAGCGACGTCGTCACGCCGAGCCCTTCGTGACCCGCCGCGAGCCACAGCCGGTCGCCGGGGAAACGCGCCGGTCCGATCAGCGGCAAGCCGTCGGGCGTGGCGGCGCGAAAACCGGTCCACGCGCGAATCGCATCGAGCCCGCCGATTCCCGGCAGATAGCGCGTCGCGCGCGCGAGCATCATCGCGAGCACGTTCATTTCGACGGCGGGATCGAGCGTGCCGAATTGACGCGACGACCCGATCAGCACTTGCCCGGTCGGACGCGGCTGCGCATTGAACGCGACCGACGTGCCGCGCGCGTGATGCGCGCTCTTGATATAGCCGAGCTCCAGCACCTGATGACGAACCGTGCCCGGATAACGATCGGTGATGAGCAGATGCCCCTTCTTCGCGTCGAGCGGCAGGCCCGCGATCAGATCCGGCGCGGCGAGCCCGTTGGCGATGACCACGTGCGCAGCCGTTCGTCGTTCACCATTCGCGAGCGTGACGCGCGCGTGCGCGCCGGCGGCATCGACGGAATGCACCGCGCAGCCGGTCGATACGCGAATGCGCGTCGAACTCGCCAGCAGCCATTGCGCGGCGGCGGGCGCGTAGACGATCGCGTCGTCGTCGATGAGCAGGCCGCCTTGCATCGCGTGGCTCACCGACGGCTCGGATTCGCGCAGCGCGGCGCGGTCGACCATATGCGCGCGCACGCCCGCCGCGGCGAATGCGTCGCGCATCGCGCGCGCGGCGTCGAGTTCCTCGTCGTCTTCCGCGATCCAGAGCGTGCCGCAGCGCGAGAACGCATCGCGCTCGCGCAGTTGCGGGCCGAGCGCGAGCCACAGTTCGCGCGAAGCCCGCGCCAGCGCGAATTCGGCGGGCGAATCGTTCATCACGACGATATGGCCCATGCCCGCCGCCGTCGCGCCGCCGCCGATGCCGCCCGCGTCGAGCACATCGACCGTCATGCCGCGCGCGGCAAGCTCGGCTGCGCACGCCGCCCCGACAATCCCGCCGCCGACGACGATCACGTCCGCCGTCATATGCCTTTGCTGAACGGATCGCGCGCGTCGAACACGAGCCGTCCTTCGCACATGACGTGCGCGTAACCGGTGATCGTCGGGATCAGCGCGTCGCCGTCGAGCGCGTAACTGCCCTCGAACACGCTGCCGATGATGCTCTCCTGGCGCCAGATTTCGCCCGGCGCGAGCGCGTCGTCCGCCGCGAGGCACGCGAGCTTGGCGCTCGTTCCGGTGCCGCACGGCGAACGGTCGTAGGCGCTGCCCGGACACAGCACGAAATTGCGGCTGTCGACGCCGGCGACGGGCGAATCCGCGAACAGTTCGATATGGTCGATGAACGCGCCGTCCGCGCCGGTGATGCCCTGCGCATGCAAGGCATCGCGGATCGCCTCGGTGAACGCGGTCAGCTCGGCGATGCGCGCGGGCACCAGTTCGCGACCGTGATCCGCGACGAGAAAGAACCAGTTGCCGCCCCACGCGACGTCGCCGGTGAGCGTGCCGTGGCCGGGCACATCGACCGATACCGCCCGCCGATGCCGATACGCCGGCACGTTGCGCACGCTGACGCTGCCGTTCTCGTGCAGCGTCGCATCGACGGGCCCGACGGGCGTATCGATCCGATGCCGCCCCGGCGCGATCCTGCCCGCATGGGCGAGCGACGCGACGAGCCCGATCGTGCCGTGCCCGCACATGCCGAGATAGCCGACGTTGTTGAAGAAGATGACGCCCGCCGCGGCTGCGGGATCGTCCGGTTCGCAGAGCAACGCGCCGACCATCACGTCCGAGCCGCGTGGCTCCGTGACGATGGCGCGGCGCCAGTCATCGAAGCGCGTGCGAAACGCGTCGAGCCGTTGCACGAGTGTGCCGTTGCCCAGATCGGGGCCGCCCGCGATCACGAGGCGCGTCGGTTCGCCGCCCGTATGCGAGTCGATGATGTCGATGGTTTTCATGCCGCTATCGTAGAAACGCGTACGCCGGGCGTCTTGACGCGGCTGGACGGTTTGGATGACGAAATCGGCATAATCGAAGGTCGTCCGGAGGGGCTTTTCGCGGTGCGAAACGGCTATGCCGAAATCGGCACGCGGCGCGCGCGAATCACGCAAGACGCCTGATTTTTCGGTGCTTACACTGCGTACCGTCCAATCAATTTCGGAGAGCCGCCGTGACGCATATCTGGGAAGGCGTGATGCCCGCCGTGACCACCAAGTTCAACGCCGATTTCAGCATAGACCGTGCGTGGACCGCGAAGAACATCGACGCGCAGATCGAAGCGGGCGTGGACGGCATCATCGTGTGCGGCTCGCTCGGCGAAGCATCGACGTTATCGCTGGACGAAAAGCTCGACGTGCTCGACATCGCCGTGGACGCCGCACGCGGCCGCGTGCCGGTGCTCCTGACGATCGCCGAGAACAGCACGCTCGACGGCTGCCGCCAGGCCGAGCGCGCCGCGCGCCACGGTGCGGCGGGCTATATGGTGCTGCCGGGTTTGCGTTATCTGTCGGACCGGCGCGAGACGCTCAATCATTTCCGCATGGTCGCCGATGCCAGTCCGCTGCCGCTGATGGTCTACAACAATCCGCTCGCTTATGGCGTCGATGTCACGCCGAAGATGTTCGCCGAACTTGCCGAAGACAAGAAGTTCGCGGCGATTAAGGAATCGAGCGGCGACGTGCGCCGCATCACCGATCTCATCAACGAAACGGGCGACCGCTATGCGATCTTTTGCGGCGTCGACAATCTCGCGATGGAAGCGATGCTGATGGGCGCGCACGGCTGGGTCGCGGGTCTCGTGTGCGCGTTCCCGCGCGAAACGGTCGCGATCAGCAAGCTGATTCGCGCGGGGCGTGTCGAGGAAGCGCGCGCGATCTATCGCTGGTTCGCGCCGCTGCTCGCGCTCGACGTGTCGCACAAGCTCGTGCAGAACATCAAGCTCGCCGAGGCGATCGTCGGTCTGGGCACGGAGCCGGTGCGTCCGCCGCGCCTGCCGCTCGCCGGCGATGAGCGCAAGGAAGTCGAAACGCTGATTCGCCGGAGCATCGAGACGCGCCCCGCATTGCCGGCGCTTTAAGACGCGCGCGAAATGAAAAATGCCGCCGGTTTGTCAACCGGCGGCATTTGCTTTTTGATCGGCTTCAGGCCGCGATCTGCGCAGGCGCGGGATCGGTGAGACCGCCATCCGAATCCGCGCCTTCATCGTAGAGATGCAGCAGACGGTAACCGCTCTTGTACACCGGCTGCAGGCGGAAGTTGTTGACCGGCTCGATTTCCAGCGCGAGACGCAGGCGCGAAACGTGGCTGTCGATCGTGCGGGTCGTTTCGCGGAACTCGCGTCCCCAGACCATAGCGAAAATATGATCGCGCGACAGCACGCGGCCGATGTTCGAGAAGAAAAGCTGCGCGAGACGGAATTGCGTGCCGCTCAACTGCACCGGCTTGCCGCGCACGGTGACGGTTTGCTGGCGTGCGTCGAAACGATACGGCCCGACTTCGAGGCATGCGCTCGACGTCGCGGGATACGCGCGGCGCAAGAGCGCTTCGACGCGCGCGCCGAACTCGCCCGGGCGGATCGGATACACGACGAAATCGTCCGCGCCGGCGGTGAGCGCGCAGACAACGTTGTGTTCGGCGCCGTCCGGCGTCGCGAACATGACCGGCACGCGTTCGCCGAAGCTCGAGCGCACGGATTTCAGCAGATCGAGGCCGCAGAGGCCCGTGGAATTCCAGTCGAGAATCAGCAGATCGACCGTGGAGCGGGACAGCGCCTTCGACAGCACGAGGCCATCGCCGAAAGTCACGCAAGTGTGGCCGAGTCGTTTGACGACATCGCTGATGAGATTTCGATAACTGGGGTCGGTTTGCAAAACGGCGACGCGCATAGTGTCTTACCTGATGAGTCCAAGGGACATGAAGCGGAGGCCGTTTTGCGGCGCCCGCCGGGCGTCTCGTCGCGGGATGAGACGGGGATTTACAAGCTGCGAATTCTGGGCAGCGATGCGACCCTTTCCCATCGGACTCATCCGAATTGTCAACGCATGTGACTGCCTAGCGCCCGGAACGGGCGGCGTCTGATGCGCGCAACCATCTCGAAATTAGAACGGCTTTTCGCTTTTGCGCGCGTTTTCATCCTGTAACATGCCGTGTTTGGCTCAAAAGTTCCCGCTTCCGCCGTTTTACCGAGACGTCGCGTAGCAAGCTGCGCCGCGACTGTCCGTCGCATCGCGCAGCGCGGATGACGGGCAGCGGCTTTCGAATCCGCGCCCGCTGGCTTCCGGCCCGGATCGTTCGCGTTCCGCGCCCGGGCCTTCGCTTCGCGTCCACCCGGCGCGTTTAGTCACTCCCGCAGGGCAAAGCCTCGTTCTACCGCGCGTCATGCGTGGCTTTTCCACTTACGGGTTCTTTTCCGATGCAGGCAACACCTCTGTCCGACGCCCCGCGCGCGGCCGGCCGTGCGCTCACGCGCGGCGATTACAAGACGCTCACGCTCGCCGCGCTCGGCGGCGCGCTCGAGTTCTACGACTTCATCATCTTCGTGTTCTTCGCGCCGGTCATCGGCCAATTGTTCTTTCCGCCGTCGATTCCTGACTGGCTGCGTCAATTGCAGACTTTCGGCATCTTCGCGGCGGGTTATCTCGCGCGCCCGCTCGGCGGGATCATCATGGCGCACTTCGGCGATCTGCTCGGACGCAAGCGCATGTTCACGCTTTCCGTGCTGCTGATGTCCGTGCCGACGCTCCTGATGGGCCTCCTGCCCACGTACGCGTCGATCGGCCTGATGGCGCCCGTCCTGCTGCTCGTGTTCCGCGTGATGCAGGGCGCGGCGGTCGGCGGCGAAGTGCCGGGCGCGTGGGTGTTCGTGTCGGAGCATGTGCCGGGGCGTCATATCGGCTATGCGTGCGGCACGCTCACGGCCGGCCTGACGGCGGGCATTCTGCTCGGCTCGCTGATCGCCACGGGCATCAACAAGGCGTTCGCGCCGGCCGAAGTCGCCGATTTCGCGTGGCGCCTGCCGTTCCTGCTCGGCGGCATCTTCGGTCTGTGCTCGGTGTATCTGCGTCGCTGGCTGCATGAAACGCCGGTGTTCGCCGAGTTGCAGAAGCGCAAGTCGCTCGCCGCGGAACTTCCGCTCAAGGCCGTGCTGCGCGATCACGGCCGCGCCGTCATCGTGTCGATGCTGCTGACGTGGATGCTTTCCGCCGCGATCGTCGTCGTGATCCTGATGACGCCGACGCTGCTGCAGAAGCAGTTCCACATCGCGCCGGCGACGGTGCTCGTCGCGAACTGCGCGGCGACGCTGTGTCTCACGATCGGCTGCGTGCTGGCGGGCGCGATCGCGGGCCGCATCGGCGCGGGCAAGACGATCTTCGTCGGCGGCGTGGCGCTCGCCGTCACGTACTGGATGATGTTCCAGCAGGTCGCGGCCGATGCCTCCGCGCTTTTGCCGTGGTACGCGCTCGCGGGCTTTTTCGTCGGCGTGATCGGCGCGATTCCGTTCGTGATGGTCAAGTCGTTCCCCGCGGCCGTGCGTTTCTCCGGCATCTCGTTTTCGTACAACGTCGCGTATGCGGTGTTCGGCGGACTCACGCCGATCGTCGTCTCGCTGATGATGAAATCGAGCCCGATGGCGCCCGCGATCTACGTCGGCGCACTGTGCGCGGTCGGCGGGCTGACGACGTTGTTCATCAAGCAGGCGCGCTGATCCGGCGTTAGCGTTCCACACGCGAAGTGGCGCACCGTTCACGCGGTGCGCCATTTTTCATTGCGCTTTCACGTTTCGGCCCACGCCGAAACATCGGCCGCGCCGCGCGCCTACGATGGCCGGCATGAACTCGAATCTTTCTTCATCCGAAACGCGTCTGTCCGCACGGCAGACGCTCACCGTGACGGCGACCAGCGTCGGCTTCGTCGTCTCGCAACTCGATGTCTCGATCGTGAATGTCGCGCTCGCGAGCATCGGCCACGATCTGGGTGCGAGCGTCGCGAGCCTGCAATGGACCATCGACAGCTACGCGCTCGCCTTCGCCGCGCTCATGCTCTCGGCCGGTTCGCTCGGCGACCGCTTCGGCGCGCGGCGCATGTTCGTCGGCGGACTCGCGCTGTTCGCGCTGGCGTCGCTCGCGTGCGCCTTTTCCGGCGACGCGACGCAACTCATCGCCGCGCGCGCCTTGCAGGGCGTCGGCGCGGCGGCGATGCTGCCGAACTCGCTCGCGCTGCTGAACGCGGCGTGCGGCCACGACCGGCGTCTGCGCGCGCGAGCCGTCGGCTTGTGGACGGCGGCGGGCGCGGTGTCGATCGCGGCGGGGCCGATCGTCGGCGGCGTGCTGATCGCGGCGTTCGGCTGGCGCAGCATTTTCTGGGTCAATCTGCCGATCTGCGCGGCGGGCATCGTCGCGACGCTCACGTGGATAGAAAACGCGCGACCCAAAGATGCCGGTCATGCGCGCGGCATCGACCTGCCCGGCCAGGCGCTGGCGATCGTCGCGCTCGCCTCGTTCGTCGGCGCGGTGATCGAACTGCGCCCGCTCGGACCGATGCATCCGCTCGTCATCGGCGCTTTGCTGCTCGCGCTGGCGGCGGGCGGCGCGTTCATCGCGATCGAGCGCGAAAGCCGCACGCCGATGCTGCCGCTGTCGCTCTTCGCCGAGCGCACGTTCAGCGCGGCCGTGGCCTTCGGTATCGGCGTGAATCTCACCTACTATGGAATGGTCTTCGTGCTGAGCCTGTATTTGCAGCGCGTGCTCGGTCACACGCCCTTGCAGACCGGCCTCGCGTTCCTGCCGCTGACGGGCGGATTCCTGATCTCGAACCTGGCGAGCGGCCCTGTCGTCGCGCGCTTCGGCTCGCGCGGCCCAATGATCTTCGGCGCGCTGCTCGACGCCGCCGGTTTCGCCGCGCTCGCCTTCGTCGATGCGACGACGCCCACGGCCGCGCTGCTCGTGCCGTTCCTGCTGATTCCATCGGGGATGGGACTCGCGGTCCCGGCGATGACGACCGCGCTGCTCGGCACCGTCGGCCAGCCGCGTGCGGGCACGGCGTCGGCGGTGCTCAACACGGCGCGGCAGGCGGCGGGCGCGATCGGCGTCGCGGCGTTCGGCGCGCTCGCGGCTTATGGCGACGGCGCGGCGAGCGCGCACCAGATCGTCGATGCGGTGCGCTGGTCGGCGGCGATCTCCGTCGCGCTTCTGTTGTGCGCCGCGTTGATCGCGCGTCATGTGAACAATCCGGCGAGCGCGAACGCCGAAGAACGTGTTACCTAGAGACGGACGTCGGGAACGGCCGTTGCAACGCCCAGGTAAAGCCGCGAATCTTTTGAGGACAACACCATGTCGACAATGCCCCGCTCCCCCGAGGAGCCGCTCGAACCGGACCCGGACAAGCTGCTCGATCCCGACGCCGCGCCGAACCCCGAAGATCCGGACATGCCTGACGGCCCGGATTCCGCGACGCCGATGGTGCCCGCCGATCCGAAAAACGGCGAACCGCGCATGTAGAACGCCGGGCGGCCATCGCGCGCATAAAGCAATGCCCGCGCGGCCTTGAAAGCGGCGCGGGCATTCTTACTGATGCTCGTGGACGAAGAGCGTTACAGGCTAGTGGTCTGCACCGCGCCGGTTTCCAGCGCACGCTCGATGAGCGCTTCCTGCTGCGCCTTGCGAACGGCATCGGCGACGAGCGTATCGGGCGCTTCCACTTCGGCCTTGATCGCGCCGATGATGCCGTCCGCTTCGACGATCACGAGCGATTCCGCCGAATCCGCACGGCTGATGATGACGCGCAGCGGCCCGCCGCCCTCCGCGATGCTGGCGCAAAACTGCATCGTTTGCCCGCCGATCACTTGTTCGAATGTTTGAATCATCGCTGCCTTCCGCGTTGGTTGGACAAAAGCTGACACAGGCTGCGCGCCATGCGGCGCGCAGCCTGCTTTCTCATTGATCCGCGCATGTCGACTAGGTTCAATTCTGTAAGCATGCGCGGCGCGACGCAAGCTCAACGTCTTGCGTCGGCGAGTTCGCGAAGGATGGCGGCGGTCGAATCGTCGGCGGGAAAGAAGGCTTCGATCGCAAGCTCCGACAACGTGATGTCGACGGGCGTGCCGAAAACCGTCGTCGTGCTCAAGAACGACAGCACGCCGTGCTGCGTGCGCAAACGCAAGGGCACGACGACGGGATCGGTCTCGCCGCGCGGCTCGTGGGTCGCGTGACGCGGCGCGGGATACGCCTCCAGTTCGGCCAAGAGCGCGACGAGCGTCGCATCGCCGGACACGTCGATTTGCCGGCGCAGGCGCGCGAGCAAATGCGCGCGCCACTCGTGCCAGTTGTCGATGGCATCGGCGAGACCTTGCGGATGCATCGACAGCCGCAGCACGTTGACCGGCGGCACGAGCAATTGCGCATCCGCCGATGCGACGAGCGGCGCGAAAGCCGCGTTGGCCGCGATCATCGTCCAATGACGATCGACCGCGAGCGCGGGATACGGCTCATGCCCTTTGAGCACGAGATCGACAGCACGCCTGGCAGCGGAAAGCTGCGGATCGGCCAGCGCGCGCTCGCGATAAAGCGGCGCATAACCGGCCGCGACGAGCAGCGTGTTGCGCTCGCGCAGCGGCACGTCCAGTTGCTCGGCGAGGCGCATCAGCATGTCCCGGCTCGGCAGCGAGCGGCCCGATTCGACGAAGCTCAGGTGACGCGTGGACACGTCCGCAACGCCTGCGAGATCGAGCTGGCTCATGCGCCTGCGCTGACGCCATTCGCGCAATAGCGCGCCGACGTCCGATCGAACGGCCGGATGTACGAGGGTCGAGTTCATGCGACCGATGTTAGACGAAACATGATCACGCGATCCATTACCTGCGAAGTAAGCGGCGCCACGAACGTAACATTTACGCCGCAAACATTTGCGAAGAAAAACTTGCGCGCGACACCCTAAATCTCCGGCACTTTCGCGCCGATAAGTCCAACAACAAGCGAACAATGCGTCGCGAGCCGTGCGCGTCTCAATCCCGAGCACGCACGGCCCGCGGCGCCCGGACTTTTGCGGAGAAATCATGTTTGTCATCATCGGATGGTTGTTGGTCATCGGCTCGGTGATCGGAAGCTTCGTCGGCGTCGGCGGCCACCTCGCGGCCCTCGTGCAACCGTTCGAGCTGCTGTGCATTTTCGGCGCGGCGATCGGCGCGTTCGTCGTGTCGAATCCGACCGCGACGCTCAAGAAAACGTTGCAATCGATTCCGAAGGCGTTCAAGGGCGGCGGCTACACGAAAGAGAAATATCTCGCGCTGATCGCATTGCTCTACGAACTGCTTCAGAAGGCGCGCAAGGAAGGCATGATGGCGCTCGAAGCCGATGTCGATGCGCCCGAGTCCAGCCCGGTCTTTCAGAAGTACGAGCACGTCATGGCCGATCATCATCTGCTCGACTTCATCGTCGACTATCTGCGCATGATGTCGGCGGGCAATGTCAACGCGCTCGAAATGCAGGATCTGATGGACGAAGAGCTCGACACGCACCACACCGAAAGCTCGATCGCCGCGAACGCCATTCAGAAAATGGCCGATGGCCTGCCTGCATTCGGTATCGTCGCCGCGGTGATGGGCGTCGTGCACACGATGGGCTCGGTCGGCGCCGCGCCCGCCGTGCTCGGCGAGATGATCGCGGGTGCGCTCGTCGGCACGTTCCTCGGCATTCTGCTGGCGTACGGCTTCATCGGCCCGCTCGCGGACCTGCTCAACGCGAAGGGCGCGGCCGAAGCGAAGCCGTTCCAGTGCGTGAAGTCCGTGCTGCTCGCATCGATGAACGGTTATGCGCCGACGATCGCGGTCGAGTTCGGCCGCAAGGTGCTCTTCACCGCCGATCGTCCGAGCTTCAAGGAACTCGACGACGCGGTTCGTGCCACCAAGATGCCGAAGGCGGCTTCGTGATGACATCGGGTACGCAAAGGACCAACGCACATGGCTGAGAAACCGTCACGCGATCCGCTGCAGTCCGTGCTTGCGCCGACTGTCGTCGTCAAGCGCAAGAAGAAGGCGCACGGACACGGCCATCATGGCGGCGCATGGAAGATCGCCTACGCCGACTTCGTCACCGCGATGATGGCGTTCTTTCTGTTGATGTGGCTGCTCGGATCGACATCGAAGTACGACAAGGAAGGCATCGAGCAATACTTCAATACGCCGCTTTCCGCATTGTTCGGCAACGATGGCGGCGCGTCGGCGCATACGAGCGTCATCGCGGGCGGCGGCAGGGATCTGTCGAGCACGCGTCCGGGTGAAGGCAACAAGACCCAGACGCAACCGGTGCCGCAATCGATCGCGCGCGCTGCCGTTGCGATGGACGACTTGCGCAAGCTGCAGCAACTCAAGCAGAAGCTGATGGCGCTCATCGAGCAGACGCCTGCGCTGCGCGCGTACAAGGATCAGATTCGCATCGCGATCACGAGTGAAGGCTTGCGTATCGAGATCGTCGATTCGCTCAAGCGGCCGATGTTCGCATCGGGCAGTTCGAGACTCGAAAGCTATGTGACGACGATTCTGACGAACATCGGCGCATCGCTGAACGATGTCGATAACCGCGTGTCGATCGCGGGGCATACGGATGCGGTGCCCTATTCCGGCGGTCAGGCGGGCTATTCGAACTGGGAGCTTTCGAGCGAACGGGCGAATGCCGCGCGGCGCGCGCTCGTCGCGGGCGGCATGAAGGAAAGCAAGGTGCTGCAAGTGCGCGGACTGTCCGACGTGCTGCCGCTCAACAAGGATGTCGTCGACGAGCCGACGAATCGGCGGATCAGTATTCTCGTGCTGAACAAGGCCGCGGAACAGGCGTTCTTCCGCGATGGCGGCAGAACCACGGTCGATGAAACGCGGCCTGTCGAAGCGGCGCTTCCCGCGCCGGTCTCGGTCAAGTCGGATGCGCCGGCGGCGGTAGTGAAGTAGACAACGCTCGCGGCTTGACGAAGCGCCATGCACATCGAATCGTGCATGGCGCTTTTTCATTTCAGCCGAGCCACTCCGCGACCGTCTGCACCACGAGCCAGACGTTCGCCGCGCTGATGACCACGAACAGCGCCCACGCGAGGAGCTTCATGAACGGTTTGTTCGCGAACGCTCCCATGAGGCCGCGATCGCTCGTCATCCGGATCAGCGGATAAAGCGCGAACGGCAGTTGCAGGCTCAGCACGACCTGACTCGCGACGAGCAGCTTGCCGACCGCGCCGTTGCCCATCACGTACACGCCGATCAAGGCTGGCACGAGCGCAAGCGCCCGCGTGATGAATCGGCGCTGATAGCACGGGATTTTCAGTTGCAGGAACCCTTCCATGATGACCTGCCCTGCAATGGTCCCGGTGAACGTCGAACTCTGGCCCGATGCAAAGAGCGTCACCGCGAAGAGAATCGCCGCAAGCCCGGTTCCCACGATAGGCGCAAGCAGCTTGTACGCATCTTCGATCTCGGTCACTTGCGTGTGTCCCGTCGCGTGAAATGCCGATGCCGCGAGAATCAGGATCGCCGCATTGATCAGCAGCGCGAGAACGAGCGACACGATCGTATCGAGCCGCGAAAGATTGATCGCCGATGCAAGGCTCTTCGCATCGCGATTCACCACGCGCGTCTGCACGATCGAGGAATGCAGATACAGGTTATGCGGCATCACGGTCGCGCCGAGAATGCCTATCGCGAGATAAAGCGGCTCGCGATCGCTCAACGCGTGAATCGATGGCACGAGCCCGGCAGCAACCGAAGGCCAATGCGGTTTGACGAGCACGAGTTCGACGATATAACCGACGCCGATCGTCGCGATGAGCCCGAGCATGATGGCTTCGAGATCGCGAAAGTTCTTGCCTTTCAGGCCCAGCACGATGAGCGTATCGAATGCGGTGAGCACCACGCCCCACATCAGCGAAACGCCGAACAGCAAATGAAACGCGAGTGCGCCGCCGAGCACTTCCGCGAGATCGCACGCGATGATCGATAACTCCGCGAGCATCCATTGCACGCTCGCGACCGGTTTCGCGTAACGCTCACGCGATAGCTGCGCGAGATCCTTTCCCGTGACGATGCCAAGGCGCATCGAAAGACATTGCAGCACCATCGCCGCAAGACTCGACAACACGACGACAAAGAGCAGGCTATAGCCGTAGCGTGAGCCGGCTTCGATATCCGTCGCCCAGTTGCCCGGGTCCATATAGCCGATGGAAATGAGCAGGCCCGGCCCCGCGAATTGCAGAAGCTTCTTCCATAGCGGCGCGCCCGGCGAAACGGCGACGGAGCCTTTGACTTCCGATGGGCAAAACGGCGCGGTGGCCGTGGTCGGCAGATTGAACGGCAATTTATCGAGTCCTGATGGGATATCGGGGACAACATCCGCGAACGATGTTGTTCAGGTAGCTTACAAGGCGCGTCTCGCGGGCGAGTCTATCACCGGCTGCGCGCATTCACAGACAGCCCCAATCTGACCAAAGCGTCATCTCATCGCCAGCATCTCGTCACGGTACGACAAATAGAATTCAGTGGTGGCTGTAGCGAGCGTGCCGACGCTGCATATCGCGCAACCGCACGTCCCGTTCATCTTTACCGCATGAGGAGTGCGCCATGAAACTAGTCACACGCATCGCTGTAATTGCCCTTGCTGCCGCGCCGCTCGCCGCGCTCGCACAATCCGAAGGTCTCACGCGCGCGCAGGTGAAAGCGGATCTGCAACGCGTCGAACAAGCCGGCTATAACCCGTCCGAGCGCGATGCGTTCTATCCCAACGACATCCAGGCAGCCGAAGCCAAGGTCAGCGCGCAAAGCGCATATGGCTCGTCCAGCGACGGTTCGTCGTCTTCGGGACGCACGATGTCGACGACGCCGCTCGGTCAAACCCCGCAGTAACGCACGCTCATCGAACGAGACACGCGCGGCCTTCCGCGCCGTCTCGCTCGCGTCCCTTCGAAGCGCGTAACCCGCGCTCGCGCTTCGCTATTCCCCGCTGTCCGATGCGAATGCTCCGCCCTACCATGGGCTTTCGCAAGCTTGCTTTCAAACCGCCTTATCTGACATCGGCGCCATATTCACGTCATATTGTCGTTGGCACCCGGCCACTACCATAACGACACTGATGGCGAACCGCACGCCCCGCTCCGTCATTGCGTCCCGCGCGTTGCATTCGCCTCATTCGCAGCGCCCTCTCCCAGCTTCTTCCGAACGACTCAATGTGGATAGTCAACGTTGCGCTTAAGCGGCCATACACGTTCATCGTGATGGCCATCATGATCCTGCTGGCGACGCCGTTCGTCCTCATGACGACGCCTGTGGACGTGCTTCCCGAAATCGACATTCCGGTTGTCAGCATCATCTGGAACTACACAGGCCTTTCCGCGCAGGACATGGCCAATCGCATCACGTCGGTCAACGAGCGCAGCCTCACGACCACGGTGAACAATATCGAGCACATCGAGTCGCAATCGCTGCAAGGCATCGCGATCATCAAGCTCTTTCTGCAGCCCACCGCGAACATCCAGACCGCGATCGCGCAAACAGTGGCCGTCGAACAGGCGCAAGTGAAGCAGATGCCGCCGGGCGCGACGCCGCCTCTCGTCATCAGCTATTCGGCGTCGAGCATTCCGGTGATTCAGCTCGGGCTTTCGAGTCCGAAGCAATCCGAGCAGGACCTGAACGATACCGCGCTCAATTTCTTGCGCCCTCAACTCGTGACGATTCCGGGCGCGGCCGTGCCTTATCCGTATGGCGGCAAGACGCGCCTCATCTCCGTCGATCTCGACACGCGCGCGCTGCTCGCAAAAGGACTCACGCCGACCGATGTCGTCCAGGCCGTCAACGCGCAAAACCTGATCCTTCCGACCGGCACCGCAAAGATCGGCCCGCGCGAATATACGGTCGACATGAACGGTTCGCCCGCGACCGTCGCGGGCCTGAACGACATTCCGGTTCGCACGATCAACGGCGCGACGACCTATCTGCGCGAAGTCGCGCACGTCCGCGACGGCTTCTCGCCGCAGACCAACATCGTGCGTCAGGACGGGCATCGCGGCGTGCTGATCTCGGTGCTGAAGAACGGCAACGCGTCGACGCTGTCCATCGTCAATACGTTGCATGATCTCTTGCCGCAAGCGCGGGCGTCGCTGCCTTCCGATCTGAAGATCAGCGCGCTCTTCGATCAGTCGGTGTTCGTGAAGGCCGCCGTGCAAGGCGTCGTGCGCGAAGCGCTCATCGCCGCCGCGCTCACCGCCGCGATGATCCTGCTCTTTCTCGGCAACTGGCGCAGCACCTGCATCATCGCGATCTCGATACCGCTCTCGATTCTCTCGTCGCTGATCGTGCTGCATGCGCTCGGGCAGACGATCAACATCATGACGCTCGGCGGCCTCGCACTCGCAGTCGGCATTCTCGTCGACGATGCCACCGTCACGATCGAGAACATCGAGCGTCATCTGCACATGGGCACGAATCTGCACGACGCGATCCTCGAAGGCGCAGGTGAAATCGCGGTGCCCGCGCTCGTCTCGACGCTGTGCATCTGCATCGTGTTCGTGCCGATGTTCTTTCTCACCGGCGTCGCCAAGTTCCTGTTCGTGCCGCTTGCGGAAGCCGTCGTGTTCGCGATGCTCGCGTCGTACATCCTTTCGCGCACGCTCGTGCCGACGCTCGCGATGCTGTTGATGGGCCACGCGCACGCACCCGATGCGAAGGCAAAGCCGAATCTCTTCGTGCGTCTGCATCAGCGCTTCGATCGCGGCTTCGAGCGCATGCGCGGCGCGTATATCGTGATTCTGTCGAGCCTGCTCGTGAAGCGGCGTCTGTTCGCGACGCTCTTTCTCGGCTTCTGCCTGTTGTCGGCGGGCCTCGTGTTCGTGCTCGGCGAAGACTTCTTCCCGAGCGTCGATGCGGGCGATATTCGCCTGCACATGCGCGCGCCGACCGGCACGCGCATCGAGGAGACCGCGCGACTCGCGGATGAAGTCGAAAAGGTCGTGCGCCAGATCGTGCCGCAAGACGAACTCGCGACGATACTGGATAACCTCGGTCTGCCTTATAGCGGCATCAACCTGTCGTACAGCAATGCCGGAACGATCGGCACGCTCGACGGCGAAATTCAGGTCGCGCTCAACGCGGATCATTCGCCGACGCAAAAGTACATCGACGAATTGCGTGCGCTCCTGCCGCGCCGCTTTCCCGGCGTCGAATTCTTCTTTCAACCCGCGGACATCGTCACGCAGATTCTCAACTTCGGCTTGCCCGCCGCCATCGACGTGCAGATTCAAGGGCAGAACGGCCAGGCGAATTTCGAAGTCGCGAGCAAGCTGATGAAGCAGATCCGCATGATTCCCGGCAATGTCGATACGCACATCCAGCAGAAGCTAGACGAACCGGCCATCGATTTGCAGATGGATCGCACGCGCCTGCAGCAACTCAATCTGTCCGCAAGCAACGTCGCGCAGAACGTGCTGGTTTCGCTTTCGGGAAGCTCGCAAACCGCGCCGGGATTCTGGTTCAACCCGCGCAACGGCGTCGAATACAACCTCGCGGTGCAGACGCCGCAGTATCAGATTTCATCGATCGACGAACTGCTGCGAACGCCCGTGTCCGCATCGCTCAACGGTCCCACGCAACTGCTCGGCAATCTCGTGCGCCTCTCGCCGAAGAATCAGTTCGCGGTGGTCACGCACTACAACATCCGGCCCGTGATCGATCTCTTCGTGAGCGTCGAAGGCCGCGATCTCGGCAGCGTCGCGCGCCAGGTTAATCAACTCGTCGATGAAGCGCAGAAGACGCTTCCGCGCGGCAGCCAGATCGTCGTGCGCGGTCAGGTCGAGACGATGCGGACGTCGTTCGTCGGCCTCGGACTGGGCGTCGCGATGGCGATCGTGCTCGTGTATCTGCTGATCGTCGTGAACTTCCAGTCGTGGATCGATCCGCTCATCATCGTAAGCGCATTGCCCGCCGCGCTCGCGGGCATCATCTGGATGCTCTTTCTCACCGGCACGCACCTGAGCGTGCCCGCGCTGACCGGCGCGATCATGACGATGGGCGTCGCCACCGCGAACAGCATCCTGATGGTCTCGTTCGCGCGACAGCGTCTGAACGCGGGCATGCCGCCGCTCACCGCCGCGCTCGAGGCGGGCGCGAGCCGCATACGCCCCGTGTTGATGACCGCGTTCGCGATGATCATCGGCATGATTCCGATGGCGCTCGGCCTCGGCGAAGGCGCCGAGCAAAACGCGCCGCTCGGCCGCGCGGTGATCGGTGGCCTGCTGTTCGCAACGGTTTCCACGCTCTTTTTCGTGCCGCTCGTCTTCGCAGGCATTCACGCACGTCTTGCACGGCGCGCCGCGCGAAGAGGTAACACGCAACATGAAGACGGCAGCGGCCAACACTGACATCAAAGCATCCCGACGAACATGACTGAAAAGAACCACGCATCGCTTGCGATTCCCGCTCGCGACCCGAACGAAGGGCCCGCGCTGCCGCCGCGCAACGTCGAATGGAAACGCGCGAAGATCGCGCTCGTGATCGTGCTCGCGTTGCTCGCGATAGGCGCGGCGCGCACGGTCGTCACCGATGTGCTGCATGGCCATTCCATCGCCGCGCGCACGCAGCAGAACGCGCAGCAATACGTGAACGTCGTCATGCCTCAAGAGACCGACGGCGGCGGCGAAACGACGTTGCCGGGGACCTTGCGCGGCTTCGTCGAATCGCCGATCTATGCGCGTGCGACGGGTTATCTGCTGCACTGGTACGTCGATATCGGATCGCGCGTGAAGCAAGGCCAGTTGCTCGCCGATCTCGACACGCCCGAGATCGATCAGGAGCTTGCGCAAGCGGTCGCGCAACGCGATCAGACGGCATCGAGCCTCGGACTCGCGAAGAGCTCGCTCGAACGCTGGCAGCAATTGCGTCAGCGCGATGCCGTGTCGCAACAGGAACTCGACGAGCGTCAGAGCACGTACAACCAGGACGTCGCGAATCTCGCGGCCGCCGATGCCAACGTGAAGCGTCTGCGTCAGCTCGAATCGTTCAAGCGCATCGTCGCGCCTTTTGCGGGCGTCGTCACGCAGCGCAATGTGGATGTCGGCGATCTGATCGATGCGGGCAGCGGCACGAGCCGCGCGCTCTTCGCGCTCGCCCAGTCGGACCCGTTGCGCGTGTTCGTGCAGTTGCCGCAGGCTTACGCGCAGAACGTATCGGTCGGACAGGACGTGACGGTCACGCAGGCGGAGCTGCCCGGCGAACAGTTCCACGGCAAGATCACCCACATCTCCGGCGCGATCGACGTGCCCACGCGCTCGTTGCAAGTCGAAGTGACGCTGCCGAATCCCGATGGGCGGCTACGGCCCGGCGCGTATGTGCAGGTCGCCGTGCCCGCGACCGCGCACGCGCGTCTGCTCGTGCCAGGCAACGCGCTGCTCTTCCGTTCCGAAGGTCCACGTCTCGCGGTCGTCGATGGCAACGGTCATGTGAGCCTGCGCAAGATCGTGATCGCGCAGGATCTCGGACAATCGCTCGAAATCGAGAGCGGAATCGACGCGACCGACAAGGTCATCATCAACCCGAGCGATTCGATCGCCGATGGCGATCACGTCGTGATCGCGCCGCAGCAAACGCAACGACAGCCCGCGT
The DNA here is from genome assembly GCF_031451415.1 of Caballeronia sp. LZ028. Lineage (NCBI taxonomy): Bacteria > Pseudomonadati > Pseudomonadota > Betaproteobacteria > Burkholderiales > Burkholderiaceae > Caballeronia > Caballeronia sp. LZ028. The sequence continues at coordinate 598,555 of NZ_JARUXN010000004.1, read as the reverse complement.
CGGGCAGCAAGGCCGCATCATGAAGACCGCGCTTGGCATCACGCTCGTCTCGCTGCTTGCCGCGTGTACGGTCGGGCCCGACTATCATCGGCCCGTCGCCGCAACGCCGCCTACGTGGAAGACGGATTCGTACTGGCGCGTGGGCGAGCCGTCGCATGCGCCGCTCGCGCTCGACTGGTGGCAAGGCTTCGGCGATGTGACGTTGAACGGTCTCGAAACGCAGGCGCTCGCACAGAATCAGACGCTCGCCGCGGCGAGCGCGCACTACGCACAGGCTCGCGCGACGCTCGCGCAAACATCCGCGCTGACGCTGCCTGAAGTCGATCTCGGTGCAAACGCGTCGCGCTCGCGCATTTCGAAGAACCGGCCCGTCACCAACTACGCGACGCCGAGCAACGCTACCGTTCAAAGCGATCTGAAGCTCGCGCCGACGGTCAACTACGACGTCGATCTGTTCGGCCGCATCCGTCGCGAAGTGGAGGCCGCGCATGCATCGGCGGATCAGTCGCGCGACGATCTCGCGAATGCGCGTCTCGTGCTGACCACCGATCTCGCCAGCGACTACTTCTCGATGCGCGAGCTCGATGCGGAGATCGACGTGCTGAATCGTTCTGTCGTGCTGCAAAAGAAAGCGCTCGATTACGTGCAGGCGCAACACGATCTCGGCGCGGTGTCAGGCCTCGATGTATTGCAGCAGCAAGCGCAACTCGATCAGACGCGCGTGCAGGCGCAACTGCTGCTCAATCAGCGCGCGCAATTCGAACATGCGATCGCCGCGCTCGTCGGGACGCCCGCGCCGCAATTCTCGATCGCGCCTGAATTGAACGAACGCCCGCTTCCGCCGATTCCACTCGGCGTGCCGAGCGATGTACTGCAACGCCGGCCCGATGTCGCATCCGCCGAGCGTGCGATGGCCGCGGCCAATGCGCAGATCGGCGTCGCGAAAGCGGCGTTCTTTCCGAGCCTCACGTTGAACGGCACGGTCGGCTGGGAAAGCACGGCGTTCTCAAGTCTGATTTCCGCGCCGAGCCTTTTGTGGACCATCGGGACGATGGCAAGCCAGGTCATCTTCGATGGCGGACGGCGCTCCGCAGCCGTCGATTTCGCGAACGAAGGCTATGTCGCGGCCGTCGCGAATTATCGGCAGACGGTGCTCGGCGCGTTTCAGCAAGTGCAGGACGGCATCGTCGGATTGTCGGTGCTGGACGGCGCGGCGAAACAGTCGCACGCCGCGGTCGTCGATGCGCAACGCTTGCTGTCGCTCGCGAACGATCGTTATTCGGGCGGGCTCGTCGCCTATCTCGACGTCATCACCGCACAGCAGCAATTGCTCACGAGCGAACGACAGGACGTGCAGATTCGCGGACAGCAGCGCACCGTATCGGTGGCGCTCGTGAAGGCATTGGGCGGCGGATGGGACACTGCATCGAACGACGATCAGAAGCTTGCGAACGCAACTACTTCGGGCGAGTAGAAAGAAAACGTAAGCACGATGCCCGCGAGGCTCGTATAGTTAGCAGTTGAACAATGCGGTAAACACACACTGAACGCGCACAGGTGCCAGGCATGAAAGTCCTGATAGTCGAAGACGAACACAAAGTGGTGGATTACCTGCGCTCGGGGTTGACCGAGCAAGGCTGGGTCGTCGATGTCGCGATGGACGGCGAGGAAGGCACGCATCTCGCCATCGAATACGACTACGACGTGATCGTGCTCGACGTGATGCTGCCAAGACGCGACGGCTTCGCGGTATTGAAGGCGCTGCGCCTCCAGAAGTCGACGCCGGTCATCATGCTGACCGCGCGCGATCACATCAACGATCGTGTGCGCGGCCTGCGCGAAGGCGCGGACGATTACCTCACGAAGCCGTTCTCGTTTCTCGAACTCGTCGAGCGTCTGCATGCGCTCGCCCGCCGCACGCGCGCGCAGGAATCGACATTGATATCGGTCGGCGATCTGTATGTCGATCTGATCGGCCGCCGCGCAACACGCGACGGCGTGCGGCTCGACCTCACCGCGAAGGAATTTCAGTTGCTCTCGGTGCTCGCGCGCCGTCACGGCGACATTCTCTCGAAGACCGCGATCACCGAGCTCGTCTGGGAAGTCGATTTCGAAAGTCACACGAACGTCGTCGAAACGGCGATCAAGCGGCTGCGCGCGAAACTGGACGGACCGTTCCGCACCAAACTGCTTCATACCGTGCGTGGCATGGGCTATGTGCTCGAAGTGCGCGAAGTTCGCGACACGCGCGAAGCAAGGGAAGACGCGAGACCATCATGAACACGCAGTGGATATCGTCGACGCCACGCGAGGCACGCGACGCGCGCAAGCCGCGCACGCAACGCTCCATTTCGCGGCGGCTCGCCGTCATGTTCGCGCTCGTCGCGCTGTTCGTGTTTGCGCTCGTCGGCTCGGGACTCTTTCTCGTGCTGCGCGTGCAACTGGAGCAGCATTTGCGCGACTCGCTCGACAATCGCGCGGAGATTGCGCGGCTCATCGTCACGCATGTATCGACGCCGGAGAAATGGAAGATTGCGAAGGAGAAGCTCGCCGACATCACCCCGCGCGACGGCTCCACGCTCTTTGCCGTGTCCAGCAACGATCCGCGCTATGAATACGGCTCGCCGCCCGCGGGCCGCGTCGTCAAGCGCGTGATGGGCGGTTACGTTCACTTCCGTCCGGAAGATCGCGCCTACGACATGCTGATGACCACGCTCACGATTCCGCCCAACGGGGATCGTCCGCCGCTGCAGCTCTTCGTCGCGATCGATTGCTCGCCGAACGTTCATACGATGCGCGCGTTCGGTCTCGCGCTCGCCGCGCTGATGGCGCTCGCCACGGTCGCGGTCCTGCTGCTGAGTTATTCGGTCGCGCGGCTCGGCCTCGCACCGCTCACGCGCCTCACGCGCGATGCATCGAAGCTGAGTCCGACCAATCGATCGCAACGCCTGAACACGCGCGCGCTGCCGATGGAACTCGAAGATCTCGCGAAGTCCTTCAATGGCGCGCTCGAACGGCTCGATCACGCATATGGCCGGCTCGAATCCTTCAACGCCGATGTCGCGCACGAATTGCGCACGCCGGTCACGATTCTCATCGGTCAGACGGAAGTCGCCTTGACGCGCGATCGTTCGATCGACGAGCTGCGTCACACGCTGCAATCGAATCTCGAGGAGTTCGAACGCGTGCGCGCGATCATCAACGACATGCTGTTTCTCGCGCGCGCCGATCAAGGCGAACGCGCGACGGGACTCGTCGAAGTGTCGCTCGCGGCGGAGGTCAATCGCACACTGGAGTTTCTCGAGATTCCGCTGGAAGAAGCGCGAGTGCGCGCCGTCGCGAACGGCGATGCGCGCGCGTTCGTCAATACGTCGCTATTCGGCCGTGCGCTGTCCAATCTCGTGATGAACGCAATTCAGCATTGCGCGCCCGGCGCGACGATTTCCGTGGCCATCACGCGGGAACATGGGCGCATTCGCATCGCCGTGGCCAATCCCGGCGAATCGATCCAGCCGCATGTGATGGCGCATCTCTTCGACCGCTTCTATCGCGCGGAAAGTTCGCGCACGAATAGCCGCGAGAATCACGGCCTCGGGCTTGCCATCGTGAAGGCGGTGGCCGAGATGCATCGCGGCACCGTGTCGGCGACGAGCGAGAACGGCGTCAACACGTTCTCGTTCTCGGTCGCGCGTTTCGGCACTGAATCGCGACCCGTCGAAGACGTCGCCTTGCCCGTGCCGCCGGTCGTGGAACGGAAGTCCGCCACGACATGAAGCACGTGCATCACTGACAGAAGTATTCATCCGATGCGGCCATCGGCGCTTCGGCTGTCGCCGGCCTGAAGTGGCTGTACTTGCGATACGTCTTGCCGTTCACCGTCACCGATTCGGCGGCTTCGGTCTCGCCCGTTGCCGACGCGATCGCGCTGCTATGCGCTTCGACGTTGCCATTGCCCCAACTGCTCGCGCGCGCATACGATCCGCCTTTCGACGTATCCGTCTTGTTCGCTTCCGAGATCGTGCTCGTGACGGGATTGCCGAAGCTCTTCGTATCGATCGACGATTTCGGCGGCACGTAGCCCCACTTCGACGTGACCGTGCTCATGTCGATCTGCTGCGGCTTCCAGCCGATCACCTTCGCGCCGATCGCGAGCGGCGACAACTCCACTGCGACGATCTGCGTTCCGCGCCGCGCGACGAGCAGGCACTTGCCGCCCGACGTCTGCAAGGGCACGTAGCCGCTCGAAGGCAAGAGCGCGAGCGCCTGCGCATCGGGCATCGACTGCACGCCGACCGGGTTCGCGGCCCAGATCACGCCGGCGCTTGCATCGGCGCGCGCGCTCATCGGCATCATCGAGACCGTCGCACTCGCCGCGAGCGCGATGGCCGCCATTTTCTTGTGACTCTTCATCGCATGCCTCAGCGGGAAAACGAGGGTTGACTCTCCGGGACCAGTCTTTCAAAAGCCAACCCTTCAAAGGTAGAGACGGCCCGATTGCTCAGGCGCGTCTCTCTCGCTCCATGGCGTCACCCTGCCATTGGACCTGTTGCTTCCTCACTTCACCAGCGAGACTTCGATCTTTTCGCCGATGGGCGTGCTCGCCACTTCGACGCCATTCGTATCAGCCTGATCGTACACGCGAGCGGCGACCGGCGTCGGCTGCGCGACCTGCTTCGCGGGCGCCGGCTGAGCCTGCTTGGCCTCGTTCTGCGTCTTCATGCTGACTTCCGGATTGTTGGCCGCGGTCACCGGCAGGCCGAGGCGCGCGCGCACCAGCGGATCGCGATACTTCTCGTCATCCGACAGCACCGCGTCCTCGCCCGATTTCGCGAGCGGCGTGGTCGTGCCCGGGCACAGATGACCCGTCGCCTCGACGGCGCGGCGGTTCGCTTCGCTCTGGCAGAGGAGCGCGAGCGCGACATCGGTCAGGCCCATTGCGCGGAATTCGCGTGCATCGAGGCGGCGTACGCAAGCCTGATCGACGAGCGTCGTGCCGCCGGTCGCGCCGAAGCCGGTGATCGACAGGCCGAAGCTGGCCGAGCCCATGCAGGTGTCGGAGAGCGTCGTGGTGAGCGAGGGTGCGGCGATCGACGGCGTCGTGCGGACCGAGTACGAGCTCTGGTTGTAGTCGACCGTCGTGCGCGTGTCGAAGGCGCTCGTGCCGGGGCCGCTCGTGGCCGCCTTGCCGGTCGCATCGGCGCCGCTTGCATCCGTGCCGGATGTCGTCAGTTGCGGCATCGTCAGCGAGATGTTCACATTCGATGAGCCGCCCTGCGCGGTCGAACGGCCGCCGCTCGCCGTCGCGACGCCGAGGCCGCCGACCGACGACGAATTGGAACTGGTGTTGGCCGTCGAATTCGCCGACGTGCCGATGTTGTTGAGGCTCGATCCGCCGCCCTGGCCGATGCCCGTCGACGTCGAACCCGAAACCGAGCCCGACGAGGAATTGGCGGTGGTGTCGGCGTGGGCGAGTTGCGCGGCGCAAAACAGCACCGCGCATGCCAATTGCAGAGTGGTCTTGTTCATTTTGGTTCTCCGGAAGAAAAGGGGAACGCCACAGCGCATGACGGTCCCGGACGACTTAGAGTTTTTTTATGAGTTCGGCAAAGGCGGTATCCCGCAAGCGCACGCTCGTCATGACGCCGCCCCTGCCTTGAGTCGCCGACCAGCTTAGCGCCAGCCGCCGCCCAGCTTGCTCCATGCATTGGCCGCTGCGTCCGCGCCCGAGGTGCCGCCCGCTTGTGCGTTGCCGTGGCCGAAGCCGCTCACCGTCGACGTATTCGTGTGGCTCGTCGTTGCGTTGGTGGCGTTGCCCGTCACGCCGAACTTGTTGCCGGCGATCGATTGCGCATTGCCGTTGGCCGTGCCCGAGTTCGTCGCCGTGAAGCGGCCGAAGCCCGAGACCGAAGCGGACGTCGTGCCGCCCGAGGTCGAGGACGAGCTGGAGTTCGTGGTCGTGGCCATCGCGGCGACGGAGACGAACGAGAGCAGTGCAGCAGCGATCAGAGTGCGTTTCATGATTTGCATTCCTTATCGAATCGGTAAGATTGGATTTCGTTTTTTGTTGTTCGAACCGGGATCACATCGGTTGCGGGAAAGCGAACCCCGTTGCGGCGAAGTTCGCCGTCCGTCGCCGTGTGCTTAGCGCCAGCCGCCGCCCAGCTTGCTCCAGGCATTCGCGGCAGCGTCGGCGCCCGAGACGCCCGTCGCCGTCGAGCCGCCAAAACCCTTGCCGCCCACCGACGACGTGTTGATGTGGCTCGTCGTCGCGTTGGTCGCGTTGCCCGTCACGCCGTAGCCCTGGCCGGCGATCGACGAAGCGTGGCCGTTGGCGGCGCCCGCGTTGGTTGCGGTGAACGAGCCGAAGCCGAACACGGCTGCGCTGGTCGTGCCGCCCGAGGTCGAGCTCGAGCTGGAGTTCGTGCCCGTTGCGAAGGCAGCGGCGGAAACGAGCGAGAGGACGGCGGCTGCTGCGATCAGTTTGCGTTGCATGGTGAGGTCTCCAAGTGTAGGCGCACAGTCAATTCCAGCTACATCGACGCCGGTATGTAGCGGATACAGCAAATATCGTTTCGTTAGTATTCCTATCTCCGACGTCTGATCGAATCTGGCTTCGATGGATCAGCGAGCGTTTGAGAAAGGACGCCCCTTTGGGGCGGCTTGACGAATCAGACTGGGAATGAGGCTCGCACGTCGATCAGAAGTCGTCGTTCGTGCAACAGGTCGATGCTGGCCTGGGATGAGCGGATCGTGGCGCGCTGGCCTTCCGCTTGTTCGAATAGTTTTGCGTTCTTCATCGCAATCCCCGTATTACCTTTTGGTGTTGTTTTCAGGCATCCGTTTGTTTAGTGCCTGTGTTTTGAGGTGACTGTACGGAAGATGAACCGGCGAATGCGTTGGCAATCCAACACACCATTTCACGTGGTAATAAATCGTAAGGAGTTTGGTTGGCGAGCGCTCATTCGAGCATACCAATAGCCCGGAAACGCCCTGTTTCCGAGGGTTTGTCCGGAGATCTCCGCAGGAATCGGAAGGCTTGAAAACGCGAAACGCGGGCGACATGCGCCCGCGTTCGTTCGTTAGACCACGGACGAATCAGACCGTGGAGAGACGCGCCATTTCCGTCTCAACGATGAGCTTCTTCAACTCCGGCACGCACGATCCGCAGTTGCCGCCCGCCTTCACGCACGAGGTGATTTCGGCGGCTGTCTTCAATCCCTTGTCGCGGATCGCGTTGCAGATCGTATTGCGTCCGACGCCGAAGCACGAGCACACGGTCGGCCCGGTGTCCTCGCCCTTGCCTATCGGCTGACCGAGCAGGAGGCTCGCGCGGTCCTCGTCGTCGAGGCGTCCCTTTTCGAACAGCGTCGCGAGCCACGCACGCGCGGGCAGATCGGGCCGCTCGGAGATGAACACGCAACTCTCGATACGCTCATTGACCACATGCGCCGCGCGATACACGCCCGCGCTCTTGTCTTCGTATTCGATCCAGTCAGCGTGCTCATCGTCGATATGAAAGAGCGCACGCGCCCAATCGTGATGATCGCCATGGGATGCATCGAAACGATTACGGCCCGCCATTTCGTAACGGACGAAGCCCGTGCCATGCACGCGCGTCCAGTGCGTGACCATGTCGAGGTCCGGCGCGGCGCGAGAGAGCGAAAAGCCGTGCCATGTCACGTGAAACTTCTCGATTGCGACAGGCGTGTGCTTGAACTCCGGTTCGCCCGAAACCGGATCGACGACGGGATTCACTACCGCACCGACGCGCGCGTCGGAGGCGGTCTGATCGTTCCAGTGGATCGGCACGAACACGCTGCCGCGCGGCATGCCACCGCCATGCTGCACGCGCGCGATCATCGAGCCCCAGCGACTCGACACGCGCGCGAGTTCGCCTTCGCGCACGCCGCTTGCGAGCGCGTCTTGCGGATGCATGTCGATGAACGATTCGCTGATATGGCCCGCGAGTTTCGAGGAGCGGCCCGTTCGCGTCATTGTGTGCCATTGGTCGCGCACGCGTCCGGTGTTGAGCACGAGCGGATAGTCGTCATCGGGCGCATTCACGGGCGCGCGTGCAACGGTTGCTACGAAGCGCGCACGGCCATCTGCATGACTGAAGCGGTGATCTTCGAAGAGCCGCTCCGTTCCTCCCTCTGCCGATTCGCGCAACGGCCATTGTGTCGGCTGCAGCGCATCGTATTGCGCGCGATCGAGCCCGGCCAGCCCACCGATATGAAACGCGCGATGCACGCCCGCCGACGCATCGTTGCGATACGCGCTCAACCGTGCGTGCTCGTCGAAAATCTCATGCGGACCCGCAAAATCGAAGCCTTCGAAGCCCATGCGCCGCGCGACATCGCAGATGATGCGCCAGTCCGCGCGCGCCTTGCCCGGCGCCGGAATGAACGCGCGTTGACGCGAGATGCGCCGCTCCGAGTTCGTCACGGTGCCATCCTTCTCGCCCCAGCCGAGCGCGGGCAGCAGCACATCGGCGAACGCGTTCGTATCCGTCTTTTCGATGATGTCCGATGCAACCACGAGCTCGCACTTCTCGAGCGCGCGCTTCACGCGATCGCCATCGGGCAGGCTGACGACAGGATTGGTGCCCATCACCCATACGGCTTTCACGCGGCCCGCTTCGATTGCATCGAACAACTCGACGGCCTTCAATCCGGCGCGCTCTGCAATCGCAGGCGAATTCCAGAACGTCCGCACCATCTCGCCATGCAGCGGATCGCCGAACTCGAGATGCGCGGCGAGCGTATTCGCGAGGCCGCCGACTTCGCGTCCGCCCATCGCGTTGGGCTGGCCGGTGAACGAGAACGGTCCCATGCCAGGCTTGCCGATTCGCCCCGTCAGCAGATGGCAATTGATGATGCAGTTGACCTTGTCCGTGCCGGCGCTCGACTGATTCACGCCTTGCGAATAGACCGTCACCACGCGCTCCGTGCGCGCGAAAAGACGATAAAACTCCATCAGATCGTGGTGATCCAGCTTGCAGTCTTTCGCGGTTTGCGCGAGATCCGAAGAACCCGCCGCTGCGAGCGCGTCGCCGGAACCGCTGGTATGTGCATCGACGAAAGCCGCATCGATTGCGCCGTGCTCCGCGAGGAACGCGAGCAGGCCGTTGAACAGCGCCACATCGCTGCCAGGCTTGAGCGGCAGATGCAGATCGGCCATTTCGCAAGTCGCGGTATAGCGCGGATCGATGACGACGATCTTCATCTCCGGCCGCTTCTCCTTCATCTTGACGATGCGCTGAAAGAGAATCGGATGACACCATGCCGTGTTCGATCCCACGAGCACGACGAGGTCCGCGAGTTCGAGGTCCTCATAACTCATCGGCACGAGGTCTTCGCCGAACGCGCGCTTGTGTCCCGCCACCGACGACGACATGCACAGCCGCGAGTTCGTATCGATGTTTGCGCTGCCGATGTAGCCCTTCATCAGCTTGTTGGCGACGTAGTAGTCCTCGGTGAGCAACTGACCCGATACATAGAACGCGACCGCGTCGGGACCATGCTCCGCGATGATGCGCGAAAAGCCGCTCGCAACCATGTCGATGGCATCGGCCCACGATGCATCGGTAAGCGCGCCGCTGCGGCGGTCGCGCAGTTTCGGATTGAGCAGACGCCCTTCGAGTCCAATCGTTTCGCCGAGCGCCGAGCCCTTCACGCACAGACGGCCGAAGTTCGATGGATGCGTTTCATCGCCGGCGATCGACACTTCGGTCGCGCTCTTCGGCGATGCGTTCACACCGCAGCCGACGCCGCAATACGGGCAAGTCGTTTTAACAGAAGCCGTTTGAATGGGGATGATGGACATGCTCACGTTTCTCTATCCTTGGCCGTATTCAGGCTTCACAAAGCGTCTTGCCGAAAAGAAGCTTGCCGCGCAGATGCGATACGTCCGCGCGGCTCTGAATCAGATCGAAATACCAGCCGCCGTCCTTCACGTCGCCGTACAGCACCGCGCCGATCACGCGTCCCGCCTGCAGCACGACACGCTTGTACACGCCGCGGCGCGGATCGCGCAGCACGAGATCCTCGCTGCCCTCGCCGCCGATGAAATCGCCCGCCGAATACAGATCGACGCCCGTCACCTTGAGCTTCGTCGCCGTCGCGCGCTGCACGTAACGGCGATGCCCCGCGCCCGCGAGATGCGCGCCCGCTACGCGCGCCTGATCCCAGATCGGCGCGACGAGACCGAAGGTCGCCGAGCGATGCTGCACGCATTCGCCCACCGCATACACGCGCGGATCGAAAGTCTGCAGCGTGTCGTCGACGACGATGGCGCGCTCGCAGTGCAGCCCCGCCTCTTTCGCGAGCGCGATGTTGGGCCGCACGCCCGCCGTCATCACGACGAGATCAGCGTCGATCTGCGTGCCGTCCGCGAAACGCACGGCGCGCACGCGGTCGTCGCCGACGATCTCCGTCGTCTGCGCGGCCATCGCGAAGTTGAGGCCTTTCGCTTCGAGCGAACGCTTGAGCAACGCGGACGCGGTGGCGTCGAGCTGACGATCCATCAGGCTGCCGCTCGCATGCACGACCGTTACCGACATGCCCTGCCGCTGCAAGCCGTTGGCCGCTTCGAGCCCGAGCAGACCGCCGCCGATGATCACCGCGTGTCGATGATCGCGTGCCGCTTCGAGCATCGTTTCGACATCCTGAATGTCGCGAAATGCGATCACACCGGAAAGCTCGCAACCCGGCACCGGAATGATGAATGGCTTCGAGCCGGTCGCGATCAGCAGACGGTCGTAGTGCGCTTCCACGCCCTTCTCCGAACGCACGACGCGCCGCGCACGATCGATTTCGATCACGGCATCGCCCGCATGCAGCGTGATGTCGTTCGCGTCGTACCATTCGCGCGTGTTGAGAATGATGTCGTCGACGCTCTTCTCGCCCGCGAGCACCGGCGACAACAGAATGCGGTTGTAGTTGCCGTACGGCTCGGCGCCGAATACGGTGATGTCGTACAGCTCGGGCGCGATCTTCAGCAGTTCTTCGACCGTACGCATACCGGCCATGCCGTTGCCGATCACCACGAGCCGCTGGCGCGATGCGGCGTGCTTCAACGCCGCCATGCCCGCAACCGCATATTCGGTCTTCATGCCGCGACCCACACCTTGCCGCCCGCGACCTTCACGCGATACGCGCTCACCGAAAGCTCCGGCGCTTCCAGGCATTCGCCCGTGCGCAGATCGAAGTGCTGCTTGTAGATCGGCGATGCAACGACGATACGCTCGCCCAGACTTCCCACGATGCCGCGCGAGAGCACCGCGGCTTGCGAATGGGGGTCGTAGTTGTCGATCGCGTACACGGCTGCCTCTTCGCCCGCGACATGAAACACCGCGACTTGCGTGCCCTTCACGAGCGCGCACACGCCCGTATCCGGCACGATATCGTCGAGTTCACAAACGGCGGTCCAGTCCTGTTCGATACGGTCGTTCATGATGTTTTTCCTCACGCGTTAAACGGTTTCGGCAAGCTTCGACTTGCGCTCTTCGAGCGTGGCGGGGCGAATCTGGCCGCGCTCTTCCACGAAGGTCACGTTCGCATCGCCCTGTTCGCTGTTGACGAAGTGACGGAAGCGCTTGCGCGTATGCGGATCGGTGACGGCCTTCTTCCATTCGTCCTCGTAGGTATCGACGACGAGTTGCATCTCCGCTTCGAGCTCGGCGGCGATGTCGAGCTTGTCGTTGATGACGACGTCGATCAGATACTCGAGTCCGCCTTCGAGGTTGTCGCGCCATACGCTCGTGCGTTGCAGGCGATCCGCCGTACGCACGTAGAACATCAGGAAGCGGTCGATGTACCGCACGAGCGTGTCGTGATCGAGATCGGACGCAATAAGCTCGGCGTGACGCGGCTTCATGCCGCCGTTGCCGCATACGTAGAGATTCCAGCCCTTCTCCGTCGCGATCACGCCGACGTCCTTGCCTTGCGCTTCGGCGCACTCGCGCGTGCAGCCCGACACGCCGAACTTGATCTTGTGCGGCGTGCGCAGACCCTTGTAGCGATTCTCCAGTTCGATCGCGAGTCCGACCGAATCGCCGACGCCATAACGGCACCACGTCGAGCCGACGCACGACTTCACGGTGCGCAGGGCCTTGCCATACGCATGACCCGATTCGAAGCCCGCCGCGATGAGCTCTTCCCAGATGAACGGCAATTGCTCTACGCGCGCGCCGAACATGTCGACACGCTGGCCGCCCGTAATCTTCGTATAGAGGCCGTACTTCTTCGCGACCTGGCCGACCGCGATCAAGCCATCGGGCGTCACTTCGCCGCCCGGCATGCGCGGCACGACGCTGTACGTGCCATCGCGCTGGATGTTCGCGAGGTAGTAATCGTTCGAATCCTGCAGGCTCGCGTGCTCTTTCTTCAGCACGAACTCGTTCCAGCACGAAGCAAGAATGCTCGCGACGGCAGGCTTGCAGATATCGCAGCCGCGTCCCTTGCCGTGCTTCGCGAGCAGCGTGCCGAACGTGCGATGTCCTTCCACGCGCGCGATGTGATAAAGCTCCTGACGCGAATACGGGAAGTGCTCGCACAGATGATTGTTCACCGCGAGACCCTGCCGCTTCATCTCCGACTTCATCACTTGCGTGACGAGCGGCACGCAGCCGCCGCACGATGCGCCCGCCTTGCACGACGACTTGATCGCGCCAATGCTCGTTGCGCCCGCGCAGACAGCCGCGCAGATTTCAGCCTTGCTTACGTTGTTGCACGAACAGATCTGCGCCGCATCGGGCAAGGCTTCGACGCCGAGCGCGGGCTTCGCTTTTCCATCGCTCGACGGCAGGATCAGGAACTCGGGCGCTTCGGGCAACTCGATCTTGTTCAACATCATCTGCAGCAGCGTGCCGTATTCCGCTGCATCGCCGACCATCACGCCGCCGAGAAGAAACTTGCCGCAGTCGGACACGACGATCTTCTTGTAGACCTGCTTGCGCTCGTCGCTGTACTGATACGTCCGGCTGCCGGGCGTCTTGCCGTGTGCATCGCCGATGCTCGCCACATCGACGCCCATCAGCTTGAGTTTGGTGCTCATGTCCGCGCCCGCGAACGCCGCCTCCTCGCCGATGATCTGCTTCGCGACGATGCGCGCCATGTCGTAACCCGGCGCGACGAGGCCGAACAACTGGCCCTTCCACAACGCACATTCGCCGATGGCATAGATCGCTTCGTCGCTCGTGCGGCAGGCGTCGTCGATCACGATGCCGCCGCGCGCGCCGATGTCGAGACCCGCTGCACGCGCGATGTCGTCGCGCGGACGAATGCCTGCCGAGAACACGATCATGTCGGTGTCGAGATGCGTCTCATCGGCGAAATTCATGCGGTTGGCCGCGCCTTCGCCATCGACGATCGCAAGCGTGTTCTTACCCGTATGAACCGTGACGCCGAGCTCCTCGATCTTCGCGCGCAGCACGCGTCCGCCGCCGTCATCGACCTGCACGGCCATCAGGCGCGGCGCGAATTCGATCACATGCGTTTCGAGTCCCATGTCGCGCAGCGCCTTCGCTGCTTCGAGACCGAGCAGACCGCCGCCGACGACCGTGCCCGTCTTCGAGCGCGCGCCGCATGCCTGCATCGCTTCGAGATCTTCGATCGTGCGATACACGAAGCAGCCGTCGCGATCACGGCCTTCGATGGGCGGCACGAACGGATAGGAGCCGGTCGCGAGCACGAGCTTGTCGTACGCGAGCACTTCGCCCGTCGAAGCCGTCACCGTGCGCGCCGCGCGATCGATCGACACCGCGCGCGCATTCAGTTTCAGCGCATAACCCGAACGTTCGAAGAAGCCCTCTTCGACGAGCGAGAGATCATCCGCGCTCTTGCCCGTGAAGAATTCGGTCAGATGCACGCGGTCGTACGCGGCGCGCGGTTCTTCGCACAGGACCGTCACGTCGAGCGCTTCGTTGCCGCTCTCGGCGAGACATTCGAGGAACTTGTGGCCGACCATGCCGTGGCCGATGACGACGATTTTCATGACGGGGCCTTCTCAGTTTGCAATGACGTTATTGGCTGCGAGCGCGCTTTCGCGCAGTGCCGCTTCGCGTGCCTTGTGTTCGGGGGAGAAGCGCACGGCGAGCGCGCAGAGCGCCGTCGTCGCGACGATCACGCCGAGCATCGAGAGCGTGGCTTGCGCGTTGCCGAGGCCTTTCATCAGGAAGCCCGCTGCGACCGCGCCGACGTTGCCGCCGGCGCCGATCACGCCAGCCACGCCGCCGAGCGCCTTGCGATCGATGAACGGCACGAGCGCGTAAGTCGCGCCGCATGCCATGTGCGTGAAGAGGCCGAACGCAAGCATCGCGACGATGGCGAGCACGACGCTCGGCGCATGCGCGAACGCATAGAGGCCGATGCCTTCGCCCGCGATCAGCGCGAACAACAAGGTCGCGCGGATATCGAGGCCTTTCTTCGCGGCGGCTTTATCGGAGAGCCAGCCGCCGAGCGCGCGGGCGAAGAGCGCGAGCAGACCGAAGCTGCCCGCCGCCATGCCGGCTTGCGCGAGCGAGAGGCCGAAGTGATCGACGTAATAGATCGCCGCCATGTTGTGGATGAACACTTCGACGCCGAAGCACGCGCCGTACGTGACGAAGAGCATCCACACGCGATAGTTCGAGCACGCGGTCAGGAAGCTCTGCCAGCCGCCCTTCTTGCCGCCGTCGATCGCGACGCCGGCACGGCGCAGCGCGACGAAGTCGCCTTGCGGGCAATCCTGCGTATAGCGCCAATAGAAGAAGGCCATCACCGGCATCGCGATGCCCGGCACGATCAAAGCGACGCGCCATGCCGATGCTTCGCCCACGCCGAGCGCGATCGCTGCCGCGACGAGAAGCGGAATGATCGCCTGCGCCGCGCCCGCGCCCGCGTTGCCCCAGCCGGCAGTCGTTGCGTTCGCGGTGCCGACGACGTTCGGCGCGAACATCACCGACGTGTGGTACTGCGTGATGACGAAGCTCGCGCCGATCGCGCCGATCGCGAGACGGCACCACAGGAAGCTGCCGTAGCCCGTAGAGAGCGCCGCGCCGATGACAGGCACCGAACCCGCGAGCAGCAGCGCGCCATACACGCGGCGCGGGCCGAAGCGATCGCACATCGGTCCGACGACGAGGCGCACCAGAATCGTCACGGCGACGGCCGCGATATTGATGTTCGCAACTTGATCCGCCGTGAGTCCGTATTCGCGCTTGATGAGCGGCATCAGCGGCGCGCAGGCGAACCACGCGAAGAAGCATACGAAGAAGGCCATCCACGTGAGATGGAAGGCGCGCATCGGCGCGCTGCGCATGCTGAAGAGATCGATCCGGGTGGCTTTGTCCATCGTCTTTCCGCAAAAAAAGAAAGGCGTCCCGCGCATGGGCCGGGAAGCCGATGCGGGGGACGCCGTTGTCCGATGCCCGCATGTTCTTCACTTGCCGGGCGCTGTATTCAGGACGGATCGCCGTTGATCCGATGGCGAGACATAAGGCAAGGCCTATGCCATGCGGGCCGCATCGACTTCAGACGCTTGTCGCGCAAGGCTTTGCGCGTTATATGCACGGACTGCGCGCATGAGCTTCACGTCATGTTTCGATGCAGGCGGGCACAGGGATGGTGCGACGCAGCACTGATGCCGTGCGAACGTGCAAGCGATCGCTTCGTACGCTCCTCACTTTGTACTGCACGGTTAACGCACGCATTCACATCGAGCAAGCGCCCATGCGCCCTCGCGGTGCCACCCGCGCACAACGACAGTGCGGATAACGTGCTCGAAGCCTTATCCGACCAATGGCCCGCTTATTGCATTGTCGAAAGCGCTGCGAGCAACGGCGTTCGCGGCGCCCCGATACATGAAAGCAAGGACAAAGGCGTCCCCATCGTGCAGCGACACGAGCGGACGCTATCTGCGTTTGCCGCGCCGATGCCTCACATACGAAGCACGCAGACTCAGGAAGCAACGATGAGCACCATCAAAGGCAAAGTCACTCTGTTGAGCGCGGGCCCCGGCGATCTGGACTTGCTGACCTTGCGCGCCGCGAAGGCGCTCGCCGCCGCCGACGTCCTTCTCGTCGACGATCTCGCCAACGCCGACATCGTCACGCTTGCGCCGAACGCGCGCGTGATTCGCGTCGGCAAGCGCGGCGGATGCAAGTCCACGCCGCAAGCCTTCATTCAGCGCCTCATGCAGCGATACGCGAAGAAAGGACTGCATGTGGTGCGCGTGAAAGGCGGCGACGCGTTGCTCTTCGGACGCGCGGGCGAAGAGATCGCCGCATTGCGCGAGGCGGATATTCCGGTCGATATCGTCAATGGCGTGTCATCGGGATTCGCGGCGGCGGCTGGACTCGGCATCTCGCTCACGCATCGCGATCATTGTCAGGGCGTGACGTTCGTCACCGCGCACATGCAGGATCACAGTCAGCCGGATTGGGCCGCGCTCGCCGCAACGGGCACCACGCTCGCGATCTATATGGGCATGAGCCGCATCGCGAGTCTGACGGCATCGTTGCTCGATGCGTTGCCCGCGAGCACCCCTGCGGCCGTCGTGCAGCACGCGGGATCGTCGCAGGAAAAGCGGCTCGTGACGACGCTCGATCGTCTTGCCGATGATGCCAACGCTGCCGGCCTCGGCAGTCCGGCGGTGATTCTGATCGGCGGTGCGATCGGCGAAGCGGCGGAATTCGCGGCGCATATGCAAAGCGCCAAAGGCTTCGCTCATGCCGCGTAAAGCGGGTTCTCAAAGCGCGGACGGCGCGTTAAAGTCTCAAGCGTCCCTCGCATGACCGCTTCCGCTTCCCGCATGCTTCGCGTTCTTCTCGTCACCGACACCGACAAGCCCATAGGCGATTTGCGCGAGCAACTCGCGCGCATGGGCTATGACATGCTCGCCGAAGCGGCCGCGCCTTCGGCGCTGCACAAGGCCGTCGAGAGCCAGAAGCCCGATGTCGTCATCATCGATACCGAGTCGCCCTCGCGCGACACGCTCGAACAGCTCGCGGTGATGAACAAGGCCGCGCCGCGTCCCGTGCTGATGTTCAGCAACGACGCGGATCAGCAGTTCATTCGCGCGGCAGTGGGCGCGGGCGTCACCGCGTATTCCGTCGAAGGACTCGCGCCCGAGCGTCTCGCGCCGATCATCGAAGTCGCGCTCGCGCGTTTCGCGCATGAAGCGCAGTTGCGTCAGCGGCTCGCGAAGGTCGAGGACGAACTGGAGCAGCGCAAGGTCATCGACCGCGCGAAACGTCTTCTGATGGACAGGCGCGGCATGTCCGAAAACGAAGCCTATGCGGCGCTTCGCAAGCGCGCGATGGATCAGGGCGTGAAGGTCGCCGAGATCGCGCGCCAATTGCTTTCGATGGCCGATCTGCTCTAGCTTTATCGACATCTCATGAACATCACTTCCTCCCAACCCGAACGCACGCATCTGCGGCTCGGCTTCGTCGCCCTTTCCGATGCCGCGCCGCTCGCCGTCGCCGCGTTGCGCGATCTCGGCGCGCGTCATGGCATCTCGATCGAGCTGTGCCGTCAGCCGTCGTGGGCGGCCGTGCGCGACAAGCTGCTGTCCGGCGAGATCGACGCGGCGCACGCGCTCTATGGCCTCGTGTACGGCGTGCAACTCGGTATCGGCGGGCCGCAGGCGGACATGGCCGTGCTGATGGTCCTCAATCGCAACGGTCAGGCGATCACGCTGTCGCGTCCGTTGGCCGATGCGATCCGGAACGGCGCCAGCGTGAAGGAAGCGTTGCATTCGCTCGGGCGGCCGCCGGTCATCGCGCAGACTTTTCCGACCGGCACGCACGCGATGTGGCTGTATTACTGGCTCGCGGCGCACGGCGTGCATCCGTTGCGCGATGTGCAGAGCATCGTGATTCCGCCGCCGCGCATGGCCGATGCGCTCGTCGAGGGCGCGCTCGACGGCTTCTGCGCGGGCGAGCCGTGGCACGCCGTCGCCGAGGCGCGCGACGCGGGCAGGACGGTCGCGTACACGAGCGAGATCTGGCCGGATCATCCGGAGAAGGTGCTCGCGTGCCGGCGCGATTTCGCGGCGCTCTATCCCGCGACGGCGCGCGCGCTCGTTCGCACGATGCTCGATGCGTGCGCCTGGCTCGATGCGCGGGCGCATCGCGAGGAGATCGCCGAGGCGCTGTCGTCGTCCGCGCTGCTCGGCGTGCCGCGCGCGCTGATCGAGCCGCGCCTCGCCGCATCCGATGGCGGCGATGCGCGCGCGCTGCCCGTGCGTTTCTTCGATGAAGGCGCGGTGAACTATCCGCGCGTATCGGACGGCGTCTGGTTCATTACGCAATACCGGCGCTGGGGCATGCTCGGCGCCGATATCGACGATGCGGCCATCGCGGCGAGCGTGAATCAGACCGCGCTTTATCGCGAGGCGGCGCAGGCGGCGGGCATTGCGATTCCCGGTGAACGGCGCGCGGCGACGTTCTGCGATGGCCGCGTCTGGGACGGCGGCGATGCGGCGGCGTATCTCGCGGGGTTCGAAATACGCGCGTAGAAAAGCGCCTACCATGGAATTTCCAGCGCGCACCGGAGATCCGCCATGGAACTGCTCGCCATCGCCATCGACAAGCCCGAGGACACCAACTTCATCCTCGGTCAGTCGCATTTCATCAAGACGGTCGAGGATCTGCACGAGGCGCTCGTCGGCGCGGTGCCCGGCATCCGCTTCGGACTCGCGTTCTGCGAGGCGTCGGGCAAGCGGCTCGTACGCACGTCGGGCACGGACGAGCATGGCGTCGAGCTGGCCGCGCGCAACGCGCAGAACATCGGCGCGGGACACAGCTTCATCATCGTGCTCGGCGACGGCTTCTTTCCCGTCAACGTGCTCAATACCGTGAAGGCCGTGCCGGAGGTGTGCCGTATCTTCTGCGCGACCGCCAATCCGACGCAGGTGCTTGTCGCGCAGACGGATCAGGGACGCGGGATCGTCGGCGTGGTGGACGGGTTCCCGCCGCTTGGCGTCGAAAGCGAAGACGACGTGAAGTGGCGCCACGACCTGCTGCGCAAGATCGGCTACAAGGCCTGAAGCGCGCCGCGAAGCCTGCCGCGCCTTGACTTGACGGCGCAAATCGCGAGAATGAGGCCCGCCGCCGCGCGCCCATCCGGAGCGATTTTCCCGGCCGGGGCGCGACATCATGGAAAATATCGGGATACGGTATAAAGGCCGTTGGCGTTTTTCGTGCCTTTTCTGAAAAGCCGCACGGGCAGACATTCCCGGCATCACCCCGCCGATACGGCACCGAACACCGGCCACCCGCGCCGCCCGAGGATAGGGTCGTCCTCGCGCGGCCTACAGGAGCATCACATGACCGACATGAATCCAGGCTTTTTCGGCAGGATAGGCATTGCCTTCGGCGCCTTCTTCGGCATTCTCGGCAATGCATCGTTCGCGGGCCGCGTGCAGCGCCTGCGCGAAGCGCCCGAAGCGCCTGAAGCCCCCGCAGCCGCGCCCGATTTCAAAGCCGAAGCGCCGAAGCCTGCCGCCGCGCCGGTTCAACCCGCGCCGTCCGCGCTGAAGGAGGCGAGCCCGGTCGCCGCGTTGCAACTGCTCGGCCTTTTGCAGCGCGACGCGCGTTTCATCGATTTCGTGGAAGAAGACATCGTCAATTACAGCGACGCCGATATCGGCGCGGCCGCCCGCCTCGTGCACGACGGCTGCCGTAACGTGCTGCGCGAGCATTTCACGGTCAAGCCCGTGCGCACCGAAGCGGAAGGCACGCGCATCACACTGCAGGAGGGTTTCGATGCCGCCGCCATCCGGCTGACGGGCAACGTCGTCGGCAAGCCGCCCTTTTCGGGCAGCATCAGCCATCGTGGATGGAAGGTCGAGGACACGCGCCTGCCGAAGCTCGCGCCGTCCCATGATGCGAGCATCGTCGCGCCCGCGGAGGTGGAACTGTGAGCGACATTCAAGCGAACGATAACCCGGCGCGCTACTCGATCGGCGTCGATCTCGGCACGACGCATTGCGCGCTCTCCTACGTCGACATGAGCGCGAGCGACGGCGAAAAGACCGCGCAAGGCGTGCTGCCCATCTCGCAACTGACCGCGCCCGGCGCCGCCGAAGAACGCGATCTTTTGCCCTCGTTTCTCTATCTGCCGCACGAGAACGAGCTCGCGCCCGGCGATCTCACGCTGCCGTGGACGCAGGAGCGCAGGTTCATCGTCGGCGAACTCGCGCGCAGCCGGGGCGCGGGCACGCCGATCCGCCTCGTTTCCAGCGCGAAAAGCTGGCTGTGCCATCCGGGCGTCGATCGCCGCGCGTCAATCCTGCCGTCCGATGCGCCCGAGGAAGTCGAGCGCGTGTCGCCGCTGGAAAGCTCGGTGCGCTATCTGACGCATTTGCGCGAAGCGTGGAACCACGCGCATCCCGATGCGCCTTTCGATCAGCAGGACGTCACCGTGACGATTCCCGCGTCCTTCGATCCCGCCGCGCGCGAACTCACCGCCGAAGCCGCCGCCGCAGCCGGCTACACGCGCATGACGCTGCTCGAAGAGCCGCAGGCCGCGCTCTATAGCTGGATTCAAAAATCGTCGGGCGGCTGGCGCAAGCAGGTCAAAGTGGGCGATGTGATTCTCGTCGTCGATGTCGGCGGCGGCACGACCGACTTGTCGCTGATCGCGGTCGTCGAGCGCGAAGGCAATCTGGAACTGCATCGCGTGGCCGTTGGCGAGCACATCCTGCTCGGCGGCGACAACATGGACCTCGCGCTCGCGCATACCGTCGCGCGCAAGCTCGCGCAATCGGGCACGCAGCCCGATCCGTGGCAGTTGCGCGCCCTCACCTACGCGTGCCGCTCGGCGAAGGAAACGCTGCTTTCCGATCCGTCCGTCGATGCGGTGCCGCTCGTCGTCCCGAGCCGCGGCTCGAAGCTGATCGGCGGGTCGCTGCGCACCGAACTCACGCGCGCCGAACTCACGCAGATCCTGCTCGAAGGCTTTTTCCCGCAAGTCGATGCCGCGGCTCGCCCCGTTTCGCGCGCGCGCGTCGGTCTCACGCAACTCGGTCTGCCGTACGCGCAGGACGCCGCCGTCACGCGCCATCTCGCCGCGTTCCTCGGCCGTCAGGTCAACGCGCTCACGGAAGTCGAAGGCCTGCAGCATCAGGCGCCGCAGGGCGCGACGCTGCTGCATCCGACCGTCGTGCTGTTCAACGGCGGCGTGTTCAAGTCGCCGCTGCTCGTCGAGCGCGTGATGACGACGCTGAATTCATGGCTCGCCTCCGAAAACGCGCCCGCCGCGCGTCTGCTCGAAGGCGCGGACCTCGATCTCGCGGTGGCGCGCGGCGCGGCCTATTACGGCTATGTGCGGCGCGGCAAGGGCGTGCGCATCCGTGGCGGCACGGCGCGCGCGTACTACGTCGCGGTCGAATCGGCGATGCCGGCCGTTCCCGGACTGGAGCCGCCCGTGCAGGCGCTGTGCGTCGCGCCGTTCGGCATGGAGGAAGGCACGGACGCCGAATTGCCCGCGCAGGAATTCGGGCTCGTCGTCGGCGAGCCGGTGCATTTCCGCTTCTTCGGCTCCTCGGTGCGTCGTCAGGATCAGGTCGGCACGCTGCTCGATTACTGGCAACCGGACGAATTGCAGGAACTCGAAGAGATCGAAGCGTCGCTGCCGCCCGAAGGCCGCACGCCGGGCGAGGTCGTGCCCGTCAAGCTGCACGCACGCGTGACCGAAGCGGGCACGCTCGAACTCGAAGCGATTCCGCGCGGCTCGTCCGAGCGCTGGAAGGTCGAGTTCGACGTGCGCGGCGGCGCGAACGCGGGCGCGGATCAGGGCATGGGCCTGTAAGTGTCCGGGCGCAAGAAAAAGGTGTCCGGCGCGCGGTACAGCGTCGGCATCGATCTCGGGACGAGCAATACGGTCGTCGCGTACGCGGAAATCGGCTCGAACGATATCCGCGTGTTCGACATCGACCAGCTCGTCGGCGCGGGGGAAGTCGCGGCGCTGCCGCTTCTGCCGTCGCTGCGCTATCACTTCGCGCCAGGCGAACTCAAGTCCGAGGATCTGCAATTGCCGTGGGGCGAGATGGAAGCGCCCGCCGTCATCGGCAGATTCGCTCGGATGCTCGGCGCGCAGGTGCCGGGACGGCTCGTGTCGAGCGCGAAAAGCTGGCTGTCGCACGCGGCGGTCGATCGCCTCGCGGCCATCTTGCCGTGGGGCGCGGGCGACGACGTCGAAAAAATCTCGCCGGTGATGGCGAGCGCGAGCTATCTCGCGCACGTCCACGCGGCGTGGAACGAGCGCTTTCCGGATGCACCGCTCGACACGCAGGACGTCGTGCTGACCGTGCCCGCCTCGTTCGATGAAGGCGCCCGCGCGCTGACGCTCGAAGCCGCGCGCATGGCGGGACTCGAAAAACTGCGGCTGCTGGAAGAGCCGCAGGCCGCGTTTTACGACTGGCTGTTTCATCATCGCGCGACGCTCGCGGATGATCTGAAGGCGACGCGGCTCGTGATGATCGTCGACGTCGGCGGCGGCACAACCGACCTCACGCTCATCCAGGTCGCGATGGAGAACGGCGAGCCGGTGTTGACGCGCATCGGCGTGGGCAACCATCTGATGCTCGGCGGCGACAATATGGATCTCGCGCTCGCGCATCTCGTCGAGAAGCGTCTCGCGGGCAGCGATGCGCGTCTCTCCGCCGGACGCCTGTCGCAACTCGTCGAGCGCTGCCGCGCGGCGAAAGAGCAATTGCTAGGCGACAACGCGCCCGCATCCACGTCGATCACGCTGCTCGGCGCGGGCTCGAAGCTGATCGGCGGCGCGCGTTCGGCCGATGTCACGCGCGACGAGATCGAGCGGATCATCGTCGAAGGATTCTTTCCGATGGTCGCCCCGAGCGATCGCCCCGGCCGTTCGCGCGGCGGCATCGTCGAATTCGGGCTGCCGTATGCGAGCGACGCGGCCATCACGCGGCATATCGCGGCGTTTCTCGGCCAGCATGCCGGAGAGGCGAAGAAGGCGCTCGGCCTCGTCGATGCGCCCGCCGAAACGCTCGCCATTCCGGACACCTTGCTGTTGAACGGCGGCGTGTTTCGCGCCGCTCCGCTCGCGCGCCGCATCGCCGATACGCTTTCCGGCTGGCGCGGCGAAGCCGTCAACGTGCTCGCGAACGGCAATCCCGATGTCGCGGTCGCGCGCGGCGCGGTCGCCTACGCGCTCGCGCGCGCGGGCAATGCGCCGAAGATCGGCGGTGGCTCGGCGCGCAGCTTCTTCCTGCTGCTCGAAGACGATGCCAACGCGATGCGTGGCGTCTGCGTCCTGCCGCGAGGCACCGAAGAAGGCCAGGCGATCCATCTCGCCGATCGCACCTTCTCGCTCACGCTCGGCGCGCCGGTGCGCTTTCACCTGGCGTCGTCGGTGTCGGAGACGGCTTACGAAGCGGGCGCGCTCGCAGACCTCGCGGCCGCATCGGGCGATTTCATCCGTCTGCCGCCGATCGCGACCGTCGTCGATCCGCATGCCGCCGGCAAGGGCCGAGCGCGCGAAACGGCGGTTCAGCTGACGACCTCGCTCACCGAAGTCGGCACGCTGGAGATGCACTGCATCGCCGTCGACGATCCCGCGCAACGCTGGCTGCTCGAATTCCAGTTGCGCCGCGAGGCGTCGCAGACCGACGAGACCGTGAGCGAATCGCATCCGGCGCTGCCGAAAGCCATCGAACTGATAGACCGCACGTTCGGCGCGAAGTCGCACGATGTCGGGCCGAAGGAAGTCAAACGCCTGCGCGCGCAGCTCGAACAGACGCTCGGCCCGCGCGACACCTGGGACATCGCACTCTTGCGCGAGGTCTTCGGCGCGCTGTTCGAGCGCGCGAAAAGGCGCCGCCGCACCGCCGATCACGAGCGTCTGTGGCTCAATCTCGCGGGCTACTGCATGCGTCCGGGCTTCGGGCATCCGCTCGACGAATGGCGTGTCGAGCAACTCTGGACGCTTTTCGATCAGGGCATTCAGTACAGCAACGAAAGCCAGATCTGGTCCGAATGGTGGACGCTCTGGCGCCGCGCGGCCGGTGGCCTGCCCGAAGCGGCGCAACTCAAGCTGCTCGACGACATGGCCTTCGTGCTGCAACCGCCCGGCACGAGCCGCTATCGCAAGGCGGCGGGCGCGGCGCGCGCGGGCTACGAGGACATGGTGCGGCTCGCGGCGTCGCTGGAACGCGTGCCGGTCGAGCGCAAGAACGAGGTCGGCGAATGGCTGCTCACGCGCCTGAAAAAGCCTTCGGAGAGCGTGCAAAGCTGGTGGGCGCTGGGCCGCATCGGCGCCCGCGCGCCCTTTTACGGCAGCGCGCACGGTGTCGTGCCGCCCGAGGTCGCCGTCGTCTGGCTCGATGCGATCCTCGCGCTCGACTGGAAGAAGGTCGATCCCGCCGCGTTCGCCGCCGTGCAGATCGCGCGCATGACCGGCGACCGCTCGCGCGATCTGCCCGACGATGCGCGCGCGGCTGTCGTGCAGCGTCTCGAAACGATGGGCGCGGCGCAGGCGTGGATCGCGATGGTCCGCGAGACCGTCGAGCTCGATCGCGCCGACGTCGGACGCGTGTTCGGCGAAACGCTGCCGGCGGGGCTGAAGCTCATCCACTGATCGCGCTCGCCGCGCTCGTTGCGGGCATCGGGCGAAATGCTTCGCTCTCAGAAGTTTTTGGCCGATGCGCCGCGCGAGAAGCCCGCCGAGTCTTGAATACCGGCTGACCGCATCCTATGGTTATCAATGTGTCGATATGGACACATACTGAAGGAGGTCAACATGCCATCCCCACGCAAGGCTCAAGCGAGCCAACCCGCAGAAACGGAAATGTCGAGCCGCAAGAAAACGGCCGGCAGCAAGGCATCGCCCGCGAAGGCCGCAGGCGCGAAGGAAACGCAGGTCACGAAGCGCACCACCAAGGCCAAACCGAAAAGCTGAACGGTTCTCCTCGAGACCGCCCTCGTCATCGTGCGGGGGGCATTCGTTGTGGCTGTCCTTCGAATCGGCGGGCAAACGATCAAACGCCCGCCGATCGGCTCCCTTCCTCCTTCCTTCCGTCTCGCCGCGTGCCCTCGCAACTCGCCAAAAAAGCGCAATAATTGCCGGAGATAATGGCCGATTGCTAAAAAAAGGCGTATTTGTCTGACCGCGTTGGCCTAAAGTAGATATCCCGATTCCCTGAGCGAGCATGAAGATGGCCGTACCGCAACGCGCCGCCGGCGTGCGCAATCCAGGCATTCTTCTCTCGGCGGCCCGCGAGGCCGGCGCGAGCCTGGTGCGCAATCTCTCGATTCCGGCGCCGTTTTCCGATCCCGTCCTCGAAGCGCAGTTTCTCGAAGACCACAGCCAGCGCTTCTGCGCATTCCGGCGCGCGTCGACGCTGCTCGCGCTTGCCATCTGGACGTGCTTCCTCTGGTGGGACTTCAGCTTCGCGCGGGGCAACCGCGCGCTCGATTCGCGCCTGCCCGACATCCTCGCGCTGCGCTTCGCCGGCATCGCGCTGCTGTTTTTTGTCGGCGTGCTGGTGCTGCGGCCGTCGTTCCGCTCGCACGCCACCGCGCAACGCATCATTCTGACGGGCATTTACGGGCTCTTGTGCCTGATCCTCGCAATGGTCGCGATCACGCCCGCGCCCTATAACTACACGCAGCATTTCATCGGGCTGTGCCTTGCGCTGTTCTTCCAGTTCAGTTTCTTTTATCTGCGCTCTCGCGTCGCGCTGACAGCGGGCATCATCACGCTGGCGTCGATCGTGGTGTTGCAGGTGACGATTCATCTGCTCAACCCCGAGGATTTCTTCGCGGGGCTCTTCTATATGTTCAACGTCGTGGTCGTGGGGCACGGCGTCTGCACGCACGCCGAGCGCGTCTCGCGCGAGCGCTATAGTTCGGAGCGCGCGCTGGCTTCCCTCAACGACGAATTGCGCACCGCGAATGTTTCGCTCGGCCGCAAGAATCGCGAGCTCGAAGTCTCCAAGAAGGATCAGGAGAACAAGACCAACGCGCTGCTCGCGCTGCGCGAACAGCAGATGATCGCCGCGCAGACCGCGAGCCGCGAGAAATCCAACTTTCTCGCCGCGGCGACGCACGATCTGCGTCAGCCGATGCACGCGCTCAATCTGTTCCTGCAGGCGGCGGCCGAGGCCATCCGCAACGGCGAATTCGATCAGGCCGAACGGCTCATCAACGAGTGCGGGCGTTCGTCCGTTATCCTCGCGCGGCTGCTGAACGCGGTGCTCGATCTCTCGCGGCTGGAATCAGGGCGCGTCGTGCCGCGCTATCACGTATTCGACGTGCGACAGATCGTCGAGGAAGCCGCCGAGCAGTTGCGTCCGTTCGCGATGAGCCGCGGCGTCGAATTGCGCCTGCGGCTGCCGAAGGACGATGTCGTCTGCGTGCGCAGCGACGCGCACTGGCTCGGGCGCGCCGTGGCCAATCTGGTGTCCAACGGGATCAAGTATGCAGATCAGAGCAAGACTTCGAAGCCGACCGTGATCGTCGGCGTGGTGCGTTCGCCGACGCGCGCGCGTATCGACGTACTGGATAACGGCATCGGCATTCCGGCCGATTATTTCGATGCGATTTTTCAGCCGTTCTTTCAGGTCGACAATCCCGAGCAAGATCGCGACAAGGGGCTGGGGCTCGGGCTGTCGATCGTCAATGCGGTGATGTCGATGCTCGATCAGCATCGCATCGAACTGAAGTCCACCGAAGGGCGCGGCTCGCGCTTTTCGCTCGAAATGCCGCTGTGCGGACCGTCGCCCGACACGCCGTCGGCGCGTGCGCCGGCGCGTTCCGAGGCGGCGGAAATGGCGCAGCTCAAGGGGCGTTATGTGTTGCTCGTCGAGGACGATGGGCTCGTGCGGGCGTCGACCGAAGCGCTGCTGTCGCAATGGGGCGTGCTTTATGACTCGGCGGCGAGCTTCGAGGAGTTCGAGACGATTCTCGGCGATATCGAGCGGTTTCCGGATCTCATCATTACCGACTTTCGACTGCGTGATGCCAAGACCGCGCGGGAAGTGGCGATGCTCGGTGCGACGCGGCTTGGGCGGCCTTGTCCTTGTCTCGTCGTTACCGGTGAACCGGCCGCGTGTATCGTGCCGCTCGCGTGTGAGCAGGACGTGCTTTCCAAGCCCGTTAGTCCTGGGGAATTGCGGCGTGGGATGCTTGCTTTGATTGCTGGTTTTTGTGACTCGGGTGCGTGAGTCTTTTTTTCGCCGGATCCCGGTTTCGCGTCGGTCTATTAGCACTGCCCCTGTGCGGGGCGGCACCTACTTTCTTTGCTGCTGCAAAGAAAGTAGGCAAAGAAAGCAGCTACTGATACGCCCGCGGTCACACGCAATTTGGGTAGTCCTCTCGTCCATCGTGGGCTGCCTAAAGAGTGCCCCCAAACACCCCATCGGGCTTGGCTCGCGCACGGTCTGTCACATCGCACCACACAACAAACTGGTTCAGCACCAAATAGCTCCGGCCCGCTTCGCGGCCGATGGGTCAATCGGGGATGCATGTGCTCCGCTACTAACGTCTCCATCTCACTGCAAGTGCCGCACGTTGGTTTCCCTTGCATACCCGGCGGCAGCGCGTAGCGCTGTGCCGAAGCTCTTTCGTGCTGAACCAGCGCGCTCAACGTATTCGGGCGGCGGACCGTGCGCGATCCAAGTCCCGTTATTGTGATGAGGGCACTCTTTAGGCGAGTGCCGCCTGGGACGAGAGGACTACCCAAATTGCGTGTGACCGCGGGCCTGAAAAGCTGCTTTCTTTGCTTACTTTCTTTGCAGCAGCAAAGAAAGTGAGTGCCGCCCCGCACAGGGGCAACGCTAATAGACCGACGCCAATACGGGATCCGGCGAAAAAAAACCTCACCCTCGCAACCGCCCCCCCAACCAAGCCCGCAACGCCTCAACCTCCTCCATACAAACCGAATGCGCCATAGGATAGGCATGCCATTCGACCTCACACCCTTGCCCGCGAGCGAATTCGCACGCCTGCTCACCGAGAGCCACATTGAGCACATCATCGAAGCTCCCATGCGCGGCAAAGATGGGAACCGATCGGTTCGCTTCGGAAAGCGATTCATCGATTAGCCCTTCGGAAGGAATGTAGCCCGACAGCACGATCAACCCAGCGAGCTTCTCGGGATGAGTGAGCCCCGCCTGATAGGTCATCGCACCGCCCTGCGAAAATCCCGCGACAAAAATGCGCTCACTGGGGATTCCCCGCGCGTTCTGCGCCTCGATAAGCGCCCGCACGCGCCCGACCGAAGCGACGATGCCCGCCTCGTCCACGCGCCGGTTGATGCCCTCGAACGACAGAATGTCGTACCACGCGCGCATCACATAGCCGTTATTCGCCGTCACGGCGATCTCCGGCGCGTTCGGAAACACGAAGCGGATCGCGGGCGCATCGGCGAGACGCAATTCGGGCACGAGCGGCACGAAGTCGTTGGCATCGGCGCCGAGGCCGTGCATCAGGATCACGGCGAATTTGGGATTCGGCGCGGTTTCGATCTCGATGGTCGAAGCTTGATCGGT
Organism: Caballeronia sp. LZ028; assembly: GCF_031451415.1. Classification (NCBI taxonomy): domain Bacteria; kingdom Pseudomonadati; phylum Pseudomonadota; class Betaproteobacteria; order Burkholderiales; family Burkholderiaceae; genus Caballeronia; species Caballeronia sp. LZ028. The sequence goes on along the minus strand of NZ_JARUXN010000004.1, from coordinate 570,049 downwards.
CATTGCCCTTCACTCCTCGTCAGATGATGGGAACGAGAATCTGCACGATGCCCACGACCGACACCAGCCACACCAGCGAGCGCACGAACGGCACGCCGGCAGCGTAGAGCGGCACGTAGACCAGACGCGCGACGAAATACGCAAGCGCGCCATAGTGCGTGAGCGTGTTCTCGCGCCCCGTGACGTGCACGATCAGCACCGCAATGGCGAAAATCGGCAGCGTCTCGAACAGATTCGACTGCGCCCGCATCAGCCGTCCGGAAAGCTTGCCGGGCGGCGGCGTGGCGGCATCGCGCGGGCCGGCCTGGTATCTGATGCCGACTTCGCGGTTGCGCACGACCGCAGGGAGCAACACTTGCACCAGCGCGAGCACGAGCGTCCAGGCAAGCATCGTCAGTTCGAAACTCATGGCGTCTCCACAGTAAGAAATAGCCACGGCGGACCGCGCCCATGATGCCACCGCGATCCGCCAGCGTGTAGTCTTGAACGTGATCCCCTACGAGTCCTTCATCCATGCATGCGATGACCCTTCGTCTGTCGCCCGGCGACGATCTGCGCGCCGCGCTCGATCATGCCTTCCGCGCGCACGCGCTCTCCGCCGCGTTCGTCCTTCAGGGCATCGGCAGCCTGAACGTCGCGCGTCTGCGCTACGCGGGCCGCGACGAAGCCGTTGAATTGCGCGGCGATCTCGAAATCGTCACGCTCGCCGGCACGCTGTCAGCGCAAGGCCCGCACCTGCACATGAGCATCGCCGATGCCGATGGCCGCGTCTCCGGCGGCCACGTCACGCCGGGCTGCATCGTGCGGACGACGGCGGAGATCATCGTCGCGCATCTGCCCGGCGAAGGTTACACGCGTGAGCACGATGCCGCGACGGGCTTCGCCGAACTCGTCATCCGGGCGACGTGACAGCATCCGTCGGTTGCGCGACGCCGAGCGCGAGATCGTGGCGCGCGATCATCTCGAATGCTTCGGTCGTCTCCGAATAGTCCCAGCGTTCGACCGTCGCGCGACGCCCGTCGCCATTGCCAACGCTTGCGTCGTGGCGGATCACGTTCACCGAATTGTCGATCGTGCCGCGCGTGCGCGACGACAGCGCCGTGCCCGCCTGCACCGCCCACATGCGGCGCGTGAGTCCCGCGAAGGTATCGTGCAGCGGCAACACGTAGGGCAGATGAATATGCCCGCCGAGAATCAGGTCCGCGCCCGCACGCGCCCAGCGCGGCACCGCGCGCTCGCGTCCGTGCAGCAGATTCTTTTCGTCCTGAGTGCGCGTGACGGCCACCGGCTGATGCGTGACCACGACGCGCAACTGCGCCGCGCTCGCCGCCTCCAGCCGCGCGGCGACGCGCCTCACCTGCTGCATCGACACTTCGCCGTCCTTGTGACGATACGCCCGCGTCGTGTTCACGCCGAGCACGAGCAACCCCGCCGAATCGAACGCCGGTTCGAGATCGGCGCCGAACGCGCGCTGATGATTCGCGTACGGATAACACAGCCGCGCGAGCGGATCGAAAAGCGGAATGTCGTGATTGCCGGGGATGACGAGCGTCGGCGTCGCGCCGAGCGCATCGACGAACGCGCGCGCCGACGCGAACTGCCGCTTGCGCGCGCGCTGGGTGATATCGCCGGACAGCACGACGAGATCGGGAGCGAGCGCATCGGCGAGCCGCAGGAGCGCTGCGACCACCGGCGGCCGCTCGGTGCCGAAATGCGTATCGGAAATCTGCAACAGCAAGGTCATGAGCGATTGGCTTCGGCCACTGTCGGCTCAGGCTTGAGCAGGAAAAGCGGTTTGTCGGACACGCGAAATTCCAGCGGCATCTGCAGTTTCGCGACCTCGCCATCCGTCGCGATCTTGACGAGTCTGCGCTTCTTCGACGGATGCGTCACCGTGATGCGCTCGAACGTGAAGCTCACGACGTGATCGGAATCCGACAGACGCCCCGCCGCGCCGTGCAGCGACAGCCACAGATGCATGAGCCGTCCGACCGGCCGCGGCGCAATCGCGACGAGCAAGCCCTGTTCCAGCGCGCGCGCTTCGTCCGGCATGCCGATCTGCTCCATCTGCAGGCGGTTGTTGCCGACGAAGAGCGTCGACGAGCGAATTTCGGTCGTGCTGCCATCGTGATCGATATGCAGACGCAAATGGCGATGCGGCTTGAGCATCGTGGAAAGCGCCGACCAGAGCGCGACGAGCCGGCTGCGCCCGAATTGCCGCTTATAGATTTCGCGATCTTCGAGCAAGCGCGGATAAAGCCCGAGGCTCGCGTTGACGAGAAACATGCGCGCGTTCACGAAGCCGACCTGCACCGGATAGGCGCGCGCGTCGAGCAGAAGTTTCGTCGATTGCTCGAGATCGGCGGGAATGCCGTGGTCGCGGCTGAAGTAGTTGAACGTGCCGCGCGGCAGCACCGCGAACGGGCAGCCGGCGTCGTGCGCCGCGTGCGCGACCGTGCAAAGCGTGCCGTCGCCGCCCGCGCCGACGAGCACGCCGCCCGCTTGGCACGCCGCCGCCGCGGTTTCGCGCGCGACGTCCGCGAGACCGCGCGGATCGTCGACGACGCGCAATTCGAAACGTCGCCCGGCCGCGCCGAGTTCGCTTTCGAGCAGGCTGCGGGTCGCGTCGGACTGACGGCGTCCCGAGCCCGCGTTCATCACGATGAAGAACGGCGCGTCGGCGGCGAGCGTTTTTGCGGTGTCGGCGGATGGAGATGCGGATGCGGCAGTCGGTGTCATCGGCGGCGCTCCCTCGATGCTCCGCGCGCGCGGATCGCGCACGACGAGCGTGGCTCCGCGCTCATAGGCGAAGCCTGCCGATTATAACGAAATGCTTACAGCCGGATCGCCGGCAATCAAGTGTGCTCGCCGCGAATGTAGTACTCGAGCTGCTGGATGGTGTACTGCTGCTCGGCCATGATGTTCTTCACCAGATCGCCGATGGAGATCATGCCGATGAGCTTGCCGTTGTCGATCACCGGCAAGTGACGCATGCGCTTGTCGGTCATGAGCGCCATGCAGTCGTCGGTGGTCTGGTCGGGGCGCACGTAGCGCACGTGCGACGTCATGATGTCGCGCACCGGCGTGTGCTTCGAGACGCGGTCCATCAGGACGACTTTGCGCGCATAGTCGCGCTCGGTCATGATGCCCACGATCTCGTCGCCTTCGGTGACGATCACCGCACCGATGTGCTTGTCGGCCATCAGCTTGATTGCATCGAAGACCGACGCCGTGGCTGGAACGGTAAAGACCGTCTGGTCGGGTTTCGAATTCAGAACCTGTGCGACTGTTGCCATCGAGCGCCTCCGTTATGAGCGGGGAACGTTGTTGCGCCTGGGCGACGGGTAATCTTGCGCCTGTATGCAGCGTAAAGCCTCGCGCGCGATGCCTTCATCGGCATTAACCCGACCATTCAAAAAAAGTATAGATCACCGGCGCCGCGCGAGACGTGCGCCGCGCGTTTCATCTCGCGCGTCGTCACGCATGCCTTCAGTTTCGCCGATTAATGCCGCTAATCAGGCATCTGGTGGAAAGTGAAGCCACCGGCAAACACACGAAGGCATCGCTTAGAGGGAGAACGAGGTGAGCAGTTCACAACAGGATATCGAGCAGCGCGTGCGGCTCGCGGGCAGCAACATGTTCGAGTTGCTTCTGTTCAGGCTCGGCGAGTCGCCGGGCTCGGAGCAACGGGAGCTGTACGGCATCAACGTGTTCAAGGTGCGCGAGATTCTCGCGATGCCGACGATCACCGCCGTCGCCGGTTCGAGCGAGGAGATTCTCGGCGTCGCGGATATCCGCGGCCAGATCATTCCCGTGATCGATCTCGCGCGCATCACCGGCTGCCGGCCGAAAAACGGTCCGAAAATTCTGCTCGTCACCGAATTCGCGCGCACGACGCAAGGCTTCGCGGTCGAGGAAGTCGACGATATCGTGCGGCTCGAGTGGAATCAGGTGCTGTCGGCGGAATCGCACTCGGGCGGCAAGACCGTGACGAGTTTCGCGCGGCTCGATGGCAACGTCGACGGCTCGCGGCTCGCGCAGGTGCTCGACGTCGAGCGCATCGTGCGTGATGTGCTGCCGTCGCAGGAAACGGATATCACCGAGGCCAACACCGGTCGGCTGCAGCTCAAGCCGGGCGCGCGCGTGCTTGCGGCAGACGATTCGGGCGTCGCGCGGGCGCTCATCGAGCAAAGTCTCACGGCGATGGGCGTGCCCTTCGTGATGACCAAAACCGGCCAGGAAGCGTGGGACGTACTGGAAGCGGCGCTCAGAAAGGCGGAGAAGGACGGCACCGAGGTCGCGGATCACATCGCGCTCGTGCTCACCGATCTGGAAATGCCCGAAATGGACGGTTTCACCCTCACGCGCCGCATCAAGGCGGAGACCGGGCTGATGCACATTCCGGTGGTGATTCACTCGTCGCTGTCGGGATCGGCGAACGAGCAGCATGTACGCAAGGTCGGTGCGAACGCGTATGTGTCGAAGTTCGAGGCGTCGGAGCTCGCGAACGTGATGCGCGGCGCGCTCGCGGCCTGAAACGCGTTCGGCGCGCGCAACGCAGACCTTTTTAGCCTGCGCGGCGCGCGCCGAATCAGTCTTTCAGCCTGTCGGCCCGGCGGATGAGCCGGGCTGGCCGAACCGGTTATTGACCGAAGAAGACGGACTGAGCCTTGTTGGCCGATTGCGTGCGGGTGCCCGACTGAGCCAGCGCGTCGCGCGAGCCGCCGAAAGCGGTCGTGCTCGTGCCGTTCGCGTTTTCTTCGGCGGCGATCGCTTGTGCGCTCGGACCTTGTTGCGACGTCGGCGCGCCCACAGCCGGACGGTAGAACGGAGCCGGACCGTAGCCGCTTGCAAAAGCGGGAGCGGCGAGCGTGGCGGTAGCGGCGATCAGAAGAGTAGCGAGAAGATTGCGTTTCATGGTGTGAGCTCCAAAGACGGTTGACGTTCAATCAGAAAGCGCCGCAGCGGTCTTGCGAGAAACTGTCTGCTACGTCGATGGAATGCAGTGTATACCCCTACTATCGATTTTTTATCTCCATAAATTTCAATTCAGTTTTCGGTATGGACCAACAATAGTTGGCCGCACGATCGTTCAAAATCGTCCTAAACGTCCGCCTGGCGGGCGATTGCGCGTGTTGACAAGCGGCGCGCTCGGCTGCTTCGTTTAGCGGGGAACGAACAATTATTTAGCGCACGGGCGTGCGAATTTCCCGCTAGCGCGAACGACATCCCGCGTTATCTCAGTGAACGAGCCGTCCGATCAGGCGGAGCAGTTCCGTGGGCGGGTTGCCCTTCTGGCAATAACCGTCGAATCCGGAATGCATGCCCTCCGCCCGCACGATGTCCTCACCGAGCGCCGTGAACGCGATGATCACCGCGTCGCGCGTGCGGGCGATACGGCGAAGCACGCGCGCGGTTGCGAAACCGTCGTGTTCCGGCATCGTGATATCGAGAATGACGATGTGCGGCACCCAGTTGTCGATCGTATGGAGCGCATCGACGCCGGACAACGCAAAACGCGTGTCGAAGCCCTCCGCTTCGAGCGCGGCGCAAAGCGCTTCGGCGCTATGGGCGTTGTCGTCGACGATGAGGATGCGCCACGAATCGCGGTCGACATCGACGCTGCGATTCGTCCAAAGCGCGCAATGAGGAGAATGCAAGTACAGGGGCATGGGCGTTCGACGGAAACATACGACTGCCCAACAGCATGTTTCGCGCCCGCCCGCCGCCAAGCTCAGGCGTCGCCGCTCTTCCGGCTTTTGCGACGCTTTCCCGACGCGCTTTCGCTCTCGCGCAGCCGCGCATTCGCCTCGACGAGCGATGCCGCGTCGCGCTGGCGCAACGCGACATCCAGTTCTCCGAGCGCCCCGAACAGCGCGGACTGCTCCGTCTCGTCGAGCGGCGCGCCGCCGGGTTCGGATACGCGCCGCGCTTCCTTGTCGAGCCGCTTGAGGAGCTTCGCGCCGAAGCGCGTATCGATCGCGCCTTCGCGCGCCAGTCCCGCAATCACCGACGCCAGGCGAACCAGCCCGTTCGCGGTGGTTTGCGTCGCCCCGTCCATGTCGTCATGGTCTTCCACTGCCTTCTCCCCAGTTTCGCGCGCGGCGCCTCGCGTGCGCCCGTCTTGCGTGGCGCGATGATACGCCGACAAAATGACAGTCATATTTGCACGGCGCACCGCGTTCGTGGCCATCGTTTCGCTCGCGTTCACGCGATACGATCGCGATCCGGGGCGCGACCGATGGCACACTAGCGCGTGGCGACGCGCATGCCAGAAGCGTCGGGGCCGCGTCATCCGCCGACACGCCGACATACTCAGAATGTAACCGAACGCCCGCATGAATCCCGCTACCCTGCAAAGACCGCCTTACGGCTCCGACTTTTCCGGCCTCGTCTGCGGTTTCCGATTTCATGCCGATCTGCCCGGCGTGCCGATCGATGCCGAAGCCGCAAGCGAATGGCTCGCCCGCGACGACACGCCCAAGGAATTCGTCTGGCTGCACTTCGATCTCGCGAACAGTTCGTGCGAACGGTGGATGCGCGGCCGCCTCGGCCTGCCCGACGCGTTCTTCGACACGCTCAACGAAGGCTCGCATTCGACGCGCATCGAGCATCAGGAAGGCGCGCTCCTCGCCGTCATCAACGATGTGATGTTCAACTTCGAGCTGACGCCCTCGGAGATCGCGACGCTGTGGGTCTACACGCATCAGAAGCTGATCGTGACGGCGCGGCTCAAGCCCTTGCGATCGGTCGATTCGCTGCGCGAGTCGGTTAGACGCGGCGAAATTTTCCGTTCGCCCGCCGAGTTGCTCGCGCATCTGTTGCGCGATCAGGCGGATCTGCTCGTGCATATCGTGCGGCGCACGAGCGTCGAGGTCGACGGCATCGAAGACCGTTTCCTGTCGATGCGCGGCGCCGCGACCCGCACCGATCTCGGCGGACTGCGGCGCGTGCTCGTCCGGCTGCAGCGCCTGCTCGCGCCCGAACCCGGCTCCGTGTTCCGGCTGCTCGCGCGGCCGCCGCGCTGGCTGCATTCGCAGGACATTCAGGACCTTCGCGACGCGACCGAAGAGTTCTCGCTCGTGCTCAACGATCTCGCCGGGCTCGTCGAGCGCATCAAGCTCCTGCAGGAAGAAGTCGCGACGCGCATGGACGAGCAAAGCAACCGCACGCTCTTCACGCTGACGCTCGTGACCGTGCTCGCGCTGCCGATCAATATCGTCGCGGGTTTCTTCGGCATGAACGTCGGCGGCATTCCGCTCGCGGAAAATCACCACGGCTTCTGGCTGCTCGTGGCGATCGTCGCGACCTTCACCGCGCTCGCCGGATGGTGGGCGTTCCGGCGACGACGCGATATGTAGCCGCCCCCGAAGTCAGAAGCCCAGGTCGCTCAGGCCCGGATGATCGTCGGGCCGGCGACCGAGCGGCCAATGATATTTGCGGTCCGCTTCCTTGATCGGCAGATCGTTGATCGAGGCGTGACGGTGCGTCATCAATCCCGCTTCGTTGAATTCCCAGTTTTCATTGCCGTAGCTGCGATACCAGTTGTTCGCGTCGTCGTGCCATTCGTACGCGAAACGCACCGCGATGCGATTGCCCGTGTACGCCCACAATTCCTTGATAAGCCGATAGTCGAGTTCGCGCGCCCATTTGCGACGCAGAAACGCGACGACTTCCTCACGCCCGTTCGCGAATTCGGCGCGATTGCGCCAGCGCGTGTCCACGCTATACGCGAGCGATACGCGCTCCGGATCGCGCGTGTTCCAGCCGTCTTCGGCGAGACGGACTTTCAGCTTGGCGGATGCTTCATCGAACGGCGGAAACGGCGGCTTGGATTCCATGGCGAGTCCTCTTTGCTCTAAGCGATGAGATGAGTAGACAGGTCTGTCTACCCGACGCACTCTAGCGCAGGTAGACGAACCTGTCTACAATCGATTGCATGAATACTTCCGCAATCTCCAGCGATTTCTCCGAGCTCGCGCCGGACGCGCGCATCCTGTACACCGCGCACGATCTCTTCTACCGCGATGGCATTCGCGCAACGGGCATCGATCGCGTGATCGCCGAATCGGGCGTCGCGAAGAAGACGTTCTATCGCTATTTCCCGAGCAAGGACGATCTGATCGTCGCGTTCCTCACGTTTCGTCACGATAACTGGATGGCATGGTTCCGCGACGCGCTCGCTCGCCACGGCGGAACGCTCAACGCGCTCGTGCCCGCGCTCGCCGAATGGTTCGGCAGCGAGAATTATCGTGGCTGCGCGTTCATCAATTCGGTCGTCGAAGTCGGCGCGACGCTGCCGCAGGCCATCGATATTTCACGTCGCCACAAGCGTGACATGACCGCGGCGATCCGCGCGCTGATGCCGGCTTCGCGCACCGCCAAAGCCGATGCACAAGCGCTCGCGCTCGCCGTGGATGGCGCGATCGTCGCCGCGCAATTCGCCGATTCGCCCGCCGATGCATTGAAGGCGCTCGCACGCGTCGTTCGCGCGGTCCGGCGCGGCGCAGCCGAGTAGCGCGATGAACGGCTTCATGCCTGCGCGACCTGCATGGGCGCCATTGCGTGCTCGATCACATCGGCGAGCTTCGCGAAATTCGGCGCGATGTCATGATTCGGCACGCACGCGTAGCCAAGCATCAAACCGCGCAACGCCTCGTCGCGGTTCATGAAGTAATTGACCAGTGGGCGCGTGACGACGCCGGCCGCCAGCGCATCGGCGGCGACCGCGCGATCGTCGACGAACTGCGGCAGTTCGAGCACGAAATGCAGTCCGGCTTCGTCGCCGCGCACGGCGAGCGTATCGCCGAAACGCGCGCGGATCGCGTTGATCAGCAATTCGCGACGCTCGCCGTACAGTCCGCGCATGCGCCGCACATGCGACGTCAAATGCCCGTCGAGAATGAACTCGGTCAGCACCGCCTGCTGCATCAGTTGCCCTTCGCGATACAGTTCCGCCACGCCGATGCGAAACGTTTCGACAAGCTCCTCCGGCACGACCATGTAACCCATGCGCAAGCCGGGATAAAGCATCTTGCCGAGACTGCCGACATAGATCACCTGCCCCGCGTCGTCGAGTCCCTGCAACGACGAAAGCGGCCGGCTGCCGTAGCGGAACTCGCTGTCGTAATCGTCCTCGATGATCCACACCTTGTGCTGGCGCGCGAACTCGAGCAGCGCGCGACGCCGCGCGAGACTCATCACCATGCCGAGCGGATATTGATGCGACGGCGTCACGAGCGCGATCCGCGGCGGCTCGGTCATGTCGCGCGCGGCCGGATTGAGCCCTTCCTCGTCGACGGGAATCGGCACGAGCGTCAGCCCCGACGATTGCAGCACGCTGCGCGCGCCCCAGTAGCACGGCTCCTCGACCCACGTGCGATCGCCGAAATCGGTGAGCAGGCGCACGGCGAGATCGATCGACTGATGAATGCCGGTCGTGATGATGATCTGGTCTGGCTGACACTTCACGGAGCGCGCGACGCGCAAATAATCCGACAACGCGCGCCGCAGCGGACGATAGCCGCCGCCCGGCGCATACGTCAGCAGATCGGGGTTCGCGCGCTTCCATAGACGCGCCTGCAAGCGGCTCCATGTGCGTGCCGGAAACTCGGCGACGTCCGGCACGCCGGGCATGAACGCGCCCCACTGTTTCGGCGACACGCCCGCCTGCGCGATCAGGCGCTCGCCGCGCCGCGAGATCGTGCACGACGCCTTCGTTTCCTCGGCTTTCGCTTTCTTCGCGACGCCATCGCGCGGCGCGGTGTCGGCGACATACGTGCCGCTGCCGGTCGTCGAATTCACATAGCCTTCGGCCGTGAGCTGATCGTAGACATGCAGGACGGTATTGCGCGCGATGCCGAGATCGATCGCGAGCGTGCGCGAACTCGGCAACTTCGTGCCCGGCGCGAGCTGGCTCGTGAGAATGGCCTGCTGCATCAGTTCGAGCACTTGCCGGTACATCGGCTCGGCGGCCGTGCGATCGAGCCGCGCGCTCAGCCAGTCGGCCAGGATGATCGTATCCACGGTATCTCCCATCGCATGAAAACCACTATTCCGGTCACCCTCAAGTGGTTCTATTTTGAATATTGAAATGGCTCCACATTGTAGAACCGTGGCGGGCTATAGTTATCGCAGGTAGTGGGAATAATTTCCGCACGTCGGCAGCCGTCCGGCAGTAGGCAACAGGGTTTTTCTGAAGGAGACACGGACAGATGAAATCCGATCAGGTGATCGTCAGTTTTCGCGGCGTTCGAAAGACGTACGACGGCGAAACGCTCGTCGTCAAATCGCTCGATCTCGACATCTATCAGGGCGAATTTCTCACGCTGCTCGGGCCATCCGGCTCGGGCAAGACGACCTGTCTCATGATGCTCGCCGGCTTCGAGTTCCCGACCGGCGGCGAGATCTGGCTCGACGGCAAGTTGCTCAACAAAGTGCCGCCGCACAAGCGCGACATCGGCATGGTGTTTCAGAACTACGCGCTCTTTCCGCATCTTTCGGTGCAGCAGAACGTCGAATATCCGCTGACCGTTCGGAAGATGTCCGCCGAAGAGCGCGCGCATCGCGTGAACAACGCGCTCAAGATGGTTCGCATGGAGAGCTTCGCGAAGCGTTATCCGGCGCAGCTTTCCGGCGGGCAGCAGCAGCGTATCGCGCTCGCCCGCGCGCTCGTGTTCGAACCCAAGCTCGTGCTGATGGACGAACCCCTCGGCGCGCTCGACAAGCAGTTGCGCGAGCACATGCAGATCGAACTCAAGGCGCTGCACGAGAAGCTCGGCGTCACGTTCGTCTACGTCACGCACGATCAGGGCGAAGCGCTCACCATGTCCGACCGCGTCGCCGTATTCGACAAGGGCATCGTGCAGCAGCTCGACACCGTCGATCATCTGTATGAAGCGCCGTGCAACGAGTTCGTCGCGAACTTCATCGGCGACAGTAACCGGCTGCGCGGGACCATCGAACAGATTCAGGGCGAGTTCTGCGAGATCCGTTTAGCCGACGGCACGCGCGTGTCCGGGCTCAATGTCGCGAACGCGAAGCCCGGCGCGGAAGCGATTGCGTGCATCCGGCCCGAACGCATGAAGCTCACGGATCTCACGCAAGGCAACGGCCATGCGAACGGCAACATCAACGCGCTGTCCGGCGAAGCGAAAAGCCTCATCTATTTCGGCGACCACGTTCGCATGCGCTGCGGCGTGCGCGAACAGGACGAATGCTTCGTCAAGGTGCCGCTCGGCACGCCGGCGCTCGACGGCTTCACGCCCGGCGCGCCCGTCGCGCTCGAATTCGCGCCCGAGCATCTGCGCGTGTTCGCCTGAACTTCCCAACCGTAGGTCCACTGACAAAACCAAGTCGAAGAAGAGAGGAAACCATCATGAAGAAGTTCGCTTTGTGTTCCATGGCGGCGGCGCTCGCATGCGCGTCGGCAGTGTCGGGCGCGGCGGAAATCACCGTCGTCAACTTCGGCGGCGCGAACGGCGACGCGCAGAAAGTCGCGTTCAACCAGCCCTTCGAGCAGTCGTCGAAGAACAAGGTCACGGCCGTCGAATACAACGGCGAGCAGGCCAAGGTCAAGGCGATGGTCGAAGCGAAGCACGTCAACTGGGACGTCGTCGAAGTGGAATCCGGCGATCTCGGCCGCGGCTGCGACGAAGGTCTCTATGAAAAGCTCGACTGGTCGAAGATCGCGAAGAAATCCGATCTCGTGCCCGAATCGCCGCAAACCTGCGGCGTCGGCTTCTTCGTGTGGTCCACCGCGCTCGCCTACAACGGCGACAAGCTGAAGACCGCTCCGGCCGGCTGGGCGGACTTCTGGGACACGAAGAAATTCCCCGGCAAGCGTGGCATGCGCAAGGGCGCGCGCTACAACCTCGAATTCGCGCTGATGGCCGACGGCGTCGCGCCGAAGGACGTCTACAAGGTGCTCGGCACCAAGGCGGGCGCGGATCGCGCATTCAAGAAGCTCGACGAACTCAAGCCGTCGATTCAGTGGTGGGAAGCGGGCGCGCAGCCGCCGCAATTCCTCGTCGCGGGCGATGTCGTGATGTCCACCGCGTACAACGGCCGTATCGACGCTGCGCGCAAGGAAGGCAAGAACCTGAAGGTCGTCTGGAACGGCAGCATCTACGACCTCGACTACTGGGCGATTCCGAAGGGCTCGCCGAACAAGGACGTCGCGCAGCAGTTCATCGCGTATTCGGTGTCGCAGAAGCCGCAGGAAATCTATGCGAAGAACATCGCGTACGGCCCGGTGAACAAGGCCGCGATCGCCGCGCTCGACGCGAAGACCAAGGCCGACATGCCGAACTCGCCTGAGAACGCGAAGAACGCCGTGCTGCAGGACATGGCGTTCTGGACCGATCACGGGGACGAGCTCGAGCAGCGCTTTACCGCGTGGGCGTCGAAGTAAGCACTGGCTGGCGCGACGGTCGCGCGTCGCCAGGAGGCGCGACCGTCAAGAAGGAGACACAAGCGTGAACACCATGACGATCCCCGCGGAAGAATCGCGCGAATCGAGCGCGCGTCTGAAGCGCGAACTGAAGATCGCCGATGCGAAAAAGCGCGCGATGGCGCTCGCGCTGATCGCGCCGCTCGCCATCTTCCTGTTTCTGATTTTCGTCGTGCCGATCGGCGCGCTGCTCACACGCGCCATCGAAAATCCCGAAGTGGCCAATGCGCTGCCGCACACCGGCGCCGCGCTCGCGAAATGGGACCGCAAGACGCCGCCATCGGATGAAGCGTATGCCGCGCTCGCGCAGGATTTGACCGCGATTTCCGAAGGCGAATCGATGGGCGCCCTCGCCCGCCGGCTGAACACCGAGATTCCGGGCTACCGCTCGCTCGTCGCGAAGACCGCGCGCGCGATGCCGCTCACCGGCGACGACGGCAAGCCGCTGCCCGCCGCGCAGATCAAGTCGAAGATCGTCGAACTCGACGAGCGCTGGAACGATCCCGCCTATTGGCAGGCGATCGCGAAGAACGCCGGCCGCTATTCGCCGTTCTATGTCCTCGCGTCGCTGGATCACAAGCAGGACGGCTTCGGCAATATCGTCCATGCGGACCCGGATCAATCGATTTATCTGAACGTATTCGGCCGCACGTTCGTGATCGGCGTCGGGGTGACGCTGTTTGCCTTGCTGCTCGGCTATCCACTCGCGTACTGGATTTCGACGCTGCCCGAACGCCGCGCCAACCTCGTGATGGTGCTCGTGCTGATCCCGTTCTGGACGTCGGTACTGGTGCGTGTCGCCGCGTGGATCGTGCTGCTGCAAAGCGAGGGCCTCGTGAACACGGCGCTGATCGGCGCGGGACTGATCGGCTCGCCGCTCGCGCTGCTGTTCAATCGTGTCGGCGTGTATATCTCGATGACGCATATCCTGCTGCCGTTCATGATCCTGCCGCTCTACAGCGTCATGAAATCCGTGCCGCCGACGTATCAGCGCGCGGCCGTGTCGCTCGGCAGTCATCCGTTCGCCGCGTTCTGGCGCGTGTACGTGCCGCAGACGTATCCGGGCATCGGCGCGGGCGTGCTGCTCGTGTTCATTCTCGCCATCGGCTATTACATCACGCCGGCGCTCCTCGGCGGGCCGAACGATCAGATGGTCAGCTATTACATCGCCTACTTCACCAACGTGACGATCAACTGGGGCATGGCGTGCGCGCTCGGCGCGCTGCTGCTCGCCGCGACGCTGCTGCTCTACGTGGTCTACGGCCGCTTCACGCGCGCGAACGTGAGCCTGGGGTAAAGAAGATGAAACTCGCCAAACCGATGTTCGCGCCGCACACGTCCGCGATCGAGCGCATCTGGTATTTCGCGCTGCGCATCCTGTGCGTGCTGACGCTCCTGTATCTGATCCTGCCTGTGCTTGCAATCGTGCCGCTGTCGTTCTCGTCGAGCACGTTCCTCGTCTATCCGATTCCCGGCTGGTCGATGCGCTGGTATCACAACCTCGTCATGTCGCAGGAATGGCGCATGGCGGCGAAGAACAGCTTCATCGTTGCACCTTCGGCAACGCTCGTCGCGACGATCCTCGGCACGCTCGCCGCGGTCGGACTGACGAAGGCGAATTTCATCGGCAAGAGCGTGCTGATGGCCGTGCTCATCTCGCCGATGATCGTGCCGGTGATCGTCGTCGGCGTCGGCATGTATCTGTTTTTTGCACCGCTCGGCATCGCGAACACGTATTTCGGGCTGATTCTGGCGCACGCGGCGCTCGGCGTGCCCTTCGTCGTGACGACCGTCGGCGCGACGTTGCAGAACTTCAACCACAATCTCGTGCGCGCGAGTCAGTCGCTCGGCGCGAGCCCGCTCAAGACGTTCTTCCGCGTGACGCTGCCGGTCATCGCGCCGGGCGTGATTTCGGGCGCGCTGTTCGCGTTCGCCACTTCGTTCGACGAAGTCGTGGTCACGCTCTTTCTCGCCGGCGCCGACCAGACGACGCTGCCACGGCAGATGTTCACCGGCATCCGCGAAAATATCAGCCCGACGATAGCGGCGCTCGCAACGATTCTCATCGTGTTCTCGACGAGCCTGCTGCTCGCGTTGGAGTGGCTGCGAGGCCGCGCGGCGGCGCGCGCCGTCGCGTAAATTGGCCGGTCCGCGACGCGCATCGCGGACTATGCGAAGGGCCCATCCCGCGAGGCTCCGATCGGGGCCTCGCTGTCGCTCTCGCATCCGCGCCAGGTGCGCTTGCCGTACAAATCGCGCAAAACCCTCGCGAACGAGGGAGATTCCGATCGATTTTTCGGTCTGCACCGGCCCGCGAGGGAGCTTACGAATCGCTTAAACGCCCGCCCACCAAGGCGCGACGAAGGGTCGCTTGTGTTGCCGCCCGATTATTCGCAGCAACGGGATAGTGTATTCACTGATGCGGTATTTATCGGAATATGCTTAATGACGTACGTTCTAGGTCGAGTCAAAGCCTGGAACAATGCCATGACAGCTTTTACGAAAAGAGCGGACCCGTGGTCACAGACGGTTCACCTGCTCGAGGCGATGCCCACGGATATCGCCCGCACCGCACCTTCCCAGAAATCCGCCCGCGCGGAGAGCGCGTTTCTCGAACGCCTGACGCGCGACTGGAATCGCACGCATCCGCATCATTCGGATGATCGGCTGCCGTTTCCGCAAGCCATCGTGCGCGTGATCGAGCGCCCGAGCAGCGCGACGGCGCTCGTGTACTGGTCCGATCCCGGTACGTGCCACTACGGCTATCAGGGCTGGCGCGCAACCACGGCGACGGCCGAAGGCGTGTGCTCGCTATCGGGAATGCCGATTCATCGCGGGGATCAGGTTTATCGGCCGTCGCAGCGCGATCCGAAGCCGCAAAACGCATCCGCGATGATTCTGGCCGCCGCGATGCCCAAAGACGCCGAGCAAATGGAAGTCGATTTGCACGGCTGACGGCGTTCAATATCCGATGGTGATGCGCTGTTTGATGTGCGATTCGCGTTCGAACTCGTTCAGAAACGCGATCGCGTAATCATCGAACGAAATCCAGCTACGGCCGCTGCCGTCGACGAGCAATTCGTCGACGCCGAGCCGGAATTTCTGCGTCCGCGGACCCGGTACGAATTCCGCCGACGGCGAGATGAACGTCCAGTCGACGTCGCGTTCGCGCCGCAACGCGTCGAGAAATGCCGCGCCCGCCGTAGCTTCCGGTTTGTACGCCGGGGGGAAATCGGGCAAATCGAGCACGCGCTGGCCGGGCGCCGCGTACAGGCTGCCCGCGCCGCCCACGACCAGCAGGCGCCGCACGCCCGCCCGCTTCACCGGCTCCACGATGGCCGGCTCGGAGACCGTGGCGAAGCGCGTCGCGCTGAACACGGCGTCGTGTCCGGCGAGCGCGGCGGCGAGCGCGTCGGCATCGAGCGCATCGACGTTCAGCGGAGTGAGGCCATCGCGCTGCGCGAGCCCGGACGTATCGCGCGCGATCGCCGTGACCGTGTGTCCGCGGCGCAACGATTCTTCCACCAGACGGCTGCCGACATTGCCCGTCGCCCCGATGATCGCGATTCTGCTCATTGCCACTTTCTCCTTTGCATGTGCGGCAGGCGCGCCGGCGTGATCCGACCGCGCGGTTGATGATAGAGCGAAATAACCGGCGCCACAGCCGACGCTTTCGATGGAGTTTGTTTCCGGAGAATACCGATTCGTAGAATCGAATAGCGTGCGGCGATGATTAAAAACTTACCTGATAAACATGGACTCATGCAATTTCCGGGCCGAATTCGCGAGGCGGGCGCAATATCGGCATGCGATCGTCATAATGAAACGGCGCTTTCGGAGGCGCGCCGCACCATTAAACTAGAGGCCCCGCACTCTTTCGAGATGCGCGACAGCGGCGATTACCGGCGCGCCGCCCGCAGCAGTTTCGGAGCGAGTTTCCAAATCGAAGTCGCCAAAATGTCATGACATTGGTTTATATTGCAGTTCCTCGCCGCTCCATTACCGGAAGGAGTTAACCGTGAAGAATCCGCAATTGCAGGGTGCCATCGAAGGACGCGACAATCCGGCAGGCGAAACCGCCTACGAACCGATTCCGGTTCACGCTGTCCCCAAGGAGTCCGCCGACGAACCCGGCTACTCCGATTCGCTGGACATCCCGCTCAATTACGGCATTGTGATGGACGCAGTCAGGGACGCCGTACGCGCGAATCCCTGAACGTTCTAAACGTCATACGAAACGCCCCATTCGGGGCGTTTTTTTTGGCCTTGCGAAACCCTTTGAAGCGGCGTTTCGATTGCCTGTCGGCCGTTGCCTGCGGGAGATAAATGCCCCGCAACGCGTCCGATTGCGTTTAGGCCGTTTAATCAGACAAAACAATGGCTTAGTTCACGCCGTGGCTGCGCCGTTTCGCGAAAAGTCAATCGGTGTGATTCAGAGCCAACGCTCTGATTTTGCTCATTAACGAGATGGTACACTTCCGCCGCCGTTGCGGGCGAGCCCGAATCCGACTTCGGAATAGCGCGCGTCTGTCGATATTTCGTCCATCCTCGCGAGGGCCGAACGCCCGAATTGGGTCGTCTGCTGCGTCCTGATCGCCCGATCCGACAAAAAATCCTCTGCTAGTGTTTCTACTGGCGAAAACAACTGCATTGAAGTAAGTTCAGACGTGTCATAGCGCCTGGACAAACGTCCGGATCCATCGTCGCGGTTCGGCAGTCCCCCGCGAGAACGCAAACAAGTCTGCAGGACCGATCAACCACGCGCGGCGGCTCACGCCCTGCCGAACAAAACATGGCCGCTATTTTCGATTATCTGTTGGACAGTCAGATTTCCAGACAATGGCGCGGCCTTTTGGCAGCGCTCGCGGAGGAGTTCGAAGCGCAGATCGGGCGCAACGAACTGCGTCAACTGATGCACAACGTCGGCAGCCGCTTCGCTGAAGCCCGGCCGCTGCCGCCCTGCGATTCCACGTCGGCGCTCGCCGACGCGCTCAACGCGCTGTGGCACGACACCGACTGGGGCTTCGTCGAGCTCTCCGACGAGCGCGACTATCTGAGCATCGTGCATTTCTGCGCGCCGCTGCCCGCCTTCGGCGAAAGCGCGCTCGCATGGACGCCGGCGTTCCTCGAAGGCGCGTATCAGCGATGGCTCGCCGGGCTCGGCGCACAAGGACTCGCGATCCGTCAGGCTAGCGACTTCGGCGACGACGCGGCCATCGAATTCAGGCTCGCGCGCGTCGCGGCCTGAAGCATCTTCAGCACATTGCGACCGCCGCCTCGACGCGGCGGCATCGACCGCCCCGAACGGGCGGCTAAAAACAGGCAGCACCGGCCAGGCATCAAGAACAGGCACGACGAGGAAGCGGCATCATGAATACTTCGCGCGATATCGAGAAGCTCTTCGATCATTTCGGCGGCAATGCAGGCGACTATCAGGAAATCGGCCGGGAGAAGGAGGCCACGACGGCCCGCACCCGCTGGCCGCTGCTTGCCACGCTCGACTTCGCGCAGCCGGCGATTCCGGAGATCGCGCCGCGCCACGACGTGCAGCCGAACGCCGCGCGGGCGCGCCCGGACGAAGCCGCCGCCCCGCCCGCCGCTCACCATGCCGACAAGCCGACGCCGATCCATCGCGGCAGGCAGCCTCTCTTCACGCGGCCGCATCGCCGCACGATTCCGGCCGTCAATCCGCCGGCGGCGGAGTCGTTGAGCGCGCTGCGCTTTTCGGTGCTCGGCGAATCGGCGCCGGCGCAAACGGAAACGATTCCAGATTCGGCGACCGTGTCCAAGACGAACGCAGCGCCGGTTCATACAATGGTCCCGCCGGTCGAATCGAACGCTACTGAACTCGCGCGCCCCGCCGCCTCGTTCGGAACGGACTTCGCGGCGCGCCGCACGCCTGCGCAAGTTGCGCCGGTGACAACCGCTGCGCCCGCCGCGCCGCAATCGATCCTCGGCAAGCTCTTCAAGCCGCAAACGCAGAGCGCGCCGAGCGCGTTCGCGAACTCGCTCGACGCCATGTTCGAGCGCCTGCGCCACGCCCGTCCGCAGGGCGACGAATCCACGAACGCGCACGCTCGCGCGAGCCGCCTCTCACGCTCATGAAAGTCATCACGGTAGTTTCCGCGAAAGGCGGTGTCGGGAAGACGACGCTCGCCGCCAATCTGGCGTCGGTGCTCGCCGCGCGCAATCGTCGCGTGATCGTGCTCGATCTCGATCCGCAGAACGCGCTGCGCCTGCACTTCGGCATTCCGCTCGACAGCATCGACGGCATCTCGCGCGCGACGCTCAGCCGCGATCCCTGGCAGACGGTGATGTTCGATGGCGTCGACGGCGTGACCGTGCTGCCTTACGGCGCGGTGACCGAAGACGACCGCCGCCGCTTCGAGGCGCTCGTCGATAGCGATCCGGCGTGGCTCGCGCATGCGCTCGGTTCGCTCGCGCTCGACGCCAGCGACATCGTGATCGTCGATACGCCGCCGGGCTCGTCCGTCTACACGCGCACCGCGCTGACGGCGGCGAACTTCGCGCTGAACGTCGTGCTGGCCGATGCCGCGTCCTACGCCGCGATCCCCGGCATGGAGCGCATGATCGACGCCTACGCTGCGCCGCGCGCCGATTTCGCGGGTCAGGGCTACGTCGTGAATCAGGTCGATCAGTCGCGTCAATTGAGCAAGGACGTGCTGAAGGTGCTGCGCAACATGCTCGGCACGAAGCTGTTTCCGGGCGTCATCCATCAGGACGAAGGCGTCTCCGAATCGCTCGCGTGCGACACGACGCTCATCCACTACGATCCGCTGTCGCAAGCCGCCGCCGATTTGCGCGCGTGCGGCGAGTGGCTCCTCTCGGCCGTCGATGCGATGGCCGCTTCGCCGAGGAAGCTCGCATGAGTTCCGCCAAGATCCCGTCGCCCGAGACCGAAGTGAGCGTCGCGACCTCGCGCCTCGAACGTTTCGTCGATGCAGGCATCTGGAGCAGCCGGATCGTCGTGATCCTGCTCACGCTCTTCGCCGCGTTCGCGCTTTACTTCGTCGTCACGGTGCCGCTCGCGTTCGGCCAGCAACTCGCGTTCGCGACGATCTGCTTCGTCTGCGCGCTCGGCTTTCGCCGCCTGCAAGGCCAGTACGCGACGCTCGTGATGATCATGCTGTCGATCGTCGCGTCGGGCCGCTACATGTTCTGGCGGCTCACGGAAACGACTTACTGGGAACGTCCGCTCGACGCCGCCTGGGGCATGTTGCTCGTCGCCGCCGAAGTCTACGCGACCCTCGTGCTCATGCTCGGCTACTTCCAGACCGCGTGGCCGCTGAAGAGAAAGCCCTTGCCGCTGCCGGCCGACCGCAGCCAGTGGCCGACCGTCGACGTATTCATCCCGACGTACAACGAGCCGCTTTCCGTCGTGAAGCCGACGATCTACGCGGCGCTCGCGCTCGACTATCCGTCGGACAAGCTCGCGATCCACGTACTCGACGACGGCCGTCGCCCCGAATTCAAGACGTTCTGCGAGGAAGTGGGCGTCAACTGGACGATCCGCACGCATAACCGTCACGCGAAGGCGGGCAACATCAACGAGGCGCTCAAGATCACGAAGGGCGAATTCCTCGCGATCTTCGATTGCGATCACATCCCGACGCGCTCCTTCCTGCAAATCTGCCTCGGCTGGTTCCTGCGCGACAAGCTGCTGTCGATGCTGCAGACGCCGCACCATTTCTTCTCGCCCGATCCGTTCGAACGCAATCTCGGCACGTTCCGCAAGGTGCCGAACGAAGGCGAACTGTTCTACGGTCTCGTGCAGGACGGCAACGATCTCTGGAACGCGACCTTCTTTTGCGGCTCCTGCGCCGTGCTGCGCCGTTCGATGGTCGAGGAGATCGGCGGCATCGCGGTCGAGACCGTGACCGAAGACGCGCATACGGCGCTCAAGCTGCATCGGCTCGGCTATACGACCGCGTACCTCGCGATTCCGCAGGCCGCGGGTCTTGCCACGGAAAGTCTTTCAGGGCATATCGGGCAGCGCATCCGCTGGGCGCGCGGCATGACGCAGATCTTCCGCATCGACAATCCGCTTACCGGCAAGGGCCTCAAGATCGGCCAGCGGCTGTGTTATCTCAACGGCATGCTGCACTTCTTCTACGGCGTGCCGCGTCTCGTGTTTCTTACCGCGCCGCTGTCGTATCTGTTCTTCGGCGCGCATGTGATCGAAGCGGCGGCGAGCACCATCGCGATCTTTGCGCTGCCGCACATGATGCACGCGAGCATCACCAATTCGCGCATGCAGCGCAGCTTCCGCCATTCGTTCTGGGCCGAAGTGTACGAATCGGTGCTCGCGTCGTACATCACCGCGCCGACGCTGCTCGCCGTCATCAACCCGAAGCTCGGCAAGTTCAACGTGACGGCCAAGGGCGGGCAGATCGCGAAGGATTACTTCGACTGGTCCATCTCGCGGCCGTATCTGTTCCTGCTGCTCCTCAATCTGCTCGGCTTCGTCGCGGGCATCGTGCATATCGCCATCAACTGGCATGTGCGCAGCGAAGTGAACACGACCATCCTCAACCTCTGCTGGACGGTCTACAACATGCTGATTCTCGGCGCATCGGTGGCGGCGGCGAGCGAGCGCAAGCAGGTCCGCGCGACGCATCGCGTCACGATGAGAATGCCCGTCATGCTCAAGTTCTCGACCGGCCGCACGCTCGCCTGCGAGACCATCGATTATTCGGAAGGCGGCGTCGGCGTCGCGTTGCCGAGCAAGATCGAAGTGCCGATGCACGAGCGCGTCACCGTCTCGCTCTTTCGCGGCGACGAGGAATACGCGTTTCCGGCGACGGTCGGCTATACGGAACCCGGACGCGTCGGCCTGCGCTTCTCGCAACTCACGCGCGAGCAGGAATACGACTTCGTGAAGACCACTTTCGCGCGCGCGGACGCCTGGACCGGATGGTCGGAGGGACGCCGTCCGGACACGCCGTTGCGCGGCCTGTCGCATGTGCTGCTCGTCGGCACGCGCGGCATCGCGGGACTGTTCGAGCACTTGTACAGCGACCTTCGAACCTGGATGAACAAGCGCCCGGTCGATGTGAAGAAGCTGAAAACCAAAGACCAATAAAAATGGGCATCGGTATGTCGAAGTTGCGCGTTGAAAAAGAAACGGGCGAGCGCGCGCCGCGTTTTTGCGAACGACCCTTTGCACGCGCGCTGGCCGTCTTCGTGGCCTTGCAGACGGTGGTCGCCGCGCCCTTCGCGTCCATCGCGGCGGCGGCCGAAAGCGCTGCGGCAACCGGCGGCGCGCAGCAGGCGACCGGCGTCGGCGCCGTGCCCGCGCCGAGTCCCGCCGTCGTCTACAACCCGGCGTCGATTCAGCAAGCGCCACTCGCGATGCCCGTGCCCGCGTTTTCCGGCAAGCCCGAGAAGCCGCTCACGTCGCGCATTCCGACGACCGCCGATCCCGGCACGCTGGTTCCGGGCGGCCGCCGTCAGACGCTGACCTTCGCCGATTACGGCGCGCTCGATCCGCTGCAACTGCGCGGCACCGATGGCCAGAACGGCATCGCGTTTTCGGTGCGCGGCGACGAAGTCGTGACCGGCGCGATCCTGCATCTGATCTATAGCTATTCGCCGTCGCTGTTGCCGTCGATTTCGCAGTTGAAGGTGCTCATCAACGGCGAAGTGGCCGCGACGCTGCCGGTGCCGAAAGAACAGGCCGGCACGCTGGTCGCGCGCGACGTGGCGATCGATCCGCGCTTCATCACCGAGTTCAATCACCTCAACGTGCAGTTGATCGGCCACTACACGCAGCAGTGCGAGGATCCGTCGAACTCGACGCTCTGGGCGAGCGTCAGCAACGCGAGTTCGCTCGATCTCACGTATGCGTCGATCGCGAACAAGCCCGATCTCGCCGCGCTGCCGACTCCGTTCTTCGACCGGCGCGACGTGCGCCGCCTCGAACTGCCTTTCGTGTTCGCGGGCAAGCCGAGCCTGCCGACGCTCGAAGCCGCCGGCATGGTCGCGTCGTACTTCGGCTCGCTCGCGGGCTATCGCGGCGCGATCTTTCCGGCGCAGACGGACAACGTGCCGCTGTCGGGCAATGCCGTGGTGTTCGCCATCGGCGATGCGAAGATCGCGGGCGTCGACATTCCGGCTGTCTCCGGTCCGACGATCGCGCTCGTCGAACGCGATGCGAACGCGCGCGGGCGTCTCTTGCTCGTGCTCGGCCGCGACGACAACGAGCTGAAGACCGCCGCGAAGGCCCTTGGCGTCGGACAGAACACGCTGTCCGGCACGAGCGCGACGATCACGCAGTTCAACGACCTTCAGCCGCGCCGCCCGTACGATGCCCCCAACTGGCTGCCGACCGACCGCCCCGTGCGCTTCGGCGAGCTCGCGGAAGCGCGCGACCTGACCGCCTACGGCTACGACGCCGATGCCGTGCGCGTGAATCTGCGCGTGCCGCCCGATCTCTTCATGTGGCAGACGAAGGGCGTGCCCGTCGATCTCGGCTATCGCTACACGGTGCGGCCCGCGCCGGATCGCTCGTCGCTCAATATCAGCGTCAACAATGGCTTCGTGCAGTCGCTGCGCATTCCGGCCGTATCGACATCGACGTTCGACCTCGGTCACTACTTCAGCCGCGTGATGCCGGACAAGACGGTCGCCGCGCGCCGCGAGATTTATCTGCCGCCGCTGCTCATCACGCCGCGCGCGCAACTGCGTCTGCATTTCTATTACGACATCCCCAAGACGGGCGAATGCCAGGGCCGCGTGCTCGATAACGTCGTCGGCGCGGTCGATCCGAATTCGACCATCGATCTCTCCGGTTTCCCGCACTACATGGCGCTGCCCGATCTGGCCGCGTTCGCCAACGGCGGCTTCCCGTTCACGCGCATGGCCGATCTTTCGCAGACGGCGGTCGTGCTGCCGAACGAGCCGAACTCGGCCGACTACAGCCTGTATCTGCTCGAAATGGGCCGCATGGGCGCATCGACGGGTTATCCGGTGACGGGCGTGACGGTCACGAGCGCGAACGACGTCGACCGCTTCGCCGACAAGGATCTGCTGATCCTCGGTTCGCCCGGACGCCAGCCGCTGCTGCAACGCTGGGCGAAGCAGATGCCCTTTTCCGGCGACGGCGACGCGCGCACGTTCCAGCTTTCCGATGTCGCGTTCAAGCTCGTCGACTGGTGGCATGGCGAGCAAGGCCCGGAACGCTCGCCCGCGCGCGCGGATTTGTCGCTCGTCAGCTCGAACGGCGATGCGCTTCTGACCGGCTTCGAATCGCCGCTCAAGAGCGGGCGCAGCGCGGTGGCGCTCATCAGCGCGGCGGGCCAGTCCGACGCCGATCTTTCCGCGGCGCTGCTCGACAACGACCTGCTGCCGTCGATTCAAGGCGCGATGGCCGTGATCCACGGCCGCACGGTGACGGTCACGTCGAACGGCGAGGCGTACTACGTCGGCCATCTTTCGCCGATGCATTACATGCGCTGGGCGCTGTCGTCGCATCCGATTCTGCTGGTGCTCGCCGGCGTGCTCGCCGCGCTCATCATCGCGGCCCTGTTCTACCGTACGCTGCGCTCGATCGCCGCGCGGCGCCTGAGGGACTGATATGCGGGTATCGACCGCCAAGATTTTCGCTGGTGCAACGATTGCCGCGTCCGTGACGGGCGCAAACGCGGCGCAGCAATGCGACTGGTCCGCGTATCGGCTGTTCGTGGAGCGCGTCGTTCAGGCCGATGGCCGCGTGATCGACCGTTCGACCGAAGCGCAGCAGACGACCTCCGAAGGCCAGTCCTACGCGCTGTTCTTCGCGCTCGTCGCCAACGACCGCGCGACCTTCGACCGGGTGCTCGGCTGGACGCGCACGAACTTGTCGGCCAATCAGTTCGATTCGAATAACGTGCGTCTGCCCGCATGGCAATGGGGCAAGAAACCGGACGGCTCGTTCGGCGTGATGGACCCGAATTCGGCGTCGGACTCGGATGTGTGGATCGCGTACGACCTCTTCCAGGCCGGTCGCCTGTGGAAGGAACCGGCGTACACGAAGCTCGCCTACGCGCTCGCGACGCAGATCGTGAAGCAGGAAACCGTCGACCTGCCCGGCCTCGGACCGATGCTTCTGCCCGGTCCGCAAGGCTTTCGCATCGGCGACGTGACGCGGCTGAATCCGAGCTATCTGCCGCTGCCGGTTTTGCGCGGGCTCGCGCACGACATGCCCGACGGCCCGTGGACGAAGCTCGCGCAGAGCGCCGCGAAGACGATCAAGGTGACGTCGCCGCGCGGCTACGCGCCGGACTGGGCCGCGTATCAGAACGGCCGGTTCGTCGTCGATCCGAAGAACGGCGATGTCGGCAGCTACGACGCGATCCGCGTCTATCTGTGGGCCGGCATGACGTCACCGGGCGATCCGCTCGCGCGTCCGTGGCTCGATGCGCTCGGCGGCATGCGCCAGAGCGTCGCGCAGGCGGGCTTTCCGCCGGAAAAGGTCAACGTGACGACCGGCGCGGCGACGGGCGAAGGTCCGCTGTCTTACTGGGCCGCGCTCGCGCCGTACTTCAAGGCGCTCAACGACGAACGCGGCCTGGGCCTCGCGCGCGCGCATCTCGAAGCGCTGACCGCGCCGCCGGGCGCGGGACGCGAGCCGGTCTATTACGATCGCGTGCTCGGTCTCTTTGGCGGCGGTTTCATCGACGGTCGATATCGCTTCGATGAAAACGGCCGTCTCGTGCCGAACTGGAGAAGCGCATGCTGATCCAGACCAGAAAACGCGTGATCGCGGCGCTGATCTGCGCCGCACCGGCGATGGCCTTCGCGCAGGCCGCCGCCGATCCGCTGAACGTGCTCATCGATCAAGGCAAATACTGGCAGGCGCACAAGCGCGGCGATCTCGCGGAACAGGCGTGGCAGAAAGTGCTGCGCATCAATCCGAAGCAGCCCGATGCGCTTTTCGGCATGGGCATGGTGCTCGCCGATCGCAAGGACGGCAGCGGCGCGCAGCAGTATCTCGCGCAGTTGCGCCAGGTCGCGCCGAGTTATCCGAACATCGACGAACTCGGCCGGCGGCTTGGCGAAACCAGTTCGCGCGATCAGACCGTGAACGACGCGCGGCGTCTCGCGCAAAGCGGACAAAGCGCATCGGCGGTGCAGGAATACAAGCGCGCGATCGACGGCAAGCCCGCGACGCCCGGACTTCAGCTGGAGTATTACCAGGCGCTCGCCGCCACGCCGCAGGGCTGGGACGAAGCGCGGCGCGGCCTCGAACAACTGGCGCGCGAGAATCCCGACGAGCCGCGCTATCAGCTCGCCTATGCGCAGCATCTGACGTATCGCGATACGACGCGGCGCGACGGCATCGCGCGGCTCGCGAAGTTGTCGGGCGACAGCGCTGTGGGCGCCGACGCGAAAAAAAGCTGGCGGCAGGCGCTCTTGTGGCTCGGCGCGCGCGCATCGGATGCGCCGCTTTATCAGGCGTATCTGCAAGTCGCGCCCGATGACGCCGCCGTCAAAGCGCGCTTCGATTCGATGGTGCAGCAGGACAAATCGGCACGCGAGCGCTCGCAGGCCGACGCCGCCGTCGATGCGCGCGGACGGACCGTCGCGGAAGGTTTCACCGCGCTCGATCGCGGCGATCTCGTGACGGCGCGCGCGCGTTTTTCGTCGGTGCTGGCGAGCAATCCGAACGACGCCGATGCGCTCGGCGGCATGGGCGTCGCGTCGTTGAAGCAGGAGCGTTTTTCCGAAGCGCGCACGTATCTCGAACGCGCGTCGCGGGCCGGCAATGCGGCGCGCTGGAAAGACGCGCTCACGAGCGCGACCTACTGGACCTATACGAGCGATGCCATCGGCGCGCGCAGCAACGGCCAGATCGCGCAAGCGAAGGCGCTGTTCGAACGCGCGATCGCAACCGATCCGTCCGAAGTCACCGCGCAAGTGCTGCTCGGCGAAATGCTGCTCGCGAACGGCGACCCGCGCGGCGCGGAAGCGGCGTATCGCATGGCGCTGCGCCGCCAGGCCGACAATCCCGATGCGATTCGCGGACTCGTCGGCGCACTGGCCGCGCAAGGGCGCGGCGACGAAGCGCTCGAGTTCGCCAATCGGCTGAACACGGAACAGCAGGCGAAGGCCGGCGGCATCAACAAGCTGCGCGGCGAAGCGCAGGCGGCACAGGCGCGCGCGGCGGAAGCACGCGGCGATCTCGGTGCGGCGCGCAGTCTCTTCGAAGACGCGCTGCTCAACAATCCCGACGATCCGTGGCTGCGGCTCGATCTCGCGCGCATCTACGTGCGTCAGGGCGCGGTCGGCAATGCGCGCAGCATGATGGACGGCCTGCTCGCCACGCATCCCGACATGACCGACGCGCTCTACGCGAGCGCGCTGCTCTCCGCCGAAACGCAGGACTGGCCGGCCGGGCTCGCGCAACTCGACCGCATTCCGGCCGCGCAACGCACGCCGGCGATGACCGCGCTGCAACATCGCCTGTGGGTGCATCAGCAGGCCGATCTCGCGACGCGCGCCGCTGCGTCCGGTCAGCGTCAGCAGGCGTTCGCGATTCTGCGCCGCGCGGAACCCGTTGCGGCGGGCAATGCGGAATTGATGGGCGCGGTGGCATCGGCCTACGTCAAGGCGGGCGATCCGGCGCGGGCGTTGTCGCTCGTGCGCGGCGCCATCGCCAATGCGCCGAACGACACCGGTCTTCTGCTGCAATACGCGGGCATTCTGTCGGCGACGCAGCAGGAAGCCGAGCTCGGCTCGGTGATGCGCCGCCTGCAATCGATGCCGCTCACGACGCAGCAGCGCGCGGACTTCAACAATCTGAACGTGGGCATCGTCATCGCGCGTGCGGATGTCGTGCGCCGGCAAGGCGATCTCGCCGCCGCCTACGACGTGATCGCGCCGTGGCTCGCCGCGATGCCCGACAACGCCGACCTGCAGGCGGCGCTCGGCCGCATGTACACATCGGCGGGCGATGACCGCAACGCGCTCTCGTGCTATCAAAAAGCGCTGTCGCGCCGTCCGGACGATATCGGCTTGCAGACGGCGGCGATGTCGGCGGCGAGCGGCGTGCGCGATTTCAAGCTCGCTCAGACCTACGCGAATCAGGCGTACGAAGCCGCGCCGAACGATCCGGGCGTGCTCGCCGCGATCGGCCGGATGTATCGCGCGCAAGGCAAGCTCGATCTCGCCGCGCAGTTCCTGCAACGCTCGCTCGTCGCCGCGAATACGCCCGCGCCGGCGGCGTCGGCGCAGGGACGCGGCAATGTCCCGCCCGGCTGGGAAACCGCGATGAGCCGTGTCGGCTCGAATCCGCTGCCCGGCACCAATCCGTTCGAAGGCAAGACGGCCGTCGATACGGCGTCGAACCCGGCGCTCGCATCGGACGCGTCTTATCGTCAGGCCCTTCCTCAAGGTTATTCGCAGCCCGTGCCGAACTATCTGCCGCCTCCTCAGCCCGCGCCGTATTCCGTGCCTTACGTCGCGCCGTCCTCCGCTCCGATGACGATGCCCAACGCCGCGCCGCGTCCGATGCCGAGCGGCGGCTACGGACCCGACGCGTATGGCTCGGGTCAATCGGGCGCGCCGTTGCAGCCGTATCCGGGACAGGATGGCGGGTATCAGCCGGCTTATCCGCAGCCGCCGCAGTATCAACAGCAGCCGTATCAGCAGCAGCCTTACGCCGCGCAGGATCCGTATGCCGAGCCCTGGCCGATGTCGCCCGGCGCGCGCGAGGCGCAAGCCAATGCGTACAACGCGCCGCTGCCCGCCAGCTCGAAGAGGAAGCCGGCGTCATCGCCCAAGACCGCGACGACGCGTCCCGCCGATCCGTACGCCTACGGCGCGCCGCCGCCGCAGCAGCAGCCTTATTACCAGCAGCCGCAACAGTACGCGCCGCAGCCATACGCGCCGCCGCAGTACGCGCAGCAGCAGTACATCCCGCAGCCGCCCGCGGGCTACGCGCAGCCTTATTACCCGTCGCAGGCGCAACCCGCGCAGCGCGCCGCCGCAGCCGCGGCGATGAGCACGGGCGGCGTTCCGGCGCCGGTCGCGAATTCGCAGACGGCGGGCGTCGCGGAGGAACTCGCGCAGATCAATCGCGAGCAGGCGAGCACGATTTCCGGCGGCCTCATCTTCCGCAGCCGCGACGGCGAGGACGGCCTCTCGAACCTGACCGATATCGAAGCGCCCATCGAAGGCCGCATCAAGGCCGACAACGGCCACGTCATCGTGCGCGCGACGCCCGTCACGCTCGACGCCGGCACCGCGAGCAGCGAGCCGAACACGCTCGCGCGCTTCGGCTCCGGCCTCGGCGCGACCGCCACGCCGCCGACCAACAACTACGGCTCGCAGACGGCGACGGGCGTCGGGCTCTCGCTCGGCTACGAGAACCGCAACTTCAAGGGCGATGTCGGCACGACGCCGCTCGGCTTTCGCGAGACCAATGTCGTCGGCGGATTGCAGTATCAGAACGCGATCACCGACAAGGTGTCGTATTCGCTCGCCGTCGCCCGCCGCGCCGTCACCGACAGCCTGCTTTCGTACGCCGGCGCGCGCGATCAGGGCGCGAACCTCGAATGGGGCGGCGTGACATCGACGGGCGCGCGCGCCGACCTCGGCTGGGACGACGGCACGAGCGGCGTCTACGTGAACGCGGCGTATCAGTTCCTCGACGGCAATCAGGTCGCGACCAACAACGCGGTGAAGGGCGGCGGCGGCATCTACACGCGTCTCATCAAGGATGCCGACCAGACGCTGACCGTCGGCGCCAACACCACGCTGATGCACTACGACAAGAACCTGTCGTACTTCACGTATGGCCAAGGCGGCTACTTCAGCCCGCAGCAGTACGTGATCCTGAACTTCCCGGTCGAATACATGGGACGCACGGGGCTTTTCACGTACGACCTGAAGGGTTCGATCGGCGTGCAGCATTATCGGCAGGACGCGTCGGACTATTTCCCGACGAACGGCACGTATCAGGCGCGAGCCGCGAGTTCCGGCGCGACGCCGGATGCGGGCGCGATCTATCCCGGCCAGAGCAAGACGGGCGTGTCGTATTCGCTCAGCGCGACGGGCGAATACCAGCTCGCGCCACAACTCGCGTTCGGCGCGACGGCATCGTTCGGCAACGCGTATCAGTATCGCGAGTGGCTCGCCGCCGTTTATGTGCGCTACAGCTTCACGCGTCAGGGCGGCGCGCAGCCGGTGTTTCCGCCGCAGGCGTTCAGCTCGCCGTATCTGTCGCTGTCGAACTGATGTTCTTGCGCGTGCGCCGCGCTTGCGGCTAGGCTTGATCCACTGCCGCAAGCGGGCCAACATCGTTCGAATGAAAACGCAAAGCGCGCTCGTCGCGAACAACGACCAATTCCTGCGCGACTTGCAGTTGTTCTGCATCGTCGCGCGGCGTTCGAGCTTCATCGCCGCCGCGACCGAGACCGGCATCTCGCCGGCGCACGTCAGCAAGCGCATTGCGATGCTGGAGACGAGTCTCGGCGTCAGGCTCTTCACGCGCACGACGCGCCGCGTGTCCATCACGAGCGACGGTGAAGCGGCGTTCCAATGGGCGCAAAAGATTCTCGACGACGTCCAGGGCATGGCCGACGCCTTCGCCGGCCTCGACGATCCGCGCGGCGTCTTGCGGATCGGCACGAGTCTGCGGCTCGGGCGCGAGCATGTTTCGCCCGCGCTCACCTTGCTACGGCGTCGCCATCCGGGGCTGGAAATCTGGCTCGAACTGCTCGACCGGCGCGTCGATCTCGTCGGCGAGAACTTCGATATCGACATTCCCGTCGGCGAAGTGCTGGAGCCGCATCTGATCGCGCACAAGATCGTCGACAGTTTTCGCGTGCTCGCCGCCGCGCCCGCGTATCTCGAACGGCGCGGCACGCCTAGAACGCTGGCCGAACTGGCGCATCACGATTGCCTGCTGTTTCGCGGGCGCGATCAGCGTTTCGGCGTCTGGCGGCTCGCCGGGCCGAACGGCGAGGAAAGCGTCAAAGTGACCGGGCCGATTGCTTCGAACCACAGCGACATCGTGCGGCAGTGGGCCGAGGAAGGTTTCGGCATCGTGATGTGCTCGATCTGGGACGCCGCCGGCAGTCTTCAAAACGGCCGTCTCGTGCCCGTTCTGCCGGCTTATCGGCAGCGCGCGGACGTGTGGGCGGTGACGTCGGCGCGCTCGTCGCATTCGGCGAAGATTCGCGTGTGCATCGAGTTTCTCAGACAGCAATTGACGAGCGGACCTTACTCGCTCGTTACATCGGGCGTCGCGGGGTTCTGAAGCGCTTCGTCGTAGCGTCGTTCTTCATCGCCTGCTGCTCGCCCGCTCGATCCCGTCCAGCAAGCCTTCAGCGGCGCCGCCCAAGCGCCAAAGCCAACCTTACAGAATCTTACGTTGCGCCGCCGTCACAAAAAGGGGCAAAAAGACCCGTCGCGAAACTAGGATATTTCCAAATGTTTCTGAGACATGTAATGATACTGATTCGCATTTAACACCATCGCGCTGATAGGTTGACTCAATGAAGCCCGTCGAGCGCGACGTGCGCTCTCAGGGCGCCGCCGCCGGTTCTTTCTCGACGACGTCGCCCGCCTTCGCCTCGATCTCGGATCGGTCAACGTCGGCAGTCGAAAACCCGCTTCGCTGCCGATTTGAATTTCACTAACAAGCATCGGGAAAACGACATGTTGAGAAAGACGCCGCTTGCTGCGGCATTGGTGACTATTGCCGCCGTGCCCATGGCCGCGCCGCTTTACGCCCAGACCGCCCCGCAATCCGCACAAGCCGCACCGCAAGACACGCCCTCCGCCGCCGCACCCGAAACCGCGACCCTGCCCGCCGTCAAGGTGACGGGTCAGGCCGACGCGCCCGACTTCCAGCCGGAGATGTCGAGCGTCGGCGCAAAGGTGCCGACCGCGCTGCGCGACATTCCGCAAGCCGTCGTCGTGGTGCCGAAGGCGGTGCTGCAATCGCAGGCCGTGAGCTCTTTCTCCGATGCGCTGCGCAACGTGCCCGGCGTCACGCTCGGCGCGGCCGAAGGCGGCCAGATCGGCAACAACATCAACCTGCGCGGCTTCTCGGCGCGCACCGACATCTATCTCGACGGCTTCCGCGATCGCGGCCAGTACTATCGCGATACGTTCAATCTGGAATCGATCGACGTGCTGTACGGGCCGTCGTCGCTGTACTTCGGGCGCGGTTCGACGGGCGGCGTCATCAATCAGGTCAGCAAGCAGCCGACGCTGAATCCGCGCGCCGATGTCTCGCTGCAAGCCGGCACGCACGACCGCTATCGCACGACGGTCGATATCAATCAGCCGATGACGGATACCTCCGCGTTCCGCATCAACGCGTTCGGCCAGTCGATGGGCTCGACGCGCGACGAGATGATCAACAAGGACTACGGCATCGCGCCCGAAGTGAAATTCGGCATCGGCACGCCGACGCAGGTGACGTTGTCGGCGCTGATCCAGCACAACCGCGATCAGCCCGACTACGGCATTCCGCCGTTGAACGGCCATCCCGCGCCCGTCGATACGAAGACCTTCTACGGCTTCACCGACGACCGCACGATTCAGGATGTGCAGACGGTGAACGCGCGCATCGAACATCGCTTCGACGACATGTTCACGCTGCGCAACCAGACGCAGTTCAGCCACTACAGCACCGAAGCGCGCGCGACCAACGCGGCGGCCGTGCTGACGGGCCCGCTCGGCACGTCGCCCGCGCTCTCGAACGGCAATTACACGACGCTGCCGCTCTCGTCGCTCTTCGTGCGTCTGCAAGGCAAGGACCGCACCATCAACGATCACTCGGTCTACAACACGACCGACGTTCAAGGCAAGTTCGCGACCGGCCCCTTGAAGCACGACATGCTCGCGGGCGTCGATCTGAGTCACGAAACGTATAGCAACCAGACCTTCACGGCGACCACGCCGGGTCTGCCGTCGAACACGCTCGCCATCGTGCCGCTCGTGGATCCGGCGTATGTGCCGCGTCCGGCGAACTATCGCGAAGTGGCGACCAATCTCGCGGAGTCGAGCGCGAACGGCATCGGCGTCTATTTGAACGACACCATCTCGATCGGCGAGCACTGGAAGTGGATCGGCGGCGTGCGCTGGGACCGCTATGAAGCGGCGATCAACAACTCGATCAATCAGCCCGGCTACGCGACACAGACGAACTATTTCACGAGCGTGCGCACAGGCGTCGTATGGCAGCCGACGGACTGGCAGTCGTACTACGTCTCTTACGGCACGTCGTTCGATCCGTCGCTCGAAGCGCTCACGCTCACCAACGGCCAGCAAAACCTGCCGCCCGAGCACAACAAGTCCTATGAAATCGGCTCGAAGTGGGATCTGCTGAACGGCGGCCTGTCGATCACGCAATCGCTCTTCAACATCGAGAAGACCAATGCGCGCACGCTCGCTTCGGACGGCAGCTATTCACTCGATGGCGACGTGCGCGTGCGCGGCTATCAGCTCGGCATCGCCGGCCACATCACGCGGCAATGGCAGATGTTCGGCGGCTACACGTACATGGATGGCACCATCCTGAAGGCATTCGACGGCACGCAAGGCAACACGCCCGCCAACACGCCGAAGCACATGTTGACGCTGTGGACGACGTACGACTTCACGCCCGTATGGCAGATCGGCGGCGGGCCTTCGTATGTATCGTCGCGCTACGCGGCGAACAACAATCTCGTTCAAGCGGGCGGCTACGTGCGCTGGGACGCGATGGCCGCATATCATCAGAAGCGCTACGATATCCAGTTCAACGTGCAGAACCTGTTCGACAAGAAGTACTACGACGCCCTGATTCCGTCCGATGGCGGACGCGCGGTGCCGGGTCTCGGCCGCACGTTCATCGCGACGTTGAATTACCGCTTCCGTTGATGTGATGTGATGCGAATGCGCGCGCCATGCGACTCATGGCGCGCGCTCGCGAAGGCAATAACAATGATCCTCTCGATACCGAACGTGCTCTCCCCCGAGGACGCCGCCGCAATGCGCGCGCGTCTCGAAGCAAGCGACTCCTGGGTCGATGGCCGCGCGACCGCGGGCTATCAGGGCGCGCCGGTCAAGCGCAACATGCAGATCGCGGAAGGCTCGCCGATCGCGCTCGAACTCGGCGACGCGCTCGTCGGCGTGCTGGAGCGTCATCCGCTTTTCATCAGCGCGGTGCTGCCCAATCGCGTGTATCCGCCGCTTTTCAATCGCTATGAAGGCGGCATGCATTTCGGCAGTCATGTCGATGGCGCGATCCGCATCGTGCCGGGGCATGGCGCGCGCGTGCGTACCGATGTATCGATCACGCTCTTTCTCACGCCGCCCGACGAATACGACGGCGGCGAGCTCATCATCGAAGACACGTACGGCGTGCAGGAAGTGAAGCTGCCCGCGGGACATGCGATCGTCTATCCCGCGACGAGCCTGCATCAGGTGCGGCCCGTCACGCGCGGCGCACGCGTGTCGAGTTTCTTCTGGGCGCAAAGCCTCGTGCGCGACGATGCGCAACGCGCGCTGCTCTTCGATCTCGACAACTCCATTCAACGCCTGAATGCGACCAACGGCGACGAAAGCGCGAAACGCACGCTCGTCGGCTGCTATCACAACCTGTTGCGCATGTGGAGCGATACGTGATTCACGCGGCGCGCAGAACCTTCGATGGCGTTCGGCCCACTTCCGCGAGCAACGCTTCATCGCGCGCGATCACGTCGGGAAGATGCGCGCGCAGGAATTCGACCCACGTACGCGTCTTCGCATCGACGAACTTGCGCGACGCATAGAGCGCATAGAGATTCGTGCGCTGCAGCGTGTGCTGCGGCAGCACGCGCACGAGCGAGCCATTGCGCAAGCCTTCGATCGCAGCATAGAGCGGCAACATGCCGATGCCCATGCCTTCGCGAATCGCGACGACGAGCGATTCCGCGATGTTCACCTGCACCGTTCCGCTGATCTGCATCGTCTCGCGGCCTTCCGGCCCTTCGAGCGTCCACTCGCGCGCGGGAAACGCGGGCGTCTGCAGCGTGAGGCAATCGTGTTGCGCGAGATCGGCGGGCACGTCGGGCGCGCCGCGCGAACGTATGTATTCCGGCGACGCGCACAGAATGCTGAAGGTCTCGCCCAGCTTGTGCGAAATCACTTCGGAATCCGACAGCGCGCCCGCCGACACCACCGCTACGTCGCTGCTGCCTTCGAAGAGATCGGGCATGCGCTGCGATAGCGTGAGTTCGACTTTCACATCGGGATAGAGCGCGCGATATCGCGCGATCGCAGGCAATATGTAATGTTGTCCGACGCTCGCGAAACTGGACATGCGCAACGTGCCCGTCGGATGCTCATACGCGCAGCTTGCTTCTTCTTCGGCGCCGTCGATATCGGCGAGAATCTGCCGCACGCGCTTCAGATAACGCTCGCCCGCCGATGTCAGCGCGAGACGCCGCGTGGAGCGGTTCATCAGGCGCGTGCGCAAATGGGCTTCGAGTTCGGATACGGCGCGCGACATCGCGCCGGTCGTCGAGTTCATCGACTGAGCCGCAGCCGTGAAGCTGCCGGCTTCGATCACGCGAGTGAAAACCCGCATGTTCTGTAGGGTGTCCATCAAACCGTCACATTCACTTCGGAAGCGCTATTGTCCGCCTTGGCGCGCGATCGATTGTTGTTGAATCAGGAAAGAATGTTCCCTGATTTGCACATTAATCCGCCCGGTCCGCTTGCCTACAATCGGCGCCTTCATGACGAGAGGACTATCGGCGGTCAGCATGTCGCTCCAGCAAGCACGCCTGTCGATGCGCGACTGGCTCGTCACCGATGGCCACGTCTGGCTGCATCTCGCGAAGACCTTGCTGGCCGCGTTCATCGCGATGAGCATCGCGATGCGGCTGGAATTGCCGCAGCCGCGCGTCGCGATGACGACCACCTTCGTCCTGATGCAGCCGTTCTCCGGCATGGTGCTCGCGAAGAGCGTCTATCGTTTCGCGGGCACGGCGCTCGGCATGATCGCCGCGCTCGCGCTCGGCGCCGTGTTCGTGCAACAGCCCGAGCTCCATGCGCTCGCGCTGACGATATGGGTCGCGGCGTGCACCGCGCTCGCCGTGCGTTACCGGCACTTTCGCTGGTATGGCTTCGTGCTCGCGGGCTATACGGCTGCGCTGATCGGCATTCCCGCCGTCACCGATCCGAACAGCCTGCTCATCGCAACGCTCACGCGCGGTGCGGAAGTGATGCTCGGCATCGTGTGTTCGAGCGTGGTGAGCGCGCTCGTGTTTCCGCGTCATGCGAGCGCGACGCTCACGCAGTCGCTCGATGCGCGCCGGATGCGTTTCGCCGCATTCGCCGCCGACGTATTGCGCGGACGTCTTTCGCGTATCGCGCGCGAACGCCGCTTCGCCGATTTCGTCGATGAGATCGTCGGCTTCGAAGCGACGCGTGGTTTCGCCACGTATGAGTCGCCCGCGATGCGTCAGGGCAACGGCAAGCTGGCGCAACTGAACAGCGCCTTCATGAACGCATGCGCGCGCCTGCATGCGCTCGATCAATCGATGAAGCGCCTGCGCGCGAGCGATGCACTCGCGCCCTTCTTCGAAGAGCTTGCGCAGATCTTCGAACGCGAAGCGCTGAAGGAACATCTGGAGCGCTACAAAGCGACGCTGCCGAAACGCCTGCGCGATGCACAACGCGCGCTCCCTCACACCGATCACGCGACGCAACTCGATTTCACGACATCGGCGGAGCTGCTGTATCGCTTCATCGCCGATACGATTCGCTATCTGTCGATTCCGAACCATCGCGCGGCGCCGCGATACGACGCGCGGACCAGCCGCTTCGTCGTCGTCGCGACCTTCATGCGTACAGGCATCGTGATCGCGGCGACGGCCTGGTTCTGGATCGTGACGGCGTGGCCGAGCGGAGGCTACGCCGTCATCGGCGCGACGCTCGCGTGCGCGTTGTCGTCGGCATTGGCGCGGCCTTCGAAATTCATCGCGCAGATGGCCGCGGGTGCGGCGCTCGCGATCGTCATCGGATATGCATATCTGTGTCGCGTGTATCCGGCGATCGACGGCCTGGCGCTCCTGTGCGCGATGCTCGCGCCGCCGCTCGCGGCAGGCGCTTTTCTCGCGATGCGTCCGTCGAGCGCGGGCTATGGCATCGGCTTCTGCGTGTTCTTCTGCCTGCTCGCCGCGCCCGACAATCGCATCGTCTACGATCCGGGCCTGTTGCTGAACAACGGCGTTGCCGTTCTCGTCGCGATGCTCGGCGCGGCCATCGCGTGCGCGGTCATCGTGCCGCCACGCACGCGTTGGCTCGTCGGCAAGACGCTCGCGCAATTGCGCGCGCAAGCGGCGCTCGCATGCGAAGGCAAGCTCGCGGGACTCGGCGAGCGCTTCCATTCGGGCACGCACGATCTGATGTCGCAATTGCGCGCCTTGCTCACGCGACGCTCGCGTGAACATCGGCATGCGCTTTTGTGGATGCTCGTCACGCTCGAAGTCGGACAAGCGATGATCGATCTTCGGCGCGACTCCCGCGCGCTGCATACGGCGTGCTTTCCCGATGCATTGCGCATCGCGTGGAGCACGTCGCTCGCGCGTGTGCTGCGCGATATCGCCGTGCTGTTCCGCACGCCGGATAGCCGGACGCTGCGTCGCGCGATAGCTTCGGTCGTCGCGTCGATCGTGATCGCAGAAGACATGCTCGAACGCACGCGCGACGAACGCAACGCGCGGCGCGAGGTGCAGCGCGTGCTCGCGTGCCTGCACTTCGTCCGCACGGCGCTGGTGGATCCGGATGCGCCCTTCGACGCGCATCGCTGAACGCATCCTTCCTCGCCATGCAAAGCTGACTTCCTGGTCCGGCGATTAATCCACGGCGTCGCGCGTCTTATAGTCGAATCGATTTTTCGCCAGCGCGCTCTTTTGCCGCACTTTCATGGCGCGTGCGAACGCGCTCGCGTGCATCGATTTGGACAAAGCGCAATGTCGCACGGCATTGGAACAATGTCTTTCAACGTTGCGATTTCGACGGCAAACCGCGCTACCTATAATCGCCTTCGGTTAAACGAAGCTCTTGAAGATAGACGTCGATGTACGAAGATCGTATTCGCTGTGCCGCGTTGCGCGGAAAAATCACCACGGCCGCCGAAGCGGCTCAACTCGTTCGCGACGGTATGATCGTCGGCGCAAGCGGCTTTACGCGCGCGGGTGACGCGAAAGCCGTGCCGCTCGAAATCGCGCGCCGCGCCCGCGAGGAAGACGAACCGTTGCGTATCACGCTCATGACGGGCGCATCGCTCGGTCATGACACGGACCGCATCCTGACCGAAGCCGGTGCGATTGCGCGACGCCTGCCGTTTCAGGTCGACACGACCTTGCGCCGCGCGATCAACCGCGGCGACGTAATGTTCGTCGATCAACACCTGTCGGAGACGGTCGAACTGCTGCGCGCGAATCGCCTCGGCAAGCTCGACCTCGCGATCGTCGAAGCAGCCGCGATCACCGAGAGCGGCGGCATCGTGCCGACGACCTCGGTCGGCAATACCGCGAGCTTCGCGATCCTCGCCGAACGCGTGATCGTCGAGATCAATCTGGCGCAGCCGCTCTCGCTCGAAGGCCTGCACGACATCTGGATTCCCGAGCGCCGTCCCGCGCGCGAAGCGCTGCCGATCGTGCGCCCGCATGACCGGATCGGCGCGGCCGCCATCGAGATTCCGATCGAGAAGATCGCCGCGATCGTCATCACCGACAAGCCGGACAGCGCATCCACCGTGTTGCCCGCCGACCAGGACACGGCGTTGATCGCCGGTCATCTCATCGAGTTCTTTCAGCATGAAGTCTCGCGCGGGCGTCTGCCGAAACAGTTGCCGCCGTTGCAGGCCGGCATCGGCACCATTGCGAACGCTGTGCTGTCGGGGTTCGCGGCGTCGCCGTTCGAAGCGCTGACGATCTATTCCGAAGTGCTGCAAGACTCGACCTTCGATCTGCTCGACTCAGGCAAGGCGACGTTCGCATCGGGCGCGTCGATCACGCTGTCCGCGCAACGGCAGGAGAAAGTGTTCAACGAGATCGAACGCTATCGCGACCGGCTCGTGCTGCGGCCGCAGGAAGTGAGCAATCATCCTGAAGTGATTCGGCGTCTCGGTCTCATCGCGATCAACACGGCGCTCGAAGCCGACATCTACGGCAACGTGAATTCGACGCACGTCGGCGGCACGCACATGATGAACGGCATCGGCGGCTCGGGCGACTTCGCGCGCAATGCGGCGTATGCGGTGTTCGCGACGAAATCGGTCGCGAAGGACGGCCGTATCTCGAGCATCGTGCCGATGGTGCCCCATTGCGACCACAACGAGCACGATGTCGATATCGTCGTGACCGAACGCGGGCTCGCCAACCTCACCGGCCTCGCGCCACGCGAACGCGCGATGAGCGTGATCGAGCACTGCGCGCATCCGCTCTATCGCGATCTTTTGCGCGACTATTACCGCGATGCAGCAGCGCTCGGCGGACATACGCCGCATCGTCTCGATCAGGCGTTTTCGTTCCACACGCGCTTCGCAGCGAGCGGTTCGATGCTGCCTTGATGCACATTCGCGCGCGCGTTGCTGCGCCGCGAAAACGAATGCGGGGCGCCAACGAAGCCGCTAAACGAAGATTAGGCGCACAATGGCGGGAGCCCGCTTGGGCTGGCGAACAGGAGGAGCATCATGACCGCCATCACCTGGGTTCTCGCCGCCGACGGCAGCCGTGCCCGGATCTTCGAAACGCAGGGATTGAAGCTGGATTTGCGGCAAGTCGAGGACCTCAGGAACCCCGCGCCGCGCGCGACCGAAACGGCAGAAATGGATCGTGAGAAGTTCGCGCGGGCCGTCGCGGATTATCTCGAACGGAGCCGCTTGCATCAACGATTCGACCGGCTGCGTCTCGCGGTCGAGCCAAGATTTTTGGGCCTCTTGCGTCAATATCTGAGCGTCGAAACGCTCAAGCTCGTCTACGAAGAAGCCGATAACGACGCGTCGAAGTTCGGCACGCGCGATATCGGCCGTCAACTGAACCGGCCCTGAACGACGCTTGCGGTGCGTCGTGTTTCATCGCGAAACACGACGCACCTGCCGTCACGCCGCCGGCGTGATGTTCTGATTGCTGCGGAACAGGTTATCCGGATCGTAGCGCCGCTTCACTTCGGCGAGCCGCTCGTAATTCGGACCATACGCCGCTCTCACACGGTCTCCTTCTTCTCCCGTCATGAAGTTCACGTAGACGCTGCCGATTGCATGCGGCGTCATCGCGGAGAACATGTCGCGCGCCCACTTCGTGCACTTCTCGTCGTCCGCGGCCTCGCTCCAGCGGCCGTGAATGTTGATCGTGTAGATCGAATCGCGATTCGCATAAGCGGTTGCATCGACCGGCACGCGATTCGTCTGCCCGCCCATCGCGCCGATGAAGACCTCGCACTGCGTCGACGGAAGCGACTTCACCGCATTCGTCAGGATGTCGAAGGTTGCGTCGTTCAGACTCGCGAAGTTGTGCGATTTCCAGTAGTTGCGCTCACCCGGCGTGAGCAGCGGATCGAATGCCTTCTGCCATGCTGCGAACGGCATCGCGCCGAGATGTTCGCCATAGGGCGTGCCGAAGCTGCGTACGGGCGCGAGCGCCCTTTCGCCGTTTTCGACCGGGCCGACATAGCAACTCGCCAACACGACCACGGGCTTGCCGTGCGCGTCCTCGGGAAGAAACGGCAGCGGCGGCGCGAGACGCAGCACGGCCCACACGGTGAGCTCGTCGGGACATTGCGCGACGAACTCGCGATACTTCGGCAGAACCTCATTCGCCTGTTCGAGCGGAAAGACGACGAGGCCGCCGTATATCTGCGGACCGACTTCATGCAGCTGATATTCGAAGAGCGTCACGACGCCGAAGTTGCCGCCGCCGCCGCGCAATGCCCAGAAGAGATCGGGCTCGCTGTCCGCGCTCACGCGGCGCCAGGTGCCGTCGGCCGTGACGATCTCCGCTGCGACGAGATTGTCGACTGTCACGCCGAACTTGCGGCTGATCCAGCCGAAGCCGCCACCGAGCGTGAGACCGGCGACGCCCGTCGTCGAGTTGATGCCGAGCGGTGTCGCGAGGCCGAATGCCTGCGCTTCGTGATCGAAGTCGGAGAGCAGCGCGCCGGGCTCGACATAGGCGCGCTTCGCTTGCGGATCGATACGCACGGACTTCAGCGCGGAGAGATCGATCATCAAGGCGTCGTCGCTGACTGCGCTGCCCGCGATGTTGTGCGATCCGCCGCGAATCGAAACGAGTACGCCCTGCTCGCGCGCGAACGCTAGCGCGGCGATGACGTCGGCCGCGCCGGCGCAACGCACGATGAGCGCGGGGCGCCTGTCGATAGTCGCGTTCCAGACCTTGCGCGCTTCGTCGTAATCGGAATCCGACGGTGTGATGAGCCTGCCTCGCACCGACGCCTTGAGGGTGTCGATCGCTTCGCCTGAAATGTTGCTCATTGTGAGACCTCGCTGCTATATGAAGCGCCGCGACGTGTCCGACCCTGCCAGTTGGTACGCGAAAGCGCAAGGAACCCGCCATCGGATCGTGCGTGGCATGTCGATCGGATGCACGTCGGAGAAATCACGAGAACGGGGATGAATTGCAACAAGCGGACGCTTCGGCCCGCCTGTTGATTTAATGCCTTGATTTACGCGATGTAAAGTGCCCGAGCAGTTAAATCGTGCATGCGATCTAGCATGTATCGGACAAAGTTGCCGATGCGGCGAGCGAGTGGATACAGTGCTTCATGGCTTTGCTGTGTATTCCTTATTTAACGATCATCTATTAAGGAAACGACGGTTTAATCGGCGAAAAAAAACGCGCCGATGATTCGGCGCGTTGTCGCTTCTCGCGTTATGTCCCGGTCAGTCCGTTCCGTATTTCGGCGAGCGTGGCCCATACAGCAGACCGTTCGATCCACCCGTTGCCAGCAAGCGCTGACTAGTGAGTCCCGCAACGGCCCATGACTTGTCGCTGGTGACATTCACGACATGCGTGACAGCAGCTTGCGCAAGCGCGCCAATGAGACCGGACCCGACGCTCACGTTCGTGCCGACCTCCTTGCCATTCGCCGTGGCCGAACCGCTCCAAAGCGTTTCGCCTGAGCGCAGATCGACGAGCTTCGCCGCGGCCGTGACCTGAGTCGTGCTCGCGACCACTTGATACGACGAGCCGTATGCGGTGATCTTCGTGTACAACGCTGCGTCCGCGCCGAAAATGCTGCGCAGCTTCGCCGCCGAAACGTCCTGAATGTCGTTTGCAGTCGTCAGACCGTTGTGCCTGAAGGTCTCTTCCATCTCGGCGACCGGCACGACGTAGTAACCGCCCTCGGCGAGCGGCATCGTCATCTGGGACAGCATGCCGTAGGTCGCGCCGACATCCTTCGAGTCGTTGACAGGCGGAAGAACGAGAATCGAACGCGGCTTGCTGTTGCGGAACGCCGTGTAGTCCGTCTGGCTCGGCGAGCGCGAAGCGCATGCGGTCATCGTCAAGAGGATCGACAGCACCGCGATGAGTTTGCGGGAAATATTGAAAGTCATGGTCGGTGCTTACTGAAGTTTGCTCAACAGAAAATCCATATACGTAGACGACTCGGGAAAGCGCTCCTTTTCCTCGGTCAATTGCTGACGAGCCTCGGCGCCCTTGCCCACGGTCGCGTACAACATGCCGAGATGCGCGCGAAAGCCCGGAGGCAATGTCTTGTCCTTTGCGAAGACCTTCTCGCGGGCCGCTTCGAGTGCGGCGATCTGGTCGGACGGACTCGTTTGTCCCTTGAAGTATTCGTAGACCTGCGGCTGATAGCCGTCCCATTGATAAAGCGACGTGGTCTGTGTTGCGCAACCCGTCAGCAGCGAGCACGCCACCGCGACCGGCAGCGCGAAGCCGGTCAGTTTGTGAATCTTGACGATCATGTTGTTGTTCGGATGAAAACGAGTGGAATTACTTTGCGGCCGGCAGGGCGCCGGCATCGACTTGTTCGGCCAGGTGATTGACCGCTTCGCTGATCGCAAGATCGAGCACCTTGCCATTGAGCGTGGAGTCATAGCTCGACGTTCCGCCGAAGCCAATCACTTCGCGGCTCGACAAACTGAATTCACCGGCGCCCTGGCTCGACGTCACGATCTCGGACGTGGCGATATCGACGATATTGAGGCTGACCTTCGCATAGGCCACCTGAGTCTTCCCGCGTCCGAGAATGCC
The DNA here is from genome assembly GCF_031451415.1 of Caballeronia sp. LZ028. NCBI lineage: Bacteria > Pseudomonadati > Pseudomonadota > Betaproteobacteria > Burkholderiales > Burkholderiaceae > Caballeronia > Caballeronia sp. LZ028. Next base: position 527,371 of record NZ_JARUXN010000004.1, on the reverse strand, counting down.
GAACAATTGCTGATCGCCGACATCCTTGCGGCCGAACTCCGTCACGTCGCCGGTGATGATGTAATTCGCGCCTCGAATCGACTGCGCCTTGTTCGCGAACCCGGCTTCCTGTTTCGTTTCGCCAAGGTTGTCGCGATCCAGCACGGTGAAGCGTCGGCTTTGCTGCAAGGCCGTGGCGAGGATGGTCTTCGCCTGACTGCCGAGGCGATCGACGCCATCCGAGAACACGCCACGCATGTAATTCGAGCGATTGTCGAACTTGCCGATGGCGACGGGCACGGGCTTGCCCGCGAACGGCTTCTGGGAACTCGCGACGGCGGGAACCGCAACCGAGTGCGACGCCTCGGTCGCGCAACCGCCAAACAAAACTGCAACGGACGCGACCGCAACCGCGATCGCCAGGCGCCCTTTGATAACGCTCATGAATTGCCTCCAAAACGTCGAATCTTGAAAACACCTGCCGTCAGACAGGTGCTTTCGAAAAATCGACAATTATTTGGCAATTCAAATCTTTCAAAAAGAAGGACAGTTCCTAAAAATGAGTGCCGAGGGGAACGCCTGAGACGATTTGTTGAGAATTGATAAAAGGCCGCCAATCCCCACGGTCCCTACGCTCTCTCCAGCACCGCCATCTCCCTCACGACCACCAGCAGCATCGATAAACTCGCGCCGCCGCTCGCCCGCAATTCGGCCAGCAAGCGCGTGTACCGATCCAGCGCGTCCTGCCGTTTCGCGCGCCAGCTCTCGACGATCACATCCGGCGCATCGATGCCGCGCGACTGTTCGAGCGCGCTCACCGTCAGCGCGCGCTTCAATCGCGCGAGCTCTTCCAGCGCCGCCGCGCGCGCGAGCAAGTCCCAGTGCGTCGTGATCGGCAGTGCCATCGCCCGTTCGGCGATGCCGCGATAATCGAGCAACGTGCCGATGCCGAAATACACGCTCGCCACCAGTTCCAGGCCGCGCCCGGAACACGCCGCCACTTCCGCGCTGTCGAGCACGGCGGTCGCGATCTCGCCGCTCGCGACGCGCGCCGCGAGACTGCTCTCGACGCCCGCATCCTCCAGATCGCGCCGCCGCGCGTACCACGCGTCGAGCTGCGTCGCGGGCAAGAGCGCCGGCAGTTGCGGCGCGAGTCGAAGCGCCGCCTCGCGGCAACGCGCGAGCAAACCCTTCGCCTCGTTCGAGCCCGATCCGTTGTGCTTCAGATGACGCAGGAACCACAGCGACGTATCGTCGAGCAGACGCACGACATCGACGAACATGCGCGCCTGCACTTCATCCGCGACGATGTTGTCGAGTCCGTCGATGCTGCGCCACAAATCGTCGAGATCGAAGACATCGCGCGACATCAGCGCCGCGCGCACGATATCGCTCGGGCGCGCATCGGTCTCTTCCATCAGCCGATGCACGAACGTACAGCCCACACGATTCACGAGCGCGTTCGTCAGATGCGTCGCGAGAATCTCGCGCTTCAGCGGATGGCGCTGCATCGTCTCGCTATAGCGCTGCTGCAAGGGCTTCGGGAAATACTCGGGCAGCATGTCCGCGACGAGCGCGTCTTCGGGCACGTCCGATTCGAGCAGTTCGTCGTAGAGCCACATCTTGCCGTACGCGAGCAGCACCGCGCGTTCTGGCGACGTCAGCCCCGACTTCGCCGCCGCGCGCTCGTTGATGTCGTCGTCGTTCGGCAGGAACTCGATACGCCGCTTCAGGCGCCCGGCGCGTTCGAGGAAGCGCATCATGCGGGCTTCGGCGTCGAGCGTTTCGGCGACATGGCGCTTTGCGATCGACAGCGCCTGCGTCTGCGCATAGTTGTCCTTCAGCACGAGCAGGCCGACTTCATCGGTCATTTCGGCGAGCAGCGCGTTGCGTTGCTTCTCGGTCATCTCGCCATCCGCGACGACGAGGCCGAGCAGAATCTTGATGTTGACCTCGTGATCCGAACAGTCGACGCCCGCCGAGTTATCGATGGCATCCGTATTGATGCGGCCGCCCTTCTGCGCGAACTCGATGCGCCCCAGTTGCGTGAGCCCGAGATTGCCGCCTTCCGCGACGACCTTCACGCGCAGTTCCGCGCCGTTCACGCGCACGCCATCATTCGTTCGATCGCCGACTTGCTGATGCGTCTCCGCGCTCGACTTCACATACGTCCCGACGCCGCCGTTATAGAGCAGATCCGCCTCGGCCAGCAGGATCGCGCGGATCAGTTCGTTCGGCGCGAGCACCGATGCGCTGATGCCGAGCGCCGCCTGCACTTGCGGCGAGATCGGAATCGACTTCGCCGTGCGCGGATAGACGCCGCCGCCCGTCGAGATCAATGCGGGATCGTAGTCGGCCCAGCTGGAGCGCGGCAGCGCGAAAAGACGCGCGCGCTCATCGAAGCTCGTGGCCGCATCGGGCGTCGGATCGAGAAACACATGCCGATGATCGAACGCCGCAATCAGCCTGATATGGCGCGACAGCAGCATGCCGTTGCCGAAGACGTCGCCGGACATGTCGCCGATGCCGACCACGGTGAAATCGGTCGTCTGCGTATCGAAGTTCATCTCGCGGAAATGCCGCTTCACCGATTCCCACGCACCGCGCGCCGTGATGCCCATCTTCTTGTGGTCGTAGCCGACCGACCCGCCGGACGCGAAGGCATCGTCGAGCCAGAAGCCGTATTCGTGCGCGATCGCGTTCGCGTAGTCGGAGAACGTGGCCGTGCCCTTGTCGGCGGCGACGACGAGATACGGATCGTCGGGATCGTGGCGCACGACATCGGGCGGCGGCACGATGCCATCGGGCGTGCGGTTGTCGGTCACGTCGAGCAGGCCGCGCAGGAACATCTGATAACACGCGACGCCTTCATTGAGAAACGCTTCCCGATCCGATACGGGCGGCGGATTCTTCACGACAAAGCCGCCTTTCGATCCGACCGGCACGATTACCGTGTTCTTCACCATCTGCGCTTTCATGAGGCCGAGCACTTCGGTGCGGAAATCCTCGCGCCGGTCCGACCAGCGCAGCCCGCCGCGCGCAACGCGTCCGCCGCGCAAATGCACGCCCTCGACGCGCGGCGCATAGACCCAGATTTCGAACATCGGCTTCGGCTCGGGCAAGCCCGGCACTTTCGACGGATCGAGCTTGAATGACACATACGGACGCGGCTGGCCTTGCGCATCGCGATGGAAATGATTGGTTCGCACCGTCGCCGTGATGACGCCCAGAAACTGACGCAGGATGCGGTCTTCGTCGAGATTCGGCACCTTGTCGAGCGCGGCTTCGATATCGGCGAGCACGCGTTCGGCGGCCTTGTCGCGATCTTCCGCCGAGCCGCCGCGCGCCGGATCGAAACGCACCATGAAGAGTTGCAGCAGCTTCTTCGCGATCAGCGGATTGCCGATCAGCGCGCGCTCGATATACGCATCGCTGAAGGTCGAGCCAACCTGCCGCAGATATTTCGCATAGGCGCGCATGATCGTCACGTCGCGCGCGCCGAACTCCGCGCGCAGAACGAGACGGTTGTAGTCGTCGTTCTCGATCTCGCCCGACCACACGCTCGCGAACGCGTTTTCGAAGAGCGGCTTCACGCGATCGATATCGAATTCCACGTCGTCCTGCAACTCCAGCCCGAAATCGTGGATCCACGCATTCGGCGCGCCGGTCGGCTCGATCAGATACGGCCGCTCTTCATCGACACGCACGCCGAGATGCTCCAGCATCGGCAGGCTGTGCGACAGCGCGATCGGATCGCCGACGCGATACACCTTGAAGCGAAACGCGCGGCGTCCGGCTTCGATCGGCCGGTACAGGCTCATCGACAAGCCGCCGGGCCGCGTATGCGTCGCCTCGATCAATTCGATGTCGCGCACCGCCGTGCGCGCCGGATAGTCCTCGCGATAACCCGCCGGGAACGAATCGGCATAACGCTGCAGGAGCCGGTTGCCCGCTTCCTCGCCGTGACTGTCGATGAGCGCATCGGCGAGATCGTCCTGCCAGCGGCGCGCGACCTGCACGACGCGCGCTTCGAGTTCGCGGGTATCGACTTCGGGCATCGCGCCTCTGTCCGCACGCACGACGATATGAATGCGCGCGAGCGGCGATTCGGACAGGAGCGGCGTGAACTCGATGCTCTTGCCGTTGAACGCTTCCATCAACACACGGCTGATGCGGCGGCGCAAGTCGGTGTTGAACTTGTCGCGCGGCACGAAGACGAGGCATGACACGAAGCGGTCGAAGCGGTCGCGCCGCACGAAAAGCCGCGTGCGCTGATGTTCCTGCAAACGCAGCACGCCGATGGCGATATCGAAGAGCACGTCTTCATCGGCCTGGAACAGTTCGTCGCGCGGATATTGTTCGAGCACCGTGATAAGCGACTTCGCCAGATGCCCCTTCGCGAGAAAGCCCGCGCGCCGCACGATGTTCGCGCATTTGCGGCGCACGATCGGGATCTCGGACGTGGGCACGAGATACGCCGTCGACGTATAGAGACCGAGGAAGCGCCGTTCGCCGATCACCTTGCCATCCGGCGACGTGCGCTTCACGCCGACATAGTCGAGATAGCCCGGCCGATGCACCGTCGCGCGCGAATTCGCCTTCGTCAGAAAGATCGGCGCCGCGCCTTCGATGATCGCGGCCGCGCCCGGCGGCAGCGGCGTCACGTCCCCGTCGGACGGCGCGCGCAAGGTTTCGCGCAAAATGCCGAGGCCCGAGCCGGCCACGCCGCGCAGCGCGAAGCCGCCTTCATGCTCGACGAGTTCGTAATCGCGGCAGCCGAGGAACGTGAAGTGATCGGCGACCATCCATTCGAGGAACGCGCGGGACTCGATGCCGTCGGGCGTCGTATCGCGCGCCTTCAGATCGTCTATCGCTACACGCGCGGCCTCGGTGACTTTCGGCCAGTCTTCGACCGCCGCGCGCACGTCGCCGAGCACGCGCGCGATGTTCTCGCGCACTTCGTCGAGACGCTCGCCGTCGCCGCAGCGATTGACTTCGAAATGGATGAACGATTCGAGCTCGGAGTTGCCGTCGCCCGCTTCGGCATGACCCTGACCGATGCGCTCGATCTCGCCCGTATGCGCGCCCTTGCTCGCGCGCCAGACGCGAAACACCGGATGAATCGCCGAATGCAGCGCGAGCCCCAGGCGGTTGAGTTCCATCGTCACCGAATCGACGAGAAACGGCATGTCGTCGTTGACGATCTCGACGACCGTGTGATCCGAATGCCAGCCGTGCTGCTCCAGATTCGGGTTGTAGACGCGCAGCACCTCGCGCCCCGGCACGAACTTCTGCGCGGTCTGCCAGTGCGCCATCGCGGCGCCGTAGAGATCGGCGACATCGCGGCTCGCGATATCCTCGACATCGACCTGCTCGTAGTAATAGCGAAGCAGCGGCTCGATGACCTTGAAGCTTGGCTCCGGCAATCGCCCTCTCGCGAACTCGAGAAGATCGTTGATGAGATGTTCGACCCGCGCTTCGTTCTTGACCAGCATGGTGTCCTCCCGAGGCTTTCGGTTGCGGTGCGATTGCGGCTCGCGCTTCGAATCAAGGAGATTATGCGCCGCCCCGGCGCATCGCTCGCGGGTCGGGCATGTGCGGTTGCACAAAGACGGTGCGCGCATTCCGGCTACGTTAGCCGCATCGCATGACCTTTGCGCGACATCGGCTTTCGACTATTGTCGATAGCTGAAGAGCGGCTCACGGAGGCATCGCCATGCAGGATTTCACTGAAGAGACAGCGCAGCAGACGGTCGTCACGGTGCGTCCGAAAGAGCAACTCGCGACGGTTCAGCATCTGCCGTATTTCATCGGGCTGTCGGCGAAGACGGCGGGCACGCGCGGACTCGCGATGCATATCGTCGTCGTGCCGCCGGGCGGACGCGGCGAGCCGCACATCCACGTTGGCTACGAGACCGGCATCTACATACTCGAAGGACGCATCGAGACGCGCTATGGGCCGGGACTGGCGGAATCGGTCATCAACGAGCCGGGCGACTTCGTATTCATTCCGCCGGGCGTGCCGCATCAGCCGGTCAATCTGAGCGCGACGCAAGCAGCGCGCGCCGTGATCGCCCGCAACGACGCCAACGAGGCGGATCGCGTCGTGCCTTACGATCCGTGGGAGCCGTCCGCGCCCTAGTAGCCGGGCGCGCCCATGCCCGGCAGATCGACATAACCGCTGTCGGCGAAGCGCGCGCCGCCGAACGCGCCGCCCGCGAGTTTGCCGCGCACCGCGTACGACACCTTGCTGACGGTGTCGCCGCTCGCGAAGCCGAACGCCTGGCGCGCCATCGAGAATGCCGATACCGTCACCGGCACGGACAGCACCGTTTCGCCGAAACGCGGCACCGTTCCGCGCTGATCGCTGACGCCGCTCGCGAATGCGCGGCCGTTGAGATCGAGATCGAGCGCGACGCCATCGAAGTCGATCGGCGCGTCGTTCGGGTTCTGAATGCGCAGCTTCACGGCGAAACGCATCTCCAGCCCTTGCCCTTCGAGCGGCTCGATGCCCGCGACGCTCACGCGCATCGCGTCGCGATTGAAGAAGCCCGCGCAGCCGCCGAGCGCGAGCATCGCGACAAAGGCGGCAAGGAAGTAAGCGAAGCGGTTGCGCATGGGATTCGGTTGCATGAGAACGTGACTCCTCGCGATGTCGTGCTAGATATGTAGTGCGTTCAGCAGCATGCGGCCATAGACATGATGAAACCAGACATCGTCGACGACGAAAAGCGCTGCAGCCCACGCAGCCGCGACGATGATCAGATCGCAATGGCCGCTCGTCCATAGATTGAGCGAATGGCGCGCGGCGATCCAAGGCACGCCGAGCGGGTTCGGCCAGTCCGCGAAGAGATGCATGAGCCCGCCGCACGCGAAGCCGAACGCGACGGGCGCCGCCGGATGCCGGCCGAGAAAGTGATACGAAAGCGCGAGCAGCGCAACCCAGCCGATGCCCCAGTGCGTGAGCGTGCGATGCGTGATCCAGAGCTTGCGCGCGCGCGTCCACCACGCGACTTCGAGCCAGTCCGGCGCGGTCGCCCCGGCGACGCCCGCGAGCAGCGCGAAAACGCCCGCGAGCATGTTCGCGCCGCCCGCCGTGGCCGGATGCGTCACGATCGCCGCCGCGATGATGCCTGCCGCCCATCCCGTCGCATGATGAGCCTTGCTCGATGCCATGAAGAAACCGCCTTTGTCGCCCTTGCCCGAAGAGGGCGCATGTTCGCACGGTCGCTGGGGTCGAAACCGGCCTGAAACATAAACTTACGCAATTGCGTGCGTCGAAACACGCTTGTGCGAACGGCGTCGGCGAGGCCGCGCGGCGTTGACTAAAATGATTGCTGAATCGCTGCGCAAATCACGCTGCGGACGCTGCCCGATGCGTCCCACGCCCGCCTGCGCACGCAGGCATTTTTATCGAATTTGGCCGTCATGCAACACCTGAAATACCTGAGCGCCTACCCGAACGTGCTGCAGGACAAGGTTCGCCGACTGATCGCCCAGCAACAACTGGGTTCGTATCTCGACGCGCGCTATCCGAACAGGCACGCCGTACAGTCCGATCGCGCGCTCTATGAATATTGCTCAGATCTGAAGCAGGAATTCCTGCGCGTCGCGCCTGCAATCGACAAAGTCTTCTACGACAGCAAGCTCGACGTGCTGCGTCACGCGCTCGGCCTGCACACCGCCATCTCGCGCGTGCAGGGCGCGAAGCTCAAGGCGAAGAAGGAAATCCGCATTGCGTCGCTTTTCAGGGACACCGCGCCCGAGTTTCTTCGGATGATCGTCGTGCATGAACTCGCGCATCTGAAGGAAAGCGATCACAACAAGGCCTTCTATCGCCTGTGCGAGTTGATGCAGCCCGGCTACCATCAGATCGAATTCGACTTGCGGCTTTATCTCACGCATCGCGACTTGCTGCGCACGAAAGTGGCGTGAGCGTCGCTGCGGCGCATCAATAGGACCAGGCTAGCGCGGCAGCGTATCCGTCGGGCGCGGTGAGCGATATAGCGTCGAACGCGCCCGCGCCGCGCGTCACCGCATAGCGAACGTCCCTGCGCGGAAGAACCGAAAAGCCGTGCATCGCGACATCCGTGCTGCCGATGCCATCGCCGTGCGCCTTCAGCACCGCCTCTTTCGCCGTCCAGCAGTCGAAGAACGCGCGGTTTCGGGCGGCATCGTCGGGCAAGGCTTCGATTTCGCGCCGGTCGATATCCCCGAGCACCGCGGGCGCGAGATCGCGCCAATCGAACGTCGCGCGCGCTTCCTCGATATCGGCGCCCACGCGCCTTTCTCGCGACATCGCGATCAAGCCATAGCCGCCCGAATGCGACACGTTGAAATCCGGCGCGTTCCGGCGAACGAGAAACGGCCTGCCGCGATCGACGGCATCGAACGCGAGACGCGCGGGATCGTCGCCCGTTTCGGCCGCGAGCAGATGTCGCAGCGCGCAACGCACCGCGCCGAAACGCGCGCCATCCGCGTGACGCAGAAAACGCGCGGCGCGCGCGCGTTCATCCGCGTTCATCACGGCGTAGACGGCGCTGTCGAGCGGCATCGAAAAATCGATATGAAGCAGCCACACGCGCACGTCACCGGGCGCGTGGTCGGGAAGCGGCATCGGGCGGACATCGAAGGGAATCGTTGCTTCGGTCATTTGGGAGCGTACTGCGCCTCGCCGTTGCCGAAGGACCAGTTCTCCTTCTTCACTTCGACGAGGCTGATGAAAACATCCTCGCGCCGCAGCTTGAGACGTTCGTGCAAGCCATCGGCGACCGCCTTGTAGAACGCGCTCTTTTTCGCGAGGTCGCGGCCTTCGTTGAGCGTGACCTGGATCACGACGCAATCGTCCGTGCGGCTGATGCCGAGATACGTGCGATCGACGATGAAGTCCGTCGCGCCGTGCTCCGCGACGATCTGAAAGCGATCGTTCTCGGGCACGTCGAGTGTCGAGCGCATCGCGTCGTACACGACATCGCCGATAGTCGTGCGATACGCGCTGTCCTTGCCTTTCTGCAGATCGATGCGAACGAGCGGCATGGGTTTCTCCTGTTGGTTAGTTTCAGCGATGATCCGGATGCAGCAGCAATTCCGGCACGCCCGCGCGGTCGACATACACGACGGCGTTCTGCGCGAATTGCGTCATCAGCGTATCGGCGGTGTCGCGGGTCGCGCCGAGCGCGAAGAGGCTCGCTTCGGCCACCCAGACATGCTGCGGATCGACGCCCGCGCCCGCCAGCGCCTGCAATCCCATCTGTCCGACGCGTTCGATCAGCGCCCGCTGGCGCAGCGCATTTTCTTGCGGCGTGAGCACATGACCGAACGGATTGAACGCCGTGACGAACACCGCGCTTGCGACGCCATGCTTTTCGAGCAAGGCAACGACATCGCGATTCGCGACGCCGATCTTCATGTCGATGTCCGGCTGCGCTTCGATCCGATAGATCGCCGCGCGATACGCATCGAGCGTCGCGGCGGGCAATGCGCGCGCAAGCACGATCGGCTGGCCATGCGGCGTGGCGCGCGCGGCCTCGTCCCATTCGTCGCGCCGCTGCGCAAGCATCGCGTCGCTCACGCATCCCTTTTCGGCAGTGAGGCGTTCGAGCGCGCTGAGCCAATGCGCGTAATACGTGTCGCCGTGATCGGGATCGCCCGCCGCCTGCGCGTCCTCGATCGCGATGCTCAATGCGTGCGCCCACTCCTTCCAGGAGAACACGCCGCGCTCGTGCAACGCGAGCGTCATCGCGAACGCCTGCGCTTCCCACGGCGCGCGAAACACGGGACCGTCGCCGTCGAAAGGCAGTTCGGGCAACGCGGCGCGCAGTTCTTTCAGCTTCGATTTAGCGTCGGTCGAGGTCATTCGAGATACGGCTCCCAGCAATCGACACACACCGACGACGCGGTCGTGTCCGCGCCCCACAAGTCTTTCGCCTCGAAACGCACGGTGTAGAGCCATTGCGGATGCTCGCCGTGACCGAGCGCGTTTTCATCGGGAAAGACGTGCGTGCCGCGCACCGCGACGACGCGCCCGAGCTTGCCGCGGCAATAGCGCGGCAGACGCGTGTGCGTCGGCGGATTCATCAGTTTCGTGCGGACTTCATCACCGATGGAAAAGCGCGCCGCCGACGCAGCCGGACGATCGACCGGCGCACCGCGCAACAGCGCGGCGCTTACGTCCTCCGCTTTCAGCACGCGCACGTTCGGCTTCGCGGCGGATTGCGAACGGCCGCTCGCGATCTCATCGGCGCTCGCGAGTCCCTTCGCCGTCAAGAGTTTCTTCAAGCCTTCGAACCAGATTTCGTAATAGCTGCTGCCGAGATACTGCGCGGGCGGCAGGCTTTCGCGCGCGGCACGGGACGTGTCGATGTTCCATTGGCCCGTCGCGCCCATCGCGAGCGTGACGGCCAGCACGCGGCGCTCCCATTCCGCGTGAAACGGCGATGCGCCCGGCGCGTCGCAGGCATCGATTTCGATGGGGCCGAACGCCTGCATGCCGCCCATGTCGTGCGCCGCGTTCATGCCGATGCTCCCGTTGCCTGCGACGGCGCGAGCGCGACGCCCGTGCCGATCATCGAATCGCGTGTGACGAGATCGGCGAGCGCGTCTTCGTCGAGATGATCGGTGTCGGCGGGACGCATCGGCACGACGAGATAGCGCACTTCGGCGGTCGAATCCCATACGCGCAACTCGACCTGTTCCGGCAATTCGACGCCGAAATCCCGCAGCACGCCGCGCGGATCGATCACCGCACGCGAGCGATACGGCGCCGACTTGTACCAGACCGGCGGCAGCCCGAGTACCGACCACGGGTAGCACGAGCACAGCGTGCAGACGACCATGTTATGTACGTCCTCCGTGTTCTCGAGCGCGACCATGTGCTCGCCTTGCCGGCCGGTGAAACCGAGCGAGGCGATGGCGGCGGTGGCATCGTCCAAAAGCCATGTGCGAAACGCGGGATCGCTCCACGCCTTCGCGACGACGCGCGCGCCATTGCGCGGCCCGACCTTGTGCTCGTAGGTTTCGATGAAGACGTCTAGCGCTCGCGGATCGATATACCCTTTTTCGACCAGCAGCGATTCGAGCGCGCGCACGCGCAGGTCCATCTCCGGCAATTCACTGCCGGCGTGATCGTGATCGTGGTCGTGGTCGTGATGGTGCGGATGATCGTGGCTCATGAGCGGGCTCGCGCGTGGCACAGACGTCACACGTTACCGGAGTGTGCGCGCGCGCGCAAACCTCGTCACCGTGACGCGGCGCGCCGCCTATACTGGATTCAGCGTCTCATGCGAGGAGGATGCCATGACACGCAAGTACATCGATTGTCGCGAGTGCCCGAGCGACGTGAAATGCAGCGTCGTCCTGTCCGCCGACAGCGAGGACGAGTTGATGGAAGCGGCCGTGCAGCATGCCGTCGCCGTCCATCAGCACACGGATTCGCCCGAACTGCGCTCGCAACTGAAGACCTTCTTTCACGACGGCACGCCGCCGGCCTGACCGGTCTTTGGCGTTCTCAGCCGAGCTCGAAGGTCGTTACACCGAAGACACGCGCGAGCGGCACGTCCGGGGCCGCACGCGTGTACATGCGCGCCGTTTCGAAGACGCTCGTCATGTCGTGTTCGACCGCGAGCGCCACCGCCGCAGGATTGATTTCGGGCACGTCGAGGAACACGGTCTCGCCGGGCAGCACGGAAACGAGCCCACGATACAGCGCGCGCGCCGTGCTCAGATCGTCGGCGAAGAGCGGACCGATCTTGTGGCCCGCGCCGCAACGCCGGATCACGGCGAGGCCGCTCACCGCGTCGCCATCGAGCGCGGCGAGTGCGCGCGCGTGCGCCTGCGGTTGCGACAGCCACGCTCGCAGGAACGCGGTGCGCTCGCACGCGAACACGCGGGTGTCGTAATCGAGAAGCCGCGCGAAGGGGATGTTCAGCGCATCGGTGATCGTGGCTCCATCGGCAGGATCTTCATCCGCCGATGCGATGCCTTCATAGCGCACGTTGCGATACGCCAGCACGAAGCCGGATTTCCGATAGTTGGGCTGCTGCGCGAGCACGCCGTCGAGCCCGATAGTGCGCGCGCCGAGATACGCCATGCCTTCGTTCCACAAGCGCATACCGAAGCCCTTGCCGCGCCATTCCGGAACCACGATATAGAGGCCGACGAAACCGAACGCATCGCCGTATGCGACCGCCGAGATGCAGCCGACCGGCGCGCCGTCCCACGTGCCGACGAAAAATCCGTGCGGATCGGCGGCGAAGAACGAGCGGGCGTCGTCGAGACCGGGATTCCATCCTTCGGTCGCGGCCCATTCGAGCGCGATGTCGACATCGCGCGGCGTCATGCGGCGTATTGCGAAACGGGGATCGTCGGGTGTCGCGTGCGAGGGACAGGGAACGGACGGCATGGGACGCGCCTTGTCGGAATGCGGATGCGTTCAGTGTCGCGCGTTTCCGGTGCAGGCGAAAGATGCAGCGAGGCGTGGGTGCAACGAGGGGAAAAAAGAACGGTGGGACGATAACGGGGGCGAGCGTGTGCCGCCCCCGATCAGGAATACCCTTGACGCCGCTCGCTGCGGCTGAAACTCTGGCGCGAGCGCCAGTCTTCCGAGCGCAGGACGTGTTCGCCGTCCTCGCGTGCCTCTTCCTCGGATCCGAAGCCTTCGTCGCTATACGCGACGACCTTCATTCCGCCTCCCGCCGCTCGCTCGACGGTGATGCCCCAATGCCACCCTCCTTCCTGATGAAAGACGTGCAGCGTCGGTTGCGACGATGTGGTCAGTTCCATATGTGCGGCTCCCTCAGGCTGACGACCGTAATGCTTACCGGCCCGCCCGATGAAACGCTCTGTGCTTGCCGGCGTTTGATTGTTCGTGTCGATGCTCGAATGCGTGCGGCGGCGGCCTGTGCCACCTGCCAGGAACAGCATACGCAATGGGATGCTGCGTTGCAACACGAGATTTCCCCTATGCGTCGCGCGAAACGCACGTCCGTTACATGCGCTAACGGGAAATTCGTGACGGTTACATGGACGAAGCATGGAAGGCAGCGACGACGGTGTTCGCCATCGTCGTGCCTGCTGCATTTCTATTCGCCGTCCCAGTAGTGCAGCGAATCGCTTGCGCGAAACACGGCGCGCAAGCCCTTCACGCCCGGCTCGTCGGCGACGAGCACGGCCTGGCGGCCCGTATCCGGATACTCGACCACTTCGGGCGATTGCATCGTGCTGACCGCAAGGTAGCGCAACGGTTGCGCGCCCGTGTTGACGATCTGATGCGCCGTCGATGCATCGCCCGGCGGGCAGGCGATGACGTCGCCCGCGCGAATCGCATGCGTCTCCTGGCCGATGCGGACTTCGCCCTCGCCTTCCACCACGAAGAACATCTCCTCGTTCACGCGATGATGATGAAACGGAAACGCGCGCTTGCCCGCTTCGAGCACGATGAGGCTATAGCCGAGCTTCCTCGCGCCGAGCATGCCGCCGATACGCGCAATGCGCGGCGCGTAACGTTCGGCGGCGGCACCCGTCGGCGCGAATTCCGGCGGCAGCGGTTGCGGTTCGAGCGCATCGAGATTGATGATCGGCGGTTTCATATTGACCTTGAAACAAATGGGTGTCATGCACTCGTCACGGAAACGTCACGCGTGCGCTTGCGCTCGTCGAGCCACGCGGCGATGGCTGCGCACGTCCAGTTGGCATCGTCGTGAGGCAGATCGTGGCCCGCCCACGGATGCACCGCGTGCGAGGCACGCCATTGCGCCGCGATGCGCAGCGAGCATATCGGATCGACGAGCCGGTCCGCCGCCGACGATAGCAGCAATACGGGACATGGCGGTGCATCGACGCGCGCGCGAAAGCGCGCCGCCGCCGCGAGTTGACGCAGCGCGTTCGCCGCGCTCGCGCCACGCGTGCGCCGAAGATGCGCCCAGTGCGCGATATCCGCGTCACGCGTGTCGATACGATTGCACGTCAGCGCGTGGATGAGCGTTTCGCATCGCTCGGGCAGCGTCCACGTCATCGCGATTCGCGCGAGCATCGGCCACGCATTGGGACGCAGGCGTTCGGACACGCCCGCGAACGGGCGCATGCTGGTGTTGATCAGCACGAGCCGCTCGATCTCGTCGGGATGATGTTCGGCCCACGCAGTGGCGACCATCGCGCCGAGCGACATCGCAAGCACGCGGCACGGCATGCGTATGTTCAGCGCGGCGGCGCGCTCGCGAACGAACGCCATCATCCTGACGACGGAAAGCGGCGCCCCATGCGCGCGTTCGACGCCATTGCCCGGCAGATCGATGCATATCGCGCGCTCGCCCGCGCCTGCGAGCCCATGCGCGGCGAGCGCCGCATCGAACGCGCCCCAGTGACGCGCTTCACGCGTGAGGCCGCGCAGAAGGATCCACTGGCTCATCGCAGGGCCGTGCGTTGCCAGTGCTCGCGCGCGCGCCGCAGCACGTCCTCGCGGAATTCGCCGCTCGGCAGCCAGCGACGCGACGAGAACGCCGCGCGCGTGAGGAAATCGAAGAAGTTCGGATGACGCCGCAGCACGCGCCTCGTCCGGTGCGCCTTGATCGGATTGAAGATGCCGAGGCGCGAGAAAAGCTGCATCGGATTCTTTCGAATCCAGCGCCACGAGCCGAGTTCGAGCGTCATCGGAAGGAAGATGTTGGGTGCGCGCGAGCGGTCATACGCGAAATCCCACAGATCGCCGTGCAGCAGGTATTGATGACTCTGCGGCTCGAACGCGTAGCCATGATGCGGATACGACTCCTCGAACATCGTCTTCAGCAGAAACATTTCCGGCAGATGCGCCATTTGCCGCTCGGTGCGCGCGTAGGGAAACCAGATGCTGTCGTCCCAGCCGAAGCCCGAATGACAATCGAGCGCGAAGCTCAACGGCCGCGACATCAACTGTTCCTCGACAACGGAAAGCAGCGCCGCGCTCTCCACTTCCATGCGGCCATCGGCCGGGCCGCGATACCACGGCAGCCACGGCCCGATGCGCTGTCCGCCCGCGAGAAACGGCACGCGTCCTTCGGCGCTTTGCGGCGCGTTGCGCATCAGATCGACGCCATTCGGATTCGCGCGGGTGCGCGCGAACATGCCGCCGGGATTGACGATCGGCATGAAGATGAGCCGCACCGCGCGCAGTTGATGATGCAGCGTGTCGTCCCATTCGAGCCGTCGCAACAGCGCGCGCATGTATTCGAGGACGAGTTGCGTGCCGATGCATTCGAGCCCATGCACGCCGCCGAAAAAGCCGATCGCGGGCGCTTGCGGATCGTCCGAGCCGATCGCCGCGGTCAGGATCGGAAACATATGCCCGCGTGCGCGCACTTCGCCGATCGTGTGCCACGCGAAGCGCGCGCCGCCCGCGATGCGAATCGCTTTCAGTTCGTCCATCTCCGGAAAACTGCTGCTGATGGCAACGCTCGACGTGCTCATGACTGGGCCTGTTTGTCGTGTATTCGTTGGCTCAGGCTATGGTTCTATGAATCGCCGGAACGCCCCGCCCGAAGAAATCGAGTATAGGGCGGTTCGTCAGCACACGACATATGAAACGCGACGCGCCGAACGCGAACAACGTGTTCTGCGCGTTTTCGTTCCGTCACCTAGAATGAAATCGCCGTGCTACGCGGTGTGAGGTATTCGTCATGACATCCATTTCCCGCATCATCCTCGGCGCGCTCGCTTTGTGCTGCGCCGCGTCCGCGCTCGCGCAACCGCCGGCGCAAACCACCGATCCAAACGCGCCGAAAACGCGCGACCAGGTCCGGCAGGAATTTCTGCTGTGGCGCTCGGTCGGCTACGATCCGAACGACTGGCTGGACTACCCGGACAACGCGATGCGCGCGAGCCGCATCATCGCGCAACGGCAGGCTCGCGGCGAAACCCGCGTGCAGTAAGCGCGCATTCGTCAGGCCGATTCGCCGCGCGGCTTCGGCCCGCGCAGGATGCGCCGCGCGATGCTCCATCGATGCACTTCCGACGGACCGTCGTAGATACGGAACGCGCGCATATCCGCGAAAATCCGCGCGACGACGGTTTCGTGCGTGACGCCCTGCCCGCCGAGCACCTGCACCGAGCGGTCGACGACCCGCCACAGCGCCTCCGACGACACCACTTTCGCGATGCTCGATTCGTGCTTGCCGAGCACGCCCTGATCGAGCACCCACGCGCAATGCCTGATGGCGAGACGCGTGACGTGCAGATCCATTTCGTTATCGGCGAGCATGAAGCCGACGCCTTCGTGCTCGCCCAATGCCTTGCCGAACGCCTGACGCTGCCGCGCATGCGCCGTCGCGACATCGTGCGCGCGCTGCGCGGCGCCGAGCCAGCGCATGCAGTGCGTGAGACGCGCCGGCGATAGCCGCACCTGCGCGTAGCGAAATCCTTCGCCCGGCTCGCCCAATACGTTTTCCTTCGGCACGCGCAGGCCCTCGAAGCGCACGACGCCGTGGCCGCCGGGAAAGCACGTATCGAGCGAATCCATCGCGCGCTCGATCACGATGCCGGGGCTCGACATATCGGCGAGGAACATCGTCGCGGGACCGTCGGCGAACTTCGCCATGATGATCGCGACCGCCGCGCCTTCCGCGCCCGTGATGAACCATTTACGTCCGTCGATCACGTAGTCGTCGCCGTCCTGCACGGCGATGGTCTGCAGCATCGCCGGATCGGCGCCCGCACCCGGCGGCGGCTCGGTCATGCAGAAACACGAGCGAATCTCGCCCGCCGCGAGCGGACGCAGCCAGCGCTCCTTTTGCTGCGGCGTAGCGATGGCTTCGAGCAGATGCATGTTCCCTTCGTCGGGCGCGGCGATGTTCAGCGCGACCGGACCGAGCGGCGAATAGCCCGCCTCCTCGAACAGAATGGCTTTCGCGACGTGATTCAGGCCCAGGCCGCCGAATTCGGGCGATACGTGGCTCGACAACAGCTTCGCCGCGCGCCCTTTCGCGATCAACTCGGCGCGCAGCGCTTCGTTCGGGCCATGCGGCGTGCAACGCGGATCGCGCTCGAACGGCACGATCTCTTCAGCGATGAAAGCGCGCACGCGCGCCTGCAGATCGGTCAACTCCGGAGAAAGCGAAAAGTCCATCGACAATCCTCTAAGGGAACGGGCTGAACGCCAAGCTTAACCGCGCGGGCGCATCGTGCGCCAGTGGCGTTCGTCCGGGTGTCAGTCGTCGTACTCCGTGTACTTGCGCGCGTCGCCCTTCACTTTGTGCACCGGATATTTCGACCGGTTCAGCGCCATCTTCTCGATCAGCGCGCGATGCAGATCGACGTCGAGGGAGTCGGCGAGCATCACGAGATAGGCGAGCACGTCCGCCATTTCGTGGCGAATGGCTTGCAGCTTCGATTCGTCGAGTTCGGTTCTGTCGCCGGTGGCGAGCCACGTGAACGGTTCGAGCAACTCGCTCGCTTCCACCGACAACGCCGCAGCCAGATTCTTCGGCGAATGAAAGCGGCTCCAGTCCCGCTCGCGGACGAACTCGCGCAGCATGTCGCGCATTGCGACGAGCTCGCTCGCGGTTTCCCGCTGATCCTGTTGCTCCATGGGGTTCCTCTGAAGATGTCGGGTGTGCGCGAAGGTGCTGCCTTCGCCGGGCAGAGTGGCGCGGTGAGCCGGCTTAGGCCGGATAGAGCCCGAGCGTGCGCGCATGCAGGCGTGCGAGCCCGAGAAGCGCATCGGTGAACGGCGTCGGCACGCCGGTCATCGCGCCCAACTCGCGCACGGACGCGACGAGCGCATCGAGCTCGACCGCCTTGCCCGCCTGAACGTCCTGCAACATCGACGTTTTCATCGCGCCGAGCTTGAGCGTCACGGCGTGGCGATCCTCGGGCTTTTGTTCGATGGGAATGCCGAAGCGCGCGCCGATTTCCTTCGCTTCGAGCATCACGTTCGTGACGAAGCCGCGCACGAGATCGTCGCTGAGAATGCGGTCGGTGGTCGCGCCGGTGATCGCGCTGATGGGGTTCATCGTCATGTTGCCCCATAGCTTGAACCAGACGTCGCGTTGAATCTGCGCGGAGAGCGTGGCGTCGAAGCCCGCCTTCGAGAAGAGCGAAACGAGCGATTCGGTGCGTGCGGTCGGTGCGCCCGTCGCCTCGCCCAGAATCAGCCCCTTGCCCTGATGATGCCGGATGACGCCCGGCGCTTCTACGAAGCAACTCGCGTGCACCACGCAACCGACCGTCTGCGTGCCCGGAATCGCCGCGGCGATCTTGCCTTGCGGATCGACGGACGAAAGACGTTTGCCGGTGAACGGTTCGCCAAGGCCGTCGCAGAACCACCAGGGCACGCCGTTCATCGCGGTCAGCACGGGGGTTTCATTCGACAGCAGCGGCGCGATATGCGCGGCGACGGATTCCATCGCGGGCGCCTTCACTGCAACCACGACGAGATCCTGCACGCCGAGATCAGCGGGTTCGGCGCTCGCCGCGACCTTCACGACATGCGTGGCGTCCTTTTCGACGAGCCGCAACCCTTCCGTCTTCAGCGCATCGAGCGTCGCGCCGCGCGCGACCACGCTGACATCGCAGCCCGCCTGCGCGAGCTTCACGCCGATCCATCCGCCGATGGCGCCCGCGCCATAAACGCATACTTTCATCGTTCCCGTCCTCGCTCGTGGCAATCATCCGATCGCCATTGTAAGAGCGGGACGGCGCGCTCGTGCGTTCAGTGCGCGATGCCCGTGGCGAGCTTCGCCACCGTCAGCAGCGTCAGGCCGAATGCGCCCGCGAGCATCACGGCGATGACCGGCAATAGCGGCAACCTGACCTGCGCGAAGTCTGCGTTGTGCGAAGCGCGTTTGCGCACGCCGAAAAAGCTCCAAAGCACGATGCGCAACATCTTCAAGAGTTCCATGAGCGGCTCCTTCGCCTGAATCCGTATCGATCTTTCACGCGATGATGATGCCGGCTTCATGAGATGAAAAACAGCAGCAGTTGCGCTGTATTCGACGGTAGCAGAACGACCTGCAAGAAGCGCATTCGGACGGATGTAAGCGCGCTTCGGCTTCTTTCAAGAGCCGCCCGGAGAAAAAAAATTGCGCTTGAAACATAGGGCGGCGGTATTGAAACGATAGCCTTCGCTCCTACTTTCGATGCACTGACGGCGATAACCGCGTCGTCGATTCGACTTCCTGTTGCAGGCCGCGCTGGCCGCACTATCGGAGACTGGACCATGAGTGACTTTTATTTCAGCGGCGACGTTTTCTCTGAACTGGACCGCATGCAGCGGCAGATGTCCTCGCTCTTCGGCAATCTTCCTTCGAGCATGCGTTCGAGCCGCGCGGATGCTTTCCCGCGTCTGAACATCGGCAGCACGGACGATGCGATTCATATCGTCGCGTTCGCGCCGGGCGTCGAGCCTGCATCGCTCGATGTGACCGTCGATAAAGGCACGCTCACCATTAGCGGCGAACGCAAGGCGCAGGCAACGGTGGAAGGCGCGCGCACGTATGCGAAAGAGCGCTTCACCGGCAGCTTCCGCCGCGTGATCGAACTGCCGCAAAACGCGGACGCGGACAAGGTCGAAGCGCGCTATGAGAACGGCACGTTGTCCATCACCATCGGCAAGCGCGAAGCATCGAAGCCGCGTGCGATCACCATTCAGTAAGAGGAAGCACATCATGACCGAGAACACTCAAGTCGCCGCGCAAAACACGAACGACGCTGCGCGCAAGAACGAAGACAATGCACGCCGCGCAACGGTCACACCCGCGGTCGATATCGTCGAGGATAGCAATGGCATCACGCTGTGGGCCGATCTGCCCGGCGTGTCGCGCGAGAAGCTCGACGTGAAGGTGCACGATGCGCGCCTCACCATCGAAGCCGAAGCAGCATTGCCTGTGCCGGGCACGGTGCGCGTGCATCATGCCGAACTGCGCGCGCCGCGTTTCGTACGCGCCTTCACGGTG
Organism: Caballeronia sp. LZ028; assembly: GCF_031451415.1. Lineage (NCBI taxonomy): Bacteria > Pseudomonadati > Pseudomonadota > Betaproteobacteria > Burkholderiales > Burkholderiaceae > Caballeronia > Caballeronia sp. LZ028. Next base: position 507,473 of record NZ_JARUXN010000004.1, on the reverse strand, counting down.
AGCGAAGACTTCGACACGACGAAGATCGACGCGAATCTCAGCAATGGCGTGCTGAGACTCACGATTCCGCGTCGCGAGCAAGCGCGTCCGCGCCGCGTCGAAGTACGCGCGGGTTAAGCATCGGAAAAGTTATCAGTTTTGCCTCGAGCGGCCGCGATTTTTCGCGGCCGCTTTTTCTTTTGCACTGCGCGCACGCCTCTATAATCTTCAACGGCGGTTAAATTCGCCACCATTCGAATACTCATAGAAAGAAGGGACTATCGTGAAGAGGCTGGTAACGGTGTTGTTGGGTTCGATGCTTGCCGTATCGATCGGAGCGCATGCAAAAGAGTGGTCGACTATCCGCTTCGGCGTCGATGCGAGTTATCCGCCTTTCGAATCGAAAGCGCCCGACGGCACGCTGGTCGGCTTCGATATCGATGTCGGCAATGAACTGTGCCGGCGTCTCAACGCGAAATGCGTATGGGTCGAAAATGCATTCGACGGCATGATTCCCGGCCTCAAATCGCGCAAGTTCGACGGCGTGCTCTCCACGATGTCGATGACGCCCGCGCGCGTCAAGCAGATCGCGTTCTCCAGCAAGCTCTTTCACGTGCCCACGCGCCTCGTCGCCAAGCGCGATTCGAACATCCGGCCGACGGCGGAATCGCTCGCGGGAAAAGCTGTCGGCGTCGAGCAAGGCTCGATGCAGGAAACGTATGCGAAGGTGCATTGGGGCGCGAAAGGCGTGAAGGTCGTGTCTTATGCGGATCAGGATCAGGTTTATCAGGATCTGCTCGCCGGACGGCTCGATGCGTCCCTGCAAAACGCGGTGCAAGCCGAACGCGGCTTTCTCGAGACGCCGCGCGGCAAGCCCTACGGTTTCGCGGGCGGCGCGCTGGAAGACAGTGCGATCTTCGGTCCGGGCACGGCAATCGGCCTGCGCAAGGAAGATACGGACCTGAAGGATAAGCTCGACGGCGCCATCGCCGCGATGATCAAGGATGGCACGTATAAGCGCATCGAACAGAAGTACTTCGACTTCGATATCTACGGCGAGTGATTTGGAATACGTTGCCCGCGAACGATCCATCCAATGCGGATAACTTCGTGCGCGGGCGGCGAGGTTATCCCGCTTGCTTCGCTCTCGCCTAGACTCACATACATAACCGACAACAAGGAGACAACGATGGCGACGCTCAAGCAGATGCAGGCGAAGTTGAAGAAGCTCCAGGCGCAGACCGAGAAGCTGATCGCGAAACGCGCGCAAGCCGTACTCGACGATATTCGCGCGCTGATGGAAAGGCACGGCCTCACGACCGCGGATATCGACCGTCACGGCAAGAAGGCCAAACGCGCGGGCAAGCCGCAGGTCGCGTACCCCGCGCCCGCCGGCCGTCACGAAGCGATGACCAAGCTCGCGAAGAAGGGCAAGCTGCCCGCGAAGTATCGCAATCCGAAGACGGGTGAAACGTGGAGCGGCTGGGCGCGCCCGCCCGCATGGATCGCGAACGTGAAGGATCGCAGCAAGTTTCTGATCGATGCGGAAAGTGCGGAGAACGCGGTCAAACCGAAGGCTGTAGCGAGGAAAGCGGCGGCGAAAAAAACTGCTGCGAAGAAGAAAGCAGCGGCGCCGGCAGCAAGGAAATCCGTCGCGGCGAAACCGGCAGTGAAACCGGCGGTGAAGCGCAGCGCGCCCCGCAAACGCGCGGCAAAAGCCGCATTGCCGGAACCAGGCGGTGCCGAAACATCGCCATCCACGACAACGGGCGATGCTTCCGTATGAAACCCTGACGTCATCCCATTGTTTGAGATCGACGAAAACTCAATTGGCTTTTCGTGCGATTAAAAAAAGGCTCAGTCCTTCTACACTGCGTTCACATGTCGGGGGCGTTTCGTAGCAACGATTCGCTTCTCCGATTGCAGTTGTCGCTTCAGACAACCGCATCTCCTCATATCTTCGTTGGAGCGTCCTCGTGAACAAGCGAATCGTAGTGGGCTTTGCTATTGCATTGAGTTCTCTTTTCGCCGGCTCGGCATTTGCAAGCGGTTATGGACCGGCGCCGCATTATCGTCCCGATGTCGGTGCGCCGGCTTCGCAGCATGGCGTCAGCGCGCAGACCTTCGCTGCGGAAGAAGCCGCACAAGGACGCGGCGATTTCGGCAATACGGAACGCACCGCGCAGATTCAACGCGGGCAAGTTTCGGCTTCCGCTTCTTCGCAAGTGGCGCAATAAATATCCGATTAACGGACACGATGATTTCACTTTGTAGTGTCCGTTTTAAAAGCCTTTTATCGTTCTTTCCAGAAATGTCCAAAGCGCATCGTCCACGGAATAAGGGACGTTGAATCGAAAACATGCGCTTTGAGCATCGTCCGGACGGAAATAAGAGCCGGGCGCGAGCCATATGCCGTGCTGCAATGCGCGTGTCGCGACGTCGCTTCCATCCGCCGGATCGATCGGCAACGCGCCCCACAGGAAAAGCCCCGCGCGCGGACGCCGGAACAATTCGACGCCCAGCGCATCCATGCGTTCTTCGACGAGCGCATGCGCATCCTTGAGCTTTTCCACGACGAATTCGACATGCCGCGCGTAGCGCCCTTCCGTCAGCACTTTCTCGACGATGCGCTCCGTCGCCTCCGATGACGTCAGCCCGACCGCCATCTTCGTGCGCGCCAGTTCGCGCAATACGTCGCGCTCGGCGATGACATAACCGCAGCGCAACGCGGGCGTGATCGTCTTCGCGAAACCGCCGACGTAGAGCACGCGGCTGAGCCCTTCCATGGCGGCGAGCAACGGCGCGCCGGGCGCGGCGAGCTCGCGGTTCACATCGTCCTCGACGACCCACAGGCCGTGCCGCTCCGCAATCTGCATCAGCCGAAACGCCGACGCCATGCCGAAGGTCGCGCCCGTCGGATTCTGCAAGGTCGTGTTGAGAAAGACCGCTTTCGGTCGATGCTCGACGACGATGCGCTCGAACACGTCGGTATCGACACCGGCCGCCGTGCGTGGCACGCCATGCACCTGCAAACCCGCGAGCCGCAGAATCTGCAGCAGATTGCAGTAGCCCGGATCTTCGACGACGACCGCATCGCCCGGACGCAGCAGCGTGCGCACGATGAGATCGAGCGCCTGCGTCGCGCCCGCGGTCAGCAGCACGTTCGATGCGGCGTCGATCGGCAAGCCGTGGCGGTCCATCTGCTCCGCGATCCGCTCGCGCAGCGGCGCGAAGCCGTACGGATGCCCGTAATCCGCGATGCGCGCCGCCGGTACGCGGCTCACCGCGCGCAACGCGTGCTGCAGACCGCTCTCGTTGACCCATTCGTTCGGCAGCCAGCCGCAGCCCGATTTGATCGGCACGGAATGATCGGCGAATACGTCCGACAAAAGCCACGTCGCGGTGAGGCTCGGCGGCTGCCATTCGACGGCGCGCACGCGCTCGCTGCGCCCGCGTATTGCCACGCGATAACCCGATCCGCGCCGCGCCGTGACGAGGCCCATCGACACGAGCCTGCCATACGCTTCCGTCACCGTGAATGTGCTGAGACTTTCGGCTTCGGCAAGACGCCGCACCGATGGCAGAAGCGCGCCCTCGCGCAACGTCTGCTCCTCGATCGCCGAGGAGAACGCGCGCACGATTTGTTCGACGAGCGTCGGCGCCTGCCGCGCGCCGCGCTCCAGCTTGAGTTCGATCACGGCGTCGAGAATAACGCGGAGAAAGTCCGCCGGCCAATACAGTTTGCAGCATTCTGCCAGCACAGTTGGCAGCGCAGTGAAGCAACTGTCTATGCCTTGCAATTTTGCCGGGGAATACAGTGGCCGTACTTCTTCAGGAGACCCCGTGATGACCGCTCGCCCCGTGATCGAAGACCTCTCGTCGTTCTGGATGCCGTTCACCGCCAATCGCCAGTTCAAGGCCGCGCCGCGCATGCTCGACAGCGCCAAGGGCATGTACTACCGCTCGACCGATGGCCGCGAAGTGCTCGACGGCACGGCCGGACTGTGGTGCGTGAACGCAGGCCATTGCCGCGACGAGATCGTCGATGCGGTGCAAAAGGCACTTTCGACGCTCGATTTCGCGCCGACCTTCCAGATGGGCCATCCGCTCGCATTCGAAGCGGCGACCAAAGTCGCGAGCCTGATGCCCGAAGGCCTCGACCGCATCTTCTTCACGAACTCGGGCTCCGAGTCGGTCGATACGGCGCTCAAGATCGCGCTGGCGTATCACCGCGCGCGCGGCGAAGGCCAGCGCACGCGTCTGATCGGCCGTGAGCGCGGCTATCACGGCGTCGGCTTCGGCGGCATTTCGGTCGGCGGCATCGCGCCGAATCGCAAGACGTTCTCGGGCGCGCTGCTGCCGTCGGTCGATCATCTGCCGCATACGCACGATCTCGCGCACAACGCATTCACGAAAGGCCAGCCCGCGTGGGGCGATCATCTCGCCGATGACCTCGAGCGCATCATCGCGCTGCACGATCCGTCGACGATCGCCGCCGTGATCGTCGAGCCGCTCGCCGGTTCGACAGGCGTGCTCGTGCCGCCGCAAGGCTATCTGCAAAAGCTGCGCGATATCTGCACGAAGTACGGCATTCTTCTGATCTTCGACGAAGTCATCACCGGCTTCGGACGTTTGGGTAAAGCGACGGCCAGTGAATACTTCGGCGTAACGCCCGACCTCATCACGATGGCCAAGGCCATCAACAACGCGACCATTCCGATGGGCGCCGTCGCCGCGCATCGCAACGTGCACGACACGGTCGTCAACGCGGGCGCGGCCAACGCCATCGAACTGTTCCATGGCTACACCTATTCGGCGCACCCGGTCGCGGCCGCAGCGGCCATCGCGACGCTCGATCTGTATCAGCGCGACAAGCTGTTCGAGCGCGCGGCATCGAAGGCCGCGAAGTTCGAAAGCGCCGCACACGCGCTGCGCGATGCGCCGTTCGTGAAGGACATTCGCAATCTTGGCCTCGTCGCGGGCATCGAGCTCGATCCGCGCGAAGGCGCACCCGGCGCGCGCGCGTATGAAGTGTTCGTCAAGTGCTTCGAGGCGGGCGTGCTCGTGCGCTACACCGGCGATATCCTCGCGTTCTCGCCGCCGCTCATCATCGAAGACGATCAGATCGATCAGATCTTCGCGACGGTGCGAAAGGCGCTGGAAAGCGTGAAATAAGCGGCTTTTGCGGTTGCTCGCGGCCCGGCTTCCTGCGATGGAAAGCCGGGCTTTTTATCGCTCCATGACAAGCAACGTAGATGTCGCCGATGCGAACAATCTGCCGCTCGCGTCCTTGAGCGTCGCTTCGGCGAACGCGGCGCGCCGTCCGATCGACAGCACGCGTCCTTCCGCGCGCAACACGCCCGAGTCGCGCGTGAGCGCCTTGTGATACGCGACCTTCAGTTCGAGCGTCGTGTACGCCTGCGTCGCGGTCAGGCATGAATGCACCGAGCAGCCGCACGCGGAATCGAGCAGCGTCGCCGCATAGCCGCCGTGCACGGTGCCGATCGGGTTATACGCGTGATCGCCGGGGACGCCCGCGAACACTGCCCTGCCCGCTTCCACTTCGATGAAATCGAAATCCAGCGATACCAGAATGCCCGGCTTGCGCCCGCTTGCGATCAATCTGCGCAATTGCGCGAGACCGTCGAGGCCGGCGGCGGTTTCTTCGATCAAACTCATTTCGGCGTCTCCGTTTTATCGCTGGCGGTCTTGATCGCATCGTCGTCGCCGGTCGCGCTCCAACCGCCGCCGAGCGAGCGATAAAGCGCCACCGCGGCAAGCGCGTGTTCGCGCTTCGATTGATTCAGCGCATCGGCATCGCGCAGATACGATTGTTGCGCGTCGAGCACATCGAGAAAGCTGGCCGCGCCGCCCTTGTACAACTGCGTCGACAGCGTGAGCGATTGACCGGATGCCGAGAGCGCTTCGGTGAGACGCGCGGTCGATTCGGTCGTGCTGACGAGATCGCTGCGCGTATCCTCGACATCCTTCAGCGCTTCGAGCATCGTCTGACGCAGATGCAGTTCCGACTCGCGCATCCGGCTCTCGTTCTGCTCGATCTCCGCCGTGATGCGTCCGGCGTTGAAGATCGGGCTCGTCGCGTTGAGCGCGGCGGAAAAGAGGTTATCGGTCAGCGTCGGCAAGCCGAGATACGATGAGGCGAGCAAGCCATCCGACAAGCGCAGCGAGAACTTCGGATAACGCTCGGCACGCGCGACGCCCACTTCCGCCGCGCGCTGCTGAACGGTCGCATACGCGACGAGCACATCGGGGCGGCGCAACAAGGCATCGGACGGCAACATCTGCGGCGCGCCGCTGGCGGGAACGGGAATCACGGGCGCGTCGCCCGCATCCGCGAGCATCAGCCTGTCGATGGATTCCGGCGTGCGGCCCGAATACACCGCGATCAGACTCAGCTGATGCTGGATCGTCGATTGCGTGCGCGGGATGCGCGATTGCAGGTCGCTCAACTGATTCTGCGCACGCGCGACATCGAGTTGAGTCGACAGACCGTATTGCAGGCGTCGTTGCGTGAGTTTCAACGCGCGTTCGCGAATCTGCAGATTGTCTTGCAGGATCTTCGATTCCGCCTGCGCCCAGCGAAGGTCGACATACGCAGCGGCCGTATCCGCGGCGAGCGCGAGCCTGATCTGATCCGCGGCGTGTTCGCGGCCGACAAGCTGCGCCTGCGATGCCAGCAGTTCCAGCCGCTCGCCGCCGAACACGTCCGGCGTCCAGCTCAGCGCGAGGCCGAAGCCCGCCTGCTTCACATAGCCGAGCGGCGGCGGCGTGTTCTGCCGCGTGTACGCGCCGCCCGCGCTCGCATCCAGTTGCGGGAGCAAGGCCGCGCGGCGTTGCGTCGTGAGCGCTTGCGCCTGCTTCACGCGCTCGACGGCGGCTTGAACATCGAGGTTATCGTTCAGCACCGACGCGACGAGTTCATGCATCACCGGATCGTTGAACTGATTCCACCATGCAGCGGGATCGACGGCCTGTCTCGGCACATCGACGCTCCAGTCCGTGGGCGCGGTCGCGTTGACCGTCGCGGGAAGATCGGCGTGCGTGGCAGGCTGCACCGCGCACGCGGCGAGCGTCAGCGCGGTCACGCCGGAAAGTATTGCGACAAGAAGTTTCTTCATGATCGAAGCATCCAGATAAGGCCCGTTTCAATGCGCGTCGGACGAAGGCGGCGCGCTCGTGATCGGCTTGGCGAACATCACCGTCATCAGGCCGAAGAGGAAACACAGCGCGAGCACGTAGAAGCAATCGGCGAAGGTCAGCACGAGCGCCTCGCGCATCACGAGCGCGTGCAGCGATGCCAGCCCCGCTTGCGACGCGTTCAACGCATCGCCGGCGACGGAAGCGAGATGCGCCGAACTGCGCGCGATCATGTCGTCGACGACCGGCCGGCCAATCGTCACGCTCTCGTTCAGATGCAGGTAATGCAGATTGAGGCGATCGTTGAGCATCGTCGCGCTCACCGCGATGCCGATTGCGCCGCCGAGATTGCGCATCAGATTGAACAGCCCGCTCGCCGATTTGAGCCGCGATGGCGGAAGCGAACCGAGCGCCATCGTCACGATGGGCGGTACCGCGAATTGCTGGCCGATGCCGCGCAGCGCCTGCGGCAGCAGGAACTGTTGCCAGCCCCAGTCGTGCGTCAGCGGCGTATAGAAGTAACAGCCCGCGCCGAAGCAGATCAGACCGAATGCGAGCAGCACGCGCATGTCGATGAAGCGCGACGCGAACCCGTACACGCCGATGGAAAGCAGTTGAAAACAGCCGACGGAAAGCAGCGCGAGACCCGTATGCAGCGAATCGAAGCCACGCACGCGCGCGAGGAACACGGGCGTCAGAAACACCGACACGAAGATGCCGATGCCCGTCACGAACGAAAGCAGACTGCCGATCGCGAAGTTGCGCACCGCGAGCGCACGCAGATCGACGATCGGATCCTTCGCCGTGAACGCATGCACGAGGAACAGGAAGCCGCAGATCCCCGAAATCCACGCACAGACGATGATGACGTCGTCGCCGAACCAGTTCTTGCGCGGCCCTTCTTCGAGCACGTATTCCAGACAGCCGAGAAAGCCCGACATCAGCACGATGCCGATGTAATCGCCCTTCTTCAGCAGCGAAACATTGGGCTCGTCGACGTGCACGTACTTCGGCACGAGCAACGCGACGACGAGACCCGGCACCACGTTCAGATAGAAGAGCCAGTGCCACGACCATTGATCGGTGATCCATCCGCCGATCACCGGTCCGACTGCGGGCGCGAGCGACGCCAGCGCGCCGATAGTTGTAGATGCAATCAATCGCTGCTTGCCGGGGAACAGCACGAAGGCGGTCGTGAAGACGGTCGGGATCATCGCGGCGCCGAGCGCGCCTTGCAGTCCGCGAAAGAGGATCATCGAATTGATGTCCCACGCCATGCCGCACAACATGCTCGTGAGCGTGAAGCCGATTGCCGATGCGACGAACAGCCAGCGCGTGGAGAACACTTTCGAGAGCCAGCCCGACATCGGAATGACCAGAATTTCGGCGATCAGATACGACGTCTGCACCCACGACAGCTCGTCCTGGCTCGCCGACAATCCGCCGCCGATATCCTTGAGCGACGACGCGACGATCTGGATATCGAGCGTCGCCATGAAGAAGCCGAGGCACATCAGCGCGAAGGCGAACACGCGTTGCCGTATCGGCTGGCTCGCGGGATCGGAAGGAATGGTGTGTGTCATCGCCGCGCTCCTCAGCCGTTCGACTGCTTCGCGAGATGCACCTTCACCGTCGCCGACAAGCCCGGACGCAGCACCGTTTCCATGCCCTTCGGCACATCGAGGCGGATGCGAACCGGCACCCGCTGCACGATCTTCGTGAAGTTGCCCGTCGCGTTCTCGGCGGGCAGCACGCTGAAGGTCGCGCCGGTCGCGGGCGCGAGACTTTCGACGTGACCGGTGAGCGGCACGCTCGATGCGTCGAGTTCGACGTCGGCTTCGTCGCCCGCGCGCATCTTCTTCAACTGATCTTCCTTGAAGTTCGCATCGACCCAAAGGCCCGTCGACGGAACGATGGTCAGCAGCGATGTGCCCACGTTCGCGAGCACGCCCACGCGCGCCGTGCGATTGCCGACATAGCCATCGACCGGCGAGCGGATCGTCGTGTATTCGACGTTCAGCTCCGCGACACGACGTGCCGCTTCCGCTGTCGCGACGCGCGCCTGCGCATCGGCGATCTGCGCTTCGATCACGCTCAACTGACGCTTGGCCGCGACGAGCGACGCGCCGCTGCGATCCACCGCCGCCTGCGCCTTCGTGTAGTCCGCGTCCGCGCGCTCTACGATCTGGTTCGACACCGCATCGTCCTTCACGAGTTCGCGATAGCGCGAACGGTCCTGCCCGGTGCGCGTGAGTTCCGCCGACGACGCGCGCACTTCCGCCTGCTGCTGGTTGATGACGGCCGCCTGCAGCGCGTCCTTCGCCTGCAACTCGACCACCGCCGCGCGCGCGCCCGACAATTCGGCGTCGGCTTGAGCGAGGCGCGCATCGTAATCGCGGGCGTCGAGGCGGATCAGCACTTGCCCCGCCTTAACGGGCTGATTGTCCTGCACGAGCACGTCGGTGACGAAACCGTTCACCTTCGGCGCGAGCACGGTGACATCGCCGCCGACGTAGGCATCGTCGGTCGTCTGAATGAAGCGCAGCACGAGCGCCCAGTACGTGGCCGCCGCGATCAGCACGAGCCCGACCAGGCCAAGCGCGAGCAGCATCCAGGGAATCTTGCGCGCGGGCCGCGCGAGCGCCGGCGCCGCTACCGAAGGAATATTCGTCGTAGGAGTCGTCATTTGCGATAAGTGCATATGCACAATTAAGTTTGAAGGAAGGCCTGAATCCATTGCCCGTCATAGCCCGGAAGACTAGTTGTGCATATGCACCAAGTCAACCGTCACGGCGCGCATGAATGAATGACGCAGACGGAAAGAATCGCGCCGAGCCTTGTGCTACAAGGCGCGAAGACGGTTTGCCGGCGCGTCGGGACGCAGGCTCTCGTCGGCGCAGAAGCGCACGGCATGCTCGACGAACGCGCGCACCTTGGCCGGCAACAGCGCGCGCGTGCTGTACGCGATCCGGATTTCGATCGCGGAATCGACGCGCTCGTAGGCGTCGAGCAGCGTGACGAGCCGCCCCGACGCGACCTCTTCGGCCACGAGCGCCGTCGGCAACACGCCGATGCCGAAGCCCTGCAAGGCCATCTCGCGATTGAACACCGCACTGTTCGACGTGATGTCGTGACTGAGCGGCACGCGCAGTTCCTCGCCGCCGATGCGGAACGTGAGCGCCGGCTTGCGGATCGACGGCGACATCGGCACGAACACATGATCGGCGAGTTCGGACGGATGGCGCGGCGCGGGACGTTGCGCGAGATACGCGGGGCTCGCGACGAGCACGAGCGGAATGGTTTCCAGCAGGCGCGTGACGGCGGTATCGGTCGATAGCATGAAAGGCAGCACGATGGCGAGATCGTAGCCTTCGCCGACGAGATCGATGGGTCGCTCCGTCAGCGTCACGTCGAGGCGCACATGCGGATGCGCGCGCCTGAAGCTCGCGACGAGCGGCGCGTAGCGGCTCATCATCACGGTCGTGTGCGAGACGAGCCGCAACAGGCCGGTCGCTTCGCTCGCGCGGTTCGACGCGCGCTCTTCCATCGCCTGCAATTCGTCGAGCAGACGCGAGCAGTCGGCGAAGAAGCGCTCGGCGGTTTCCGTCAGCGAGATCTGCCGCGTCGTGCGATTGAAGAGCCGGCTGCCGAGGCGGTCTTCGAGGCCGGCGATGGCACGCGATACGACGGGCGGCGACAAGCCGAGTATGTCGGCCGCACGCGCGAAGCTCTTCGCTTCGACCACCGTGCAAAACACCTTCAGGCTCGTCAGATAGTCCATGTGCGCGTTCGCGATGCGTGCGGAAGCCCCGATCATGGCACGAAGCCGCCGCATTCGCACGATGAGACGATCGCGCGGTTTTACGAGCCGCGCGAGCATTCACGCGAAAGACGCACGCGCCTAAAGTTCAACCCATGCCATCCACATGGCCAACCACCGAACGAAGGAGCACACCATGTCACGTCTTTCCCAAATCAACGTCAACGAAGCAACGGGCGTCACCGCCGATCTTTTCGCCGCCATCAAGAAGGCCGCGGGCAAGGTGCCGAACGCTTACGCGACCATCGGCACGCATAGCCCGGCCGCGCTCGGCGCAGCGCTCAACGGCGATGCGATTCTCGCGAAGAGCAGCCTCGACAAGGCCGATGTCGAAGCGATCAAGCTCGCCGTCAGCGAACTCGCGGGCTGTGATTACTGTGCCGCCGCGCATACGCTCGTCGGCAAGATGGTCGGGCTGTCGCAGAAGGAAACGCAGCAAATTCGCGCGGGCGAAGCGACCGGCAATGCAAAGCGCGATGCGCTCGTGCGCTTCGTGCGGCATGTCGCGGGCACGACCGGCACGATCGACGCGGCGCGTCTTACCGAAGTGCGCGAAGCGGGCTATTCGGAAGCGCAAGTCATCGACACGCTGTTTGCGATGAGCGTCATCAATTTCACGAACCTCGTGAACCGCGTGAACGACACGGTGATCGACTTCCCTGCTCTCGTCTAAGTTTGCGTCGAGCCTTTGGTCAGCCGGTCGATGACGGAACTCACGAGATCGACCGGCACCGGAAAGACGATCGTCGAGTTCTTGTCGCCGGCGATCGACGTGAGCGTTTGCAGATAGCGCAACTGCATCGCCTGCGGCTGCTGCGCGAGCATCTGCGCAGCTTGCAGCAGCTTCTCCGATGCCTGCAACTCGCCTTCCGCATGGATGATCTTCGCGCGCCGCTCGCGCTCCGCTTCGGCCTGGCGGGCGATCGCGCGGATCATCGTTTCGTTGATGTCGACGTCCTTGATCTCGACGTTCGATACCTTGATGCCCCATGCGTCCGTCTGCGAATCGAGCACGCGCTGGATGTCGGTATTGAGGCGCTCGCGCTCGGACAGCAACTCGTCGAGCTCGTGCTTGCCGAGAATCGCGCGCAACGTGGTTTGTGCGAGCTGGCTCGTCGCTTCGAGAAAACGCGCGACCTGAATCACCGCCTTCTCCGGATCGACGACGCGAAAGTACACGACCGCATTCACCTTCACCGACACGTTGTCGCGCGTGATGACGTCCTGCGGCGGCACGTCGAACACGACGGTGCGCAAGTCCATTCGCACGACCTGCTGCACGACCGGAATGATGAGCACGAGCCCCGGCCCTTTCACCTTCCAGAAGCGCCCGAGCATGAACACGACGCCGCGCTCGTACTCGCGAAAAATACGCACCGCCGACGCGACGATGAAGATGACGAACGCAATGACAATGCCGCTGAAACCGAAGGTAAGCCCCATTTTCAAGCCTCGTTGTCGATGTGTTCAGGAATGGCCCGCCTCGCGTTCGCCTTCGAGCGGCTCGACGGTCAGCGTGAGACCGTGGCGCGACATCACCCGCACGCGCGCGCCTTCTTGCGGCAACGCTCGCGGCGCGTCCGCCTGCACGCGCCAGCGTTCGCCCTGCACGCGCGCCCAACCGCTGCCGGATTCGTGCGCCAGCATCACGCCGATGGTGCCGAGCATCGCTTCGCCGCCGCTCACGACGGGCCGCTTGCGCGCTTTCAACGCGACGCCCGACACGGTGAACACGAAGAGCGCCGTGAAGAGCGCGAGCCCGGCAACGAGCCCGACCGGAATGCCGAAGCCGGGGACGTCGGTATCGATCAGCATGAGCGCGCCGATCGCGAACGCGATGATTCCGCCGATGCCGAGCGAGCCGAATGTCGGCAGAAACATTTCCGCGACGAGAAAGCCCATGCCGAGCACGATCAATCCGAGTCCGACGAAACTGATCGGCAATAGTTGCAAAGCGAACAATCCGACGAGCAGGCAGATCGCGCCCGCGACGCCCGGCAGCACCATGCCCGGATTCGCGAACTCGAAGAAGAGGCCGTACATGCCGATCATCATCAGGATGAGCGCGACGCTCGGGTCGGTGATCGTCGCGAGAAAGCGGCTGCGCCAGTCGGGTTGCAGCACGACGAGCGGCGCCTGTTTCGTCGCGAGAACGCGATCGCCGCTCGCGGTTTTGACATGACGGCCGTCGAGTTTCGCGAGCAGGTCGGGAACGTCGTTGGCGGTCACGTCGATGACCTTCTGCTCCAGCGCTTCCGTCGCCGATAACGCGACCGCCTCGCGCACCGCGCGCTCGGCCCATTGCACGTTGCGTCCGCGCAATTGCGCGAGGCCGCGGATGTAGGCGGCGGCGTCCTGCATCTGCTTGCGCGTTTCGGTCGATTGCGCGTCTGCGTTCGACGCCGCCTTGCCCTCGCGCTCCGATCCGCCGATGCCAAGCTGCACCGGCGACGCCGCGCCCAGATTCGTGCCGGGCGCCATCGCGGCGATATGGCTCGCGTACGTGATGTACGTGCCCGCGCTCGCAGCGCGCGCCCCGCTCGGCGCGATGAACGCGGCCACCGGCACCGGCGACGCGAGCATCGCCTGAATGATCGAGCGCATCGAGAGATCGAGGCCGCCGGGCGTGTCGAGTTCGAGCACGACGAGTTGCGCGTGCTCGTCTGCGGCGCGGGCGAGCGAGCGCACGACGTAATCCGCGCTCGCCGGCCCGATCGCGCCCTTCAGCGGAATCACGACGACGGGCGCCGCCACGGCGGCTACGGCGCTCATCGGCACGAGGGCGAACGCCATCAGCAGCAGCGCGTGGCGCACGCGTCTGCGCAGCCAGTCAGCGAAGTTCGTTTTCATCGGCGAAAGCCGGACGCGCATATGCGCGGCGGTTCCTCGTGTTTGGTCTCTCTTTTAGCTTAGGTCAATTGCGAGATCACGGCCGGCGCGTCGTTCGGTCGATGACCTTTTCGACATCGGCCGTTTCGCCGAGCTCTTTCACGAAGCGCGCCGTGTCGAAGTCGCCCGACACGCAGCCGTCGAGATAGATGAAGCGGCGCTGCAACGTGAGCCACAAACTCGTTTTCTCGCGCCACTGCAGCGAGGCGTTGAGCGAATTCAGGCGCCGCGTCACGCTTTCGGCGATTTCCTTGTCGTAGTCGTAGCTGTTGGCGAGCCGGCAGCGCCCCGCGATCCAGCAGCTATTGCCGCGTTCGATGCGGTAATGCGCTTCGTCGAGCCATTCCTGATGCGTTTCGACCGGGCCGCGCGGAGCGGCGCAATCGGCGATGGCGCTCGAAACGTGCAGAAACGGATCGTTGCCGCGGTTCTCGCGCCTTTCTTCGGCGTGTGTCCCGTACGGGGCCGCGGCGAGCACAGCCGCCAGCGCGAGCGTTCCGTAAGCCGCGTTTCGTGTCATCGTGCGCGCCTTTCGTGGAGCCATCGTCCAGACAGCATAGTTCATCGCGTCGAATCGAACGCCACGCGGGAAGCCGGTAAACTCACGATGTGGCGCACCGCCCATTCCTCGCACCGAGACCGACATGAAACAGGCACTCCACCATCTGACGGTCGCGACAGGCTCGCGCGGCCTGCACGAAGTCACCCGCGACGTCGATCACTGGATCGACCTTCAGGACATCCGCACTGGCTTGCTCACGCTGTTTTGCCGGCATACGTCGGCATCGTTGCTGATTCAGGAGAACGCCGACCCCGACGTGCGCGTGGATCTCGAACGCTATTTCGAGTCGGTCGCGCCGGAAGCGCCCGGCCGCTACGTGCACGACACCGAAGGCCCCGACGACATGCCCGCGCATCTGCGCACCGCGCTGACCACGGTGCAGCTTTCGATTCCCGTCGAGGCCGGCCGGATGGTGCTCGGCACTTGGCAGGGCATCTACGTGTTCGAGCACCGGACGGCGCAGCATCAGCGCGAACTCGTCTTGCATCTGATCGGTGAGTGACCTAATATACGCACCGCGTATATTTCGGGAGCGGTGACGGTGACTCAGGAACTTCAGCAGCAGACGATTCTTCGCGATGCGATGCGGCGTCTGAACATGACGCGCGACGCGTTCGCATCGCGCATCGGCGTGTCGCGGCGTGCGTTGGACACATGGTTGCTGCCGGACGAATCGCCGGAGTCGCGCGCGATGCCGGAGATCGCCGCGCGCTATGTCGGCGAGATTCTCGGCGGTTTGCCGGAAGGTGGCCCATATACGCAAAGCGCACATTTGGCCATCGACTTCGAAGGCCGGCCGCAATTGCTTTCGATCGACCAGTTTTCGCGCGACTCGGCTGAAGCGCTGTTCCGCACGGCCGACATGATGCAGCCCATCGCGCGGCGCAAAAAAATCACGCGCGTGCTCGAAGGCGCGGTGCTTGCAAATCTGTTCTTCGAGGCCAGCACGCGCACGCGCGTGAGTTTCGGCGCGGCGTTCGCGCGCCTCGGCGGCTCCGTGTGCGACACGACCGGCTTCACCTTTTCGTCGATGGCGAAAGGCGAGTCGATC
This sequence comes from Caballeronia sp. LZ028, assembly GCF_031451415.1. Lineage (NCBI taxonomy): Bacteria > Pseudomonadati > Pseudomonadota > Betaproteobacteria > Burkholderiales > Burkholderiaceae > Caballeronia > Caballeronia sp. LZ028. Next base: position 492,014 of record NZ_JARUXN010000004.1, on the reverse strand, counting down.
TACGACACGAGCCGCGTCATCAGCGGATACGCCGACGCGATTGTCGTGCGGCATCCGGAGCAAGGCTCCGTCGCGGAATTCGCGCGCGCGACGAACATTCCCGTCATCAATGCCGGCGACGGCCCCGGCGAGCATCCGAGTCAGGCGCTGCTCGATCTGTATACGATCCAGCGCGAGTTTTCGCGTCTCGGCAAGATCGTCGATGGCGCGCATATCGCGATGGTCGGCGATCTCAAGTACGGCCGCACCGTGCATTCGCTCGCCAAGCTGCTCTCGCTTTACAAAGGACTGAAATTTACGCTCGTGTCGCCGGGTTCGCTGGAGATGCCGGCGCATATCATCGAGCGCATCGCGCGCGGCGATCATGTGATCGAACAAACGAGCGACTTGCGCGCGGGACTCGCGGGCGCCGACGTGGTCTACGCGACGCGCATCCAGAAAGAGCGTTTCGCCGATGAGTCCATCGAAGGCTATACGCCGGATTTCCAGATCAACCAGGCGCTCGTCGACGATGTATGCGGACGCGACACGCTCATCATGCATCCGCTGCCGCGCGACAGCCGCCCCGGTGCGAACGATCTCGCCACCGACCTGAATCACGACTCGCGCCTCGCGATCTTCCGTCAGACCGACAACGGCATTGCGGTTCGCATGGCGATTTTCGCGGTGCTGCTCGGCGTCGAGCATCAGGTGCGTCACTCGATGCGCGATGCGGCATGGAAGTCGCCTGCTTCCATCGGTCCGGACGATGCGGTCTTTCATGGCTTCGATTGATACGTTTTTTACACGCGGCGCACATGTCTTTGCGCGACGTTGACGCGAGCCGCCCTATCCTTCTACACAAGGGAAACGTGATGGAGCAACGGCCATGGATATGTCGCTTGCGTGGGCGGTCAGCCGTCGAAAATTGCAGGATGATGGGTTAGGTGCATGTCAACGTGTGCGGGTTCTGGCGCTTGCGCATTTCGCGGATAGCGAAGCATCGCGGGAACGCATACGCGCGTTGTTTCATTCGCCGCTTGGCATCTACGTGAGTCAGGCGCAGCGTGAAGGCTGCGAACTGCGGCTCGAATTCGATACTGCTAGCGAAGACCTTGCGTTCACCTTGCGAACGTTCAAGCGCGTCTTGCCGGAAGCGCGTGTCGAAGGGATCGCGCCGCGTGTGTTTGCGCATCGGATGAACACGCGCGACGCGGGGTGAGGGTCATGCGGCCGGAAGCTCGCCAGACATCGACTGCCGACGATGATAAGCGGCGGATGATTCCAGTCGCTCAAACTCTTCGTAGGACAGATTCCACGTGTCCGGATCGAGTTCGATGCCGCGCTGAATCGCCGCCTCTTCCTCGGGCGTAGGAAGGATGAATCCTTTATACGTTTGTTGCATACCGATTTATCTCTCTTCTGTTGGCGCGGCGCAAACTGATGATGCGCCGCGTTTCGTTTCTCTGCGTGAACACTACGCAAAACATGAGGCCTCGAATAGGCGCGAAACCGACTTCGCGTACCTCTCCATAGTCGCGACGACCATCAACCTTCGGCGCGACATCGTCCCACGCAATCTCCCTCGCAAGCTCCAGCGACACACCATGCTGAAGCCGATTGATCGCGTCCTTCAACGGGTCAAACGTGATGTCGAAGTGCATTCATTGTGGTTCCCAGAAGTAGAAGTGACAAGGCGCGAAAGTTCTGATTTGCGGATTGCGATTCATCCGAACTCCGAACGATTTGCGTCACTTCATTCTTCTGAAAACCTCACGGCTTTTCTATAGACCGATTGGCCAACGAGCACGTATGATCCTGCAGCTCTTCGGATGACGCCCAGTTGCCTGGCTGAACGTGATCGTTGAGAAGAAAGAACGCATGCACGCCATCGCCACGCACGGCGCCGACGAGCAGCAGCGTCTGTTCGCCCATGGTCTGGCCGCGGCTTGCGGCATAGGGCGCGACGAGCTTGAAGGGATCCGTATGCGCGAGATCAGCATCATCGATACGCATCGCGCTGTACACATGGCCGCGCAATCTCACCGGCAGCGGCTTCCACGCCGTGCCGATGCCCGGTCCCAGTTCGCGCAGCGTCTGGGCGACATCCGACGCGAGACAGTCGATATGAATGTGCAATTGATTCTGCGTGCGCCCGCTTGCCGAGTTGATCGCGAGCGAAATTTCGTCGCGCGGCAGCGTCCGGCGCAACGCGCGAAAGACATAGCCGCGCGCATTCCATGCGTCGCGAAAGTAATTCGGCGCGTGGGGCTCGAGCAGTTCGGGACTTTCGATGCCGCTCACGCGCGCGGTCGGAATCAGCAGATATTGCGCGACGCCGACGATATCCTTCAGCACCGCATAGCCGCCCGCCAGATTCACGTCCGCGCATTTCTGCCGGACCTGCGCGCCCTCGGCGGCGGGCTCGCAGTAGTCGTGGACGATTTCCCACAGCGCGTTGGGATTTGCCGCGCACGCGAGCGGCAGACAGAGCAACCCTGGCGCGGCGAGGCGGCGTAGCTTCTTTGTGATTTTCATCGGCATGATCGGGCGGCGCAAAAAATCGATAGCCTGCCGGATTATGCTTGCAGGCGCGTGACCACGCCGCGAAACGTGACAAAACTCCGCGTCGAATGCAACGCGGAGCTTCGTCGACCGATGCCCAAATCAAGCCGATTCAGCGCGATTCACCGGATGCGGTTCCTTCAGCTTGTTGGCGACGCGCGCCGCCTCGAAGTACGACGCGTTCGGCGGACGCTTCAGATACTGTCCCGCGCCGCGTTCCGCGCGCAGATCGCCGTCGGTCCACGCGAGCGCGCCGCGCGTGAGCGTGTGCGTCGCGACGCCCTGCACTTGCATGCCTTCGAAGACGTTGAAATCGACCTTTTGATGATGCGCCTTTACGGAGATCGTGCGGGTCGCGTTCGGATCCCATACGACGAGATCTGCGTCCGCGCCTATCTGCACCGCCCCCTTTCGCGGATAGAGATTGAAGATTTGCGCCGCGTTCGTCGATGTCACGCGCACGAATTCGTTCGGCGTGAGACGTCCCATGTTGACGCCGTGATGCCACAGCACCGACATGCGATCTTCCACGCCGCCGCAACCGTTGGGGATCTTCGTGAAGTCCTCGCGGCCCATCGCCTTCTGCGATGCGCAGAACACGCAATGATCCGTCGCCGTCGTATGAAGCTGTCCCGATTGCAGCCCGCGCCACAATGCTTCGCGGTGCTCGCTCGTGCGAAACGGCGGGCTCATCACGTGCGCGGCGGCGCGCGTCCAGTCGGGATCGCGATACACCGATTCATCGATCACCAGATGGCCCGGCAACACTTCACCGAATACGCGCAGTCCTTCGTTGCGCGCCTTGGCGATGACATCGACTGCATCTTTCGCCGACACATGCACGATATAGAGCGGCACGCCGAGCACTTGCGCGATGCGGATCGCGCGATTGGCCGCCTCGCCTTCCACTTCGGGCGGACGCGACAACGGATGCGCCTCCGGTCCTCTGAAGCCTTTCGCAAGTAGTTGCTTCTGCAACTGAAAGACGAGCTCGCCGTTTTCCGCGTGCACGGTCGGCAGCGCGCCGAGTTCAAGCGAGCGCGTGAAGCTGTTCACGAGCACTTCGTCGTCGGCCATGATCGCGTTTTTGTAGGCCATGAAGTGCTTGAAGCTCGACACACCGTGTTCGTGAACCAGCAGGCCCATGTCGCGATGCACCGACTCGTCCCACCACGTCACCGCGACGTGAAAGCCGTAGTCCGCCGATGCTTTCTCAGCCCAGCCGCGCCATTCTTTGAACGCATCCATGAGTGGTTGCTTCGGGCTCGGAATCACGAAGTCGATGATACTCGTCGTGCCGCCTGACAATCCCGCTGCGGTGCCGGTATAGAAATCGTCGCTCGCGGTGGTGCCCATGAAGGGCAGTTCCATGTGCGTGTGCGGATCGATGCCGCCCGGCATGACGTACTGACCGCCGGCGTCTATGGTGTGCGTATCGGCCGGTGCCTCTATGTCGAGGCCTATCGCCAGGATCGTGCCACCGGCTTGCGGGTCTGCGCAGAGAACATCGGCGCGGTAGGTGCGGTCAGCGTCGATGATGGTGCCGCCGCGGATCAATGTTGGCATTGAAGTGTCCCTCCGGGAGGTTATCGTTGCGTTGCGTTGCGTTGCGTTGCTTGTTCGCTTCCGCTCTCGTGAAATCCTTTGTTCGTGTCGGTCTATTAGCACTGCCCCTGTGCGGGGCGGCACTCACTTTCTTTGCTGCTGCAAAGAAAGTAAGCAAAGAAAGCAGCTCCCGATACGCCCGCGGTCACACGCAATTTGGGTAGTCCTCTCGTCCATCGTGGGCTGCCTAAAGAGTGCCCTCATAGGCCCCATCGGGCTTGGCTCGCGCACGGTCCGTCTCATCGCACCACACACCAAACCGGTTCAGCACCAAATAGCTCCAGCCCGCTTCGCGGCCGAACGGCCAATCGGGTCCGCGAGTGCTTCTCTGCTTACCCTTCCCTCTGACCACGCCGCGTGTTCCTCACGTTGGTTTCCCTTGCAGACCCGGCGGCAGCGCGTAGCGCTGTGCCGAAGCTGTTTCGTGCTGATCCAGCGCCCTTGGAAAACTAGCTTGTCAGACCGTGCGCGATCCAAGCCCGGTTAGTCCTTCGATGGCACTCTTTAGGCGAGTGCCATCTGCAACGAGAGAACTACCCAAATTGCGTGTGACCGCGAGGCCTTAACGAGCTGCTTTCTTTGGTTACTTTCTTTGCAGCAGCAAAGAAAGTGACTGCCGCCCCGCACAGGGGCAACGCTCATAGACCACCAAGAAAACGGGATCCGGCGAAGCAAAAGCGAAAGCGAAAGCGAAAAACTCAAGCACTCAAAACCCTGGCCCGCGCGCCACCGCGCAACTTCATCCACGATCCATACACGACGGCAGCCAGCACGAGACCAACGAACCACGCATACGTATAGAGCGTATTGAAAAACGCGGGCACGTTAGGAAAGGAACCCGGAAACGCAGTGTGCAAAAAACCCGGCAGATTCGGCAGCACGCCGATCAAAAGCGCCACCACCGCCGCCACATTCCATCCGCCGCTATACGAATACTCACCGTCTTCATCGAAGAGTTCGCGCTGATCGAGCCGCGTGCCGCGAATCAAAAAGTAATCGACCATCAGAATGCCCGCGACCGGACCGAGCAGCGCCGAATAGCCCACGAGCCACGTGAAGATGTAACCCTGCGTAGTCGCGAGAATCTTCCAAGGCATCATGACGATGGCTATCGTCGCCGTAATCATGCCGCCCGCGCGATACGAAATCCCCTTCGGCCAAAGGCTCGAAAAATCGTAAGCCGGTCCAACGAGATTGGCCGCCAGATTGCAGCACATCGTATCGAGCGTGAGGATGATCAGTGCCACGCCCACACCGATGCCCGTCATGCGGCTCGTGAGATCGATCGGATCCCAGATCGCCTTGCCGTAGATCACGACCGTCGCCGACGTGACGACAACCGAGATCACCGAGAGCAGCGCCATCGGCACAGGCAGGCCGATCGATTGCCCGATCACCTGATCGCGTTGCGTGCGCGCGAAGCGCGTGAAGTCGGGAATGTTCAGCGCGAGCGTCGCCCAGAAGCCGACCATCGCCGTGAGCCCCGGCCAGAACGTGGCCCAGAAAAGGCCCTCCTTCTTGCCGCCCGCGACGAACTGCGACGGCGCCGAAAGCATGGAACCGATGCCGCCCGCCTTGCTCGTCGCCCACCACACGAGCGCGATGCACATCACAACCTTGATCGGCGCAGACCAGCTTTCGAGCCAGCGAATCGAATCGGTGCCGTGCCAGATGAAGTAGAGCTGCAAGGCCCAGAACACGAGAAAGCACGCAAGTTGTCCGAGCGAGATATCGATGAGCGGCAGCGCCGCGCCATGCAATGCGTTTCCCGTCAGGATATTCAAGAGCGTATAGATGGCGCTGCCGCCCAGCCACGTCTGAATGCCGTACCAACCGCACGCGACGATCGCACGCAGCAGCGCCGGCAACTTCGCGCCTTGCGTGCCGAACGACGAGCGCACGAGTACCGCATACGGAATGCCGTGCTTCGCGCCCGCATGGCCGATCAGCAACATCGGCACGAGCACGATCATGTTGCCGAGCAGAACCGTCAACACGGCCTGCCACGGCGACATGCCCTGGTCCGTGAGACCCGCGGCCAGCATGTATGACGCAATGTTCATCACCATGCCGACCCACAACGCCGCGAAGTGATACCACTTCCACGTGCGCTGTGCGGGGCCGGTCGGTGCGAGGTCATCGTTATACAAGCTGCTCGTCTCGACGTCATGCGCTGTCTGATTCATCGGATGCACTCCGGTTGAGTGTGCGGTTGATCATGGGGATTCAACGACGACGAGCGCTACGTTATGTCTATGTTCATGCCGCTTTCGCGGGTTCTTCCGCATCGATGCGCGCGGGATTGTTCGGATGCGTGGTCCAGTTCGCATATTCGCCCGCATCGACGCGTTCCATCGTGATGCACTGCTCGACAGGACAAACGTGCATGCACAGATTGCAGCCGACGCATTCCGAATCGACCACTTCGAAATGACGCTTGCCGTCCTTCTCCTTCAGGATCGCCTGATGCGATGTGTCCTCGCAAGCGATATGACACAGCCCGCACTGGATGCACTTGTCCTGATCGATGCGCGCCTTGATGTCGTACTTGAGATTGAGATGCTTCCAGTCCGTGACGTTCGGCACGGCGCGCCCGCGAATGTCATCGAGCGTTGCGTAGCCTTTCTCGTCCATCCAGTTCGAGAGGCCATCGGCGAGATCGGACACGATGCGAAAGCCGTAGTGCATCGCGGCCGTGCACACCTGCACGCTGCCCGCGCCAAGCACCATGAATTCCGCCGCATCGCGCCACGATGAAATGCCGCCGATGCCGGAGATAGGCAGATTCGGCGTCTGCGGATCGCGCGCGATTTCGGCGACCATGTTCAGCGCGATCGGCTTCACGGCGGGACCACAATAGCCGCCGTGCGTGCCCTTGCCGTCGACGGTCGGCATCGGCGCCATCTGATCGAGATCGACCGCAACGATCGAGTTGATCGTGTTGATGAGCGACACGCCATCGGCGCCGCCTTTGAACGCGGCGCGCGAACCCATGCGAATATCGCTGATGTTCGGCGTGAGCTTCACGAGGCACGGCAGCTTCGTGCCTTCCTTCACCCAGCGCGTCACCATTTCGACATATTCAGGCACTTGTCCGACGGCCGCGCCCATGCCGCGTTCGCTCATGCCATGCGGACAACCGAAGTTCAGTTCCACCGCATCTGCGCCCGTGTCTTCCACTTGCGTGAGAATCCACTTCCAGTCCTTCTCGTTGCACGGAACCATCAACGAGACGATAAGCGCGCGGTCGGGCCAGTCGCGCTTCACCTGTTCGATCTCGCGCAAGTTCACGTCGAGCGGTCTGTCCGTAATCAGTTCGATGTTATTCAGTCCTGCGATTCTTTGTCCGTTCCATTGCACCGCGCCGTAACGCGAACTCACGTTCACGACGTGCGGATCAAGCCCGAGCGTCTTCCACACGACGCCGCCCCAGCCCGCTTCGAAAGCGCGGTTGACGTTGTAGGCTTTGTCGGTCGGCGGCGCAGACGCGAGCCAGAAAGGATTCGGCGACGTGATGCCGGCGATGTTGCAAGTCAGATCGGCCATGTTCGTGGTTCTCCTTTTGGCTCAGGCGGCTTTGATCGCAGTCAGTTCGAACGACGCGTCGATGGACGCGGCCGCCAGCTTGCCGTCCTGTACGGCCTGCACGGTGAGATCGAGTCCTTCATGGGTCGCGCAATCGCCGCCGGCCCAGACTTTCGCGAGCGTCGTCTGACGGTTCTCGTCGGTGACGATGCGCCCGCCATCGAGCGTCAATAACTCGCGATCGATTCCGACGGGAACAAGCGTTTGCCCGATCGCCTTCAGCACCATGTCCGCTTCGATCACGAAGCGCTCGCCGCCGCGTTCGAACTCGACGCCCGTCACCTGCCCGTTATCGCCGACCAATCGCACCGGATTCGCGTGCGTGACGATGCTCACGCCGTTCGTCTGCGCGAACTCACGTTCGGCCCACGTCGCGCTCATGTTCTCGACGCCCCGCCGATACGCCATCGTCACGTTCGTCGCGCCAAGTTTGCGGCTTTGAACGCACGCATCGACCGCCGTGTTGCCGCCGCCGATCACGACGACGCGCCGCCCGACCGGCACGCTCGCGAGATCATCTGCCTCGCGCACTTGCTCGATGAAATCGACGGCGTTCATCACGCCTTCGAGCGCTTCGCCTTCGAGCGCCAGCTCGCGCACGCCAGCAAGGCCGAACGCGATAAACACTGCGTCGTATTGCTTGCGCAACTCGTCGAGCGTGAAGTCGCGGCCGAGCGACTGACCTATGTTGATCTCGATACCGCCGATCGAATACAGCCATTCGATTTCGCGCTGCGCATAATCCTCGACGGTCTTGTACGCAGCAATGCCGTATTCGTTGAGTCCGCCTGGCTTCTCGCGCGCATCGAAGATCACCGCGCGATGCCCCGCAAGCGCAAGCCGATACGCACACGCGAGTCCCGCCGGTCCCGCACCGACGATCGCAATGCGGCGCCCGGTTTCCGGCGCGCGTTCGAATAACGCGACGCCTTTGGCCATCGCCCAATCGGTCGCATGACGCTGCAACGCGCCGATCTTCACCGGCTCGTCGCCCGGATGGTTGCGTACGCAACTACCCTCGCAAAGAATCTCCGTCGGGCACACGCGCGCGCACATTCCGCCGAGCGGATTGGCCGACAGGATATCGACGGCCGCGCCCTTCAGATTGCCGTTGCCGATCTTGCGGATGAAGCCTGGAATGTCGATGCTCGTCGGACATGCCTGGACGCACGGCGCGTCGTAGCAGTAGTGGCAGCGGCTCGCGGCGGCAGCGGCGGCGGTGGCGTCGAGGAGCGGCGCGACATCCGCGAATTCGCATGCGAGCTGTTCCTGCGTGAGGCGATGGCTCGCGATATCGCCGGTCGATTTCATGGTCATGCGCGTTCCTTGTGAGGACGTACGAGTGCCCGCCGTCCGCGTTTGATCGACGCGGACAGTGCTGAACGTAACAACAGAAAACGTCGCTTATGAAGCCGGTTCCGACGCGCGCTCCAGCATTGCGTGCAGCAGCACGTTCGCGCCTGCCTCGATCCATTCCTGCGTCGCGTCTTCGATCTCGTTGTGGCTGATGCCATCGACGCACGGCACGAACACCATCGACGTCGGCGCGACCTGCGCGAGATAGCACGCATCGTGGCCCGCGCCCGACACCATGTCGCGATGCGAATAGCCGAAGCGCTGCGCCGCCGCCCGCACGGAAGCGACGCACGCGGCGTCGAACTTGACGGGCTCGTAGTAGAAGATCTGTTCGAGCGCGGTCTCCAGACCGATCTCGCCCGCGATGCGTGCCACGCCCTCGCGCAACGCGGCATCCATGCGCGCGAGCACGGCATCGTCGGGATGACGGAAATCGACGGTGAAGAACACGCGGCCCGGAATCACGTTGCGCGAGTTCGGATGCACTTGCATCATGCCGACCGTCGCGCACCCGAGCGGCGCGTTGTCGAGGCCGATGCGGTTCACGAGATCGACCACGCGCGATGCGCCGAGGAGCGCATCCTTGCGGCGCGGCATCGGGGTCGGGCCTGCGTGGGCTTCCTGGCCCGTCAGCGTGATCTCGTACCAGCGCTGACCTTGCGCATCGGTGACGACGCCGATCGTCTTGTCTTCGGCCTCGAGTATCGGCCCTTGCTCGATATGCAGCTCGAACGCCGCGTGCAGCTTGCGGCCGCCGCACGGCACATCGCCCGCATAACCGATGCGCTCGAGTTCTTCGCCGATCGTCTTGCCATCGACGTCCTTGCGCGACAGACCGTAATCGAGCGAGAACACGCCCGCGAACACGCCCGACGCAACCATCGCGGGTGCGAAGCGCGAGCCTTCCTCGTTGGTCCAGATGACGACTTCGATCGGATGCTCGGTTTCGATGCCGCGATCGTTGAGCGAGCGGATCACTTCGAGTCCGCCAAGCACACCGTAGATGCCGTCGAAGCGCCCGCCCGTAGGCTGTGAATCCGCGTGCGAGCCAGTAACCACCGGCAGCGCGTCGAGATTGCGTCCTGCGCGGCGCATGAACACGTTGCCCATCTGATCGACGCTCACCGTGCAGCCCGCTGCCTTCGCCCAGCTCACGATGAGATCGCGCCCTTCGCGATCGAGATCGGTCAGCGCGAGACGGCAGACACCGCCCTTCGGTGTCGCGCCGATTTTGGCCATCGTCATCAGGCTGTCCCATAGACGCTGACCGTTCACCTTGATGGACGTATCGAGACCAGCTTCTCTGATTGCATCCGTTACGACGTTCATTCGCCTCGCTCCTTACGATCGGACTTCGTATGTGAGTGACTTCGTTTCGTGCATGCCGGACGTTTGCGGTGCGATGCTGCACGCGCCCGGTGCACGTTTTTCTTATGCGATGAATGATGCGAACGACACGCCTCTTCGATAAATCGAGCGCTCTTCAATCCTGTCCAGTTGGACAGGTTGTAGCCGATTAAAATAAGCAAATCAACGTCTTTCGTGTGCGGGCAAACACCGAGCAAATAAAGCGATAAGCGTGCCATTGCGATGCAGCATCGGCAGCTATTGGGTGCAATGGCCTTTTCGACGCGATGCAGCGCCAAACATGCGAATAGCACGAATAACGCGAATCAGGCACGATGCGGCACACGGCCCAAGAATTCGACGATGAAGAACTCGACGATGAGATACGACGACGCGGCGAACGGCATCGCCGGAAACGAAGACACTGCGCCGCCTTCACGGCGTAGCAAGGCGCAAATCCGCGAGAGCAACGAAGCGCAGCTTCTCGCTTGCGCCGAGGAAGTGTTCGCGGAGAAAGGACTCGAAGGCGCGAGCACGGCGATGATCGCCGAACGCGCCGGCTTGCCGAAGGCCAACCTGCATTACTACTTTCCGACAAAGCTCGCGCTCTATCGGCGCGTGCTCGAAGATCTGTTCGAGGACTGGCATCGCGCGGCGGATACCTTCGAATGCAGCGACGATCCCGTGGAAGCGATCGGCGGCTATGTGCGCGCAAAGATGGACCTGTCGCGACGCAGGCCGCTCGGCTCGAAGGTGTGGGCGAGCGAGATCATCCACGGCGCGCATCACATGCAGGACATTCTCAACGAACGCGTGAAGCCCTGGCTCGATACACGCGTCATCGTCATCGAAAGCTGGATCGCGCGCGGCTTGCTCGCGCCGGTCGAGCCGGACACGTTCATGTTCATGATCTGGGCGATCACGCAGCACTATGCCGACTTCGATGCGCAGATACGGGCGTTGAAAGGCAAGCGCGCGCTCACACGCAAGGCCTTCGATGAACAGACGGAAGAAGTCGTGCGACTCGTGATTCGCGCGTGCGGGGCGGTGTCGCCGCGCATCGAAGAGAAGGACGACGCGCAATAAAAAACGCCGGCCGCTCGATGGCGGCCGGCGTTCACTGCTTGCTTCTTGCTTCTTGCTTCTTGCTTCTTGCTTCTTGCTTCTTGCTGCTGTACTGCTTTACTACGCACTACTACTGCATTCTCGCAAGTACTGCACTTTCTGATGCTTGCTGCTACTTCAACCGCTACTGCTCACCACATCTACTGCCCTGCTGCATCAACCTTCGATTAGTGACCGAAGTAGACCGAGTTGCGATCCGACATCGACACGTTGGCGCGTGCGGCCGGAGCAGCTACGCCCGATTGCGAAGTGCCAGCGGTCGAAGGACCATAACCGTTCGCGCCATTTTCAGCGTTCACGCGTGCTTGAGCGGCCTGCAGATTCTGCGGATAGTTCACGCGGTCTTCCGACGGGTTGTAGCCAGCCTTTTCCAGTTGAACCAGTTCAGCGCGGACTTGAGCGCGAGTCACCGGCGCATTGCTTTGTGCCGAAGCGAAAGTCGGGGCAGCCAAAGCAGCAGCGACGACGAGTGCGGGAACGAATGCCTTGATCATGATGAACCTCCAGTAGTCTTGTTTTGAAATCGAAACCGAATCGGAAGCTTTTTAAGCGTTTTCTGATTTCGTTTCGCTTGAAGACAGTGTAGGAGGCCGCAGACTTAGGGGAAACCCCAATTTCAAGGAAACATAATTGTCCGGACCGCAACAATGCGTTTCGCTCCGTGTTGCGCGGCGTGCGCGGGATCGCGTGGCGGACCCTGCTTAAGTTACTGTTTTTCCAGCGTAATTTTCACGTCCGCCGCGCGCACGCGAGATCGCTGCGGATCCGGCCATTACGCCGACGCCAGCAATTCGTCATCCGGCTGACAGTCAGCAAGCCGCGGTCACATAGGCAAGCGCGGCGGATACGAGCTCGCGCAACAGCGGTTCGATCGCGTTCGCCTTGGCTTCGTCGTAAGCGAATGGCGGCGCTTCTTCCATGTAGCTGACCTGCGTAAGCTCCAGTTGAACCGCGTGAACGCCCTCTTCGGGCCGCCCGTAACGCCGGGTGATATAGCCGCCCTTGAAGCGCCCGTTGGCCACCGTCGTGTACCGGCCGTCGCGCTCGACGATGCTCGCAAGCCGTTCCGCCAGCCCCGGCGCCGCCGACGCGCCATCCGCCGTGCCGAAGTTGAAATCGGTCAGGCGGCCATCGAAAAAGCGCGGCACGACCGAGCGGATCGAATGCGCTTCCCATAGCAGCACGCGGCCGTGCGTCCGCCGCAGCGCATCGAGCTCGCCGGCGAGCGCATCGTGATACGGCTGCCAGTACATCGCGCGGCGCGCATCGATCTGATCGCGCGACGGCTCGTGGCCCGGCTTGTAGAGCGGCGCCTTGTCGAAGGTATCGACCGGACAGAGCCCCGTCGTGTCGCGGCCGGGATAGAGATTCGCGTCGTCGGGCGGGCGGTTCAGATCGACGACATAGCGCGCGTAGTGCGGCGTCAGGATCGATGCGCCCAGATCGCGCGCAAACGCATAGAGGCGTTCGAGATGCCAATCGCAATCCTCGGTGAGCTTGGCGACGGGCGTCATCTCGTCGGCGAGGGCGCAGGGAATCTGCGTGCCGCGGTGCGGAATCGAAATCAGGAGCGGCGCGTTGCCGCGTTCCAGCGTGAAGATCGAAGAGCCGTTCATGTGAGACCTCAATCCAGCAAGCCGCGCAAGGCGGCGCGATAACGCGCGAGCGCTTCGTCTTCGTCGGCGTGACGGCGCGCGTTGATCACCTTGCGGCCGGAGATGAAGACATCGCGGATCGGCGTCTCGCCATGCTCGCAAAACACCGCGCTCGACATCCACGCGTCGCTCGCATGTCCGCCGATGCCCGGATGCGCGTCGTCGAGCACGAGCCAGTCGGCGCGCAAGCCTTGCGCGAGCGCACCGACAGCGCGTCCCGTCGCGTGCGCGCCGCCATCGAGCGCGGCATCGAAAAGACGATCGGCCGGACGGCTTTGCGTCGGCGACGCCAGCACGTTGCGTTGCTGGCGGCAAAGGCGCTGCCCGTATTCCAGCAGACGCAGCTCCGAGCGCCAGTCGACGCCGACATGACTGTCGGACCCGACGCCGATGCGCCCGCCCGCGTCGAGATAATCGCGCGACGGGAACACGCCGTCGCCGAGATTCGCTTCGGTCGTGAGACACAGACCCGCGACCGCGCCGCTCGCCGCGAGACGCGCGCATTCGCGGGCATCGACGTGCGTCGCGTGCACGAGGCACCAGCGCTCATCGACGTTGAAATGTTCGAGCAGCCAGTCCACCGGACGATGCCCCGTAGCCGCGACGCAGGCGTCCACTTCGGCCATCTGTTCGGCGATATGGATATGCACCGGCGCGCGCTCAAAACGCGCATCGATTCCCTCGATGAGCGCCGCGAGCGATTCGCCCGACACCGCGCGCAACGAATGCGGCGCGACGCCGTAACGCCGCGCGCCGTTTTCGGGCCGCGAGCGCGCGAGGGCGTCGATGAGCCCGAGCAGCGAATCGGGCGTATTGAGAAAGCGCCGCTGATCGTCGCGCGGCGCGCTCTTGCCGAAGCCGCTGTATTCGTAGAGCACCGGCAGCATCGTCATGCCGATGCCCGCGCGCTCCGCCGCATCGACGACGCGCTCCGCGAGTTCCGCGCGATTCGCGTACGGCGCGCCATCGGGCGCGTGATGCACGTAATGAAACTCGCACACCGACGTGTAGCCGGCCTTCAGCATCTCGATGTAAAGCCAGTGCGCGATATCCGCGATCGATTCCGGGCCGATCCGCGCGGCGAAGCGATACATGAGATCGCGCCAGCTCCAGAACGTATCGGCGACGCTCGCGCGATACTCGGTGAGGCCCGCCATCGCACGCTGGAACGCGTGCGAGTGCAGATTCGGCATGCCGGGCAGGATCGGTCCTTTCGCGCGCTCGACGCCCGCGGGCGCCGCGCTGTCCGGCGTGACGCGCACGAGCGTGCCGGCGTCGTCCCATTCGAGCAGCACGTCGCGACGCCAGCCATCGGCGAGGCGCGCGTGCTCCGCGAAGAATGCGTTCATCGCTTGTCTCCGTTGTTATGTCGATGCGCGTCTACATCATGTCGATGCCGATATGCAGCCACGATGCGCCATCCTGAACCGCGCATTCGAGCGCGCTCGCGCCATCGATGCGCGAGGTGTCGCCTGCTTCGAGCGTATGGCATGTGTCGTCGGCGAACTTGATGTCGAGCCGCCCTTGCACGCAGAACAGAAACGTCACGTCGTGTTCGAACGCGAGCGAGCATGACGCGCGCCCGGCGTTCACCGTTGCGCGCGCGCGATCGCGGCGCACCATCACGTTGAAATCGCGCGTCGGGCCGGCGAGGAGCGTGGCGTGAATCGGCGTCTCGCCGGCAAAGCGCGCGATTGCGAGCGGCGCATCGAGAACATGCACGTTGCCGTGCGCTTCCGTCAGACGCATGCCCGCGCCGTCGAGCAGCACGAGCACGCGATCGACGCCCTCGAACTTCGAGAACGCACCGTCGGATGCGACGTCGGCGAGCGACAGACGCCACGCGAACGCATCGAGCGACACGCCCTGCGGCCCCGCCGCGATCTCGCGCGTGATGCCGCCGCCGTTCTTCCACGGCGTGGGCGTCAGCGAATCGGCACGAATGATCGTCACGTTCAGAAGTGTCCGGTGAATTGGTAGCGGTCGCCGGGATGCCAGAGATTCGCAACCGACGCCACCGCATCGCGCGACCACGTGCGCCGATGCAGCAGCAGACACGGCTCGTGCTCGGCCATCGCGAGCGCGAGCCGAATTTCCGCCGACGGCACCGATGCCTCGATCCGATACTCGACGCGCTGCAGCGGCGCGGCGGTCATCAGATACTGGTTCGGCGTGATCGTCGTGAAATCCTGGCGCGCGTATTCCGGCGCCAGCGCGGGATTCACGTAACGTTCTTCCATCTGTACCGGCTCGTCGTTTTCGAAATGCAGCACGCGCGAATGAAACACCGGGCTGCCGAGCGCGAGATGCATTTCGGCGGCGAGCGCTTCATCGACGATCGACGCGCCCAAATGCAGCACCTGCGCGCGATACGTGTGACCGCGCGCGACGATTTCATCCGAAATGCTGCGAATCTCGACGAGCGTCGACGCGTATTTCGGCTGCGCGACGAAGGTGCCCGCGCCCTGCACGCGCGTCAGCACCTGTTCGGCGGTCAGTTCGCGCAGCGCGCGGTTCACGGTCATGCGCGCGACCTTGAATTCGCGCGCAAGCTCGTTTTCGGAAGGCACCTGGTCGCCCTCCTTCCACTCGCCGATATGAATGCGCTGGAGAATGTAGTCCTTGATCTCCTGATACGCGGGCGTGCTCATTCAGCTTGTTCCGACGCGAACGAGAACGGGCTGTGCCGCGCGATCGCGCCTTGCTGCACGAGCGTCGCGATCGCGGCGATGTCGGGCGCGAAGTAATGGTCGAGGTCGTAGTGCGGCACGTGCGCGCGCAGCGTCTTCATCACTTCGGCGAGCGGCGCGCTCGTCTGATGCGGCGCGCGCAGATCGACGCCTTGCGCCGCCGCGAGCAGTTCGATCGCGAGGATGTTCGCGGTGTTGCTGGCGATGTCGCCGAGCTTGCGCGCGGCGAACGTCGCCATCGAGACGTGGTCTTCCTGGTTCGCGGACGTCGGCAGCGAATCGACCGACGCCGGATGCGCGAGCGTCTTGTTCTCCGATGCGAGCGCGGCCGCCGTCACGTGCGCGATCATGAAGCCGGAGTTGACGCCGCCATCGCGCACCAGGAACGGCGGCAGGCCCGAGAGCGTCGCGTCGATCAAAAGCGCGATGCGGCGTTCCGCGAGCGCGCCGATTTCGGCTGCGGCGAGCGCGAGATTGTCGGCGGCGAATGCGACCGGCTCGGCGTGGAAGTTGCCGCCCGAGAGCACTTCGCCCGTATCGGGGAAGATCAGCGGGTTGTCGGAGACGGCGTTCGATTCGATCAGCAGGACATCCGCCGCGTGGCGCATCTGGTCGAGGCACGCGCCCATCACCTGCGGCTGGCAGCGCAGGCTGTACGGGTCCTGCACCTTGTCGCAATCCGCGTGCGACAGATTGATGCCGGAGCCCTTCAGCAGCGTGCGATACGCCGATGCGGCTTCCATCTGCCCGCGATGACCGCGCAGTTCATGGATGCGCGCATCGAACGGAACGACCGAGCCGGCGGCTGCATCGACGGACAGCGCGCCCGCGACGAGCGCGGTGCGGAACAGATCTTCGATCGCGAAAAGGTTGTAAAGCGCGAGCGCCGCCGACGCCTGCGTGCCGTTCAGCAGCGCGAGACCTTCCTTCGCCTGCAGCGTGAGCGGCTTGAGGCCCGCGACCGCCAGACCGTCGAGCGCACTGGCGCGCTCACCGCGAATCGTGACTTCGCCGATGCCGAGCAGCACCGTCGACATATGCGCGAGCGGCGCGAGGTCGCCCGATGCGCCGACCGAACCCTTGATCGGGATGATCGGCAGGACGTCGGCGTTGAAGAGCGTGATGAGCGCGTCGATGACTTCGCGGCGGATGCCCGAATGGCCGCGCCCGAGACTCGACAGCTTGAGCGCCATCAAAAGCCGCACGACCGGACGCGACATCGGCTCGCCCACGCCCACCGCATGCGACAGCACGAGATTCTTTTGCAGCAGTTCCAGCTGATCGGCCGGAATGTGCGTATTGGCGAGCCGCCCGAAGCCCGTATTGATGCCGTAAGCCGGATCGCCCTTCGCGGCGATCGCGGCGACTGCGCGCGCGCTGGCATCGATCGCGTCGAAGCTGGCCGGATCGAGCAGAAGCGGGTCCGAGCCTCGCGCGATGCGGCGCAGTTGCGGCAGCGTCAGTTTTCCGGGCGTAAGCGTGATCATGGTTCGTCCTGTCTATACAAGTTAGACTCAAGTCTAATCGCGCAGAAAGGACGAAACAAGGGGTTATCCGGGATTTCACTAAGCTCGCCCCGGAAGATCGACGCGTGTTGTCTATACAGATTTCACAGATCCAGCACTTTCTCCATCACGAACTGGACAAAGCGCTGCTGCCGCACGACGACGGCGCGCGCCAGCAGCATCGTGAAACCACAATATTCGAAGAAAGGCCGCCCCGTGACGCTCGAATAGGTATGCAGCGTCGTCAGGCCGAGCACCTCCGCTTCGGCCTCGATGCGCGCGAGCAGCGACGTCGCCACGCTTTTGCGCTGATGTATCGGATCGACGAACATCATGTCGATGAGACCGTTCTTCTCGAGATCGGCGAAGCCCGCGAGTTCGCCGTCGACAAGTCCGACCCAAGTCGGGCGGCTCAAGCGCGCGAGTTCCCATTCGTCGCGATCGGCTTGCGACCAGGCTGCGATCTGCGCTTCGTTATAGTCGGCCGATGCCGTTTCGCGAACGGCGCGTTGGAACAGATCGATTACACCGTCGAGATCGCTCGCACGATACGGTCTGACTTCGATGAGCGGCAGGCCTGGCATTTCATCACCTTCGTTACTGTCAAAAGAAAAAACCGCTGCCGAAGCAGCGAGGGTCTAGCGTTCAAAACGCGGGAAAAAAACTTTACGGGAATGAGCGGAATCGGCGCGCGCAAACGTTCAAATCGATAAAAAGACGGATGCCGATGCCGCGCCGCCGATCGGGTCCTTCAGGAAGCGACGGCCACCGTCGCGATGCCGAGCGCGGTCATCACGAGCGACGCGCCAACGTGAATCGCGATCTCCCCGAGCGCCCAGCCGAGCCGCCCTTGCTGCAGATGCGCGACCACTTCGGCCGAGAACGTGGAAAACGTGGACAGGCCGCCCATCAATCCGGTGATGATGAACAGGCGCCATTCCACCGAAATATCGGGAAAGCGCGCGAAAAAAGCGACCGCTACGCCGATGATGTAGCCCGCAATGACGTTCGCCGCAAAGGTGCCGAGCGGCAGATTCGGAAAAATCGCATTCAGGCGCAAGCCGAGGACCCATCTGAGCAACGAGCCCAGCCCGCCGCCGAGCCCCACGGCGATGATCGACAGATACATGAAATGTGTTAAATCAGTTCGAAGAAAACTGCGTTATGCCCCGCGGGCGAGCCGCTCGATCAGCGCGCCACGGCTCGTCTCGACGATCCAGCCGCCCTTGTGCCGCACATGCGCCGCCCATGTGCCGTCGCGCCGCTCTTCCCAGCAACCGGCATCGTGACCGTCGATGAAGAGCGAGCCGCGCACGACAAGTTGCGGATCGGCGGGATCGAGGACTTCGTCGTCGTTATGTTCAAGCTTCACGGTATGCATGAGCGTCGTCTGCAAGCAAGTCGAAACCATGAGCGGTCTCGCGAAAGACGCCATTCTAACGATACTCGAAGCGCCTGGTTCAACCACTCACCGTATCATGAAAGACATTGCCGAAAGGCAATTGAGTATCCGCACGACATGCTCCATCGAAGGCGCATCGAAAGCGAGCGTCACGGCATCGATGCGTTCGAGCGTCGGCCATTGGCAGAAGAGATCGGCGAATGCGCTCGTTTGCGCGCGCAACTCGCAGCGGTGTTCCGTGATCGCCGGACGGCGGGCATGTCCGGAAGACGTTTCGATCGTTTCGCGCGCGGCGAGCCGGATCGCCTCGCACGCTGCGGCGGGCGTTTCGGTGACACCGCTCGAATAGCCGTGCGCCGTCTTCACGCAGAGAAAGCGCGCGCCTGGGAATGCGGGCAGCGTTTCGGCGCCGAACACGTCGTCGCCGGTCAGCAGCGCGACGCGTGCGCCGCGTTCCTCGGCAAGCCGCCCATAGAGTCCGGCCTCGCCCACTTCCTCGCCGTCGAGCATGACGCGCGCAAAGGCCGCGCTGTTGATCGTATGCGCGAGAATGCCGCGGCTTTGCGCGCGCGCGTGATAGCCGATCATGAACACGATTTCCGGCGATGCTTCCAGTCCCGCCATCATGCCGAGCGTGCGCGGCTTGCCGAGCACGAGCCGCGCGCGTTGATCGATGAGATCGGGCATCAGATTGCGAAAGCCGCCATGCGAATCGTTGATCCAGACTTGCGTCGCGCCGCCATCGAATGCACCTTGCGCGGCCGCATCGGCTTCGCGCGACATCCAGCGGCGCGCCTGTTCGTATTCCGTGTTGCCGGCGCGCGTCTGCTCCGGATGAAACACGCCCGCGATGCCTTCGATATCCACCGAGATCAGCACTTTCATGGTCGTGTTCTCAATGCGTCCTTGAGTGAGATGCGCCGATGACCGTTGCGCCCGGCGACCGTTTCCGCGCTGTAAAGCGCATCGAGGATCGCCTGTTCGGTGGCATCGGCGGCGGCTTGAAACAGCGGATCGAGACGCGCGTCGTTGATGAGCGGCGGCATCGCGATGAAGTCTGCATCGTGCGGCACGGTGTACGCGGTCGTGAAGGCGAGCGAGATGTCGCCGCTGCCGTGTCCGAAGACCGATCCGGTGCGTGCGAGACCGGCCGCGGCGCGCATCGCGAGACGGCGCAACTGACGTGCATCGAGCGGCGCATCGGTGGCGATCAACATGATGATCGATCCTTGCTCGGGCTTCTCATCGACGCTCGATTGAAGTTTGCGACCGAGCGCTTCGCCTTCGACAATCAATTGCTGCAGCTTGCCGAAATTGGCGAGCACGAGCGCGCCCGTCGTATAAGCGTCGCCGCCGATATGCACCACACGCGAAGCCGAACCCATGCCGCCCTTCAGTTCGAAGCACGACATGCCCCGCCCGGCGCCGACCGCGCCGCGCTCGAACTCGACACTGCACGCATCGAGTGCGCTCGTGTAGTGCGCTTCGTGAATCGCGAGCGCCTGCATGTCGTTGAGATAGCCATCGTTGCATTCGAACACGAGCGGATTCACGCTCGGGTCTTCGCGTCCGATGCGCGGATTCGCAGCAATGGCCGCGCGAATCTGCGCATTGGCGAGCGTGCCGACGCCGAACGTGTTGGTCAGCGCGATCGGCGTTTCGATCACGCCGAGCTCGTCGACCTGAACGAGCCCGACGCTCTTGCCGAACCCGTTGATGACGCACGCCGCAGCGGGCACCTTGTCGCGATACACGTCGCCGTCATGCGGACGAATCACCGTGACGCCGGTCTGCACCGCGCCTTGCGCAAGCGTGCAATGACCGACCGTCACGCCCGCGACATCCGCGATCGTGCCGCGCGGCCCCGCGACGAGCGAGCCGATGTGCATCATGGCCGGTCGAGCTTCGGATCGAGCGCGTCGCGCAGGCCGTCGCCGAGCAGATTGAACGCGAGCACCGTGAAGAAGATCGCGAGACTCGGGAAGATGGCGACATGCGGCGCCATCGCCATGTCGGCGCGCGCTTCGTTGAGCATCGCGCCCCACTCGGGCGTCGGCGGCTGCGCGCCGAGTCCGAGAAACGACAGGCTCGCGGCCGTGATGATCGACGTGCCGATCCGCATCGTGAAGTACACGACCACCGATGAAATCGTGCCGGGCAGAATGTGCCGCGCGAGTATCGTCCAGTCCGAGGCGCCGATGCTCTTGGCCGCCTCGATATACGTGAGATGCTTCAGCGCGAGCGTATTGCCGCGCACGAGCCGCGCGAACGCGGGAATGCTGAAGATCGCGACCGCGCACACGACATTCACCATGCCGTTACCGAGAATCGCGACGACGCCGATCGCGAGCAGAATGCCGGGAAACGCGAAGAGCACGTCCGCGATACGCATCACGATGCGGTCCCACCATCGTTCGTAGTAGCCCGCGAGCAAGCCGAAGAACGTGCCGATCACCGCGCCGAGCACGACCGAGAGCAATCCCGCCGTCAACGATATGCGGCTGCCGACGAGTATGCGGCTCAGAATGTCGCGGCCCAGAGCATCGACGCCGAACCAGTGCGCAGCCGAAGGACCGGCGTTGAGGGCGTCGTAGTCGAAGTAGTTTTCCGGGTCATACGGCGCGATGTACGGCGCGATGATCGCGATCACGATCAGCAGCAGCACGAACACGGCCGCGATCATCGCGATGTGTTGCCGCCTGAACTTGCGCCAGAACTCGGTCCACGGCGTGCGGATCTCTTGCGGCGCGGTTGTCGCGCTTTCGGCTGTCACGCTCATCGCGTCCTCACTTGAAGCGAATGGTCGGATTGATGATCGCGTACAGCACGTCCACGATCAGATTGATCACGATGAACTCCAGCGAGAACAGCAGCACCTCTGCCTGAATCACGGGATAGTCGCGCATCTCGACGGCATCGACGAGCAGGCGGCCAAGGCCCGGCCAGTTGAACACCTTCTCGACGACGATCGAGCCGCCGAGCAGAAAGCCGAATTGCAGGCCCATCATCGTGACGACGGGAATCATCGCGTTGCGCAGGCAGTGCTTCACGATGACCATCGGCTCATGCACGCCCTTGGCGCGCGCGGTACGCACGAAGTCCTCGCCGAGCACTTCGACGAACGACGCGCGCGTGAAGCGCGCCATGACGGCTGCCACCGCCGCGCCCAGCGTGATCGATGGCAGCACGTAGCCTTTCCACGTTCCGTCATCGACGATGGGCAGCCAGCCGAGCTTCACCGAGAAGATTTCCATCAGCAGCATGCCGAGCGCGAAGGCCGGAAACGAGATGCCCGACACCGCGAGCGTCATGCCCAGTCGATCGGGCCAGCGATTGCGCCACACCGCCGACACGATGCCGATGGTCATGCCGAAGATCACGGCCCATACCATGCTCGCGAGCGTGAGCCACAAGGTCGGCATGAAGCGCTCGGCAATTTCCGTCGACACGGGCCGCTTGCTGCGCGTGGACATGCCGAAATCGAAGTGCACGACCTTGCCGAAGAAGCTCACGAGCTGTTGCGGCAGCGGCTTGTCGAGGCCGAGATCGGCGCGCACGAGCGCGACCGTGGCTTCGTCGGCTTCCGCGCCTGCTGCGAGACGCGCGGGATCGCCCGGCAGCATGTGCACGAAGAAGAACACCAGCACTGCGACGATGAAGAGTGTCGGCAGCAATCCGAACAGGCGTTTGGCGATGAAGTTGAGCATCGTGTTCGTCAGATAAGGCCGGGCGATGAAGCCCGGCCGTCGTCCATCACTTGATTGCGATTTCGTCGAAGTTGAACGAGCCGTCCGGCATCACGTATGCGCCCGACAAGCGCTTGCTGCGCGCATACACGACCTTTTCCGTGACGAGGAAGATCCACGGTGCATCGGCCCAGATGCGTTTTTGCGCATCGGCGTAGAGCTTCGCTTTCTCGTTGCGATCGGTCGTCGCGAGCGCTTTTTGCAGATCGTCATCGACTTGATCGTTCTTGTAGTACGCCGTGTTGAAGAGCTTCGGCGGGAACGAGCCGCCGCTCAGGAGCGGCGAGATCGCCCAGTCCGCTTCGCCCGTCGACGACGACCAGCCGATGTAGAGCATGCGTACCGGCGCGGTCTTCGGATCGGGCGCGCTCTCGATGCGCTGCACGCGCTGCCCCGCTTCGAGCGCTTCGACCGATGCCTTCACGCCCACTTGCGCGAGTTGCTGCTGCACGAACTGGATGATCTTCTGCGCGGTCGTGTGGTTATAGCCGGACCACAACACGGTTTCGAAGCCGTTCGGATAACCGGCTTCCTTCAACAGCTCGCGCGCCTTCGCGGGATCGTATTTCCACGGTCCGAGCTTCGGCATCGCGTAGTCGACGCCCGGCGGCACGACGCCTTCGGACGGCACGGCATAACCCGCGAACGCGACCTTGACGAGCGCTTCCTTGTTGATCGCGTAGTTCATCGCCTCGCGCACCTTCGGATTGTCGAAGGGCTTCTGCAGCGTATTCATGCTGACGTAGCGCTGAATGATCGAAGGCGCCGCGATCAGATCGACCTTCGGACTCGACTTGAGCGTCGCGGCCTGCTCGAACGGAATCGAGAACGCGAAGTCCGCTTCGCCCGTTTGCATGAGCGCGGCGCGCGTGTTGTTATCGACCACGGGCTTCCAGTCGATCATGTCGATCTTCGGCAAGCCCTTGCGCCAGTAGCCCGCGAACTTCTTCACTTTCAGGTCGTCGGTCTGCTTCCATTCGACGAACTCGAACGGCCCCGTGCCGACCGGATGGAACGCGATGTCCTTGCCGTATTTCTGCAGCGCGGTCGGCGAGATCATCACCGCCGACGGGTGCGCGAGCACGTTGATGAACGCCGAGAACGGAATCTTCAGCGTGATCTTCACCGTGTACGGATCGACCACTTCGGTCTTCTCGATCTTGTTGAAGAGGTTGTAGCGCTTCAGCTTGTTGTCCGGATTCGTCACGCGGTCGAAGACGGCCTTCACCGCATCGGCGTTGAAGTCGGTGCCGTCCTGGAACTTCACGTCCTTGCGCAGATGGATCGTGTACACCTTCGCGTCGGGGCTCGCCTCGTAGCTCGTCGCGAGCACGTTGCGAATCTTCATGTCCTTGTCGAAACCGAACAAGCCTTCGTAGAACGACTTCGCCACGGCTTGCGAGAGCGTGTCGTTGGCGTCGTACGGATCCATCGTCGTGAAGGTCGAGGCGACGGCCATCACGGCGGTGCTTTGCGCGTGCGCAGCGACCGGCGCGAGAACGGTCAATGTGGCGAACGCGCTTGCTGCGAGCATCGCGCGCAATTTGAAGGACGGCATCGTTGGACTCCTTGTTGAAGTGCTTTTCGAGGTGCTCTTCGAATTGCTTTTAGTAAGCGCCGCCAACGTGATGCTCGGCGACAAAGTGATCAGGTCCGACAGCAACCAGTTTTGCGACGATCGGCTCATCGCCGAGCTTGCGGATCGGGCTTGGAATCTCGTCGGCGGCGAGCATGCGCTTCGCGTGCCGACGCGACGGATCGGCGACCGGCACCGCGCTCATCAGCTTGCGCGTGTACGGATGACGCGGCGCTTCGAACACCGCCGCGCGCGGCCCGATCTCGACGATCTGCCCGAGATACATCACCGCCACGCGATGACTCACGCGCTCCACGACCGCCATGTCGTGCGAAATGAAGAGATACGCGACGCCCAGTTCGCGCTGCAAATCCAGCATCAGATTGACGATCTGCGCGCGCACGGAGACATCGAGCGCGGACACGGATTCATCGGCGATCACGACTTTCGGGTTCAACGCGAGCGCGCGCGCAATCGCGATGCGCTGCCTCTGACCACCCGAGAATTCATGCGGATAACGTTGCGCGGCTTCGGGCGGCAAGCCCACTTTGTCGAGCAGCCAGTCGACCCGCGCCTGTGCTTGTCTTCCGCTCGCGACGCCATGCACGAGCAGCGGTTCCATCACCGAAAAGCCCACGGTCAGACGCGGATTGAGCGACGCGAACGGGTCCTGAAAAATGAACTGGATATTGCGCCTGAGCGCCTGCAACGCGTGACCTTCGAGCTTGCTGATATCGCGTCCATCGAATTCGATGGACCCGCTCTGGCTCTCGACGAGCCTGAGCAGCGAACGTCCCGTCGTCGATTTGCCGCAACCCGATTCGCCGACGAGCGCAAGCGTTTCGCCAGGCCGCAAGTCGAAGCTCACGCGTTCGACCGCGTGCACCGCCGCCGTCGTTCGGCCAAAGAGGCCGCTCTTCACCGGAAAGCGCGTGACCAGATCGCGCACGCGCAGTATCGGTTCAATGGCTTCATCGACGGCGGGCTGCTTCTCCTTCTCGACCGCTTCCGACGGACGCAACGCGCTCGCATCGTCGGGCGCGATGTCGGCGGACTCGACTTCGAGGATCGGGAATTTCGCGGGACGATCGGTGCCGCGCATCGCGCCGAGCGTCGGCACGGCGGCGAGCAGCGCTTTCGTGTACGGATGCTTCGGCGCATGAAACAGCGCGTCCGATGGCGCCTCTTCCACCTTCTCGCCGCGATACATGACGAGCACGCGATCGGCCACTTCCGCGACCACGCCCATGTCGTGCGTGATGAAGATCACGCCCATGTTCATCTCGTCCTGCAAGCCGCGCACGAGTTGCAGGATCTGCGCCTGAATCGTCACGTCGAGCGCGGTCGTCGGCTCATCGGCGATCAAGAGCGCGGGCTTGCACGAGAGCGCCATCGCGATCATCACGCGCTGGCGCATGCCGCCCGACAACTGATGCGGATAGCGCGCGAACACGCGCCTCGCCTCGGGAATCCGCACGAGATCGAGCAGACGCAATGCCTCGGCGCGCGCATCGGAACGGCTCTTGCCTTGATGCAACGCGATCGCTTCCGCGATCTGGTCGCCGACCGTGAACACGGGATTGAGCGATGTCATCGGCTCCTGGAAGATCATCGCGATGTCCGCGCCGCGCACGCCGCGCATCGTCGCCGACGATGCTTTCGCGAGATCGAGCACTTGCCCGTTGCGCCGGCGAAACGCGATGCTGCCCGACACGATCTGTCCGCCGCCATGCTCGACGAGACGCATGAGCGCGAGCGACGTGACCGACTTGCCCGAGCCCGATTCGCCGACGATCGCAAGCGTCTCGCCGCGGTCGACGCTAAACGAGATGTTGCGCACCGCTTCGATGGTGCGCGAGCGCGAGCGGAAATTCACGGACAGGCCGTGTACGTCGATGACGCACGCTTCGGGCAGCGTCATCATCGATAGATCGCCGTGACGGGCGCTTCGCCCACGCGCGCGAATCCGCGATACATGCCTTCCGTGTTGAACGGCAGCACGACGTTGCCTTTCGCATCGACGGCGACGAGTCCGCCGCGTCCTTCGATGCGCGGCAGCTTGTTCATCACGACATCGTTCGATGCTTCTTCCAGCGACACGCCGCGATATTCCATCTGCGCCGACACGTCATACGCCGCGAGCATGCGGATGAACATCTCGCCCGTGCCCGTCGTGGAGACCGCGCACGTCGCGTCGTTCGCATAGCAGCCCGCGCCGATCAGGGGCGCATCGCCGACGCGACCCGCCTGCTTGTTCGTGATGCCGCCCGTCGACGTCGCCGCCGCGAGATGACCGTTCGAATCGAGCGCGACCGCGCCGACCGTGCCGAACTTCTTGTCGGGATCGATAGGATCGTCCGGGCCGTTATCGAAGGCGAATTTCGTCATCGCATCGTGATCGAGCATGGTGCCGGACGTGCCACGCGCCTTCTGCCATTGCTGAAAGCGCGCTTCCGTGTAGAAGTACGACGGATCGACGAATTCGAGACCCTGCGACTGCGCGAAGGCTTCCGCGCCGGCGCCCGTAAACATGACGTGATCGCTCGCGTCGAGCACGCGGCGCGCGGCGAGCACCGGGTTCTTCACGCGCGTCACGCAACTGATCGCGCCCGCTTCGAGCGTCGCGCCGTCCATCACGGAGGCGTCGAGTTCGTGCGTGCCGGCCGCCGTGAACACCGCGCCGTGCCCCGCGTTGAAGAGCGGACAGTCTTCGAGCAGACGCACGGCTTCGGTGACGGCGTCGAGCGCGCTGCCGCCATCGGCGAGCACGCGCTGAGCCGCGCTGAGAATATCGGTGAGCGCGGCGAGATAGCGCCCTTCCGTTTCGGCGTTCATCGCGCTGCGCAGGAGCGTGCCCGCGCCGCCGTGAATCGCAATGACTGGTGTGACCTTCATGAGTCGCGCGGTTCCCTGTGAGTGTGTCGTTTCGCGGTCGTGCGGCGCGTCGTATGAGCGGCGCGCGCATCTTTGGCGAGCGCCGGGGCGACGAGCCACGGCAACACGAATTCGGTCAATCCCGATGCCGCCTCCACCGAACGCTTCGCCCGATGCGCGACCGCATCGCACAGCGCTTCGATGACGGCGAGCACGGCGGTATCGCAATTCGCCGCGAGCCTGCGTTCGGCGCGGATCGCGAGCACGAGATCGGCGACCTGCGCGAGCGGCGACGCGGCGCTGTCCGTCAACGCGACCACGCGCAACCCGTGATCGCGCGCGAGCCGCGCAAGCGTGATGGTGTCGTCGACATAGCGCGGGAACGCGATCGCGACGAGCACATCGCCGCGCGAAGCCGTGAAAAGCCTGCGCGCCGCGTGCGACGGCCCGCCCATCAGCGCGAGCGATTGCACGTTCGCGCAATACGGCGTGAGACCGTGCTCCATCAGGCCGGCGAGAAACGCGCTCGCGCCGTAGCCGATCACGAAGACGCGCGGCGCGGCGAGAATCGTATCGACGATCGCTTCGGCCCTCGCGCCATCGACGGATGTTTGCGCGAGACGCAGATTCGCCGCCGCCTGTGCAAGCGATGCATCGAATACTTCGGCGCCGCTCGCCGGCGATTCGAGCGCGGTGCGCAAGCGCTCGACCGGCGCGATGGTCGCCTCGAAGCCGCGCACGAGCGCCTCGCGAAACGCGGGATAGCCGGAGAAGCCGAGCGCGCGCGCAAAACGGTTCGCCGTCGCCACCGACGCGCCCACCGCGCCCGCCAGTTCGTCGATACGCATCGTCGCCGAGCGGAACAGGTTCGCGAGCACGAACGCCCCCATGCGCCGATGGATCGGCGTGAGCGTCGGCATGGCCGCCGCGATGCGCGCGGAGATCAGATCGTCGGCGCTCGCCGGCGCACGGACCGATAGTGAACGGGACATGAAATGCGCTGCGCCCTCATGGCGATTGAACGCGATGAAAGTATATTTACTCGAAAATCCGGCCAAAAAAAATTCATTTTCATCGAACTCGGGTTTTCGATAAGGCGCGCCACGGCCCGCAACTCGGCCGCATCCGATGCCTCGGACGCGCACGATCATGCACAATACGGAGCGCGTCGCGATGCAAGATCGCGCGTCTTCAGTCCTCCACGATCCCTATGAATTTCGATTTCCTGCCCGATCCGCTGCCGCATCTGCTCGCCATTCATCCGTGGGCGCAAACGGTCGCGGGTCTCGTCGCGCTCGCGCTGATCGCGCTCTTCGTGCAATGGGTCGTGGCCCGCATCGTGCTCCATGTCGCGCATCGCCTGCTCGTGCTCGCGGGGCATCAGAAGTGGGACCGCGCGTTCATCAAGCATCGCGCTTATCACCGGCTTTGGTATGCGGTGCCGTTCGCGACGGTCGCGCTCGGCATCGACGAAGTGCCGCGCATCGGTCACTGGGCGACGATCATCGGCCGCGTCGCGCACGGCGGCGCGTGGATCTGCATGTTCTTCGCCGCGGGCAGCGCCCTGTCCGCGTGGCAGGACGTTTATGCGGAAAGCAAGGAAGCGCAGACACGCTCGATCAAAGGCTACATCCAGATCGGCAAGCTCGGACTCGCGCTCGTATGCGGCGTGCTCGTCCTGTCGATACTGATCGACCGTTCGCCGCTCTGGATGCTCTCCGGTCTCGGCGCGCTCTCGGCCGTGCTGCTGCTCGTGTTCAAGGACACCTTGCTGTCGCTCGTCGCGAGCACGCAACTGACGTCGAACGACATGCTGCGCATCGGCGACTGGATCGAAATGCCGCAAGCCGCCGCCGATGGCTTCGTGAAGGACATCGCGCTGCACACCGTCAAGGTGCAGAACTGGGACAACACGGTGACCACGGTGCCGACCTACAAGCTCTTTTCGGAGAGCTATCGCAACTATCGGCACATGTTCGAATCGGGCGGGCGGCGCATCAAGCGGACGATGCGTATCGACGCGCAATGCGTGCGCTTTCTCACCGAGGAAGAGACTGCGCGCCTGAAACGCTTTCGCCTGCTGCACGATTATCTGGAACAGAAGCAGACCGAGGTGGAGCAAACCAACCGCAATCTCGGCGAACTCGCGAACGAGCCCGCGAACCGGCGGCGGCTCACGAACATCGGCACGTTCCGCGCGTACGGGCTTGCGTTTTTGCAGCGCCATCCGGAGATTCGCCAGGACATGGCGATCATGGTGCGAATGATGGAGCCGCAATCGGACGGCATCCCTGTCGAGGTTAATTGCTTCACCGCGACGACCGCGTGGACGCAATACGAGCGCATTCAGGGCGACGTCTTCGATCATCTGCTCTCGATCCTTCCCGAGATGGGCCTGCGGCTTTATCAGGCGCCGTCGGGCAGCGACTTCTCGGGCGTCGCGGGCCGCCTGCGCGGCGAAATGCCGATGCTGTGACGCGCGCAGGATTCGCCGTCGAAAAGAATCAGGCAAGAATCCGCCATTTTTGTGTATTCACGTTGACGCTTCCCGTCCGTACGATTCAACCATCGCCGATGCGCCTTTTTTCCGCGGTTTCGTAGCCGCGGTGAAGTCGTTTTTTCTCGCGCATCGCCATTCAATCGTCATAAAAGGAAAACTCAACGTGATCGATCGCGTCCATGCCATGCGTGTCTTTACGCGTGTCGTCGATACGAACAGTTTCACGCGCGCCGCCGAGTCGCTCGGCATGCCGCGCGCGAGTGTTTCGACGACCGTGCAACAACTCGAAGCGCTAGTCGGCGTGCAATTGCTCGCACGCACGACGCGGCGCCTGAATCTCACCGTCGACGGCGCCGCTTATTACGAGCGCTGCGCGCAAATTCTCGCCGATATCGACGAGCTCGAATCCGGTTTCGGCGCGGGCGAAGAGCGCCTGCGCGGACGGCTGCGCGTCGAAATGCCGGATACCGTCGCGACGTCGATCGTCGTGCCCGCGCTGCCGGAGTTCCACGCGCGCTATCCGCAGATCGAACTGTCGATCGGCATCGGCAATCGCAATGTGGATCTCGTCGGCGAAGGCGTCGATTGCAGCGTGCAGCTCGGCGAATTGCCCGATTCCGGATTGATCGCGCGCCGGCTCGGCATGCTCGAACAGGTGACGTGCGCGAGTCCCGCGTATCTGGAGAAGCACGGCACGCCGGAAACGCTCGACGAGCTCGCGCAGCACGTCGCGGTGAACTGTCTTGCCGAGAAAAGCGGGCGCCCGGCCGATTTCGATTTCGCTGTCGACGGCGAAGCCGTCACGATGAAGATGCGCGGTTTCGTTCAGGTCGCGGACGAGCACGCGTACCTCGCGTGCGGCGTCGAAGGGCTCGGGCTCATTCAGCCGCTGCGGATCGCGGCGCAGCCTTATCTGCGCTCGGGACAGTTGCGCGAAGTGCTGCCGCAATGGAAATCGCCGCCGCTCAAGGTGTCGGTGGCGTTCCTGAAGAGCCGTCAGGCGACGCCGCGCGTATCCGCGTTCGTCGACTGGCTCGCGACGCTCTTCGAGCGTTCGCAACAGATCGACGATACGTTGACGAGCCTGTATCGCTCGGCGCAGCGGCGCGGTTCCTCGCGGCGGGACCGGCCGGAGGAAGAAACCGCCGACGCGTGATCTTCGCGTCGCGCTATCGCACGGGCGTGGCTGCGTTCGCGCCCACGACCGTGTTCCACTTGCGCACTTCCCAACGCTCCACCAGCCCGTTCGTCACGTAAGGATCGTTCTTCGCGAAATCTTCGGCGGCGGCGGGCGATTCGCTGTGAAACAGCAGCATCGCGCGATCGGTGGGTGCATCGAGCGCGCCGGCGAGCACGATTTCGCCCCGTTCGACCGCCGCCCACGCGAGCGCCAGATGTTCATCGCGAAACTGCGCGCGGCGCTCCAGATAGTCAGACCGAAGTTCGTAAATCAACAGGTAGTGCATCGCCATCTCCTTTGGTGCGAACAGTGCCGGATTTATCAAGCTAGTTTGTCCTATTTCCGAAAATAAAACCAAGAGTTCAATCGGAAGGCTCTGATCGCCTTGCGATCCCGTATCGAAGATCATGAGCGGATACTTGTAAAGGACTCTGCCATGAACCGCGATCAACCTCCCTGCAATATGTGCGCGAAGCACGATTGCCGCTCGTGCGCGTGGACGTCGCCGCTCGACGCTTCGTATCGCACGCTCATCCAGTCTCATTCCATGCTGTCGCTCGTCGCGCTGTCCGTGAAAAGCGCGGAAACCGCGCCCGCCGAACCGTCGTGGCTCGGCATCGCCTGCAAGCGGATTCTCAAATTTTTCTCGCAAATGAGCCCGCTTGCACGCTAAAAAAAGCGTAAGGCAAGTCGCATCGAAGCACCGTTTTTGTAAAGAAGTTTGCACGATTCTTTTTAGGATAACTGTGCATATAGAATCCGCTGCGCTTCTGCGCTTGCGTTAAGCGCTCATGTAGAAAGGAAATTCAGTCGATGAGCATCAATCTGGTCCAGGCGGTCAACGCCGCGATCTCGGAAAACGTCGCGGAGCAGTTGTCGCAGCAGTTCGGCATACCTGGGCAAATGGTCCGGCAACTCGCGGCGCGCATCGCGCCCGGACTCGTCGCCTCGCTCATGGACCGGGCGACGCTCGTGCCCGGCTCGCAGTCGGTCTACGCCGTCATCATGCAGCCGGAGACCAACGCCTACATCGCGGAACAGTTCTCAAAGCTGATCGCCACCACCGGCGGGCTCAAGCAGCTCGAAACCACCGGGCACTCGCTTGCCGCGCTCGCGACGGGCCAGCGTGTCGATGCCCTGACCGACGCCGTCTCGGCAGAAACCGGCGTTCCGACGCAAGCGACGTCGGCGCTCGCCGGCATCGTGGCGGCCGTGCTGTTCGGCGTCATGAAACGCCACTTCCTGCTTGCACAGTGGGGACTGCCGCAGGTGCCCAAGCTCCTGCGCGATCAGGTCGGCGAGATCAATTCGTCGATGTCGAACGCGGTCGCGACGGCCATCGGCGTTGGCAACACCGAAGGCTTCACCAGTTGTATCACGCCGCGCCTCGATACCGTCGCATCGAGCCTCGAACCGCGCATCGACGGCGACGTCGCGGTGGCGCTTGCGCCCGAACCCGTCGCGAAAGCCGTCACGCAAAGCGCCTCGGCGCCCAAGCCCGCGCCGTCCTTGCCCCCCTCGCCGCCGCCGATGCGCGCACCGGTTCGCAAGCCGGCGGAGAAGCGTTCGAACAAGTGGATCTGGCTGCTTTTCGCTGTGTTGGCCGTCGTCCTCGCGCTCGTCTATTACCGTGGCTTCACGCATGGCGAAAGCGTCGATCTGAGCGCCGCGCCAGCCACGCAGCCGGTCGCCGATGCGTCGACGCAGGCTTCCTCCGCGACGCCATCGGTCTCGCCGGTCAGCGATGAAACGCCGGCCGTGTCATCCATCGATGCGTCAGCCAACACGGCGGCAGCACCGCAATCGGCCTCGGCAATGAAAGCGGCGCCGGCTTCATGGAAAGACGCGCAGTTGCTGTTCAGCGTCAACTCGGCGGGCGTCCCGGCGATCGAGGCGACGGTCGGCACCGAAGCAGAGAAGAAGCATCTCATCGACGCATTGACGGCTCGCTTCGGCAAAGCCTACACGGCTGATATTTCCGTCGTTGCCGAAACACGCCCGGCAGCCTGGCTTTCGCGTCTGAGCGACTTCTTCCCGCTCATGGCCGTGCCCGGCGCGGAAGCCAAGATCACCGGCTCGAAGGTGGAACTGAGCGGCGCGGCCGCAAACGCGAAGCTCGGCTGGGTCGATAGGATGAGAAGCTCGCTCGGCGGCATGTTCCAGGTCGCGGCGTTCGACGTGGACGGCGCGGTCGCCACGGCGACACGATCCTTTCGCAGCGCGCTAAAGAGCCTGCTCGCCACGGACACGCCTTGCTCCGGCGACAAGCTGACGCGCGTGCTCGACCTTCAGGTTGTCAATTTCGAGCGTTCGAGTGCGCAGGTGCCGGAAAGCGCCTACGCCACGCTCGGCGAGACGGCGCAGCTGCTCAAGAACTGCGCAGCCAAGGGTTCGATGGTGAATCTCGAAATCGCGGGTTATTCGGATGCCCAGGGCGGAGCGGCGGCCAAGCTGGAAGTGTCAAAGGAACGCGCTCAGGCGGTCCGAGGCTTCCTCGTGCGTAACGGCGTGCCGCCGCAATCGCTCACGGCAGCGGGCTACGGCGACGCCAATCCGATCGCCGACAACGATACTGCCAGCGGACGTTTCGCGAATCGCCGAATCGAGTTCGTCGTCAGAAAGGGCTGAGCGCCGCTTCGACTCGCAAGATTTCTTCAAACGCCGTCGCACGAAAGCGCGACGGCGTTTCTATTTGTGCCCGCGCCATGCGCGGTCTGCAGCCGATTCAGTTCGGCTTGGCGAAATCGTTCTCGGCCCAGCGTTCGGCGCTCGCCTTGCTGAGCTTGAACGCCGGCGACACACGCACGAACGCGAGCTGCGCGCCGTACGCATCGAAGGCTTTGAGATTGGCGTAGGGATCGTCTTCATCCGGAACGATCTCCAGCGTGACGGTGATGTCCTCACCCCGCACGTCGATGGTGACGTTCTTGTTCAACATCGCATGACGTTGCTGTTCATGGCGACGCAACACTTCCGACGCCGTCTTGACGAGCGTGCGGAACGCGCCTGCATCGAGCGGCTTCGGATTTTTCTTGTCGCGGCCCATTGTCCACGGGCCGACGAGCGCGGGTTCCGCCTCGCCCGCCTGGATCATCTCGACGGCCCAGCCGTCGTCGTCCTCGTTCTTGATGACGCGCGCGGTCCAGCCGTCGTCGCGCCAGAGGCGGTCTTCGTGGATGGCTTCGTCGGTGGAGGGGAATTCGGAATCGGTCATATCGTAGCAACGCATGCAGAGAGGCAATGCGACGAATTTTACCTTGGGGCGGGACGCGGCATCGTTCGTGCTCCACGGGTTAGCCGAACGGCCAGTGTCATATCCAAACGCATTGCGCCGTGCTACTTTGGATGTACCGGATCGTCCGGAATCCTTCCGCAAACGCAATCAAAACGCCGTAAAACTTAGTCAAGGAGCGACCGCATGCTTGCATTTATCGGTACTTTGATCGTCGGACTCGTCGTCGGTCTCATCGCACGCGCACTGAAGCCGGGCGACGACAGCATGGGCTGGATCATGACCATCGTCCTCGGCATCGCCGGATCGCTGATCGCGGGGTACGTCGGCCGGGCGCTCGGCTGGTATCAGCCGGGACAACCGGCGGGTTGGATCGCCTCGGTGATCGGCGCAATCATCCTGCTCGTCGTCTGGGGAATGATCCGCAAGCGCACGTAACGCCGCGCCTCATCGTTTCTTTTCTTGGTGAAACGCCTCGTTCCGGTTCGGACGAGGCGTTTGTTTCATCGGGCGATGCGCTCGATATCGACCTCCGCACCGCCCCGCACGACGCGGTTCGGGAGCGCGCCGCCGAGCCAGTAGGAAAGCTCGGCCGGCCTGCCGATGCGCCAGGCGACGAAATCGGCGGTCTTGCCCGCTTCGAGCGATCCGTGCGTCGCGTGCAAGCCGAGCGCCTTTGCCGCATGCAAGGTCACGCCGGCGAGCGCTTCTTCGGGCGTCAGGCGAAAGAGCGTGCAGGCCATGTTGAGCATCATGCGCAGCGAAAGCGCGGGCGACGTTCCCGGATTCAGATCGCTCGCGAGCGCGATCGGCACACGATGCCGCCGCAGTGCGTCGATGGGCGGCAACTGCGTTTCACGCAACATGTAAAACGCGCCCGGCAAAAGCACGGCGACGGTGCCGGATTGCGCCATCGCGATGGCGTCGTCCTCGGTCATGTATTCGAGATGATCCGCCGACAACGCCCGATACCGCGCCGCCAGCGACGATCCATGCAAGGACGACAACTGCTCGGCGTGCGCTTTGACTGGCACGCCGAGATCGCGCGCGCATCGGAACACGCGCTCGACTTGCTCCGTGGAGAACGCGATGTGCTCGCAAAACGCATCGACGGCATCGACCAGGCCTTCTTCGACGAGCGCTGGCAGCATCTCATCGCAGATATGGGCGATATAGTCATCCGCGCGATTCGCGTACTCGGGTGGCAACGCGTGCGCGGCGAGGCAGGTCGCGCGCACGGTCAGCGGCAGCGCTTCGCCGAGACGACGCGCGACGGCGAGCATCTTCCGCTCGTTCGCGAGGTCGAGCCCGTAGCCTGACTTCACTTCGAGCGTGGTCACGCCTTCGCGCAGCAGGCCGAGCGCGCGCGTTTTCGCCGCTTTGAACAGCGCGTCTTCGCTGGCTTCGCGCGTCGCGCGCACCGTACTCGCGATGCCGCCGCCGCGCGCCGCGATCTCCGCGTAGCTCACGCCTTCGAGCCGCTCCTCGAATTCGCCGCTGCGATCGCCGCCGAAAACCAGATGCGTGTGACAGTCGATCAGACCCGGCGTCACCCACGCGCCATCGAGTTCGACACGTTCGCATTCGCCGATATCCGGCGCGGCCGCGCGCGGTCCGATCCACTCGATGCGCGCGCCATCGGTCAGGATCGCCGCGTCGTCGATGACCGAATACTTGCCGCCGGCCATCGTCGCGGCGTGGCAGTGTTGCCAGAGCTTTTTCATCGCTTGTCGATCATCGGCAGATCGAGGCCTTGATCGCGCGCGCATTCGATCGCGATGTCGTAACCGGCATCGGCATGGCGCATGACGCCCGTCGCCGGATCGTTGTGCAGCACGCGCGCGATGCGTGCATCGGCTTCACGACTCCCGTCGCAGACGATCACGACGCCCGCGTGCTGCGAAAAGCCCATGCCGACGCCGCCGCCGTGGTGGATCGACACCCACGTCGCGCCGCTCGCCGTGTTCAGCAGCGCGTTGAGCAGCGGCCAGTCGGACACGGCGTCCGAGCCGTCCTGCATCGCTTCGGTTTCGCGATTCGGGCTCGCGACGGAGCCGGAATCGAGATGGTCGCGGCCGATCACGACCGGCGCCGACAATTCGCCGTTGCGCACCATCTCGTTGAACGCCAGGCCGAGCTTCGCGCGCAGCCCGAGGCCGACCCAGCAGATGCGCGCCGGCAAGCCCTGAAAACTGATCCGCTCACGCGCCATGTCGAGCCAGCGATGCAGATGCGCGTCATCGGCGATGATCTCCTTCACCTTCGCATCGGTCTTGTAGATGTCCTCGGGATTGCCCGACAGCGCGGCCCAGCGGAACGGCCCGACGCCGCGGCAGAAGAGCGGCCGGATATACGCCGGCACGAAGCCCGGGAAGTCGAACGCGTTCTCGACGCCCTCTTCCTTGGCCATCTGGCGGATGTTGTTGCCGTAGTCGAAGGTCGGCACGCCCTGTTCGCGGAACGCGAGCATCGCGCGGACGTGCTCCGCCATCGATTGCTTCGCGGCCCTGACGGTCGCCGCGGGATCGCTTTGCGCGCGATCGCGATACTGCGCCCACGTCCAGCCTTTCGGCAGATAGCCATTGAGCGGATCGTGCGCGCTGGTCTGATCGGTGACCAAGTCCGGCCGAACGCCGCGACGCACAAGTTCGGGCAGCACGTCCGCCGCGTTCGCGCACAGTGCGATGGAGATCGCGCGGCCTTCGGACGTGTAGCGCCGGATGCGCGCGAGGGCGTCGTCGAGATCGGTCGCCTGTTCGTCGACGTAACGCGTCTTCAGACGGAAATCGATGCGGCTCTGCTGACATTCGATGTTCAGCGAACACGCGAGCGCGAGCGTCGCCGCGAGCGGCTGCGCGCCGCCCATGCCGCCGAGACCGGCGGTAAGCACCCAGCGGCCTTTGAGATCGCCGCCGTAATGCTGTCGCCCGGCCTCGACGAAGGTTTCATACGTGCCCTGCACGATGCCCTGACTGCCGATATAGATCCAGCTTCCAGCGGTCATCTGGCCGTACATCGCGAGACCTTTCGCGTCGAGCTCGTTGAAGTGCTCCCAGTTCGCCCAGTGCGGCACGAGGTTCGAATTCGCGATCAGCACGCGCGGCGCGTTTTCGTGCGTCTTGAACACGCCGACTGGCTTGCCCGACTGGACGAGCAGCGTCTCGTCCGCTTCCAGACGCTTCAGCGTTTCGACGATCTTGTCGTAGCACGCCCAGTCGCGCGCCGCCCGGCCGATGCCGCCGTACACGACCAGTTCCTTCGGATTCTCGGCCACTTCGGGATCGAGATTGTTCATCAACATGCGCAGCGGCGCTTCAGTCAGCCAGCTCTTTGCGCTGAGTTGCGTGCCGCGCGGCGCGCGGATCTCGGTGTCGCGAAAACGGGAAGTCGAAGTCACGGATTGCTCCTGCGCATCAAGAAGTGAGTGTGGACAGACGCGAACGACAACCCGCGTCGAGTTCACTTCATCTTCTTGTATATACAACTTACGTTGTATTAGGGGAATCCCGAGGCTTCCCATTCGAGCGATGTCGCTCCTTGTCTAGACAATCTTCACGGCAGGGGAAGCCCGCTGTCGCGTTTGACTTCACGCAGCGAGAGCATCGATTCCACGGCGGTGACGCCCGGCAAAGTCCGCAGCACGTCGCGCATGAAGATGCCGTATTCGTCGAGATCGCGCGCGATGATCTGAAGCAGATAATCCGCCGTCCCCGAAATGTTGTGGCACGACACGATGCGGGCAATGCCCTGAATTTCGCGCTCGAAGCGATCCGAGAGCGCGCGGTCGTGCACGCTGAAGCGCACCTGCGCGAACGCGACGACGCCCAGTTCCAGCGCCTTGCGCGACAGCACGGCGCGATAGCCGTCGATGAATCCCTCGCTTTCGAGACGCCTGAGACGGCGCGCGCACGGCGTTTCGCTCAGGCCGACGCGCTCGGCCAGTTTCGCGACGGGCATGCGGCCGTCGTGTTGGAGCGCAGCAAGCATCGCGCGATCGATGCGGTCGATTTCAGTCATGGTGCTATCCCCTTTAAACTCTTCTGATCTTAGAGGAAAGCTGCAACCCGACTCGCAAAATCGCCTCAAAAGACCATAAATCGCTCTTTCCGAAGTGGCACGATAAAGCCTTCTGAACAGGAGCGCATCATGGTTTCGGCACACTTGCTTTGGGTTTTCATCGGCGCGCTCGCGGTCGTCTACGCGCTGCCCGGACCGGACATGGCGCTCGTGCTGCAGACGAGCGGCACGCGCGGATTCCGCCACGGACTCGCCGTCGCCGCCGGTCTCGCCACGGCACGCGCGACGCACGTCACGCTGTCGTCGCTCGGCGTTGCAGCACTTTTGCGCAGCGCGCCGTGGCTTTACGACGGCGTGCGTATCGCGGGTGGCCTATATCTCTCGTACGTGGCGATCCAGATCTTCCGCTCGCCCGCTTTCGGACTCGAAGCCGCATCCGGACACACTGCATCCACGCTGCGCTCTGCCTACGCGAAAGGCATTCTGAGCAGCATCCTCAATCCGAAGGCGCTGCTGTTCTGCTCCGTGCTGCTGCCGCAATTCGTGCGGCCGGAGACGGGGCCGGTCTGGTCGCAAGTGGTGGAATTGGGCGTCGTGCTGGTCGTTGTCGGCGTCGCGTTCGACCTGACGCTCGCGGCGGGCGCGGTGCGTATCTCCGGCTGGCTGCGCCGTCATCCGAAAGCGCAGACGGTGCAGCGCTGGACGTTCTCCGCGGCGCTGCTCGCATTCGCGGCGCGCCTTTCGCTCGAATGAT
This sequence comes from Caballeronia sp. LZ028, assembly GCF_031451415.1. NCBI lineage: Bacteria > Pseudomonadati > Pseudomonadota > Betaproteobacteria > Burkholderiales > Burkholderiaceae > Caballeronia > Caballeronia sp. LZ028. The sequence goes on along the minus strand of NZ_JARUXN010000004.1, from coordinate 453,321 downwards.
TCAGACGTCGAGCGGCTTCAGAAAGAGCTCGTGCTTCGGCGCGAAGTGCGCGTAAAGCGGCAGGATCGCGCCGCCCATCGCGCGGGCGTCGGGGCCGATCTGCCCTTCGACGAGACGCGGCCGCGTCATGCCTTGCCAGTCGAAGTTGCCGAGCGCCGCATCGGTGCGGCCAATGACTTCGCGCAGCAGATTCCGGTCGATTTCACCGTCGATCACCACGGCTTCGAGATCGAGCAATGCAGCCGACGACGCGATGCCCGTCGCGATCGCGGGACACGTCTCGCGCATCCACGCTTCCGACAGCGCGCGCCACTCCGGCGACCACGCGCGCTCATCGTGCGCCGCGGCGGCCGGCGCGCCCGCCGCGGCGAGCGCCTTTTCCAGCACGTACACCGACGCCGTGTTGAGCAACTGCCCGGCGCGCTTGCCTTTGCCTCCGCCGACGAGCGGCAGCGATCCGATCGCGCCCGCATTCCCGCCCGGTCCCGCGTGCAATCGGCCATCGATGACAAGCCCGCCGCCGATGAACGTCCCGATGAACACATACAGGAAATCGCGCAGCCCGCGCCCCTGGCCCATCACGAGTTCGGCGGCGCACGCGGCGGTCGTGTCCTTCGCGAATTCGACCGGCAGCGCGGTCATCGCTTCGATGCGCGCGCGGATGTCGATGTCGTCCCACGCCGCGAGCGCGTCGGGCGGCGTGTCGAAGAAATCGCGCCAGCCGCCGATCCACAACGGCGCCGCGACACCGATGCCCGCGATCTTGCGCGCGTCGTCGCCGAGCGCGGCGGTGACGCGCGCGAGCCGCTCTTCCAGCGCGGGAAACAGCGTATGCGGATCCGGATATGGATACTCCAGCGTTTCGCGCGTGCGCACGTTGCCGGCGAAGTCCATCGACAGCACGTCGAGGCTGCGCCGCCCCACTTTCACGCCGATGGAAAACGCGCCGTCCGCGCGCAGCGAAATCGGCACCGACGGTTGCCCGATGCGCCCGCGCACGCGCGAACGCGGCTCTTTAGCGAGCAGGCCGTCTTCGATCAGATGATCGACGATCAGCGAAACCGTCTGCATCGACAGGCGCGTCATGCGCGCGACATCGGCCTTCGGCAGCGCGCCATGCAGGCGGATTGCCTGCAAGACGATGCGCTCGTTGAACTGGCGCATGCCCAGTTGATTCGAGCCGATGGAGTGCATCGAAGCTTTGTGCGCGGGCCGCTCAGACATCGGCGCGTGCCTCGTGGCGCGAGCGTGCGCGCCGTGAGCGATTCATGTGTTTGTCCCCGCTGGATTAATTCGAGTCCTTTTATTTAAACATCCGCGCCGAATTTTTTCCGGATTTTTAGTCGGTTATGTTCGGGAGAGCGTCATCGCCGATCAACCTCGTCTTATCGAAAACATGAGCACCCTGGAAGCCCTTCACGCGATCGTCAACGACGAAAACGCGCCGCAAATCATTCGCGATCACATCGTCGATTCTTTGCAGTTCGCGCTGCGCAACCATCCCGGCTATTTCACGCGCAAGGAGATTCAATGGCTCGCGCAATGGGAAGACACGCGCATTCCCATCGCGGCGGCGAAGATTTTGAACGAGATGAAGACGGCTTGACGCGCGCCGCTCAGTGCGTGCCCGAGGCGCGCGCGTGCCATTCGTAGTCGAAGACGGTCGCCTGCACCGGCTCCGACAGGCTTTCGACGAAACCGATGACTTCCGGATCCTTGACGAAGCTCGCAGCCGAGCTCGCCGCGAGAATCGCCGAGCTGTCCTGCGGCCGCGCGACGAGGAAACCCTGCACATAGTCCACGCCGATCTCCTGCAGCGCGCGCAAGGTATCGATGTCCTCGACCCACTCCGCGACGCTGCGCATGCCGAGATTGCGCGCCAGCGCGACGATCGCCTCGACGATGGCGATATCGGCCGGATGCGCGCACATCGAGCGCACGAATTCGCCGTCGATCTTGAGCGCATCGGCGGATAGCGCCTTCAGATATTTGAACGACGTGTAGCCGGCGCCGAAGTCGTCGAGCGCGATCTTGCCGCCCATGTCGTGCACGCGCGCGATGAAACGCTGCGTGTTCTCCAGATCGTGCAGCGCGACGCTTTCCGTGATTTCGAGGCACAGGTAATGCACGATCGACTGATGCCGCGCGAAGAGCGCGAAGATATCCTCCATGAACTGCTCGTCGTTCAGCGAACCGCCTGAAAGATTCACGCAAATGAACTGCGTGTTGCCGAGCTGATGCCGATGCGCTTCGATCCAGTCCAGCAGCGTCGAGATGACCCAGCGATCGATCGCCGCAATGTTGCCCGATTCCTCCGCCGCGACGATCACCTTGCCTGCAGGCAGCGTTGCGCCATCGGGCGCGCGCATGCGCAGCAGCACTTCGAAGTTGAGCGATTCGGTCGGCTTGGTGAGCGACATGATCGGCTGCATCACGAGGAAAAGTCCCGGCGGCAGGCGATTGCGCCCGAGCGTCTCGACGAGCTTCAGTTCCTCCGCGCGCTCCTCGAACGCCGCCGCGCCCTTGCGGTACGTGACGAGATGCGTGTGCGCGACCTTTTTCGCTTCCCGGCACGCGCGATCCGCGTGTGAAAGCGCGTCCTGCACGCGCACGCCCTGCGAGCATTCGACGAGACCGATCGACGCCTTCACCTGAAACGCGCGATTGCCGACCTGATACGGCGCATCCGACAAAATGGAGATGAGTTCGCGGCATTGCGCGATGGCGTCTTCGATCGACGTGTCGTGCATCACGCAGACGAACTCGTCGCCGCCGATGCGTCCGACCGGATAACTGCGCGCGAAGTGCGCGCGCGTGCGGGCCGCGACCTGGCGCAGCACTTCGTCGCCGCTGCGATGGCCGAAGAGATCATTGACGAGCTTGAAGCGGTCGAGATCGACATAGGCCAGTGCCCACGGCAGCGTCTCTTCGCTTTGCGCGGCAATCGCCTTCTCGACGCCGCGCCGGTTGAGCGAGCCCGTCAGCGAATCGTGCTCGGCGAGAAAGCGCAGGCGCTCGACGGCCTTCGACCGTTCGGTCGTGTCCTGCAGCGAGCCTTCGATCCAGCCGTTCGAGCGGATTGCCTTCAACAGATAGCGGCGCTCGGCGGTGCCGCGTTCGGGCGAGCCGCCCATTTCGAGTTCGCCGTCGCTGCCCTTCGACGCGAGCGCCTGCAGCGCGCCCCACGCGCCGGCTTCGAAGTAGTCGTTCCAGTGCCGCACCTTGTAGTCGGCCTTTTGCAGATCGAGCATCGCGCGCAACGCCGGATTGGCGCGCACGAAGTGACCGTCGGAATCGAGCGTGAAGAGGCCGATCGGCGTGACTTCGTAGGTGTTGCGCAGTTCCATCTGCGCCTGGCGGCGGAAATCGCGTTCCGCGCGCATCTGCTCGGCGATCGCGAACGCCGCCATCATGCTCGACGACAGCGCGGCCATCACCGTATTGAAGCCGCCGACGAGCACCTTCAGCCCGAAGGCCGCGCCGAGCACTTCGGAGAACGTGGAGAAAAGCACGATCGCGAGCGACGCGACATACCACAGCACGGTGCGCGAACGCGCCATCCACACGAGCCGCGCGAGGAAGAACAACAGCACGCATATGCCGAAACCCGCGATGACCCAGAGCGTCGGAATGAAAAGCTCATACGGCAACGCGATCGCGGCGGCGAGCAGCACAATGCCGACGTACTGAATGACGCGCAGCAGCCAGCGATAACCGACCACGCGCAACTCGCGCCGGAAAAGCTGTTGAAAGAGCGCGGCCGTCAACAGGTAATAGGCCGCGAAGGTGATTTGCCGCAATGGCTGAATGTATTCGGTCGGCAATACGCGGCCGAGCCATTGCATGTCCCAGCCCATCGCATTTGCGCAGAGGCGCAGATTGCCGACGAGCCATACCGCGAAAATCACATAGGTCCATTCGTGATTGATGAGCGCCGTCACGAAGACGAATACCGCGAGCGTCAGCAAACCGCCGGCGATCAATCCGGAGCTTTCCTGAAAATCGAGCGCCGAATTACGGAGGCCTTGCCATTCCCATGTAAATGCGTTGATTTGCGCGGGTCCGGAAAATGTGCCCCGGCAGAGAATGTTTTCCGGTTCTTTCAATCGCCCGACGTGAATCGAGAAACCGGCTTTAACCGCGCGCATCTGGCCGCTGACGGATTCGCGGCTCGCCTCGCCGAGCGGCGCAAGCGTGTCCGCGTTCCAGCAGGCAAGCGTTTGCGCGTGACGCGACGGCAATTCGACGACCGTCGATGAATGCGCGCTCATGCTTGGCGTGGTGAAACTGAACCAGACCGGCTTTTCCGAAAGACGCGTGCTGTAGCGCGATACCGGCGTGACGCCTCGAAGCGCCACGAGCGCGTCGCCGGGATTCATGATCGCGGCTTTATCGGCGACGACGCGCAGTTGGAGCGGAACCGCGCCGCGCGTTTCGTATTGACGCGGAAGGAAATAGAGCGTGGCGATCGTACCGAGCAAAATCAGAAAAGGCACGGCGTAAACGGCGACCGCGTACAGCGCGTCGTCGATCCACGAGCCCGTGCGTCTGAATCTCGATAAGGAAGCTGGAATAACCGACGCCATTCTTGGAAAAACCCCCGTTTGCGCCCAGCGCGAAATGCGCCGGCGCAGACAGCGGCGGAGGCCGAAGCCCCGCGCGCCGCCGCTTTTGGCCAACCGGACCGCTCGTGGTCCGGTTATTCGCTATTACCGTCCTAAATACGATCGTCCGTTTCTTTTACCTGCCGTAAGCCATCAACGGAGCGTCTGGGCATCGTACCGGTTCCCAGTCAAAAGATAAATCTACAGAATGCAAATCGATGTCCGGGTGATGCGTGTTCACCATGTAATTGAAGAGCGGATGACGGGCTTCTTCCCAGCGCTGGCGCGCCGCTGCGACGTCCTTCGCGAGCACGCGATGCGGCAGCCCGCCGACATGCGACATCGGCAGGAATTCGTTGACGCCGAAAACATCCTTGAAGAGCATCGCCTCATACTCCCGATCCAGCGGCGTGCGCGCCGTGATCACCATGTAATCGATCCCGTGCAGTTCGCAGAACATCCAGAGCGCCTTGCACAGCGCCACTTTCACCACCCGCCCCACCATGCCGCCCGCGACGCCGAGACGCGTCGCTTCCGCGAGGCGGCTCGTCGCCAGATGATCCGGCAGACGCACCGACTGCTCGACGGCGAGCGGGCCGTACGCATTGGTCTGAATACGCATCGTCCCGAGCGGTGCGCCGTCGAGTTTCGATTCCGCGAGAAGCACCGCCGTGCCGCGATCGCGGTCCGACGGCTCGATCGTCATCTTTTCGGCGAATTCGGGCAGATGCCGCCCGTAGGCCGAACGTCTGATGCTCACGGCTTTCTGCAGTCCGCCATCGTCTTCGACGATACGGATAGTAAACGGCATGCGCTCCGTTTTCTGAAGCGCGGGGACGACCGTGAGAGTCGGGCGTACCGCCGATTCGGTCTGGTTAGCGGCGGCATTGTTGGCAAGGTTCAGACGTTCCATTTGTAAACCCCATTTTTTCTTGGCGATTGGAAAGGTGCCGCGTGTTGAGGACGTTTATTGGAGGGTTCCTTACACGGGCGGGTCGAGCCTCTCACGAAGTCGAAAAAGGGGGTGCGCGCTTGCCGCTGTTTCTCAGCAACTTTTGGGCTAATTCAGTGGAAGAAAGCTTCTAATCGGCGAATAAGCCAATCGTCGGCCGCAGCCGCAAACCGAAATATGCATATGCCAGGAAGGTATATGCGCGCCCGATGAGGGTGAAAGAACGAGGGTAAGCAGCCACCGGCCAACGCGAGAGGCATTCAGGAGAATAGCGTTCGGCGAACAGTCGCGGAGCATCGCGTAAACGCTGGAAAACATTTAATAAAAGGGGTTCGGTAACGTTTGCTTACATTTTTCTTCGCAGATTCTGCGAAACCAAAAATATGCAAAGTTTGGGATTGCCGAAAGGCGATCGAGGAGGACGAAAAAAAGCGGGCGCCCTTCCGAAAGGACGCCCGCTCTATCACGACATAATCGTGTCGGCAGTATGAAACGCGCTGAAGCGAATTAAAAAATCAGTCCTCTTCGTCTAGCCAGGGGATATCCACGTCGGTAATGAACGCGACCATCGCGAGCGGACGGCCTTCCTGCCGCCCGATATTGCCGTCGGCGCGTTGCCACTCGCAGCGGAAAATCGTCGCGGGCGTGTCGGCGAGCAGCGTGATGGTGCGGATTTCGTCCGGATCGTTATCCTCGACCGGACCGTCGAGCGACACGAGCAATTGCTGCGGCCAGACGCCGTCGGCCGGATCGTAGATCTTGTCGCCGTCGTGGATGACGACGTGCGCCTCGACGCCGATCGTCGCCGACGCCTCGACGATCATCTTGCCGAGCGCGCGCAGCACCGCGGTGGCGCGGCCCGAGTTGGCCTGGCGGATCGCGAGATCGCCGCGCGTCAGCGCCTGCTCGAGTTTGGGGTTGGTTTTCTGTTGCGCCATCTATCTCTCTCAAGGGGTTCGTTGCGACTTTCGACGGGCACGGCCCGGCTTAAGTTGCACGCGGATCGTAGCATCGCACCAACAAAGATAGGTCGCGCGGGCGTCGGCGGCAAACCGGAGACGACAAAGCCCGCTCGACGCATGGACGGATCGCGCTCAAGTTTGCACGCGACCAGCCGATATTGCGCTCATCCCCACCGAAACGCGTGACTGCCGTGCCGTTCATCGACCTGACTGCTCCTTTGTGCGTTCGTCCGCCGGCGCTCGCTTCCCGCATGCCGTCTCCGGGCACCGCCGTGCGGCCGCCGCGACAGCGTCCCTGAACGTGCTGACCGGACATACGGAGATCGTCGACGGCATCACGCTGCGCACGCATCTGCAACCGATCTACAGCCTGCCGCACCAGCGCGAGGTGGGCTACGAGGCGCTGTTGCGCGGCGAAGCCGAAGACCGCGCGCTAGTCGGACCGTTCGATCTCTTCGCGCGCGCGATCGTCGCGGGCAAGCTGACCGAGCTCGACCGCATGAGCCATCTCACGCATCTGCGCAACGCGGCGCCGATGCTGCCCGCCGCGCACTGGCTCTTCGTCAACATCAATCCGGCGACCTTCACCGATCCCGGCTATGCCGCGCGGCTCGCGGCGGCCACGCGCGCATCCGGTCTCGCGCCCGAGCAACTGGTGATCGAAGTGCTCGAATCCGGCGGCACGGACGTCGCGGAAATCGCGCGCGCGACGCGTTCCTTTCGCGCTCAAGGCTTTCTCGTCGCGGTCGACGATTTCGGTGCGGGGCATTCCAACATCGACCGGCTGCTGACGCTGCGGCCGGACATCGTCAAGCTCGATCGCAGTCTCGTGCGGGCGAAAAGCGCTCACATGCGCGACGCGTTGCTGCCGAAGCTCGTCGATCTGCTGCACGAGTCGGGCATGTTCGTGGTCGCCGAAGGCATCGAGACGCACAAGGATCTGATGCTGGCGGCGCGCTCGAACGTCGATTTCGTCCAGGGCTATCTGCTCGGCATGCCGTCGGTGCGGCTCGCCGAGCGCGGCGCGGTCACGCCGCTTTTCGAAGACGTGTTCGACACGCTCGCGCAGATGCGCCGCACCGAGCGCCTCGCGGGCGATCTGCTTCTGCTGCCCTATCGCGCGGGACTCACGCAGGCGGCGCGGCGTTTCGCGTCGGGCGCGACGGCCGAAGCCTCTTGCGCCGACCTGCTCGCGCAGCCGTGCACGCTGAGTTGCTTTTTCCTCGATCAGGGCGGCCGCGAGTTCATGCCCGGCCTGGCGGGCGCGGCCGCGAGATCGCCGACCGCGCGGTTCGCGCCGATCGCCGATCCGTCGACGGGCCGCTGGGACAATCGTCCGTATTTCGTCGATGCGCACGCGAAGCCGCAGCAGGTCGTCGCGAGCACGCCGTATCTCTCGGTGACGGGCACGTCGCTATGTGTGACGCTGACGATCGCGACGCAGCGCAACGCCAAACCGGTCGTGATTGGCGTCGATCTCGACTGGCGTCGCCTGAGCGAAGCGGCGCCCGCGATTCTCTGACTCTTCAGCGTCTCAGGCGGTCGCGCGCTTCGTCCGCGCGATCGCATCGGCCAGCGCCGCCGCGCCCGCGCGCAGCGCCGCGACATTGCCGGGCTCGAAAGTCCAGTGTCCCGCCGCATTCACGACGGTCAGTTCCGCGCCCGGCCAGTGAGCCGCGAGGTCGAGCGCCTGATCGGCCGGACACACCATGTCGAAGCGGCCATGCACGATCCGGCAAGGCAGATGCGCAATTCGCGCGATGAGCGGCAAGAGCGGGATCGGCGGCAGTTCGTTCGCCATGTAGTGCCGTTCGAGCAACGCCATCGAGATCGCCGCCGCGTTCGCTTCCGCGCTCGGACGTTTCTCTTCCTCGGCCGGTTCCTTCTCGGGCTTGTTGACGACGGAAAGCGTCGTCTCGTACTGCGTCCACGCGCGCGCGAGCCGCGTGCCGGCTTCGTCGAAGCGCGCGAGCGGCGCTTCGGTCATCCGCAAAATGTCCTGCCCGTTCGCGGGACGCTGGCCGCACGCCGCCTCGATGGCATCGAGGAACGCGCGATGCGCTTCCGGAAACACGCGCCGCACGTCCCATAGAAACCAGTCGATGTCCTCGCGCCGCGCGAGAAAGATGCCGCGCAGCAGAAAGCCCGTGCAGCGCTCGGGATGCGCGACGCCATACGCGAGCCCGAGCGTCGTGCCCCACGAGCCGCCGAAGATCGCCCATTGCTCGATCTGTAACGCGACGCGCAGCTTTTCCATATCGCCGACGAGCGCATCGATGCCGTTCGCTTCCAGCTTGCCGAACGGCGTGGACTTGCCGCAGCCGCGCTGATCGAAGAACACGACGCGCCATTTGTCCTGCTCCAGCACCTCGGCCCATTTGACGTTCATCGCGCCGCCGGGGCCGCCGTGCACGACGAGCATCACCGGCGCGTCGCGCGGGCCCTGCGCGCGCCAGTAGATCGAATGACCGTCGCCCACGTCGAGCATGCCTTCGTCGAACTGCACCGGCGTCTGATTTTCCATTGCGCTGTTTCCTTGCTGTGTGTTTTGTCGGGGTCCATTGTTGCATCGCTTCGATGACGCCGCATGACGCGAAACGCCGATCCGGGGCGTTTCACCCGATACGCTATGCTTGCGGATTCCCGCCGTTCATCCCACAGTCATTCACGAATCCCGATGCGACGCACCCTCGTCAAGTGGCTCTTTGCAACCTATCTGCTGGGCAGCGGCATCGTCTGGTCGATTCTGATCCTGCCGCTCTTTCCGTTCGTCGGCCGCAACGGACGTTACCGGCTCGCGAAGCTCTGGTGCCGCGCGATGGTCGTGATGATGCGCGTCATCACCGGCGTGACGTGCTCGATCGAAGGTCTGGAGCATCTGCCCGACGGGCCGTGCATCATCCTGTCGCGTCACGAATCGACGTGGGAAACGCTTTCGTTCATGGCGCTCTTTCCGCGACGCATCAGCTTCGTGTTCAAGCACGAACTCATGAACATTCCGTTTTTCGGCTGGGTGCTGCGCGGGCTCGACATGGTGAGCCTCGACCGCGGCTCGATCCGTCAGGCGCATACGGCCGTGACGCGCGAATGCGCCGCGCGGCTCAAAAAGGGCGATTCCGTCGTGATCTTTCCGGAAGGCACGCGCGTCGCGCACGATGCGCCGCTCAAGCTGGCGTCGGGCGGCGTGCGTCTCGCGTGCGCGACGAAGGTGCCGGTCGTACCTGTCGTCCACGACGCGGGCAAGGTCTGGCCGGCGAAAGGGTGGCCGGATCGCGGCGGGCATATCCGCGTGATCGTCACGCCCTGCCTGCCGCTCGACTGCCAGATTCCGCAGGAATTGAACCGCCTCGCGCAGTCGCAAATGGACGATGCGCTCGCCGTGTTGCGCTAGACGGCGCTCAATACGGCGGACGTTTCTTTGCGGCGCACAAGCGGTTCACCGCGGCGATCAGCGTCCCCACGTCGACGGGCTTGCGCAAATAGCCGTCGTAGCTGACGAACGCCGGCGGGTTCGGATGCCCCGAAATCATCAGGAAAGGAATGTGCGCGAGCGACGCGTCGTTCTTCATCGTCTGGCAGAGCAGCGCGCCGCCCAAGCCCGGCATCATCCAGTCCGATACGACGATGTCCACGCTCTGTTCGCCGAGTATCGACAACGCCTTGTTGCCGTCGAACGCGCATAAGACATTGCAATCCTCGCCTTGCATAGAGAGGGTCCAGGCTTCGATGGTGGCGGGGTCGTCGTCGACGAGCAGTACAGTCTTCATCTTGCGAACTTGTTCGAGTGCGGCGCGTTTGTGCGGCGGGAGGTGCAGGACAAAGGCTGCCGGCAACATCGGTAGTGACTGCCGCCAAGGCCGATGGTTGCCGTCACCGCTTATCTGCAGCTTTTTGTCATAGTATTTCTTTCGCGCCAAATCTGCGCGGTAAATGCTGCTTCAGCAACTTGCGCGCCGCCCGGCGTCGGCGGTCATTTGCTCCCGGCGCGCGAGCGGCCGGCGTCGCGCAGTGCGTCGACGAGCGCCTCTTCCACCGGCGTGCGCGCGGCGTCGTTGCGGCGGATCAGGCCGATGGGCTCGTCGGTGCCCGCGAAGGGCATCGGCAGCGCGGCGAGCAGTCCGAGGCCGATGTCCTGCTCGACCGCGCCGGCCGGCACGAACCACACGGCGTCGTTGTTCATCGCGAGCGCGCGCCCAAGCGACACCGACAACGTTTCGACGAGCGCCGTCAGCGCGTGCGCGCCGAACGCGGTCAGCACGCTTTCCGCCGATTGACGGATCAGCGTGCCGAAAGGCGGCACGACGATCACGAAGCGCGCGAGCAGCGCGGGCGTGAGCGGCGTTTCGAGCGTCAGCGGATGCTCGCGGCGCACGACCACCGCGAGCGGCTCGCGATAAATCTGCTCGAAGGACAGCCCGTGCATCGCTTCCGGCTCGGACAAGCGTCCGACGACGAGATCGACGTCGCCCGCCTTCAGCTTTTCCAGCAAGAGCGCGTTGGAATCGGTCCAGACGGACAGCGACACCGCCGGCCACTGCTGCCGGAACGATGTCAGCGCGGGCGAAAGCAGCACCGGCGCGACCGTCGGCAGAACGCCTATCGAAATGGATCCCGGCACGTCGCCACGTTCCCGCAGAAGCATGTCGACGCCCTCGCGCAGCGACGCCACGCACGCGCTCGCGTGCGGCGCGAAGAGCCGGCCCTCGCGCGTAGGCACCGCGCCGCGCCGCCCACGCTCGAACAGCCGCACGCCTAGAATGGATTCGAGCTCGCCGATCGTTTTGGAAACGGCGGGCTGCGTGATCGACAGACTATCGGCGGCGCGCTGCACGCTGCCGAGTTGCGTGACGGCCAGAAAACACTGGAGATGCCGGAACTTGACGCGGGTGTTGGTGAAATCGGTATCCATGACGATCCGTTATGCAAGATGGCACGAAACATCATTTTCCATAACTTGTGTCGTTCTATAAAGTAGCCGTCAGAAACATCCTATTCAACTTCCACAAATACAGGAGACAGTCGACATGACCTCCCCCATCCTCACACCGCGTGACTGGGAATCCCATCCCGCGTATCTGTCGCCGGGTTACCGGTCGTCGGTCCTGCGCAGCCCCGGTTTGCCGCTCATTCCGCTGAAGGAAAATCTGCGCAACCGCCGCGTGCCGGTCTACGGTGCTGAAGACTTGGGCGTGCTCGACAACGACCTCACCCGTAACGCCGCGAAAAACGGCGAACCGCTCGGCGAGCGGATCATCGTGACGGGCCGTGTGCTCGACGAAGGCGGCCGTCCGGTGCGCAACACGCTCGTGGAAGTGTGGCAGGCGAACGCCGCCGGCCGCTACGTGCACAAGGCGGACCAGCACGATGCGCCGCTCGATCCGAACTTCCTCGGCGCGGGCCGCTGCCTGACCGACGACGAAGGCCGCTATCGCTTCATGACGATCAAGCCGGGCGCGTATCCGTGGGGCAACCACCCGAACGCGTGGCGTCCGCAGCACATCCACTTCTCGCTCTTCGGCGAATATTTCGGCTCGCGCCTCGTCACGCAGATGTATTTCCCCGGCGATCCGCTGCTCGATCTCGATCCGATCTACCAAGGCATTCCCGAGCACGCTCGCAAGCGTCTGGTTTCGGCCTTTTCGATCGACACGACGCAGGAAAACTACGCGCTTGGCTACGAATTCGACATCGTGCTGCGCGGCCCGGACCAAACGCCGACGGAGTAACCGAACATGACCACGCTGAAACAGACCCCTTCGCAGACCGTCGGACCGTACTTCGCTTACGGCCTCGTTCCCGAGCAGTACAACTTCGATCTGAAGAGCCTCTTCACCGCATCGGCGGCGGATCGTGAAGTGCCGGGCGAGCATATCGCCGTCGTCGGCAACGTGTTCGACGCGGAAGGCAAGCCCGTCAACGACGCGCTGATCGAAATCGCCCAGGCCGATGCGAACGGCCGCTACGTGCAGAGCGCGCAGGAAGCGCGGGAGTCGGGCTTTCGCGGTTTCGCGCGCTGCGGCACGGGCACGGATCCGAAGCTGCGCTTCATCTTCGATACGGTGAAGCCGGGCGCAACCGCCGACGATTCCGCGCCGCACCTCGATGTCATCGTGCTGATGCGCGGCATGCTGCTGCACACCTACACGCGCATCTACTTCGAGGACGAAACCGAAGCCAACGCGAAGGACACCGTGCTGCAGAGCGTGCCGGCGGAGCGCCGTCATACGCTTGTCGCGAAGCGCGAAGCGGGCGCGTCGGCCAAGCCGGGTTCGTCGGGCACGATCTATCGCTTCGACATCCATCTGCGCGGCCCGAACGAGACGGTTTTCTTCGATCTGTAAAGTTTCTCGCAGCAGTCGTTTGAAACGAGGGCGTCCGGCACTGCGCTATAGTGTCGGACGCCTTTCGTTTTTCTCCGCACTCTTTCCATGTCCGACGCTCCCACGCCCAGCCCGCTCTACGTCAAGCTTCTCGCCGAAACCGCCCAGATCGGCTGGTCCGAGCTGGAGCGCTTTTTCGCGCAAGGCAAGCTCATCTGGGTGAAGGGCGATCTCGATCTCGTAAGCGTCGCGGAAGCCATCGCCAACGACGACAAGCAGCAGGTCACGCAATGGCTTTCGGCAGGACTCGTCGAACGCATGCAGGCCGAGACCGCCGCCGATGTCGCCGCGCGCGATCCGCAACTGTGGGCGGTGGTGCTGTCGCCGTGGGTGTGCGTCCAGGAACGCGGGTGAACGGATGCAGTCGCGCTGCCTCGCGACACCGCAGTAGGCGCTGAAGCGCTAACTGCGGTTGTCGACGTAATCCGTCCACAGCACGACGAGAATCGTCATCAGCGCCGGACCGATGAAAAGGCCGATCAGCCCGAACGTCTCCGCGCCGCCGAGAATGCCGAACAGCACGAGCAGAAACGGCAGCCGCGCCGATCCGCCGATCAGCACCGGCCGCACGAAGTGCTCCGCCACGAACACCACGATCAGCCCGAACACGGCGACGCACGCCGCCGCGATGGTCGAGCCTTGCGCGAGCAGCCATAGCGCCGAGCCGAGAAAGACGATCGGCGCGCAGAACGGCAGCATCGCCGCGACGGCCGTCAGCATGCCCAGCAGCGTCGCATGGGGCACGCCCGTCACCGCATAGGCGACGCCGAGCAGCGCGCCCTCCCCCAAGCCGACGACCACGAGCCCCACGACCGTGCTGCGCACCGATTCGGCCATCCGGCGAACGATCGCGGCGCCATCCGGGCCGAACGCGCGGCGCGAACCCGCGAGCAGTTGCTCGCCGAGCTTCGAACCCGCGAGAAACACGAAGAAGAGCGTCATCAGCATGAAGCCGAAGATGACGAAACCATGCACGACGCGCCCGCCGAAGTGCCGCGTCATCGCGACGACCGTCGCGCTATGCAGGTTCTTCACTGCGGGCGATGCTTCGAGCGGCGTCGCGAGATTCTCCTGCCACCAGCGCGCGACTTGTTGCGAACCCATCGGCAGATGCTCGATGAACGCGGGCATCGGAAGGCCGGTGCGCAGCACTTCGTGGAACCAGTGGAGCATGTCGCGCGCTTCGCTCACCGTCTGCGCCGCGACGATGAAAAACGGCACGACGAAAAGCAGGCCGATGGCCGCGGTCAGCCCGACAGCAAGCACGTTGTGATGCCGTCTGAACATGGGCCGGCGTTCGAGCCAGCCGAAAGCCGGCCACAGCGCAATCGCGATCACGCTCGCCCAGACGACCGCCGGAATGAAGGTACGCGCCGTATAGAGCGCGACCAGAACGAGCACGGCATAGAGCGCGGCGGAAGCGGTGCGCTGCATCTTTCGCGTGCGCTCGGATGAGTCCGGGGTCGGGTCGTTGCGCGGCTGGATCGGCATGGATGATGAGGCTCTGTTCGTGAGATCGATGACCGGCGAAACATGAAAGCTCGCCAGCATTGTAATCACGCACGAATCATTCCACTCGATGCGCGCAGTCAGGCAACGTTATTTACAGAAGGCACCTTTCGCGCTCCCTATAATCGAGACTCGATTTCGATGCAGGACTATGCAATGAAGGCAATGGCTTCGCGCGCAACGGTGGGCGCATGTGTGTCGCTCGCGCTGCTCGCCGGATGTTCAAGCGGGCTCAATCGGTCGAAGGAAGACCGGTTGAACGCGCAATACGGCATCACGATGTTGCCGGTCAAGGGAGGCGTGGAGATGCGCTTGCCGAACACGCCGCTCTTCGATACCGATGAATCGACGCTTCGCCGCAGCGATTCGCCGATGCTCGATCGCGCGGCGCAAGTGTTGAAGCGCAGCATGCGGCCCGTGCTGATCGAAGGCCATACCGACAACGAAGGCTCGCTCGCCTATAACCGCGCACTGTCGGCGGCGCGCGCCGATGCCGTCGCGCAGGCGTTGATCGCGCGCGGCGTGCCCGCCGAACGCATCACGACGAAGGGCATGGCGTATCTGCGGCCCATCGCGACGAACGACACCCGTGAAGGGCGCGCACTGAATCGCCGCGTGGAAATTCTCGTGCGCGCCGAGAGCGAAGAGACGCTGCTCGGCGCGCCCGCCAAGGTCAAGCGCTAGCGGCCTGCTCGACTTCCAGCACGAGCAATTGCGAGCCGTCGGCGACCTGATCGCCGACCTCGAACAGAATCTCGCCGATCTTGCCCGTCGCCGGAGCCACGATCGTGTGCTCCATCTTCATCGCTTCCATCACCATCAGCGGCGCGCCCTTCGTCACGGATGCGCCCGTTTCCACGAGCACCGCGATCACCTTGCCGGGCATCGGCGCGGTGAGACGGCCTTCGTGCTCGGCATCGCCCGCGTGCGCCATCAGGTTCTGCCATTCGAACTGGAACGCCGCGCCTTCGTGGAAGACGTGGAAGACGTCGCCGTCGGTGAAGACGTGGCCTTTGATCAGCGCATCGTCGAGTTGCACCGCGAACGATGTCTCGCCGCTATGCGACCAGTCGAAGCGCGCGCTGGCATCGTCGAGACGCAGGCGCTTCTCGCCGTTCTTCGTGAACACGACCTTGAGCGTTTCGTCGGTATCGAGCGCGCGCCAGTTCAAATCCTGGCTGTAGCCGCCCGCCATGCGCCAGTGCGACAGCGCATCCCACGGCGAATGTCCGTGCGCCTCGCCGCCCTCGCGCGTGAGCAGCGCGGCGCATGCGAGCGCGAGCCCCTTCTTGCGCGAGACGTGCGTCGGCGCGAAGAGCGCATCGTGATGACGCTCGATCAGGCCCGTATCGAGATCAGCCGACGCGAACGGCTCGCTCTTCACGATGCGCTGCAGGAACTCGACGTTCGTCGACAAGCCGACGATCTCGCATTCCGCCAGCCCGCGCGCCATGCGGGCGAGCGCGTCGCGACGGTCGCGCCCATGCACGATCAGCTTCGCGATCATCGGATCGTAGAACGGCGTGATGGCATCGCCCTGACGCACGCCGCTATCGACGCGCACGTCGCCATCGATCGAAAACTCAACCGCGTGCGGCATGCGCACGTGCTTGAGCGTGCCCGTCGACGGCAGAAAGCCGCGCGACGGATTCTCCGCGTAGATGCGCGCCTCGATCGCGTGGCCATGCACCTTCAGCTCGTTTTGCTTCAACGGCAGCGGCTCGCCCGCCGCCACGCGCAGTTGCCACTCGACGAGATCGAGGCCCGTGACCATCTCTGTCACCGGATGCTCGACCTGCAGGCGCGTGTTCATCTCCATGAAGTAGAACTGGCCGTCCTGCGTCATGATGAATTCGACCGTGCCCGCGCCGACGTAATTCACGGCGCGCGCCGCCGCGACCGCAGCTTCGCCCATCGCGCGACGGGTTTCGTCGTTGAGGCCGGGCGCGGGCGCTTCTTCCAATACTTTCTGATGGCGCCGCTGCACGGAGCAATCGCGATCGAATAGATAGACCGCGTTGCCGTGCTTGTCCGCGAAAACCTGCACTTCGACGTGACGGGGACGCAGCAGATACTTCTCGATCAACACGCGATCGTTGCCGAAGCTCGACGCCGCCTCGCGCTTGCACGACGCGAGCGCCGCCGCGAAATCCTCGCTTCTCTCGACGACGCGCATGCCCTTGCCGCCGCCGCCCGCGCTCGCTTTCAGCAGCACCGGATAACCGATGCGATCCGCTTCGCGCTGAAGCAGCGACGGATCCTGATCGTCGCCGTGATAGCCGGGCACGAGCGGCACCGATGCGGATTGCATCAGCGCTTTCGCGGCGGCTTTCGAACCCATCGCGCTGATCGCCTCGACGGGCGGTCCGATGAACACGAGTCCGGCTTTTTCGCACGCGTTCGCGAATGCTTCGTTTTCCGAAAGAAATCCGTAGCCCGGATGAATTGCTTGCGCGCCGGTTTTCTTCGCTGCATCGACGATGCGCTCGATGCGCAGATAACTCTCCGACGCCGCCGATCCGCCGACATGCACCGCTTCATCGCAGACATCGACGTGTTTCGCTTTGGCATCGGCGTCCGAATACACCGCGACGCTGCCGACGTTCAGGCGCTTCGCCGTCGCCGCGACGCGGCATGCGATCTCGCCGCGGTTCGCTATGAGTATTTTGTTGAACATGGCGTTACATCCCGAGGTCACATGCGGAACACGCCGAAGCGTGTTTCTTCGATAGGTGCGTTCATCGTCGCGGCCAATCCGAGGCCCAGAACGTCGCGGGTCTGCGCGGGATCGATCACGCCGTCGTCCCACAGACGCGCGCTCGCGTAATACGGATGCCCTTGCACTTCGTATTGATCGCGGATCGGCGCCTTGAACGCTTCCTCGTCCTCCTTCGACCACGTGCCGCCCTTCTTCTCGATGCCGTCGCGCCGCACCGTCGCGAGCACGGACGCGGCCTGCTCGCCGCCCATCACCGAGATGCGCGCGTTCGGCCACATCCACAGAAAGCGCGGCGAATACGCGCGGCCGCACATGCCGTAATTGCCCGCGCCGAACGAGCCGCCGATGATCACCGTGAACTTCGGCACCTTGGCGGTCGCGACCGCCGTCACCATCTTGGCGCCGTTGCGCGCGATGCCTTCGTTCTCGTACTTGCGGCCGACCATGAAGCCCGTGATGTTCTGCAGGAACACGAGGGGAATCTTGCGTTGCGCGCACAGTTCGATGAAATGCGCGCCCTTCAAGGCGGATTCGCTGAAGAGAATGCCATTGTTCGCGACGATGCCGACCGGATGCCCCCAGATATGCGCGAAACCGCAGACGAGCGTCGTGCCGTAGCGCGCCTTGAATTCGTCGAAAGCGGAATCGTCGACGATGCGCGCGATCACTTCACGCACGTCGAAAGGCTTGCGCGTATCGACGGGAATCACGCCGTAGACGCTTTGCGGGTCATAGCGCGGCGGCAGCGGTTCTTTCAATGCGAGCGTCGGCGTCTTCACGCGATTCAGATTGCCGACGATGCTGCGCGCGATGCCGAGCGCATGCGCGTCGTTCTGCGCGAGATGATCGGCGACGCCGGACAGACGCGTATGGACATCGCCGCCGCCGAGATCTTCGGCGCTGACTTCTTCGCCCGTCGCGGCTTTCACCAACGGCGGACCGCCGAGAAAGATCGTGCCTTGATTCTTGACGATGATCGATTCATCGCTCATCGCGGGCACGTACGCGCCGCCCGCCGTGCACGAGCCCATCACCACGGCGATCTGCGCGATGCCTTGCGCCGACATGTTCGCCTGGTTGTAGAAGATGCGGCCGAAGTGATCGCGATCGGGAAACACGTCGTCCTGATTCGGCAGATTCGCGCCGCCCGAATCGACGAGATACACGCACGGCAGGCGGTTCTGCTCCGCTATTTCCTGCGCGCGCAAATGCTTCTTCACGGTGACGGGATAGTACGTGCCGCCCTTGACCGTCGCGTCGTTGCACACGACGACGCACTCCTGCCCCGCAATGCGCCCGATGCCGGTGATGATGCCCGCGCCGGGCGCGTCATCGTTGTACATACCGTACGCCGCGAGCTGCGACAGTTCGAGAAACGGCGTGCCCGGATCGAGCAGTTGCGCGATGCGATCGCGCGGCAGCAGCTTGTTGCGCGATACGTGCTTGTCGCGCGCGGCCGCGCCGCCGCCTTCCGCGATCTTCGCGATCTTCTCTTTGAGGTCCGCGACGAGCGCTTCGAGCGCCGCCGCGTTCGTGCGGAATTCCTCGCCGCGCGGATTCAGTTTCGATTCGATGATCGTCATGACGCGCGCCTCAAGCCGTCTCGGCGAACAGTTCGCGGCCGATCAGCATGCGGCGGATTTCGCTCGTGCCCGCGCCGATTTCATAGAGCTTCGCATCGCGCCACAGACGGCCGACCGGATATTCGTTGATGTAGCCGTTGCCCCCGAGCACCTGAATCGCTTCGCCCGCCATCCACGTCGCTTTTTCGGCGGTGTAGAGAATGACGCCCGCGCAGTCCTTGCGCACTTGCCGCACATGGTCCGAGCCGAGCGTATCGAGCTGACGGCCGACGGCGTAAAGATACGCGCGGCACGCTTGCAGCGTCGAGTACATGTCCGCGACCTTCCCCTGAATGAGCTGGAATTCGCCGATCGCCTGACCGAACTGCTTGCGATCGTGGATATACGGCACGACCGCGTCCATGCACGCGAGCATGATGCCGGTCGGCCCGCCCGCGAGCACCGCGCGCTCGTAGTCGAGGCCGCTCATCAGCACTTTCGTGCCGCCGTTCAGTTGACCGAGAATGTTCTCCTTCGGCACTTCGACGTTCTCGAACACGAGTTCGCCGGTATGCGAGCCGCGCATGCCGAGCTTGTCGAGCTTCTGCGCAACCGAAAAGCCTTTCATGCCCTTCTCGACGATGAACGCCGTGATGCCGCGCGGACCGGCTTCGATGTCCGTCTTCGCGTACACGACGAGCGTGTCGCAATCCGGCCCGTTGGTGATCCACATCTTGGTGCCGTTGAGCACGTAGTGATCGCCCTTTTCCTCGGCGCGCAGCTTCATGCTGACGACGTCGGAACCGGCGTTCGGCTCGCTCATCGCAAGCGCGCCGATATGCTCGCCGGACACGAGCTTCGGCAGATACTTGCGCTTTTGCGCCTCGGTGCCATTGCGATGAATCTGGTTCACGCACAGATTCGAATGCGCGCCGTACGACAACCCGACCGACGCCGACGCCCGCGAAATCTCTTCCATCGCGACCATGTGCGCCGTATAGCCCATGTTCGCGCCGCCGTATTCCTCGGAGACCGTCATGCCGAGCACGCCGAGATCGCCTAATTTCTTCCAGAGGTCCATCGGGAACTGATCGCTGTGATCGATCTCGCCCGCGCGCGGCGCGATTTCCTTCGCTGCGAAATTGGCGAGCGAGTCGCGCAACATGTCGATGTCTTCGCCCAACGCGAAATTCAGGCCGGGTACGTTGCTCATGGGTCGTCTCCTCCAGATGCGATGTTTTCGGTGCGTCCTGAAATATGAGCCTCACTCACACAGGACCACAAACCACGGAATGGGGCAATTTCACGCTCAAATCGCCTAGCCGTCAATAGATTTTTGAGCTACGCTCACATTTATTTCCCCACGTTTCCCGCCAATGTCGACGCAAACCACCGCCACCGGCCGCCGCGCGCCCGCCGGCGTCAAATCGCAGCAGCGCGTGAAGGACATCCTGCAGGCGGGGCGCGACGTCTTCGCCGAGAAAGGCTACGACGCCGCGACGAGCGCCGAGATCGCGCAGCGCGCGGGCATTTCGGAAGCGACGGTGTTCAGCTATTTCAGCGGCAAGCGCGAGTTGTGCGCGCGCGTCATCGCGGATTGGTACGACGAAATCATCGATGCGTTCGAGAGCGGCCTCCCGCGGGACGGCTCCGTGCGGCAGCAGTTCGCGTTCATCGTCAGAACGCACATGCGGCTGATGCTGATGAACGGCACCGGGTTGTGCGCGCTCGTGCTGTCGGAAGGCCGCACGAAGCAGCACGATCTCTCCGACACGCTGACCGAGCTGCAACGCCGCTACACCGCGCCGCTGATGGACGTGCTCGCGCGCGGCCAGGCGCTCGGCCACGTGCGCGCCGACATGCCGTTGCGTCTGTTGCGCTCGCTCGTTTTCGGGCCGATGGAGCACGTCCTGTGGGACGCGACGCTCGCGAAGCGCCGCCTGAGTCAGACTCAGATCGAGACGACGGCGAACGAATTGGTGGAAGTATTGTGGGCGGCGCTGCAGCCGCCGAACGCGCAACTGGCGGCGCTCGCGCAGTTCCGGCAGGACGTCGAGGAAGCGTCGCGGCGCTTCGAAGCGAGCGCCGCGCGCGAGAAACCTACTTCTTGACGAAGCGCAGCGCGAGCCGCGCGAGTTTCGGCACGGTCGTAGGACGCAGCAGGCGCGCGTCGTAACCGCCCATGCGGCGATCATTTTCGGCGAGACACAGTTCGATCAGCGAGCGAACCGATACATCGCCCGCGACCGAATCGCCGACATTCGCCGGAAAGTTCGCATCCTGCGCCGCGCCGCTCTTGTCGAAGCCGCGCGCGAGCGAGATGCGGTCGCGAATCAGCGAAATCCACACGCTCGCGGTCTTGACCAGGAACCACGGCTTGCGATACCAAGGCAGACTCCGCCGATACCACGCGACCCAGTTCGCGAAAAACAGGATGTGCCGCGCCTCTTCCTGAATCACCGGCTCGAAGGTTTCGACGAGTTCCTCGGGAAAATAACCCGATTGTCGCGCCGCCTCGAATAGGCCGAACGCGAAGAAACTGTCGATGCACTCGCTGTAACCCGTGAGCATCCACGCGCGCAATGCATCGTCGGGAGCGGGATACGGCGGTTCGGGCGCGAGCTCGATGCCATATGCCTCGACGAGCTTCGACAGCACCAGCTTGTGCCGCGCTTCCTCGCCGCCGTTCATGCGCAAGGCTTCGCGCAATTGCGGATCGCCGACGGTGCCCGCGTAGGTCGCGACGCGGATCGACGCGCGCCCTTCCGTCTGCACCGCGATATCCCAGATCGGCAGCGAAGTCACGCGCTTCAACGCCGCGGGATCGAGCTTCGGCCAGTCGATGACGGCCGGCTTGTACGGATTGTGCGTCGTCAGCAACATCTCGCAGAACATGCGCTTGTGCAGGTCCGAACCGATCGGAATCTTCCCCGTCGACCGGTACGTCCAGTTGCGCATCGCATGATCTGCTTCCACCGGGTTGAGCGTGTCGGACATATTCGAATATTGGCCGCCGAATGGGTAGGTCCTGCGGATTTTGGCATACAGGACGCTGACTCGCAGCATCATGCGCGCATTTTCGCCTATCGCGAGATTTTCTCCAGCGCGAGATCGCGCGTTCGCGGGCCCATGAAACCGATCGCGGCCATCACGATCAGCATCGCCGACGCGATGAACACGAACACGCCCGTCGTCCCGAAACCCTTCAGCACGCCCGCGATGATGAACGACGTGAAAATCGCGGAGAAACGGCTCCACGAATACACGAAACCGACGGCGCGCGCGCGGATGCTCGTCGGAAAGAGTTCGGTCTGATACGCGTGATAGCTGTACGACATGATGTTCGCGGAGAGCGTGAGGCCGACGCCCATCGCGATCAGAAACGCCGGGTTGCCCGACTGGCTGAAGGCCAGCCCGCAGACGATGTTGAGCGCGGCCATCGCGACGATCGCGGTCTTGCGCTCGATCCTGTCGGCAATGGCGAGCCCGATGATCGGTCCGACCGGCGCGGCGATCGCAATGATGCTCGAATACATCAGGCTCGACGTCACCGTGATGCCCTGCTTGACCAGCAGCGTCGGCACCCAGTTGGCGAAGCCGTAAAAACCGACGGTCTGGAATATGTTGAAGATGATCATCATCGCGGCGCGCTTGCCGTAGGGCGGCTTCCACATGTCGGCGAACGCGCCGCGCCGCTCCGCTGTCTCGACGGCGGGTTCGGGCGGCGGCAGCGGCTTGCCGTATTCGCGCGCGACTTTCTCTTCGAGCGCGCGCATCACGCGATCGGCTTCGTCGAGGCGTCCTTTCTGCGCGAGCCAGCGCGGGCTTTCGGGCAGCGTGCGGCGAATCCACCAGACGAAGAGCGCCCCGTGCGCGCCGATGATGACGACCCAGCGCCAGCCGTCGATGCCGAAGGGCGCGCGCGGCACGAGCAGATAGGCGAGAAACGCGACCACCGGCACCGCCATGAAACCGACCGCCTGCTCGCATGCGAACGCGCGCCCGCGGATGTGTTTCGGCGCGAGTTCGGAGATATACGTGCCGATCGTCACCAGTTCCACCCCGATGCCCACGCCCGCGACGAAGCGCCAGACGTTCAGGCCGGTCGCCGTGTCCTGGAACGCCATGACGAGGTTGGCGCCGGTGTACCAGAGCAGCGAATACGTGAAGATCGCGCGCCGTCCGAAGCGGTCGGCGAGAAATCCGCAGGCGATCGTGCCGATGAAAAGCCCCGCGAACAGCGACGCGATAAAGCTCGCGACGCCCGTCATGCCGAAAAGTCCGCTGGTCGTCGGCGTGAGAATGCCGCTTTTGACGAGACCCGGTGCGACGTATCCGGAATACAGCAGATCGTAGAGCTCGAAGAAGAAACCGAGGCTCAAAAGGACGATGAGCGTCCAGACGGAGCGCGTGGCGGGCAGGCGATCGAGCCGGGCGGAAATGCTGCCGGCGGTGACGGGAAGCGCCTGTGCGTGTGCGCTGCGGGGTGTTGCCATCGGGGTGTCTCCTGATGAGGCGGGGTGCGCCGCGCGGCATCGCTGGCGCGGCGCGGTCGGACGAGGGACGAATTTTAACCGGGTGGGTAACATGAGCTGGAAGCTGAATCCCGTCGCCTCGTGCGTCACACCGATCGCCATCGGACTGCCGGGGTTCCGGAAGAACCATCCGCTCAGCCCCCGATACGAAGAAAAGCTCTAAAGCCCCGCTATCCGGGCTTTTACTAGCTCCCGAACTATTTTGGCTTGGTAACCTTCTGCCGATTCTGAACGGACACGATCCGCGGAATATCATGCTCTGGCGCCCAACGACGCGCCGGACGTCCGGTACGAGACCTTCCGGGCTGAACTGACCACCTTCTGGAGTTAAAACAGTGAAGAAACTGCTCGCGGCACTGACGATGTCCCTCCTCGCCGCCACGTCGCTCACCGCCGTCACGCCGGCGCTTGCGAAGGACTATTCGACGATCCGTTTCGGCGTCGACGCAAGCTATCCCCCGTTCGAGTCGAAGGGTTCCGACGGCAAGCTGGTCGGTTTCGACATCGATCTCGGCAATGAGATCTGCGCGCGCCTGAAGGCAAAGTGCGTGTGGGTGGAAAACGACTTCGACGGCATGATTCCCGCGCTCAAGGCGAAGAAGTTCGACGGCGTGCTTTCCTCGATGTCGATGACGCCGCAACGCGCCGAGCAGATCGCCTTCTCGAGCAAGCTCTTCAACACGCCGACGCGCCTCGTCGCGAAAAAGGGCAGCAACATCCTGCCGACGGCCGAAAGCCTGAAGGGCAAGAACGTGGGCGTCGAACAGGGCACGATCCAGGAAACCTACGCCAAGACCTACTGGGCGCCGAAGGGCGTGACGGTCACGCCGTACCAGAACCAGGACCAGGTCTATGCCGATCTGATCTCGGGCCGCCTGGACGCCGCGCTGCAAGACGCGGTGCAGGCTGAAATCGGCTTCCTGAAGACGCCGCGCGGCGCGGGCTACGACTTCGCCGGTCAAAACATCGACGATCCGAAGACGCTCGGCAACGGCGCGGGCATCGGTCTGCGCAAGGAAGACACCGATCTGAAGGCGAAGATCGACAAGGCTATCGCCGACATCATCAAGGACGGCACCTACAAGAAGCTCGAAAAGAAGTACTTCGACTTCGACGTGTACGGCAGCTAAGCCGCTCGCCACAAGCCACACCGGCTGACGAACGGGCTCCGCGCTCAAGGGCGCGGAGCCCGTTTGCTTTTCGGACAGCGGTTTCGGCGGCCGATTTCCGCTAAGATCGAACGTTCGAGACAGCGCCGACGGAAGGAGACGCCGCGGCGCGGAGCACTTTTCCGAGGCAAGACCGCGCACTCGCCTGCGCGCGACCAACATGCAAACCAGAACTCATTCCCTGATCTCGCCGACGCTCGGCACTTCCCGCAACATCACGAGTTTTCACTACGGCCCCGGCGGCGGCCAGAAAATCTACGTCCAGTCGTCGCTGCACGCGGACGAACTGCCCGGCATGCTCGTCGCATGGCGTCTGCGCCGCCAGCTCACCGAATTCGAAGCGGCGGGCAAGCTGCGCGGCGAAGTCGTCATCGTGCCGGTGCCGAATCCGATCGGCCTGTCGCAACATCTGCACGGCACGCTGATGGGCCGCTTCGAGACCAACAGCGGCCACAACTTCAACCGCAATTTCCACGATCTCGCCGCGCTGATCGCGCCGCGCATCGAAGCGCGCCTCGGCAAGGACGCCGGCGCGAACAAGCTCGCCGTGCGCGCCGCGATGAAAGAAGCGCTCGACGAGCAGACGCCGCACACCGAGCTCGAATCGCAACGCCTCGCGCTGCAAAAGCTTTCCTTCGACGCCGATGTCGTGCTCGATCTGCACTGCGATCTCGACGCCGCGCTGCATCTCTACACCAATCCGGACATCTGGGACGAAGTCGAGCCGCTCGCGCGCTATCTCGATGCAAGAGCGTCGCTGCTCGCGCTGAATTCGGTCGGCAATCCGTTCGACGAAATCCACAGCTTCTGCTGGTCGGATTTGCGCCAGCGTTACGGCGAGCGCTTCCCGATTCCGAATGGCGGCATTTCGGTGACGGTCGAACTGCGCAGCCAGCACGACGTGTCCTACGAACTCGCGGATAAAGACGCGCAGGCCATCGTCAACTATCTGATCCACCGCGGCGTGATCGACGCGCCCGTGCCCGAGCAGCCGCCGCTCGCGTATCCGGCGACGCCGCTCGCGGGCGCGGAGCCGATCGTCGCGCCGGCGTCGGGCGTGCTCGTGTTTCGCGCGCAAGTGGGCGCGTTCATCGAAGCGGGCGAGCCGATCGCCGATATCGTCGATCCGCTCACCGATGTCGTCACCACGCTCAAGTGCACGACCTCCGGCGTGATGTACGCACGGCATATCACGCGCTTCG
This sequence comes from Caballeronia sp. LZ028, assembly GCF_031451415.1. Taxonomy (NCBI): domain Bacteria; kingdom Pseudomonadati; phylum Pseudomonadota; class Betaproteobacteria; order Burkholderiales; family Burkholderiaceae; genus Caballeronia; species Caballeronia sp. LZ028. Next base: position 427,727 of record NZ_JARUXN010000004.1, on the reverse strand, counting down.
CGACGGCCGGGCTGGAAGTGGCGCGCATTGCGGGCGCGAAGGCCTATCGCACGGGCTCGCTGCTGTCGGCGTAAGCGTTTCGCGGCGGATCAGAACGGCGCGAGACAGCATTGCGCCGCGACGATCTTCCACGCGCCGCCAATGTCACCCCACGTTCGCGTGTAGCGCAAGCTGCCCGCGAACGGCGCGCCCGCGAACGTTCCCGAAAGCGCCACGCGCGTGACCGTCACGGCAAACGCGCCGTACACGCGCACGCTCTGATCCTCGACGTCCAGTTTCTCGATGCGCTGCATGCCGTAACGATGTCCGTTGAGATCGTCGGACTTCGTCCAGACCTTGCCGGTCGCATCGACGAAACTGAGGTCGTCGGCCAATAGCGCATCGAGTGCGTCCACGTCCGATGCCAGCATCGCCTTCTTCAGGCGCTCCTCCAGTTCCCGGATTCCTTGCTCGTCCATGTTTTCGCTCGCGGTGACGGAACCGAGAGCATCGCATCGGACGCGCCGAATACACAAGCGCCGATATTTCGCCATCCCTGTTGCACACGCGACACACCGCAAGGCGGCTGAAAGCACTGTCACATTTCTTTCTTTAGCGCCCGCTACATTTGCGCCCGTCGAACGCCACGCGCCATCAGAGCGCGACGCACTGCAGACACCGTCAACAACCACACCGCGAACCATCATACGGAGCTTGTTTTGAAGAAGAATCTCTTGGCGACCGCCGCGCTCGCCACCTTTGCCGCCCTCGCCGCCACGTCCGCGCAAGCGCAAGCGCAAAGCAGCGTAACGCTCTACGGCATCATCGACGCCGGCATCAGCTACGTGAACAACAGCACGCAAACCGCGACGCGCGCGGGCGATAAGCTCTTCAAGTACGACGACGGCGTCGCGCAAGGCAGCCGTTGGGGCCTGAAGGGTTCGGAAGACCTGGGTGGCGGCCTGAAGGCGATCTTCACGTTGGAGAACGGCTTCAATAGCGGCACCGGCACGCTCGGCCAGGGCGGCGCGCTGTTCGGCCGTCAGGCATACGTCGGTCTCGCGAAGAACGACGTCGGCTCGCTGACCTTCGGCCGTCAATATTCGTTCTCGACCGATTACCTCGGCAGCAACTATTCGATCGGCGGCCAGACGCTCGCGGGCAACTACGCGTATCACATGAACGACGTCGACCAGCTGACGTCGAGCCGCATCAACAACGCGGTCAAGTTCAGCAGCGCGAGCTTCTACGGCGTGACGTTCGGCGCGATGTACGGCTTCTCGAACCAGGCAGGCGCGTTCGCGGGCACGCCCAACACGACCGTCGGCACGACCACGACGGCGGGTTCGTCGCGCGCGTACAGCTTCGGCCTGAACTACAAGGCGGGTCCGTTCGGCATCGGCGCGGCGTACACCGACATCCGCTATCCGGCGGCATCGACGCCCGCGTTCAGCACGGCCGTCGCGAACATCCAGACGATGGGCACCGCGAACGCCGGCAAGGATCTGCGCACGTTCGGCGTCGGCGCGAACTACGCGTTCGGCGCGGCGACCGTGTTCGGCCTGTGGACCAACACGCTGTTCGAGCCGATCAACGGCGCGAGCTCCAAGCTCAACGCGTTCGATATCGGCGGCAAGTACAGCTTCACGTCGGCGCTGTCGGCCGGCCTCGGCTACTCGTACCTGAACATGACGGGCAACTCGAGCGGCCACTGGAACCAGGTCGACGCGAGCGTCGACTACGCGCTTTCCAAGCGCACCGATGTGTACGTGCTCGGCATCTATCAGAAGGCTTCGGGTTCGAACCGCGGCGTCGAGAATCAGGCGTCGATCGGTTCGTCGTCGTCGAGCTACTTCGGCACGTCGGGTCTGGGCGAAGACGATCAGCTTGCGTTCCGCATCGGCATCCGCCACAAGTTCTGAGCTTGCTTGCTGAGTTGACATGAGATCGGGCCGCCAGACGTATCGGGCGGCCCGATTTGTTTACCTCTTGTCGGACTTCTTGCCGACGGCCTTGTTATAGCGCTCGATGTACTCGTCCATCAGCTTGCGGATCGCGCGGCCGATCTGCATGTAGTCGCTCTCGTTCAGATTCGCGAGCGACACGCGCCCCGACGGATGCTGCGTGCCGAAGCCGCGCCCCGGCAGCAGCACGACACGCGCTTCTTTCGCGAGCCTGAAGAGCATCTCCGAAGGCTCCGTGTTCTTGATGACCCAGTCGACCAGTTCGCGGCCGTGCCTGCGCTCGCCGAGATATTCGATATCGAGGATCGTGTAGTAATCGACCTCGTTCTTGTCCTCTTCTTCGAGCGCGATGCCGATCTCGCGATACAGCGCCTGCTTGCGGCTGCGGATCAGGCGCTTCAACGCGTTCTTGTACGCGTCGGGCGTGTCCATCAGCGAGAAGAGCGAGAACAGCACCATCTGCACCTGCTGCGGCGTCGACAATCCCGCCGTGTGATTCAGCGCGACGGTACGGCTGTCCGCAACCAGCCGGTCGATGAACTTGAGCTTGTCGGGCTCCGTCGTGATCGATTCGTAGCGTTCGTGAAGCTCCGCCCGCTTGTCCTTCGGCAGCGCGGCGAGCTGCTTGTCGAGCACGTTGTCGCGATGCGTCGCGATCGCGCCGAGACGCCAGCCGGTCGCGCCGAAATACTTGGAATACGAATAAACGAGGATCGTGTTCTTCGGGCACAACGCGAACAGCGACACGAAATCGTCGGCGAAGGTGCCGTAGACGTCGTCGGTCAGAAGGATCAGATCGGGCCGCTCCTTCACGATCTCCGCGATGTATTCGAGGCTTTCGTCGTCCATCTTCACCGATGGCGGATTGCTCGGATTCACGAGGAAAAACGCCTTCACTTTCGGATCGCGCAGCTTGTCGAGCTCGGCCTTCGAGTATTGCCAGCCGCGGGCGACGTCCGCCTCCAGATTGACGACCTTCAGCTTGTAATCGTTCAGGCGCGGAATCTCGATGTACGGCGTGAAGATCGGGGTGCCGAGCGCGATCGTGTCGCCGGGCGCGATCAGGAAGTTCTCGCGCATCGTGTTGAAGATGTAGGTCATCGCGGCGGTGCCGCCTTCGACCGCGAAGACATCGAATTCGCCGACGAACGGATGCTTGCCGATCATCTCGCGCCTCAGATATTGCGCGACGATCTGCTCCGACAGCTTCAGCATGCGGTCCGGCACGGGATAGTTCGATCCGAGGATGCCTTCGCACATCTCATAGAGAAAGTCGCCCGCGTTCAGGCCGAGCTGATCGCGCACGTACGACACCGCGCCCGCAAGAAACGCGATGCCCGGCACGCCCTTGTTCTCGCGCGCGAAAATCTCGAAGCGCTCTTCGAGCCCTTCGCGCTTCGGAAAACCGCCGACGCCTTCCGGCATGTACGCGAACGAGCGCTCGGACTCGCGCATCGCGAAGAGGCCGAGTTGCCAGAAACCATGACGCGGTATCGTCGCGAGAAAGTTCGGATTGCCGCGCCCCGCATTGAGCATCGCGAGATTGGCCGGACGCTCGACCGCCCCGCCGCCCGCCGCCTTGATGAGCTCGTCCTTCAGCTCGAACGGGCTGAGCGCCGCCATGCCGGCGCGGTCGTTGGAACCCGATTTATCGGACTTTGCCATCCAACACCTCCAGAATTGATGATGGAAACAATGCGGCAGGAAGACCGCGTCACGTCAGCAGCATCACGATGACCATGCCCCAGATCGTGAGCAGCGTATTGCCGACCGCGTACGTCACCGTGTAGCCGAGGCCCGGCACCTGGCTCTTCGCGGCGTCGCAGATCATGCCGAGCGCGGCGGTGGTCGTGCGCGCGCCGGCGCAGATGCCGAGCAGGATCGCGGGATGAAACTTGAACACGTACTTCGCGATGTACATGCCGATGATGAGCGGCACCGCCGACGCGAAAATGCCCCACAGAAAGAGACTCACGCCGAGCTTCTGCAAGCCCGCGACGAAGCCCGGCCCCGCCGAAATCCCCACGACCGCGATAAAGACGTTCAGGCCGACTGAGTTCATGAACCAGATCGTCGGCGACGGAATGCGGCCGAACGTCGGATGGATCGCGCGCAGCCAGCCGAACACGATGCCCGCGATGAGCGCGCCGCCCGCCGTCGACAGCGTGAGCGGAATCGCGCCGACATGCAGCACGAGCGCGCCGATCAACGCGCCGAGCGTGATCGCGAGGCCGACGAACGCCATGTCGGCGGCGTCGGTCGGACGGTCGAGCACGCCGATCGCCTTCGCCGCCGCCGACGTGTCCTGCGTCCGGCCGACGAGCGTGATCGTGTCGCCGCGATGCAGCTTCGTGCTCGGCAGAATCGGTATCTGCGTTTCGGTCGCGCCGCGCTTGATCTTGCGCAGAAACACGCCGCGCGACGCGGGCATATGCGCGAGCTCCTGCAGCGTCTTGCCGTCGACGGCCTTGCTCGTCACGTAGATATCGACGCCTTCGATCGGCACGGCGAGCAGTTCGGCGTCGTCCACTTCGGTCGCGACGCCGCCGAGCAGATCGACGAGCAGCTCGCGCCGCCCGGAGACCGCGACGACATCGCCCGGTTGCAGCACGTCGTCGATCTTCGCTTCCTGAATGGTTCCGCCGCGCCGAATCCGCTCGATGAAGAGCCGCGCGCCTTCCGGCTCCAGCGCTTCGGCCTGCGCGACCGACATGCCCGCCGCGCGCCCGTGCTCGGCCACGCGATACGCGCGCAGTTCGAACTTGTGCCACGCCTGCCCCGCGCCGCCGAGATCGCCGCCGCCGCCGAGCGTCGCCTCGTATTCCTTGCAGGCCGCGACGAGGTCGATGTTGAGCAGCTTCGGCCCGAGCATCGCGAGAATCAGCGCGGAGCCGATCGTCCCGAAGATATAGGTCACGGCGTAGGCGGTCGGCATCGCGTCGAGCAGCGCCTTCGCCTGATCCGGCGGCAGGCCGAGCCGGTTGATGGCGTCGGTGGCAAGGCCCATCGAAGCGGAAATCGTCTGCGAGCCCGCGAACAGGCCCGCCGCCGAGCCGACGTCATAACCCGCGATCTTCGCCGCCGCGTAAGGCGCCGCGAGGCACAGCACGCACTGGATGACGGAGAAGATCGCCTGCGGCAAGCCGTCTTTCGCGATGCCGCGCACGAACTGCGGACCGACGCCGTAACCGACGGCGAACAGGAACATCAGAAAGAAGACCGATTTGACGTTCGACGAAATGGTGATGCCTAGTTGCCCGATGGCGATGGCCGCGAGCAAGGTCGCCGTCACGGCGCCGAGGCTGAAGCCGCGAAAGCTTTTTCCGCCGACCCAATAGCCGACGCCGAGCGACAGAAAGATGGCGATTTCAGGATAACTGCGCAGTGTTGCCGTAAGCCAGGACATAGGCACTCCTTTGCGGTATGAGCCGCTCGCACATCAGCGATGAAGGGAATGAATGATCCGAACGCCAGCAATACACTATTTGGTGCAGCTTTGAAACCATCAATGAAAACAGCGGCCGGAGCCGCTGTTTTCATCGAGACGCTAACTTCGACGCGTCTTATTCCGCCGTTTCGAGCAACGGGTAATCCGTATAGCCCTTCGCGCCCGGCGCATAGAACGTCGACGTGTCCCAGTTGTTGAGATCGGCATCGACTTCGAAGCGGCGCACCAGATCCGCATTCGCGATGAAGGGCTTGCCCCACGCGACGGCATCGGCGTCGCCGCGGGCGATGATCGCTTCGGCGCTGGCCTTCGTGAAGCCTTCGTTGGCGATATACACGCCGCCGAACGCCTTCTTCAATTGCGGCCCGAGGCTGTCGGCGGCTTCATGCTCGCGTGCCGCGATGAACGCGATCTTGCGGCGGCCCAGTTCACGCGCGACGTAACCGAAGGTCGCGGCGCGATCGCTGTCGCCCATCGTGTGCGAATCCGCGCGCGGCGCGAGATGCACGCCGACGCGATCCGCGCCCCAAACTTCGATAGCCTGATCGACGACTTCGAGCAGCAGGCGCGCACGATTTTCGATCGGGCCGCCGTAGGCGTCGGTACGCTTGTTCGTGCTGTCCTGCAGGAACTGGTCGAGCAGATAGCCGTTCGCGCCGTGCACTTCGACGCCGTCGAAGCCCGCGCGCTTCGCGTTTTCCGCGCCCTTGCGGTACGCCGCGACGACACCGGCGATTTCATCCAGTTCGAGCGCGCGCGGCGTCACGTACGGACGCTGCGGACGCACGAGGCTCACGTGTCCTCCCGCCGCGATCGCGCTCGGCGCGACCGGCAGTTCGCCATTCAAAAAGATCGGATCGGAAATGCGGCCGACGTGCCACAGTTGCAGGAAGATCTTGCCGCCCGCTTCGTGCACGGCCTTCGTGACGAGCTTCCAGCCTTCCACTTGCTCGTCGGACCAGATGCCCGGCGTGTCGGCATAGCCGACGCCTTGCGGCGTCACCGACGTCGCTTCGCTCAGAATCAGCCCCGCCGATGCGCGGTCTGCGTAGTACTGCGCCATCAACGCGTTCGGCACGCGTTCGACGCCCGCGCGCTGACGCGTGAGCGGCGCCATGATGATGCGGTTCTTCAACGTGAGTGCGCCAACTTTAAGCGGATCGAAAAGAGTCGACATGAATTGGATTCCTAATGAAATTGAAAGCAGACTTTCACCGAATGGCAAGCAAGCTCAGAGATTCCCGATGGAATCGCGAAACGCCTGAATGACCGCTTCGTCGCGCTTGAAGAACACCCACTGTCCAACGCGCTTCGTGGTGACGAGTCCGGCTTTGTGCAAGGTCGCGAGATGCGCCGAAACGGTGGACTGCGACATGCCGCAGCGCCCATCGATCTGACCCGCGCAAACGCCGTGCACGTGCGGCAATTCCTGATCAGGGAAATGCAGCTCGGGTTCCTTCAGCCATTCCAGAATCTCGCGGCGAAGGGGGTTGGCGAGGGCCTTGTGAATTGCGTCGATGTCCATTTCGTTGCTCGTGCGTCTGACGGACGGAACGTGCAGCCTGTTCCGAATCGTCTTGCTGCGAAGTATATATCGTAAATTTACGATATGCAAACCCCGCCGAATGCGTCGATGTGCGACATGCCGCCGCGCCGCGCCGTCTGGTACGCTCCCCGGTTTCATCGGCTGCAAGAAGACTGCACAAACCTTATGGATACTCCTTTCAATGAACGTGGCGTGACGCTTTCGCGCGCCGGACTCTCGGCGTCCGGTCAGATGATTCCGCTGCGCGATCTGCGCGCCGCGCGCGTCGTGATGATCCCGCGCCAGAAGCCTTTGCCGATCATCATCGCGCTGATCGGGCTGATCGTGCTCGGCGCGGGCATCTTCACCGGCTCGGGCGCGGCGCTCGTGCTCGGCGTGATGATCGTCGTCGTGGGTTATCTCACCTGGATCACGCAGGACGTGATCTATCAGTTGATGGTCGCGACGCCCGACGGCGAGCGCGAAGTGCTCATCACGAAGGATCAGGAATTCGCGGACAAGGTCGCGGCGCTCGTCGGCGAGGCGGTCGCGAAACATGCGGCGAGCGCAGGCGCGAAGTCATCGCAAGCCTGATCTTGATGCGCCGTTTACACGGCGGCGCGCTTCTTTAGCCCGGCCTTTAGGCGCGCGGCGCTAGAGTGCGGGCATCGCCACAACGAGCCGTCGCCGGACGGCTTCCATCGATGGATATCCGCACATTCGACTCGATCGCTCTTTCGCGCGTGGTCAACGGCGGCTCGCCGCGCCGCCGCGAAGCACGCCACTGCGTCGCGTTCGACCTCACCGTTCCGGGACTGGATTCGTCGGCCGCACGCGACATGCTCGCGTATGCGTTCGGCGCGGGCACGCAGGCTTATATCGTGGAGACGAGCCGCCTCCGCGATTGCACCACGCTCCATGTCGAGACCGATCGCGATGACATCGACGATGTCATCGGCACGCTCACCGCGCATTTTCCCAACGCAACGCTCGGCCGCGTGACGCGCATTACGCGCATCACACGGCGCTGAACGCGTCGTCAGGTGATCTGCAACGGCTCGACGTGCCAGATGTCGCGCGCATACTCCGCGATCGTGCGGTCCGACGAAAAAATGCCCATGCCCGCGACGTTCTCGATCGCGCTCCGCGTCCACGCATCCTTGTCGCGGTACTTGAGATCGACTTCGGTCTGCGTCTTGTCGAAGCTGTCGAAATCGGCGAGCACCATGTAGTGATCGCCCCAGTCCACGAGCGTATGGAAGATGTCGTAGAAACGGTGCGGCTCTTCCGGCGAGAAGTGCCCGAGTCGAATCTGGTCGAGCGCGACTTTGAGCTCCGCGTTTTCCTCGTAAATCTGCCGTGGCCGATAACCCGCCGCGCGCAACGATTCGATCTCGTCGGTCGTGTTGCCGAAGATGAAAATATTCTCGCGCCCCACGGCATCGCAGATCTCGATGTTCGCGCCATCGAGCGTGCCGATTGTCAGTGCGCCGTTCAACGCGAGCTTCATGTTGCCGGTGCCCGATGCTTCGGTGCCCGCCATCGAAATCTGCTCCGACAGATCCGCCGCCGGAATGATGAGCTCGGCCACGGAAACGCCGTAGTTCGGAATAAAGCCGACCTTCAGCCGATCGCCGATGAGCGGGTCCGTGTTGATCTTGCGGGACACATCGTTGATGAGCTTGATGATGTTCTTCGCCATCTTGTACGCGGACGCCGCCTTGCCCGCGAACATCACGACGCGCGGCGTCCAGTCCTGCTCCGGATTTTCGCGGATGCGGTTATAGCGCACGATCACATACAGGATGTTGAGCAATTGCCGCTTGTATTCGTGGATGCGCTTCACCTGCAGATCGAACAGCGCTTCCGGATTGATGATCGCGTTGGCGTCCCGTTTCGCGCGTTCCACGAGCCGCAGCTTGTTGGCGAACTTCGCATCGTGAAAGGCCTTGCAGAACTCCGGATCGTCGCGCCATTCGCGCAGCCTGCCGAGTTCGAAGAGATCGGTGCGCCAGCGCGGCCCGAGCCGCTTGTCGATCAGCGATGACAGCGACGGACTCGCCTGCGCGAGCCATCGGCGCGGCGTGATGCCGTTCGTCACGTTCGTGAAGCGCTCCGGATACATGCGCGCGAAGTCGGAGAAGATGTTCTGCACCATCAGTTGCGAGTGCAGCTTCGATACGCCGTTCACCTTGTGACTCGCGACGATCGCGAGATGCGCCATGCGCACGCGCCGCTGGCCGAATTCATCGACGAGCGAGATGCGCCGAATCAGTTCGACATCGCGCCCGAACTTCTCGGTGACTTGCTTCAGGAACTGCGCGTTGATCTCGAAGATGATCTCCAGATGCCGCGGCAGCAAGCGCGCGAGCATCTCGACGTCCCATGTTTCGAGCGCTTCGGGCATCAGCGTGTGATTCGTGTAGGAGAACATCTGCTGCACGAGCTTCCACGCCTTGTCCCACGGCAGATGATGCCGATCGACGAGCAGGCGCATCAGCTCCGGAATCGCGAGCACCGGATGCGTGTCGTTCAGATGCACGGCGACCTTTTCCGCGAGCCGACCGAAGTGCGTATGCGTGCGCTGATAGCGGCGTATCAGATCCTGCATCGTCGCGGAGACGAAGAAGTATTCCTGACGCAGACGCAACTCGCGTCCGGCCTGAGTCGAGTCGTCGGGATACAAGAGACGCGACACATGTTCCGATGTGTTCTTCGCCTCCACCGCGCGCCGATAGTCGCCCTGATTGAACGCGGAGAGATCGAACTCGTCGGTTGCGCGCGCGGACCACAGGCGCAGCGTGTTGGTGGCCGTTGTCGCGAAGCCGGGAATGACCGTGTCGTAGGCCATCGCGTTGACGTGCTCGGTGTCGATCCAGTCGGTGCGATCGTCATGTTGCACCGTGCGCCCGCCGAAATGCACGGTGTACACGACTTCGGGCCGCGGAAACTCCCACGGATTGCCCGCGCGCAGCCAGTAATCGGGCATCTCGACCTGATTGCCGTCGACGATCGTCTGACGGAACATCCCGTATTCGTAACGGATGCCATAGCCGAAGCCCGGCACGCCGACCGTCGCCATCGAATCGAGGAAACAGGCCGCAAGGCGTCCGAGGCCGCCATTGCCGAGCGCGGCGTCCGGCTCGAGTTCCTCGAGCGCCGCGAGATCGACGCCCAAGCCGGCGAGCGCATCGCGCACTTCGTCGTAGATGCCTAGCGCGAGCAGCGCATTGCTGAAAGTTCTGCCGATGAGAAATTCCATCGACAGATAGTAGACGCGTTTCACGTCCTGTTCGTATTGGAGCCGCGTGGTGCGCATCCAGCGCGCGACGAGACGATCCCGCACGGCCAGTTCAGCGGCGTGAAGCCAGTCCCGCGGCTGCGCGGTGACTGCATCCTTGCCGACGCCGTACATCAGGCGGTTCGAGATGGAGCGCCTGAGCGCATCGACGGTACTGTTGAGCTGGTCGAATTCCAGATCGACGGATGTCATCGAAACCTCCGGTGTTTGCAACATATGCAACGACCGCGAAAGCCTGACGGGAGTTCAATCCGGACGCACCGAATTGGCGCCCTGCCCCGGTCTGGCGGGTGCGGACGTGCCTGAACGTGCAGGTTACGCCAGTTTTATTTTTTTTGGTATGACAAGGCGGAAACGGAGAGCGGCCCGCAAATTGCTAACGAAGAGCTTGCGGGCACATGATGGCATCGATATTTAGTTCGGATTCCGTATGTTTGTCATGCGATGGAGCGGCGTGGCGCGCGTGCGGCGATCAGCAGAAGCGCCGCGAGCGATACGCCCAGCAGAATCAGCGAGAGCGCGGACGCAGGCAGATAGTAACCGCGATTCACCTGCCCGACGACGACGATCGGCACCGTCGCGAATCCGGGCGGATACACGGTGAGCGTCGCGCCAAGTTCGCCGAGCGAGAGCGCGAAACCGAGCGCGAGGCTCGCGCGGATCGCGGGCACGAGTTGCGGCAATACCACGCGCGCGAGCACCATGCGCGGCGGCGCGCCGAGACTCGCGGCGGCTTCGCGCAGCGTCGTGAGCTCGGGGCGCAGCGCCGCGGCGGCGCATCGATAACAGAACGGCAACACGAGCGCGAGTTGCACGAGCACGACGATTGCGGCCGATCCCGACAGATCGAGCGGACGCTTGTGATACGCGATCAACACGGCGAGCCCGAGGACGACGCTCGGCACGCCGCTGCCCATCATCGCGACGGCATCGACGAGTGCGCCGAGACCGCGCCGGTCGCGTCCTTCCAGCGCGAGCGCGAGCCAGAGTCCCAGCGCGGTGCCGAGAAACGCGACGCCCAGGCCGACTTCGAGACTCGTCGCGACCGCATCGAGATCGCTCGATGAAAGACGCGCGAACCAGCGCGTGGAAAAACCATCGGGCAGGATCGTGCCGGACCAGTGCGACGCGACGCTCGACAACGCGACGACGATCACCGGCAGCACGAAGAGCCAGAAGCACAGCAACGCGAAGAGGCCCGTGAACGCATGACGCAGGAGCGCGCGAGGTCTGAACGCAGCAGCGATGAGTTGCATGTCAGCGCTCTCCCGAACGGCGACTCGTTTGCCGATTCACGCGTCGATACAACGCATAGAGCGATAGCGACATCAACAGCATCACGACCGAACCCGCGGCCGCGGTGGCCAGATCGAGGTCGACGGTCGCGGCGCTGTAGATCGCGATCGGCAAGGTGATCAGATGTGCGCTGCCGAGCACGAGCAGAATGCCGAACTCGTTCAACGTCAGCAGAAAGCAGAGGATCGTGCCTGCCGCGATGCCCGGCCACGCGAGCGGCAAGACGACTTTCGTCGCGACCATCCAGCCATCGGCGCCGAGGCTCTTTGCGGCTTCGACGAGCCGCATGTCGAGCGTCGCATACGATGCGAGCGTCGGACGCACGACGAACGGCGCATAGAACACGACCTCCGCGAGAATCACGCCGCCGATGCCGAAAAGGAAATCGAGCGGCGGCGCATCGAGCGAAAAGATCCGCTGCAGACCGATGCTCACCGAACCTTGCGAGCCGTATAGAAAGATCAGCGTGAACGCGACCAGAAACGACGGAAACGCGACGAACAATTCCAGAAAACGCGTGAGCAGGCGCGCGAGCGCGAACGGCCTGAAGAACAGCATCGATGCGAGCGCGACGCCGAGCAACGAAGCGATGCTCGCGCTCGCGAAGAGAATGCCGAGCGTCGTGCCGATCATCCCGCGCGTTTCGGGGTTGCTGAAGAACGCGCTGTACGCGTGCAGCGAGAAACCGTGCGGCCCGGTCACACTCGACATGACGAGGCGCGCGAGCGGATACACCACGAGCGGCCCGAGCACGACGACGAGAATGAAGAGCAGATGCCACCGCGCCTTGCGCTCGCGGCGTTGCGCTTCTTTGGCGTGCGCTGCGAATTGCGCGGAGAGATAGGCGTCGCAGATGCCGCGTTCGTCGCGCGCGACGCTGTCAGGGACGAACAAGGACGACATCGTCAGCCTCGAAGCGAAGGGAAACGCGCGCGCCTTTGTCCGGCATGCGCGAATGGCCGCGCTGCGTCGTCACGAGCACGGGCTCGCCGGGCAACGCATCGAGCGCAACGGAAATGGAAAGCGCCGCGCCATACCATTCGACGGACGCGATCGTGCCATGCAGATGGCCTTCTCCCAACGGCGCGATCGCGAATCGTTCGGGACGAATGCACGCGAGACGTTCGCGCTCGTCGTGCCGCGCATCGCCGACGGGATACACCACGCGCGGCGGCAGCAAATTCGCGGCACCGAGATAGCGCGCGACGAACGCATCGTTGGGCGCGTCGTACAGCTCGCGCGGCGCACCGAGTTGCGCGATGCGGCCATCGCGCATCAGCAGCGTGCGGTCGGAGAGCACGAGCGCATCGTCCTGATCGTGCGTCACGCAGACGATCGTCAGATTCGGCAAGCGCTCATGCAACGCCTTCAGCTCGCTGCGCACCGAAGCGCGCAGATTCGCATCGAGCGCCGAGAGCGGCTCGTCGAGCAGCAGCACGTCCGGCTCGATGACGAGCGCGCGCGCCAGCGCCACGCGCTGCTGCATGCCGCCGGAAAGCTGCGCGGGCATGACGTGACCGGCATCGGAAAGCTGCACGAGCTTGAGCGCATCGGCGACGCGTCGCGCGATCTCGCCCGTCTTCAGCTTCCGTGCGCGCAAGCCGAACGCGACGTTGTCGAACACCGAGAAATGCGGGAACAGCGCATAGCTTTGGAACAGCAGCCCGAGATTGCGCTGATGCGGCGGCACGTGCGTGAGATCGCGGCCCGCGACGGCGAGCGTGCCCGCGAGCGCATCGGCCTTCACGAAGCCGGCGATGAAGCGCAGCAGCGTGGTCTTGCCGCATCCGCTTCGGCCGAGCACGGTGAGGAATTCGCCGCGTTCGATCCGAAGCGAGAGATCGTCGAGCACGGTACGCGTGCCGAAGCGCACCGTCAGACGATCGATGTGCACGCCCGGCGTTTGATCGACGCCGAACGCTTCCTTGGGGACGGCGCTCATCAGGACTTCGGCTTGACGACGTCGGTCTGCTTGCCGGTGTTGCCGATCACTTCGGTCTTCCAGCGCTCGGTCCAGCCCGCCTTCTTCTGTATGACTTCGTTCCAGTCGACGGGAATGAGCTTCACGCCGGAGATCGCCTGCTTGACGGCTTCGCCGTTCTTGCCGGCGAGCGGCACGTCGGTGCGGCCGGGGATGCCGTAGATATCGGGCACTTTCGACTGCACATCCGACGACATCAGATAGTCGATGAGCTTCTTGCCCGCCGCCTGATTCGGTCCGCTCTTGATGAGGCCGATTGCATACGGAAGCTGGAATGTGCTCGGCGCTTCGCCTGCCTTGTGCGACAGGAAGAGCGGCTTGATGGAGAGACCGCCGTTCGCGGCATCGTCGAGGTCCATTTGCAGATCGCCGTTCGCGAATGCGATCTCGTTACGCGAGAGCAGCACGTCGAGATAGCCCGTGCCCTTCGTATGGAACTTCGCGTGTTGTTCGAGATCCTTCAGGTAATTGAAAGCCTGGTCTTCGCCCATCAGCGCGGACGTCAGGATGATGACGGCCATGCCGTCGCCTGCCGTGGCTGGATTCGAGTATGCGATCTTGCCGGAGTAGTTCGGATGCAGGAGATCGGCGAAGGTCTTGGGCGCGGTTTTCGTGACTTCGGGATTGATCGCGAACGAGAAATAGTTGTTCACGAAGGTGGCCCATGCGCCGTCTTTTTCCTTCGCGATGGCGGGCACGTTCTTGTAGTTCACGCTCTGATACGGCTGCAGCAGGCCGCCTTGTTGCGCTTGCTGGATGAACGGCGGCAGCGTGACGAGGACGTCTGCTTTCGGCGAATCCTTTTCGACGGTCGCGCGGTTCACCACTTCGCCGCTGCCCGCCGTGACGATGTTGACCTTCACGCCTTCCTTCTTTTCGAATGCGGGAAGCACGTCCTTGTAGAGATTCTCGAGGCCATCGGCGGTGTAGAGGACGACGGCGTCGGCGGCGTGAGCGGGCATCGCGGCAAGCAGAGCAAACGCGGCGGCGAACGCCGGCAGCACAGTGCGCGCGAAGCGGGAATCGCGGGTCATGGTGGTCTCTCGTGTCGGGGATCGATGAAGGTCGGGGGCGACCTTCGACCCGGAATATTGCAGAGATGTGTGACATCGACGTGAAGGCGCCACGGGTCGCCACGTATTTGCATATTTCGCCAAGGGGCTTGTGGTTTGTTCTTTGGTGTCTGCTTTTTCGCCGGATCCCGTTATGGTGTCGGTCTATTAGCACTGCCCCTGTGCGGGGCGGCAGTCACTTTCTTTGCTGCTGCAAAGAAAGTAAGCAAAGAAAGCAGCTCGTCACGGCCCGCGGTCACACGCAATTTGGGTAGTTCTCTCGTCACAGGCGGCACTCGCCTAACGAGTGCCCTCATAGGCCCAACCGGGCTTGGCTCGCGCACGGTCTGACGAGCCATTCCCTTTACCGCGCTGGTTCAGCACGAAATAGCTTCGGCACAGCGCTACGCGCTGCCGCCGGGTCCGCAAGGGAAACCGGCGAGCGGCGAGTGCCGTGAGATGGAGACGTTAGTAGAGAAGCACATGCATCCCCGCTTGACCGGTCGGCCGCGAAGCGGGCCGGAGCTATTTGGTGCTGAACCCGTTTGTTGTGTGGTGCGATGACACAGACCGTGCGCGAGCCAAGCCCGATTAGGTGTTTGAGGGCACTCTTTAGGCAGCCCACGATCGACGAGAGGACTACCCAAATTGCGTGTGACCGCGGGCGTATCGGAAGCTGCTTTCTTTGCTTACTTTCTTTGCAGCAGCAAAGAAAGTGAGTGCCGCCCCGCACAGGGGCAACGCTAATAGACCACTAAGAAAACGGGATCCGGCGAAAAACCGGAGCCGACACGAAAACGAGACCCAGCGAAAGCGAACAACAAAAATCAAGCAACAACGACCTCAAGCCCCCGCGCGGCCAGCGCCCTTCGGACCCCCCGCTCAGGCAGAGCTTCACACACCAGAAACCGAACCGCCTCAAACCCGGCGATCCTAACTGGCAAAACCAGGCCGAACTTCGAGCAATCAGCAACCACGACCGGGCACGCAGCAGACGCGATCATGCTCCCGCGCACCTCAGCGGCGAGCCGCGAATAATCCGTCAGATGCGCGTCATTCGTAATCCCCCCCGCCCCGACGAAAGCAAAATCCGCGTGATACTGCGCAAGCTGCTGAATGGTATCGAGCCCGAACGTCGCATCTTCGACATCGGCGATCTCGCCACCCAGCAAAGTCACGCGATTGCCATTGCGCCGCGCCAGCAACATCGCGATACGCCAGTCGTTCGTATACACCGTCAGCCGATGCCGCTGCCCCAACGCACGCGCCAACGCCTGCGTCGTGCTTCCCGAATCGATGACGAGCGACGCCCCGTCCGGCACGAACGCCGCCGCGCGCACGCCGATCGCATGTTTCGCCGCCGCGTTTTCGGCTTCGCGCACATCGACGTGCGGCTCGCGCCGGTCGACCGATAACGCGCCGCCATGCGTCGTCGTCACGAGCCCGCGTCCGGCGAGCGCGTTAAGATCGCGCCGCACCGTCTCGCGCGACACCGACAACGCACGCACGAGATCCGCCACCGCGAGCGCGCCATGCTTGTCCAATTCGGAGAGGATGTACTGGTGACGTTGTTCGGCGAGCATCGTTCGATGAAGAAAGGCAAGGCGGCGTGTGGAGTTTAGCGGCCCTATGTGGCATTTCTCTGGCAAGCGCGATTCGTCAAGCCACGACGCGCAATGAATTCTTTCCCCCGGGTACGCAATCGACAAGCACGCCTCCGCTAGACTTCGTGCCTTATGCACGAGCTTTGAACGAGGCAACACGATGTACAAGAAAGGCGTGGTGATCGAAATCCAGTTCCCTCCCGAACGTCTGAACGACGCGGCTGGCGATCCCTACTGGATCGACCTCACACTCGACGAGGCAAAGCGCTTGCATGCGCAACTATCGCGGCGTTTCGAGGGCGAAGCGCGCGCCAATCAGCCGCTCGATACGTTCACCATCGAATGACGCGCCGCGCCGAAGTGCACGGTTAGACAAGACGCGCGCAAGCGTTCCGGCCGATACTGCGGCATTTCGTTTCGCCGCTTGCCTCACATGGTCTCGATTCTCGCCGCGCCCGTCTTCGTGTTTCTCTGGTCGACGGGTTTCATCGTCGCAAGGGCGATCACGCCTTACGTCGATCCGAATCTCTATTTGCTCGCGCGCTTCGGCGGCACGACGCTGCTGTTTCTCGCAATCGCCGTCGTCACGCGCGCGCCATGGCCGAAAGGCGGGGACATCGGCCGCCATCTGTTCGCCGGCGCGCTGCTGCAAGGCGTCTATCTCGGCGCGGGCTACTGGGCCGTCGCGCAAGGCATGGGTGCGGGCATCATGGCGCTGCTCGGCGCGCTGCAACCGCTTCTGACCGCCGCCGTCGCCGCGCGGCTCTTCGGTGAACGGCTCTCGCCGCGCGCATGGAGCGGGCTCGTGCTCGGCCTCTTCGGCGTCGCGCTCGTGCTCGCGCCGAAGATCGCGGCGAGCGGCGCGCCCGTCACGCACGCATCGTCCGGACACGCGCCGCAATGGCTCGTCGCGACGATCGCCGTGCTCGCCGTCGTCGCGATCACCGCGGGCACGCTGTATCAGAAGACTTCGCTCGCGCGCGCCGATATCCGCAGCGCCAGCGCGTTGCAGAACGCGGGCGCGACGATCGTCGCGCTCGTGCTCGTGATCGCGCTAGGCGAGCATCGCTTCATCGTCTCCACGACGACGTGGCTCGCGCTCGCGTGGGGCATCGTGATGCTCTCGGGCGTCGCGACGACGCTGCTCGTATGGATGGTCCGTCGCGGCGACGCATCGCGCGCGACCGCCCTGCTCTTTCTCGCGCCGCCGCTCGCCGCGCTCGAAAGCTATCTCGCATTCGGCGAGACGCTCGACGCGATGCAGCTCGCGGGCTTCGGCGTCGCGCTCGCGGGCGTGCTGCTCGCGCGCTCGAAATAGCACGCCCGGCACGCCTCAATCGACCGTGTCCGCGCCCGCCGGGATGTGCTCGCGCACCGCCTTGCCCGGACCCGGCGCCCACGCGGGCCGCGTCTTCCTTCCGGTATCGACGACGACGAGATAATGCCCCGCCCAGGGCGTCGTCTTGCGCGTGGCCTTCAGCACCCACATCGACTGGCCTTCGGATACGCGCGCCTCGTATTGCGCATCGAGAATGCCGTGATGATCGAAGAACGTGTTGAGCGTCGACGGAATCCGCACGCAGCCCTTCGAGTGCCGCATGCCGAGCAGCGGCTCCAGTTTCTCGGGATCGGTGGCGTGCATCTGGAAGCGCATCGGCGACTTGCCGCCATGGCCCCAGCCGCGCTCGCCTTCGGCCCAGCCGAAATCGTAGATACGCATGTCGCGCGCGCCGTAGCCGCGAATCTTGAACTCGTTGAGCGTGCCCTCGGCGCGAAAGTCCATGTTGCCCGGCACATGCTGGAAGACGCCGAGCGGCGTGAGGAAGTGATCGTAACTGCCGGGACGCCCCGTCGATACCGGCGATGCGCCGATCATCGACCACGCATCGTCGGCCTTCGCACGGAAATAGACGAAGATCGCCTGCACGTTCGCGCTGCGATCGACCATCACGACGAATTCGTTGACGAGGCCGCCGTGACCGTCTTCTTCCAGCGTACGTTGCAGCAGACGGCCGTAGCCCTGCTGATCCGCGACGGGCACATTGAGCCGCCGATCGACTTCCTTCGCGAAAGTCTGCCGCATCGCATACGCGCCGGCCGGCTGCATGCCGCTGCGCTGCGCGAGATTCGGCTCGGGTGTTTCCGGCGGCAAGGGCACTTCGGGCACGGCCGCTTCCGATGCCGCGCTCGCCGCCGATGCCGCGCTGGCTGCGCTCGCCGCCGATGCAGCCGATGCAGCCGACGCCTCCGGAGCCGGTTGCGCGGGCATCGGCACGGGCATGGCGGGAAGCGCGCGCTCGGGCGCGCTCGCGGCTTGCGGAATGCTTGCGCCCTGCGGCATCGGCCGCACCGGGATAGAGCGGGCCACGGGCGCGACGGGCAACGCCGTCACGCGTCCCTGCGCGACCGCTCCCGATGCGCCCGAGGCCGCCTGAGGCTGCGCGCGAGCCGCCGTCGAGATCGAAAGAAGCGCGCCCGCCGCCGCGCACACGAGAAACCTTGCGCCGATCGGCGTCTTGTTCGTCCTGCTCTTTCCTGCCTGATGCATTGATTTGATTGATCCGCTCTGCCATTCGCCAACGGACGATCCACCGGATCGCCCGGTTCGAGCGGCCCATGCGCGAGACTGCGCGCATCGACAAAAAAGCCGGCGCGCACGACGCGCCGGCTTCGCCGCTACTTGAGGTTCGTCAACGGAAGCGCAGCAAAGTTCGTTCCGACCGCACGCGCGACGATGCGCGGCGCAGCGGAAACATCAATGCAGACGGATGGAGGCGTCGCCGGACGCGGAAGCCCGGGCACGCAAAGGTTCGTCGTGAAAGCGCTGATGGCACAGCTTCTGGGCGATCGCCTCGCCGATGTAAGGCACATCGGTCGCGAGCCTGGCGGTCGCGTAGGCGTGAGCGGTGCCCGCGCCGTGAACTTCGATGTCGCTCGCATACTGCCCGAGTTCGTGCTCGAGAAATCGCCGCACGTCGCGCGCGGCGCAGCGTTGAGGAAGATTCCAGACGAGCAGGTTCATCGCCGTCACCTTCTTGCGCGTGCGAAAACAGGCCGCCGGCTCTGCCTCGCGATCATCCGCGCCGCGAGCGTACCGACAACGAAGAGGGACACATACGCGAGCATCATGGCGACTCCAGGACTAATTTCGAGATAGCTCCATACTAATCCCGTTAATGGCGCGTGTGATGCGACATTCCGCCTATTTCAATAGATGTTCTAAATCGGACGGATAAGCCGAACGCATCGTTACAGGCCCGTACAGGTCATGCTGGAAAGATTCGGATACCGATTCGGCCAGTCGCCCGCCATTGCGGTTTGCGCTTCTTTCAGCGTCATGTCGCCGGTGCAGACGCAGCGCTTCAGGTACACCGCGAGCCGTTCCTTTCGGCGCTGGCCCTCGCGCCCTTCCCAGCGGCGCAGATCGAGATTCGCGGGCGAGTTGGGCGAGCCGCCGAGCAGCACCGGCATACGATGATCGAGCGCGTATTCCGACGCGAACGACGGATCGATGCTGCGCTGCTTGAGCAGCCGCTCCTTCTGACGCATCTGGATTTCAAACGACGGCAGCACGCGGTCGACGTAACCCGGAATGCAGATCGTATCGACGATGGTCGCCTGCGTGACGCGCGCATCGAGCCATTCGGCGCGCTGGGCGCGCGGCGTGCCGGGCACGCATGCGAGCATCGCGCAGCAGCACGCGAGCGCCGCGCGCGCGGCCCGGCGGGCGCGGCGCGCGCCCGGTTTCGGTTCCTCGGTGAACCCGGTATCCCTTCGACTCATGCGTTTCGTGCGCCATCGATCGCGGCCTCGGTCCGCCGCTTGTTTTCAAGATGATCGGAGGTTCAATTAAAGCACACGAAACGCGCGCCGCACGCGAAGAGTTGCTCGCGATCCGCGAAGCCGCGTCACGTCGACGCGCCGGACGCCGGACAAACCGATGCCGACGCCGCGTCGAGCGCCGCATCGAGCGCCTCGGCCGCCGCGACGAACGCCGCGAACGATGCCGCGATGCGCGCATCGTCCTCGCCGTTGCGATCGTCGTCGACCGCCAGTTCGCAGTCGCGCTGCAACGTGACGCACGCGCGCATGAACGACGCCGCGCCGATCACCGCCGCCGCGCCCTTCATGCGATGGGCGATGTCGCGCAGCAAGGCGTGGTCGTTGTCGGCGAACGCGGCGTGCGCACCGGCGAGATCGCTCGCGTTCGCGGACTTCAGCGTATCGACGAGCGTCCCGGCCTGATCGCCGAAACCGGCGAGCAACTCGGCATCCAGAACCGGCTCGCCGGATTCGCGCGTCGCCGATGCGACCGGCGCTGCAACCGGCACGCGGCCGTCGCGCGTCGCGCCGAGCAAGGCCTCGCGCAGCGCGTCGAGGCCGAGCGGCTTCACGAGGCACGCGTTCATGCCCGATGCGACCGCGCGCAATGCCGCCTCGGGCTGCGCGTTCGCTGTCAGGCCGATGATCGGCACGGCGCGCGTCGCCGGATGCTTCGCTTCGTCCTCGCGAATCGTGCGGGCCAGTTCCTCGCCGCTCATTTCGGGCATCGAGCAGTCGGTCAGAATCATGTCGACGGCGTGCGGCGCGGCGCGCCAGCGTGCGAGCGCGCTCTTGCCGTCGACGGCCAGTTGCGCGACGCCGCCGAGCAGCCGGATTTGTCCGTCGAGCACGATGCGGTTCGCCGGATGATCGTCGACGACGAGCACGCGCAAGCCCGCAAGCGATTCCGCCGATACGCCCGTCTCCACGGCCGGCGCATCGGCGGCGCACGCGACGGCATCCGCCTCGGGCAAATCGAGCCGCACGGTGAAGCGCGTGCCGCGCCCCGGCTCGCTCGCCAGCTCGATCGCGCCGCCCATCATCTCGACGAGCCGCTTGCTGATCGTGAGGCCGAGGCCGGTGCCACCGACGCTGCGCGCACGGCCATCGTGCGTCTGCACGAACGGCGTGAACAGCAGCGCCTGCTTCCCGGGCGCGATGCCGATGCCCGTATCGGACACCGCGAGCGTCACCACGCGCCTGCCGTCCAGCGCCGGCGCGACGTCGTGTTCGAGCGTGACCGCGCCGGTATCGGTGAACTTGATCGCGTTCGAGAGCAGATTGCCGACGATCTGCCGTAAACGCTGACCATCGGCACGAATCGAGACGGGACCGTCGCCGGAAAGCCGCTTCACGACGAGCGCGATGCCCTTAGCGCGGGCGGCCGGCTCGTAGATCGCCGCGACGCCCGCGATCCACGATTCGACCTCGAGCGGCGCGGGCGCGAGCACGAGGCGCTCCGCCTCGATCTTCGCGACGTCGAGCAGATCGTCGATCATGCCGAGCAGATCGCGCGCGGCGTGATGCGCGGTCGACAGCGCGCGCTCGGTCGCGGCGCGCTCGCCGGGCGCACGCAGCTCCATTTCCAGCAGGCCGAGCACGGCGTTCATCGGCGTGCGGATTTCGTGGCTCATCGTCGCGAGGAACGTCGATTTCGCGCGATTCGCCGTTTCCGCCTCTTCCTTCGCGGCGCGCATGGCGCGTTCGGCGGCGATCCGTCGCGCGATCTGCACGCGCAGCGTCAACGCCCAGCCCGCGAGCGCGAGCAAAAGCGCAATGCCGAGCAGCGCGCCCAGCTCGACTTGCGGACGGCGGCGCTCCCACATCATTTCGGGATGCTCGGCGAGCTTCCAGCGCGTGCGGATCGATTCGAGTTCCGGCGGCGGCAGGCTCGCGATCGCGCGATTCAGGATGCCGAGCAGCACCGGCTCGCCCGCACTGACGATGAGTCCGTGCGGAATCGGCTTCGTCGACAGCACGCCGCTGATCGTGAGCGTGCCGCGAAACGGATTGCCCACGGCGTAATTGGCGAAAGGCAGATCGGCGACGGCCGCATCGGCGTCGCCGTTGGCCACGGCGCGAAACGGACCGTCGAACGGTTTCGAATCGACGATGCGCGCTTGCGGCGCATCCTCGCGCACGAAGTTCAGGATCGGCCAATCGTGCGGAATCGCGATGCGCTTGCCGGCGAGCGCGGCGGCGTCGCGCAAGGGCGGACGGCCCACGGCGGTCACGATCGCAAAAATGCTTTCGCCCGTCGGCGTGGTCGCCTCGCCGCCGGGCAACGGCGACAACGCGCCGAGACTGAACGGCACGATCGCGGACGCGCCGCTCTTCAGATCGGCGCGCAACTGCGCCATCGACGTGCGTATGCGCGGCTCGAAGCGCAAGCCGGTCACGCGCGCGATCGCGTCGAGGATATCGACGGCGATGCCCGCCGCGTTGCCGCGCTGATCGCGGAACATCAGCGGCGCGGCCTGCGCGAGCATCGAATAATGCACGACGGGATGCGCCGCGATCCACGCTGCTTCCTCGCGCGTGAGCGGGATCGGCGTGTTGCGCGTGATCGCGGACGCCGCCGGCTGCCAGCGCTCGTGCGTCACGAGCGCGAAGCTCGGCGGCAATGCGGCGAGCGCATCGTCGACGCGCTTGCGCAGCGCATCGGCGTCGGCGCGTCCGGGCGCGAACGCGAAACTGTAGCCGCCTTCGTCGAGGGTCGCGAAACCGGTGATCGTCAGGTTCGGCAAATCGAAATGATCGATCGTGTACGAGGCCACGGTCATGTCGCCGACGAAGGCGTCCGCGTCGCCGAGCGACACCGCGAGCAGCGCGCCGGTCAGATCGGGATAAGCGACGGGTTCGAGCGATGGATACGCCGCGCGCAGACGCGCCGGCGATGTCTGCGCGGCCACGTAAGCAAGCCGATGCGTCGGCGGATGGGAATGGAGCGGCTCGACGTAGATCAGCTTCGTCGGCAGATACGGGCGGCTGAACGCGAGCGGTTCGCCGGCGTCTTCGCCTGTCGCGCCCGTCGCCATGTCGATGTCGCCGAGCCTGAGCGCCGCGATCATCGCCGGCCTGTCGGGAAAGAAGCGCCAGTCCGGATCGATTCCGAGCGCACTCGCGACGGCGTTCGCGAAATCGGCCGAGATGCCGCGCGGCAAGCCCGGCCGCGCCGAACAATGATTCACCGAATCGGCCATGTCGAGCGGCGGCGCCATGCCCGGCACCGCGCCGATCACGATGGACTCCTTCGCATGCGCAAACCCGCACGCGATGCAGAGCACACAAGCGAGAACAGCGCACGCGCCCCGCCCGGCGCCGGCGCGATGCTGCGCTAGATTGAACACGTCACGCCCCGATGGACCCGAGTGCGGCTAGTGTCTCAAAAACACCCGGGCGCGTATATCGACGGCGTGACGCATGAAGCCGCGCTTCGTTGCGCGGCGCGAAACGCGCGTCAGGCGGGCACCGACTCCGCCTTTTGCGCGCGCGACCACACGCGATGCTTGCTCATCGCTTCGATGAAGCTCTTCAGCACGGCATTCGCGTCGCTGCCCACGGCGACGCCTTCCTCGCCGCCCGGCAGATGCGCGGCCGCGAGCAGGTCCTCGCCGTCGCCGATCGCGCCGATGGCCTTCAGATGCTTGAACGCTTCGAGCACGAAGTGACGCGCGTCGCCGGATTCCGACAGCGTCTTCGCGCTGTCCTTGCCGCCCGCGACGATCACGCCGTCGAACATGATCGACGGCATGCCGAGGATGGTCGCATCGGCCTCGATGCCTTGCGCGGGCGAGCCGAGCGTCGGCGAGATGACCTTTGCGTGCGCGCCCTCGGCTTCCAGCGCGTCCTGGACGGCCTTGATGCTCGCGGCATCGGCGCCGGGCGCGGCGAGAATGGCGACTTTGCGCGTCTTGATCGACGGCTTCGTTTTCGCGACGATCGACAGCGCCGGCGATTCCGTCACCGAAGACTTGCCGAGCTCGTCGGCATCCGCGTTCTTCTTCGGCGCGGGCAAGCCGAGATTCTCGGCGACGCGCGCGGCGAGCGTCTCATCGATGTTCGCGAGAATGCAGAGCTGGCGCTCGCGGATGTGCTTGCGCTCGACCTTCGACAACTCGAACGAATACGCGCCGACGATGTGATCCTTTTCCGGATCGGTCATGCTGTTCCAGAAGAGCGTGGCTTGCGAATAATGGTCCTTGAACGACGGGCTGCGCACGCGGATCTTCGAGCCTTCGACGCGCTCCGTGTAGCTTTCGAAGCCGCCGCCCGATGCGGCGGGCGGGGTTTCCTTCGGCCATCCGCCGTCGATGGAATTCGGCTCGTAGGACGCCTGTCCCTTGTCGATCGTCTGGCGATGCATCGCGTCGCGCTGGCCGTTGGCGAGTGGCGCGAGTGGCCGGTTGATCGGAATTTCGTGGAAGTTCGGGCCGCCGAGCCGGCTGATCTGCGTGTCGGTGTAGGAGAACAGACGCCCTTGCAGCAGCGGATCGTTGGTGAAATCGATGCCCGGCACGATGTGCCCGGGGCAGAACGCGACCTGCTCGGTTTCGGCGAAGAAGTTGTCGGGATTGCGATTCAGCGTGAGCTTGCCGATCATCCTGAGCGGCACGAGCTCTTCGGGAATGATCTTGGTCGGATCGAGCAGATCGAAGTCGAACTTGTGTTCATCCTCTTCTTCGACGATCTGCACGCCGAGTTCCCATTCGGGATAGTCGCCGTTGTCGATCGCTTCCCAGAGATCCCGCCGATGGAAGTCCGAATCCTTGCCCGCGAGTTTCTGCGCTTCGTCCCAGAGCAACGATGCGGAGCCGATCGTCGGCCGCCAGTGGAACTTGACGAAGCGTCCTTTGCCTTGCGCGTTGATGAAGCGGAAGGTGTGGATGCCGAAGCCTTCCATCGTGCGCAGGCTGCGGGGAATCGCGCGATCGGACATGGTCCAGAGCACCATGTGCGCCGATTCGGGCACGAGCGAGACGAAGTCCCAGAAGGTGTCGTGCGCGGATGCGCCTTGCGGCATTTCATTGTGCGGCTCGGGTTTGACCGCGTGGACGAAGTCGGGGAACTTGATCGCGTCCTGAATGAAGAATACCGGCATGTTGTTGCCGACGAGATCGAAATTGCCTTCTTCGGTGTAGAACTTGACGGCGAAGCCGCGCACGTCGCGAACGGTATCGGCTGAGCCGCGCGAGCCTTGCACGGTCGAGAAGCGCACGTAGACGGGCGTTTCCTTCGACGGGTCTTGCAGGAAGGCGGCCTTCGTCAGTTCGGCCTGCGATTCGTACACCTTGAAGACGCCGTGAGCGGCCGAGCCTCGCGCGTGGACGATGCGTTCCGGAATGCGCTCGTGGTCGAAGTGCGTGATTTTTTCACGCATGATGAAGTCTTCGAGCAACGAAGGGCCGCGTTCGCCGGCGCGCAGGGTGTTCTGATTATCGGCGATCTTGACGCCCTGGTTTGTCGTCAGGGCCTGGTTGGTCGCGTCGGAGCGGAACGTTTCGAGGGATTCGACTTTTTTGTTGGTGTTGCTCTGCGAGGGGGTGCGGGCTACGCCGCCTTCGGGCGGTTGCTTCTCCATTGCCATTTTTTTGCGGACTCCGGGGTTTGGGTGAGGACTTGCGGTCCTCTACCGCAATTGATGTTCCCGGGCGGGGGTGCTTTTCGCCGTGGTTGTTTTCGCCGGATCCCGTTTTCTTTGTGGTCTATTAGCATTGCCCCTTTGCGGGGCGGCAGTCGCTTTCCTTGCTGTTGTCGCCGGATCCCGGTTTCGCGTCGGTCTATTAGCACTGCCCCTGTGCGGGGCGGCACTCACTTTCTTTGCTGCTGCAAAGAAAGTAAGCAAAGAAAGCAGCTTTTCAGGCCCGCGGTCACACGCAATTTGGGTAGTCCTCTCGTCCCAGGCGGCACTCGCCTAAAGAGTGCCCTCAAACACCTAATCGGGCTTGGCTCGCGCACGGTCTGCCGCCCGAATACGTTGAGCGCGCTGGTTCAGCACGAAACAGCTTCGGCACAGCGCTACGCGCTGCCGCTGGGTCTGCAAGGGAAACCATCGGTTTGCGCGCGCAGTGCGATAAAGATGTTAGTAGCGAAGCACGCGCCGACCCGATAGACCGGTCGGCCGCGAAGCGGGCTGGAGCTATTTGGTGCTGAACCAGTTTGTTGTGTGGTGCGATGTGACAGACCGTGCGCGAGCCAAGCCCGATGGGGCCTATGAGGGCACTCTTTAGGCAGCCCACGAACGACGAGAGGACTACCCAAATTGCGTGTGACCGCGGGCGTATCGGAAGCTGCTTTCTTTGCTTACTTTCTTTGCAGCAGCAAAGAAAGTAAGTGCCGCCCCGCACAGGGGCAGTGCTAATAGACCACTAAGAAAACGGGATCCGGCGAAAAACCGGAGCCGACACGAATACGGGATCCGGCGACAACAAAACAGAAAACCCCCGAACCCCACCGCCTCGCGGTAAAAGCAAACCATCACCCCACCGGCGACAACGCCCCCAACTTATCCGCCGTAGTCTTCTGCAACGTAATGATCCGGCTCATAGCCGCATGATTCGTGGTCGCTTCGTCGTACATCTTCGCGAGATCCGCCTTGAGCTGCGTCCTCGATCCGCCATCGAGATAGACCATGTGTCCGGAAGGATAAAACGTCGCCGAAAGATTCTGCCGCACCGTCTTGTCGATCAGCGGCATCTGCTGCAAGTCGATGATCGTCTGATAGAACGGCGTCACGAAGTCGTACATCCCGTTGGCGGCCAGCACCTTCAGATCGACGTTCAGCGCCATCACCGCGGCGAGATCGCCCGCCGTGTAGAGAATGATGTTGCCCTTCGAATCCAGGCCCTTCTGTTCGCCCGTCGGGTCCGTATGCTCGAAGTCCCAGTTGAGGAACGCCTGATCGTTCAGGTCCGTGAACGACGACGTCGACGTGAACTTCAACTGCTCGTTCAGATAGCTGTTCCACATCGTCGTGTAGACGCCGCTCACCGCGGTCATCGTCGGATCGTTGCCGCCCGAATTCGGATCGATCTTGCCCGCGATGCCCGTCGATATCGCCGTCACGCGACCATCGTAGGAGCCGAGCGATTCGCCCTTCGACTTCAAGAGCGTCGTGAGAAAAAGCGAATTCCCCCGGCTGTCGTAAGCCGCGATATCGAGACTCCACGCCAGCAACGTCGCGCGGTCGATGCCCGTGTATTCGGAGAGCTTCTCGACCACTTCATCGTCCGTCTGCGGAAATTTGCGCAGCGCGTTCAGATAATCCGTGCGCGAGAACTCCGCGACTTCCTCCACGAACGTCAGCAAGTTGGTCGGCGTCGGATGCACGCCGAGTTTCTTGTGATACCACGCGTCGGCGGCGGCGGTCGGCAACGCGCCGACAGGATTGCCCGCCTGCGCGTAATCGAGAATCGACGATTGCAGCGTGACGCCGTTCAAATCGATGCCGTCCTCATGCAGCTTGTACGCGAGCACGCAACTGCGCGCCGTGCCGTACGACTCGCCGAACAGAAACTTCGGCGAATTCCAGCGATTGTTCTTCGTCAGATAACGCTTAATGAACTGCGCGATCGACCCCGCATCCTGATCGACGCCCCAGAAATCGCGATTCTTGTTCGGCGCGATCGCCGCCGAATAGCCCGTGCCGACCGGATTGATGAAGATGAGATCGCTGCGGTCGAGCAGGCTGTCCGGGTTGTCTTCCATCTGATACGGCGCGGGCGGCGTGAAGCCCGGCATCGCCGTCTTGATGCGGCGCGGCGCGAACGAGCCGAGCAACACGAACACCGACGACGACCCCGGCCCGCCGTTATAGAAGAACGTCAGCGGACGCGCCTCTTCCTTCGCGCCGTCTTTCGTGAACGCGACGTAGAACATCTTCGCGCTCGGCTTCGAACTGCTCGGATCGACCGTGACGAGATGGCCGACCGTCGCCGTATAAGCGATCTTCGCGCCGCCGATCGTCACGCTGTGATGCGTGATCGCCGCGTTCTCGTCGGCCTCGGTCGCCGCGATGGCGTCGTCGGGACCGTTGCCGTACGCGACCGGATCGAAATACGGCTGATCCTTCTTCGCCGTCGTGGTCTTCTTCGGCGCTTTCTTCGCGGCGGCGGTCAAGGCCGGTTCTTCCGCGTTCGCAGGTTTGTCGCTCGCTGCCAGTGGATCGGAGTTCATCGTGATCGCTCCAGAATCGTCGTCGTGGTTGTTGTTCACTGTCTTACGCCTTGCTCAAAGACTTCGCGGGTTTCAACGCGGCCGCGATCTTCGCGCCGTCGGGACTGCCCATGCCGGTGCACGCGTCCCAGCCGGCCGCCGCGGAAAAACTTCCGTTGTTGCCTTCCGTGATGTCGCGAAACGCCGTCTTCGCCGTGTAGAGCTTCGGATTGACGAAGCCCGATGGCGAACCGTTGATCGCGTTGATGCGCGCGATCAGCGCAGCCCACAACGGCGCGACCGCGCTCGTGCCGCCGACGACCGTATCCTCGCCGTCGATCAGCACCTCATAGCCGGTCAGCGGCGATGCGTCGCCCGCAACGTCCGGCACGCCGCGCTTCGCGAGCACCGTTGGCTTGCCGTTACGCATCACCGACAAACCCTTCTGCCACGCCGGCAGCGCGAACACGCCGGACACGCCGCCGCCGCCCGAGCCGCCCTGATCGCCGTCGTTCCAGACGACTTCCTTCGCGATGCCCGTCGCCGACGCCTTCAGGCTCGTGCCGCCGCAGCCGAGCACATACGGGCTCGACGCCGGAAAGTCGACGTGATCCGCGCCGTCGCCCGCGCCGTCGGACGAGCCGCTGTCGCCCGATGCCGCGCACACCGTCACGCCGAGCGCGGCCGCGCTTTGCAGCACGTCGTTGAACGCGCCGATCGATTGCGACGACCAGTTCGCCTCCGGCCCGCCCCAACTGATGGATATGACCGAAGGCTTGTTGGTGGAATCGTGCAGCGCGCGATTGACGGCATCGACGAAACCGGCGTCGCTGTTCGGCGCGAAGTACACGGCGATGCGCGCGCCCGGTGCCACCGCGCCCGCGACCTCGATATCGAGCGTCACCTCGCCGTCCGGGCCGTTCGGATTGCCCGTGGGCGCGTTCTTGCCGCCATCGACGCCGACCGACACGACTTGCGGCGACTTCACGCCGAGCTTCGAGAAGTACGCGGAAAGATCGGCATCGCGATAGCCGCCGCCCAGCTCGATGATGGCGATGCATTGGCCCGCGCCGTCGCCATCGGGGAAATCGTAGAGACGCGCGAGATCGACCGGCGTGAACGACGCGCTCGCCGCGCCGCGCGCCGGCTTGAACGGCGGACGGAAACGAAAGTGCGGACGCGCCTGCGGCTTGCTGTCGAGGCCGAGAACGGCGGTGACGGCGTCGTGCACTTCGTCGGGCACCTTCACCGGCCCCGAGCGTCCGCGATATTCGCCGATGTTGTGATGTTGAAAGCGTTCGAGCTTGACGTCGAAAGCCTTCTGGAATTGTTCGATGGTCCCTTTCAGCACGACGCTGCGCGTTTCGGTTTCCGCGCGCACGACCGTCAGGCCGTACTGCTGCGCGAACGCCTTCACTTTGGCGATGTCGTCGTCCGAGGCGGTGAAACGTTTGTCGAATTCCTCGCGCGATACGGCTTGCGCGGGCGCTTCGCCGGAATCGATGCGCGCCATCATCTGCTTGAAGCCCGCCTCGTCCTTGCGCCGCAGCATCACGATGACTTCGATCTGTTCGGACGGATCGCAGTCGCCGATGCATTGCGCGCCTTCGGGATGAATCTTGTCGCTGCCGCTGACCGGTTGCTTCGTCATGGTATCGATGCTCCTCGTTGGCCATGAAAATCAAAGTTTCTCGATCCTGCCGCTGCCCGCGCTTATCGTCTTATTTTCCGGGCGCGAATGCAATTGCTCGGACCGTTGACGAGAGCATGCAGTTCCAGCGAGACAAAAGCTGTCCCGGTCTTCAACGTTTCGTCTCGATGTGCGGCTCGGCGGGGAGCGCGATGCCGAGGCGCTCCATCAGGCGTCGCGCGTCGAACGGGGCGCGCACTTTCTGATCGTTGTCGAAGTAGCAGAAGACGTCGCGGCCCGCGCGCGGCCGCGCTTTCGCCGATGAAATCAGCCGCGCGTCGGCGATCTGTCCGCCCGACGCCCAGCATTCGATGCGGCGCGCCCATTCGTCGAGCGCCTCGTCCTTATAACTGCCGCCATAAAGCGTTTCGCTGCCGTGAAGCCGCAAATAAGTGAAGTCGGACGTGAGATCTTCGGCATAGGGCCAGCCGGCCACCGAATCCGACACGACCAGCGCCGCGCCGTGTTTGCGCAGCAGCCGCACGAATTCATCGGTGCAGAAACTCGGATGACGGATCTCGATCGCGTGCCGCAGCGCGCGCTTTCTTCCGGGCTCGAACCACGGGTCTTTCACGCGCGTGTCGTGGCCCTGGGCGAGCCGCGCGGCGGCGACCGTATCCTTCGGCAGCAATTCGAGAAAGCGTTCGAAGGCTTCGGGACGGAAGGAAAAGTTCGGCGGAAACTGCCAGAGGAACGGACCGAGCTTGTCGCCGAGCGCGAGCACGCCGGACGCGAAGAAGTTCGAGATCGCCGGAATCGCCGTTTCGTCGCGAAAACGCAGCATGTGCGTCAGATAGCGCGGCCCCTTCACGCTGAAGACGAAGCCATCGGGCGTCGCGTCGCGCCACGCGCGATAGCTCGTCACGCCTTGCAGCGAATAATGCGATCCGTTGATCTCGACCGTCTGGACCGCGCGCGACGCGAAATCGAGCTCGCGGGCCTGCGCGAGCTTTTTCGGATAGAACACGCCGCGCCAGCCGGCATAGCGCCAGCCCGAAATACCGATGCGGATGCGCCCGGTCATCGCGCGCCTAGTGCGGACGGCCTTCGTCGTATTCCGCCCGCGCGCCCTGCGGCAGCCACGGCTCGCGATGCTTGCACCAGAGCTCGTAAGTCGGCTCGAAGACGCCGGTTTCGTCGAATGCGCCGATGGGCAGATCGACTTCGTCGCGCGTCGTGAATTCCATGTACGCGACCGAGCCGCACGCCGGGCAGAAGTGCCGCCGGCCATCGTCGGAACTCTTCCACGTCGAAAGGCTGCCGCTCATCATCACGTTGCCGCGCGCGTAAATCGCATAAGCTCCGAAGGCGGAGCCATGCACTTGCCGGCACGTCGTGCAGTGGCAGATGCAGACGCGAATGGGCTTGCCCGTCGCGCGAAAGCGGAACGCGCCGCACGCGCATCCGCCTTCATGAACCGTAGCCGCCCGCGTTTCGTCCTTTTCAACGCTCATCGATCTCTCCCGTAAATACGATGGTTTGTTACGATAACCCTTCACGATCGGAGATGGCACTCATGAGCACACCAAGCACGACCGGCACCACGTATACCGCGAGTACCTTGTCCCTGCTGAAGCTGCTTCCCGGCGTCGGATCGGAGTTCGGTCCGGCCGCATCCGACCTCGTCGCCCAGGTGCTGTCGCATGATCGCTTCGATGCGGTCGCGAATGCGAACGCGCCGCGCGAAACGTTCCGCGGCGTCACCGTCGACGACGTCATGAACGACGAGTACGTGTTCCCGCTCGGCCGCACCGGCCAGTCGATCGTGCTGACGGGCTATCGCATCGCGGCGGGTTTCATCGCCGAACGCGCGGCCGACGAATGGCTCGAACTCGCGCACAAGGAACGCGTTGCAAAAGGCTTGCCTGCCGAGCCGCAAGGCAGCGAGCCGCATCTCGCGCCCGATCCCGCCGAAGCCGATCAGCTGCTCGACCGCGCCTACGAGTGCGCCCAGCGCATTCTCGATCCGGTCGCGGGCGAGCCGGTTCTTTCGCTCTTCGAGACGCACTATCGCGGCGGACGGGAGTTTTTGCGTCTGAGCTGGGAAGGTTTGCCGGAGGATCTCGTGCCGGAATCGCGCCGTCCGCTCGCGGCGCTCGCCGCCGCGCAAAACGGCGAGCGGCGAGAAAAGCGCGATTACGATCCGTACGGTCTCGACGGCGTCGACGATTACGACGTCGACAGGCCGCTCGCGTATCGCGAGAAGATCGGGCCGTTTCTCTTCACGATGACCTATCGCCACGAATACCCGCAGGTCGACGACGAGCGGCTCGGCACCGCGTTCGCCGTCTTCCACGAGGCGGGCAGCGATATCGTCGCGGCGGCGGTGCGGCTGAAACTCGTCAAGGTGCCGCCGCTCACGAGCAGCGCCGATCTCGTCTACACGCTCGACACTTACTCGGTCGAAATGCTCTCGCTCGCGCTCGCATCGACGGAAGCGCTCGGTCCGGAGAAGCTGTGCGAGGTCTACAACGCGCATCGCGTGATTTACATCAGCCTGTGGGAAGTGAGAAAGCCGTGGCGCGGCGAGGGCCTCGGCGTCGCGCTGCTGCATCAGGCGCTGGAACGCCTTCCCGTCGATGTCGATGGCCGGCCGAACGCGCTGTGCGTCGCGCCCGAGCCGTATCAGACCGACATGCGGCACTTCGAGAAGCTGCCCGGCGTGCTGCGCGAGGAACTGAAGACGCCGGCGAAGCGCCTCGCCGCGCATCTGACCAACTGGCTCGAACGCTCGAAGCTGCCGATCGCCACGCACTTCTTCGTGCCGATGGCCAAGCATGCGGGCATCGGCTCCGCGGGCGAGAACGCGCGGCTCATCGACCGGATCATGGAGAGCGAGGCCTGACGCGATGCTCGTCATCGTCGACATGCAGGCGCGGCTCCTGCCGCATCTGGATGGCGCGCAACGTCTGACGGAGCGCGCCGGCACGCTCTTGCGCGCGGCGAACCTGCTCGACGTGCCGGTGCTTTTTACGGAGCAGAATCCGCGCGGGCTCGGCGGGACGGTCGAAAGCCTGCCCGTCGATCTCCGGTCGGCGAAAGTCGTCGAAAAGCACACATTCGATGCGACGCTCGAACCCGCGTTCGTCGATGCGCTGCCGCCCGCGCCCGCGACGCTGTGGGTCGCCGGCGCGGAGGCGCATGTGTGCGTGCTGCTGACGGTGCTCGGAGTGTTGCGGCTCGGCTATCGCGTGGAATTCGTGGCGGACGCGGTCGCGTCGCGGCGAGCCGCGGATCGCGCCGTCGCGGTCGAACGGGCGCGGCAGGACGGCGCGCGGCTCACGACGGTCGAAACGACGATCTTCGGATGGATGGGCAGTTGCCGGCATCCGCGCTTTCGGGACGTGCTTGCGCTTATCAAGTGACGTGGGTTTCGAACCAGACCGTTAGTTTTAC
Source organism: Caballeronia sp. LZ028 (assembly GCF_031451415.1). NCBI lineage: Bacteria > Pseudomonadati > Pseudomonadota > Betaproteobacteria > Burkholderiales > Burkholderiaceae > Caballeronia > Caballeronia sp. LZ028. Next base: position 394,515 of record NZ_JARUXN010000004.1, on the reverse strand, counting down.
GCGCGCATGCAGCATTTACCCGCACGGCCCGCTCATAAGCCAGCCAGCGTCCGTCCCGAGCGCATGGCACCCCACTTGCTGTAGTCTGCGATTGCGGCTCGACGAACGTTCGGTTCCCTTACAGTTGCCGAACGATCGCGAACCGCGCCTCTTGCGCCGCCCCGAGGACTCGAGCATCGGCGCTCCGCCCGATCCGTCGCAATCGGCTGCGAGCGAATCCCCGTGAAGACTTGAGCCCGTCGACGCCCTTCCGAACGAGCGAGGAGCAATCGATCGCCATGTCCCCAGCCGATACCCATCCTCACGACGACGCCAGCGACGCGGCGCAAAAGCCGTCGCGCCGTCGTTTCCTGCAATCCGCCGCCGCGGCCGCAGCAGTGACCGCCGCGCCGCACGCGCACGCGCAGCAACCGGCCGCGACGCCTGCCTTGGCGCCGCCGCCCGCCGCCACGCCGATGTTGCCCGTGAAGCTCACCATCAACGGCCATCCGTATGAACTGCAGGTCGAGGCGCGCACGACGCTCCTCGACGCGCTGCGCGAATATGCCAACCTCACCGGCACGAAGAAAGGCTGCGACCGCGGCCAGTGCGGCGCGTGTACGGTGATCGTGTCGGGCCGGCGCATCAACTCGTGCCTGACGCTCGCGGTGATGCACGACGGCGAATCCGTCACGACCGTCGAAGGCCTCGCGCCCGACGGCGACACGCTCGCGCCGATCCAGCGCGCGTTCATCGAGAAGGACGCCTTTCAGTGCGGCTACTGCACGCCGGGGCAATTGTGCTCGGCGACGGCGCTCATCGCCGAATATCGCAACGGCGACGCGAGCGCGGTCACGGCCGACGTGCGCTTTCGCCCCGCGCAACTCTCCGACGACGAAATTCGCGAGCGCATGAGCGGCAACATCTGTCGATGCGGCGCGTATCCGAACATCGTCGCGGCGGTAAAAGCCGTCGCGTCGGGCAACGCATAAGGAGACGCACATGGACGCGATCTCCTATCAGCGCGCGCCGGATATTGGCGCGGCGCTCGCGGCCGCGAGCCAGCCGGGCACGATGTTCATCGGCGGCGGCACGAATCTGCTCGACCTGATGAAAGGCGGCGTCATGCGGCCGATGAGGCTCGTCGACATCACGCACATCGACGGCCTGAATGGCATCACCGCCCTGCCCGATGGCGGTCTGCGCCTGGGCGCGCTCGTGCGCAACAGCGACGCCGCCAATCATGCGTGGGTGCGCGAACGCTATCCGCTTCTGTCGCAGGCGCTGCTCGCGGGCGCATCGGCGCAACTGCGCAACATGGCGACCGTCGGGGGCAATCTGATGCAGCGCACGCGTTGCGCGTACTTCTACGACACCGGCTTTCCTCAATGCAACAAGCGCTCGCCGGGCAGCGGCTGCGCGGCCATCGACGGCAACAATCGCATGCACGCGATTCTCGGCGCGAGCCGTCAGTGCATCGCGACGAATCCGTCCGACATGAGCGTCGCGCTCGCGGCGCTCGATGCCGTCGTGCGCGTCGCGGGCCCGAACGGCGAGCGGACGATTCCGTTCGCGGAGTTTCATCGGCTGCCGGGCGACAGGCCCGAGCTCGACACGACCTTGCAGGCAGGCGAGCTCATCACGTCGGTCGATCTGCCGCCGCCGCTCTTCGCCGCGCACTCGAAGTATCTGAAAGTGCGCGATCGCGCGAGTTATGCGTTCGCGCTGGTGTCGGTCGCGGCCGCGTTGCAGATGGACGGCAACACGGTGAAGAGCGCGCGCATCGCGCTCGGCGGCGTCGCGCACAAGCCGTGGCGCGCGAACGCGACCGAACGCGCGCTCGTCGGCCAATTGCTCGATAAAGCCACGCTGCAGAACGCCGCCGCGCTCGCCGTACAGGGCGCCCAGCCGCAGCGCGACAACGCGTTCAAGATCGTGCTCGCGCAGCGCGCGATCGTGCGCGCGGTTCAACAGGCCGGAGGTGTCGCATGACTGTCATCGGAAAACCGCTCGATCGCACCGACGGCGTGCTGAAAGTCACCGGCCAGGCGCGCTATTCCGCCGACAACACCGACGCCAAGCTCGCGCATGCGGTCATCGTCACGAGCACGGTCGCGCACGGCCGTATCGCGTCGATCGACACGAGCCGCGCGCAATCGATGCCCGGCGTGCTTCTTGTGATGACGTATCGGAACGCGATGCGCCTGCCGAACAACGGCGTCCCCGACGCGCAGCCGCCCGCCGTGCGCAAGCTCACGCTCTTGCAGACCAACGAGGTGCGCTACAGCAACGAGCCGGTCGCGGTCGTCGTCGCGGACTCGCTGGAGCACGCGCAAGGCGCGGCGCGTTACGTCGACGTGCGCTACGAAGCCGCGATGCCCAACGCGGATTTCACGCGCGCGAAGGCCTCGGCGTATCAGCCGGAAAAGATGATGGGCCGCGCGATCACGACGAAACGCGGCGACGTCGACGCCGGTTTGAAACAAGGCCCGACGCGCCTCGACGCCGTCTACACGACGCCGTACGAACATCACAATCCGATGGAGCCGCACGCGACCGTCGCGCGCTGGGACGGCCCGAATCTCACGCTCTACGACGCGACGCAAGGCGTGTCCGGCGCGAAAAGCGCGGTCGCGAAGTTCTTCGGCATCTCCGATGAGAACGTGCGCGTGATCTGCCCGTTCGTCGGCGGCGGCTTCGGCTGCAAGGGGTCGGTGTGGTCGCACGTCGTGCTGGCGGCGATGGCGTCGAAGCAGACCGGCCGCCCCGTCAAGCTCGTGCTCGAACGGCCGCAGATGTTCGGCATGGTCGGCAACCGGCCATTCACCGAGCAGCGCTTTCAGGTGAGCGCGCGCGACGACGGCATCATGACCGGCATGCGTCACGACGTCGTTTCGACGACATCGACGTTCGAGGACTGGACCGAAAGCTCCGCGATCGTCACGCGCATGCTGTACGCGGTGCCGAACCAGTCGACGTCGCACAAGCTGGTCAAGCTCGACATCGGCACGCCGACCTTCATGCGCGCGCCCGGCGAGACGAGCGGCTCGTTCGCGCTCGAATCGGCGATGGACGAAATGGCGTATCGACTGAACATGGATCCGCTCGCGTTTCGCATCAAGAATCACGCGAACATGGAGCCGCAGGAGAAGAAGCCGTGGTCGGAGAAGGCGCTGCTCGAATGCTATCGGCGCGGCGCGGATACCTTCGGCTGGTCCAAGCGCAACCACGCGCCGAAGTCGATGCGCGAAGGCAATACGCTCATCGGCTGGGGCGTGGCGACGGCGACGTATCCGGCGAATCGCAGCGAGGCGTCGGCGGTGGCGCGCATCCTGCCCGACGGCACCGCGATGGTCGCCTCCGGCACGCAGGATCTCGGCACCGGCACGTACACGATCATGACGCAGGTCGCCGCCGACGCGCTCGGCTTTCCGCTCGATTACGTGCGCTTCGCGCTCGGCGATTCGTCCTTGCCGAAGGCGCCGGTCTCGGGCGGCTCGCAATCGGCGGCGAGCGTGTCGCCGGCGGTGCGGGCGGCGTCGATGGAGGCGCGCGATCAACTCATCGCGATGGCGCTCGCGGATCGCGGATCGCCCGTCGCCGGTCTCGCGCGCGAGGACGTGACCGTGTCCAACGGCTGGGTCGTGAGCCTGTCGAATCCTGACAAGCGCGATCCCGCGGCGGCGATCATCGCGCGCAACGGCGGCAAGCCGATCGAGGCGATCGCCACGACCCGACCCGGCGACGAGAAAAAGCAGTATTCGTTTCACTCGTTCGGCGCGGTGTTCGCGGAAGTGCATGTCGATGCGGACCTCGGGATCATCCGCGTGCCGCGCATCGTCGGCGTGTACGACGTCGGCACGCTCTTCAACGAAAAGACCGCGCATAGCCAGTTGATGGGCGGCATCGTGTGGGGCGTCGGCTCGGCGCTGCTGGAAAAGAGCGAGATGGATTCGCGCTACGGGCGCTATACGAACGCGAATCTCGCGGAATATCACGTCCCGGTGAACGCGGATATCGGCATGCTGGATATCGCGTTCGTCGGCGAGCCGGACCCGCATATCAATCCGCACGGCGCGCGGGGCATCGGCGAGATCGGCATTACGGGCGTGGCAGGCGCGCTCGGCAACGCGGTGTATCACGCGACGGGGGTGCGTGTGCGCGATCTGCCGATCACGCTCGACAAAATCCTGCCGCCGACGATGGCGTGAAGTGAAACGACGCACACGGCGGTCCGCCCGGCCGCCGTGTGTTTTTTTATGCTTGCGACGCCGTTCGATGCGCCGCACAATCGCGATTCATCCCCACACGAGCACCCGCGATGACCTATTCGTCGAACGCGACCGGCATTCTGCTGGCGGCGGGTCTCGGCACCCGTTTCGACCCGTCCGGACTCCACAACAAGCTGCTCGCCACCCTGCCCGACGGAACGCCCATCGTGTTCCAGTCGGCGCGCAGGGTGCTCGCCGTGTGCGCCGAAGTGATCGCGGTCGTGCGTCCCGGCGCCGAAAAGCTCGCCGACGTGCTCAACGAAGCAGGCTGCAACGTCATCTTCAGCGTCGACGCCGAGCGCGGCATGGGCGCGACGCTCGCCGCGGCCGTGCGCGCGACGTCCGAAGCCGATGGCTGGCTCGTCGCGCTCGGCGACATGCCATGGATCGAAGCGTCGTCGTATGAAGCGGTCGCGCGTGCGCTCGACGGCGGGGAAGCGCTCGTCGCGCCGTTCCATCGTGGCAAGCGCGGGCATCCGGTGGGCTTCGGCATCGCGCATCGCGAGATGCTCGCCACGCTCGACGGCGACGCGGGCGCACGCGCCATCTTCACGACGCACAAGCCGTTCATCGTCGAAGTGGACGATGCGAACGTGCTGCGCGACGTGGATTTGCCGAGCGACCTCGGGCAGACTTGAGCGCGACTTAAGCCGCGATCGCCGCCGTTTCCGCGGAATCTTCGGCGTCGGCGCCGATCGGCAGATAGCGCCGGCTGACTTCGAGCAGCGTCGCGCCGAATCCCTTCTTCGCCCGGAAATCCGTCCGCGCGCTCGTCACCACGCGCGGCGACGCACTCCACTCGATCCGTGCGCCGGTCGCGATCAGCGCTTCGACGAGCGCCACGTCCTCGCTCGTCTCCAGCGGCGCAAATCCGCCCGCCTTCACGTACGCGCTCGCCGACACGCCCATGTTCGCGCCGTGAATATGCCGATGCCCGTCCGCATCGGTATAAGTGCGCCCGAAGTGCTCGCGCACCGCGCCGATATGCGGCGACCAGTCGTGCACGCCGATCACGCCGCACACCGCGTCCGCGCAGCAGTCGAGCTGGCGCACGAGCCAGTCTGCGGCGACGGTCGTATCGGCATCGGTGAACGCGAGCCAGCGCGCGCCCAGCGCCAGCGCCCGCTGTGCGCCATGCGCGCGCGCGACGCCGACATTGCACGCCTCGATGCACGTCACTTCCGCGCCCAGCGCCCGCGCGATGGCGGCGGTGTCATCGCTGCAACTGTCGGCGACGACGATCACGCGCGCCGCCTCGCCAAGCAGTTGATGATGATCTGCCGCGCGACGTGCAGCCGCGACGCACGCGCCGATATGCGCGGCTTCGTTGTGAGCAGGAATGACGATGGCAAGCATTGGCGGCTCCGTGTGTGAGTTTTTTTCCGTTGGCAATCGGACGGCGCGATGGATGAATTTCAGCAATGGCCGTTCCCGTGAATGGCGGGCCGCTCCGCCGTATAAGGGCGCGATCGTCTCTAAATAGTTGCTGAAAAGCGGCGGGAATCGCTAGAATTACTGTATGGATATACAGTGCTTTTATGATTCCGCTCGCCGATGAAAAGCGTCACCATCGATCCGTCGTTCGCTGCCTGGCGTACCGAGGCGCGCAATCTCCTCATGGAAGACGCGCGCCCGGAAGACGTGGAATGGCTCGAAACCGATGCATCGGCAACGGTGTTCGGCTCCATCGTTGCGTCGCGCGGCCCGTCGGATCCGAATGCGAAGAAGCCGGTCAAGATCGCGCGCGAATTCCTCGCCATGCTCGAAACGGCGGCGTGCTATCGCGCGCCCGACCGCTGGCGGTTTCTCTACAAGGCGCTGTGGCGCTGGACGCAGGGCGACCGCGCGATCGCCTCGCCGGAAGATCCGGACGGGCATCGGCTGCGGCGCATGATCGAATCGGTCGAGGCCGAAGAAAGCGAAATGCGCAGAGTGCTGCGTTTCCGGCATCGCGATTCGTCGCTCGGGCCGCCCGAGTTCATCAGTTGGTTCGAGCCGGTGCACGATGTGCTGGAGCACGCCGCGATGCACTTCGCCACGCGCATGGGCAGCGCCACGTGGATGATCGCCACGCCGCACGGCGCCGCGTTCTGGGACGGCGCGCTCCTGCGCGTGGACCGCACGAGCGAGCCGGAAGAAAAGCCGATGGATTTCGGCGACACCGCGATGAGCGGCGAAGCCATCAGCGGCGACGCCATCGAGGCGCTCTGGCTCGCGTATTACGAGAGCACGTTCGCGCCGGCGCAGGAAAACGCCGCCGAAATGGCGTCGCATATGCCGGTGCGCTACTGGAAAAGCCCGGAGAACGCGCGCACCGATCCCGCGCTGATCTCCCGCGCCGATCCCTATTCGCGGCGCGACCGTCATCCGCGTAATGTGCCGCCCGACATGGAAGTCGCCATCAACACGGATCTGGAGCCGATCAAGGGCACGATGCTGATCGAGCCGCCGTCGCTCGATGCATGCAGGCGCTGCGCGCTGTGGCGCAACGCGACGCAGGCGGTGCCGGGCGTCGGTCCCGGCGACGCCCGCGTGATGCTGGTCGGCGAGCAGCCGGGCGATCAGGAAGACCGCGAGGGCAAGCCGTTCGTCGGTCAGGCGGGCAAGCTGCTCGACGAAGCGCTCGCCGAGGCGCAGATCGCGCGCGAATCGCTCTATCTGACCAACGCGGTGAAGCATTTCAAATGGGAAGCGCAAGGCGAGGAGCGCGCGCATCTCGCGCCCGCGCAGCGCGAACGCGAAGCCTGCCGCTACTGGCTCGACGAAGAACTGAAGCGCATCGGGCCGAAAGTCGTCGTCGCGCTCGGGGCGACGGCGCTCAAGGCGCTCACGGGGCATCGCACGGCGTTGTCCGAGTATCTCGGCAAGACCATCGAGCATAAGGGGCACATCATCGTGCCGACGTATCACCCGTCGTATCTGATGCGCCTCGCCGACGACAAAGTGCGCGCGGAAGTCTTCGGGACGATCGTCGAGGCGCTCGTTTTCGCGCAGCAGATCGCCGACGGCACCGCGACCATCCGCACGCCGGTGAAGGACCCGACGCGCTGAACGAGCCGCAGATGCAACAGGACGAAACAGGACGCAACAAGACGAAAGCGTCGTCAACGTTCCTGTAAGCCGCGCGTTATACCGGTGTCGCGCCGACTGGCGCTCACCGATGGTCCACATCACACCCAAATGGCCGCTCTCCCGCTCGAAGAACTCCGCCGTCAACAATCGCAGGGCTTGCACACACGCGCGCTCGTGCCGAAATCGGCCGGGCAACTGAAGACCGAACGCGAGCGCATCGTCGCGCGTCTGCAATTGCTGCTCAACGTGACCATCGCGGTGGCGCTCGCGGGCGTCGCGCTCATCGCGTGGCTGCCGTTCTCGCCTGTGCCGCACGCATTCCGCTTCGGCGTGCAGGAAGTGCTCGGCGTCGCGGTGTTCGCGTCGTGCCTGTTCATCCTGCACGAGCGCGCCGAACTGGAGCTCGGTCTTTACGACTACGAGCCCGTCGAGCAGACGACGCAAGGCGAATTGCGCGCGCTGCTGCATCGCGTGCCGGAAGGCGTGTCGTATCAGGAAGCGCTCGCCGCGGACAAGCGCACGTTCGTGACTGGCGAAGTCGACGGCATCCGCCGCCGCGCCGAAGCGTTCACGCCGAAGACGCTGCCCGCCGCCGACGGCAACACGGAAACCTGAGCGCCGCTCGACGCCGCATCCAAGCCGCCGCCTCGCCATCGCGAGGTGGCGGCTTTTTTACATCGACGCTGAAAACTTCGCGCCTTGACGAGCGCCGCCGCGCCTCCTTCAATACGTGACAGATGCCGCAATCGACGCTCAAACTGTCACGCTTCGGAACGCAATCTGTGTCCAACGCGGGCATTTTCAGGCGGAACGTGCCGCAAACGCGCCGGGCATGGCGGGTGCTTGCCAAGCGCGCGGCCCCGCGAGTTGCGCCGAATCGAGCGAGGCCACGCCACTTGCAGGAGCCAAGATGCGAGCCAATCCCCTTTCCACGTTGAGCGACGACCTCACGACAACGCTCGTCCCCGACGCGCCGAGCGCCCCGCCCGCCGCCGCGCGTGACGGGAGCGACGATTACGACACGCTCGCCGCGTTCCACGGCATCGAGCGCGAGCGCCTGGTGCTGATCCATCCGGGCAGCCATCACGCCGCGCCCGCCTGGCCCGCCGAACGATATGCCGATGTCGCCGACCAGCTCGCCGCCGATGGCTGGCAGATCGCGATCGTCGGCGATTCGCCCGATCCCGAGCGCACCGCCGGCGTGCTCGGCGCGATGCAGACGGCCGCGCTCTTTCTCGCGGGCGCCGTCGCGCCGGCGACGCTGCCGCGCCTGATCGCCAATGCGCGGCTGCTCCTGTCCGACGACGCCGAAGCGTCCTCGCCCGTCGCCGCCGCCCGCGCGCTCGGCACGCCGCATATCGTGCTCGACGAACATCCGCGCGACACCGGCAGCGACGCGATCGCCGCACACGCCCGCGACGCGCTCTCGCACACCGGCGGCGCGCATCCGGGCGAGCCGTTCACGCTGCACATGCCGGCGGCGCACGAATCGGCATAGACGAAGAGCCACCTTTCGGGGGACATCATGAAATTCGACATGCAGACCAATCCCGTTCCGGATCCCGTCGCGGACCCGAACCGCGATCCGGAAGCCGATCCGCTCACGCCGCCTTCGCCCGGTCATCGGCCGGAGGAGCCGCAGCATCCCGACGCGCCGCCCGACAAGGATCCGATCCGGCGTCTCTGATCCGACGCTTCCCTACGGGAATTCCCGCCCTACATTCGCCGCCCATGCCTGCCGTAAAGCGGGCATGCGGCGGCGTGCGCCGTCGCAAACGACAACGCGAATACAACGCAAACAGGCGACGGGCGCAACATGAACAGAATGACGTTGAACAAGAAGCTCGGCTCGTTGATCGCCGTGCTGTGGATCGGCTTGATCGCGATCGGGATCATCGGGGCATGGCAAAACCGGACGTCGATGATCGACGACCGCAAGGAGCAGTTGAAGACGCTCGTCAACGAGGCGCACTCGATCACCGCGCACTACGCGGCGCTCGCCGCGAACAAGACGCTCACCGAAGACGAAGCGAAAAAGCGCGCGCTGGAAGTGGTCGGCGCGATCCGCTACGGCACGGACGGCTATCTCTCGATCAACGACTCGCATCCGAGGATGGTGATGCACCCGATCAAGTCCGCGATGAACGGGCAGGATCTGTCGAGTTATGCCGATCCGGCGGGCACTCGCCTGTTCGTCGATATCGTCAAGGCGGGCGATCAGCCCGGCGGCGGCTTCATCAGCTATCTGTGGCCGAAGCCCGGCAGCGACAAGCCAGTCGGCAAGCTCTCCTACTCGCAGCGCTTCGGGCAGTGGGACTGGTACATCGTCACCGGCATGTACATGGACGACGTGCAGAGCGCGTTCTGGGCAAGCGCGCTGCGCTGGCTCGCGATCACGGCCGTGCTCGGCGGCTTCGCGACGGCCGCGATGCTCATCGTTCTGCGCAGCATCAAACGCAATCTCGGCGGCGAGCTCGAACTGGCGGTCGACGCGGCGCATCGCATCGCGCGTGGCGATCTGACGAGCAGCGTCGACGTCCGTCCGAACGACACGACAAGTCTGTTGCACGCGCTCAGCGTGATGCAGAGCGGTCTCGTCGATACCGTGTCGCGGGTGCGCAGCGGCACGGACAACATCAACGTGGGCGCGTCGGAGATCGCGGCGGGCAACACCGATCTGTCGCAGCGCACCGAGGAACAGGCCGCGGCGCTCGTGCAGACCGCGTCGAGCATGGATCAGATGACCGCGAACGTGAAGAACAACGCGGAGAGCGCCGCGCAGGCGGCGCGTCTCGCGGAACAGGCGGCGGACGTGGCGACGCGCGGCAGCGGCGTGGTCGACGACGTCATCGACACGATGACGCGCATCACCGCGAGCTCGCAGCAGATCGGCGACATCATCGGCGTGATCGACGGCATCGCGTTCCAGACGAACATCCTCGCGCTGAATGCGGCGGTCGAAGCGGCGCGCGCGGGCGAACAGGGACGCGGCTTCGCGGTCGTGGCGGCGGAAGTGCGCAGTCTCGCGCAGCGCTCGGCGACGGCGGCGAAGGAAATCAAGGCGCTCATCGAAACGTCGACGCAGACGGTCGAGCAAGGCGCGTCGCTCGTGACGAACGCGGGCGCGACGATGACGGAAATCGTGCAATCGGTGCGCCGCGTGAACGAGATTCTCGACGAGATCAGCCACGCGTCGCGCGAGCAGAGCGCGGGCATCGAGCAGGTGAACCGCGCGGTCGTCGAGATGGATCAGGTGACGCAGCAGAACGCCGCGCTCGTCGAGGAAGCCGCCGCCGCCGCGCATTCGCTGAAGGATCAGGTCGATGTGCTGCGCGAGGCGATCGGAAGTTTCAGGCTGCCGGCGTGATTTCGGTCACGCCAGGAATCGTTCGACGAGGCGCGCCCAGTAAGCCGCGCCGACCGGCAGATTCTTGTCGTTGAAATCGTAGTGCGGGTTGTGGACCATGCAGCCGTCCTCGCCCGCACCGTTGCCGAGGCGCAGGAACGAGCCCGGCCGCTGCTGCAGCATGAACGCGAAGTCCTCGCTGCCCATCAGCAGATCGGCGTGCGCGACGACGTTCTCTGCGCCGACCAGTTCGCGCGCGACCTCCATAGCGAACTCCGTTTCCGCGTCCGAATTCACGACGACCGGATAGCCTTCCAGATACTTCACCGTCGCGCTCGCGCCGTAGCTCGCCGCCTGCGATTCCACCAGTTCCTTGATGCGGCGCCTGAGCAGTTCGCGCACTTGCGGGTCGAAGGAGCGCACGGACAGTTCGAGCGTCGCGCGATTCGGGATGACGTTGTTGACCGTTCCGGCGTGCATCGAGCCGACAGTGACGACGGCCGGCTGCGCCGGATCGACGTTGCGCGCGACGATCGTCTGCAGCGCCATGACGATGCTCGCCGTCACGACGACCGGATCGACCGACAGATGCGGCCGCGCCGCGTGCCCGCCGACGCCTTCGACCACGATCGACACCTGATCGCCCGCGGCCATGAACGGCCCCTTGCGGAACAGGAACGTGCCGGGCTGCGCGCCGGGATGGTTGTGCACGCCGAACACGGCGTCGCAATGAAAGCGCTCGAAAAGACCTTCCTCGATCATCTTCTGCGCGCCGCTCGGCACGCCGTGCTCTTCCGCCGGCTGAAAATACAGATGCACCGTGCCGTTGAAATTGCGCGTGCGCGCGAGATGGCGCGCCGCGCCGAGAAGCATCGTCGTGTGGCCGTCGTGGCCGCACGCGTGCATCTTGCCGTGCGTCTCGCTCGCCCAGGGCTTGCCGCTCTGCTCGATGATCGGCAGCGCGTCCATGTCCGCGCGCAGTCCGATGCTCTTCGTGCCGTCGCCCGCCTTCAACGTGCCGACGACGCCCGTCCCGCCGACGCCGCGCGTCACCGTCCAGCCCCACTCTTCGAGCCGCTCCGCGACGAGCGCCGCAGTGCGCGTCTCCTCATACGACAACTCCGGATGACGATGGATATCGTGGCGAATTTCGCGCAGCGAAGGCGCGTCGTCGGAGAGATCGGCGATGACGGTGAAGTGGTGGTCGGACGAGATCGTCATGGAGAAGCCCTTGCGGTTGATCGGAAAACGGCGCACATGATCCTCCACATGCGCCGCCCTTGCCAGTTCCGCGCGCGTTTTTTTCGCTGACCGTAAGCGAATCGTGAAATTTCGACCGCTTTTAGCGCAGAAACCGGTCGATCACGTCGGCGAGCGTGGCGAAAGCCGGCGCGATGTCGTCGTCCGGCACGCATGCATATCCGATCAGCAAACCGGATTCCGCGTCCGGCCGATGCGCGTAATACCCCGACAGCGGCCGCACGACGATGTTCTGCGCGAGCGCGGCGGCGGCGAGCGCGCGATCATCGACGTGGCGCGGCAGTTTCAGCACGAGATGCAGCCCGGCATCGCCCCCGGCGATCGAAAGCGTGTCGCCGTAGCGCGCGGCGATGGTCGCGAGCATCGCGTCGCGGCGCTGGCCGTAGAGCGCGCGCATCCGCCGGATATGCGACGTGAAATGCCCCTGCTCGATGAATTCCGCGAGCACGGCCTGCTGCAGCAACTGCCCTTCGCGATACAACTCGGCGCTCGCCATCGCGAAGCTCTCCGCGAGCGCTTCCGGCACGACCACATAACCGATGCGCAGCCCCGGAAACAGCGTCTTGCCGAAACTGCCGACGTAAATCACCTGCCCCGCCGTGTCCATGCCCTGCAGCGACGCGAGCGGCCGGCTGCCGTAGCGGAATTCGCTGTCGTAATCGTCCTCGATGATCCAGCAGCGGTGCTGGCGCGCATATTCGAGCAGCATGCGGCGGCGCGCGAGGCTCATCACCATGCCGAGCGGATACTGATGCGACGGCGTGACGAGCATCAGCTTCGGCGGCGACGCGAGATCGGCGGATGTCGGCGCGATGCCTTCCGCGTCGACGGGAATCGCCTTCAGATCGAGCCCCGAAACCTGCAGAACGCTGCGCACGCCCCAGTAGCACGGATCCTCCGTCCAGATCGTGTCGCCCGGATCGGCGAGCAGGCGCGCGGCGAGATCGATGGATTGATGGATGCCCGTCGTCACGACGATCTGCTCCGGCGTGCAACGCACCGAGCGCGATGTGCGCAGATAGTGCGCGAGCGCGTGGCGCAGTCCCGCGTGGCCGCCGCCCGGCGCGTAGGTGAGCAGATCGGGCAGCGGCTTGCGCCAGTATTTCGCGTGCAGCCGGTTCCACACGCGCGACGGAAACCGCGATACGTCCGGCACGCCCGGCATGAACGCGCCGCCCTGACGCTTCGACACGCCCGCGCCCGAAATCAGCCGCGCGCCGCGCGTGGAGAGCGTCGATTGTGCATCGGATGGCGCGATCGCCGCGGGCGGCGCGTCGTCGAACACGATGTCGTCGGGCGTGCTGTCCGCGACGAAGGTGCCGCGCCCCGTCGCCGACGACACGTAGCCCTCGAGCGCGAGTTGCTCGTAGACCTGCGTCACCGTGTTGCGCCCGACGCCGAGCTCGGCGGCAAGCAAGCGCGACGACGGCACTTTCGCGCCCGCCGCGAGCTCGCGCGTGAGGATGGCCTGCTGTAGCAGCCGATGCAATTGCCGGTAGATCGGCTGGCCGTTCGTGCGATCGATGCGCTGCGCCAGCCAGTCGGACAGCACGCTTGCGCGCGTCGACATCAAATTGGCTCCTATAGATTTATTGAAATGGCTCTGAACTTGAGGGCCAAATCTTACTATAGTCGTCTCTATATTCAGTCGGCCGATGCGGCCACCAACGATCCAGGAGATTTCCGTGAGCACCAACCTCAAGAATGCCGATCTGCACGCCCGCAAGAACGCTGCGACGCCGCGCGGTGTCGGCGTGATGTGCGATTTCTACGCGGCGCGCGCCGAGAACGCGGAACTGTGGGATGTCGAGGGCCGCCGCTTCATCGACTTCGCGGCGGGCATCGCGGTGTGCAATACGGGGCATCGCCATCCGAAGATCGTCGAGGCGATTCGCGCGCAGCTCGACTGCTTCACGCACACGGCGTATCAGATCGTGCCGTACGAGTCGTATGTGTCGCTCGCCGAGAAGATCAGCGCCCGCGCGCCGGGCTCGCACGCGAAGAAGACGGCGTTTTTCACGACGGGCGCGGAGGCTGTCGAGAACGCGGTGAAGATCGCGCGCGCCGCGACGGGCAGGCCCGGCGTGATCGCGTTCACGGGCGGCTTTCACGGCCGCACGCTCTTGGGCATGGCGCTCACGGGCAAAGTCGCGCCGTACAAGATCGGCTTCGGGCCGTTCCCGTCGGACGTGTTCCATGCGCCGTTCCCGAATTCGCTGCATGGCGTGTCCGTCGAGGATTCGCTGCGCGCGATCGAGCATCTTTTCAAGGCGGATATCGAAGCGACGCGTGTTGCCGCGATCATCTTCGAGCCGGTGCAGGGCGAAGGCGGTTTCGTTCCGGCGCCGACGGAATTCGTGCGCGGCCTGCGCAAGATTTGCGATGACCACGGCATTCTGCTGATCGCCGATGAAGTGCAGACGGGCTTTGCGCGCACCGGCAAGCTGTTCGCGATGGAGCATCACGGCGTCGTGCCGGATCTGATGACGATCGCGAAGTCGCTGGCGGGCGGGATGCCGCTGTCGGGCGTCGTCGGGCGCGCGGAGATCATGGATGCGGCGGCGCCGGGCGGGCTCGGCGGCACGTATGCGGGCAATCCGCTGGCGGTGGCGGCGGCGCATGCGGTGCTCGACATCATCGACGATGAAGAGCTCTGCGAGCGCGCGGTTGTGCTCGGCGACAAGCTGAAGGCGAAACTCGAAGCGCTGAAGGGCGATGTGCCGCAGATCGCCGATGTGCGCGGGCCGGGGGGGATGATCGCGGTCGAGTTCTGCAAGCCCGATTCGCATGATGCGGATGCTGCTTTTGCAAAGCTCGTGCAGACGCGGGCGCTGGAGCGCGGGTTGCTGCTGTTGGTTTGTGGCGTTTATTCGAACGTGGTTCGGTTCCTGTTTCCGCTCACCATTCAGGATGCGGTTTTTGATGAGGCGCTCGGTATTCTTGAAGATGTGTTGACGGAGACTGTTGGCGTTGCGGTTTGATTTGGTTTTTGGTTTTTTGTTTTGCGTTGGTCGCCGGATCCCGTATTCGCGTCGGTCTATTAGCGTTGCCCCTGTGCGGGGCAGTGCTAATAGACCACTAAGAAAACGGGATCCGGCGAAACACCGGAGCCGACACGAGAACGGGATCCAGCGACAACCCCGAGCCGACCCGAAAGGACTAGCAAATGAGCCTGAAAGAACACCTGAAAGACCCGACGCTCTTGCGTCACGCAGCGTACATCGACGGCGAATGGCAACAAGCCGACAACGGCGAAACGTTTGAAGTGGTGAACCCGGCAACGGGAGAATCCCTCGGCAAAGTCCCCAACATGGGCGCAACCGAAACGCGCCGCGCGATCGATGCCGCCAACACCGCCTGGCCCGCCTGGCGCAAAAAAACCGCGAAGGAACGCGCGGCCATCCTGCGCCGCTGGTTCGACCTGATGATGGCAAACGCCGACGATCTCGCCCTCATCCTCACGACCGAGCAAGGCAAGCCGCTCGCCGAAGCCAAGGGCGAAATCACCTACGCGGCGTCGTTCATCGAATGGTTCGCGGAGGAAGGCAAGCGCGTCGCCGGCGATACGCTCGCCACGCCCGCCGCCGACAAGCGCATCGTCGTGACCAAGGAACCGATCGGCGTCTGCGCCGCAATCACGCCGTGGAACTTCCCCGCCGCGATGATCACGCGCAAGGTCGGACCGGCGCTCGCAGCCGGCTGCCCGATCGTCGTGAAGCCCGCCGAAGCAACGCCCTTCTCCGCATTCGCGCTCGCGGTGCTCGCAGAACGCGCGGGCCTGCCGAAAGGCGTGCTCAGCGTCCTCACCGGCGATCCGAAAGCAATCGGCGGCGAAATGACGGGCAATCCGATCGTGCGCAAGCTGTCGTTCACCGGCTCGACGGCGGTCGGCCGTCTGCTGATGGCGCAAAGCGCGCCGACCGTCAAAAAGGTGACGCTGGAACTCGGCGGCAACGCACCGTTCATCGTATTCGACGACGCCGATCTCGACGCCGCCGTGGAAGGCGCGATTGCATCGAAATATCGGAATAGCGGACAAACCTGCGTGTGCACGAACCGCTTCTACGTCCACGAGCGCGTCTACGATGCCTTCGCGCAAAAGCTCGCGGCAGCCGCGAGCAAGCTCAAGGTCGGAAGCGGCACGGAAAGCGGCGTCGCGCTCGGGCCGCTCATCAACGAAGCGGCCGTGCAAAAGGTCGAATCGCATATCGCGGACGCGCTCGCGAAAGGCGCCGCGCTCGCTTCGGGCGGCAAGCGGCACACGCTCGGTCACGGGTTCTTCGAGCCGACCGTACTGACCGGCGTCACGCCGGACATGAAAGTGGCGAAGGAAGAAACTTTCGGCCCGCTCGCGCCGATCTTCAAATTCTCGTCCGACGATGAAGTCGTGCAGCTCGCCAACGACACCGAGTTCGGCCTCGCCGCGTACTTCTATAGCCGCGACATCGGCCGCATCTGGCGCGTCGCCGAAGCGCTGGAATACGGCATGGTGGGCATCAACACCGGCCTCATCTCGAACGAAGTCGCGCCGTTCGGCGGCGTGAAGCAGTCGGGCCTCGGGCGCGAAGGCTCGCATTACGGCATCGACGATTACGTCGTCATCAAGTATCTCTGCATGGCGGTGTGATCGCGTTTCGTTGACGCGAAAAGAAAAAGCCTCGGCGCTTTCTGATCTGCTCTAGAAATCCTGGACACAAATGAGTGTTAGTGTTTCGGAGGCAATTTTCCCAATAGGAACGGGAGGTTGGCGATGAAGCGCAAGCAATATTCGGTGGAGCAGATCGTGGCCGCGCTCAAGCAGGCT
>NZ_JARUXN010000004.1:325012-377683 GCF_031451415.1 Caballeronia sp. LZ028 | reverse complement strand
GAATTCGCCCGGCAATACAGCCTCCGGCCCACGGCCGAAGGCTCATGAAAGACCGAACACTAACGCTCGGCACTGTCCAAGAAATCCAAGCGGTTCAAAAAACACCCCAAATCGTTGAACGGGTGTCCAACTTTTGGGGTGCAGTTCATTTCGTGCCGAGGCTTTTTGCCGTTTAGAACGTCCTGCCGATCATTGTGCCGACTTCACTTGCACCGCCGTCGCCGACACGTACACCGCGTGGATCGTGTCGCCCTTCTTCAGCTTCTCGGCAGCCATGCCCGGCGTGAGGTCGAGCGTCTCGGTGCGCCATGCGCCGCGCAGCGTGATCTTGCGCTTCTTCACGTCGACGCTTTCGACCGTCGCGATCGTCTCGATGCGGCGCGTCGCATCGAAACCCGTCACGCCGTCGGCACCCACGGTCGGCTGATAGGTCGTCGTATCGATGCGCGTACGGTCGCCCTTGGCCGCGCCCGTCACTTTCTCGGCGCTGACGAGCAACGCGGCCTTGTAGGTGACGTCGATCTGGTCGCCGACTTTCAATTGCTCGAAGCCTTTGACTTCCTTGCCCACCTGGACGGTCGAATCACCGTTCGCGCCGCGCACCATCAGCGCGCGATTCGCGCGATCGATGCCGACGATCTGCGCCCGGATATGAACCGGCTGCTCCTGGCTCACGACTTGTTCCGCGGTCGCCGCCAGCGTTCTGTCTTGCGCGAGCGCCGTGCCCGTCGAAGCGACGATTGCGGACAGGGAAAGGATTGCAGCGGCACACAGTTTCAGATTCATTGAATGGACTCCTCGAATAAAAACGCGATGCGGAAATTCCGCCGTGCGACTGTCGCAACGACAGTCGAGGCGGCGTATTTATAACGTCCGCGCCGCGTGCGCCGAGCCATTCGAACGATATATTACGATTCGCCATCTTCTCCGCGACGCGCGTCGACAAAGGCGCGCCCGGCGTCTAACCGGTAGAATCGGCCCCATATCCGCCACGGGCGCGCGCCGCCCGTCTCCTTGCCGCTTCCCCGATCTCTCCAGGAGCGCTATGCGACGCTCGGCATTCTTTCTCCGCTTCATCGGCATCGGCGTTCTGTTTCATATCTATGTGGGCGTCCGGCTCATCCCGGATGCGCCCGTCGGCCTGCCGCTCAAGGTGCTGGCGGCGCTGTTGCTTGCGGTATCGGTCATCACGATTCCGCTCGGCATGGCGGCCCGGCAGATCGAACCGCAGTCGCTTGCGGATCGCCTCGCCTGGTTCGGGCTGACGGCGCTCGGTTTTTTCTCGTCGCTGCTCTTGCTGACCTTCGCGCGAGACGTGATGCTCCTCTTCGTGCATCTCGCCGACTGGCTGCGCGGCGCGCCCGTCGGTTCGCCGATGCTCGTCGGCTATAGCGCGCTCGCCGTGCCGCTCCTCGCCGTGCTCTTCTCCGCGATCGGTTTCTACAACGCGCGGCGGCGCGCGCCGGTCGTCAGCGTGGATGTGCCCATCGACAATCTCCCGGCCGCGCTCCAGGGTTTCACGATTGCGCAGATCAGCGACATCCACGTCGGCCCGACGATCAAGCGGCACTATGTGGAACGCATCGTCGCCGCCGTGAACGGGCTCGAACCTGATCTCATCGCCGTGACAGGCGATGTCGTCGACGGCAGCGTGCCGAATCTCGCCGATCACACACGCCCGCTCGCGGGCCTCAGCGCGCGGCATGGCGCGTTTCTCGTCACCGGGAATCACGAATATTACTCAGGCGCGGACAAGTGGATCGCCGAATTTCGGCGCCTCGGCCTGACCGTGCTGCTCAATCAGCATGTCGTGCTGAATCATGACGGCGCTCAGGCCGTGGTCGCGGGCGTCACGGATTTCAGCGCGGGCAGTTTCGATCCGGCGCATCGCAGCGATCCCGCGAAGGCGATCAGCGGCGCACCCGACGACGCCATCGTGCGCGTGCTGCTCGCGCACCAGCCGCGCAGCGCCACGGCCGCCGCCGAAGCGGGCTTCACGCTACAGCTCTCGGGGCACACGCATGGCGGTCAATTCCTGCCGTGGAATTTCTTCGTGCGGCTGCAACAGCCGTTCGTCGCCGGACTCGTTAAGTTCAACGGACTGTGGGTCTATACGAGCCGTGGAACCGGCTATTGGGGACCGCCCAAGCGGCTGGGCGCGCCTTCAGAGATCACGCTGGTTCGACTGGTTGCGGCTACGGCCGCATAAAAAAAGGGACGCGCGCCGTAGGGTGCGGCGCGCGTCCAGCGCTCGGGGACAAGCGCTACTCCCGATCACGGTGATGAACGGGCAACTCGATTGACGGGCGGGGCCCCGCCAGCGAGTAAGTGAAAAATAGGCGAACAGAAAAACCGAGGACATAAGAAATCTCCTAAACAATGAAACGCAGTTCGATTGTCACGGAGTCCGAATCTCCACTCACGCTTTCGCCGACATCGCCGCGGGCGTCGTCGCATAGACGCTTCTGTGCGGGGCGGTGCCCTCGCGCGGCCAGTGGGAGCGGGCGTCGAAGAACCATTCCGCGCGCTCGCGTCCCTTGCGCATCAACGCATGAATCAGCGCCGGATTGCGATCGAGCTTGGATGCATAGTCGAGCGGCCCGGGATAATCCTTCGCGTGGAGATGCATCTCCACGACGCGAACCTTGATCGGCTTGTAGCGCTTTTCGAGCGACGCATCGGCTGCAAGCAGTTCGTTCACGCGCGTCGTGAAGTAAAGCTCCTGCCCGAGCGCGAGATTGCCGGACAACTCGTTGCGACGGTCGATGATCTCGTTCATCGATTCAGGCAACTCGCGCCGATACTGCGGATTGATCTGCACGACCCAGATTTCGTCGGGCCGCGAATCGAGCGCGAAGTCGGTAAATTCGCGCACCGGCGGATTGCTGCTGAAGAGGCCGTCCCAGCACATGCGCCCATCGGCCGCGACCGCGCGATACAGCGGCGGCACCGCAGCCGAGGCGACCAGTTGGTCCTGATCGAGCCTGTCGCCGGGAAAGATCACGCGGTCGCCCGAACGCACGTCCGTTGCGCCGACGAGAAGCGTCGGCTTCGCGCGCAGTTGCGGATCGGCGGGAAGCGACGCGAAAGGCAGATGCTTGGCGAGCAGTTCGCGCAGGCGTTCTTCGGCTATCGGCGGATACAGATACGGACTGATCTCCGCATTGACGGGCAAGCGTGCGTACCACGTACCGACCGCGTTGACGACGATATCCGGCCCGTCGCGCGCCTCCAGATCCTTCCAGAACGCGGCGAGACGCCGCCTGGCGTCGGGCGGGCCGCCGAGCAGCAGTCCGCACCACGCGAGCGCGCTGCACATCGCGCCGCCCGACGTGCCGGACAGCGCCACCAGTTCGAAGCGGTTGACGAACTCGCCGCTCAGCAGCCGGTCGAGCACGCCCGCGGCGAATGCCGCATGGCTGCCGCCGCCCTGACACGCGATCGCTACTTTGGGAATGGCCGCCATCGCCGCACCTCTCGCGTCCGTCGATATCGGACGTACGCTACAGGATAGGCGACGCGCGCCGCTATGCCAGCGCGGCGAGCACCTGCTGCGTCGAACGAATGCGCCCGATGCGCGGAAAGATGTAGCGGCAGGTCGATTCGTGCGTGTCGGCGTTGAGATCGCTCATCGCGTCCTCGACAAACACTTGCTGATAACCGCGCTCGTGCGCGCCGCGCGCCGTCGAATCGACGCCGATCGCCGTCGCGATGCCGCCCAGCACGATCGTGCCGATGCCGCGCCGGCGCAGATGCGAGTCGAGGTCGGTATTGTAGAACGCGCCCCACTGCCGCTTCGTGACGACGATATCGGTTGCTTGCACGTCCAGTTCCGCGCACAGGTCGCTCCAGCCCGCCGGCTCCGGCGCTTCCTGCGCCTGACCTGCGTCGGTGATCGGCCGCAAGCCGCCGGGGGCGTTCGGAAACGCGACCTTGACGAACACGACCGGCGCGCCGAGCGCGCGAAAGCGGTCGGCGAGCGCGCGCGCATTGGCGAGCACGCTCGCGGCGGAGTGAGGTTGCACGGGCAAGGCGGCGATGCCCGCCTGCAAATCGATCAGCACGAGCGCGGTCTTCGCGGCATCGAGCTTGAGTTCAGGTGCGTTCATGGCGAGTCGGCTAGAAATGGATGGATGACTGCGCGTTGTCAGGCTTCGTCGTGCAGGAATTCAAGCGCCGCGCCGTTCATGCAATAGCGCAGGCCGGTAGGTTTCGGACCGTCGTCGAAAACGTGGCCGAGATGCCCGCCACAGCGCCGGCAATGGACCTCGTTGCGCATGTGGCCGGTTGCGTCCGCGTGCGTCGCGACTGCGCCATCGACCGGCTTCCAGAAGCTCGGCCAGCCGGTGCCGCTATCGAATTTCGTCGCCGACGAAAACAGCGCGGATCCGCATCCCGCGCACGCGTACGTGCCGTCGCGGCGTTCCTTGAGCAGCGGGCTCGAGAACGGCGGCTCCGTGCCGCCGCGCCTCAGCACGCGGAATTGTTCCGACGACAGACGGCGCCGCCAGTCCGCGCTGGTGTGATCGATTTCGTACGATCTGGCGGGCGCCGAGGGAAAGCCGCCCGTGAAGGCGGCCGCCATCGCACCGAGAAAATTGCGCTTCGTGCGCCTCATGATCTTCATACGATGAACGCCCTCATGCCTTGGTTGACAGCCGGCGCCGCGCTACGTCTTGAACCGGTATCCCGTCTTGAAGATCCACGCGACGATCGCGATAAACACCGCAAGAAACACCAGCGTCATGCCGAAACTCACGCCGACGTGGACATCGGCGAGTCCGTAAAAGCTCCACCGAAAGCCGCTGATCAGATAGACGACCGGATTGAACAACGCGACCGCCTTCCAGAACGGCGGCAGGATATTGATCGAATAGAAGCTGCCGCCGAGGAACGTGAGCGGCGTGACGATCAGCAGCGGAATGATCTGCAGCTTCTCGAAGCCGTCGGCCCAGATGCCGATGATGAACCCGAGCAGACTGAACGTTACCGACGTGAGTAGCAGAAAGACGATCATCCACACCGGATGATCGATTCTGAGCGGCACGAATAACCGCGCGGTCAGAAGAATGATGAGCCCGAGAATGACGGACTTCGTCGCCGCCGCGCCGACATAGCTCACGACGAGCTCGAAGTACGACACCGGCGCGGACAGCAATTCGTAGATGGTGCCCGTGAACTTCGGGAAATAGATGCCGAACGACGCATTGGCGATGCTTTGCGTCAGCAGCGACAGCATCACGAGGCCGGGCACGATGAACGCGCCGTAGCTGATGCCGTCGACTTCCGGAATGCGCGAGCCGATGGCCGCGCCGAAGACGACGAAATAAAGCGATGTGGAAATGACCGGCGACACGATGCTTTGCATCAGCGTGCGCCCGGCGCGCGCCATCTCGAAACGGTAGATCGCGCGAACGGCGTATAGATTCATTTGGCTTCCCTGACGAGGCTCACGAAAATATCTTCAAGCGAGCTTTGCGTCGTTTGCAGATCCTTGAAACGCACGCCGGCTTCGTCGACGTGACGAAGCAGCGCAATAATGCGGCCCGGCTCGTCCTGCGCGTCATATGTGTACGTGAGTTCGCCGCCGTCCGCCGAACGCGCGAGGCCGTAGGGCTGAAGCTGCGTCGGAATTTCGGCGAGCGGATGTTCGAGTTGCAGCGTGAGCTTCTTCTGCCCGAGCTTGCGCATCAGCTCGCGCTTTTCCTCGACGAGCACGATTTCGCCGCGATTGATGACGCCGATGCGATCCGCCATCTCCTCCGCTTCCTCGATGTAGTGCGTCGTCAGGATGATGGTCACGCCGTTGCCCTGCAGCTCTCGCACAAGGTTCCACATGTCGCGGCGCAATTCGACGTCGACGCCCGCGGTCGGCTCGTCGAGAAACAGAATCTCCGGTTCGTGCGCGAGCGCCTTCGCTATCAGCACGCGCCGCTTCATGCCGCCCGAAAGCGTCATGATCTTGTTGTCCTTTTTCGCCCAGAGCGACAGCGATTTCAGCACCTTCTCGACGTAAGCCGGATTCTTCGGCCGCCCGAAAAGCCCGCGGCTGAACGACACGGTCGCCCAGACGGTTTCGAAGGCGTCGGTGGTGAGCTCTTGCGGCACGAGACCGATCATCGCGCGCGCGGCGCGATAGTCGGTGACGATATCGTGACCGGCGACGGTCACTTTGCCCTCGCTCGGATTGACGATGCCGCAGACGGTGCTGATGAGCGTCGTTTTGCCCGCCCCGTTCGGGCCGAGCAGCGCAAAAATCTCGCCGCGACGGATTTCGAGGTTGATGTCCCTGAGCGCGCGAAAGCCCGACCCGTAGGTCTTGGACAGATTGGAAACGGTGATGATGGTCGACATGGCGTGGACGATAGCAGATACCGCGCCTTCCGGCTTGAATGAAGGGGTCGGCCATTCGGCCAATGTTCGACGCGCGCGGCAGTGCATAAAATGGCCGTTCCCGAAAGGAGCTACATCATGCTGTTCGAACAGATCCAGACCTCGTGCCTCAACGACGCCGACCTGCCGTGGGTGCCGTTCACGCCGTACAGCGAGCGCGTGCTCGTCAAGTATTTCAAGCTCGACCCGGTTCGCGGCGAAGTCATCGCGATGATGAAGGCGCCGGCGAAAGGCGAGATGCCCCGTCATCGTCATACGGGAACCGTGATCGTCTATACGGTGCAGGGGCGCTGGAAATATCGCGAGCACGAGTGGATCGCGGAGCCGGGCAGCATCGTGTACGAGACGGCGGGTTCGAGCCACACGCCCGAGGCGCTGCCACCGGATTCGGGGGGCGCGGACATCGTCACGCTCAATATCATTCAGGGCGAACTGCTGTTCGTGAACGACAAGGGCCACGTCGTCGCCGCCGAAAACTGGAAAAGCGGACTCGACCGATACCTTGCGTTTTGCGACGCAAACGGCATCGCGCCAAAAGATCTGACCGCCTTTTCCGCTGGTTAGAATCGATGCCAGGACGCGCCTCGCGCGCTTTCGACCCTTTCCGGTTTGCCGGCCGCACGCGCCGGCGCAGATCAAGGAGGAGCAAAAGCATGAAGATTCAGACCGTCGGCATCGTCGGCGCAGGAACCATGGGCAACGGCATCGCGCAGGTCGCCGCCGTCGCGGGCTTCAAGGTCGTGATGATCGACGTCACCGACGCCGCGCTCGCAAAAGGCATCAAAACGCTGACGGGCAGCCTCGAGCGGCTCGTGTCGAAGGACAAGCTGGAGGCATCGGCGCGCGACGCGGCGTTGACGCGCATCGAAACGTCGACCGATTACGGACGTCTCGCCGCAGCGGACATCGTCATCGAAGCCGCGACCGAGAACGCGGAGCTCAAGAACCGCATTCTGAAGCAGATCGAAGACGCCGCGCGCGCCGATGCGATCATCGCGTCGAACACGTCGTCGATTTCGATCACCGCGCTCGCCGCGACGCTCGCCACGCCCGAGCGCTTCATCGGCATGCACTTTTTCAATCCGGTGCCGCTCCTGCAACTCGTCGAAGTGATTCGCGGCGTGCAGACGAGCGATGAAACCGCGTCCGCCGTGCGCGAACTCACCGAGAAGCTCGACAAATCGCCGATCGGCGTGCGCAATTCGCCGGGCTTCGTCGTCAACCGCATTCTCGTGCCGATGATCAACGAAGCGTTCTTCGTGCTGTACGAAGGCGTCGCGAGCGCGGAGGAAATCGACGCCGGCATGAAGCTCGGCGCGAATCATCCGATCGGACCGCTCGCGCTCGCGGACCTGATCGGCCTCGACGTGTGCCTCTCGGTGATGGACGTGTTCCTCAAGGACTTCGGCGATTCCAAGTACCGCGCCTGCCCGCTGTTGCGCGAGCTCGTGTCGGCGGGACGCCTCGGTCGCAAGACGAAGCGCGGCGTGTATCAGTACGATTGAGAAGCGACGAAATCGAGCACCGGTCCGGCGGGCACGATGCCCGTCGGATTGATCGTCCGATGGCTCTCGTAGTAATGCCGCTTGATGTGCTCGAAGTTCACGGTCGCGGCGATGCCCGGCATCGCGTAAACGTCGCGCACGAACTTTGACAGATTCGGATAATCCGCGATGCGCCGCAGATTGCACTTGAAGTGGCCGAAGTACACGGCGTCGAAACGCACGAGCGTCGTGAAGAGGCGAATGTCGGCTTCGGTGAACCGGTCTCCTGCGATATGGCGGTGCGTGCCGAGGCGTTCTTCGAGAAAATCGAGCGTCTCGAAGAGCGGCATCACCGCTTCCTCGTAGGCGGCTTGCGTCGTCGCGAAACCCGCCTTGTAGACGCCATTGTTGACCGTGTCGTAAATGCGCGCGTTGAGCGTGTCGATCTCTTCGCGCAACTCGCGCGGATAGTAATCGCCCGGCTTCGCGCCGATGCCGTCGAACGCCGAATTCAGCATCCGAATGATTTCCGACGACTCGTTATTGACGATCGTCCCGCGCTGTTTGTCCCACAGAATCGGCACCGTGACGCGACCGGTGTAATGCGGATCGGCGGCGGTGTACACCTGATGCAGATAGCGCGCGCCGTTGATCGAATCGGGCACGACGCCCGGCGCGTCGTCGAAGGTCCAGCCGTTTTGGAGCATCAGCCAGTTGACGACCGATACGTCGATCATCGCTTCCAGCCCCTTGAGCGCGCGCATGATGAGCGTGCGATGCGCCCAAGGGCACGCGAGACTCACATACAGGTGATAACGCCCTGCCTCGGCCTTGAAGCCGGTATCGCCGTCCGCCGTGACCCAGTTGCGAAACGCCGCGTCCTTGCGCACGAAGCGTCCGCCCGTGGATGACGTGTCGTACCACTTGTCCTGCCATTTTCCGTCGACGAGCAGTCCCATTTCGATTCTCCTTGCGTGGGGTGGCGCAATCGGCGCGCCGCGGCATTCATATCAATCAGTCTTGTTCGATGAAGCGCACGAGTTGCGCCATCGTCGCGTCCGGCGCTTCTTCCATCAGCCAGTGGCCCGCGCCCGGCACGACCACGCCTTGCACGTTCGTCGCGACGAGCTTCGCCTGATCGATCAGAAACGTGCCCGACGCGCGCTCGCCGGTGAGGACGAGCATCGGCATCGGAAGCGGCGTCTTCGCGAACGCGGCAAAATCGTCCGCGTCTTGCGGGAACGCATGAAAGTATTCGAAACCCGCGCGCATGCGGCCGTTGCGCGCGTATTGCGCCGAATAATAGCGGCGATCGGCTTCGCTCACCGAATGCGCGGGATCGGCGGCGAAGTCGTTCCAGAAGTGCTCGAAGAAAACGCGCTCGCGTCCGCGAGCCAGCTTTTCGGGCGTGTCGCCGTAGAAATTGAAGTGCCATTTATCGCGCAACAGCCAGACTTTCTGCCAGTCGCCGACGCCCGGCAGAAACGCGTCCATCAGCACGATGCTTTCGACTTCGTCGGGATATTGCGCGGCGTACGCATACGCGACCATCAGCCCGATGTCATGCCCGACCAGCTTCACCTTGCGATAGCCCAGCGCTTGCACCATCGCGTGAATGTCTTGCGCGAGCGTCTTCTTGTCGTAGCCGGCAGCGGGCATCGCCGAGCCGCCCGCGCCCGGCAGATCCGGCGCGATTACGACGCGCTCACCGCCAAGACGCGTCATCAGCGGTTGCCACATGCGGCTCGTTTCCGTGTAGCCATGCAGGAGGACGACGGGCGTCGCGTCGCCGTGTCCAACTTGCAAATAGTGCAGTTCGACGCCGTTCGCATCGATCGAGCGGGAGTGGATCGCGCTCGCGGCAGCGACGGGTTGCGGCGGGCGCGGCGCGTTCGTGGCATACGCGGACGGTTGCAGCGCAGCGGCGGCGACAAGCACGCCAACGGCGCGGCGGATCGTGTGCAGGAAGGTTTTCATCGTTCAGCTCCATCGAAGGTTCGGTTATCCGATGACGCTCAGGTTGGACCCCCGCCGCGCTTTTGCCGTACGATCCGGACGATGAACTCGTTCGATGGAGTCGAACATGTTGTCAGAGGAAGAACTCTCGCTGCTCGATGCGATTCGTGAAACCGGCAGCTTGTCGCGCGCGGCGGCGCGGCTCGGCAAGGCGCCGTCCACCGTGTCGCACGCGGCGCGGCAACTGGAAACACGTTTCGACGCGCTGCTCTTCGACCGGCGGCGTTATCGGCTGCAACTGACGCCCGCCGGACATCTTCTCGCCGATGAAGCCTCGCGCCTGATGCTCGACGTGTCGCGGCTCACGCAACGCGTGAAGCAGGTCGCGAGCGGCTGGGAAGACCGGCTGTGGCTCGTCTGCGATGAAATCCTCGAATTCGAGACGCTGCTGCCGGTCGTGCAGGCGTTCGACGCGCTCGGTTCCGGCGTGGCGCTGCGCATCACGCACGAAGTGCTCTCCGGCACCTGGGAAGCGTTGCGCGACGGCCGCGCGGATCTGATCGTCGGCGCGACCAACGAGCCGCCCGCGATTCCCGGTCTGCGCTGGTTCGAGCTCGGCGTGATGCAGTGGGTGTTCGCCGTGTCGCCGCGTCATCCGCTCGCGAGCGTCAGCGGGCCGCTCAAGCGCGAGCAGATCGCGGCGCATCGTGCGGTTGTCGTCGCGGATTCGTCGCGTTCGGCGGGCCGCGCTTACGGCGTGCTCGGCGGTCAGGCCGCGCTCGCCGTGCCGACGATGCGCGCAAAAATTCTCGCCCAGCGGCAAGGCCTGGGCACGGGCTGGGTGCCGCGGTATCGCGTGCAGGCGTTGTTTGCGCGCGGCGAACTCGTCGAAAAGGAAACCGCCGATCCGCGCGAGCCGAACGTGTTGTATGTGGGCTGGCGCGGCGATCACGAAGGCCGCGCGCTGCAATGGTGGATCGAGCAGTTGCGGCAACCGCGTCTCGCGCAACGTCTCGTCGATGG
Source organism: Caballeronia sp. LZ028 (assembly GCF_031451415.1). Lineage (NCBI taxonomy): Bacteria > Pseudomonadati > Pseudomonadota > Betaproteobacteria > Burkholderiales > Burkholderiaceae > Caballeronia > Caballeronia sp. LZ028. The sequence continues at coordinate 366,827 of NZ_JARUXN010000004.1, read as the reverse complement.
CATCGACGCGTTCGCGTGACGCGGCCGCGTGTTCGCGAAACGGCCGAGGCCAGCGATTTGCAGCGCGTCGGCGCGCAACGCACCCCGGCCGATTAACCCTTCGACAGCAACTCGACGACGCGCATCGAATGCGTCTGCTCGGCGATGTCCATCGCTGTCAGGCCGCGATCGTCGCGCAGATCGCGTTTCGCGCCGCGCGCGAGCAACATCGACGCGGTTTCGTCGCGATCGTAGCCTGCCGCCCACATCAGCGCGGTCAGATGATTGCGATACGCCGCGTTCACATCGACACCGGCATCGAGCAGACGCTGCACGATCGCCGTGCGCCCCTGCCCCGCCGCGTATTCGATCGCCGTCTTGCCGACGCGATCCGTCGCGGCGACATCCGCGTGACGCGCGATCAACAGCGCGGCGATTTCGTCGTTGCCGTCGAAGGCCGCGGCCATCAGCGGCGTGATGCCCTGCACGTTGGCCTGGCTGACGTTCGCGCCGCGCTCGATCAGCATGCGCGCCATCGGCGCGAGGCCCTTCTTGCACGCGCTGATGAGCGGCGTGTCGCCGATGCGATTGCGCGAATCGATCGCCGCGCCTTCATCGAGCAAGCGCGCGACGGACGCCTGATCGCCTTCGCGCGTCGCGGAAAGCAGGCGTTCGTTGAGCGTGTAGGCGTCCTCTTGCGCGTAAGCGATCGCGCATGTCATCGACAGGAAAATGGTCAGCAAGCGTAGGCGTTTTGTCATGCGTCATTGCAGATTCGCGATGTAGTTCGCCAGATTCTCGATGTCCGCGTCGGTCAGATTCTTCGACACGCTCGTCATGTTGCCCGCGTCGTTGGTGCGCTTCCGGTCGCGGAAGTCCTGCAACTGCTTCACGATGTACGGATACTGCTGTCCCGCCACGCGCGGGATCTCGTTCTGCCCGGAGAAGCCGCCGAGGTGGCACATCGTGCACAGAATCTCTTCGGACTTCTTCCTGCCCGCTTCCACTTTCACCGGGTCCGCCTTGAAATCGGCGGCGATGGGCTTTTGCGCGGCGAAGTAATCGGCGAGCACGTGCATGTCGTCGGGCGTGAGATTCGCGGCCATCGGCGACATCCGCGGATCGCTGCGGCGGCCCGCCTTGAAGTCGCGCAATTGCAGATAAATGTAGCGCGACGTTTGCCCCGCGAGCGACGGATAATCGCCCGTCGTCGAATTGCCGTTGATGCCGTGGCACGATGTGCAGATGGCGGCCTTCGTCGCGGCAGCCGTCTGCGCGTCCGCGGCGCGCGAGAGCGACGGCAGCGACAACAGCAGACACGCGACGAGCCACAGCGCGTAGACGAGCCAGACACGCACGCGTTTCGATCGCTTCGAAGGCGTCATCATCAAGGCAGCGCGAACACGAGCAGGCTGTTGCCGCGCTTGAAGTCGAGCTGCGTGTTGCCGCCCGCCGCGACCGCGATGTACTGCTTGCCGTTCACCATGTACGACACCGCCGGCGCGTTGACCCCCGCGCCGCACTGGAACTCCCAGAGCTTGCGGCCGGTGGCGGCGTCGAAGGCGCGGAACAGGCCGTTGCCTTCGCCGTTGAAGACGAGCCCGCCCGCCGTCGCGAGTACGCCGCCGATCAACGGCTGATCCGTCTTGAAGCCCCACGCGATCTTGCCGGTATCGACGTTCACCGCAACGAGCCTGCCCCATTGCTGCTCGGAAGGAATCACCTTGAACGCGCCGCCGAGCCACAGCTTGCCGCCGGGGTACGCGACTTCCTCGACCTGATACGTCATCGGCTGATGCAGGTTCGCCGCATACGCCATGCGCGTCTTCGGGCTGAAGGCCATCGGCGACCATTCGACGCCGCCGTTCGCGCCCGGCAGCATCCGCGCGCCGGTGGGCGTCGGCAGTGTCCACACGCCTTCCTGCGGAATCATCGCTTCGGAGACGCGAATCAGCTTGCCGTCGCGGCGATCGTGCACATAGACGAAGCCCGTCTTGCCGCCGTGGATGATGCCCGGAATCATCTGCCCGTTCTTGTCCTTCACGTCGATGAGAATCGGCGGGCTCGCCGCGTCGAGATCCCATACGTCGTGCGCGATGTACTGGAAGTGCCACTTGTACTTGCCGCTGTCGAGATCGACGGCGACGAGCGAATCGGTATAGAGATTGTCGCCGGGACGAATCGCGCCGTAGAGGTCCGGCGACGGATTGCCGACCACGAAGTACACCGTGCGCGTCTTGCGATCGATCGCGGGCGCCATCCACACGCCGCCGCCGAGCGTTTTGTTGAAGTCGCCGCCCTTCTCCGCGAGCGTCTTCTTTTCCGCCGCGATGTCGCGCTTCATGTTGCGGCCGACGGCGTCGTTCTCGGCCCAGACGCCTTCGCTGCCGGTATCGGGAATCGTGTAGAACGTCCACAGCAACTGGCCGGAGTTCGCGTCGAACGCCTTCACGAAGCCGCGTATGCCGTACTCGCCGCCGTTCGTGCCGATCAGCACCTTGTCTTCGACGACGACGGGCGCCATCGTCTCCGAATAGCCTTCTTCGGGATCGGCGATCTGCGTCGACCAGAGCACGTTGCCGGTCTTCGCATCGAGCGCGACGAGCTTCGAATCGAGCGTGCCCATGAAGAGCCGGTCGCCCGAGATCGCCACGCCGCGATTGTTCGGACCGCAGCAGAACGTCGTGACCGGACCCATCTTGTGCTTGTAATGCCAGAACTCCTTGCCCGTGACCGCGTCGATCGCGTAGACGTGGTTGTAGGACGTGGTCAGGAACATCACACCGTTCGAGACGATCGGCGCGGTTTCCATCGACTCCATCACGGCGGTCTGGAAGATGAACGCCGGTTTGAGCTTGGCGACGTTCGACGTGTTGATCTGCGTCGCGGGCGCGTAGCGCGTTTCGGCATACGATCCGTTCGAATGCAGCCACGACGCGCTGTCGCCCGCGGCGCCGTCGAGCTGCTGCTGCGAGATGGATCGCAGCGAGCTCGGGACTGGCGAGGCTTGCGTCGTGTTGGCGTTCTGGATTTCGTCGGCGGCTTCGATTCCGGGCGATGTCACGATCCCGAAAGCACCGACGGCAACAATGAGCGCAACGAGCGAGGTACGGGAAAAACCGGCCATGTCAGTCTCCCAAATCGTTCTTGTGTGGGCCTCGTTATGCGCGGCGGAACATTGCGTGCCCTCTTCTGCGCCCGCAAAAAAGAATAGGCAATTTAAAAATGCATTTCCAGATTTCGTTAAACGCGCGCGTTCGTTTCGGCACGCGCTGCACGAAGGGTATTTCAGGGGAAGACGGGCGCCGATTTTTAGTAGTATGGATTGGCGTGCCGTTATGATTGCGCCCGTCGATGCCGGGAGCGGCTTGCCGGATCGCCGGCTTTCGCTTATCGCTCGTTCATCCTCGTCACGCGCGTGGCCTCTGCGCGGGCGCCGCTTCGATCATCACCTTTATCCGGACGCATCATGCCCATCCTATCCAACGGACAGCCGAATCCGAATCCCCGCCAGCCGGTGGACATCGCGCGCATTCTGCTCGTCATCACGATCCTGACCGCGCTCACGGTCGGCAGTCTCTACGTGCTGCGCCCGTTCCTGCCGGGACTCATCTGGGCGACGACGATCGTCGTCGCGACCTGGCCGCTCATGCTCGCCGTGCAGCGCCGCTGCGGCAACCGCCGCTGGATCGCGACCACCGTCATGCTGCTGATGCTGCTGGTCGTCATCGTGCTGCCGCTCTATTCGGCGATCTCGACGCTCGCGGAGCACGGCGGCGAGATCATGGCCGCCGTCAAGAGTCTGCCGAGCTACGCGCTGCCGCCGCCGCCGGGCTGGATCCATGACGTGCCGCTCGTCGGCGCGCGCGTATCGAAGGAATGGCAGATGCTCTCCGACGCCGGCCCCGGCGGCCTGCTCGCGAAGCTCGAACCCTACGTGACGATCGTCGCGCGCTGGATGCTTTCGCATGCGGCCGTGGTCGGCGTGTTCGTCATGCACATGGTGATCACCGTCATCATCTCCGGGATCCTGTACACCAACGGCGAGGCGGCCGGCCGCTTCGTCACGCGCTTCGCGACGCGCATCGCCGCGCAGCGCGGCGCCGAAGCCGTCAAGCTCGCCGGCCTCGCGATCCGCGCGGTCGCGCTCGGCATCGTCGTGACGGCGGTCACGCAATCGGCGCTCGGCGGCATCGGGCTTGCGGTTGCGGGCGTGCCCGCCGCGGGCATCATCACCGCGGTCATGCTGATGCTCTGCCTCGCGCAGATCGGCCCGCTCCTGCCGCTGCTCGGCGGCGTTGCATGGCTCTTCTGGAACGGATCGACCGTCGTCGCTTCGATGCTGCTCGTGTGGTCGATCATGATCGCGATGCTCGATAACTTCCTGCGCCCCATTCTCATCAAGCGCGGCGTGAATCTCTCGATGCTGCTGATTCTCTCCGGCGTGCTCGGCGGCATGTTCGCATTCGGAATAGTCGGATTGTTCATCGGTCCGGTGATTCTCGCCGTGACGTCGACGATTCTGAACGCGTGGATCAACGAGCAACCGCCGCTGCCGCAAGTCGAAGCGATGAGTAACGAGGAAATCGCGAACACCCCGTCGACGCGGGGTCTCGCGGATACATCGGGAAGACAGGGTTAATTGATAAAGATATTCTCGATTTGTCGCATTTTTTATCGACAATCGGAATGCGCTTAAATCGAGAATTCGGACTCTTACGAAAATGAGATTTTGTGCCGGTTAACACGGTGTTTCACGGTTTTTGGGCGATGCATATCCGTTACAATGCAATCCTTCGTTATTTGCCCGATTGAGGGCGCAGGGGATTGACCATGTCTTTGCGTGACGTGGACGACATCGATTACATCGGAGTGAATATTCTCTTCAAGCGCGTATATGTCGGGCTCTTCGACGATCTGGACTGGCGCGATGAAGAGAAGCATCAGGATTTGCTCACAAAGAAGATCGACCGCTACATCCGTTATATTCGTTCAGGCAAATTGCTGTTGAATTATCCGAAAGTTCGCGGCTATGAGATCGTGGTCGAATACGTGTCGATGCATCCCATGACGCCGTCGGGACTCGAATTCTGGAAATCGCGCGAACGCGTCGTGACCGACGCGGGTTACAAGGTGCATATCCGTGGCGTCGACGTGCGTCATTCGCTCGGCATTTCCGTCGATAAACCGGAGCGCGTCGCAGCCGAACCGGTCGAGCCGCCCGCGCTGGAAGTGCTCGATCCCGACCCGCGCATGCAGCAACTCGCCGACGTCGCCGACGTTTCGTATCTTCCGCCCTCGATGCCCAAATCGGGCCTGCCGCAGGCGCTGCCCCTGCTCAGGCGTCTCGCGATGCGTCAGGCGGCAAGCTACTGAACCAACTCCCGCGATCGAAAAAAGCGGCGTGGCTCGCATGAGCCCCGCCGCTTTTCCTTTGCGCGCGTGATCGCCGCTTCACATCGCGTTACTGCGCGCCGCTCAGCGCCGCTGTCGCGATCGACGGCACCGAAATGCCATTGGTCTTCGCGTACTGCACCGCTTGCGAGAGCGTCTGCATGAGCGACTGCAACTGCCCCGGCGCCGATTGCGCGACATAGCTCGCCGCCTGCACGGTCGACGGATTCGAACCCGCCTCCAGCAGCGACGACATGTTCATCGAATTCGTCACCGAGCCGAGATTCGATTGCAGGCCGGCGTACTGCTTCACGCCCTGCCCGAGCGACGCGAGGCCGTCGCTGAAGGTCTTCTTGCTGGCGGCTGTCGGCGGCGTCGCGGAGCCGTTCGTGAATGCCTGCATCAGCGATTGGGACACGCTCTGCTGCGTGCCGCCGAGTTGCGACAATACGCTCGTGCTCGGAACGGCGTTCCCGCCCGATGCGCCGGAGAGCAACCCCGCCGCCGATTGCGCCTGGCTCGCGACGCTCGACATGCCCATCGCCGAGGCGAGGGTCGACTGCCCGGTCAGCACTTGCTGGTTCGCGCCGACATAGCTTTGCAGAAGCGAATTCAGCGCCGAAGGCTGCGTCGCGCCGTTCGCGCCCGACGTCACGTCGGACTTGCCGCTGCCGAAGCCGAACTGTTGAAGATTGAGTTGTGCGTACGATGCCCCCGGCGCGATTACCGCAAATGCGATCCCAGCCGAAAGAAGCGCCGTTCGATACGTACGATTCGCCATGTTCGGTTCCTCCTCAGAATTGTCCGATGTTCGATAAGCCCGATTCGACCATCGGTCATCTGGACGGTTCGCTGCAGAAACATTTGCTTGCGAAATTCCGTCGAGAGGTCCCGCCTACAGATCGGCGAGCGGATGCATTTCCCTGCGCCACGGCGATGACAGGAAGTGCTGCACGCGCTCGGCGCGCACTTGCGCGAGCGTCGTCGGCGCGAAACGCGGCCGCTCGTCCTTGTCGATGATGAGCGCCCGCACGCCTTCGACGAAATCGCCGTCATCGATCGCGCGGTACACGACGCCGAGTTCCATGCGAAAGCAGTCCGCGAGCGACATCTGACGGCCACGCAAAAGCGCGTGATACGTGACTTCGAGCATCGTCGGCGAATGGCTTTCGAGCAGCGCGAGCGTCGCGCGCGCCCAGTCGGATTCATCCGTTGCGAGCGATGCGACGATGCGTTCCACGCCGCCCGTCGCGCACACGGCGAAATGGCGTTTGATTTGCGCGCGCATATCGTCGAGCGGCGCGTGCCGTTCGATATTCGCGCTCGGCACGAACACGCGCGCCAGTTGCGTCATCGTGTCCTGCGCATCGTCCCAGCGGATAGCTTCGAGACGCTCGACGAAACTGCGCAGCCACGTCGACGGCACGCATTCGTCCGCGAGACCGACACGCCGCGCATCCGCGCCCGACAGACGCGCGCCCGTCAACCCGACGTAAAGCGCGAGGTCGCGCGGCAGCACGCGCAGGAAATGCGTCGCGCCGACATCGGGCAACAGGCCGATGCGCGTCTCCGGCATCGCCATGCGCGTGCGCTCGGTCGCGATGCGCAACGCCGCGCCTTGCGCGAGGCCCATGCCGCCGCCCATCACGATGCCGTCCATCAGCGCGATAACCGGCTTCGCAAAGCGATGCACCGCGAAATCGAGCCGATATTCATCGATGAAAAACTTGAGCCACGGCGTCTCGTGATGCGGATCGTTGCGCGCCGCGTGATAGAGCTTGCGCACGTCGCCGCCCGCGCAAAACGCCTTCTCTCCCGCGCCGCGCAAGACGACCGCGGCGATCGAATCGTCCGCGGCGCATTGCGCGAAACGTTCGGCGAGATGCGCGATCATGCCGTGCGAGAGCGCGTTCAAGGCATGCGGACGGTCGAGCGTGACGATCGCCACGCGGTTCACGACCTCGAAGGCGACTTCGGGCGCGTCGCGTGAAAGTTCAAGCGTGCTCATGAATTCCTTTAGTCGGCCTTGCTGGTCTGGCGCAGCTCCGGGAAATCTTCCTCCCAGAACTCGAACTCGCCGCGCGCGCCGTCCTGCGTGCGCGCGATTTCCTGCCGGCGCAAATCGACGCGGCGAATCTTGCCGGAGATGGTCTTCGGCAATTCCGCGAATTCGAGCCGGCGGATGCGCTTGTACGGCGCGAGCCGTTCGCGCGAGAACGCGAACACGCTTTTCGCGAGTTCGGGTCCGATCGAATAGCCGTGACGCAGCGTGACGAACGCCTTCGGCACCGAAAGACGCAGCGGATCGGGACTCGGCACGACAGCCGCCTCGGCGATCGCTTCGTGCTCGATCAGCACGCTTTCCAGCTCGAACGGGCTCAAGCGGTAATCCGACGACTTGAACACGTCATCCGCGCGGCCGACGTAGACGAAGTAGCCGTCCGCGCCACGCGCGGCGACATCGGATGTGCGATAGAAGCCGCCTCGCATCGCGTTTTCGGTGGCCTTGGGGTTATCGGCGTAACCGGTCATCAGGCCGAGCGGCGGCGGATCGAGCGCGAGCGCGATTTCGCCTTCTTCGGCAGGATTGCCATCCGGATCGAGCAAGGCCACGCGATAACCCGGCAGCGGACGGCCCATCGAGCCCGGCACGAGCCGCTGGCCCGGCGTGTTGGCAATCTGCGCGGTGGTTTCGGTCTGGCCGTAGCCGTCGCGGATCGGCAATCCCCACGCATGCTGCACGCGCTCGATGATCTCCGGATTCAGCGGCTCGCCCGCCCCGACGATCTCGCGCAGCTTCACCTCGTACGACGCGAGTGGCTCCTGCACGAGCATGCGCCACACGGTCGGCGGCGCGCACAGCGTCGTGACTTCGTGCTTCACGAGCACATCGAGCGCGCGGGCGGCGTCGAAACGGCTGAAGTTGTAGATGAACACGCACGCCTGCGCGTTCCACGGCGCGAAGAAGCAGCTCCACGCGTGTTTCGCCCAGCCGGGCGAGCTGATGTTCCAGTGGACGTCGCCGGGTTGCAGGCCGATCCAGTACATCGTCGAGAGATGCCCGACCGGATAACTCTGATGCGTATGCGCGACGAGCTTCGGCTTCGACGTCGTGCCGGACGTGAAGTACAGCAGATACGGATCGTTCGCGGACGTTTCGCCGTCCTTGGCGAATTCCGCCGATGCGTCGTACGCGGCTTCATACGCGAGCCAGCCGTCCTGCGCGCCGCCCACCGCGATGCGCAAGCCCGGTACGTCGATGACATCGAATTTCCTCGTTTCGGCTGCATCGACGATGACGTGCTGCACGCCGCCTAGCGCGATGCGGTCGCGCAAATCCGCGCTCGGAAGCTGCGTCGTCGCGGGCAGGACGATCGCGCCCAGCTTCATCGCGGCGAGCATCGTGTCCCATAGCTCGACGCGATTCGGCAGCATCAGCAGAATGCGCTCGCCGCGTTTCACGTTCAGCCCCCGCAAATGATTCGCGACGCGCGCGGAACGCTCGCTCATCTGCGCAAACGAAAGCCGTGTCTCGTCGCCGCTTTCGCCGACGATCTGCAACGCGGGCGCGTCGTTGCCACGCGCCATCGGATCGAAATAATCGAGCGCCCAGTTGAAGCGATCGAGCGACGGCCATCTGAAGTCGCGATACGCGGTGTCGTAGTCCGTGCGATGAGCAAACAGGAAGTCTCGTGCTTCGATGAATGCCTGGGCTTCGTTCATTGCGTCTCCAAAGATTTATACGTTGCGCGCGATCACCATCCGCTGCACTTCGCTGGTGCCTTCGTAAATCTGCGTGATGCGTGCATCGCGATAATGACGCTCCACCGGATAATCCTGCAGATAGCCGTATCCGCCGTGAATCTGGATCGCGTCCGAACACACGCGCTCCGCCATTTCCGACGCATACAGCTTCGCCTGCGACGCCTCCGTCAGACACGGCACGCCTTCGGTACGCATGCGCGCCGCGTGATGAATCAAGAGGCGCGCGGCGTTGATCTGCGTTTGCATGTCGGCGAGCATGTTGGCCACCGACTGATGTTCCTGAATCGGCTTGCCGAACTGCACGCGCTCCTTCGCATAGGCGCGCGCCGCATCGAATGCCGCGCGCGCGATGCCGAGCGCCTGCGCCGCAATGCCGATGCGCCCGCCTTCCAGATTCGACAGCGCGATCTTCAAGCCCTCGCCGCGCTTGCCGAGCAGATTCGCGGCGGGAATCGCGCAATCGTCGAAGTTGATCGGACACGTATCCGACGCGCGGATGCCGAGCTTGTGCTCCGGCGCGCCGACGTTGAAGCCGGGCGTGTCCGTCGGCACGACGAACGCGGAGAGGCCGCGCTTGCCCTGATCGGGATCGGTCACGGCGAAAACGATCGCCACGCCCGCGCGCTTGCCGTTGGTCACGAACTGCTTGCTGCCCGAAATGACCCACTTGCCGTCTTTCTCGACGGCGCGCACGCGCAGGTTGTTCGCTTCGGAGCCCGCCTGCGGCTCCGTCAGGCAGAACGCGCCGATAACCTCGCCGCTCGCGAGCTTCGGCAGCCATTCGGCCTTCTGCGCGTCGGTGCCGTACGCGAGGATCGGCCCGCAGCCGACCGAGTTGTGCACGCTCATCATCGTCGCGCAGGACGCGCAGCCGGCGGCGATCTCTTCCATCGCGAGTGCGTAGGCGGTGTAGTCGCTGAAGGTGCCGCCGAGTTCGGCGGGCACGATCATCCCGAGCAGGCCGAGTTCGCCCAGTTGCCGCACGACTGCGTCGGGGATCGCGCCGTCCTTGTCCCACTGGCCCGCGTTCGGCGCGAGCGCTTCGGTTGCGAACTGGCGAGCCGCGTCGCGGATCATGCGTTGCTCTTCGGTGAGAAATGCGTCGATCATGTTCTGAATTCGGTGATGGGGGCTTGCGCGGCGAGGCTCGCCGCATCGATCGTTTAAACTTTCTGGCCGCCGCTCGCCCGGTCGATGATGGGCGGCTGGGCCGTCTGAGCACGAGTCTAGGCAATCGCCTAACGTTAGCCGATGCCCAAAACGATCACGCTAACTGAGCGCTTTGGCCACCTAGTGACAACCCCAAGTACCAAAAAAAAGATCGAGCGCGACTCGATTTCCGTGAGCCTCGTCGAAGCCGCATTGCGATGCGCCGAATCGCGCGGCGTCGCGCGCGGGCATTTGCTGGCCGCGGCGGGCATCGCGCCGGCGACGCTCGATTCGCCGCGCGCGCGGGTGTCGCCGGTCCAGTACGGCAAGCTGTGGAACGCCACCGCCGACGCGCTCGACGACGAGTTCTTCGGCCAGGACGCCCATCCGATGCGGCGCGGCAGCTTCGTGCTGCTATGCCACGCGGCGCTTTCCTCGCGCGACGGCGCGCAGGCGCTCGGGCGCATCGCGACTTTCATGCGGCTCGTGCTCGACGATCTGAGCTTCGAGCCGGACATCGACGACAAGCGCGTGCGAATCTGGCTCGCCGACAAAGCCGGACCGAAGTCGATGTTCGCCTACGCGACGGGCTTCATCCTCGTGTATGGGCTCTTGTGCTGGCTGGTCGGGCGGCGCATTCCGGTGCTCGCGGCGCACATGCGCTGCCCCGAGCCCGCCGACAGCGACGAATATCGCCTCATGTTCTGCAACGACCTGCGTTTCGACGCGACGCGCTCGTTCGTCGACCTGTCGGCCGAATGCGCGGCGCTGCCGATCGTGCAGACGTCCACCACGCTCAAGCGCTTCCTGCGCGATGCGCCGGCGAATTTCATCGTGAAGTATCGCAATCCGGATTCGCTCGCGGCGCGCATCCGGACGCGTCTTCGGCAAACCGCGCCGACGGACTGGCCGGAAGCCGAAAGCATCGCGGCCGCGCTGCATATGGCCGAAGCCACGCTGCGGCGGCGTCTGAAGCAGGAAGGGCTGACCTATCAGACCATCAAGGACGCATTGCGGCGCGATCTGGCCATCGCGCGTCTTGCGCATACGCAGGAGACGATTCCGCAAATCGCCGATGCGCTCGGCTTCGCGGAACCGAGCGCGTTCCGGCGCGCATTCAGGAAGTGGACGGGCGTGCGCCCCGCGGATTACCGGCGGGAGAGCTGAAGCGCGCGAACATCGAGGCTGCTATATTGAATCGTCCATGATTTCGCACCACGGAGCGCACCATGACCAAAGCCAGCCGGGATGAACGTTCGAAGCAGGAACAACCGAAGAAGGAAACCGAAGAGGATTTGCTCGACGAGGCGCTGGAAGAGACCTTCCCCGCAAGCGATCCGATCGCGGTGCATCCGGAGCCGGAATCGCCTGAAGACCGGAAAAACAAGTAGTCGTTCGGTTATTCGCCCGAGTCGGGCTCATCCGGACTCGAGAGCAGCACCACGAGCTTCTCGACGTGCTGATGTAACAGCTTGACGTGCTTGTCGATCTGTTCGAGACGCCCGGTCAGATCGGCCTTCGCCGACTCGCTCATGCGATCGGACGCGATGAGTTCATCGACCTTCGGCTGCATCGATTCGACCTGCAGCAAGCCGAGCTGGCGCTCCAGGCGGCGTAAGTCCTGCGACAGCAGCTCGCGATTCTTCCGAAAAACCAGATCGCGGCGGTTGGCTTCGGCCTGTTGCTGGGCCTGATCGGCGACACGGCGCGTCGCTTCGGTCTGGGAAAGCAGCGGTTCCGGGCCGCGCAACACGGAACGCTTCGGCGCGGGATGGGCCGTGCCGCGGAACACGGCCATCGGCGTTTCCTCGTCGATCGCGCGCAGGACGTCGGGCGGAATCTCGTCCAGCGTGCGGCGCTCGTCCATCCAGTGCGGCGGCAGGCCGGTCACGAGCTCGATGCCGCGTACGAATTCCTCGTTGAAATCGCGCTGACCGCCGACGATCAGCTTCATGAACGTCGGCGAGAAGTTCATCATGCGCGCGAGGCGGCCAGCGCCGCCCGGCGAGCCGACCAGGACATTGAGGTTGGCTCGCCAGACTATGAACAGCGTTTCGTCGAAATCTTCCATGAACAGGCTCCAGGCAGTCCGACGCGCCCGAACGTGCACATCGGATTTGCGCGCGGCGGCGCTGCGCGCATGCGTATCCGGTTCCCGCGCTTTCCGATCAACATCGTGCACCGTGGCCGGTGCGTCGTCTACATACCGCATAAAACACCATACTACCTTCATCGGCAAGCCGGGCGGACAACGGCGTCCGCGCCGATGCGGGCGTGCGACACGACGCGCACGCCGCCGGCCGGCTTACGGTTCGTTGCGCAGATACCCTTCCTTGCTCGGATCGAGCATGCGCCAGGAGACGATGAGCGAAATGGCGCACATCGCCGTGACATACCAGAAGAACGTCGATTCGCTGCCCGCCGATTTCAGCCACAGCGCCACATACTCCGCCGAGCCGCCGAACACCGCGTTGGCGACCGCGTACGACAGGCCGACGCCCAGCGCGCGCACTTCCGGCGGGAACATTTCCGCCTTGATGAGACCGCTGATCGACGTGTAGAAGCTCACGATCGCGAGCGCGATCACGACCAGCACGAACGCCATGACCGGGCTCGTCACCGTGGAGAGCGCGTGCAGCAGCGGCACCGTGCAAATGGTCGCGAGCGCGCCGAAGCAAAGCATCGAGGCGCGGCGGCCAATGCGGTCCGACAGCGCGCCGAACAGCGGCTGCAGCAGCATGTAGACGAAGAGCGCGGCGGTCATCACGTTGCTGGCGGTCTTCGCGTGCATGCCCGCCGTGTTGACCAGATACTTCTGCATGTAGGTCGTGAACGTGTAGAAGATGAGCGAGCCGCCCGCCGTGAAGCCGACGACCGTCATGAACGCGGCCTTGTGCTGCATCAGGCCGGCGAGCGTGCCCGCTTCCTTGCGATCGCGCGTCTCAGCGGTCGACGTTTCGTCGAGCGAACGGCGCAGGTACAGCGAGATCAGCGCCGCGCACGCGCCGATGAAAAACGGAATGCGCCAGCCCCACGCCTTCAGCTCCTCCGTCGACAGGAACAGTTGCAGGATCACGAGCACGAGCAGCGCGGCGAGCTGGCCGCCGATCAGCGTCACGTACTGGAACGACGCGAAGAAGCCGCGCCGGCCGCGCAGCGCGACTTCACTCATGTACGTCGCGCTGGTGCCGTATTCGCCGCCCACCGACAAGCCCTGGAACAGGCGCGCGATCAGCAGCAGGAACGGCGCCCACGCGCCGATCGACGCGTACGTCGGCAGGAAGGTGATGACGAGCGAGCCGCCGCACATCATCAGGACGGAGATCATCATCGCGTTGCGGCGGCCGTGCTTGTCGGCGATGCGGCCGAAGAGCCACCCGCCGATCGGGCGCATCAGGAAGCCCGCCGCGAACACGCCCGCCGTGTTCAGCAACTGAACCGTCGGATTGCCGCCGGGAAAGAACGCCGCCGAAAAGTACAGCGCGAGGAACGAGTAGATATAGAAGTCGAACCATTCGACGAGGTTGCCCGACGAGGCGCCGACGATGGCGAAAACGCGGCGCCGGGTGTCCTCTGCGGTGTAAGCGGGAAGGTCGGTCATGTTGTTTCTGATCTCTTGGTCACTGTCTGGATGGCGTATGTCGGGGTTTCATCCCCGATCCGGGCGCTCTTGGCGGCGTTCGGGCGCAAGTTTATACGCGGTTTCGCAACCGGCGCGCGATCGTGGCGCGCGAAACACGGCCGAACGGAGTAGGAAAATTCGCGCAAGGACGCGCCCGCATCGCGTTCACCGATGACCGCCCCACCCGCTCAGGCTTGCCGCAAAAGCATTTGCCGCCCTTGCGACGGCATCGTTCAACGCTTTCGACATAAATCGTCTTTGCCTCGATCGTTCGTACTAGGTGGTTACCCTGATTAAAGATTTTGACGATTATTTATCGATAAAGTCTCGGGATCACGATTCACATCGACGAGGACTGCATGAGTCAGCATCAACCGATCATTCTCGACGCCGCGCTCGCGTCGACATTCGCGCAAGTCGCGCTCGGCCACCTGACGCGCGAATATCCCAACAAGCTCGATCACGTCATGGCAAGCGTTGCCGACGTGCAAAGCCCGCGCGCGCTGCATCCGATTTTCTACGGCAGCTTCGACTGGCATTCGTGCGTGCACGGTTACTGGCTGATCGCTCGGCTGATCGACCGCTTTCCGGATCTGCCGGACGCGCCGCGCATTCGCGCCGTGATCGACGAGCATGTCACCGAGGCTAACGTCGCCGCTGAAGTCGCTTATCTGCAGCGTCCCGCCGCGCGCGGCTTCGAGCGGCCTTATGGCTGGGCGTGGCTGCTCGCGCTCGCAGGCCAGCTGCGCTCGATGCGTTCCGATGACGGCGCGCGCTGGGCCCGCACGCTCCAGCCGCTCGCGGACGCATTCGTCGCACGCTTCGAGGAATTCCTGCCGAAATCGACGTATCCGCTTCGCGTCGGCACGCACTTCAACATGGCGTTCGCCTTGACGCTTTCGATCGGTTACGCGCGCGTCGCGCAGAACGCCGATTTTGAGCATCTGCTGAAGGAAACCGCCCTGCGCTGGTTCGAGAAGGACGAAGGCTGTCAGGCGTGGGAACCGGCGGGCGACGAGTTCCTGTCGCCGTCGCTGATGGAAGCCGTGCTGATGCGTCATGTGCTGCCGGGCGAGCGCTTCGTCGGCTGGTTCGACCGGTTTCTGCCGCGCATCGCCGAGCGAGAACCCGCGACGCTCTTCGCGCCGGCCACCGTCACCGATCGCAGCGACGGCAAGCTCGCGCATCTCGACGGCCTGAACCTCTCGCGCGCGTGGTGTCAGCGCACGATCGCACGCGCGCTGCCGGCGGGCGATGCGCGTATCGCCGTGCTCGAGACGGCGGCGCACGAACATCTGGCGTCGGGCATTGCGCATGTCGCGGGCGATTACATGGGCGAGCACTGGCTCGCGACGTTCGCGCTGCTGGCGCTGGAAGCCTGAGCGGTTCTAGACGCGCGGCTGGAACGCGATCACGCCCATGCCGATGAGCGCGATCGCCGCGCCCGCGACATCCCACGCCGTCGGCCGGATGCGCTCGACGGCCCATAGCCACGCGATCGCCACGCCGATATACACGCCGCCATACGCCGCGTAGACGCGCCCCGCCGCCGCGGCGTGCAGCGTGAGCAGCCACGCGAACAGCGCGAGCGACAGCGCGCCGGGCACGACGAGCCACGGCGAGCCGCCCTCCTTGAGCCATCGATGAGGGAAATAGCAGCCGGCGATCTCGGCGATGGCGGTGACGACATAGAGCGCGAACGTTTTCATGAGGCGCATTATCGGCGTTCGCGAGACGTTGCGTGGTCCGCGTCCGCTGCGGACAATGACGCCCTTGCTCGAAACTTCAGGCCGCCGACCTTGCAGACCGATTCAACCGATGCCGCCGCGTTGCCCGTGCACTGGCACAAGCGCGTGCTGATGCTGGCCTTTCCCATCGTTCTCGCGAATCTCACGCAGCCGATTCTCGGCGCCGTCGACACGGCTGTCGCCGGGCATCTCGACGGGCCGCAGTATCTCGGCGGCGTCGCGCTCGGCGGGCTCGTCTTCAGCTTCGTGTTCTGGGGCTTCGGCTTTCTGCGCATGGGTACGACGGGACTCGTGGCGCAGGCGTTCGGCGCGCGTGACGACGACGCCTTGCGCAAGAGCGTGCTGCGCGCGTTGCTGCTCGGACTCGCGATCGGCGCGGCGGTGCTGGTGCTGCAAGTGCCGATCATTCGTTACGCGCTCGTCGCGCTGGGCGGCAGCGCCGCCGTGCAGGACACCGCGAGCGCGTACTGTCACGCGCGCATCTGGGCCGCGCCGTTCGCGCTCGGCAATTACGTCGTGTTGGGTTATCTGCTCGGCTGCCAGCGCGTGAGGCTCGCGCTCGTCACGCAGATCTTCATCAATCTGGTGAACATCGTCGCGGTGCTGCTTTTCGTGTATCGCTTCGATTGGGGCATCGCGGGCATCGGCGCGGCAACGGCGTTCGCGGATTTCTGCGGCTTTGCGCTCGGACTCGCGATTCTTTGGCATCTGCGTCCGCGCGGCCTCCCGCCGCTCGTCCCGCGCTCGCTCTTCGACGCGCACGCGTTGAGGCGGGTCGTCGCGATCAACCGCGACATCTTCATCCGCACGATCTGCCTGCTCGGTTCGTATGGCTGGTTCGCGCATCTCGGCGCGCGTCAGGGGGATGCGATCCTCGCCGCGAACGCCGTCCTGCTGAACTTCCAGACCTTCATGTCCTTCGGTCTCGACGGCTTCGCGCACGCGGCCGAAGCGCTCGTCGGCGCGGCGGCGGGCGCGCGCGACCGGTACGCGTTCCGTCAGGCCGTGAAGGTGACGATGTTCTGGTCGGCAATCGGCGCGGCGGGCTTTTCCATCGTCTTCTGGTTTAGCGGCGAATGGATCATCGGCAAGCTCACGGATCAGGCGGTCGTGAAGGCGGCGGCGGTGCGCTATCTGCCGTGGGCGTCGGTTCTGCCGCTCGCGTCGGTCGCGGGCTTTCAGCTCGACGGCGTGTTCATCGGCGCGACGCGCACGCGCGAGTTGATGAAGGCGATGGCGGTCTCGCTTGCTGCCTTTCTGCTTGCTGCGTGGGCGCTCGCGGGATCGCTCGGGAATCACGGGCTGTGGCTGGCGCTCACTGTTTTCATGGTGGCGAGAGGTATTACGTTGGCGATTCAGGTGCCGGCGATCGAGCGGGCTTCGTGTGCGACTTTGGGAAGGTGAGGTATGGTGCGTCGGGTTTCTGCGCGGATGGCAAGTCTGCCCTCGCTTCGTCCAACGATTTTCTTGGAGGTCGGCACAGTCAGCATCGACAAGAGAAGACCTGCCATAACGTGCGCCAGATAATGGCCGCCCTGCGTCGGCGTGGCACGATCATGGTCACGTTGAGCGAAATCGCAATGCAGAACAGCCAACGAAACTTTGCGAGCGAATCGAAGCTATTGCCCCGCCAGCCCCTCCAGCAGCGCCTTATGAAACGCGGCCGGATCCTGCATCTGCGGCGCGTGCCCGAGCTCCGGAAACTCGACGAGTTTCGCGCCTTCGATACGCTCCTTCGCCAGCTTCGCGAGATCCGGATATCGCCCGAGCATCGGCCGAATCTCCGGCGGCGCGAAGTCCTTGCCGATCGCGGTCGTATCCTTGTCGCCGATAAGCAATAGCGTCGGCGCCTTCAACTGATCGAATTCGTAGACGACGGGCTGCGTGTAAATCATGTCGTACAGCAACGCCGAGTTCCACGCGACGATGTCCTTGCCCGGTCCGCGATACATGCCCGCCAGCATCTGCACCCACGGTTCGTAGTCGTCGCGCCACTGGCCCGAGTAGTACGTGCTCGTCTCATAGCGGCGGATGCCGTCGGCGCTCGTCTTGAGCTCGCGCGCATACCAGTCGTCGATGGAAATCGACGGCACGCCCTTCGCCTTCCAGTCTTCGAGCCCGATCGGATTCACGAGCACGAGCTGCTCCGTCTCGCGCGGATACATGAGCGCGTAGCGCACCGCGAGCATGCCGCCCGTCGAATGCGCGATGAGCGTCGCCTTCGACACGCCGAGCGCGGTCAGCAGCGCATGCGTGTTGCGGGCAAGTTGCTGGAAACTGTATTGATAGCGCGCGGGCTTCGTCGATTTGCAAAAGCCGATCTGATCCGGCGCGATCACGCGATAGCCCGCATCGCTCAAGGTCTGGATCGTCTGCTTCCACGTCGCCGAACAAAAATTCTTGCCGTGCAGAAGTACCGCGGTGCGTCCATTCGGATGCGCCGGATGCACATCCATATACGCCATGCGCACGACCTGGCGCTGCGACGTAAGCGCGAAGCGCGCGACCGGATACGGATAGTCGAAGCCCTGCAACTCGGGGCCGTATGCGGGGCCGTCATTGCCGGCCGCTTGCGTGGCTTCGTCGGCATGTGCTTGTAAAGCGAAGGACATCGCGAGACACAACATCAAGGATCGAACGACGGACGGCTTGCTGCGCGCTGGTTTCATTTTTTGATCTGAAGATGACGTCGGCCGACGCATTCTAGCGCGGCTGAATTTCGCACGCGCCCGCATGCTGTATTCAGCGCTTATACTTTGCGACCCCGATCGTCGTCAGGATCATTCCAAGCATGCAATTCCGCATCAAGGCATTCGCCGCCGCGCTCCTCGCATTCGCGTGCATCAGCGCATCCGCGAGCGACTGTCCGCAGTTCAGCCCGAACGGCCGCGCGCCGGTCGTCGTCAATTCGAAGATGCGCGCGTCGACGCAGGAAGTCTGCTATTCCGACTTCGCGCTGCTGCACTCCGGCATCACGAAAGGGCCGCTGTGGTCGGCGGAACATCTGACCGCGAGCAGTGTCGACCAGGCGAAGAACAACACGCGCACGAATCGCTTCTTCGTCGACAAACGTCTGCCGCCCGACGAGGCCGCGCAACTGTCCGACTACAAGAGGAGCGGTTACGACCGCGGCCACATGAGTCCCGCGGGCGATCGCGCAAGCAAGAAAGGCATGGCCGAATCGTTCTCGCTCGCGAACATCGTCCCGCAGGATCCGTCGAACAACCGGCGCATCTGGTCGCGCATCGAGCAAGCGGTGCGCAGGCTCACGGAGGAATCGGGCGAAGCGTATGTCGTCACCGGGCCGCTCTTCTCGGGACGTCAGTTGCAGACGATCGGCGAATCGCGCGTGTTCGTGCCCACGCAACTGTATAAAGTAGTCTATTTGCCGCAGCGTCAGATCGCGTTCGCGGTCGTAATCGAAAATACGCCGACGAACACGTACACGATGAAAACCGTGCACGAACTGGAAGCGATGAGCGGACTCGCGTTTCCCGGCATCCCGGACGGACTGAAGGACAAGCGAATTGGAGGATTGCGCGGTGTTTAAGCCATTTGCAAACGATACGGATGTGATGAACATCGCGGGCGACGCGATCAACATCGAGAACGGCGTCAAGCGCCTCACGATCAGCGGCAATTTGACGATCGCCCGCGACAAGGCCGGACTCGCGAACGCGCTGGCGCTTCAGAAGGCGATCGGTGCGATCGTCGAAGCGTTGCAAAGCGATGCGTCGCTGCCCGCGAAGCTGCCCGACGAGCCGGATGCGCCGTCAGGCACCGCCGATAATCCGTTCATCTGAAGCGGCCGTCGCCGAAGACAGCCGCGCGGAGAATCGAAGTGATCGAATGCCATGTCGGCCCGAGCCCGCTCGGGCACATTTTGTATCGCGCCGAAGACGAATGTCTGACGGGTCTCTTCTTCATCGGACAGAAGTATTTTCCCGATGGTCTGCACGCGCCGACGCTGTCGGAGACAGCGCCGAGATCCCGCGTGATTGCCGATGCGCGCGAGCAGGTCGGCGAATACTTCGCGGGTACGCGTCGGAAGTTTTCGATTGCGGTGCAGTTTCGCGGAACACCCTTTCAGCGACAAGTCTGGGACGCGCTTTGCCAGATCCCTTTCGGCGACGCGTGGACGTACAGCGATCTCGCGCGCCGGCTCGGCTTGCCCGCGGGCGCATCGCGGGCCGTCGGCGGCGCGAACGGACGGAATCCGGTCGCGATCATCGTGCCGTGTCATCGCGTGATCGGCGTCGACGGGGAATTGACCGGCTATGCGGGCGGCGTCGAACGCAAACGCCATTTGCTCACGCTGGAGGGCGGTCCGGGGCGCGAACAACTCGCGCTCTTCTGAAGCAGCGCACAGTCGGCGACAAAACAAAAACCCCCGCGAACCATCGGTTCGCGGGGGTTTTTTTCGACATCGTCCGATGATGAATTACGGCGTAAGCATCACTTCCACACGACGATTTTCCGCACGCCCGACGCTCGTTGCGTTCGACGCAATCGGATTGGCCTTGCCGAAACCCTTCATCGCGAAGTTCTCGGCGCTCAGGCCATGTCCCTTCAGGTAGTCGAGCACGGCCTGCGCGCGACGCTGGGACAGACCGAGGTTGTAGGCATCCGGGCCCATCGAATCGGTGTAGCCCTCGACCGTGACGGACGCGAAATTCGCACCCTTCGAGTCGGCGACGAGCTTATCCAGAATGCTCCTGGCCTTCGGCGTCAACGCGGCGCTGTCGAAGGCGAAGTTCGTCTTTTCGTCGAGCGAAATCTTGCGCGGCACGACAGCCGGGGCCTTCGCTGGCGCCGGTTCCGGCGTTGCAACGACCGGCTGGGGCGGCGTCACGCAGTTGAAGATTACGTTGCGCGGATCGCTCGGCGTCTTCGTTCCGGCGAGCGTCTGAAGCACGTTCACCTTTTGATCGCCGCACATCTTTTGAGCCGCGGTCATGCAGGCGCTGCCGTTTTCGAACAGACCGTAGCATTCGGCGCGAAAAGCCTTCTGGCCATCCGACGTTTGAATTTCGCTGATATTGAAGGCCGGTCCCGACGTGGACGAACAGCCCGCAAGTACGGCAGCGGCGATAAGACTAACAGCAAGGGTTTTCGTGAGCATCTTGGTGGTCATGCAAGTCAATTTCAAAGTGCGAGCCGCTGAGCGCGCACCTCGATTCCGGGCCGGGGAACAACCCAAAGGTGACGTGAAAAATGATGGATCGATTTCGGATGCGCCAAACGTTCGATAAGCAATCCGAAAGCTGCGCGATTGTAGCGTGACAATTCGTGCGATTTAAGCGGACAACTCCCAAATACAAGGCCGGCGGCGCCCGTATCGAAACCCCTATTTGGGCGGGACCGGAAGGTCGCCGTCGGATTGCTTCTGAAGCTCCTGCACGCGGATCTGCAGCGCGCGAAGTTGCGCCTGCGCCGCTGCCTGCTCCGTGCGAAGTTCGCGGATCGCATTCTGCTGCTCCACTTGATAACTCGTCACCTGATTTTGCTGCGCGCGTGCAATATCGAGATCGGCTTGCAGCCGGTTCGCGCGCGCCTGCTGGGCGGCGATCTGCCGGTCCGCATATGCCTTCTCCGCTTCGAGCTTGATGCGCTTTATTTCCGCATCGGCGAGCGTGTTCGACGTCTTGGCGAAATCCGCATAGACCGTTTCGGCCCGCGCGTCATTTTGCGTTTTGAACACGCGCCAGATATTGCTTTGCTGAAACAGCGCGGCGTAATAAATCATCTCGTCGGGATAATACGAGAGACTCGCGCCATAACTGCCATTCAACGTCCTGCGTAACGCCGTGATTTTCCCGGCGGCAAGCAGATTCTCGAGTTCCGCGACATCGCCATTGCTCGCAATAGCCGCTTCGGGCCTCATCGGCGATGAATCAGCGGCCCGCGCCAACGGACCGGACAACCGGCGGCAATCAGCACGATTTCCGCAATTACCCAGCGCTTCATTGCGATTTTCCGTAATGGCAACGCGCGTCGCCCGGAAAGAATTATGGCGCGGCAAGGCAATCGATTCCAGACGACTCAATACTTCATTCGAACGCCGTTAATCCGTGCGTCTTTAAATGGTCGATGTGCGCTTGAAACTTACTTGCGACAAACGCGGCTCGCTCAGGTTGCGGATCGTTTCGACCGGCATGAAGATGCGCGAATCGGACGGCTCCACGGACATGCGCGAAAAAATATGGCGGTCGCCGTGGAAAACGAAAGGCGCGGCCGAGAGAATGCGCGCGTCGGGCAGGCTTTCGGTGGCGTGCGGCGCGGCGGCCGAAGCTGTCGCGGCAAAAAGAACAAAAAAGCTGGCGGCGAGCGCAAGAGCGCCGGGAATCGAGTGCGAACGGTGCATGGCGAGATGAAGGCAATGAAGGCGCGCGAGCGCCGGAGTGAAGCGGCGGGAGAAAACACGGCGCCCCTGTAAGACGTTCGTCATTTCATCACCCGCTGCTCCGAGTGCCCATGAGACAGTTCTCAAAGAATTCCTGTTGGCGGGCAATCGCTCCCATCCGCAAAACGCTCGGGCGCAGAAAATGCGTGCATGATGCATTCGCCCGCGCGCGGCCCCGGCGGGCTCGCTTCAAAAGGCCGCAGCGACGACGCAAAGGCGCGTGGCCGCCCAAAACCGCGCACGCAAAGGCGCGACGGCGGGCATGAGCGGTATGGCTTCCAGCACGGCTTGCCAATAGTCAGCCATAATTCGCCTTCTCAAAAAAGCCGGTACGCCGAGTAAAAAAGAAAATCCCATGAACCAAGACGACAAGCACTCCACCGCTCAACCCCGGCAACACGCTGCCAACGACGGCAACGTGACGACGGGCGTCGCGGGCCTGGATGACATCCTGGGCGGCGGGTTCGTCGAGGGCGGCCTGTATCTGATCGAAGGCATGGCGGGCGCGGGCAAGACGATTCTTTCATCGCAGATCGGCTTTCATCGCGTCGCGCAGGGCGACCTGGTCCTGTACATCACGCTGATCGCCGAATCGCACACCAAGCTTTTGTCTCATCTTCGCGGACTGTCGTTCTACAACGCCGACGCCATCTCCGACCGGATGCTCTTCGTCTCCGGTTATCACGAACTGATGCGCGACGGCCTGTCCGGCTTTCTCGCGCTGATCGCGGCGACGATCAAGACGAGCCGGCCGCGTTTCATGGTCATCGACGGCTTTCGCAGCGCGCGCGAATTCAGCTCGACGGAACTCGAACTCTCGCAGTTCATCCACGAGCTTTCGGCGTTCGTGAGCGCCGCGCGCTGCACGACGCTGATCCTCGCGCCGCTTTCGGGCAACGAGCCGCATCCGGAGCACACGCTCGTCGACGGGCTCATCGAACTGAACCGCTACAACACCGGCATGCGGCGTGCCCGCGAAATCGAAGTCCACAAGCTGCGCGCCCGCGATCATCTGCTCGGCAAGCACTTCTTCAAGATCACGGAGAACGGTCTCGTGACCTTTCCGCGCATCGAGGCGTCGCCCGCGAACGATGACGGCGCGCCGGACTTCAAGAACAAGTTGAGCTTCGGCTTTCCCGATTTCGACCAGATGCTCGGCGGCGGCATCGTGCGCGGCTCGACGACGACGCTCGTCGGGCCATCGGGCATCGGCAAGACGCTGCTGTCGCTCAAGTTCCTGCAGGCGGGCGTCGAACGCGGCGAGCGCTGCGTCTACTTCGGCCTCTACGAATCGCCCGAGCGGCTTCTCGCCAAAGCGTTGTCGGTCGGCATCGATCTCGCGCCGGCCGTGCAGGACGGACGTCTCGCGATCCGCTGGCATCCGGCTGTCGAACTCTCGATCGACGAGCTCGCCGTCGAACTGATGACCGCGGTGCGGAACACGAATGCGTCGCGGCTCGTGGTCGACGGCATCGACGGCTTTTTTCAGTCCGCGAACCGCACGGAGCGTTTCGGCCTCTTCCTCAACGCGCTCACGCACCGTCTGCGCGACGCGGGCGTGACGACCCTGCTCACCGAGGAAATGCCGCTCTACGGCGATTCGGTGCAGCCCACGACGTTGCGCGCGTCCGCGATGACCGAGAACATCGTGCTCATGCGTTATGTCGAGGCGAATTCCTCGCTGTATCGCATGGTGTCGATCGTCAAGCAGCGCGAAGGCCCGCACGATTCGGCGATCCGCCGTCTCACGATCGACTCGCGCGGCCTGCATATCAGCGAAGGCTTCATTGGCTCGACGGGTATCTTGTCCGGACACCCCTCGATCGCCGCGCCCGCGCTGTCTGTGTCGGACCCCGGCGCGCGCGCATGAAGAAGATCCTCGTCGTCGACGATGAATTCGACATTCTGACCACGTGGCGCCTCGTGCTCGAAATGGAGGGCTACGAAGTTTCGACCGCGTCCAACGGACGGACCGCGCTCGACGCGGCGCGCTCGAATCCGCCCGCGCTCGTCATCACCGACTGGATGATGCCGCACATGGACGGCGTCGAACTGATCCGTCAACTGGCCGCGAGCGCCGCCCTCGCACGCGTGCCGGTGATCCTCATGAGCGCGGCGGCGCATGCGCCGGCGCTCGAGCACCCGCATGCGCAGTTTCGCCGCAAGCCGCTTTCTATCGACGATTTGATCGACGCCGTGAAGGGACTGATCGGTTCGGCCTGAATTGGCCCGGGCACGCTGCGTGCTGCTGATGAGCGTTCCGGCGAATCCGGATTTACGAGAAACCGCTCAACCGAAGGGAGGCACCATGGTGCAGGATCAAGTGGAAGGCGCGGCACAGAAGGTCGTCGGCAAAGTGCAGGACGCAGTCGGCGCACTGACGGGCGATGAAGGCACGCAAGCCGAAGGCAAGGTGCGGCAGGCTTACGGCAACTTGCAGCAAAGTTATGGTCAGACCGTCGACAACGTGCGTCTCGCGGTCGCGAGCCAGCCGATTCAGGGCGTGCTGATCGCGGCGGCCGTCGGCTTCGTGCTCGGCGCGTTGTGGAATCGCGATCGCTGATGTGTCTCGGGCATCGCGATGCAAAGCCGGCGCGAAGGTTGCGCCGGCTTTGTCGTTTCATGGCGTCTCGCGCACGATGCCGACGAGCGTCGCCGACCGCGTGCAGCCGACGGCGATCGCGACTGCCGCCACGACGAGCGCGCCATGCGAACCGCCGATCGCTGCCGCGAGCGCAAGTCCGCCAGCCGCCGCCGCGCTCATCGCGTATGCGAGCGGCGCGGCGGAGTTGGCGCCCATAGCGGGAGACGAGTGCGCGCCGATGGGCGCGAGCATCGCGATAACGGAAATCACGTCCGACTGAACGCCGAGCACATAGGCGAACGCCGCGCATGCGCCTGCGCAGGCGAGATGCATCGATTGAAGGTTCGCGCTTGCTCCGTTCGTGTGCCGGCGAACGACGACGCAAGCCAATGCCGCCAGCGCGCCGCCCGCCAGCACCGCATACGCGCTGTCCGGGCCCGGCAGCGCCCACGCGACGAACGCCATCGTCGCGAAGAGCGATTGCGCCGATACACCCGGCGTCGCACGCGCGGATCGATACCCGATGAATCCCGCGACCAGCGCAAGCACGAGCGCGGTTCCGCCCGATGCGCCGCTCGCGAAGCACGCGGCGGCAAGGAGCGCGCCCGTTTCCCGCCTTCCGCGCGACGCACGCATCGACGAACCCGCCGACAGCGCCGCGAGCACGCAGAGCGCGCCCGCGAGTCCATCCGCGATCATGCTTCGAGCACGTTCGACAGCGTGCCGATTCCGGCGATCGACACATCCACGCGCGCGCCGTCCTTGATCGAGCCGACGCCGATAGACGTGCCGCACGCGATCACGTCGCCGGGAACGAGCGTCATGTCTTGCGACAGCATGCTCACTTGCTCGGCGGGCGAGAAAATCATGTCGTCGAGCGGATAGTTCTGGCGCTCGACGCCTTCGAGTGTCGTGACGACGCTCGCCGTGCGCCAGTCGAAGCCGTTGCCCGTCGTGACGATCGCCGGCCCGAGGCAGGTGAACGTGTCGAAGCCCTTCGAGCGGCACCATTGCGCGAAGTTGGGATCTTCCTGCAGCAGCTCGATCGCGGTGACGTCGTTCACGCACGTGTAGCCGAAGATCGCGCTTTCGGCTTCCTCCACGGACGCCCCGCTCACCGTCTTGCCGATCACGATGCCGAGTTCGCCCTCGTACGCGATCTTGCCGTGATAGCTCTTCGGCCGGCGGATCGACTCGCCCGGCCCGATCACCGACATCGGCGGCTTGATGAGAAAGAGCGGATGCTGCGGCGGCGCCTTGTCGAGCTTCTGCGACAGCGCGTAATAGTTGTTCCACAACGCGATGACCTTGCTCGGCTGACAGGGCGCGAGCAGCGTCAGGTCGTCGACGGCGAACGACATGTCGGTCGGGCGCGGATTGTCGAACATCGCGCCGTCGTGCTGCACGACGCGGCCAGAATGCTGATCGAGCGTACCGAAACCGATGCTGCCGCCGGCATCGCGAAAACGAATCCAGTGTGTCAAGTGTGTCTCCCTTATAAAGGGCGCGGACATACGTGGTCCGCGCCCCTGTCCCCTCCTCCAAACCTCAGATCAAACCTGCGCCGCGCGCCCACTTGTACTTCGCGCCGAGCACGGCAACGGGCAGTTCCGTCGAATAAGCGTAGGCCGGCACACCATGCTCGTACAGGTATTCCGCGGCTTCTTCCACTTGCACGTCGCCCGCGAGCGACGCCACGATCGGCTTCTCGATGCCGAGCGCCTTCATCTCCTCCTTCACTTCGATGACGAGTTTCGCGAAGACCATCGGCGGCGTGATGATCGTGTGCCAGTAGCCGAGGATGATCGAATGGATGCGATCGTCCTCGAGCCCGAGGCGGATCGTGTTCTTGTACGTCGACGGCGGCTCGCCCCCGGTGATGTCGACGGGATTTCCGGCCGCGCCGAACGGCGGGATGAACTTGCGGAACGCGGCATCGAGATCGTCGGGCATCGCCATCAGCGAGAGGCCGTTGTCGACGCATGCGTCCGACAAGAGCACGCCCGAGCCGCCCGCGCCCGTGATGATGACCGTGTTCTCGCCTTTGGGCGTCGGCAGCTTCGGAATGCCGCGCGCGAACTCGAGCAGATCGCGCAGCGACCGCGCGCGGATCACGCCGCATTGCTCGAAGACGTCTTCGTAGATCTTGTCGTTGCCCGCGAGCGCGCCCGTATGCGAGCTGGCCGCGCGCGCGCCGAGGCTCGTGCGCCCCGCTTTCAGCACGACGACCGGCTTCTTCTTCGACACGCGCTTTGCGGCTTCGGCGAACGCACGGCCGTCCTTCAGATCCTCGCAATGCTGCGCGATGATTTCGGTGTTGTCGTCCTGCTCGAAGAACGTGAGCAGATCGTCTTCGTCGATATCGCTCTTGTTGCCGAGACCGACGATCGCGGAAACGCCCATCTTCGCCGAACGCGAGAACCCGATGATGGCCATGCCGATGCCGCCCGACTGCGACGACAGCGCCGCCTTGCCTTTCACGTCGTACGGCGTGCAGAACGTCGCGCAAAGATTCTTCGGCGTGTAGTAGAAGCCGTAGATGTTCGGGCCCATCATGCGGATGTCGTATTGCCGCGCGATTTTGACGATCTCTTCCTGACCTTCGTGATTGCCCGTTTCCGCGAAGCCCGACGGAATCAGCACCGCGCCCGGAATCTTCTTCTCGCCGACTTCGACGAGCGCCTGAGCCACGAACTTCGCGGGAATCGCGAACACGGCGACATCGACCACGCCGGGCACGTCCTTCACGCTCTTGTACGCCTTGCGGCCCATGATCTCGTCGGCTTTCGGGTGAATCGGATAGATCGTGCCCTGATAGCCGCCGTTGATGAGGTTCTTCATCACCGAATTGCCGATCTTGCCGTCCTCGTTCGACGCGCCGATCACCGCGACCGCATCCGGCTTCATGATGCGGTTCATCTGCGCGACGATCTGCTCTTGCGTCGGCCGATAGCGCGGTTCGGCGGGCGCGAAATCCATCACGATGCGCACGTCCGCCGCGACCGCGCCGTTCGGGCTCGCGAACACCGGATTCAGGTCCATCTCGGCGATTTGCGGGAAATCGTCGACGAGACGCGACACGCGCTCGATCAGGGTAATCAGCGCCTCGCGATGTACCGGTTCGGCGCCGCGCACGCCGCGCAGCACTTCTGCGGCCTGAATGCCGTCGAGCATCGATGCGGCTTCTTCGCGCGTGACGGGCGCGAGCCGGAACGTCACGTCCTTCAGCACTTCGACGAGCACGCCGCCGAGACCGAACGCGATCAGCTTGCCGAACGACGGGTCCGTCACCGCGCCGATGATGACTTCCTGCCCCGCGCCGACCATCTGCTGAACTTGCACGCCGACAAGCGTCGCGTTTGGGTCGTACTTCTTCGCGTTCGAGATGATCGTGTCGAAACCGGCACGCACATCGGCTTCATTCTTCAGGTTGACGAGCACGCCGCCCGCTTCGGTCTTGTGCAGGATTTCCGGCGAAACGATCTTCAGCACCACCGGAAAGCCGATGAACGACGCGAGCTTCGCGGCATCGTCCGCCGATTTCGCGACGCCTTCCTGCGGCACCGCGATGCCGTATGCATCGCAGACGAGTTTGCCTTCCGGCGCGGTCAGCGACGTGCGGCCTTCCGCCTTCACTCGGGCGAACACTTCCGCGACGCGGCGTTTCGCGTCGGGCGCGTGGAGCGGAACGACCGCCGCCGCGTGCGTGGATGAATTGGCTGCTTCGCCGCGGTCCTGGGCAACCGTGCTGTTCATTTGGTGCGTCTCCGTTATAGGGGCGTGCAGGGGCCTGCGCCGCCCTCTTTCGAAGGCGGACGTCAGTGCAAGGCAATGTGCTCAGATCGCGCCGAGGCTCTTCAGCGTGGCGATCTGATCCGGCGTGTAGCCGAGTTCGGCCATGACTTCGTCGGTGTGTTCGCCGAGCAGCGGCGAGCGCACGACTTCGGTCGGACTGTCGGACAATTTGATCGGATTGCCGACCGTCAGATACTTCCCGCGCACCGGATGATCGACTTCGACGACCGTTCCCGTCTTTCGCAGCGACGGCTCTTCGGCGATTTCCTTCATCGACAGGATCGGGCCGCACGGAATGTCGTGCTTGTTGAGGATTTCCATCGCCTGGAACTTGGTCTTCGACATCGTCCAGCGCTCGATTTCCTCGAAAATCTGCTTCAGATGCGGCAGACGCGCGTTCGGCGTCTTGTAATCCGGATGATCGATCCATTCCTCCTTGCCGATCACCTTGCAGATTTCACCCCAGACCGGCGCCTGCGTGATGAAGTAGATGTACGCGTTCGGATCGGTCTCCCAGCCCTTGCACTTGAGAATCCAGCCCGGCTGGCCGCCGCCCGATGCGTTGCCCGCGCGCGGCACGGCTTCGCCGAACGTGCCGTTCGGATATTGCGGGTACTCCTTCATCACGCCAGTGCGTTCGAGGCGCTGCTGGTCGCGCAATTTCACGCGGCAGAGATTGAGCACGCCATCCTGCATCGCGGCGAGCACTTTCTGACCACGTCCGCTCGTGTTGCGCTGATACAGCGCCGTGACGATGCCGAGCGCCAGATGCAGGCCCGTGCCCGAATCGCCGATCTGCGCGCCGGTGACGGTCGGCGGACCGTCTTCGAAACCGGTCGTCGACGCCGCGCCGCCCGCGCACTGCGCGACGTTCTCATACACCTTGCAATCTTCGTACGGTCCCGGGCCGAAGCCCTTCACCGACGCGACGATCATCCGCGGATTCAGTTCCTGGATGCGCTCCCACGTAAAGCCCATGCGATCGAGCGCGCCCGGGGCGAAGTTCTCGACGAGCACGTCGCACTTCTTCACGAGCGTCTCGAGCACCTTCTTGCCTTCCGGATTCTTCGTGTCGATGGTGATCGAGCGCTTGTTGTGGTTGAGCATCGTGAAGTAGAGGCTGTCGGCGTCGGGGATATCGCGCAACTGCTCCCGCGTGATGTCGCCCGAACCCGCGCGCTCGACCTTGATGACGTCGGCGCCGAACCACGCGAGCAACTGCGTGCAGGTCGGTCCCGACTGAACGTGCGTGAAGTCCAGGATTCGCACGCCGTCCAGCGCCTTGCCAGATGTGTTCACCGTCATGGCTTTGTCTCCCACTCTCTTTCGACGTTTATAGATTCGCGATTATTTGTACATCGTCCCGCGCCGTCGTGCCCGGAGCGCGTAGACCGTCGGACCGCAAAGCGACCCGCCTCCTGTGATATACAATATTCCACACACAGTATTAGTCAACCGTCCGCCGGTCGATGAAAACCCTGTGATGCAGCGCACGATCCCTTGAACGCCGCTGTGAGCAACGCTCGACCGATTTTTAATTCTGCAGTGCATCAATCACCGTCGTCCGCCTCGGCCCGTTAAGCACTCATTTAACGCTGCAGAAGCCCGCAAACGAAAGTTTTGCGCGTCGTGAAATCTGATATACAGTATTTCAGCGCGCCGACGATGCTGTTGCTCGGCTCGCTCATTCCCATCAGAGGACATCAGGAGACGAGATGAACATCCACGAATATCAGGCGAAGGCGCTGCTGCGAAAGTACGGCGTCGCGGTTCCGGAGGGCCGCGTCGCCTTTTCCGCGACGGAGGCCGCCGATGCGGCGCGCGCGCTGCCCGGACCCGTCTGGGTCGTGAAGTCGCAGATTCACGCGGGCGGCCGCGGCGCCGGGCGCTTCGCCAACGATCCGGACGGAAAAGGCGGCGTGCGCGTGGTGAAGTCGGTCGACGAAGTGCGCGAGAACGCGCAGAAGATGCTCGCGTCCGTGCTCGTGACCAAGCAGACGGGGCCGGCGGGCAAGGAAGTGAAGCGGCTCTACGTCGAAGGAGGCTGCGATATCGCGCGCGAGCTGTATCTCGGCATGCTGGTCGATCGCGCCAACTCGCGCATCACGATCATGGCGTCGACGGAAGGCGGCATGGAGATCGAGGAAGTCGCGCATCGCACGCCGGAAAAAATTCTCAAGGTCGCGATCGATCCGGCGACCGGGCTTCAGCCCTTTCACACGCGCCAGATCGCGTTCGGACTCGGGCTCACCGGCAATCAGATCAAGGCTGCGTCGAAGTTCATCACGGCGCTCTATCAGGCGTTCGTCGATCTGGATGCGTCGATCGTGGAAGTGAATCCGCTCGTCGTGACCGGCTCCGGCGACGTGATGGCGCTCGACGCGAAGCTCAATTTCGACGACAACGCGCTGTATCGCCATCCCGACATCGAGAAACTGCGCGACGAGGACGAGGAAGATCCCGCCGAAATCGAAGCGGCGAAGCACGGTCTGAACTACGTCAAGCTCGACGGCAATATCGGCTGCATGGTGAACGGCGCGGGCCTCGCGATGGCCACGATGGACATCATCAAGCTCTACGGCGGCGAGCCGGCGAACTTTCTCGACGTCGGCGGCGGCGCGACCCAGGAGCGCGTCGCGACCGCGTTCAAGCTGATCCTGCGCGACCCGAAGGTGCAGGGCATTCTCGTCAACATCTTCGGCGGCATCATGCGCTGCGACGTGATCGCGCAAGGCGTCGTCGCGGCCGCGCGCGAGATCGATCTGAGCGTGCCGCTCGTCGTGCGCCTCGCAGGCACGAATGTCGATGCGGGCCGCGAGATTCTGCGCACGTCCGGTCTCACCATCATCCCCGCCGAAAATCTCGCCGATGCCGCCGACAAGATCGTCAGCGCCGTCGCTCAAGGAGTGGCCCAATGAGCGTTCTCATCAATAAAGATACGAAGGTCATCTGCCAGGGCTTCACCGGCGCGCAAGGCACGTTTCATTCCGAACAGGCGATCGCGTACGGCACGCGCATGGTCGGCGGCGTGACGCCGGGCAAAGGCGGCACGACGCATCTGGACTTGCCCGTGTTCGACACCGTCGCCGATGCCGTCGCGAAAACGGGCGCCGACGCCTCCGTCATCTATGTGCCGCCGCCCTTCGCCGCCGATGCGATTCTCGAAGCCATCGACGCGCAGGTGCCGTTCATCGTCTGCATCACGGAAGGCATTCCGGTGCTCGACATGCTGCGCGTGAAGCGCGCGTTGAGCGGTTCGTCGAGCCGGCTCGTCGGGCCGAACTGTCCGGGCGTCATCACGCCGGGGCAGTGCAAGATCGGCATCATGCCGGGGCATATTCACCGGCCGGGGAAGATCGGCGTCGTATCGCGTTCGGGCACGCTGACCTATGAGGCCGTCGCGCAGACGACCGCGGCCGGCCTCGGGCAGACGACGTGCATCGGTATCGGCGGCGATCCGGTGAACGGGACGAACTTCATCGATTGCCTGTCGCTCTTTCTGGAGGACGATGCGACCGAGGGCATCATCATGATCGGCGAGATCGGCGGATCGGCGGAGGAAGAAGCCGCGCAGTTTCTCAAGGACGCGAAGACGACGAAGCCAGTGGTCGGTTTCATCGCCGGAACGACCGCGCCGCCGGGACGCCGCATGGGTCACGCGGGCGCGATCATCTCGGGCGGATCGGGCACGGCCAGCGCGAAGATCGACGCGATGAAATCGGCGGGCATTCACGTCGCCGATTCGCCGGCCGCGCTCGGCGAAACGATGCTGCACGCGATGCGTTAGTCACGCGGGCAACCGGCGCGGGCCGAGCAAGGGCGCGCGCTATTGCTGAGAAAGGGCAGCATCGATAGACTTGCGCCTTTTTTCCGCGCCATGTTCGTCTACCTCGACTCTGCGATGGCGGTGGCCTTGCGCATCGGCCAGGTCACTGCCCTGTCGTTCGCGACATCGCAAGCCGTCGCGCCGGCTCCGAGTCATGCGCCCGGCTTCGTGCCCGTCGAGACGCGCGGCGCGCTGCCGAGCGACGACTATCCGCTTCGCGCATCACCGTTTCGAT
Source organism: Caballeronia sp. LZ028 (assembly GCF_031451415.1). Taxonomy (NCBI): domain Bacteria; kingdom Pseudomonadati; phylum Pseudomonadota; class Betaproteobacteria; order Burkholderiales; family Burkholderiaceae; genus Caballeronia; species Caballeronia sp. LZ028. The sequence continues at coordinate 334,327 of NZ_JARUXN010000004.1, read as the reverse complement.
CGACGACGAAATAAAAAAACCGCACGGCGAACGCCATGCGGTTTTTTTCTTTCCAACTCAATCCGTCATCAGTCCAGAAAGTCGCAATTCGCCTCGACGAACGCCGCCAGATCGAGCGAATGCTGCTTCACGAGCCGCTCGACCAGCTCCGTGTCGCGCTTCTCCAGCGCCTCGATGATCCGCATGTGATCGACGATCGAGCGCGACGCCCGGTCGCTCTGCGAGATCGTCATCTTACGGATCGCGCGGACGTGCACGAAGATGTTCTTGATCGTGTCGAAGATGATTTCCGACTTCGACAGCCGCACGATCGCCGAATGGAACGCGATATTCGCTTCCGAATACTCGTCGATATGCTCGGCGGGCGTCGAGTCGCGGAAATTGTCGAACATGTGGCGCAGATGGGCGATTTCCTCGTCCGTCGCGCGCTGCGTCGCGAGGCGCGCCGCCATGCTTTCCAGCGCCGCCCACATGTGAATCATCTCGACGATCTCGCGCTTGGTCTTGCGCAAGATATAGACGCCGCGGCGCGGCACCGTGCGCAGAAAACCTTCCTGCTCGAGCAGCGTCATGGCCTCGCGAATCGGCGTGCGGGACACGCCGAGCGCTTCGGTCAGTTCTTTCTCGTCGAGACGGATTTCTTCCCGCGAACGATAGATGTCCGCCTCGGCGATCGCCTGCCGCAGCTTCGCGTACGCCTGATCGCGCAGCGAAACCGTGGCATTGATCGGCTCCAGCGAAAGCGTCAGCCCGGGCGGACGTACATCGGGGCGAACTTCCGGACTATCTACGGATTGAGTATCAGATGGCATTGATGGCTTGATTTCCCAAGTGCGGACGGCGAGCGTCGACACGCTTGCCCGAACCGCCGTTCTGGTCATCCGCCGCGAGACCGGCGAAGCGACCGTGATCCTGTGCGCGCTGCAGCATGCTTTGCGGCACGGCCGACGCAATCATAAACGTAACACCTACACCAACGGCAACCAGCGCGAATCCGACAACAACCAGCAGGGCGATGCTCATTTCAGGCTCCAGTTGAATCACTCAAGAGCCCTCAGTATATGCTGCATCGCAACAGCACGCAAGTATTTTGCATCTTGTATATCAGAAACAACGCTGGTCTCTTCGTCTGCAGTTTAGGCGGCTTTTTGAGATTGCGGGAGCGGCAGCGGCTTCGCCGTGCCCTGATTCACGCCTTCGCGCAGCTTGATCAATGCGAGAACGGCATCGAGCATCGGCGTTTCGACGTGCACGAGGCGGCCGATTTCCTGCACGACCGTCATCAGCGGATCGATTTCCATCGGGCGTCCGGCCTCGCAGTCCATCAGCATCGACGTCTTGTGCGCGCCGACCGCGCCGGCGCCGTTGATGCGCCGCTCGACGTCGACGCGGAAATTCACGCCGATCCTGTCGCCGATCGCCTTCGCCTCCAGCATCATCGCCTTCGAGAGCGCGCGCGTGCCGGGATCGCTCGTGAGCACGTCGAGCGTCGCGCCGGTCAACGCGCTGATCGGGTTAAAGCACAGATTGCCCCAGAGCTTCAGCCAGATTTCATCGCGGATGTTGTCGCGCATCGGCGCTTCCATATCCGCCTTCGCCATCATGTCGTGCAGCGCCTGCAGACGCGGCGTGATTTCGCCGCTCGGCTCGCCGATGGGAAATTTCTTGCCGTAGTGATGTTCGATGACGCCCGGCTCCGCGATTTCCGCCGCCGGCAGCAGCACGCAGCCGATCGCGCGTTCCGGACCGAACACGTCCCACTGGCGGCCGCCAGGATCGACGCTCTGCAGTTTCGTGCCTTCGAGCGCGCCGCCGTGTTTGTAGAAATACCAGTAAGGCAGACCGTTGACGGCCGTGACGATCGCGGTTTCCGGGCCGAGCAGCGGCGGAATCAGATCGACGACGCCCGGAATCGAATGCGCCTTCAGCGCGACGATCACGTAATCCTGCGGGCCGAGTTCGGCGGCATTGTTCGTGCAGCGCACCTTGACGGTGTGCTCCTCGCCATCGATCCGGAGCTTGACGCCGTTCGCCTGCATCGCCGCGAGATGCGGCCCGCGCGCGACGAAACTGACGTCCGCACCCGCTCGCGCCAGTTGCGCGCCCATATAGCCGCCGATCGCTCCGGCGCCGTACACGCAGATCTTCATGGTTCGTCTCCTGAGGGTTGTAGCTTTATATCTCTCTGATATACAAGATACTACATTCCGAGTGCAGACAGGACAAGGCGAATCGTGCGCTCGCAGACGAGCGAAAACCCGCATGCGCGAGATGCGCGGCGGGCTTCCTTCAGCGGCAAGAAGTCGGTCAGACCTCGACGGCCTGACCCGAGATGAAAGTATGCGACGAGGATGCGACGATGTGTGACCAGACGTTCGCCGCGCTCGAGCGCAGCGCGCGGCTCTTGCGCCGTACGAGCATGATCGTGCGCGACGTGTCCGGCACGAGCGGGATGATGCGCGTCTGCGCGCAGTCGATGGCAGCGCGCGCGTGCATCGGCAGGATACCGACGCCGAGGCCGGCTTCCGCCATGCGCGCAACCGCGGCAGCTTGCGTGAATTTCTGGCGCACCGCGCCCGCGACGCCGTGCAGCGCGAGCGCAGCCTCGATGGCGCCCAGGCTGCCGGTGTCATCGTCGAGCAGGAGAAGCGGCGTGCCGCGCAACTGCTGCCAGTCGATGCCCGCCGCCGCGCTCAGTCGATGCGACGCGCTGACGACGGCAGCAAGTCCGTCGGCGAAAAGAGGCTCGGCGGCGAGTTCGTCGAGATTGTCGGGCGCGATCGCGACGCCCAGTTCCGCCTCGCCCGAACGCACGAGTTGCAGCACGGCATTTTGCGGCCGATCCATCACGATGATCGTGACTTCAGGCAGACATTCGCGACACGATGCGAGCATCGCGGGCAAAACGCTCGCCGTGAGAGCGCAACTGCTCGCGAGATTGACGACGCCCGGCTCGCCGCCCTCTTGCGCGCGCGGCCGCAGAGTCGCTTCCAGTTCCTCGACGAGCGGCGCAATGCGGGCGAGCAGCTTGCGTCCGGTTTCGGTGAGCGCCACCTGACGCGTCGTGCGATCGAAGAGCCGCAGCGCGATTTCATCTTCGAGTTCGCGAATGCTGCGGCTCACCGCCGATTGGGTGATGCCGAGATCGTCGCCCGCGCGCGTGAAGCTGCGATGCCGCGCGAGGGTGACGAAAAGCCTCAGTTGATGCAGCGATACGCTCAACGTCGGCGTGCCCTGTTTCATTGAATCGAGCCGGTCCGTAACGACGCGTTGATCGACGATTCGGCCGACGACTCTTCCGTGAGCGTGTTTTCGATCCAGCGCTTTCGCATCGGCGCGAGAACGAATTTCGCGCACAGTCCCGCCGCGATCGACGTCACCGCCGCCGTGATGAACACCGCGTTCCACGACCCGATCGACGCGAGCACCGAAGCGAGCGGCACCAGCATCGACGCCGTGCCTTTCGCGGTGTAGAGCGTGCCCGCGTTGGCGGCGGCGTACTTGCTGCCGAAGGTGTCCGCGCAGGTCGCCGGGAAGATCGAGAAGATTTCGCCCCAGCAGAGGAACGTCATCGCCGCGAACAGCATGAAGAGATACGGATTGTGGCCGAACTCCATCAGCCCGAGCAGCGCGACGCCTTCACCGAGAAAGATGATGAACATCGTGTTTTCGCGGCCGATCTTGTCCGAGATGAAGCCGCACAGCGGACGCGTGAAGCCGTTGCACAGATTGTCGATGGACAGCGTCATCGCGAGCAGCGGCAGCGTTACGCCGAGCAGATTCACCGGCATCTTGGCGAAGCCGTATTCCTTCGCGATCGGCCCGAACTGCGCGGTCGCGATCACGCCGCCCGCCGCGACGAACACGAACATCAGATACAGCACCCAGAAGAGCGGCGAGCGCACCATCTGTCCTGTCGTGTAGTCGATCTTCGTCGACACGATGCGCTTGGCCGGCACGATGCCTTTCGGCGGATTCGGCCGCACGAGCATCAGCGCGAGCACGAAGATGCACGCGCCCTGCAGGATGCCGAAGAACATGAACGCGTGCTCGTAGCCTGAGCTCTGGATCATGTTCGAGATCGGAATCACCGTGACAGCCGCGCCCGCGCCGAAGCCAGCAGCGGTCAGGCCCGCCGCGAGACCGCGCTTGTCCGGGAACCACTTGAGCGCCGTGCCGACGCAGGTGCCATACACGCAACCGGCGCCGATACCTGCGACCACGGCGGCGATGTACAGATGCGTGAGCGTGGTGGCGTGGGCGTCGATCATCCAGCCGATGGCGGCGCAAAGTGCGCCGCCCATCACGACCGGGCGCGGTCCGAATTTATCGACGAGCCAGCCCTCGACGGGCACGAGCCACGTTTCAGTGACGATGAAGATGGTGAAGGCGGTTTGAATCGCCGCTTGACCCCAATGGTGCTTCGCATCCATCGGAACGACGAAAAGAGTCCATGCGTACTGGAGGTTGGCGACCAGCCCCATGCATACGATGCCGACTGCGAGCTGGATCCATCTGTTGTGGTGACGCCCGTGCGATTGCCCGGACACAACCGTGTCTGCGCTTGCCATGTCTGTCTCCGTTATCTGTCTTAGCGCTCGTACGGCGCTTGATGTGCTGCGAGAAGCCGGCGCGGTGCGTCGGCGGCGAGCGGTCGGTCAGGGGAAATGCTCGGTCCAGGCGGCATGGGCGTGAGGCCGCCGGTCACGGGTATTGCGCATGTCGCGCGTTTTGAGGTGGGCGATCGATTCGCACATCCGGCAAACATCCGCTTCAGGCGATCGAAGAATCATTTCAAAGCGATTCCCAATAAAGTCCGGATGGGTTATGCAGCGTTTGCGGGCTTCCATGCTGCGGGTGTGCTCATGTTGCTTTGCGGCAAACTGGCCGATGCCTGGGGTCTGGCGTGGCCCTTCGTTCTTGGCGCACCCGTCCGCCTTACAACTTTCGCGGACGTGAAAGCATCGTGGGGGAGAAAAACGATTAAGGAAAGTTAGAAAAAATTATTGTATAAATTAGTGATCGTTAATGGATGAGGGATTGCTGTGCTGCGCAACGCCACCCTGCGTCAACTCAAGATCTTCGAGACCGTCGCCCGTCGACTGAGTTTCTCGCGCGCCGCTGAAGAGCTCTACCTTACGCAGCCGGCTGTTTCGACGCAGGTGAAGCAACTGGAGGAGCACGCCGGGCTGCCGCTGTTCGAGCAGCTCGGCAAGAAAATCTATCTGACGCCGGCCGGAAATGAAATGCTTCACTACAGCCGCGCGATTCTGGAGCAATTCCGCGAAGCCGACGATGCGATGGCCCGACTCAAAGGCATCGCGGGCGGCACGCTCAACGTCGCGGTGATCAGCGCCGGCGATTACTTTTTCCCCCGCTTGCTCGCCGCGTTCACGCAGCGCAATACCGATGTCCGGCTCAATCTCGCGGTACACAATCGCGAGGAACTGCTGCATCAGCTGTCCGACAATCTCACCGATCTCGCCGTGATGGTCCGCCCCCCGCGCGATATGGACACGGTGAACGTCTCATTCGCGCCCCATCCGTACGTGATCGTCGCGCCGCCGGATCATCCGCTCGTCGGACGGAGGAACTTGCCGCTCGAAGCGCTCGCCGACGAACCGTTCATCGTGCGCGAGCGTGGCTCCGACACCTGGAATTCGATGGAAGAAGGATTCGGCGGACGGCTGCCGAACCTTAACGTCGCGATGGAAATCACCAGCACGGAGACGATCAAGCAGGCGGTGATCGCCGGCATGGGCCTGAGCTTCTTGTCCGCGCACACGATCAGCATGGAATTGCAGGTCGGAAAGCTGGCGGTGCTCGATATCGAGGGCTTTCCCGTGATGCTCAACTGGTTCGTCGTGCATCGGAACAACAAGCGGCTACCGCCGGTGGCGCTTGCGTTCAAGCAGTTTCTGATCGAAGAAGGCGCTGCGCAGATCGAAGCGATCACGCAAATCGTCGCGAAGACGGGCAAACCGAACGCATAATTCTTTCTGAATAGATAAGCGAAAAAACTTTAACTATCGTATATGGATCGACTTTTCTATCCTGCATTCAAGCCCCACGGCCATACAGGAGACGATCATGATCCATGCAACGCACGACGATGACCGCGAACTTCAGGCGCAAGTCTGCGCGTTCAACACGGCTTTCGAAGAACTCGACCTGATGTTCCGCTGGGATGTGCAGACGTATCGCGCGCTGGCATCGGCGGATAGCGATTACGGGAAGATCGCACAGTACATCGCAACCCATTCCCCGCATTTGCTGACGGCCTACAGCGCCGAGTTTCTTTGCCAGGCGATCGTCGAGCGCAAGAATTCGACAATCGAAGCCTGCCGGCAAAACACGGTCCAATATGAAGACAGCACGCAGCGGGCGCGGCTCTGGCGGGCGCGCAACGAGGAAACGGCGCGCGTCTGACGGGTCTTTCCGATCCAAACGGGCGGTTCGATGAGTCGGACCGCCCGTTTCCCTTTCGCCGCGGTTGGCCGCGGCGTTCATTCCGTCAAGGCGTCAGCGCCACCCAGACCGCCTTCGGCTCGGTGAAATTCTCGATGGCGACGTCGCCATGTTCGCGGCCGAAGCCCGAGTCGCCGCCGCCGCCCCACGGCAGGCGCACGTCCGTGAAACCGTAGGTATTGACCCAGACCGTGCCCGCTTTCAATTCCGCGGCCATGCGATGCACGCGGCCGATATCCGCGCTCCAGACGCCCGCTGCGAGACTGTACGCGGTGCCGTTGGCGATGCGCAGCGCGTCGGCTTCGTCGTCGAAGGGAATCACGCTCGCGACCGGCCCGAAAATCTCTTCCTGCGAGATGCGCATCTCGTGCTCGACGTTGGCGAACACCGTCGGCTCCACGAAATAGCCGCGTTCGCCCGCGCGCTTGCCGCCTGTCACGAGCGAGGCGCCCTCGCCCGTGCCGATGTCCACGTAGTCGAGCACGCTCTTCATCTGCTTGGCGGAAATGAGCGGGCCCATGTTGGTTTCGCGTTTGGACGGATCGCCGAGCTTGATCGTCTGCGCGCGCTGGGCGAGGCGCTCGACGACTTCGTCGTAGACAGCGCGCTGCGCGAGAATGCGCGAGCCCGCCGAGCAGACTTGCCCCGCGTTGAAGAAGATGCCCGATGCGGCCGCGCGCACGGCGCCGTCGATGTTCGCATCCGCGAAGATCACGTTGGCGGACTTGCCGCCTAGTTCGAGCGTGACGCGCTTGAAGTTGCCCGCCGCGCCCTGCAGAATGCCGCGCCCGACGGACGGCGAGCCGGTGAACGTCACCTTGTCGACGCCCGGATGCGCGACGAGGGAATCGCCGACGACCGAGCCCTTGCCGGTCACGATGTTGAGCACGCCCGGCGGCACGCCGGCTTCCAGCGCGAGCCGCCCGACCATCAGCGCCGAAAGCGGCGTGATTTCGGCCGGCTTGACGATCAGCGTGCAGCCGCACGCGAGCGCGGGCGCGATCTTCCACATGCCGATCATCAGCGGGAAATTCCACGGCACGATCGCCGCGACGACGCCGACCGGCTCGCGCACGGTGTAGGTCAGCGCGTCGGGGCGTGCGGGCACGACCTGGCCGTTGATCTTGTCGCACCAGCCGGCATAGTAGGCGAGCGTATCGATGGCGGCGGGCACGTCCTGGCGTTGTACACCGGAGATCGGCTTGCCGGCATCGAGACTTTCGAGCGCCGCGAGTTCTTCCTGATTTTCGCGCAGGAGATCGGCAAGCTTCATCAGGATTCGGCCGCGTTCGGCGGCGCGGATCGCATTCCACGGCTTGAGCGCGGCGCGCGCCGCCTGCACCGCGCGGTCGACATCGGCGGACGTGCCTTGCGCGACGTGGGCGATCGGATTCTCGTTCGAAGGATCGAGGTTCGTCGAGTAGTCGCCTCCGCTCGGCGGGACGAACTCGCCATTGATCAGCAATTCATAGCGCTTCAAATCCGCGGTGCTTTCCATGTCTCGCTCCAGTGCTTTTTCGGATCACTTCATGTTGAGGGAGAAGAACCATCTATGAAAGCAAAACATTTTTATTGTTTATATAGGGCGGAATGTATGAGCGGATATAGCGCAGGCCGCGGAATCGACTCTTGTCCCAAATTTCTCTGATTCGTCCGATAGGCCGAGATCCGGCGCGCTCCTACCATCTCAAAACTCGCACTGATTGCAGGGAGATAAGGGTGGTGTCAGTCATCTCGCGCTCGAAAAACGATCTTTACATCGTGATGCGGCGAGGCGCGCTGCGCGCCATCGTTGGTACTGCCTGCTCGGTGGCGGTGCTGGCGCTGGCAGGCGGTCTCGCGCTGGGCCAGTATGACGTTCAGATGCGGCGTGCGCAGGAGCCCGCCGCCGTCCGATACGCCCAAGCCCCTTACAACGCCGATGAGCTCGCGCGTCTGAAGGCGTCGAACGCCGCGCTCGATGCGCGCGTGGAGCGGCTCGCTGCGCAGTTGGACACGCTCAGTGGGTTCGATCAACGCTTGCGCGCAAAACCGCCGCGCGCCACGGCGACCAGCGCAGTGGCCTCGGTGCGCGCGGCCTCCAGCGACGCAGCGGGCGGCCCAGAGCTTCCGCCCCGCCCTTGCCAGGCCGCCGACGCGCGACCGGAGCCGCGAAACCGAAGCAACGAACTCGACTGCCTGGCGACGACGCTTGACGCGCTCGAACAAGACGCGGCGCAGCACGAGGCGGCGTGGGAAGCCTTTCCGGGGCGTCGTCCGCTCGCGTTCGGACGAACGAGTTCATCGTTCGGGAACCGTCTGGATCCGTTCAATCGTCACCTGAGTTTCCACCCGGGCGTGGATCTGGTCGCCCCGACAGGTACGCCGATTCTCGCGGCCGCCGGCGGCCGCGTGATCCACGCCGGACCGATGCCGGGCTATGGCAATACGGTCGAGATCGATCACGGCAACGGCTTTATCACGCGATACGCTCACGCTTCGAAGATCGAAGTGCGCGTCGGACAGCAGGTCGAGCCGCGCGAGACTATCGCCGAGGTGGGCTCGACGGGTCGATCCACGGGACCGCATCTACATTTCGAGGTGCGTGTGGGCGGGAAGCCGGTCGACCCGGAAGGATATCTCGCGCTGTTTGCGGGCGACTCGCATGCGTGAGACGAGGTAAGAATTGGTCCGCCGGGTGGACCATTCCGACACGTTCAATTCGAAAGCAACCCGCCGGCGCTCTTCGAGAGCGAACTTGCGCTCGCCTTGGCGCTTGTGAGCGCGTCGGTCGCCGTGTTGACGCTCTGCGCCGCCGCTTTGCTCGCGGCGGCGGCTCCCGAGACACTCGATGTCGCCGACGCGGCA
>NZ_JARUXN010000004.1:224806-324912 GCF_031451415.1 Caballeronia sp. LZ028 | reverse complement strand
AGGCATGCCGCCAGCGTTCAATCTGAGCCAGGATCAAACTCTTCAGTTCAATACCTGTTACTGTTTTCTATTCTTCCGAATAGGTCGCTCACTCAACGTACTGACGATGATTTATTCCATCCAAAGATGAACAAACCTTCCTCTGATACTTCGTGTGAGACTCTTGATACCTTTGCTATCGCCGATTCCGAAGAACCAGCCGCACTCGCCATCAAGCGCCCACACTTATCGGCTGTTAGTTTTTAAAGAGCACATCGCAAGACAAGCCTTACTTCAACTTCCGTCTTGCGTCGCTGCATCAGCAGCAGAGAAACGAGATTATGAAGAGCCGATGACATCTCCGCAAGCCCCTTTCGCAAATTATTTTTCTGCGCCCGCCAAACGCCGCTGGACGTACAAATAGCCAGACATGCAAACGCGGGAAGTCCCGACCGGCTCCCCGCGCTCACCAACAGCCCGACGACTCAGCTTCCGAAAAACAGCGTGCAATAACTCGCGGGCCCGACGCAATCCGACGTAGACATCCACATCGAACCATGCTTCATCGACATCGGCTTGCGCATCGCGCCTGAACCCGACGCCGCGCCGCCGGCATGGGTGCCGCCGTACGCTTCATTCGCTTCGTTCGTGTTCCGCCGGGCGGCGACCTTCGCTTCCGCCGCCTGAATATCCGAGGGATAGTTGGCTTGCTCGCCCGTGGCCGGCGAATACCCCGCCTGTTCGAGCTGAACAAGCTCGGCCTTGACTTGTTCGCGCGTCAGAGGGGCGTTCTGGCTCTGCGCGAAAACGAACGTGGGTGCAGCGACCACGGCGACGGACACGACGATTTTGGCGATGGCGTTCATGATGTTCACTCCGACAGAAAAGGTTGACCGGATCGCACGCGATCCACGACCTCATCGAACGCACAGGGCCCTTGCGCGGCTTCGACTCACTCGACCTAGGTTTCAAGCGTAGAGGCTTCGACTGGTTAACCCGGGTACGCAGCGATCTATTCCCGCGTCGAGCAGACTCTATAAGAAGAAAAAGGAAGGAAGCGCGGAGGACGGACCGGATGAGGAGTCCGGCAAGGCGCCAGCCAGCACCCGTCCACCGCGATCGTAATCGTGATGCAAAGCGCCGTGAAGATCATCGGCGCTCACGCAGCCCGTGCTCAATGCGCGTCCGGCACGAGATGCACGCGTTTCTCCGTTGCGGCTTCGACGGCCGAGCGCGAATACAGCAACGGGAAATACTGCCCGTCGAGCCACATCTGCGCGAGATCCCGATAATGCGGGCTATCCGGATCGCCCGATTCGCCAGGCAGATTCACCGCACGCGAGTTGTCCCAGTTGCCGACATCGACGACCACACGAAACGACGGTCCGTTCGTCTCACGGAAGTCGCTCGCGCGATAGGTCGACTGATTCGGCGTGTAAGCGCTGCCTCCCTTTCCGATCGGCCCGACGTTCAGCTTCGCACGCATGTCCGCATCGACGACATCGGCCAGAGGATGCGCGTTGAGGTTCGTTTGCAGCTTGCCCCAACGCCACTGGGTTGCATCGGCGCCTTGCAGATGACGCATCTCCGCATAGGCATCGCGCAGACTCGAAAGCAGAACGGCATCGCGTTTGGCCGGCGCCTCGTCGCCGAAGCGCGTCTCGGGATGTTCGAGCGAATCGAGCATCACCGAGGTATCGGGTGCGCCGAACGACGCCGCCGCGTCCTTCGGCAACACCGCTTCCTTGAACGTGCGTCCGAGATGACGCGAGAACCATACTTCTTCGAGCGCGGCTTGCGGCGAACTCGCGCTCATGTGCGCGTCCCAGTCCTTGAGCATCGCGAGCGCGGCGCGTGTGTCTTCATCATCGCTCGAAAGCGGCGCGAGTAATGCGACGAGCCTGCGCGCCGGAATCGAAACGTCATCGTTCTGCAAGCGCTCGGAGTCTTCGATCGACACCCTCGGCAGCGATTTCAACACTTCGTCGATACGCTGATGCCGCGACCCGTTGGTCCATTCGAAGCCGAGCTTGCGCTCCGCATACGGATAACCCGCGGGCAGATTCATTTCGTTCGACGTGGTGAAATAAGCTTGCGCCGGGTTATAGACCGAAGGCATTGCATCGCGCGGCCAGAAGCCCGCCCATTCATAGCGGCCATCGCCGGGCACGGGCATGAGGCCGTCCCAATTCGGGCGTTTCGGCGCGAGGCCGCTCGGCACCCAGCCGATGTTTCCATCCTTGTCCGCATAGAGCTGATTCACAGTCGGCGCGCCCCATGTCGCAAGCGATGCCTTGAACTGCGCGTAATTCTTCGCGCGCATATAGCGCATCGAATCGAAATACGGCGACATGCCGGGCGACAGCCACGCCGTGCGCACGGCGAAGGCCCGATGCTTGCCTTCTTCCGTATAGATCACAGGACCGTGTCGCGTGTAAAGCAGATCGGCGGTGACGGGAGCGCCATTACGCACGGCGATCTGTTCACGCACGACGCGCATCGGCTCCCACTTGCCCTTATAACGATACTGCCGCGAATTCGCCGGATTCAACTCATATACATAAAGATCTTCCTGATCGATGTTGAAGATCGTGAGTCCATAAGCGATCGAGCCGTTATGCCCGATCGAAATGCCTGGCGCCGAAGGTTCGCCCGCGCCGATGATATCGAGCGTCGGCGTGCTGATCTGCTGAATGTAGCGAAGGCTCGGCGCGGCATAAGCACGATGCGGATCGTTCGCCATGATCGCGCGGCCCGTCGCCGACTTCGATGGCGCGATCACCCAGTTGTTGCTGCCTTCGGTCACTTCCTCGGGATTCTCGGCTGCGGCGATCATCGTCGTCGATGCATCCGTGCTCTTCATCGACTCCTTCGTCACGCGCACGCCTTGTGTTGCGAGCGTAAAGACTTTGAGGACATCATCGGGAAGGCAGGGATCGAGGCCCGCGGGCATCTGCGCTTTCCACTGCGGCTGCAGTCCGAAACGCACGGTGTCCGCGTCGAGCGAGCTCTTGCACGTCACGCGTGCACGCGCGACTTCGCTCGTGAGATTTCGCGTGAGACCGTGGCTGCGAATACGCACGATATCGTCGGCGCTCCATTTCGCCGGCCAATAGCCGATCTTGCGAAACTCATAAGGCATGCGGTCCGGATGCGCGGCAAGCCAGTCGATATACGCATTCACGCCGGCTGCGTAGCGTGTCGCGGCAGGCTTCGCATCGGGACCATAGCGCTGCCATTCGGTCGCCATGTCGCCGCGATAAAGAAAGAGCCGCGTGGCCTTGTCCTGTTCCACATAAGCGGGACCGAAGACCTCCGAAAGCTCGCCGAGGCCGCGTCTGCGCCACAGATCGATCTGAAACATGCGGTCACGCGCGGCGTTGAAGCCTTGCACGAAGAAGGCGTCGCTATCGTTGACGGCGAAGATGTGCGGTACGCCCCAACGGTCGATCAGGATGTCCGACGGTTGCGAAAGACCCGCAACGGCAATCGTTTCATCGCCCGGTGTATCGGCGAATGCGATTCGCGCGTCGAGCGGTGCGATTAGAGATGCGCCGATCGTCAGCGCAATCAGGCGTTGTCCCTTTCTTCGATTCATCTTGGCGTCTCCGTTCTTATCAGTGTCGATTCCAGTCACACGAATATCGCACTGTAATTCGAATGCAGGAGACACGCAAAGGTTGTCGGCGGTTATTTAATTCGGACGCCGAATCTATTCGCGAAACGCTTTCACCCGAACGACGCCATTCTCGAACAGCGACTCGAGCTCACTCGTCCTGCCGCGGCTGCTCCTGCAAAGCCGTATCGCGGATGACTTCCGCGAACTTCTCCAACGCCTGCAGCGGACCACTCACGCTGTTGTATTCCTGCGTGCCGATCCGGCCTTCCAGCACCACGGAAAAGCCGCAGTCCTGCGCGATCTTCAAAAGATTGTCCATGTCGTAGTCGCCTCGTGTCGCTATCACGAAGCACACGTAATGCCTGCTCGCGCTTTCGTCTTACTTTCGCTCATGGCGTCGTTTTACGCCGGCGCATCCGCCCCGCCTGTAATTTTTACTCGCGCCGTCTATCCTTGATTTGGCACACCCGCGTGCGACTCACCGCCGCTCTGCTTGACACCGACGAGCCGCCTCAAGTATTGTTTGGTAGACCAACCAAGTAACGAATACTTCCACGGAGCGCGCCATGAGCCGCATCACCGCCATCCCGACCTGCTTGCTTTTCGCCACGGCGCTCGCGGCGTGCTCGCATCAGGACCGCGATATCTATCAGGGCTACGTGGAAGGTGAATTCGTCTACCTCGGCTCGTCGCAATCGGGCAAGCTCACAGCGCTGTCCGTCGCGCGGGGGCAAACGTTGAAGGCGGGAACGAGCGCCTTCATGCTCGAATCGGCCGATGAAATCGCCGCCCTCGATCAGGCACAGCGTCAACTCACGGCCGCGCAGTCGCAACTCGAGGACATCCTCACGGGAAAGCGCGCACCGGAGGTCGCATCGGTGCGCGCGCAACTCGCGCAGGCACGCGCGAACGCTCGCAAGGCCGCGCTGCAACTGAGCCGCGATGAAGCGCAGTTCAGCGCGGGCGGCATCGCCAAAGGGCAGCTCGACGATTCGCGCGCGAATGCGGATGCCGCCGCCGCGCAAGTACGCGACCTCGCCGAACAGGTCGATATCGCACGCCTGCCGGGCCGTCCTCAACAGATCGCGGCGCAACGCGCGCAAGTCGCAGCCGCGCAAGCCTTTGTCGCTCAGGCGCAATGGAAGGTCGACCAAAAGCGCGTTGCGGCGCCTGCGGACGGGCTCGTGTACGACACGCTTTATCGTGTCGGCGAATGGGTACAGGCGGGCAGTCCGGTCGTGCAGATGTTGCCGCCGCAGAACGTGAAAGTGCGCTTCTTCGTTGCGGAAAACACGGTGGGTAGCCTCGCAACGGGGCGCGCGATATCGATTCATTGCGACGGCTGCACGGAAGACGTGCCCGCGAAAATCACCTACATCTCGAATCAGGCCGAATACACGCCGCCGGTCATCTATAGCAACGAGAATCGCTCGAAGCTCGTGTTCATGGTCGAAGCGCATCCTCAACCGGCCGATGCATCGAAGCTTCATCCGGGCCAACCCGTCGGCGTGAGGTTGCAATGAGTGTAACGAGCATGCAGGACACGCAATACGTCATCGACGTCCAGAATCTCAACAAGCACTTCGGCGACAAACACGTCGTCAACGATGTATCGCTGCAAGTCGCGCGCGGCGAGATCTTCGGCTTTCTCGGCCCGAACGGCAGCGGCAAGACAACATCCATCCGCCTGATGTGCGGCCTGCTCACCCCCGATTCGGGCAGCGGTACGTGCCTCGGCTACGACATCGTGCGCGAAAGCGAAGAGATCAAGCGCAACGTCGGCTATATGACGCAGCGCTTCTCGTACTGGGAAGACCTGACGATTCGCGAGAATCTCGACTTCGTCGCGCGCATCTATCAGATGAGCAATCGCCGCGAAACCGTGGATCGCGCGCTCGAAGCGCTCGGTCTGCAGAGCCGCGCGAGTCAGCTGACGGGCTCGCTCTCGGGCGGATGGAAGCAACGCCTCGCGCTCGCCGCATGCATGCTGCACGAGCCGAAGCTGCTCCTGCTCGATGAGCCGACCGCAGGCGTGGATCCCACCGCGCGCCGCGACTTCTGGGAGGAGTTGCATCGTCTCGCCGCGAAAGGCATTTCGGTGCTGGTGAGCACGCACTACATGGATGAAGCCGAGCGATGCCACAAGCTCGCGTATATCGCGTATGGCAAGCTGCTTGCGCAAGGCACCGCGAACGAAGTGATCGCATCGCAAAACCTCGCGACATGGAGCATTCACGGCGAGCATTTGAGCGAACTTTCCGAACGCTTGCGCAAGACACCCGGCATCGATCAGACCGTCGTATTCGGCTCTGCGCTGCATGTGAGCGGCAGCGATCACGCCGCGCTCGAGGCGGCCGTGCGCGATGCGACAAAAGACGGCGCAACGCGCGCCGAGCCGATCGAAACCGGACTCGAAGATGTCTTCATCTATCTGATGAGCCGGTCGACCGACAACTTCAAGGTGACGTCATGAAGGCACGCGGCCCGCTCGCGATATTCGCGCGCTTCTCCGTGACGCGCTGGTGGAGCATCGTCATCAAGGAGTTCCTGCAATTGCGGCGCGACCGCATCACGTTCGGCATGATCGTCGGCTTGCCTATCGTGCAGCTCGCCCTCTTCGGCTACGCAATCAACACCGACCCGAAGCATCTGCCGACGGCCGTGATCGTCGGCGATCAGAGTCCGTTTTCGCGCAGCTTCATCGCGGCAATGGAGCACTCCGGCTATTTCGACATCGTCGAGACGCTGCCCGACGACGAAGCTGGCCGTCGCGCACTTGCGCAAGGCCGCGTGCTTTTCGTGCTGAACATTCCCGTCGACTTCTCGCGCAAGCTGTTGCGCGGCGAGCGGCCCGCGCTGCTCGTCGAGGCCGACGCGACCGATCCGAATGCGGTGAGCAAGGCGAGCAACGCGCTGACCATGCTCGTGCAGTCCGTTGCCGACAAGGACATCACCGGCCCGCTTGCTCGTTTGAACGCAACGCCCGCCCCATTCGACGTGCAGGTCCACAACCTCTACAACCCCGAAGGCATCACGCAATACAACGTCGTGCCCGGCTTGATGGGCGTGATTCTCACGATGACGCTCGTCATGATGACCGGCCTCGCGATGACGCGCGAACGCGAGCGCGGCACGATGGAAAACCTCCTTGCCACGCCCGTGCGTCCCGTCGAAGTGATGACGGGCAAGATCGTGCCTTACGTGTTCATCGGTCTCATTCAGGCGTCGATCATTCTCGCGGCCACGCGTTTCGTCTTCCATGTGCCGCTCGTCGGCAATCCGCTCGCGATCTATCTCGCCGCGCTGCTTTTCATCGCCGCGAATCTGACAGTGGGCATCACGCTGTCGTCGCTCGCGCAGAACCAACTTCAGGCGATGCAGCTCACCATGTTCTATTTCCTGCCGAACATCCTTCTCTCCGGCTTCATGTTTCCGTTCGCGGGCATGCCGGCGTGGGCGCAGTTCATCGGCAATTTGCTGCCGCTCACGTACTTCAATCGCCTGATTCGCGGCATTCTTCTCAAGGGCAACGGCTGGGCGGACCTGTGGCCCTCGGTGTGGCCGATGGCGCTCTTCACCGTCATCGTGATGGGCATTGCGTTGCGCTTCTATCGGCGCACGCTCGACTAGGGAAACATCGATGAAAAAGATTCTTGCCCTCTGCGCGCTCATGTTGTGCGGCTGCACTGTCGGCCCCGATTTTCATGCGCCTGCGCCGCCGGACACGCAGACCTATGTCAAAACGCCGGTCGAGGTAAAGGACTTTCCCGCGGCCGATCATGCGCTGCCGCGCTGGTGGACGCAGTTCGGCTCCGATACGCTGAACCGTCTCGTCGATCGCGCATTGAGCGACAGTCCCACGCTCGACGAGGCGCGCGCGAAGCTCGTGCAGGCGCGCGAGGACTATCGCGCACAAGCGGGCGCGACATACTTTCCCGTCGTCGATGCCTCGCTCTCCGGCTCGCGTCAAAAGGTCGATCCTGCTGCCTTCGGCGTGCCGATTCCGAGTCCGGGTCCGTTCACGCTTTATGATGCCTCGGTGAGCGTGTCTTACACGCTCGACTTCTTCGGCGGCGAGCGGCGCGCACTCGAAGCATTGCGTGCGCAAGTGGACTATCAGTCGTTCGAGCTCGATGCGGCGCGGCTTTCGATCGCGGGCAATGTCGTTGCCACCGCGATCCGGCGCGCTTCGTTGCAGCATCAGATCACGCTCACCGAAGGTCTCGTCGATGCACAGATGCGTCAACTGTCCATCATGGAAGGCCGCCTGAAGGCGGGCGGCGTCGCGCCGTTCGACGTGCGCAGCCAGCGCACGCTCGTCGAGCAGACGCGCGCAAACCTTCCGTCGCTCGTTACGCAACGCGATCAGGCCGATCACCGGCTTGCAGTGTTGCTGGGCGTCGAGCCATCCAAGGCCGACTTCGATGCCATCACGCTCGACTCGCTTCATGTTCCGGGCAACGTTCCGCTGACCTTGCCCTCGACGCTCGCACGCGAACGACCCGACATCCGCGCATCGGAAGCGTTGCTGCATCGGGCGAGCGCGAACGTCGGCGTGGCGACTGCCGACCTCTATCCGAAGTTCTCGCTCTCTGCGGGCGTGGGAAGCCAGCGCACGAACATCCACGACATGCTCAATAGCCTCAACGTGTGGAACGTCGGCCTGAATCTCACGCAGCCGCTATTTCATGGCGGCGAGCTGCGCGCGAGGAAGCGATCGTCCGAAGCGGCCTACGAAGCAACCATGCAAGCCTATCGACAGACCGTGCTGGACGCGCTGCAACAAGTCGCCGATAGCCTGACCGCGCTTCAAAACGATGCCGATGCCCTGCACGCGCGCGAGATCGCGGCGAACGAAGCGCAAGCCAATCTCGACACAGCCAGCGCGCGCTTTACGGCGGGCGGCGTGAGCCGCTTCGATCTGCTCGACACACAACGCCAGGCGCTTCAGACGCAACTCGATTACGCGCTCGCGCACGCTAATCGTCTCTCGGACACCGCGGCACTTTTCCAGTCGCTGGGCGGCGCAGGCGAAGACACGAATGCAGCGAGCAAACCGGTTGCATCCGCAACTAATTAGCGAGCTTTCCGAGCCGATGCTTGAGCACCTTGCCGCTCGCGGACACCGGCAATGCATCGAGTATGCGGATAGAAGAAGGCCGCTTGTAGGGCGCGAGCCGCTCGCCGACCCACTCCGCGAGTTCGCTTTCGCTCGCCGTGCAGCCGGGCCTCAATTCGACGAACGCAAGCACGTCTTCATTGCCCTGCACGCTCCGTCCGATCACGGCGGAATGCAGCACGGCGGGATGACTGTTGAACGCCTGCTCCACTTCCGCGGGATACACGTTGAAACCCGAGCGGATGATCAACTCCTTGCTGCGCCCGACGATATACAGGTTGCCCCTCTCGAAGCGCGCGAGATCGCCCGTCTTGAGCCAGCCGTCCTCCGTCACCGTGGCCGCCGTCTGCGCCGCATCGCGGTAATAGCCGAGCATCACGTTCGGCCCGCGCACCCATAGTTCGCCGGTATCGTCGGCGTCGCTTTGATGCGCGAGCGGCACGATGCGCGCCTCGACGCCTGGAATCAGCGGCCCGACGGACGAATCGGGCGCCGGTGCATCGAGCAGCGTGTTCGATACGGTCGGACTGCTCTCCGTCATGCCATAGCCGTTATGCAAGGGCACACCGTAGAACGCTTCGGCAGCGGCCTTGAGCGTCATGTCGAGAGGCGAGCCGCCGCAATAGACGAAGCGCAACGATGGCGCATTCAGGCCGCCGCGCGGCGTGAAATGATCGATCAGCTTCGCATGCATCGCGGGAACGCCTTGAAAGATCGTCATGCGTTCATCGCTGAGAACGCGTCCCGCGCGCGCGGGATCGAAACGCGCCGCAAGACGCAACGTCGCGCCCGCATACAGCGAACCGAGGCACATGGAAGCAAGACCGAACACATGCGATACCGGCAGTACGGCATAGACGCGATCGCTGGTACCGACACGACGCAGCGTGCTGGATACTGCCGCGACGAACAGCAGATTACGATGCGACAGCATCACGCCCTTCGGCGCGCCGGTCGTTCCCGTCGTGTAGATGAGCGCCGCGCATTGCCTGTCCGATGACAGTCCGTGCGGCTCCTGCTCAGACGCGGCATCGATATCGCTTAACGCAAACGCGCCGATCGGCGTCGCATCGAGCGATTCGACCGAAGCGCCGTCACGTTGCGCGTGATGCGCGGCGTCGTCGGAAACATCGACGGTATAGAGCGCGATGCGTGGCTTCGCATGCGCGCGGATCACATCGAGCTCGACTGCGGACAATCGCGCATTCACGATCAGCACCCACGCATCGAGACGGCTCACGGCAAAAAGCGATGCGACGAGCACGACGCTGTTCTCGCCGATCAGCATGACGCGATCGCCGGCGCGCACGCCCGCCGCACCGAGACGCGCGGCCAGCGCATCGATTGCATCGTCGAGTTGCGCATAAGTCAACGCGCGCGCGTCCTCATGCAACGCGATGTGATCGGGATGCGCCTTCGCACCGCGCGAGATGATCGCGTCGATGCGCGCGGGCAGCGACGCAATGAGCTTGTTCGTATCCATGTCGAGCGATATCGTTCGAGACCCTGAGGCCCGAATGATAAACGCTCATGCTCTATCCCGCGAAACGCGGCTCGGGAATGCCGCGCACGCCGAGGCCCGTCACCGCGAAAAGGCCGCCCTTGTCGCGCTCTTTCTGCGGAATGCCCCACATCGGGCGGCCCATCGTCGATACGTAGAGGATGTCGAGACTCGGTCCGCCGAACATCACGCTCGTCAGATTGCGCACGGGAAACGGCACGACGCGATCGAGTTTGCCATCGGGAGCGAAGCGCAGAATGCGTCCGCCGAAGACGAGAGCAGACCAGACATAGCCTTCTTCATCGACGGTTGCGCCATCGAACGTGCCGGCCATGTCGTGCGCCGATGCGAACAGGCGCTTGTTCGTCGCCGCGCCCGTTTCGATGTCGTAGTCGTAGGCGTACATCTCCTTGCTGTATGTGTCGGTGAAGTAGAAGGTCTTGTTGTCGGGGCTCCAGCATGGGCCGTTCGAACAACTGATGCCGCTGTCGAGCCGCGTGACCTGGCCATTCGTATCGAGCCGATACAGCCCGCCGCTGCGCGTCGAGCGCTGGCCGCGATCGGCATCGTAGCGGTCGAAGTCGTAGGACATGGTGCCCGCGATGAAGCGTCCACGGCGATCCACCTTTCCGTCATTGAACCGCGTCTCGGGATCGTCGCTTTCGGGATCGGCGATGAACTGCACGGTCTGCGCATCGAAGTCGTAGAAATGCAGGCCGTTCGCGAGCGCGACCACCGCGCCGCCCTGCTCGCGCAACGCCATCGAACCGATGTGACGCGGCACGAAATAGCGCTTCACGTCGCCGCCGTCAGCACGGCAGCTATAGATTTCCGCGGCCGTGCTGTCGATCCAGTAGAGCCGCTCCTCCTTCACATCCCATAGCGGTCCTTCGCCGAGATGATTGTTCGCATCGACCAGCAAGCGTACTTCGGGCATCGTCGTCTCCTTTGTTCAGGCTTCACCGTCCTCGATATCGCGCCGATGCGCGAGCAGCGCCATCAAACGCCGATCGCGCCAGCGGCTGCGTTCTTCGATCTTCTCGCGGGGCAGCACCGCGCGCCGTTCGGCATCGAGCTTGCCGAGCGTCTCGGCGGACCAGTCGAACGGCTTGCGTCCCGCAGCGATGCTCTTGTATGTGCCGCCGTAGCGCGCAGCGTAATCGGCCACGCCACCGGGCGCGTTGAGGTCGATCGTTTCGAACGGGCCCATGAACGACCAGCGCATCGCGAGTCCATCGCGTATCACGGTGTCGAGATCGGCGGCGCTCGCATAACCTTGTTCATAGAGACTCAACGCTTCGTCGAGCAACGCGCCTTGCAGACGATTGAGCAGAAAGCCCGAGATCTCGCGATTCACGGTGACGGGCTTTTGCTTCGCTCCTTCGTAGATGGCGCGTGCGCGTTCCATCGTGTCCTGCGAGGTCCACGGCGCGCCGCACAACTCGACGAGCGGCACCAGCGACGGCGGATTCACCGGATGCGCGACGAGACAGCGTGCGCGGCCTGCGATGCCTTCCGTGAAGGTCGATGCAGGCAATCCCGATGTCGAACTCGCGAGAATCGCGTCAGGCTTCGTGAGGCGGTCCAGTTCGATGAACAACGCACGCTTCGCTTCCACCACTTCCGCGATGTTCTCCTGCACGAGATCGGCGTCGGCGACAGCATCGGCGAGATGTTCGCATGCGGTGATGCGGGCCACGATCGCATCGACGGCTTCATCGATCAGGTCGAACGACGCCAGATCCTCGACGCTTTCGCGAATCGCGGGAATCGCGCCGCCGAGCATGTCCTTCGATGCATCGTGGATCGTGACGTTGAAGCCGCTCTTCGCAAAGACGATCGCCCACGCGCGGCCGATACGGCCCGAACCGATCACCGCAATGTTGTTCGCTTGCATCTGCATCTGGTCCTCGTTCGAGTTGGTTTAGCCCTTCTTGTCCCGCAGCGTGATGACAGCCGCCAGCACGACGAGTCCGTTGATGATGTCGCGCACCGCGGGCGGCACCGTGGTTCCCGCGAGCAACGTCCCGAGCGCCGTAAGCAGCAGCGCGCCGCCGAACACGCCGAGATAGTGCCCGCGTCCACCGGTAATCAATGCGCCGCCGACGACAACCACTGCAATCGACGGCAGCAGATACGGATCGCCCATGCCGAGAAAAGCTTGCGAGCTGAACCCCGCGAGCAACAAGCCGACGATCGCGGAGCACAGACCCGACAGGCAATACACGGCGATGAGCGTCGTGCCCACGCGCACGCCCGACAGCTTCGCCGCGACCGGCGAATTGCCGACCGCATACACGCGCCGCCCAAACGGCGTGCGATGCAGGAGCAGCAACGCGATGACGAGAAACACCGGCACGCTCCACGCCGCGATCGACAGCGGACCGAAGCGTCCGTTGGTGAATTCGCTGATCGTCGACGGCGACCATCCTTGTGGCGAGCCATTGCAATAGATCAGCGTGAGGCCTTGCAGCAAACCGTTCGCCGCAAGCGTGACGACGATCGGCGGCAAGCCGAGCATCACGACGCCCACGCCATTGAACACGCCGACGAGCAGGCCGACCAGCAGCACCATCGGCACCGCCCACGCGGCCGCGCCGTTCACGCCGTGCGTGAGTCCGGTCAGCAACACGCCCGACAGCGTGATGAGCCAGGGCATCGACAAGTCGAGTCCGCCCGTCAGGATCACCGCGCCCTGGCCGAGGCCGAGTATCGCGAGAAACAAGGTCAGCGTGAGCAGGCTGCTATAGAAGTTCGCGCTGACGAGCACGCCCGGCCCATAGACAAAGCCCGTGATGACGACCACCGCGAAGAACAGCAGATAAGCCGGCACCACATACTTGACCCATTCGCGATTGCGCTCGATCCAGTCGGCGATCGGTCGTCCCTTCAGCTCCGTGTTTTCAACCGGACGATAATCGTCGACTTCGAACGCAACGCGCCGCGCATGCTTGTCGTCGCGTGCGCGCGTGCCCGTTCGCACCGCCTTGAGCCACTGCGCCGCGTGACGCGCGCATTCATGCGCCGCCGATTGCTTGCCGATCGACGAACCGAGCACCGCGAGAATCAGAATCACCGCTTCGGCTATCGTCGTGAAGAACGCCGATACGTTCAGCACGAGCAGAATGTTCACGGTGATCATCAGCGTCATTGCTGCGAACACGGTGCCGACGCAGCCGCCACGTCCGCCGCCGAGCAACGTGCCGCCGAGCACGACGGCCGTGAACATCGAGAGCAGCAGCGGACGGCCGACGAGCGGATCGGCCGAGCCCGTCTGTGCCGATACATACAGACCCGCCGCCGCGTAGAACATGCCAGCGAGCGCATACGTCGCGATGCGGTAGCGCGTGACCGGCATGCCGTTCGCATACGCGCCGTCGGCATCGCTGCCTAACGCGTACAGACCCACGCCGTAACGCGTGCGCTTGATGAACGACCAGATCAACAGCGCAAGAATCAGCAAGCCCGCCGACATCGGCATCTTGTCGGGGATGAGATCGGCGGTGAGCACCGCGCCGAACTGATCGCCGACGCTGCCGCCCGGCTTGTTCTGAATCAGCAGCGTCAAGCCTTGCACCATGAACATCGTCGCCAGCGTGACGACGATCGATTGCAAGCGAAACCATGCGATCAGCGCGCCGTTGACGAGGCCGATGCCGCCGCCGATCGCCAGAATCAGCGCGGCGCCGCCCCATTGTTCGACGGGCGATCCTTGCACGAAGCGCACGGCAAGCACGTTCGCGAGCGACACGACCGCCGAGGCCGACAGATCGAATCCGCCCGACAGCACGACGATGGTCTGCCCGATCGCCGCGAGCGCGAGTGTAGTTGCGCTCGAAATTACCGATCCGATGTCGTAGAGCCCGACAGGTGTCGCGGACAGCGAAACCCATCCGGCGAGCATCGCAAGCAACGCACTGATCGCGATGATGAGCCCGCGATGATGATCGATGCGCGCGCCAAATCCCACGCGCGCGCCCGGCCGCACGACCTCGCTTTCGGGCGACGCAACGGCTATCTTCATGAGCAACCTCTCAACTGGAAAGCATCTTGCGCATCACGTTTTCTTCGGTCAGCGCGTCGCCGCTCAACTCGCCGGCGTTGCGTCCGCGATACATCACCGACACGCGGTCGCACACGTTGACGAGCTCGGGCACGTCCGTCGAATAGAAGAGCACGGAGCCACCCGCCGCGGCGAATGCACGCATCAGCACGAAGATCTGATGCTTGGTGCCGACGTCGATGCCGCGCGTCGGATCGAACATGAGCCACACGCGGCTTTGCGTGAGCAGCCACTTGGCCATCGCGATCTTCTGCTGATTGCCGCCGGAGAACGACAGACACGGCTTGTACAGCGCGCGCGGATTCACCTCCATCTGCGCAAGCGAGCGACGAATCGCGGCCTGCTCGCGCTTGCGATCGATGAGGCCGAAGCGCGCATAGCGGCCGATCACGGGAAGCGACACATTCTCGCCGCCGGGCAAGCGCAGGAACAGGCCTTCGGTCTTGCGGTCTTCGGGCAGAAAGCTCGTCGATACGCCGGCCTTCAGCGAATCCGCCGTCGATGTCAGCGTCACCGGTTTGCCGTCGATGCGAATCTCGCCATCGTCGATGTAAGTGGCACCGAACAGCGCCTCGAACAGCTCGCGTTGCCCCATGCCCTGCAGCGCTGCGATGCCGTGCACTTCGCCCGGCTTCACGGCGAGATCGAAATCGGCGACGACGCCATCGACGCGAACGTTGCGCGTCTCGATCGCCGGCGTCGCGTCGCTTTGTACCGTCGTGATCTTAGGCGGATACTTCGCCTCCATCGAACGCCCGATGACGAGTCGAATTACTTCGTCATCCGATATATCCGCAGCGTCGAACGCGCCCACATCTCGGCCATTGCGATACACCGTGAGGCTGTCGCAGAACTCGCGCACTTCCTGCATGCGATGCGAGATGAACACGAAAGTCACGCCGCTCGCCTTCAGTTCGTCGATGCGCCGTGAGAGCCACGCGACATCGCGTCCCGACAGCGCGGACGTCGGTTCGTCGAGCAACAGCACTTTCGGCTTGCGCACGATGGCCTTCGCAATCTCGATCTTCTGCCGCACCGGCAACGAAAGATCGCGAATATATGCGCCGGGACGCACATCGGACAGTTCAAGCCTGTCGAGCCATTCCGCTGCTTGCCGCTGCGCGTCGCGCTTTCTGATGCGCCCGAGAAAACCCGTCGGCTCGTACGACATCAATAGGTTCTGCGCGACCGTGAGATCGCGCACGAGCGTCATCTCCTGAAACGCCGTCTGCACGCCCGCGCGATGCGCGTCCTTCGGGCTCTTCATCGTCACGTCGCTGCCCATTACGCGGATGCTGCCCGCATCCGGCTGCATCAATCCGGACAGCAGCTTGACCGTGGTGGACTTTCCCGCGCCGTTCTCGCCGAGCAGCGCATGCACCGCGCCGCGCTTCACCGAGAACGACGCGCCATCGAGCGCGACGGTCGCGCCGAAGCGCTTCGTCACGTTCGACAGATCGATCGCCAATGATGCGTCGTTCATCGCGCCGCCTCAGTCCTGATTGCCCGTCAAGGCCGCATTGAAGCCGACTTCCTTCGTCTCTTCGGAGTAGATGTCCGCGAACCAGCCCGGCGGCACCTTGTCCGGCGGAAACGCGGTGCAGCCCGCCTTCAGTTCGTCGATGCTGCCCGTCTTGCAGAGCTTCGATTCCGAGGTCAGCACGAGCGGCAGCTTGAGCGTCACGCGCGCCGGAAAGTCGCCGCCGTCGAGCTTCTTCACGGCCATCTTGAGCGCCATCGCGCCCGAGTACGGAGGCGCGCCGTAAGAGATCGAGCGATAGCCGATCGAGCGATAACCGCCCTGTCCCTTCACTTCGCCCGGCGGCAGCATCTGCACGCGATGCCCGTTAGACGATTCGCCCGCGCACGGCTTGATCTTGTCGTCGGCAATGCCCGCTTCGAGCTGCATCGACGCCGCCGTGAAGCAGCCGACCTGCATCCACAGGCCGTCGATCTTGTCCCAGCTGTTCGTCGCGAGAATCTTCGAAAGCTCGGTCTTCGCGGTCGCCTGACTCCACATGCCCGTTCCTTCCGCGACGATCTTGATGTCCGGATACTTCGCGAACACGGCCTTCGCCGCCTCGGTGCGCGCGCGATCGACCGACGTGCCCGGCACCCCCGTGATCATCACGACATTGCCCTTGCCGTTGATGGTCTTCGCGAGCCATTCCGCGGTGACGGTGCCCGCCTGATGCTGATCGATCGTCACGTTATGCGCGCACGGCTCGGTGACTTCTCCGTCATACGCCGCGACGACGACGCCCTTCGAGCACGCGTTCTTGATCGCGCGATTGAGCGCCGTCGGCGAGATCGGATAGATGACGATGGCCTTCGCGCCTGCCTGCACCATCGAGTTGATCTGCTGAATCTGCTTCTGCGCATCGGTGCCCGCGACCTGCACTTCGAGATCGACCTTGTCTTTCAGCCCCGGCGTATTGGCCATCGCCTTGACCATGTTCGCGGCTTCGGTTTGCCAGTCGTTGCCGACATAGCTCATCGACAAAAAGATCTTGTATTTGCCGGCCGCGTGCGCCGTGCCCGATACGGCGAGCGCCGCCGCGAACGCGAGGCCGAGCGCTGCCCGTCCCGCATGACGAATCGACTGCGTCAATGCTTTCATGTCTTCCTCCGGTATTCGTATGGTTATGAAGCGGGCGCTTCTAACTTCGGATGTGCGGCAGACGAGCGCTCGCGGGCAGAGCGATGCCCGCGCTGCCGGGCACGACATTCGGGTCGTGTCCGGGTATGACGAAATCGGCGATCTGACGGATGCGCGACAACGAGCCGATCTCCGCCAGCGTTTCATGCACGATGCCCACTGGAACGAGATCGACGATGTTCTCCATGCAGTTCGCGCAATCGCCGGCGATCAGCACGACACCTTCTTCCGTGTCGACCGCGACGGACTGATGCCCCGGCGTATGACCCGGCGTCGGCACGACGCGCACGCCGGGCACGATATCGGTCACGCCGTTCACGAACTGCCAGCGAAAATACGCGAGCGGCTCGCGGCCGATCAGAAACTCCTGGTAATACGTGGCCTGCGTCGGCAGCGGATGACCCGCGTATTCCCACTCGGCCGCCTGCACGATGAAGCGCGCATTCTTGAAAAGCGTGTTGCCGCCGGAATGGTCGTAATGCAGATGCGTGTTGATGACGATATCGACCTCGTCCGCGCTCCAGCCGACATACTCCTTCAACGCGCGTTCGAGCTTTTCCTCCGGCGCCTGATCGCATGGGCACACGAAGTTCGACACCCAGCCTGGATCGTGTATGCCCGTATCGACGACGATCTTCTTCTGCGCGCCGACAATCGCCGTCGACCATACGGGCACCTTCATCTGCTGGCCGAAGTAGCGGCCATACACTTGCGATGAGCGATCGACGGTGAGCCAGCCCGTCGGCATCGCGACTACCTTCAGCTTCGTGCTCACGATGCCCTCCGCTATCAGAAGTTGGTATCGCTCGCGCCTTTGAGCTTGAGCATCTCGCGTGCTTCGGCGGGCGTCGCGATATCGAGGGACAGTCCTTCGATCACCTGGCGAATCTTCTTCACCTGCGCCGCGCTCGATTCGGCGAGCTTGCCCGGCTCGATCCACAACGAGTCTTCGAGGCCGACACGCACGTTCGATCCCTGCGCGACGCCCATCGAGCCGAGCGGAATCTGATGACGTCCCGCGCCGAGAATCGACCATACATAGTCGTCGCCGAAGAGACGATCCGCCGTGCGCTTCATATGCGCCAGATCTTCGGGATGCGGCCCGATGCCACCGAGCAAGCCAAAAACGCTCTGCACGAAGAACGGCGGCTTGACGAGCCCGCGATCGACGAAGTGCGCGAGGTTGTACAGGTGCGAGATGTCGTAGCACTCGTGCTCGAAGCGCGTACCGTTATCGCTGCACGACGTGAGGATGTATTCGATATCCGCGAACGTGTTCTTGAACACGAGATCGCGGCTGTTTTCCAGATGCTTGCGCTCCCACTCGTACTTGAATTCCTTGAAGCGATCGAGCATCGGATACAGGCCGAAGTTCATCGATCCCATGTTGAGCGACGCCACTTCCGGCTTGAAGTGATGCGCGGGCTTCAATCGCTCCGCGACGGTCATGTGCGGGCTGCCGCCCGTCGTGATGTTGATGACCGCATCGGTTTCCGCCTTGATGCGCGGCAGAAACTCCTGAAACACGGCGGGATCCTGCGTCGGATGACCATCGTTCGGGTCGCGTGCATGAAGATGCAGAATGGCGGCGCCTTCCTTTGCAGCCGCGAGCGCGGCATCGCCGATCTGCTGCGGCGTGAGCGGAAGATACGGCGACATCGAAGGCGTATGGATCGCGCCCGTCGGCGCGCAGGTGATGATGACCTTGCGTTTCGTTGCCATGTGCTCCTCGTTCTATTAAAGGACTTCGACGTTGCCGCAGACGGAGATCGCCTGTCCCGAGATGCCGCTGCCCGCGGGCGAGCACAGGAAGAGCGCCGTGGCCGCGACTTCCTCGGGCGTCGTCATGCGGCGCAGCGAAATCTTCGCGAGATATTGCTTCTCCATCTCTTCATAGGAGACGTTCAGTTGTTTCGCGCGCGCCGCGATCACGCGCTCGATGCGCGG
Source organism: Caballeronia sp. LZ028 (assembly GCF_031451415.1). Taxonomy (NCBI): domain Bacteria; kingdom Pseudomonadati; phylum Pseudomonadota; class Betaproteobacteria; order Burkholderiales; family Burkholderiaceae; genus Caballeronia; species Caballeronia sp. LZ028. The sequence goes on along the minus strand of NZ_JARUXN010000004.1, from coordinate 306,025 downwards.
CCCTTTCACGATGCCCGGCTGGATCGCATTGACGCGAATGTTCGACGGCCCGAGCTCGATAGCCAGGCTCTTCGTCATGCCGACGACGGCCCACTTCGTCGCGGCATAAGGCGTGCGAAACGCGTAGCCGAGCCGTCCCGCCACCGACGACAGCGCGATGATCGCCCCGCCGCCATTCGCGTTGCGCAAGAGCGGCACCGCGCGGCGCGCGAAGTAGAACTGCGCGTTCAGATTCACATCGACGGTCTGTTCCCATTCGTTCGCATCGAGCTCGTCGATGCCGCCCGTCGGCCCCGCGATGCCCGCGTTGTTCACGAGCACATCGAGTCCGCCGAGCTCGCGTTCCACATCGACGAATACGCGCTCGACCGCTTCCTTGTCCGCTACGTCCGCGAGCGTCGACGTGATCGCATTGCACTCCGCGCTCGCTTCGGCTTTCGCCAATGCGTCGATTGCTTCGGGACTCGCATCGCAGACGTGCACGCGCGCGCCTGCATCGATGAACGCGCGCGCTATCACGAGCCCGATGCCCGATGCGCCGCCCGTGATGAGCACGCGCAATCCCGCGTGCGGTTTCAGCATCTGAAGAACCGTCATCCATGTCTCCGTTGTTGTTATGCGTGTCAGGCGCTTGCCTTGTTGCTCAGTTCGCCGCTTTGCAAACGCTCTTGCAGATCGGCGGCCGCATCGCCGATGTCTTCCTCGATGCCGGCGCGCGCGCCTTCGCCATCGCCGCGCCAGAGCGCTTCGACGATATGACGATGCGCCGCCATCGAACGGCGCATATGCGGAATGTCGGGCGCGACGAGATTCAGGAACGGGCCGATGCGCATCCAGAGGTTCTGGATGGTCGCGAGCGTGAGATCGCTCGCGCCGTGCGTGTAAATGGCGATATGAAATTCGAAGTTGCTGCGCAGATACGCGGGTACGTCGCCCGCTTCGACGTGTGCGTCCATCGTGTCGAAGATGGCCTGCAGCGCGTCGAGATGCGCGCGTGTCATGCGCGACGCCGCGCGTTTGGCGACCGCGCCTTCCAGTGCGATGCGAACGTCCCGCAACTCATCGAGAAGTTCGAGCGTCATCGGCGGAACCATCAGCGCGCGGCCGGGACCGTCGATCAATGCGCCTTCCGCCTGCAAGCGCGTGAGCGCGGCGCGCACGGGCATGGTCGACGAGCCGACCGCTTCCGCGACGCTGCGCAAGCTGAGCAACTGCCCAGGCGCGAAGCGGCCCGTCATGATCGCCTGCCTCAATTGCGCATGAACGCGACCGGCCATGGTTTCGCGTGCAACTAATTCGAGCGCGGGTAAGTCCGTCGTCGAGCGTGTCGCCAACTTTTGCCTCCGTTCTTTCGTTCGGCTGCTGCGATGCTTTCGATTGGTGTGACCTGTGATCACACTTGCATGGCTAAAGTGTCGGACGCGCGAGCACGCGAGTCAACCTTGAATTGCTAGGTGAAAACGCGGAGCGACGCCTCAGACCGCTTCGTGCGAAAGACGGGCCGCATCGAGCGCGACGCCGATGGCCGGAGCGGCCAACACGCGGATTGCCTGAAAATGGGACGCATCGAATGCGCCTCGAAAGAAGTCGACCACCGCGACCAAGCGCCTGACGATGAGATCATGAAGCACGGACACGTCTTGCCCGAAGTCCTTCGCGTCGGCAGCAATGAGTCTGTCGACCGCGCGCACGACGGCGAGCAATTCGTCGGTGCCGACTTCCAGGCCGAACCACATGCCAACGATGAGATCGATGTCGCGCGGATCGAGGCTCGGGTACCAGAGCGCCAAAAGACGTTTGCGGAGGCCTTTCATCGCCGGGCCCGCCAGATCTTCCCGGCTTCTGGTGAAACTGGTGCGGTGCGACCTGACCTCGACGAGGACTTCATCGACATTGCCGATCTCGCCGCCGGCCACCATGATCGCGACGAGATAGTTCAGGTCTTCGGCGCTCGCCATCTGCACGTCGAACCGGATGCGATGCTCGCGGACGAACGAACGGCGCACCATGAGCATTGCGCCGCCGATGGTGTTGAAGCCTTCGAAAAGCCGGGCCTTCAGAGCGCCGTCGCCGAGCGTGCAAAGCCCATAAGTGTCGTTCGAAATACCATCGCCGAACAAGCGCGCATGGCCGCCGCAAGCGGCAAGGCGCGCGCACTCGCGGAAAGCGGCGACTTGCGCGGCGAGCCTCGTCGGCAGCGCCCGGTCGTCCGAGTCGATGCGCGCGATGAACTCGCCGCGCGCCGCGTCGAAACCCGCATTCGATGCGGCGCTGATGCCCTCGTTCCGGCCGAAGCGTATGAGGCGCACGCGGCTGTCGTCGCCCGCTGCCTGCTGCGCGACGGCGAACGTCTGATCGATCGAGCCATCGTCCACGACGATGAGCTCCCAGTCTTCGAGCGTTTGAGCGCGAATCGAAGCGATTGCTTCGCCGATGAAGGCCTGCGCGTTGAACGCGGGCATGACGACGGTGACGAGCGGTGAGTATGTCATGGGAACCGGAATCCGTTCTGATTTGTTCCCGGCGGAGTGTGCCGCAATCGGCGCGCGATTACGCCATTTCCATCGGCAATTCAGATTTTTCGGCTCCGCCCTCAGGCGAACTTTCCCGACACCGCCCTTTGAATCTCCGCGAACGCCACCGGCTTCACGAGATGATGATCGAAGCCCGCTTCCTTCGAGCGCTGACGATCATGCGCCTGCCCGTATCCCGTCACGGCGATCAGCAAGGCATCGGCGGTTGCGGGACGCGCGCGCATCTCGGCCGCGAGCCGGTATCCGTCCATGCCCGGCAAGCCGATATCGAGCAGCACGATCTGCGGCATGAAGGTGTCGGAGACCGCGAGCGCTTCGGTTGCATCGTGCGCCGTGCGAACGTCGAAGCCGTCGGCTTCGAGCAGCAGCGCCATCGCGGTGGCCGCGTCGACGCTGTCATCGACGAGCAGCACGCGCTTGCCCGCGTTGACGGTCGCGGGCGTTGCCGGCGCGCCTTGCGTGGCCACTTGCGCATCCTTCGCGAGCGGCAGCCACACGACGAACTCGCTGCCCGCCTGCGCCCCCGCCGAGAATGCTTCGATGCGTCCGCCCTGCAACTCGACGAGCGTCTTCGCCAGCGGCAAGCCGATGCCGAGCCCGCCCTCCGATCGTTCGAGCGATGTCTCCGATTGCACGAACAGATCGAAGATGTGCGGCAGCATGTCGGACGCGATGCCGATGCCCTTGTCGCGCACGACGATACGCACCTCATCGCCGAACTGTTCCGTTTCGATGGCGATCTCGCCTTCCTCGACGCTGTACTTCGACGCATTCGACAGCAGATTGCCGAACACCTGCGCGAGCCGCACGCTGTCGCCGACGATGTAGAGCGGCGCATCCGGCAGCTTCACCGTCAACGCGTGCCGCTTTCGTTCGAGCGCGGGCTGCACGGTCTCGATGGCCGCCGCGAGCGCCGCCGCGAGATCGACCGTTTCCTGGCGCAGCGTGATCTTGCCCTGCGTGATGCGCGCAACGTCGAGCAGATCGTCGACGAGCCGGCTCAAATGCCGCACCTGTCTGTCGATGATCGCCCGCACCGTCGCGAAGTGCTGCACGGACGGCTCGCGGTCCGGATCGAGCAGATCGACCGCATTGCGGATCGGCGCGAGCGGATTGCGCAATTCATGCGCGAGCATCGCGAGAAACTCGTCCTTGCGGCGGTCCGCTTCGCGCAACAGCAGTTCGGCGGCCTTGCGCTCGGAGATATCGTTGACGATGCCCGCGATGCGATACGGCCGCGCCGGATGACCCGCCGCGCCGTGAACCGGAAACGCGCGCTCCGCGACCCAGCGCGGCCCGCCGCTCGCGCGCACGATGCGATATTCGACCTGATACGGCGTGCCGTTCGCGAGCAGTTGCCGATACGCCTCGGCGACATGATCGCGATCGAGGGGAAGAATGTCGCCGGACCAGTGATCGGGGCCAGGCAGGGGCGCGGGCGCGCCGCCGCCGGTATCGAAGAGATGCGCGTAAGCGGGGCTCACATAGAGCAGTTCGTTGGATGCCGGATCGAGCATCCAGAACACGTCGTCGATATTCCCGGCAAGCTGGCGAAAGCGCTCCTCGCTCTCGCGCAGCGCATTTTCCGCGAGCCGCACGCGCAGCAACGCGCGCACATGCGCGATCAGTTCCGCGGGTTCGACAGGCTCGGTCAAATAGCTATCCGCGCCGCCTTCGAGACCGCGAATGCGATCGAGGCTATGCACGGCCGCCGCCGATGTCTGCAGCACGAGCGTGCCCGACGTCTCCGGCGATGCCTTGATCTGCCTGCACACTTCGAGCCCGTTGATGTCGGGCAGCTTCACGTCGAGCAGCACGAGATCGGGCGCTTCGGCGCGCACGCGTTCGAGCGCGGCCGTGCCCGTCGGCGCTTCGATCACGTTGAAGCCCGCGCGCGACAGGATGCGCGTTTTCGCATAGCGCGCGCCGTCGTTGTCGTCGACGTTGAGGATCAGCACCTCGTTCCAGTCGCTTCTCATGATGCTCGTCCCTCGCCCGTCACCGCATCCAGCACGCCCGGCAGCTCGCCACCGCCCGCCGGCTTTTCAACGAACGCGGTCGCGCCCAGCGCCCGCGCTTCATTGCGATCCTCGTCCTCGCCGAGCACCACGATCGGAATGCTGCGCGTCGCGGCCTGCGCGCGCAACGCGGCGAGCCAGATCCACGCTTCCGACGGCGCGGGCCGCACGGCGAGCAGCAACGCGGCGGGCTGCGTGCGCGCGAGCAGGCGGCTCGCCTCGTCGAGCGTCGCGGCGCTCATCGGGCGATACGGCGAAGCGCGCAGCGCGGCCTCGCAGTCGAGCCGCTCGATCGGATTGCTCGCGACGATCAGCACGGCGGGCCGCGTATCGCTCGCGGCGTGATGCGCGGCGTCGACGTCCGCGCCGTAATGCGCGGGAATCGTCGCGCTGAAAGTCGAGCCGCGCCCGGGTTCGCTCGCGAGCGACACATCGCCGCCGAGCAGCTTGCACAGCTTGCGGCACAGCGGCAGGCCGAGGCCCGTACCCTTCACGTATTGCTGAAGGCGGTTTTCGACTTGCCCGAACTCTTCGAAGACGACCTGCTGATGCTCCGGCGCGATGCCGATGCCCGTATCGCTGACGGAAAACGTGATGAGCCGGCGCGCGTCGTCATAGCTCGCCGCGACGCGCACTTCGCCGCGCTCGGTGAACTTGAGCGCATTCGATACGAAGTTGCGCAGCACCTGCGCGACCTTGGCTTCATCGGTATGAATGGGCGGCAGGCCTTCGCACGATTCGAACACGAGTTCCACCGCGCCGCCCGGCGACAGCGGCCGCAACATGCCGCGCAGCGCCGAAAACAGGGTATCGACTTCGAATTCGGCGGGACGCACTTCGATCTTGCCCGCTTCGATCTTCGCGAGATCGAGCAGATCGTCGACCGTTTCCGACAAATCCTCCGCCGCTTTGCGGATGAAGCGCACCTGCTTTTCCTGCTCTTCCGTCAGATCGCCGTCGATACGTTCGAGCAAGAGTTTCGAGAGCGCGCGGATCGACGACAGCGGCGTGCGGAACTCGTGGCTCATGTTCGACAGAAAGCGCGATTTCGATTCGTCCGCGCGGCGCAGATGATCGGCGCGCGCATCCAGCTCCGCATAAAGCGCGACGACGCCGCGATTGGTGTCCTCGAGTTCGCGCGTAAGACGCGTGAGCTCCTCCTGACGCTCGCGCAGATCCGCGAGCGCGGCGATCAGCTCGCGATTCTGGCGCTGCAATTCCGCGGCCGTGTCTTCGCTCGGCTGACGCTCGAGTGCGTTCTTCACCGCCTGCGCATCGCACGGCACGCCATCGGGTAGAGCCTTCGCGAGCGAGATCGAGGTGTCGCCATCGGCTTCGTCGGCGATCGCGCATTGATCCATCAGACGTTGCGCCGCGAGCAGGCCGAGCGCGGCTTGCGAGTCGTCGTGGCGCATGGCGCGCAGACGCTCGCCCGCACCGCCGCCCGCCAGAAAACGCACGACGAAGCGCGGCGGGCGCGCGGCGTTATCGACGAGAAATTCCGCGCGCGCCGCCTGCCCCGCGATCAGCACGGTGCGCGCGGCTTCGAGCACGGACGTGGAAATGCGCGTCTGATCCTGCGGCGAGAAGCCGAGCGCCGCGCTCGCATCGCGCGCCTTCACGCGGACCGCGACGATGTCGCGCTCGTGATCGATCCGCATCGAGTAGAGCGGTTGCGTCATCCTGCGCTCCCGGCCGCGCGGGCCACGAACACGGTGATGTCGTCGCGGCCGCGCGCGAAGTCGCGATACAGCACCGCCGCGACGAGCGCCGGGTGCCGCATCGCGAGGCCCGGATAGCGCGCGAGATCCCAGCGCGACGTGAGCCCGTCCGAATGCAGCACGACGAGCGCGTTCGGCGGATACGGCACGTCGAAGATCTGCGCGCGCCGCGCCGCATGCCCGACGATGCCGCTGTGCGAGACGAGATGCTTGTGCGTGCCTTCGGTCCACACGCTCGCCGAAATATTGCCGATGCCCGCGAAGCTCACCGCCATGCCCGGCATCGACGCGAACGCCGGCATGCGCGCGATGCCGACCGCCGCGCCGCGCGTCGGGCGCAACGCCTCGTTGGCGGCCTCCATGATGCGATCGAGCGCCTGGTCGCCGTTCGCGGCGAGCGCTTTGGCCGCCTCGATCGCCGCGACATTGGCGAGCGGTCCGTGACCGAGGCCATCGGCGACGAGCACGGTGAATTCGCCGTCATGCGCGTAGACGGACCATGCATCGCCGGATACGGTTTCGGTTTGCAGCGGCAGGTTCACGACGCCGTATGTCAGTTGCGGCGCACGCGTGTTCGCCGCGCCCGGCGCGTTCCAGAACACGGCGCGCAACACCGTGCCGCGTTGCGGCGCGCTCCAGATGTCGAGTTCGTCGGAAAGACGCTCGATCGCGCCCATGCCGTTGCCGGGACTGCCCGCCGTCGTGTAGCCGTCCTCGAAACAGCGATGCAGATCGTAAATGCCCGGCCCGTTGTCGATGCACAGCACTTCGATGCCGTAGCGCAAAGTCGCGCCGGCGCCCCTGTCGACGAGCGGACGCACGAGCAATTCGCCGCGCTGTGCATGCTTCAGCAGATTCGTGCCGCATTCGGTGACGACGATCGCGAGCTCGCCCGCGGCCGTCTCGTTGAAACCGAGCCCGCGCGCGAGTTCGCCGATAGAACGCCGCGCATAGGCGATCTGGCTCGCCTCGGCGATCTCGTAGCGCTGCTGCGCGGCCATCGATTCCTTCAGAACGGTTTCCATTTTGTGATCGAGACGTGCGTGCCTTCGCCCGGCGCGGAGCGGATGTCGAATTCGTCGCACAGGCGCTTGGCGCCGCCAAGCCCGAGCCCGAGGCCGCTGCCCGACGTGAATCCGTCGGAGAGCGCGCGCGGGATATCCGGAATGCCCGGACCATTGTCGACGAATTCGAGCTTGAGGCCACGGCGGCCGTTACGCTCGACGAGATAGCAATGCACGTCGCCGCCGCCGCCATAGATGAGCGTGTTGCGTGCCAGCTCGCTCGCCGCCGTCACGAACTTCGTCTGGTCGATGAGAGACAGGCCCTGCGAGACCGCCTTCTCGCGCACGAACTGGCGCAGCCGCACGATCTGCTCGTCGTTGCGGATCGGCAGCGTGTCGGGCGGCGACGAGGACGTCGGCGCGGCTGTGGAATTGAAGATCGTCATGGAGTCGTGTGCATGCGGCCGTCAGGCCGTGCCGCCCTTCGAAAGGAGCGCCATGCCCTTCTCCACGTTCAGCGCCGTGCGTACGCCCGAAAGCGTGAGGCCGAGTTCGACGAGCGTGATCGCGACCGAAGGCTGCATGCCGACGACGACCGTCTCGGCATCGAGCACGCGCGCCATGGCGGCCGTGTTGCCGATCATGCGTCCGATGAACGAATCGACCACGTCGAGCGAGGAAATGTCGATCAGGACGCCGCGCGCGCCGTCTTTCACGATGCGGCTCGTCAGATCGTCCTGCAGCGCGAGCGCGAGCCGGTCGTGCATGTCGACCTGAATGGTGACGAGCAGGAGCCTGCCCATCGTGAGAATCGGAATGCGTTCCATCGCTTGAAACCCCGTTCAGTCGCGTTGCGTTCGATGCGTGCTTCGAATGGCGAAAGGCTGCGTCATTCCGCTTGCAGCGAATCGAAGCCGTCGCTTGCGCGGCTGCCGCGCGAGGCGTCCTGCGCGGATCCGGCCGTCACCGACTTGCCCGTGCGCTGCAGCGCGACGACGAACGCCGACGCGAGCGTCGCCTTGGTCGTGACGTTCGTGAGATTCACGCCGAGATGAACGATGGTCTGCGCGATCTGCGGACGAATACCGCTGATGATGCAGTCTGCGCCCATCAGACGCGCCGCCGCGACCGTCTTCAGCAAGTGCTGCGCGACGAGCGTATCGACGGTCGGCACGCCGGTGATGTCGATGATCGAAATGGCCGCGCCCGTCTCGACGATCTTCTGCAGCAGGTTTTCCATCACGACTTGCGTGCGCGCGGAATCGAGCGTGCCGATGAGCGGCAGCGCGAGAATGCCGTCCCACAACTGCACGACGGGCGTCGACAGTTCGAGCAGTTCCTGCTGCTGGCGCACGATGACCTGCTCGCGGCTCGCCTGGAACACTTCGGTCGTGAAGAGCCCGAGCTCGTCGAAGAGCGTGCTGATCGTCCAGGTGAGATCGGCGAGCGCGGGGGCATCGTTGACGAGCGTGTCGCGCAAACGCGCGAAGAGCGGCTGCTTGAGCGAGAACACGAACATCGCGGTCTCGACGGGCGTGAAGCCCTGACGCGCACGCTGCGCCGACATTTCCGCGAGAAACGCGCGCACTTCCTGCCATGCGGACGATTTGAAATCGACGCGTTCGGAGGCGCCGAGCGCCGTCACGAGAAGCGACGTGAACTGGCTGAACTGATTGCGCAGTTCCGCCTCGCCGACGAGGCCGCGCCGCGCCGCGATGGCGTGCTGCTGCGCGAACCATTCCGCGAGCAATTGCTCCTGGTTGCTGGTGAACAGTTGGGCAAGCCGCGTTCCGCCGACCATTTCCATGCCGAGATCCCCGTGCGAATGATGTTATTGGGCGCCAAGCCCTGGAAGCTGGATTGTTGCATCGCCGCGAAAGCTATCGAAATAAAGCAACGCGAAGCGCTCGGAATGTAGCACGCCATCCCAAAAATCGACAGTGCGACAAGCCTTGCGGCACAAGGGTTTCGAGGATTCTTCCGTTTGTCGCGATGCGCGCTGCGCCGAATCGGCAAATGCTGCCGTGTGCGCGCGATCGCATGGACAATATCGGTCAAATATCCTGAACAAAGTCAAGCGCGCGTCCGATGCCATGTATAGCGGCCCGAATATTTTTTCGGCCGTCGCGCGGTGCAATACTCGGGCGACCCACTCAACGTCATAGACATTCGAGCTTGCCGGAGCGCACATGGCCCAAACGATTCATCCCGTCGACGAAGTGCTGCCCATCGGTCAGATGCTCGCGGTCGGCATTCAGCACGTACTCGTGATGTACGCGGGCGCGATCGCGGTGCCGCTCATCATCGGCGCAGCGCTCAAGCTGCCGAAGGAGCAGGTCGCGTTTCTGATCAGCTCGGACCTCTTCGCGTGCGGAGTCGTCACGCTGGTGCAGTGCATCGGCGTATGGAAATTCGGCATCCGCCTGCCGGTCATCATGGGCGTGAGCTTCGCGCCGGTCGGGCCGATGGTCGCGATGGCATCATCCGGTGCGGGCCTGCCGGCGATCTTCGGCGCGACCATCGCGGCGGGCGTGTTCGCGGTCCTGATCGCGCCGTTCTTCGGACGGCTGATGCGCTTCTTTCCGCCGATCGTCACGGGCACGATCATTCTGACGATCGGCATGACGCTCTTTCCCGTCGCGATCAACTGGGCGGGCGGCGGACGCGGCGCACCGAATTTCGGCGAGCCGCGCAATCTGATGATCGCGGGCATCGTGCTGCTCGCGATTCTGCTCATCAACAAGTATCTGAAGGGCTTCGTCGCGAATATTTCGGTGTTGCTCGGCATGGCGATCGGCTTCGTGATCGCGTTGCCGCTCGGCTTCGTCGATTTCGCGGGCGTCGGTCAAGCCGCGTGGTTCGCGCCGGTGCGGCCGTTCGCGTTCGGCATGCCGGTCTTCGATGTCGCGGCGATCGCCTCGCTGTGTCTCGTGATGGTCGTCATCATGGTGGAATCGCTCGGTATGTTCCTCGCGCTCGGCGATCTCGCGATGCGCCCCGTTTCGCGCATCGATGCGACGCGCGGACTGCGCACCGATGGTCTCGGCACGGTGATCGGCGGCATCTTCAATACGTTTCCGCATTCGTCGTTTTCGCAGAACATCGGGCTCGTGGGCATTACGGGCGTCAAAAGCCGCTGGGTGGTCGCGGTGTCAGGCGTGATCCTGATCCTGCTCGGGCTGCTGCCGAAGCTCTCGAATCTGATTGCTTCGATACCGGTGGTCGTGCTCGGCGGCGCGGGCATCGCGATGTTCGGCATGGTCGCGGCGACCGGCGTGAAGATCCTGAGCAAGGTCGATTTCGATAGCAAGAACAACTTGCTCATCATCGCGATCAGTCTGGGCGTGGGCGTGATTCCGCTTGCCGCGCCGACGTTCTTCGCGCACATGCCGGCGTGGGCGGGGCCGCTGACGCATAGCGGAATCACGCTCGCCGCGGTGTTCGCGATTCTGCTCAACGCGCTGTTCAATCGCGAGCGGGAAGCGGAGGACGTGGAGAAGGAGATCGCTGCGGAGATGCCTTTGAGCTTGCGGCAGGGGGATGTGGATGTGCGGGAGTGAGCGAGTTGCCGGAGATCCGGCCGCTGGCGCCACGCAAGCGGCCTGCAATCGCTCGCGCGCAACCGCGCCTTACCTAACCGCAAGGGCTTTGGGCCGGGATGAATTCGAACAGAACCTGGAAGCGCTCCGAATCGGGGACATTTGGAACGGTAGGCCAAATCTCATAGTCGACCTCGATACGCCTCTCTTCGACGCCGAGCGCACGAAGATAGCTAACGACGGATTCAACGCGCTTTTTTGTGACCGCCGTTCCGTCTCGTCGCCCTTTTCGAAATAGCCATAGAGAACAACAATGTCAGTCCGCGCGACGCTGTTGTTAGCGTCGACGAGCGTGCGCGCCAGATCAACTCGATGGCGATTTGACACCGACAAGTTGTCCGCGTCGAATTTGATCGATTGGATCCGCGGAATTCATCTGGGTCATTTTTCTGTCGGTAACAATTCACCGCCCATACATGAAATGCAGGCGCAAGCGCACGCATCCACACGCCGCAACTCCACTACCATACGAGGAACGCCAACCCGCCGCCGACACCGATGCGCGAAGTCCTCTGGATCGCCCTGCTCGCCATAGCGCTGGTCTACACGATCGCGCTCGCGGGCCTGTATTGGCTGCAAGGAAGGCTCGTCTATCCGCTGGAACAGATCGAAGCCTTCAAGAACGCCGATGTGGAAGCGCGCACCGAAGCAGTCGTCATCAGAACCGATGACGGCCTCGACCTGACCATGCGCTACAAAGCGCCGCCCGACGACGACGCGCCCACGGTCATCCTCTTTCACGGCAATGGCGAAGACCTTTTCCAGCGCGGTCATGTTGCATTGGAGATGATCGAAGCGGGCTATGGCGTGCTGCTCGCCGAATATCGCGGCTACGGCGGCAATCCCGGCAGGCCGCACGAAGCCGGCCTTTACGCCGATTCGCGCGCCGCCTACGCCTACGCCGCGGCGCGTTCACGCAACATCGTGCTGCACGGTTATTCGCTCGGCTCGGGTGTCGCCGTGCAGCTTGCAAGCGTCGCGAAGATCCATGCGCTGATGCTCGAAGCGCCGTTCACGAGCATCGTCGATGTCGCCGCGAAACGCTTCCGGCTCTTTCCCGTGCGGCTGCTCGCACGCGATCGCTACGAAAGCCTCGCGAAAATCGCATCGATCGATGCGCCGCTCTTGATCTACGGCGGCACGAAAGACGGCGTGATTCCGCCCGAACACTTCCAGCGTCTCTTCGATGCAGCACGCGGCGACAAGCGTCTCGCGCTCATCGAAGACGCCGATCATCTCGACGTTTGGACGATGGGCGGCCGCGAACACGCGATGCAATTCCTCGCGTCACTGCAACCGACGCGCGACACGCTGCAAGCCTAAGCCGATTTCCTGCGCGTGCGCCCGAGCTTGAGCGTGACCCACGCCGGCGCATGATCGCTCGCATGCGGCTCGCCGCGCACCCATTTGTCGACGCCCGCCGCCTCCAGCTTCTTCGCGAGATCCTTGCTAAGAAGGATGTGATCGATGCGCAAGCCGGAATTCGTCTGCCAATGATTGCGGAAGTAATCCCAGAACGTATAGATGCGCTCATTGGGAAACTTCTGCTTCAGCGCATCGGTCCAGCCTTGCGCGAGCAAATCCGCGTAGGCCGCGCGGCTCTCCGGCTGCAACAGCGCGTCCTTCAGCCACGAGCGCGTGTTGTAGATGTCGTCATCGGTCGGCACGACGTTGTAATCGCCCGCGAGCACGACGGGATGTCCGCTATCGAGCAACATCTTCGCATGTGCGTTGAAGCGCGCGAACCATTCGAGCTTGTAATCGAACTTCGGGCCGGGCTGCGGATTGCCGTTCGGAAGATAAAGACAGCCGATCAGCAAGCCGCCCACGGCCGCCTCGATATACCGGCTATGCGTATCGTCTTCGTAACCCGGCAGCCCGCGCCGGCTCAGCACCGGCTCCGCGTCTTTCGCGAGAATCGCCACGCCGTTCCACGATTGCTGCCCATGCCATAGCGCGCCGTAGCCCGCGTTCGCGATCGCGTCGGCGGGAAACTGCGCGTCGGTCGCTTTCAGTTCCTGCAGGCAGACGATATCGGGCGATTCGCGTTCGAGCCATGTCAGCAAGGCGTCGAGCCGCGGACGGATGCCGTTGATGTTGAAGGTCGCGATTTTCACTCGGCGTCTCTCCATCGGTGGATCGGGATCGATGCTACACGCGTCGCAGTTTGCGTGCCGCGTCGCGAACCACGCCGGGAGATTCAGCGCTTCTCGCTGTCGAGATGCGCCATCTGCACGGCCTCGTAGCGATCGCCCGCCGCCGCGCCCTTCGGCACCGCCGCTTCGATCGCGGCGAGGTCATCCTTCGTGAGCGCGACATCGAGCGCCCCGAGCGATTCCGTCAGCCGGTCGCGACGGCGCGCGCCGACGACAGGCACGATGTCATCGCCCTGCGCGAGCACCCACGCGATCGCGATCTGCGCGACGCTCACGCCTTTTGCATCGGCGATCTTGCGCAACGCATCGACGAGCGCGAGATTGCGTTCGACGTTGCCTTGCTGAAAGCGCGGACTGTTCGCGCGCCAGTCGCCGGATTGCGCGGCGTCGCGGCTCCAGTGTCCGCTGATGAGTCCGCGCGACAGCACGCCGTACGCCGTGATGCCGATGCCGAGTTCGCGGCATGCCGGAAGAATCGATTCCTCGAGGCCGCGCGAAATCAGCGAGTATTCGATCTGCAGATCGCACACCGCATGCACGGCGGCGGCACGGCGAATCGTGTCCGCGCCGACTTCCGACAATCCGACGTGGCGCACATAGCCCGCGTCGATCATCTCGGCGATCGCGCCGACGGTGTCTTCGACCGGCACGTTCGCATCGAGGCGCGCGGGCCGATAAATGTCGATATGTTCGACGCCGAGCCGCTGCAATGTATACGCGAGCGAATTCTTCACGGCGACGGGCCGTCCATCGAACGCGATGAACCGGCCGGCCGGATCGCGCATGCCGCCGAATTTCACGCTGAGAATCGCCGCATCGCGGCGTGAAGGCGGCGCGCTTCTCAACGCTTCGCCGATCAGCATTTCGTTGTGCCCCATGCCGTAGAAGTCGCCGGTGTCGAGCAGCGTCACGCCCGCTTCGAGGGCCGCGTGTATCGTCGCGATGCTCTCCGCGCGATCCGACGGCCCGTACATGCCCGACATGCCCATGCATCCGAGGCCGATCGCCGACGATTGCGGTCCGTTCTTTCCGAGCTTGCGTTGTTCCATGTTCGTTCTCTCCTTGAAGAATGGAGACGATTATGGGAGCAAACCTCGCGTGCGATAATCCGCCTCAATCCGAATGGGCTGTGCGCCCCAGCGAACAATGGGTGAGAGATGAGCGAACCGGATTTGTCGGATCTTCACGCGTTTCTGGCCGTCGCGCGGTCGCGTGGCTTCAGGCAGGCGGCGCTGTTGCGCGGCGTGTCGGCGTCGTCGCTGAGCGAGGCCATACGCAGGCTCGAAACGCGTCTGGGCGTGCGGCTTTTGAATCGCACGACGCGCAGCGTCACGCCGACCGAAGCGGGCGAGCGGCTCATCGAACGCCTCGGGCCCGCGTTCGCGGAAATCGCGGGCGCGCTCGATGCCGTCAACGGCTTTCGCGACAGCCCGACCGGCACGTTGCGCCTGAACGTCCCGCGCATCGTGTCACGCGAGATCCTGCCGCCAATCGTCGCGCGTTTTCTGACGGCGCATCCGGGCATCAAGCTGGAGATCAGCGCAACCGATACCTTCATCGACGTGCTCGCCGCCGGTTTCGATGCGGGCATCCGTTATGACGAGCGCATCGAGCGCGACATGATCGCCGTGCCGATCGGGCCGCGCACGCAACGCTTCGTCGCGGTGGCGTCGCCGGCTTATCTCGCGGCGCACGGCGAGCCGAAGCATCCGCGCGAACTCGTGAATCACGCGTGCATCGGGCATCGTTTCGATAGCGGCGTGCTGGCCGTGTGGGAATTCATGCGCGGCAAGGAAACGATACGCATCGCGCCGGAAGGACCGCTCGTCACGTCGTCGATCGAGATCAGCCGAAGCGCGGCCATCGCGGGATTGGGCCTCGTCTATACGTTCGACGAGTTCGTGCGCCCGGCCATCGACGATGGCGCGCTCGTGCCCGTGCTCAAACCGTGGTGGCAGAGTTTCACCGGGCCGCGTCTCTATTATCCGAGCCGCGCGCACATGCCGGGGCCGTTGCGCGCGTTCATCGACTTCATTCGCGCGGGGAATTGAGCGCGCTCATTGCTGCACGCCCCAGCGGCGCACGGTCACGCGCTCGATCGTATCGAAGACGAGATGCTCCACAGCAAGGCCGATCACGATGACCGCAGCCAGTCCCGCGAACACGCGGTCCGTGTAAAGCTCGTTGCGGTTCTGGAAGATGTACCAGCCGAGCCCGCCCTTGCCCGAGCTCGCGCCGAACACGAGCTCCGCCGCGATCAGCGTGCGCCACGCGAAGGCCCAGCCCACGCGCAAGCCCGCGAGAATCGAAGGCAACGCGGCGGGCACCAGAATCAGCATCACATGGCGCATGCCGTTGAGACCGTAGTTGCGGCCCGTCATGCGCAAGGTCGTCGGCACGGCCTGAAAGCCCGCATACGTGTTGAGCGCGAGCGGCCACAACACCGAATGCACGAGCACGAAAAGCAGGCTTCCGGTGCCGAGGCCGAACCACAGCAACGCGAGCGGCAACAGCGCGATGGAAGGCAGCGGATTGAACATCGCGGTGAGCATCGAAAGGATGTCGCGGCCGATGCGCGTCGAGACCGCAAGCGATGTCAGCGCGAACGCGAGCGCCGCGCCGAGCGCATAGCCGCGCAGCAGTACCGACATCGAAATGCCGATCTTCTCGATGAGTTCGCCCGACGCGATGCCCTGCACGAATGCGACGAAGGTCGCGCTGAAAGTGGGCAACAGCAGATCGTTATCGACGGCGCGTGCGGCGATTTCCCACAACGCGATCAGCACGAGCGCGATGATCGACTTGCGCAGCCACGCACGATCCGCTAGCCGCTTCGACAGCGGCAACGGCGCTTCATGTTCGACGGCGACGCTCGCGGCAGGCGCGATTTCATACTCGGGCCGCACGGGCGGCACGATCAGATGCGGCGTGCTCATTGCGCGCGCTCCTCTTCGAACAACAGACGATGAATGCGCGCGACGCTCTGCTGAAACTCGCCGCGACCCAGGCTGTCCTGCGTGTATTGATGACTGTTGAGCTCGGCGCGCACGCGTCCCGGATGCGGCGTCAGCAGCAGAATGCGATTGCCGACGATCAGCGCTTCCTCGATCGAGTGCGTGACGAACAACAGCGTGAATCGCTCGTCGCTCCAGAGGCGCAAGAGCTCTTCCTGCATGCGGCGTCGCGTGAGCGCATCGAGTGCGGCGAAGGGCTCGTCCATCAGCAGCACGCGCGGCTGCATCGCGAGGGCGCGTGCAATGGCGACGCGCTGCTTCATGCCGCCCGACAGCGTATGCGGATACGCATCGGCGAATTTGGCGAGACCGACCTTGTCGAGATAATGCAGCGCGCGTTCGCGAGCTTCGGCGCGGCCGAGCTTGCGCGCGACGCGCAGCGGAAAGGCGACGTTCTGCACGACGGTCTTCCACGGCGGCAACTGATCGAACTCCTGAAACACGACGATGCGATCCGCGCCCGGCCCGCGCACACGTTCACCGCCGATTTCGATGCTGCCTCCAACCGGCTCGATGAAGCCCGCAACGGCCTTGAGCAAGGTCGACTTGCCGCAGCCCGAAGGCCCGAGCAGCACGAAGCGGTCGGCGCCGTAGACATCGAAGCTGACATCGTGCGTCGCGCGAACGAGCCGCTCCGGCGTGCGGTATTCGAGCGTGACGTTCTTCGCGCTGAGAAGCTTGCCGCTCGTCGCAGCCTCACGATCGGCTTCGTGCGAATAAAGCGCTTGGGGATTGGCGGCCATGTTCATCTGCCCGATTGCAAACGATCACGATACCGGCGCGCTGCGCTCGAGCGAACCAATCATTGCGCATATCGAATCCGCAATCGCCGATAAGCGGCGTCAGCTTCCGTCTTTCGTCGCGGGATCGGTAAAGAAGTAATCCTGCCACGACTTCGGCTCGTTCTTGATGACGCCGACGCGATGCATGAACTGAGCGAGCCCGAACGTGTTTTGCGGCGCGACCTTGAATTGCACCGACGGATCCTTGATCACCTTGATCAGCAGATCGCGGTCGATCTTCGCGTTGTTCACGCGCAGATAGATATCGGCGGCTTGTTCCGGATGTTGCGTGATATAGCGCGCGGCATCGGCAAGACCGGCGACAAACGCGCGATACGTCTTCGGATTCTCGTTGCGGAATTTCTCGGTCGCGTAGAGCACCGTCGCGGAACTGGGGCCGCCGAGCACATCGTATGAATTGAGCACGATATGCGCTTTTGGATTGCCCGCGAGTTCCTGCTGCTGGAACGGCGGATTGCCGAAGTGCGCGTTGATCTCCGTGCCGCCCGCGATGAGCGCCGCGGCTGCGTCCGGATGCGGCACCGCTTGCGTGAGCTTGTCGAGGCGGTTGTATTCCTTGTCGCCCCATTGCTTCGCCGCCGCGTATTGCAGGACGCGCGATTGCACCGACACGCCGACTGCCGGCACCGCGATGCGATCCTTGTCGGTGAAATCGGCGATGGTTTTTACGCGCGGATCGTTCGATACGAGGTAATACGGGAAGTTGCCGAGCGACGCGACGCCCTTCACGTTTTGCCGTCCGTGCGTGCGGTCCCAGATCGTCAGCAACGGGCCGACGCCCGCCGCGGCGATATCGACCGAGCCGGACAACAGCGCATCGTTGACGCTCGATCCGCCCGACAGCTTCGCCCAGTCGACCTTGATATCGAGCCCTTCCTTCTTGCCTTCCTGCTCGATGAACTTCTGGTCGCGCGCGACATTGAGCAGCAGATACACGACGCCGAATTGCTCGGCGATGCGCAACGTGCCTTCGGCATGCGCGCTCGCCGACGTGACGCCGATCGCGAGCGAAAGCGCCGCGACGAGCGCGCGTGCGCCGCCCTTCCCGGTTCGAGAATGCATCGATGAAACCCCGTAAAAATAGTGGCTTTTTAGAAAGGCGCGTCGCCTTCGATGGTCGTGCGATAGAGCTTGCGGCGCTGATCGTCGGGCGTGCCGGCGGCGAGATGCATCACCGAGCGGTTGTCCCAGAAGACCATGTCGCGTTCGCGCCATTGATGGCGATAGACGAACTCGCTTTGCGTGCTATGCGCGAAGAGTTCCGCGAGCAAGGCGCGGCTTTCGTCTTCCGGCAGACCGATGATGCGCGTCGTGAAATGCTCGCTCACGAAGAGCGCGCGACGCTTGGTTTCCGGATGCGTCCGCACGATCGGATGCGTCACCGGCTTGACTTGCGCGATCTGCTCCGCCGACAGATTCGGACGCCACGGACTGCGCTTTTGCAACTCGCCGTATTTGGCGAGATAGGTGTGTTCGGCGACGCGGCCTTCGACTGCATCGCGCAGATGCGCGGGCAGCGTGTCCCACGCGAGATGCTGATTCGCGAACAGCGTGTCGCCGCCGGTCGCGGGCAATTCCTGCGCGTGCAGCATCGAGCCGAGACTCGGCTTGTCCTTGTACGAAAGATCGGAATGCCAGAAATGACCCGCATCGCCGAGACCGATCGGCTTGCCGTTCTCGACGATGTTCGACACGATCAGCACTTCCGGATGCCCCCCGAGCCCGAACTGATGCAGCACGTGAATCTGCAGCGGACCGAAGCGCTTGCTGAACGCGACCTGTTCGTCGGGCGTGATGCGCTGATCGCGAAACACGAGAACGTGATGATCCAGATGCGCGCGATGGATGCGCGCGAAATCGGCTTGTGACAATGGCTTCGACAGCTCGAGCCCGATGACTTCCGCGCCGAGCGGCGCATCGAACGGGCGAATCTCGATGGATTGATCGGCGGCAGCGTGCTCGGCAATGGGGGCAGTGAGAATCGTCACGTCGGACTAATGGCAATCGATAGCTTGGGGAAGCGATCAATCTAACGCGCGGCGATTCGCGCGGCAACGAAGCATCTGCGATTACGTTATGCGCCTATGAAATAAGGCGCGCTTCAGTCGCCGGCGATATCGAACGGCAATTCGACCTGCACCGGCTCGACGAAGCCGCTTTCGTCGCGCCCGGCGAGCGCGCTGACGCGTACGCCGAGCAGACGGATGCGGCGATCGAGCACGATGCGCTTCAGGCATTCGGTCGCGGCGCGGCGAATCTCGACGGGATCGGCGGTCGCGACGGGCACGGTCAGATCGCGCGTCACGGTGCGGAAGTCGTCGAAGCGCAGCTTGATGCCGACCGTGCGCCCGACGTAGCCCTTGCGCTGCAAGTCTTCGGCGACGCGCGTGCACAGCCCCGTGAACTCGGCGGAAAGCGTCGCGCGATCCTGCTTCGGATGAAAGTCCCGCTCGAAGGTCGTCTCGCGGCTCATCGATTTGGGCGTCGAAGTGACGACGACAGGCCGCTCGTCCTGCCCCTGCGCGATGCGCGCGAGCCACGCGGCGTACGTGTGGCCGAAATGCGTCTGCAGGAAACCGGGATCGGCGGCGGCAATATCGCCCACGGTCACGATGCCGAGCGCCGCGAGCTTCTCGTTCGCCTTCGGTCCGATGCCGTTCACCTTGCGCGCGGCGAGCGGCCAGATGCGCGTTGGCAGATCGTCCATCGTGAGGATGGTGAGACCGTCGGGCTTGTCGAGTTCGGAGCCGATCTTCGCGAGCAGCTTGTTGGGCGCGATGCAGATCGAGCAGGTGAGGCCCGTCGCGTCGTGCACGGCGTCCTTCATGCGCTGGCCGATCTCGGCGGATTCGCCCGGTAGATCGCTGACATCGATATAAATTTCGTCGATGCCGCGATTCTCGATCTGCGTGGTGAACGTCGCGACGGCCGCCTTGAAAAGCCGCGAATAATGGCGATAGGACTCGAAATCGGTCGGCAGAAGAATTGCGTCGGGCGCGAGCTGGGCGGCTTTCATCATGCCCATCGCGGAAAAGACGCCGAACTTGCGCGCCTCGTAGGTAGACGTGGTGACGACGCCGCGACCCGCGTAATCGCGCAGACGCTTGAAGCGGCGCGTGCCGTCGGGCAACGTTTCAGGCGTGGCGCTGCGCCCGCCGCCGACCACGACGGGCATGCCGCGCAATTCCGGATAACGCAGAAGTTCGACCGACGCGAAGAAGGCGTCCATGTCGAGATGCGCGATGCGGCGCGGTGCGGATGTGGAGGACAGCGCGTCCATCGCGGCGACGAGAGCAGAAAAATGGCTTACTGTACATCCATACAGGTGTTCGCGCTAGAGGCCGCCCGTCGCGATGGCCGGCTCATTCCGGCGTGCGCTTTTCCGCGAGCGCGCGGCGGCAATCGTCGAAAACCTGCCGCACGACATCCGATTGATAGTTGAGGTCTTCGCTATCGAGAATTTCCTCGACGGCGTCGCGGGCCCAGTCGGCTTCGAGCATCGCGCAATGCTGCGTGGCGATGTCGCGGGCGATGGCCGCGAGCTTCGCGACCGTCAGCCAGTCCGCGAGCCGCTGATGACGGTCGAGCCACTTGTGCGCGGCCTGTACGTGAAACGAGGCCGCCGGCCAGTCGCCATTGAGGTAATACGCGCCGAGACTGCCGCATGTGAGCCAGCACAGCAACTCGACGCGGTCGCGGGCACTGAGGGTACGAGACACATCGTTCATGGCGGCCTTCACGAGAGACGATCGACGAATGCGAACAGCGCACAGTTCCGTATGAAACCCCTATTAAAACAAGATAGCACGGGATGGTGCGGCGCGGCAGTGCCTTCCCGCAGCGTGATCCGCGTCACGGTGCGTTGGCGAACGCTTCGTCATGCGAAGAGCAGCATCGCGCATGCCGCGAGTCGCTGCTTCGCGCTCTCATTCGCTGCTAATTCAGCGCGCATAACCTGCTTTCGTCGGCCCCACTCATCGGCCTGCATTCAACGACGGGAGCACATCATGTTTGAACGTCTCACTCACTCCATCGACCATCTCTTTTCGATCCGCACCGCGCAGGAAGCCCGCGACGACTATCTCGCATCGTCGAGCGATCTCGCGGATCTCGAACGGCGCATGCGTCAGGTCGAAACGCAGGATCACGACTACAGCATGTATTTTTGCGGCGCGCTCGGCCGTCGATACGACGAGCATTGACCCGCGCCGCCGATGTCGCGCGCGCTATTTCGTTTCCTCGCGGCCGGCCTGGCCGAGCATCACCGTCCAGCCGAGGCCGCGCACGTTGCGGATCACGCCCGCGCCGAATTTCTTGCGCACCGAATGGATCAGCACGTCGACCGCGTTGCTCTCCACTTCCTTGCCCCAGCCGTAGAGACGGTCTTCGAGTTGATCGCGCGAGAAGATCGTGCCGGGACGTTCGAGCAGCGCGTGCATCAGCGCGAATTCACGCGCGGACAGCACGCCCGACGTCTCTCCGCACGTAAGCGTACGCTGATCGAGATTGAGGCAGAGCGAATCGTCGCCGAGGCGCGAGACCGCGTAGCCCGCCTTGCGGCGCAGCACCGCGCGGATGCGCGCCAGCAGTTCGGGCATGTCGAAGGGCTTGAGCAGATAGTCGTCGGCGCCGAGATCGAGGCCCTGGACGCGTGTGTCGAGATCGTCGCGCGCGGTGAGGATCAGCACCGGCGTCGCGTTGCCGGACGTGCGCGCCTGCCGCAAGAGTTCGATGCCCGTCATGCCCGGCAAGCCGAGATCGAGCAGCACGACGGTGTACTCGGCCGCGTTGATCGCCTCGCGGCCCGCGTTGCCGTCGCGGACCCAATCGACGGCGTAATCGGCGTCCTTGAGCGCACGCATCAGGCTCGTGCCGATCTGCACGTCGTCTTCGATCAGAAGAATTCGCATGTTCCACCCCGCGTCCCGCGAGAATGGCGCGCGCCACGCGCCCGGAATGCGGCCCGAAGGATCTGGGAAAACGGAAAACGCACGACCGGTCATTTTGAGTGTTCTACTGACCGGCGACGATCGCTTCGCGCCACGCAGCGAATGCATTGTAATCGGCGGAAAACAGCGCGCAAAACACTAAAGGTTCAACGCGGGCGATGGCACGCTTTCGCTCACTTCCTCGACCGGAAAACCGATCGAAGCGACGATGCCCGAGCGCCCGTCGCTGCGATTTTCGAGCGTCACGTCGCCGCCGTAACGCGCGGCAATCGCCTTCACGATCGACAGCCCCAGCCCGCTGCCCTCGATATCCGGATTCGCGCGGAAAAAGCGGTCGAACACGCGCGGCAGCAACGCTTCGTCGATGCCCGGCCCCGTGTCGACGACATCGATCCAGACCATGTCGCCATCGCGCCGCGTGCGCAGGTCGATGGTGCCGCCATCGGGCGTATAGCGCACCGCGTTCGACACGAGATTCTTCACCGCCATGCCGATGTCGGTTTCCACCGCGCGCACGTGCGCGTTCACCATTTCCTCCGCGCCGATATCCATGCCGCGCGACAAGGCGATCGGCAGCACGTCGGCGACGGCGGCCGTGACCACGTCCGCGATGTTCACGCGCGCGAGCGGCGCGCCGTTCATCGGCGCATCGGCGCGCGCCATCCGCAAGAGTTGCGTAATCAGCTTGCCGCTGCGCGCGATGCCCTTGCGCAACTCCTGAAAGCGCTCCTGATTGCCGGGATAGATATGCGGCGCGAGATTGTCGGCCTGAAGCTGCAGCGCGGTGAGCGGCGTGCGCAATTCGTGCGCGGCATCGGCGATGAACTTGCGCTCCTTCTCGATCGATGTCGCGAGGCGCTCGATCATCGTGTTGATCGAATGGATGAAGGGCGCGATTTCCGTGGGCACGCCGACGGTCGGCAGCGGCTGCAGATGACCCATGTCGATGGCGCGGACTTCCTCGCCCAGCTCGTTCAACTGACGCAGCGAGCGCCGCACGACGAGCGCGACCGCGATCCACACGAGCGGCAAAAGCACCGCGATCGGCCAGAGCGTTTGCGTCGCGGCTTCCTGCGTGATTTCGCGCCGGATCGACGAGCGCTGCGCGACCTGGATCGTCATCGTCGGCTCCTGGCGCGTGAACATGCGCCAATGCTCGCCGTTGACGTCGACGCCGGAAAAACCCGGCTGCGCGTCGCGCGGAAAGTGCAGCGACGGGTCGGTCGTGCGGAAAGGCAGCGCCTCGCCCGGCTTCCACACCACGGCGACGACATCGCGCTCGTCCTGCGTGCCGCGTGCGGGATTTTTCGGCAGGCTGTCGGCGAGTCCGTCGCGCAGACGCGCCGCCACTTGTTCGAGCCGCATGTCGAGCAGCGCGCTCATGCCGGTCTTGCTCAACTGATACGAACTCACGCCCTGCACGACGCCGATCACGCTGACGAGCAGCCCGAGCGCGAGCACCAGCTGATTCTTCAGTGATTTGATCATGCGAGTCCGCCGCTTCGGAAGGGAACGGGGCAAAGCTGCAGCCCGTTCGATTTTAGGCGACATTCCCGGGGCTTTCGGTCTGAAAGACGACATGTGCGTGGCAGATGCGCGTAAGCGCGGAAAAAAATGCGCCGGTCCGAATCACGGCCGGCGCCAAGGGCTGAGGAGAATACGTGAAACGGGCCGCCGGATTGCTCGGGGAAGCATGCTGCCCGTCCACGTACAGAAGGTAGGCCCGAAGAATTAGCGTTGAATGAGCGCGCAAATGCGCATCGAGCAGCGATTCGCGCGGCGGGATAACATTGCATCCGGCGCTTTCTCATCGGCGACATTGCTTCGGCTGCAAGGAATCCGCAAGCCGGGGCGTCGCCGCCGCATCTTCATTTTTCGAGCATGGCCCGTCTGCGCGCATCGTTGTCTCGTACGCGCGGCGGGCGATATGCCTTCCTGCCCGCATGTCACAGAACAGCAAAACCGTCCGTCCCCTCGTCATCGGCGCGGTGATGGCCTCGATGGCCATGGTCGCGATCGAAGCCACCATCGTCTCCACCGCGATGCCGCAAATCGCGACGCAGCTCGGGGGCCTCAATCTGTATAGCTGGGTGTTCTCGTCGTTCCTGCTCACGCAGACGGCGCTCACGGTCGTGTTCGGCAAGCTCGCCGATCTCTACGGCCGCAAGCCGGCGATCCTCGCGGGCATCGCGATCTTTCTGATCGGCTCGGTGCTCGCGGGCTTCGCGTGGTCGATGCCCGCGATGATCGTCTTCCGGCTGATTCAGGGCGTCGGCGCGGGCGCGATCCTGCCGGTCGCGCTGACGGTCGTCGGCGATCTCTATCCGGCGCGCGAGCGCGGCAAGGTGCAGGGCTATCTCGCGAGCGTGTGGGCCGTGTCCGCCGTGCTCGGGCCGATGGTGGGCGGCCTGCTGATTCGCCAGTTCTCGTGGGCGTGGATCTTCTGGATCAACGTGCCGATCGGCATACTGGCCGCGCTGCTTTTCACGCTCTTTCTGCACGAGGAAAAGCGCCACGACCGTCCGGCGATCGATCTCGCGGGCGCGTTCTTCTTCACCGCCGCCGTCGCCGCGCTGATGATGGCGCTCACCGACGCCGGCCACGCGAGCAATGCGCGCGTCGGCGTGGAGATCGGCGTGTTCGTGCTCGCGATCGTGTGCTTCGTGATTCAGGAGCGCCGCGCCGCCGATCCGATGATCTCGTTCAGGCTGTGGTCGCATCGGCCGATTGCCGCGAGCAACGTCGCGACGGTCCTCGCCGGCATGGCGATGATGGGCCTCACCACTTTCCTGCCGATGTACGTGCAGGGCGTGATGCATCGCACGCCGGTGGAAGCGGGCCTCGCGCTCACGATGATGATGATCGGCTGGCCGAGCGGCGCCACTTTCACGTCGCGCGCGTTCAGCCGCATCGGCCTGAGGCGTCTGTTGATGATCGGCCCGGTCTTCATTCCGCTGGGCGCGTTGCCGTTCGTGCTGCTCGGTCCGCAATCGAGCCCGGTCTGGGCGGGCGTCGGCTCGGCGGTGCTGGGCTTCGGCATGGGCATCACGAGCGTATCCTGCCTCATCCTGATACAGGAAATCGTGCAGCCGATGGAACGCGGCAGCGCGACGGCATCGAACCTCTTTTCGCGCAACCTCGGCAATACGCTCGGTGCAGCCGTGTTCGGCGCGGTGCAGAACTACGGCCTCACGCACACGGCCGGCCTGCCGCCCGTTCATGCGGATCAGCTGAAGCAACTGCTGTCGTCCGTGCCCGGCGACTTCGCGACGAACAACGAGATTCGCCTCGTGCTGCACCATTCGCTGCATCTGACCTTCACGGCGATGTTCGTGATCGCGCTAGGCACCGTGATTTCGATGCTGTTCATGCCGAAGATCGACATCGGGCGCGCGAAGGGCACGGTCGAGACGGTCGGCGCGGCCGATGCGAAAAACGCCGCAAATCAGGCGTTTCATTGAACGCGCCGCGTCCCGCCGAGACGACCGGCGGAACGCGGTCTCATGCAAAAAGCGCTCAATCCTGCGCCTGAATGAGCGGGCTGTCCTGCTTCGCCTTCCCGGCGCCTGCATCGTTGCCCGGCTGAGCGTCCTGCGCGATCGTCTGCATGTTCATGCCTTGCTGCGAGACGGGCGCGCCTTCCATCGGCGAATAGTGCGGCGCGGGGCCGTATCCGCTTGCGAGCGCGTAGGAAGCGCATGCGAGCGCCGCGACGAAGATGATGCCTTTGAGATTGCCGGTCATGGTAGTGCTCCTGAGGGTTTCACGAATCCACTTCATCGGCCTCGTCGCACTGCCTGCCCAGCACCGACCTTCTGAAATGTGAACGCAGTCTACGTGCGTGCATCGGCGTTGAAATCCCTCCAGAAGCACGGCTGAAAACGGGTGGTGCGATCGCCGCGCGCCGTTTCGCGGCCCGGCACGCCGATAGCTACGCTCACTAAAGGCATGGCAGCGATGCCGAGGCTCCGGGTAGACTGTGGCGTCGGCGGACCTTTTGTCCAGGAAACGTCCGCCGCTGCGCCGACCACCCGAACCATGACCAGACCTAAAGCCGACTCGCCCCTCGACCTCGCCCGCCACGCGCCATCCGAGCCCGCCATGAGCGAGCCGCAGTATCACGCGCTCGTCGATGCGATCGAAGACTGCGCGATCTTCATGCTCGACCTGAGCGGCCGCATCACGAGCTGGAACAAGGGCGCGCGCAAGATCAAGGGCTATGAGGCGCACGAAATCATCGGACAGCATCTGTCGCGCTTTTACACGGCGGAATCGGTGGCGCGCGGCTGGCCCGAGTACGAGCTGAAGCAGGCCTACGCGACCGGGCGCTTCGAGGACGAAGGCTGGCGCGTGCGCAAGGACGGCACGCTGTTCTGGGCGAATGTCGTCATCACGGCGGCGCGCAATACGCAGGGCGAGATCATCGGCTACGCGAAGTACACGCGCGATCTCACCGCGAAGCGCGCCGAGGAAGAGAAGCTGCGGCTCTCGGAAGAGCGCTTTCGTCTGCTCGTGGAAAGCGTCAGCGATTACGCGATCTTCATGCTCGATCCGGCCGGCCATATCGCAAGCTGGAATACGGGCGCGATGCGAATCAAGGGTTATCAGCCGTCGGAGATCCTGGGCAAGCACTTTTCGATGTTCTATTGCCCCGAGGATCTCGAAGCCAACCTCCCCGAGATCGAACTGCAGACCGCGATCCGCACGGGCCGCGTGGAGAGCGAAGGCTGGCGCGTGCGCAAGGACGGCTCGCTCTTCTGGGCGAACGTGGTGATCAACGCGGTGTACGACGAGCATCGCGTGCTGCGCGGCTTCGCGAAGGTCACGCGCGACATGAGCGACAGAAAGCGCCTCGATCAGCTCGAAGTGTCGTCGCGGCGCATCAGCGAGTTTCTCGCAACGCTCGCGCACGAGTTGCGCAATCCGCTCGCGCCGGTGCGCAATGCGATCGGCGTGATGCAGATGGAAAGCGACGTGCCGGAACGCATCGCCGCATGCCGCGACATCATCGACAGACAGACTTCGCATCTCGGCCGGCTCGTCGACGATCTGCTCGACATGGGCCGCATCACGACCGGCAAGATCGATCTGCGCATGACGCGCGTGGACGTGAGCGAGATCGTCGCGCGCAGCATCGAGCTCGTGCATCCGTTCACCGACGAACGCGCGCAGAACGTCGTCAGCAAGCTGCCGTCCGAGCCCGTTCATGTGATGGGCGACATCACGCGGCTCGTGCAGGTCGTGCAGAACCTGTTGAACAACGCGTCGAAGTTCTCGCCGCGCGCCAGCACGATCCGCGTCGAAGTCGAGCGCGAGGCGACAGCGCTGCTGCTGAAAGTGATCGACAAGGGGCGCGGCATCTCGCAGAAGGGTCTCACGTCCATCTTCGATCTGTTCGTGCAGGAGGATCACTATCTCAATCCCGGCGAGGCGGGCCTCGGCATCGGGCTGACGCTGTGCCGGTCGATCGTCGAGATGCACGGGGGGTCGATCAGCGCGGCGAGCGCCGGACCGAATCAGGGCAGCACGTTCGTCGTGCGCCTGCCTTACGCGTCCGACCACGATGCGCCGCGGCCGCATCGCGTGCTCGCGCAGACTGCGACGCTAGGCACGGGCGGCGGCCTGCGCATCGTCGTGATCGACGACAACCAGGATTCCGCCGACAGCCTCGCGCTGCTCTTGCAGATGAAAGGCCACGACGTGCGTACCGCGTATCACGGCAAGGAAGGACTCGACGTGATCCGCCATTTCCCGCCGCAACTGATTTTGCTCGATCTCGCCTTGCCCGACATGGACGGTCACGCGGTGCTGCGCGCGCTGCGCTCGCAGCGGCTCATCGGGCGTGCGACGGTGGTCGCGATGACGGGCTTCGGACAGGACAGCGACAAGGAACGCTCCGCGCAGGCGGGCTTCGACGCGCATCTGGTGAAGCCGGTGGATTTCGACGTGCTGGACCGGTTGCTGGAGGAGGTGGCGAAGCGGTGAGGGCGATCACGCCCTCACCACCCGCAACGGAAAAATCACCCGCGACGCGATCAGCCCCAGCGCGCCGCCGAGCAGCGTTTCCCACGCGCGCGCCGTCAGCAGTTCGAGCGAATGCACGCCGCTCGCCGCGAGCGTCACGATGAGCACGAACGCGAACGCGCCGCACGCGATGTCGTATCGCTCCGGCAGCGCCATCGCATAGGCGATCATCGCGAACGCGGACAGAATCCACACGACGAGCGGCCAATGTTCCGCGAGCGGCAGACACACGATGCCGATCGGCACGCCGACAAGCGTCCCGTAGATGCGCCGCCGTACGCGCTCCGCCGTCCCGACCGCCGACGTCGCGACGACATACACGCAAGCCGTGATCGCCCACGCCGATTCCGCGAGCCCGAACAGGCGATTCAACGCCACGACGACGAGCGCGCCGCACGCCGCCTGCAGACCCATCGCGAAGGCGGGCGAGATCGCGTCCCGGCCGTAAGCGGGCTCCGACGCCAGCGCGGGCAGCACGACCGGATGCTCGGCCGGTCCGCTCAGCACGCGCGGCACGATCGCCGCGAGCATGCCGATCAGTAACGCGAGCAGGATCGCCCAGGAATCGCCGGGGCGCAGATCCATTCCATAAGCGAGGAGCTGGCCGATATAGAGCTGCGAGCCGACGCCCGCGCCCGTCATCCCGAAGCGCTTCAGATAGCCCGCGAGGAACGCGCCCGTCACGAGAATCAGCTCGGCGCCGCCGCGTCCGGTTTCACGAAGCATCGGCGCAAAAAACGTGAAGGTGAACGCGCCGAACGCAGCCGCGACGCACAGAATGACGAGATCGCGGCTCGACTCCAAACGCGTCGTGCGCGCCTCGGACACGCTCGCCCACAGCGCGAAGCCGCCCGCGAGCGCGCCCACCGACACACCCGCCGGCACGCTTTGCGTCACGTCCTGCAGCGCGCCGAGCGCCGCCGCCAGCCCGTACGCGGTCACGAGCCGCAATCCCTTGATGCGCCGATGCGTGCCCGGATCGACGCGATCGAGCCACGCGAGCACGGCCTGCACGCGCTGCACGAGCGCTTGCACGATCGTCAGCGACGAATCCGCGAGACGCGCTTTCGCATCGCCGATGGGCTGCTCGTCATCCATTGGCTTCCCCACAGGTAACGCACCTGCCACGCATTCTAGGACGCGTTGCGCCTGCGCGCGCGTTTGACGGCCGCAATCGGCCCGCCGCGCTGCGCCGCTTCGACGATGCAGCCCGCGAGGCGCGCCGCCGCATCCGGCTCGTCCGCGCGCACGCGCCGCGCGCGCTCCACAAGCCCGATCTCGCGATGAAACGTGTCGCCGCCGAGATCGAGCGCGACCGCGCCGCGCGGCCACGCGCCGATGCCGTCCGATACCGGCACGAGCGCCACGCCCAGCCCGCGCGCCACCAGTTGCGCGATGCCCGGTAGCTCGTCGACCTCGATCGAATCGCGCACGGCGATGCGGCGCTTCGTCAGAAACATGTCGACTTGCCGGCCGCCGAACGAGCGCCGGTCGTATCGGATGAACGGCTCCGATTCGATCAGCGCGCGCCAGTCGGCGCCCTTCTTCGCGGCAGGTACGAGCAGCACGAACGGCTCGACGGCGAGCGTGCGCCATTGCAGCTCCGCGGGCAGCGAAAACGGCGGGCGGATCATCACGGCCATGTCCATCTCGCCTGCATCGACGCTTGCGAGCAGATTGAGCGACACGCCCGGCACGAGCCGGATGCGCCACGCCGGCAGCATGCGCCGGAACGCGCCGATGGCATCGGGCAAAAGCGCCGCATGCGCCGACGCGATAGCGCCCACCGAAAGCGAGCCGCCGCGCCCGTCCTCGCCTTCCGGCTCAGCGAGGCGCGCGTACAGCGCGATCAGTTCATCGGCGAGTTCGAGCGTGCGCTTGCCGGCCTTGTTGAGCGTCGCGGAGCGGCCCGTCCTGTCGAACAGCTTCGCGCCGAGATGCGCTTCGAGGCGCTGCATCTGCGCGCTCACGGCCGATTGCGTGAGGCCGATCTGCGCGCCTGCGCCCGCGAAAGTGCCGTGGCGCGCCACCGCGATGAAAGTCCGGAGTTCGCGCAGCATGTCGATTCATCGAAAATATTTGGGCTGACTCCAGAAATATATCGTTTTTCAACACAAATATTTATTAATAAACTCTGGTTCCAGTTCCCATGAACGCCGATTGAAGGACTCAACTCCATGAGCACGACCCAGCACGCCATGCCGCCGTTCCATCTCGCGTTTCCCGTTCATAGCCTCGCGGCCGCGCGCGAGTTCTACGGCGAACTGCTCGGCTGCCCGGAAGGCCGCAGCTCCGACGCATGGGTGGATTTCGATTTCTACGGCCATCAGATCGTCGCGCATCTCGCGCCGGAGGAATGCGGACATCGCACGACGAGCGCGGTCGATGGCGACGCCGTGCCGGTGCGCCACTTCGGCGTGGTGCTGTCCATACCGCAGTGGAACGAGCTCGCCGACAAGCTGCGCGCGGCGGGCACGCGCTTCATCATCGAGCCGCATGTGCGCTTCAAGGGCGAAGTCGGCGAGCAGGCGACGATGTTCTTCCTCGATCCGTCGGGCAATGCCGTCGAGATCAAAGCGTTCGCCGATATGTCGTCGCTCTTCGCGAAATAAAAAACGGGACGCCGCGCGGCGTCCCGTTCGTCATTGCAGCGCGCTTTACTGGCCGGAGCCGCTCGCGCTGACCGGCGCGCCCGGACCGCTCGGCGTCGCGGTGCCGCCCGGTTGCGTGGACGGACCCGAGTTCATCGTGCTCTTGTGCGTCTTCTTCGAATGCGTCGATTTATGCGCGTGCGCGTTCGGCTGCGCGGGCTGCGTCGTGGTCTGCGCGTTGTCGCCGGCCTGCAGGCCCGTGTTCGAGCTCGGCGGATTGTCCTGCGCGAAAGCGGACGCGCACACCAGCGCGAAAGCGCCGGCAGCGGCGGAAAGGGCGAAACGTTTCATATCGAAGACTCCTGTTGGCGGTTGCGAAATGCGATGCTCACGGCTTGTTCTGCCTGCTGGCCGCCGCGCTTCACGCGAGCGGCCGTTCGCACGTCAGGAGTCAGCACGCGACATGCCACGGTCTGACGATTCGCCAACGTCTTCGCGTCTTCGTGTCAGGTTTTGAAGACCGCGATGGCGCGCTTCAGCTCTTCGGCCTGCGTCGCGAGCGCGGCGGCGGCGGCCGTCGCCTGTTCGACGAGCGCGGCGTTCTGCTGCGTGACCGCGTCCATCTGCACGATCGCGACGCCGACCTGCTCGATGCCCTGCGTCTGCTGCGTCGACGCCGACGAGATCTCGTTCATGATGTCGGTCACGCGCGAAACGGACGTGAGAATCTGCTTCATCGTGTCGCCGGATTGCTGCGCGAGGTCTTGCCCCGCCGTGACGTTCGTCACCGATTCGTCGATGAGCGTCTTCACATCCTTCGCGGCCGCCGCGCAGCGCTGCGCGAGCGCCCGCACTTCCGATGCGACCACCGCGAAGCCGCGCCCGTGCTCGCCCGCACGCGCCGCTTCGACGGCCGCGTTCAACGCGAGGATGTTGGTCTGAAACGCGATGCCTTCGATCACGCCGATGATGTCGACGATCTTCTCCGAGCTGCCCGCGATCTTGTCCATCGTCGCGACGACGCCGAGCACGACGCCGCTGCCGCTTTCCACCGTCGACGATGCGCTCGCCGCGAGCTGGCACGCTTCGCCGGCGTTATCGGAGTTCAGACGCACGGTCGACGTGAGCTCTTCCATGCTCGACGCCGTTTGCGCGAGCGACGCGGCCTGCTCTTCCGTGCGCGACGAAAGATCGTGATGGCCGTCCGCGATTTCGCGCGACGCTGCCGTGATGCCGTCCGCGACGAGCTTGATCTGCGCGATCGTCTGCGTGAGGCGCGATTGCATCGTGTGCATCGAATGCATGAGGCTCGAATCGTCGCCGCGCTGCACTTGCACGGTCTGCGCGAGATCGCCGGCCGCGATGCGCTGGCAGACGACGGCCGCATCGCGCGGGTCGCCGCCGATGCTCTTCAGCACGCCGCGGATGATGAGCGTCATCGCGACCGTCAGCGCCGCGCCGATCACGCCGATCAGCAGGAGCGACTTGAGCACGATGGCATGGAAGGCGCGATCGATGTCGTCGATCCACGCGCCCGTGTAGACGTGCCAGTCCCATTCGCGCACGTAATCACCGTACGTGACCTTGGGCAGCGGTTCCTGCTCGCCCGGTTTGGGATACGAATACGTCGTGATATGCGAGCCGTCGAGACCGTGCTTGACGATCTCAGCGGTGAAGTGCTTGCCCGTGCTATCGACGAAATCGTTGATCTTGCCCTCGGAATGCGGACGCGGCGGATCGAGCACCTGCCACATCTTCGAATCGATGATGCCGACATAGCCGCTCGTGCCGTAGCGGATCGCGCGCACGCTCGCGATCGCGCGTTTCTTCGCTTCGTCTTCGGGCAGCGCGCCGCTTTGCGCCTGCTTCACATAGAACCTGACGACGCTCGCCGCCGACTGAACCTGTTCGGCGAGCGCGCCTTCGCGGTTGTTCATCAGCGAATGTTTCGTGGAGATCGCGTTGAGCGCGCACAGAAGAATCAGACTGAGCCATACGAAGCCCACGATGCTCATGAGCTTGGTCTTGAAAGAAAGTTTTTTCACGATCTGGTTGTAATAGCCGATGGACGCGCCGGGGCAGGCGCTCGCTTTGCGGCTTCCGATCGCGGGCGATTTTACGTTTGCGTGAGCGGGTGCGACGCCGCGTCGTTATCGAAAGCTGCGTGCAATTTAACGGCAAGGCGCGTCGAATCTTGAGGCGCGGAACGCGGCGCACAAAGCAAAACGCCCCGCATGACCGAAGTCATGCGGGGCGTCGGTCCATGCTGCTTCAGTGCCCGACCGGCTCTGTCGATTTCAGGTCGCTCGCCATCGCCGTTTGCGGATGCGCGGCCTGCTTGATGAGCAGCGCGACCGCCGAAACGATGCCCGCCACCGCGATCGTCGCGAAGATGCCGCCGAACGTGAAATGCAGACGCGTCAGCTCGGCGACGAGGAACGATCCCGCGATGCCGCCGAAGCGCCCGATGCCGAGCATCCACGCGACGCCCGTTCCGCGCCCTTGCGTCGGATAGAACGCCGCGGCGAGCGCGGGCATCGACGATTGCGCGGTGTTCATCAGCACGCCCGCGACAAACACGACGAGCACGAGCATGCCGACATTGCCCGCCGCCTGGCCGATCAGATACACGCTCACGGCGGTCAGCGCGTAGCACGCCGCGATGATGCGGTTCGCGTTGAACTTGTCCATCAGCACGCCGCACAGCACCGCGCCGACGCCGCCGAGCGGGAACAATGCGGAAATGAGCGTCGCCTTTTGCGGCGGCAGGCCCGATTCCTTCAGCAGAATCGGCATCCAGTTGATCGACGCGTAGAAGATCACGAGGCCCATGAAATACGTGAGCCACAGCATGATCGAGCCGACGAGATACGAGCGCGACAGCACCACGCTGATGCCGCTCTGTCCCGTCGCGGCGGGCGTGGCTTCGGTCATGAAGAACGAGCCGGCGTTCATCGCGTCGGACGAAATGCGGGCGAGCGTCGCGCGAATCTTCTCGACGGGCTTCGACTTCGCCACCATGTAGCGCACCGATTCCGGCAACGTGACGATCAACAGCACCGACAGCACGAGCGGCGCGATGCCGCCGAGCATCAGCACGCTGCGCCAGCCGAACTGCGGAATCATCCACGCGGCGAGAAAGCCGCCGAACGCCGCGCCGAGCGGAAAGCCGCAGAACATCAGATTGATGAGCGTCGCGCGGCGGCTGTCCGGACAGAACTCGCTCATCATCGTGACGGCGTTCGGCATCGCGGCGCCCAGCCCCAGGCCGGTGATGAAGCGCAGCGTCGTCAATTGCGTGAGGTCGGCCGAGAACGCCGACGCGAGACACGCGACGCCGAAGATCAGCACCGACGAAAGCAACATCGCGCGGCGGCCGAGCTTGTCGGACAGCGGCCCGGACAACAGCGCGCCCGCGGCGAGGCCGAACAGCGCGGCGCTCAAGACGGGCGCGAGCGCCGGACGGCTGATATGCCATTCGGCGACGAGCGACGGCGCGATAAAGCCGATCGCGGCGGTATCGAAACCGTCCAGCAGCACGATCACGAAGCACATCACGAAGATGAGCCACTGAAACGGCGAGAACGGATGCTCGTTGATGAACGTCTGTACGTTCACGGCAGGACTTCTACTCACTTCATTCCCTTTTCGGTGATGGGCGCGCGCCTCGCAAGGCCGCGTCCCGGAACTGAAACCGCTTCCCGCCGCCGTTCTTGTTGTTGTCGTGCGAGCAGCGAACCCCGGTCAAACCGCATGGAAATCGAGAAAGTTCGTTAGACGAACACCGATTCACATAGCGAACTCGCGAGTGAGGGTACTGAAGAAGTTTGCGCTTCGTCAACGCGGGCTTTCCCGCGTATGACGAAGCGCTGACGTGTGGCTGTCAAAAGGCAGCGAATCTGCGGACAGTCAGGAGACGCGCCGCCCCGCGCGATACGTTTCTCGCGGCACCTGCAGGCCGTCCACCGAGGCGACGCGCACGAAGTCCGCGCGCAGGCCCGTCGCGATCGCGCCGCGGTCCGCGAGACCCGCCGCGTGCGCGGGCGCCCACGAAACGGTCGCCACGGCGCGCGGCAGCGACCAGCCCGCCTTGGCGACGAGATCGAACACCGCGATCAGCAGACTCGACGGCACGTAATCCGACGACAGGATATCGAGCAGCCCTTCGTGCGCCAGTTCGAGCGCCGACACGTTGCCCGAATGCGAGCCGCCGCGCACGACGTTCGGCGCGCCCATGATCGTCGCGATGCCGTGTTCGCGCGCGGCGCGCGCGGCTTCGAGCGTCGTCGGGAATTCGGCGAGCGCGATGCCGTCGCGCGCCGCTTCCTCGACATGCTCGACGAGCGTGTCGTCGTGGCTCGCAAGCGAGATGTTCAGGCTCTTGCAGCGCGCGACGATTTCCGCGCGATGCTTCGCCGCGTAACGCGCCTGATGATCCGCGAGTTCGGCGAGGATTTTCTTCGCGTGCTCGTCGCTCCATTTGCCATGACGTTCCTGATACTTGCGCCACTTCTCGTGATCCTGCCACTGACGCTGGCCGGGCGTGTGGTCCATCACCGATGCAAGCCGGAAAAGCGGATCGGACGAAAGCAGGTCGAACACTTCGACGACATCCGTCGTGCCGACTTCGCATCGCAGATGCAGGAAGTGATCGGCGCGCAAGAGATCGCGCGCGACGAACTTGCCGATCGACTTCGCGCATTGCACCTGAAGCTCACGGCCGCGCACGCCGTCTTCGGGACGCGAACCGACGCCGAGCGCATCGAACACGGTCGTGATGCCCGCCGACGCCACTTGCGCGTCATGCACGATGATCGCCGCTTCGTGATTCCACAGCACGCCGGGGCGCGGCGCGAGATGCTTCTCGATGTTGTCCGTATGCAGCTCGACGAAGCCGGGCAACAGATAATCCCCGTCCCAGTCGTGCGCCTCGCGCGCCGCCGTATTGCCCGGCGCAATGTCGGCGATGCATCCGTCCTCGACGCGCAAGGTGCCCACGAAATCCTCGTCGCGCGTCACGATGCGCGCATTTGTTATCAGCATGTCTGCAACACTCCGGAATCGGTTTGATGAGCGATGGCCGCGCTCGATGCGAGCCGCACGATGCGGGTCGCGACGCGCTCGCGCGTGTCTTCGTCGTGAAAGATGCCGACGATCGCCGCGCCCTGCTCGCGCGCCTCGACGATCAGACTGGCGACCACGTCGCGGTTTTCGGCATCGAGCGACGCAGTGGGTTCATCGAGCAACAGCAGCGGATGCGCCGCGATCAGTCCGCGCGCGATGTTCACGCGCTGCTGCTCGCCGCCCGAGAACGTCGCGGGCGCGAGCGTCCACAAACGGCGCGGCACGTTGAGGCGTTCGAGCAACGCGCTCGCACGCTTACGTGCTTCGTCTTCATCGACGCCGCGCGACACGAGCGGCTCCGCGACGAGATCGAGCGACGACACACGCGGAATCGCGCGCAGGAACTGGCTCACGTAACCCATCGTCGTGTTGCGCAGCCGGATGATCTCGTGCGGCGCGGCGTCGGTCAGCATCGTATGACGCGAGGGCTTGCTGTCGTCGCGAATCGCGATCGTGCCGCGCGTCGCGAGATAGTTGCCGTACATGCAGCGCAGGAACGTGCTCTTGCCCGCGCCCGACGCGCCCGCGAGCACGACGCATTCGCCGCGTTCCACATCGAGCGATACGCCCGACAGCGCGGCGATACGCGCGCCGCCCTGCTGATGCAGTGTGAAAGTCTTTTCGATGCCGATTGCGCGAAGCATCAGCTTGTCGTTGGTGATGAAGGAATCGTGTGTCATCGGTCGAACCTCAAACAGGCAGCACGGACGCGACGAGCGTCTGCGTATAAGGATGTTGCGGATCGTCGAGCACCTGATCCGTCAGCCCGCTTTCGACGACGCGCCCGTCCTTCATCACCATCAGCCGATGCGCGAGCAGACGCGCAACGCCGATATCGTGCGTGACGATCACGGCCGCGAGATGCAGCTTGCTCGTGAGCGTGCGCAGCAAGTCGAGCAGACGCGCCTGCACCGATACGTCGAGGCCGGCGGTGGGTTCGTCCATGAACACGAGGCGCGGTCCCGTCACCAGATTACGCGCGATCTGCAGACGTTGTTGCATGCCGCCCGAAAATGCCGAAGGCAATTCGTCGATGCGCGCGGCATCCAGTTCGACGCGGCTCATCCAGTCGGCGGCCGTCTCGCGCAGACGGCCATAGTGACGCGCGCCGATCGCCATCAGCGGCTCGCCGATGTTCGCGCCCGCCGATACGTTGCGACGCAATCCGTCGCGCGCGTTCTGATGCACGAAGCCCCATTCGGTGCGCGACAAAAGACGCTTGCGCGGCTCCGCGAGCGTCAGCAGATCGAGCGCTTCGCCTTCGCGCGTCGTGTAGGTGAGCGCACCGCCGTCGAGGTCGCTGCGCAACGCGAGCGCATTCAGCAACGTCGATTTGCCCGATCCCGATTCGCCGACGATGCACAGCACTTCGCCCGGATGAACATCGAGATCGACATCGACGCACCCGCCGCGTCCTTCATAACGCTTCGTGAGGCGCGTCGCTTTCAGGAGTGCGTTCATCGCGTCACCTCTTCGTCGTCGCGACGGCTATGGCAGTAATCGCTGTCGGAGCAGACGAACATGCGCGTGCCCTGATCGTCGACGATCATCTCGTCGAGAAAGCTATCGTGCGAGCCGCACAGCGCGCACGCGTGCTCCCACTTCTGCACGCTGAAGGGATGATCCTCGAAATCGAGGCTCTTCACTTTCGTATATGGCGGAATGGCGTAGATGCGCCGCTCGCGGCCCGCGCCGAAAAGCTGCAATGCGGGATTCATGTGCATCTTCGGATTGTCGAACTTCGGGATCGGCGAAGGCGACGTCAGATAGCGGCCGTTCACGAGCACCGGGTAATCGTAGGTCGTCGCGATGCTGCCGTGCTGCACGATATCCTCATAGTATTTGACGTTGATGAGGCCATAGTCCGCGAGCGCGTGCAGCTTCTTGCACTCGGTCACGCGCGGTTCGAGGCGGAACAGCGGCTCGGGCATCGGCACCTGATACACGATGATCTGCTTGTCCGTGAGCGGCGTCTCGGGAATGCGGTGACGCGTCTGCACGATGCTCGCATCGGCGGTGCGCGTGGTGGTCGCGACGCCCGCGGTGCGCGCGAAGAAGCGGCGAATGTTCACCGCGTTCGTCGTTTCGTCGGAGCCTTGATCGATGACCTTCAGCGTATCGCTTGCACCGATGATCGCGGACGTGACCTGCAAGCCGCCCGTGCCCCATCCATACGGCAGCGGCATTTCCCGCGATGCGAACGGCACCTGATAACCCGGCACCGCGACCGCCTTGAGCAACGCGCGGCGAATCATGCGCTTGGTCTGCTCGTCGAGGT
Source organism: Caballeronia sp. LZ028 (assembly GCF_031451415.1). Taxonomy (NCBI): domain Bacteria; kingdom Pseudomonadati; phylum Pseudomonadota; class Betaproteobacteria; order Burkholderiales; family Burkholderiaceae; genus Caballeronia; species Caballeronia sp. LZ028. Next base: position 268,210 of record NZ_JARUXN010000004.1, on the reverse strand, counting down.
ACGCGAAGTTATAGCCTTCGGTGAGTGCGTTCATGCCGCATTCTCCTTGTTGTCGTCCGAACCGTGCGCGGCGCGCAAACGGCGCAGCAGTTCCAGCTCGGATTGAAAATCGACGTAGTGCGGCAACTTCAGATGCTGCACGAAACCGGATGCTTCCACGTTATCGCTGTGATACAGCACGAACTCGGGATCCTGCGTCGGTGAACCGACGGATTCGCCGAGTTCTTCGGCACGCAACGCGCGATCCACGAGCGCCATCGCCATCGCCTTGCGCTCGGAGTGGCCAAACGCGAGACCATAGCCTTGCGTGAACGTCGGCGGCACATCGCCGCTGCCCGCGAACTGATTGATCATCTGACATTCGGTGATGTCGATATCGCCGATCTCGACCGCAAAGCCAAGTTCATCGACCATCATTTCCACCGCGACTTCGCCATGACGGATCTCGCCCGCGAACGGATGGCTGTGCGCGTAGCCGCGCTGCGTCGCATAGCCGACCGCGAGCAGAAAGCCTTCGTCGCCGCGTGCGAGGTTTTGCAGGCGCGTCGAGCGATCGGCGGGAAACGACAGCGGTTCGCGCGAAAGATCGCCCGGCTCGGGCGCGTTCTCGTGCGCGCGTTCCTGCTCGATCAGGCCTTCCTTGTCCAGCATCGACAACACGCGCGGCATCGCGCTCGCGTCCGTCTCTTTCGCCGAGATAGTTGCATTCGCAACTTGTTGGCCTTCGGCGAGCAAAGTGAAATCGAGCAGGCGTTGCGTGTAGTCGTACGTGCCGCCCAGCATCTGTCCGCCGGGAATGTCCTTGAAGGCCGCCGAGATGCGGCGCTCGACACACATCGCTTCAGTATCGATCGGCAGCGTGTAGCCGAAACGCGGCAATGTCGTGCGATACGCACGCAGCAAAAAGATCGCTTCGACGAGATCGCCGGCTGCCTGCTTGATCGCGAGCGCGGCCAGGTCTTCATCGTAGACGGAGCCTTCCGTCATCACGCGCGCGACGGCAAGACGCATCTGCTCGCGAATCTGCGCGACGGACAACTCGGGGACGGAAACATCGCCGCGACGCTTCTTCGCGAGCACGTCCCACGAACGTTCGATGGCGCGTTCGCCACCTTTGACCGCGACGTACATCAGTTCACCTCCACTTGCGTCGTGCGCGGCAGGCCGACGAGCGCGCCGCCCGCGACGAAGTAGCAATCGATGCCGCAAGGAAAGAGCGCCGTGAGCGCCGCGCGCTGACGCCAGAACTCGCGTGACAGGCCCGCAATGGCGACGCTGCGCGATTGCGCGATGCCCGGACCGCTCCACACGAGCGGCTCGCCTTCGGTCAGCGACGGCACATGGATAAAGAGCGTCGCGGCATGCTCGGGAGATTCGGGTTCGCCGTGCGAGAAAGCATCGAGCGAAGGCATGTCGCGCGCATCGTCGATATAGACGAATGCGGCCTCGCGGCGATCGCGCGTCAAGCGCGCGCTCGCGTGAAAGCGCAGCGCATCGCCAAGCACGTTGTCTTCGCGCTCGATGAAAACCGGCGTCGAATAATCCGTCAGCGCGAGCAGCGACGCGAACGCCGCGAGCGGCACGCGCCCGGCGAGGCCATCGCGCATCGCATGGTTGTCCGGCAGCGCGGCATCGATCGCAACGATGCTGCCGGGCCGCGACAGCGCATCGAGCAATGCGCGGAACACGCGTTGCGCGTCGTGCACCGTGTCGTTGAAGCCGGGCACGAGCGTGGTCATGTCGATTCGCATCATTCGCCTCTCACCATCGTGAAGAATTCGACCTTCGTCGCGGCCGCTTCGGCTTCTTTGCGGCGTCGTTCATCTGCGATGCGCGCAGCCAGCGGCTCGATGAGTTGCGTCTGCAACTTGTCGGCGAAGCGCGGCATCTGCAGGAGGGCGTCCGCGAGCGCGGCGAGCGTCGCGCGTTCCTTGTCGCGCCCCATGTGCACGGCGACACCGACCGGCGCGCTGCCGTCATCGGCGATGAGACGAAGCGTGGCGCGCGTGACGGTCGTTTCGCCGAGGTTAAACGCATCGCCCGTGCCGCCGATGCGCCCGCGCACCATCGCAAGCCCGATATCCGGCGCGCGCAGCCACTCGTAGTCGGGCACCCGCGCGCCTTCGAGCGCCGCTTCGAGCGCATGTTGCAGCGCCTCGCGCGGCGTGCGGGCAAGCACCGCCATCCATTCGCGGCGGCCTCGCGTTGCGCGCGGCTCCATTGAAGTACTCATCGCATTCCCTTTGTCTGGAAGGATCGGATCATCGTCATGCTACTCGTTGTCTAGTCTAGTCGTCTAGACGTTTGGTCGTGTAGTGAGGCTTTCACATTTCCATCACGAGTTGCGCACTACAATCCGGGAGAACGATATTCAAACCGACAGGAATGACAGCGCAATGACATCCAACGAAAATGCGGCGCCTGGCGTTGCCGTGGAGCGCGGCGCGGGGGTCGCGGTCTGGCGGCAGATCGAGCAGATACTCGCCGCCGAGATTGCCGCGAAGAGCTTCGGCGACGAAGGACGCCTGCCGAGCGAGGCGGAACTCGCCAAGCGTTTCGACGTGAACCGTCATACGGTTCGCCGCGCGATGCTGCGGCTTGCCGCAACGGGTCTCGTGAGCGTCGAGCAGGGGCGCGGCACGTTCGTGCAGCCGGGCGCGATCGATTATCAGATCGGCCGGCGCACGCGCTTCACCGAGAATCTGCGCCGCCAGAAGCACACGTCGGCTGGCGTCGTGCTGAGTTCGGAGCGCGTGAAGGCCGATCCGACCGTATCGAAGGCGCTCGGCGTGCGCGCCGGCACGCTCGTCTATCAGATCGAAACGCGCCACGACTCCGACGGCATTCCGATGACGTATGCGCGCAACTGGTACCCAGCCGCGCGCTTCAACGATCTGCCCGCGGTCATCGAAGCGGCGGGCGGCATCAGTGCCGCGCTGGAGACGTTCGGCGTAAAGGATTACATGCGCAAATGGAGCCGCATCGGCAGCGTGCTGCCTTCGTCGGACGTGGCGCGGCGCTTGCAGATCAATCGTCAGCAGCCGGTGCTGTGGGTCGAAAACGTCGATGTCGACGAGGACGGCGTGCCGATCAAATACGGCATCACGCATTTCGCGGCGGATCGCGTGCAATTGATGGTCGAGCACGATCGATGAGCGCCGCCGTTCATCCGCGCGTGGCGCTCTACTACGCGCCGCCTGCCGCTTCCGCATGGTGGCGCGAAGGTTGCGAATGGCTCGGCCGCGATCCCGAGAGCGGCCGCGAAACCGCGACGCCCGCGCATGCCGTGACGCACGCCCCGCGCCGTTATGGCTGGCACGCGACGCTCGTCGCGCCGTTTCATATGGCGCCGGGTGTCGAGCTCGCGGACGTGCTGGCGTGTGCGCGTGCGTGGGCCAGTTCGACGCCGCGCTTCGAGATGCCGGTATGCCCCACGGAAATGGGCCGTTTCGTCGCGCTACGGCCCGCCGCGCCCGCCGACGACGCAACCCTTCGAGCATTGGCCGCGAGCGCACTGAAGGCGCTCTCCGCGTTGCGTACGATGCCATCGCGGGAAAGCATCGAGCGGCGCATCGTCGATGGCATGAGCGCACGGCAGATCGAATTGCTGCGCGAATGGGGTTATCCGTATGTCCTCGACGAATATCGCTTCCATATGACCCTTTCCGATTCCCTCGACGATGCGAACGCGCGCGCGTCGATCATGTCGGAATGGAAGGCGCGCATCGATACGCTCGGCCCCCTGCCGGTGCACGGCGCGGCGCTTTTCATCGAGCCGCAGCCGGACGCGCCGTTCACGCTATGGCAGCGCCTGCCGTTCAACAACGCACGGGATGTGGCATGACCAAAGTGGATAGCACGAAACTGATCTACGTGATGGGACCGTCAGGCGCGGGCAAGGACTCGCTGCTCGGCTTCGCGCGCGAACGCATCGGCGCACAGGTGCTGTTCGCGCATCGCTACATCACGCGCGCGGTCGCGGACGGCGAGAACCATATCGCCCTTTCGCATGACGAATTCGCTTCGAGACTGTCATACGGCCTCTTCGCGATGCATTGGGAAAGCCTCGGGCTGCGGTATGGCATCGGCATCGAGCTGGATGCGTGGCTCGCGCGCGGCAGGCCAGTCGTCGTGAACGGCTCGCGCCAGCATGCGGAACTCGCGCTCGAACGTTATCCGCATGCGCGCTTCGTGCATATCGATGCAGCGCCGTCCGTGCTTGCCGCGCGCCTCGCGCGTCGTGGACGCGAAGACGCCCGGCAGATCGAAGCGCGTCTCGCGCGCCGTCCGGCCTTCGAACTGCCGTCGCACGCGCATGTCGTGAAGATCGACAACTCGGGCATGCTCGCAGACGCCGGCACGCAATTGCTCGCGCTGCTCGCGCGTACGAACCACGCCTGAAAACGACGCGAGCGCCTGATGAGGCGCTCGGCATCGATAGTTGCAAGCGCAATCAAATCACGCGTTCGCGCACCCACCCCGAAGCGAGATCGATCATCGACACGATCACGATGACGATCAGCATCACCGCCGACGTCTGCGCATAGTTGAACGAGCGGATCGCTTCATACAGCACGACGCCGATACCGCCCGCGCCGACCATGCCGACGACCATCGCGGAGCGCACGTTCGACTCGAAGCGATACAGCGCGAACGAAATCCACAGCGGCAACACTTGCGGCAGCACGCCGTAGACGATTTCATCGAGACTGCTCGCGCCGGTCGCGCGCACGCCTTCGGCGGGCCGCGCATCGACGGCTTCGACCGCTTCGGCGAAGAGCTTCGCGAGCACGCCTGTTGTATGAACCCACAACGCGAGCACGCCGGCGAAAGGCCCGAGTCCGACCGCGACGATGAACAACATCGCGAAGACCATTTCGTTGATCGCGCGGCACGCGTCCATCAGGCGGCGCACGGGTTGCGAGATCGATACGGGCGCGATGTTCTGCGCCGATAGCAGCCCGCATGGCACGGCGCAGACGAGCGCGAGCGCCGTGCCCCACACGGCGACCGCGAGCGTCACGATCATTTCATGCACGTACGTGCGCCATTCCGTGAAGTCGGGCGGAAAGAAGTCGCGCGCGAACTGGCTCATGTTGCCCGATGCGCCGAGCAGATCGAGCGGGCGCATGTCCGCGCTCTGCCATGACAGACCCAGCACGGCGATCAGGACGATCCAGCCGAACATCGATGTCCAGCTGCGCTTCGGTGCACTCGTCCGCACGGGCCGCACGATGCCGGCCTCGAACGTCGTTACGTCGAGCGGCTTCATTTACTTCGCCGCCGTCGTGTCGAGCGCGGCGATCTTCTGATCGAGCGCGGCAATCTGCGCCTTCTTGTCGGCGTCGTCGAGATGCGCGTCGTTCTGCACCTGCTGCTTCTTCTGGAAGAGCGCCATCTGACGAATCGGCACGAGTTGCGCATTCGACGAATCGGCGAAGCCCGAATAGCCCGAGATCGCAGTCATCACCGCTTGTTCGCGCGGGTCCTTTTCCGCGTAGTGATCGAAGAAGTTGCGCAGCTTGTCCTTCGTCGCTTGCGGCAGATCGCGACGCCATACGAGCGGGTCCGATGGAATGAGCGGCGACTTCCACAACACGCGCACCTTCGGATACAGCTCGGGATGTTGCGTCTTGATGGTGTCGAGCATGTCGGTGTTGTTGGTCGCGACATCGATCTTGTCGTTGACGACCGCGAGCATGTTCGCCTCATGGCTCGACGGCAGCGCGCTCTTGAACGACGACTTCGGGTTGATGCCGTTCTTCGCGAAGAGGTAATACGACGGCACGAGCGTGCCCGACGTCGAGTTCGGATCGCCGAAACCGAGATTGATTTCCTTCGTGTTCTTCAGCACCTGATCGAGCGATTTCCACTTGCTGTTCGCGTTCGTGACGAGCAGCGAGTAATAGCCCGCTTCGCCGTTCTTGTACTTCACCTTCGCGAAGACTTCGCCGTTCGAGCGATCGACCGCTTCGATCGCCGATGCATTGCCGAAGAAGCCGATCTGCACCTTGTTGAAGCGCATCGCTTCGATGATGCCCGCGTAGTCGGTCGCGAAGTAGGCCTTCACGTCGAGACCCGTCTGCTTGTTCAGATCGTCGATGAGCGGTTGCCAGCGTTGCTTGAGCGCGGCCGACGAATCCGTCGAGATGATGCCGAAGTTGATCGTCTCGGCAAGAACGGATTGCGTCAGCAGGCAAGACGCGAGCGCGGCGCCGGCCAGAAATTTTTTCATGATGCGATCCAGGAGTTGACGTTGAGTTGAGGTTCCGCGGCGTGCGTCCGCGCTACGTGATGCGCAAGCAGTTCGCTGGCGGACGATCCGTAGAGCTTGTGCAGCACCTCGGGCGTGAGACGCTCGCTCGCGCCATCGAAGACGACGCGGCCATCGCGCAACGCGATCGTGCGCGGGCAGTACTTCATCGCGACATCGATCTGATGCAGCGACACGACGACCGTCAGCTTGCGCTCGCGATTGAGCGTCTGCATGAGTTCCATGACGCGTCGCGCCGATTCGGGATCGAGCGATGCGATCGGTTCATCCGCGAGCACGATGCGCGCACGCTGCACGAGCGCGCGTGCCAGTGCCGCGCGCTGCTGCTGACCGCCCGACAGATTGCTCGCGCGTTCGAACGCGTGTTCGCCGATGCCCATCGCGGTGAGCGAATCCATCGCGAGCGAGCGTTCGTCGCGCGGAAAGCGCCCGGACATACGACGCCACAACGACACGCGCGACAACGCGCCGATCAGCACGTTCGTCAGCACTGAAAGACGTCCGACGAGATTGAACTGCTGAAACACGAAGGCGACGTCGCGGCGTATCGAGCGCACTTCACGCACGATCCTGCCGTTCTGCTGGATCGGGCGGCCGAGCAACGTGACGTGCGACGGCGCGGGGTCGGATGCCGTGAAGCCTGCGATGTGCCGCAGAAGCGTCGACTTGCCCGATCCGGAAGCGCCGATGAGCGCGACCATCTCGCCCTCTTCCACGCGCAGATCGACGGAGTCGAGCGCCTTGCGGCCATTCCGGAACGTCTTGGTGAGACGCTCGATGCGAATTGCGTCCATAGCTTCCCTCGATGGGCGCGCTCACATGGCGCGCTGAAACATTCGGGAGATTCTAGGAAGCGAACATGACGAGATAGTGACGCGCATGAGACGTCTAGATGAATACATCACTTCGATGCGTCGCGAGTTGAGACGATCGAGCAGAAAAGCGATACGAACGAGCATTCACGATTTGCGCGCCGCGCTTCATGATGATCCGCAACTGCATCAATCACTCGGGACTTCATCATGAACACGATCCATACGGATGTCGCCATCATCGGCGCGGGCAGCGCGGGACTTTCGGCGTATCGCGCGGCGAAGGCTGCGGGCGCTTCGGCGATTCTCATCGAAGGCGGCGCGCACGGCACGACGTGTGCGCGCGTCGGCTGTATGCCGTCGAAGCTTCTCATCGCAGCGGCCGATGCCGCGCATCACGCGGCGCACGCGGCGGCGTTCGGCGTGCATATCGATGGCGCGCTGCGCATCGACGGGCGCGAAGTGATGGCGCGCGTGAAGCGCGAGCGCGATCGTTTCGTCAGCTTCGTCGTCGCGGGCGTCGATGCGATGCCCGATGCGGACAAGCTCACCGGCTACGCGCGCTTCATCGACGATAACCTGCTGCAAGTGGGCGACGATACGAAGGTGCAGGCGAAGAGCATCGTCATCGCGACGGGGTCGAGTCCCGTTATGCCGTCGATGTATCGCGCGCTCGGCGATCGCGCCATCATCAACGACGATGTGTTCGCGTGGGACGATTTGCCGAAGCGCGTTGCGGTGATCGGCGCGGGCGTCATCGGCTTCGAACTCGGTCAGGCGCTGGCGCGGCTCGGCGTGCGTGTGTCGCTGCTGGGCGCGCGCGGGCGCGTCGGGCCTTTCACCGATCCCGATGTGCGTGCGTATGCCGGGCGTGTGTTCAGCGAAGCGTTTCGTTTCGAGCCGTTTGCGCAAGTGCAGGCCGCCGTGCGCGAAGGAGATGAAGTGCGTTTGCGCTATGTGTCAGATGCGGGCGAGTCGATCGAGGAAACCTTTGATTACGTGCTCGTCGCTGCCGGGCGCAAGCCGAATGTCGGCGGGCTGGCTTTGAGCAATACATCGCTTGCACTCGATGACGTTGGCCTGCCGGTCTACGATCCGCTCACGCTGCAGGCGGGCGCTCATCCGGTGTTCATCGCCGGCGATGCGAACGGCGTGCTGCCCTTGCTTCACGAAGCCGCCGACGAAGGACGCGCGGCGGGCACGAATGCGGCGCGTTATCCGCATGTCGAAGCGGTCGAGCGTCGCGCGCCGATTGCAATTGCGTTCACCGATCCGGGCATTGCGATGGTCGGCTCGCGTCATGTCGACCTTAAGCCCGAGTCGTTCGTGACGGGCGAAGTGAGTTTCGAGGATCAAGGCCGCAGCCGCGTGATGCTCAGAAATCGCGGGTTGATGCATGTGTATGTCGATCGCGCGAGCCGCCGCTTCGTCGGGGCGGAATGGATTGGGCCGGATGCGGAACACATCGCGCATTTGCTGGCGTGGGCGTTGCAGATGAAGCTCACGGTCGATGAGATGCTGCGGATGCCGTTTTATCACCCGGTGGTCGAGGAAGGGTTGAGGACGGCGTTGAGGGATGCGGTTGTCAGGCTCGGGTGAGCGGGTCGCGGCGAGGCACTCCGTGCGTATCGATTGCGCCCCGCCGCACTTCCAAGCGAGACGAACGTTGTTGTGCGCATCCGGGAAATCCCCGCCACATCATGTCTGGATTTCCTCGAGGGCGAAGCACGGATACTTATAAGTCGAGTTTGCCGTGCACCAGATCGGACGTGTCTCGAACGGGCGCCAGGCTGGATCTTTGGCCTTCCACGCTTCATGCGGTGACGGCTGACGCGATCGTCGGTGCAGTCGCCTGGCGCGCACGTAAAATGGCGTCATGTCGAACACGTCCCGCCAACCTCCCCGTCAAGAACCCGCGTTGCCGCTTCACACGCCCAGCACCGCATCGCTCGCGCTGGCCGCCGCCATCGCGATGATCGCGTGGCTCGCGTTCGCGGCGCAGACGGACATCACCATCGCGCGTCTCGTCAATCGCGGCTTCACCGTCTTCGACGGCCTCGCGCGCATGAGCAGCTACCTGACGAACTTGACCGTGCTGCTGACCGCGTTCTGCTTCACCTGCGTTGCAACACGCGCGCGATTCCCCCTGGCGCGCTTCTTCCGCAAACCGACCGTCGTCACGGCGGTCGTCGTATATATCGTGTTCGTCGGCATCGCTTATAACGCGTTGCTGCGCTATCTATGGACACCATCGGGCTATCGCGCGCTCGTCAACGAATCGCTGCATACCATCGTGCCCGCGCTCGCGGCCTTGTACTGGTATCTCTTCGTGCCGCGCTTTCACCTTTCATTGAAACGATGCGCGCTCTGGCTCGTCTATCCGCTGTCTTATCTTTGCATCACGCTGTGGCGCGGACGTCTCTCCGACTTTTATCCCTATCCGTTCATCAACGTCGCGGAGCTCGGCTATGAACGTGTCTTCATCAATGCCGCAATGCTGGTCGGTGCCTTCCTCGCGCTGATGAGCGTGTTTCTCGTCATCAATCATCGACGCGAGGACTTGAGCGTCGCAGACCCCGAAGTCGAAGCGGACGATTCGACTTCCGGCCACATCGATTAGCTCGCGGCGCGCTTGCGGTTCACGACGATATCCGCAATGAACGCAACGGCCAGCGCACACGCTCCGCACGCAAAAATCAGCGCGTAATCGTTATGCGTATGCGAGAACAGAAACGAGTAGCCATATCCGGCAAGCGCCTGACACAACGCGAACGCCGACGTCGCCCTGCTCCATGCCGCACGTTGCTCGGTATGATCGTGCGGCAGCAGTTCATGCACGCGCCCGAGCGCGAGGGGCACGATGCCGGTCGTCGAGATGCCGAGCGCCACCGTCGCGACACCGATCACATACGGATTCGCCGATAAAGCCAGCAACGCCACCGCGCACGCCTGCACCAGCAGCGCAAAACGGTAAGCCATGCCGAAGCCGATGCGATCGCCCGCATTGCCGCAGACGAGCGGCCCGAAGATCGCCGCGACGCCATACAGCACCCAATAGCTCGCGCCCACTTCGGCGCCTCGGCCATAGCCGCGCGCGATGCAATCGACGAGCAGGATCATCACGGGCACGAGGCCGAGCGCGTTCGCCGCATATTGCCCATACAGCAGGCGCAAACGCGTATTGCCGTGCGGGTTCGAATGCGTCGCCGCATCTTGCTTTGCGACGGCAGGTGGGTTCGACGCGGGCCATCCGAACCACGCAATTGCCGTCAATATCAGCGAAAACACGCCGAGCCCCATCCACGTATCGTGCAATCCGTGATGAAGGAGCTTCGGAATCAGCGTCCCCGATGCAGCGATGCCGAAGCCCAGTCCGACGAAGATCATCCCGCTCGCGAAGCCGCGACGCGCGGGCGGAACATGCGGCAGGATCGTCGTCGCGACGAGCACCATGATCGCGCCGCCCGACAAGCCCGAAAGGAACCTCCACGCGAAGAACCAGGCAATCGACAGCGGAAACGCGCAGGCGAAGAAGGCCACCGTCGCGATCGCCATGAGCAGCCGCAGCGCGTGACGATTCGTGAGCGCATGGGCGATCGCGCGGCCGAAGAGCGCGCCCGCGAAATAGCCCGCGAAGTTAGCGGCGCCGAGCGTCACCGCTTGGGAAGACGTGAACCAGCGCGCCTCGATCAGCGGCGGAATCAGCGGCGTGTAGGCGAAGCGCGCGAGGCCGATGGCGACGAGACTCGCGCAAAAGCCCGCGAGCATCGCGAAGAAAGTGCGGGCATCGAGCGCAGTGGGCTGATCGGCGCTGACGGCCGATACCGTTTGTTCCGACATGATGACGACTCCCCCGGCCGCAGCGCTTGCACGCGGACGGACAACGTGACGTGAATGGATACGAAGGCCTTAACGCTTGCCGACGCTGAGCCCGAGCGGCGGCAGCTTCAGCATCGCCAGCGTCGGCGCGACGGCGCCGATCAACAACGCGGGCTTCGGATCGACGCGCGCGAGCACGCGCACGCCGAGCAGCACCGCGAGCAGATTCGTGGCGGCGGCATCGGCCGGCATCACGCGCTCGATTTCGCCGCTCTTGAATCCGGCCTTCAGGCAGCGCTCGAAGAACGCGCGCATCAGCGACATCTCCTCCGCGATGAGCTCGCGAAACGCTTCGTCTTCCGGCGATGCGCCGAGCGCCGCATTGACGAGCATGCAGCCGCGCCGATGCTCGTCCGACACCGAACGCTCGACGACCTCGCGAAAGAACGCGCTGATCGCGCGATCGGGCGGCATCGTGGATTGGAGCCTGTTGATGCGCTCGCGCAAGGTGTGTTCGAGATAGTGATCGAGCGCGCGCAGAAAGAGCGCGCGCTTGTCGCCGAAAGCGTTATAGAGGCTCGGCTGTGTAAGGCCCGTGTACTGCACGAGGTCGCGTGTGGACGTGCCGTCGTAGCCGTGCGTCCAGAACGCTTCGGCAACGGCATGCAGCACGCTGTCCTCGTCGAAATTGCGCGGTCGCGCCATGATCCCGCTCCGTCGAATTGAAGGACGGACGTTTTATATCGTCCGATAGAGAACGTATTGTATCGATGGATATAAAACCGTGCAGCATCCCCATTCGGCGACGCGGGTCTTGCGTTCGGGGAAATAAGCTGAGGAAAGAGACGCGCTTCGGAGACGCGGTTGCATCTCCGAAGGCATAAAGGTCGGTCAGGCTTCTTTCGAATCGAACATCAGCAGATCGACGCCGGCTTGCGCGAAATTCGCGAGATCGCCGGCGGTCTTCTGGCCTTCGGGCGAGTCGAACGCGGCTTGGATCGCTTCCAGCGAATCGAACTGAAGCAGCGCGACGAGGTGATATGGCGATTCTCCCGATGCCGCCACGACCGGTCCCGCGCTGATCTCATAGCGCCGCAGGCCCGGCAGCGTCTTTGCCAGCGGCGCGTGAGTCGACGCATAGTAGTCGTCGAATGCCTGCGGGTCGGACGGATTTTTATATAGCGCTACGAGCTGGGCCATCGTTGTGTCTCCTGGTAGTTTTACGGCGTTGGAAGAAAGGTTGCGTCAACGCGCTACTGCTTTTCCAGTTGCAGATAGATGCGCTGCACGTTCTGCGGCTGCGCGGTCGCATAGAGCTTGTCGTTCCTGAACGCGGGCACCTGTACGGTGTGCATCGCTTCGGTCAGTCCGACGCCGCTCGTGTAGGCTTGCTTCACCGCGGCTTCGAGCTCGCGCAGATACGTGCCGGTCCGCATGATGTCGTCGCCGCGCAAGGGCTTGCCGAAGCCGGGTACAACCGTCTTCAGGTCGAGCCCGCGCAGGTTCTCGAGCGCGGCGAGCCAGCCGGAAATCTGCTCGTTGCGCAGCTCGGGTATGCGTCCATTCGATACGAGCCCGCCCGCGAACAGCACGCCGGTTTGCGTGTCGAGCACGGCGAGATCGCCGGGCGTGCTGGCAGGACCGAAGTGCAGCAGTTGCAGCTTGCGTCCGCCGCTTTCGATCTCCGTCGTGCCGTTTACCGTCTGATCGGGAACGGTCACGCGCGAGCCGGCCATTTCATCTTCGCCGAGCGTCTTGCGCAGATTGGCGAGACAAATCGAACAGCGTTCGCGAATCAATTGCGCGGCGCGCGCGTGCGCGAGGATCGGCACGCCCTCGTCGCGAAACGCGGCCGCGCCGAACACGAACTCGGGCGCCTGATGCGTGATGATGACGAGCTTCACCGGCAACGGCGTGACCTTGCGGATCGCTTCGATCATCGCGCGGCCATAGCGATAAGACGAACCTGTGTCGATGACTGTCACGCCGTCCTGTCCGACGATGAAGCCGTTGTTCGCGACGATGCCGTGATTCGCGGGCGCGACGGCATCGTTGTCGCCGATGAACGCGTACACGCCCGGCGCAATGGCGACAGGTGCGGGCATGCCGCTCATCGCCGCATGCGTGAGCGTGCTGACAGCGCAGAGCAGCGTGAAGAACAGCGCTCGCAAGCGGCGCACCGTCATTTCATCGCCGATGTCTGCGCGCTGCCCGTTTGCGCGTTGACCGCCACGGCGCCGTCCCAATGCTTGTTCTTCGTATCCTCGATAAACGCCTTCAGTTCGCCGGTTCCGCTCGGCACGAAATAGAAGCGGAAATTCGGGTTCTCGCTAATCGAGAAGTTGACGTTCGCGGTCATCACCGGCTTATTCGCATACGTGACCGACACCTTGCGAATGAAATACGCCGACGCGTAGTTGCGCGTGACCTGGTTCATCGCCATGCCGGTTCGATTCGGATGACGCACCATCAGTTGCGCGAGTTCGGGCTTGCCCGCCACGGCCTGACCTTCGGCCTGAAGACGGACCTGTCCCGCTGTCCGCTCGGCCGCGTCTTCGTCCTTGTCGGCGGGTGCGGAACATCCGCCCGACGCCTTCACGAAACGAACGGCGCTATAGAGCTTGCCGTCGTTCGTCTCAGCAATCGCGCGCATGAACGTGTAGTCCTCCACGCGCACGCGCGTTTCGATCGTCGCGAGTCCCGATTCCGGCGTGAACTCGAACGATCCTGCATACGGCTCGGGATTTTCGTCGATGAAGAGATAGAGCTTCTTGATGTAACGCGCGGGCGATTGCGGAAACTGCGCGTTGATCGCGATCGGCACGACGGCGGCATCGGCTGCGCGCGCGGGGGCGTCGAGCTTGATGACCGCATCGCCGTGCGTGTCGATCGTGCGGCCCTTGAACGTCCCTTCCCTGAAGTCGATCCAGCGCGCCACCTTGTCGGGATCGTCGTCGGGCTGCGCCGCCTGCGCGGCATACGGCGAGAGCGCCGCGGCGGCGAGGCTCGCGACCGTCATCGCGCGAACGCCGGACCATGTTGTCTTCATGATGTCCCTCCAGTCCTGCACTACTGCTCCCATTCGAGCTCCGCATAAGCGGCCGTCACATTGCGACGGTGATACATGTCGAAGAGAAGCCACTTGTCTTTCTCGCCGAGACCGATGCTATCGACTGCCTGCCCGATCGTTTCGCCCTTCCTGATCGCAGCACGCACATCGCGCGCCAGATCGGCGAGATAGCGTTCCTCGGCGTCGAGCGATTGCGTCCAAGGCGGATCGAGCGGACCGTGCCCCGGCACGACATGACGCGGATTCATCTGTCGAATGCGCGCAATGTCGTCGAGCCAGCCGATAACGCTGCCATCGATCACAGGAATGCAGTGCACAAACAGCAGATCACCCGTCCACAACGTGCCGCTCTTCTCATCGTATACCGTCAAGTCGTTGTTGGTATGCGCGGTTTTCCATGTGCGCAGCGTGAGCGTGCGTCCACCGATATCGAGCGTGCCCGTGCCGTCGATCGTCTTCGTCGGCGCGACGATTTCGCTGCCCGCTGCCGCGCTACCCAACTCGCGATTGAGCGCGCGCATGTAGTTGTCCGCGCGCGAGGCTTCGGCTTGCGCGAGCGTCACGCTGCCTACGAATTGCGGATGATCGTCCTTGAAAGCCGCATTCCCGAAGATGTGATCCGGATGCATGTGCGTGTTGATGACATAGCAGACCGGCAGCGGCGTGACAGCGCGTATCGCGGCGCGCAACGCGCGGCCTTCCGCGAGCGTGCCGCCTGTGTCGATCACCGCGACGCAGCGTGTTCCGACGATGAAGCCCACATTCGCTATATCGCCGCCGTTCTCGTGCGTCGCGACATCGTCGTGACCGCGATGCGCGTAGTTACCGGGCGCGATCTGCGTGACCTGCAGCGCGGTCTGCGCACGCGCGATAGTTGCACACGCAATTAGTACGAGGAACGTGATGCGACGGCAGGCCGATGCGACGTTCATCGGACGTCGCTTGCTTCGGCGAGCCGCCTGGGTCTGCGCAGGCCGAACTGCGCGTATTCGCGCTCCAGAAACGGTTCGGCGTGTTCGAGGAGGAAGCGGCGAAAAGCGAGGCAAGTCGGCGAAAGTTGTTTCGAGCGTGAATGCACGAGTTGCCACGTGCGTTCGACGGGCGTGCCGTTCACGTCGAGCACGGCGATTTCGCCGGTGCGCAGTTCGAGCGAGAGCGTGTGCAGCGAGATGAGGCTCACGCCCATGCCCGCCATGACGGCCTGCTTGATGGTTTCGTTGCTGCCGAGCGTGACGCTATGCGCGGGCACGAAGAGGTTCTGCCGAAAGACATGCTCGGCGACGGCGCGCGTGCCCGAGCCGGGTTCGCGTAGCAGGAACGTATCGTTCGCAAGTTCCTGAAGGTCGAATTGTTTTGCATGACGCAGCGGATGCGACAGCGGCGCGACGATCACATGCGGATGATAGGCGAGCGGCTCGGCGGTCGTACCGAGTTCGGGCGGCGGGCGGCCCATGATGGCTAGATCGGTTGCATTGTCCTGCAAGAGACGCAAGAGCGTTTCTCGGTTGCCGACGGAGAAGCGCACATCGACCTTGGGATATTGCTGCCTGTAGAGCGCGAGAAGCTTGGGGGCGAAGTACGTCGCCGAACTGACGATGCTCACCGCTATCGCGCCGCTATCGGCTTGTGTGAGCGACATCATGGCGTCTTCGGCGTCTTTGATTTCGCCGAGTATGCGGCTCGCGTGATGTGAGAGCCTTTCGCCGGCTTCGGTCAGCGATAAGCGTCGCGCGACTCGCTCGAATAGCGGTAAGCCGATCGCTTCTTCGAGTTGCCGGATTTGCATCGATACCGCTGGTTGGGTGAGGTGCAGTTCCTCCGCTGCGCGGGCGAAGCTTGGACAGCGGCTTGCTATCACGAAGATTTGCAGCTGACGCAGGGTTAGGGAGCGGATGAAATTCACGGGGTCGTTTTGGGCGGGTTTGGTTCGCTGCGGCTTCTTTGGAATCCTGTGATCGTGTCGGTCTATTAGCACTGCCCCTGTGCGGGGCGGCACTCACTTTCTTTGCTGCTGCAAAGAAAGTAGGCAAAGAAAGCAGCTACTGATACGCCCGCGGTCACACGCAATTTGGGTAGTCCTCTCGTCCATCGTGGGCTGCCTAAAGAGTGCCCTCATAGGCCCAACCGGGCTTGGCTCGCGCACGGTCCGCCACATCGCACCACACCCCGCACTGGTTCAGCGCCAAATAGCTCCAGCCCGCTCCGCGGCCGACCGGTCAATCGGGAATGCGCGTGCTTCTCTCAAACGTCTCCATCTCGCCGCCTCCGCCGCCCGTTGGTTTCCCTTGCAGACCCGGCGGCAGCGCGTAGCGCTGTGCCGAAGCTCTTTCGTGCTGAACCAGTGTCCTCAGCGTTTTCGGGCGGCGGACCGTGCGCGAGCCAAGCCCGGTTATTGTGATGAGGGCACTCTTTAGGCGAGTGCCATCTGCAACGAGAGAACTACCCAAATTGCGTGTGACCGCGGGCCTGAAAAGCTGCTTTCTTTGCTTACTTTCTTTGCAGCAGCAAAGAAAGTGAGTGCCGCCCCGCACAGGGGCAACGCTAATAGACCGCCGCGAAACCGGGATCCGGCGAAAAAGAAAAAAATCACCGACTAGCCCGAGGCGCATTCGAGGGCTTCCCCGGCGCGCCCATATTCCTGAACGTCCCTTGAAAAGCAATCGTCTCCTTCTGCAGCGGATGCGCAAAATCGTTCCCATCACCGGGCACTTCGGTGCGAATCATGAGCAATCGCCCGGGCACGTCATCGGCCATGACGAACGTATAGCGCTTGGCGAGGTACTTGGTGAACCGCTCGGCATTGGGATCGTTCAAATAAGGCTGAATGACGATCTGCTGCGCCTTCGCATGCTTGCCAAGCCCGAGCGCTTCGCTCGACACCGGCGTGATAGCAGGCCCCGCCGCAAGCGCCATCCTCACGCGCTGCTGGAAATAGCGCCGCTGACCGCCCGTCAGTTGCTCCATCTCCGCGATGTCATGCTCCAGAAAATAGATGATTACCGGATTGCAAGGCAAGCCGCCCGGCACGTTGACATTCCCCGTCCGATCGGAAACCTTCGCGTCGTTCTTACTGTTGCCCTGACTCACGACGAGCACGCGCAACGTGTCATTGACCTTCGACGGCGGCCCGGAATAATCCACCGCGTAATCGAGCTCGGTCTGCGCCTCGACACCGGTCATATGCGGCTGCATGAAGAGCAACTGCTCAGCGGGCTTGATATCGACGGACGTCGGCGCCGAAGCCACGGGCGCGTCCGCACACATCGCGACGCGCGGCATCGCACTGCCCAGCGCGATAACCCACGCGCAAAGAGAAGCCGCGTATATCCGCTTCATTGCGCGCTTTCCGGCTGCAACGGCAACAATGGAACCTGATAGCTCGTCAGAATCTGATCGATCTTCGGCTGGTTCGATGCAATCCAGTTATCGACCTTGTCCCGCCACGCCTTTTCGCCATAACGCACGCCCATCGAAATCTCATAGTCGAAGCGAATCGGCTGACCGGCCGGGAACGGCACGAGACGCACCTTGTTATCGGAACGATTCGCGAAATAGCCCGCGATCGGCCCCCATACGAAAGCCGCATCGACGTCGCCCTTCGCCAGATCGCGTTCGATCATCTCGCCGGGAAACGCCTCGGGATCGCCGCTTTGCCCCTGATACGACACAGCCTGAGCGATCAGATCATGGCGAAGCAGCCAGTCCACGGCGGGGCTCTTCACGAAGACGCCGAGCTTCATTTTCTTCAACTGATCCGGCGGCAGATTCATCAGATCCGATGGAGTCTTGATGCTCGCGTATTCGGGCTTGTTCGGAAACACCATCGCGTAAGTGGAATGCAGATACGGACGCGTCGTCGCGGTCAATTCATAACCCTTCGGCACGCCGATGATCAGATCGCATTTGAAGCGCTCCGTCTGCGGCACTTTCTCGCGCAGCGTGTTGCGCACGAATCCCATGCGTTGCGGCCAATACGTATATTCGAGCTTGTAGCCGAAATCGCTCGCCATCTGACTCGCGATCTTGTTCTCGTAACCCTCGCCCTTCTTGTTGGAGAGCGGCATGTTGTTCGGATCGGCGCACACGCGCAGGATACCGTCCGCGCCATCGTTGTTCGGCAGATCGGGCGGCGGAGCGAGCGCACCTTGCGCGAACGCCTGTTGCGCCGAGAACGTCGCGAATGCCGCGCATAACGTGGCTACGAATCGGAACGAAGCGGCGCGGCTTGCATTACGATCAGACATCGACACCTCCGGGTATGAGAGCAATCATCAGACGTCAGCCGCCAATCGGCCATGCAACGTCTTCATTTTGCATCGATTGCCTGCAGATCGCCCGGGTTGATCTTGCCGTCGGAGCGCCCCTTCAGATACGCATAGAGGTTCTCCCAGTTCTTCTGCATCATCTGGCTCGCGCTGAAGTCGGGCATACCCTTGTCCACGCGACCGCCGAATACGGTTCGATGAAACTCATTCTTGTCGAGCGTCTTGAAAGCATCGATCAGCGACGGGCCGACCATCCCTTCCTGCTTCGCCCCGTGACAGCGTTCGCACGCGAGCGCACGCCAGGTCTTCCAGCCCTGCAGCGTGTCGCTGTCTACCTTGTTGCCATCGACGACCTTATACGCGACCGGCTTGATTTGCGCAGGCATCGCAGGCGGCGTCTGTGCAAAGGAAGCGGACGAAGCAGCGAGCGTCATCGTCAGCAGCAAGAGTGATCGGCCTTTCATACGTCTGACTCCTTGAACATGTCTTGTATATGAGGTGCTTCGTGTTGCTGCGGCGCGGCGGCCGTTGCAGCCGCCGCGCATCGCACATCGACTCATTCACATCGAAGAAACATCAACCGCCCGGAATCGCGAACACGAAGAGCGTGCCGCCGAGAGCCGTGTACTTCGCGAGCTCCTTGTAGCCGCCGACCGCGCCCAGGCCTTCCGTCGACTTCTCGAGACCCGCCGCCATGCCGATGCCGGCCCAGCCGCCGATGCCCGAGTACACGCCGATATACTGCTTGCCCTGGTACTGGTACGTGAACACGTTGCCGATGACGCCCGATGGCGTCTTGAACTTCCACAGCTCCTTGCCGTCCTTGATGCGCACTGCCTTGATGTAGCCTTCGAGCGTGCCGTAGAACACGACGCCGCCTGCGGTCGCGAGCGCGCCGGACCACACCGAGAACTTCTCCGGCTTGGACCACACGATCTTGCCCTTCGAGGCATCCCACGCGATGAAGTTACCCATCGCGCCTTTCTCGTTCGGGCCCGGATACATCGAGAGCGTCGCGCCGACGAACGGCTGACCCGACACGTAATCGACCTGGAACGGCTCGTAGTCCATGCAGACGTGATTCGTCGGCACGAGGAAGAGCTTGGAGCCAGGATCGAATGCGGCCGGCTGCTGATCCTTCGAGCCGAGCGCTGCGGGGCAGATGTTCTTCACGTTGTGATCGGGACCGGCCTTCTGCGTCGAGTAGCTCGCATTGCGAATCGGCAGGCCGCTCTTCAGATCGACGCTATCGGCCCAGTTCACCGCCGGGTCGTACTTCTGCGCGACGAGCAGTTCGCCCGTCTGGCGATTCAGCGTATAGCCGAAGCCATTGCGGTCGAAGTGAACGATCGCCGGCACGGTCTTGCCGCCGATGTTCAGGTCCGAGAGGATCATCTCGTTGACGCCGTCATAGTCCCACTCGTCGTGAGGCGTCATCTGATAGACCCACTTCGCCTGGCCCGTGTTGAGATCGCGCGCGAAGATCGTCATCGACCACTTGTTGTCGCCCGGACGCTGCGTCGGGTTCCATGTGCCCGGATTGCCCGAGCCGTAGTAGATGAGATTCAGCTTCGGATCCCATGCGTACCAGCCCCATGTCGTGCCGCCGCCGTACTTCCACTGGTCGCCCTGCCAGCTCTTGAGCGACGAGTCGGCACCGACCGGCGTCATCTTGCCGTCGGTCCAGGTCATGGTCGCCTGCGGGTCCATCAGCATTTCGTTGTCGGGACCGGTGCTGTAGGCCTTCCAGACTTCCTTGCCGTCCTTGATGTTGTACGCGACGATACGGCCGCGCACGCCGAACTCACCACCCGAGATGCCGGTCAGGACCTTGTCGCCGAAAACGTGCGGCGCGTTGGTGTTGGTTTCGCCCTTCTTCGGATCGCCGTTGGTCGCGGTCCATACGACGTCGCCGGTTTTTGCGTCGAGCGCGACGAGCTTGGTGTCGGCTTGCTGGAGGAAGATCTTGCCGTCGCCATATGCAAGGCCACGGTTGACCGTATCGCAGCACATCACCGATATGACCTGATTGTCCTGCTTCGGCTGGTATTGCCAGATGAAGGTCTGATCCTTCAGGTTGATGGCGATAACCTTGTTGGGGAATGGCGAGTGGATATACATCGTGTCGCCGATGACGAGCGGCGAGCCTTCATGACCGCGCAGCACACCAGTCGACATGGTCCAGGCAACCTGTAGCTTGCCGACGTTGTTTTCGTTGATTTGCTTGAGCGTGCTATAGCGGTGATTCGAGTAATCGCCCGCTTGCGCCGCCCAGTTCGAGGGATTCTTGATCAGGCTGTCGAGCTGCGAGTCGGCCTGAGCGACATAAGAATTCAGGCCTGCCGTCGCTGCCACCGCCAGTCCAAGAACCAGGGTGCGTAAGTTCATGTCTCCTCCAGAATGGTGATGCCTCCGACCCAGGGATGACCACGCTACCGGGTTGCATCGTGCGCGCCTTCAAATGCAGGTAACGAGTTGCGCTTCGTCCAGTACATGGCCGGACGTTTGCGTAGAGAGGCCAATTGCATATTCCATGCCGGTTTAACTTCTGTTGCTTTAAATCGGGAATTCGACGGGTGATGCTGTCGTTAGTGGACGAATTCCTGTCGGGTGGCGACACATACTGTGTCAAATACGCGAACAGTCATGCGGCGCGTGTGACATGACGCGATGCAGCATGTTTTGTTTGGCGCATACTGGGTCTTGCGTCGATAACTTTGCGGAGGCTTCGCCATGGCTCAAGCCGAGAAGGTCTATTCCGATGAGGAGATCAAGCAGCGTCTGACCGGTGTGCTCAAGCACTGGTATGTCGAGGATGGGTGGCTCAGGCGCAAGTTCAAGACCGAAAGCTGGAAGGGGACGCTCATGGTCGTGAATACGGTGGGGCATCTTGCCGAAGCGGCCTGGCATCATCCGGATCTCACGGTTTCTTATGCGTTCGTCATCGTCAAGCTCAAGACGCATTCCGCTAAAGGCATCACGGATAAGGACTTTGCTCTTGCTTCGAAGATCGAAGAGGTCATTCAATGGCAGCCCGGGAAGGAGGATGGGCCGCTCGAGGGCACTCCCTCGGATGATCAGCGCTTCCGCTATATCAAGTATGACGAGGGTTGAGGTTTTGTTTTTGTTTTTGCTTTTGCTTTCGGTTCCGCTTTTGATTTCGCTTTCGCTTTCGCCGGATCCCGTATTCGTGTCGGTCTATTAGCACTGCCCCTGTGCGGGGCGGCACTCACTTTCTTTGCTGCTGCAAAGAAAGTAAGCAAAGAAAGCAGCTTCCGATACGCCCGCGGTCACACGCAATTTGGGTAGTCCTCTCGTCGTTCGTGGGCTGCCTAAAGAGTGCCCTCATAGGCCCCATCGGGCTTGGCTCGCGCACGGTCTGCCACATCGCACCACACAATAAACGGGCTCAGCACCAAATAGCTCCGGCCCGCTTCGCGGCCGACCGGTCTATCGGGTCGGCGCGTGCTTCGCTACTAACATCTTTATCGCACTGCGCGCGCAAACCGATGGTTTCCCTTGCAGACCCAGCGGCAGCGCGTAGCGCTGTGCCGACGCCATTTCGTGCTGAACCAGCGCCCCCGAAGTTATTGGGCGGCGGACCGTGCGCGAGCCAAGCGCCGTTATTGTGATGAGGGCACTCTTTAGGCGAGTGCCACCGGGGACGAGAGTACTACCCAAATTGCGTGTGACCGCGGGCCTGAAAAGCTGCTTTCTTTGCCTACTTTCTTTGCAGCAGCAAAGAAAGTAGGTGCCGCCCCGCACAGGGGCAACGCTAATAGACCGACGCGAAACCGGGATCCGGCGACTACAGCAAAGAAAGTGAGTGCCGCCCCGCACAGGGGCAACGCTAATAGACCGACGCGAAACCGGGATCCGGCGACTACAGCAAGGAAAGCGAGTGCCGCCCCGCACAGGGGGCAACGCTAATAGACCGACAGACCACGGAATCCGGCGAAACAAAAAAACTGGTACAGGATTTGCCTAACCCCAAAGCCCCAAAAAAATCCCGCCAAGAAAAAGGAAGCCCATCCCGATGCCGACTCAACCAGCACGCATCTCGCCGCCCACGGCGATCACAGTCGAATCGCCTGCGCGCCTGCATCTTGGCTTCATCGATCCGAATGGCTCGCTGGGCCGCGTCTTCGGCAGCGTGGGTCTTGCGATCGACGCGCACGGCACGCGCATAACGGCGAGGCAAGCACCAGCATCCAGACGCGATGCGCACATCGAAGGCGCAACCACCGAAGCACAACGCGAACGCATCGAACACCACGTCGAGCAACTGGAAGCAGCACTGGGCAAAGGCCCAACGATCGACATCGAGGTACACGAAACCTCGCGCGCCCACACGGGCTTAGGCTCCGGCACGCAGCTGGCCTTGGCCCTGGGAACCGCCTACGCCCGCGTACGAGGCCACGAAGCCACCACCGCCGATATCGCCACAATCCTCGCGCGAGGCGCGCGCTCCGGCATCGGCATACACGGCTTCGATCACGGCGGCCTGATCGTCGACGGCGGCCGCGACGCGCGCAATACCCGCCACACCTCCACGACGAAACTGCCGCCGCTCATCGCCCGCCAGCCATTCCCGGACGCATGGCGCGTCCTGCTCATCGACGACACCTCGCGCGAAGGCCTCCACGGCGACGAAGAGAAACGCGGCCTCGCATCGCTCGCACCCTTCCCCGCATCGCTCGCCGCGCACCTTTCGCATCTCGTGCTGATGCGCGTCCTGCCCGCCGTCGCGGAACACGATTTCGACACCTACGCCGACGCCATCTGCGACCTGCAACACACCATCGGCGAATACTTCGCGCCCGTTCAAGGCGGCGTGTTCGCGAGCCCCGCCGTCGCGCGCGCGCTCGAAGCCGTCGCCGCGGAGCAGAAAGCGGGCATCGGACAGACATCGTGGGGGCCGGTCGGCTTCGCGTTCGTCGCGAGCGCGCAGGACGCCGAACGCGCGCTCGCCGCCGCGCAGCGCGTCTCGCAAGGCGCACCGCTCGCGTTCACGATCGCCGCCGGACGCAATCGCGGCGCGACGTGGCGTGCGGCGGGTCATCGTCATCACGGCGCGGACGCGGCCTGAGCACGGAACGCACATCGAACCATCCACCACGCCCAACGAGTCCATCGCCATGCCCGAAGCCACCGAAAGACCCTACGTCCTGCACATGTTCACCAGCACGCCGCAAATGAGTCCGTTCGATGTGAACATGGCCGCCGACGCGGGCTATCAGATCCTCGTGCCCTACTGCAATGTCGATGAAGACATCGTCGTGCAGCTCACGCAGGACGCGATCTTCTCGCGCGGGCCAAAAGGCGTGTCGCGCACGGGCATCTTCATCGGCGGACGCGACGTGATGCTCGCCGCCGACATGCTCGAAAAAGCCCGCAACGCGATGGTCCCGCCGTTCGAAGTCTCCGTCTTCGCCGATCCGAGCGGCGCGTACACGACCGCCGCCGCGCTCGTCGCGCTCGCGGAAAAGCATCTGCGCGCCGCGCATTCCGTCGATCTCGGCGGCAAGCGCGTGCTCATTCTCGGCGGCACCGGCGCGGTCGGACGCGTGGCCGCGGCGATGGCCGCATCGCTCGGCGCGGATGTCGTCGTCGCGAGCCATTCGAGCCAGTCGCGCGCGACGCAAGTAAGCGACGAAATCAATCGCCGCTTCGATATCGCGACTTCGGGCGTCGCGACCGGCTCGCCCGATCAGTTGCATCGCGAACTCGCGCGCGCCGAAGTCGTGTTCGCGACGGCGGTCGCGGGCGTACAGGTGATGACATCCGCCGATCTCGCCCACGCAAAAAACCTGCTGATCGCCGCCGATGTGAACGCCGTGCCGCCCGAAGGCATCGCCGGCGTCAACGTGATGGACGACGGCAAGCCGCTCGCGGGCGCCGCGCGCGCGGACGCGGTCGGCATCGGCGCGCTCGCGATCGGCAACGTCAAATATCAGGCGGAGCATCGGCTGTTTTTGCGCATGCGCACCGGCGGCAAGCCCGTTTATCTCGGCTTTCCCGAAGCATTCGACGAAGCCCGCGCGATCGTCGCGGGACAAAGCTCATGATCGCAGGCGAGCTATCGCGCGCACCGCGCATCGCCGTCGCGGGTTTGTCGGCGCGGCTTCTGGCGCAATCGGCGGCGCGCGCGGGACTGAACGTCGTCGCGCTCGATATCTTCGGCGATCGCGACACGCGCGAGCACGCGGGCATGTGGTTCGATATTGGCGGCAAGGGTCTGTCGATCGATCGCGCGCGTCTCTTCGATGCGCTCGAACACGCCGCGCGCCTGCCGCGCATGCTCGGTCTCATCGTGACGAGCGGACTGGAGCCGCTCGCGGGCGAACTGAGCCGCGCGCCGCACATGCCGCGCTTCATCGGCAACGGCGCGCAGGCGGCGGCGGTGCGCGATCCGCGCCGCTTCTTCGCGCTGCTCGACGAAGCGCACATCGCGCATCCGGAAGTGCGCTACACGCCGCCCGCCGATCGCAGCGGCTGGCTCGTCAAACGTTCGGACGGCTGCGGCGGCACGCATATCGAATGGGCCGATGATGTCGGGCGCGCGCCCGCCGGCGCGTATTTTCAGGGGCTCGCGCCGGGCCGTTCGATGTCCGCGCTTTTCGTCGCCGCGCATCGCGAGGCGGCGGTCATCGGCTTCGCGGAGCAACTGACGGTCGCGGCGGGACGTCTGCCCTTCGTGCACGCGGGCTCGCTCGGGCCGGTGCGATTGTCCGCGCGCATCGCGGCGCGCATCGTCGAAGCGATTGATCGAATCGTCTGGCAAACGGATCTGACGGGGCTGAACAGCATCGACTTTCTGCTCGACGGCGACACGTTCAGCGTGCTCGAAATCAACACGCGCCCGTCATCGACGATGGCGCTCTATGAAGCCGCCTGGCCCGACGCCTGGCCGCGCGGTTTGATCGGCGCGCATCTGGATGCGTGTCTGCACGGCGAGCTGCCGCACGCGCCGGATACCGCCGCTCGCACCCCGCCGCTCCATGCGGGGCAGCGCGTCGTGTTCGCGCACGAAGGCTTCACGGCGTCGCCCGCGTTCAGCGACGCATGTTTCGACGATCCAGCGTGTCACGACGTGCCGCTCGTCGGCGCGCGCATCGAAGCGGGCCAGCCGGTCTGCACGATGACCGCGTCCGCGCCCGCGTTCTCCGATCTGCGCGACGCGCTGGATCGCGAGCATGCGCGCCTTTTGCAACGCATCGAACTCTTATCGAGACCATGACTTCAACTTTCCAGGCGGATTCGGCGGTGAGCGTCAACGCATCGAGCGAGCGGCTCGTCGCGCGTCTCATCGACGATGCCGCGCGTCTTCACGTCGACGTCACGCGCACCGATGGCGGCACCGTCATCGTCGATGCGGGCGTGGACGCCAAAGGCAGCGCCGACGCGGGCATCCTGATCGCGCGCATCTGCATGGGCGGGCTCGGGCGGGTCGCGCGGCGCAGCGCGTTCGATGACGCACCGCTTTGGCCGAGCTTCATCGAAGTGCATACGAGCAACCCGGTGCTCGCGTGCCTCGCGAGTCAGTACGCGGGTTGGAGCCTTTCCGCGACCAAGGAGCAAACGGGCGGCAAGAAATTTTTCTCGCTCGGCTCGGGGCCGGCGCGCGCGCTCGCGTGCAAGGAACCGCTCTTCGACGAACTGGGCTATCGCGACCGCCACGATCGCGGTGCGCTCGTGATGGAAGTGGACCGGCTGCCGCCGCAAGTTGTCATCGACAAAGTGCTCAACGATTGCGGCCTCGCGCCGGACAAGCTCGTCATCGCCGTGACGCCGACACAGTCTGTTGCGGGCACGGTGCAGGTCGTCGCGCGTGTCGTGGAAGTCGCGCTGCACAAGACGCATGTGCTGGGCGTCGATCTCGCGGAGATCGTCGAAGGCAGCGGCAGCGCGCCGCTTCCGCCGCCCGCGCCCGACGGCATCCAGGCGATGGGCCGCACCAACGACGCGATCCTCTACGGCGGCCGCGTGCATCTGACGGTCAAAAGCGATGCGGTCGCGAAGCGGCTCGCCGCCGAATTGCCGTCGTCGAATGCGCGCGATTACGGGCGTCCGTTCGCGGAGATCTTCACGTCGTTCAACTACGACTTCTATCAGATCGATCCGGCGCTCTTCGCGCCCGCCGAAGCGTGGGTGTCGAGTCTCGAAAGCGGCGCGACGTATCACGGCGGCAAGGTCGACAAGCCTTTGCTCGACGCGCAATGGAGCGCGTCATGAGCTTGCGCGTCGCCATCATGACCGATGAGACAGGCTGGCACACCGGCCGCCTGAAGAAAGCATTCCGCGCGCGCGATGTCGAAGCGCGTTGCGTCGATCTCGCGGATTGCCGCATCGACACGACATGGAAACCGCACGGTCTCGCGATTCCCGGCTTCGGCCACACGCTGCCCGACGCGGTGTTCGTGCGCGGCATCGCGGGCGGCACGTTCGAGCAGGTGACGTTGCGGCTCGGCATCCTGCATGCGCTGCGCGAGAGCGGCGTGCCCGTCTATAACGATGCGCGCGCGATCGAGCGCAGCGTCGACAAGTCGATGACGAGCTTTCTGCTCAACCGATACGGCGTGCCGACGCCCGCGACGTGGGCAAGCGAATCGCCGTCGCATGCGCAGCGCGTGCTGATGCGCGAGGCGGCGGCGGGCCGGCAAGTCGTGATGAAGCCGCTTTTCGGTTCGCAGGGCAAAGGGCTGAAGAAGCCCGGCGTGACGCTGCCGTCGCTGGAACCCTTCAGTCAGGTCGCGTATCTGCAGCGTTATGTCGATGCGGGTGCGCCTGGCTTCGACTGGCGCGTGCTCGTTATCGGCGGCAAGGCGGTCGCGGCGATGAAGCGCGTCGGCGGCGAAGACTGGATCCACAACTTCGCGCGCGGCGCGAAATGCGAGCCTGCCGAAATCACGCCCGCGCTCGCAGACATCTCCGTGCGCGCGACACAGGCGCTCGGTCTCGACTACGCGGGCGTCGATCTGATTCCGGCGGAAGGCGGACGGCCGGTCGTGCTCGAAGTGAACGGCGTCGCGGCGTGGCGCGGTTTGCAATCGGTGACGCCGCGCGATATCGCGGCGCTGCTCGTCGACGATTTTCTCGATCGCAAGCTGGCCGCATCGAAAGGCCCGCTTGCGCTCGCCAGCGGCGATGAGCGCGTCTGACGCCGCGCGCACCGCGTTTCTGCGCGCGTGCCGGCTCGATGTCGAGACCAGGAAGCCCGGCAACGTGAGCGTCGCGAGCGCGGGGCACAACATGACATCGGCGCAATTCATCGCGAGCGCGGGCACGGCGGCGGCGGGACTTTTCACGCCGCGCGCACGCGTGGGCGCGCGCATTCTCGACGCCGTGCGGCGGACTTTCGACGCGGTCGGCTGCAACACGAATCTGGGCATCGTGCTGCTCGCCGCGCCTTTGTGCGCCGCGCTCGAACGTTTCGATGGCGACGCTCCGATCGATCCATCGCGCTGGCGCGCGGCGACCGAGCGCGTGCTCGCGGAACTGGACGTCGACGATGCGCGCCTCGCGTATCGCGCGATCGCGCTGGCGAATCCGGGCGGCCTCGGCGACGCGCCCGAGCAGCCCGTGCATGCGCCGCCGACCGTGACCTTGCGCGCGGCGATGTCGCTCGCGGCGGATCGCGACAGCATTGCGCGTCAGTATGAGAACGGTTTCGCCGATATCTTCGGCGCGGGCCTCGATGCGGTGGGCGCCGTGTCGTCGGCGACGGAGCATCGCGCGATGCTGGAAGCGTTCCTGACGTTTCTTTCCGGCTGGCCCGATTCGCACATTGTGCGCAAGCAGGGCGCGGCGATGGCGCAAAGTGTCACGCGCGATGCGGCGATGCATCGCGCGAACTGGCACGCGGCGGGTTGTCCCGCGGAGTCGCCCGCGCTCGATCGATGGGATGCCGAACTGAAGGCGCGCGGCATCAATCCCGGCACGAGCGCGGACCTCGCGGTGGCGGCGCTTTTCGTCGCGTTGACGACGTCAACGGCGAATGCATGAAGTCTGCCCGCGCGGACCGGAAATTGGCACGGAACATGTTAGGAAGTTCGCGGTTGAGCGGTCGCATCGGCAATCCGGTGGGACCGCGAGCCTTGCGCGGCTAAAGAGGTGCCCGTCGCGAGTCGAGAGCAAGTCGCTAGTCCCTAGAACCACACATCACTGGAGGAACAGCATGGCCAAGATCAACCGCGTCCTGGTAGGAGAGTCGCTCGTCGGCGATGGCAACGAGGTGGCACACATCGACTTGATCATCGGACCGCGAGGTTCCGCTGCCGAGACCGCGTTCTGCAACGCGCTCACGAACAACAAGGACGGCTTCACGTCGCTGCTCGCCGTGGTTGCGCCGAATCTGCTGACCAAGCCGAACACGATTCTCTTCAACAAGGTGACGATCAAGGGCGCGAAGCAGGCCGTGCAGATGTTCGGCCCGGCGCAGCGCGCGGTGGCGATGGCTGTCGCCGACAGCGTGGAAGGCGGCGTCATTCCCGCCGACGAAGCCGACGACCTGTTCATTTGCGTCGGCGTGTTCATTCACTGGGAAGCGGACAACGACCAGAAGATTCACGACTTCAACTATCAGGCGACGAAGGAAGCGATTGCGCGCGCGGTGGCGGGCGAGCCATCGGCCCAAGATGTAGTATCGAAGAAGGGAACGATGTCGCATCCGTTCTCGCCGAGCTGATCTGTTGTTTGGGGCCGGTGCGTGTGGGTCTTTTGCGTGCCGGCTGTTTTGGCGTTGTTCGTTTCATAACCACGAGGCTCTTCGCATGACCCCACGTTGCTGCGCGTTGTCGGTGCTTCTTTGCCTCTCGCTGATCTCGCCGCTTTCGTTCGCCGCGACAGGCGCGGGTGGCGGGCCGCCGCCGGCGAAGACGCACGATTATCCGACCGAAGGGCGCGTGGAATACGTGCTCGGATGCATGGACGATAACGGGCACGATTTCGCCAACGTGTACAAGTGCTCGTGTGCGATCGACAAGATCGCCAAGGTGCTTACTTATGACGATTACGTCGAGCAATCTACGTTTTCTAAGTACGCTACGTTGGGTGGGGAAGGTGGGGCAGAGTTTCGCGTGGATCGCGCGAAGGCTCAAACCAAAAAGTATCGGGAATTGCAGAGGGATGCTTATAAGGCTTGTGGGATTCAGCAGAAGGCTGCTGCCAAGTGAAGTTCTTTTTGCTTGCGGTTTTCTCTCGCGCTCTTGATTTCGCCGGATCCCGTGATCGTGTCGGTCTATTAGCACAGGGGCAACGCTAATAGACCGACGCGAAACCGGGATCCGGCGAAAACCAAAGCCAAAAACCAAAAGCGAAAAAAACCAAAAACCCATCACCCCGGCACATACCCCCGCCCGATCCAAGCAAGGCTAACAGAACCGCCGCCCCGCACATCGACGCTACGTCGTCGCTCAATCACAACACCTACAGCATCGACATCATCGAACTTGGCTGGCTTGGCCAGCGTAACCCTTACCCAATGCGCACCGAAATCCGCGATAAGCATTTGCGCGATGCGCTCCGCCAGCGCCTCCAGCAACTGCAATCCATGCGACGCAAGCAGCCCGTGAACCGCCTCCCGCACTGCCGCATAGTTGACCGTGTCCTCGATCCGATCCGTCACGCAGGCGCGCAACGACGGCACTCCGATCGCGAGGCTCATCCGCACCGGCTGCGGATCATGCAGCTCGCTCTTGTCGATGCCGATAACCGTCTGCCCCGTCAGTCCCTCGATATAAACGATGTCCATTGCAGCATGCGATAGGGACGCATCAGGTTGCGGCGCAACATACGCAGCTTCGCGGATCGGTTCGAATCGGCCCATATGTTCATCACCGCGCGAATGCGGCCCTTTATAGAAAAGAGACCCGGCGCCAATCGCCGAATCCATCCGCGAATGGCAAGCAAAAAGCGGGCGCGTTCGCATCACTCTATGCGACTACTTATTGAACCTACGCGCCTAAGGATGTACAGTTTTTGAGAACCGGTCGTTCGGGTCCGCAGACAGCACCTGAAATCTCCCGATCATCCGGCCACGAGGCGCGCCTTCAGGCACGATTGGCCGCAGCGCCAGCGTAAAACACAACAGATTCGGCGTCGAACGGCCGCGCGAAACGCGCACCGGAATGCGGCGCAACGGAGACTTGCCCCCATGTCGTCACTTGCTGACGTAGACACGCATGTCCGGGAAGTGCTGAACATCGTCAATAATCCGCTGGCCGCGCGCCGCGCCAGCGATTCGGTCGCGCAATCGTGGCTGCGATGCCTCACGGAATTCAGGCTCGATCCAGGCCGCTTCGTCATGCCGCCCGTGCTCGCGCAGCACGAACTCAACGAGCGTCGCGAAGCCGCGAGCGATCTCATCGCGTGCTCGAAGCTCGAAATGACGACGCTCTATCAGCAACTCGCCGATCCTGAACTCGCCGTCGTGCTCGTCGATGCCGATGGCGTCATCGTGCATCAGGTGTCGTCGGTGCCGTTCGGCGAAGCCGTCGCCGCCGACGGCCTGCGCGTCGGCGCGATGTGGAGCGAGCGCGAAGCCGGTACCAACGGCATGGGCACGTGCCTCATCGAGCGCGACTGCATCGCCGTTTGTCAGCACGAGCATTTCTATCCACGCTATACATCGCTCACGTGCTCCGCCGCGCCGATCTTCGATGAACGCGGCACCGTCGTCGGCGTGCTCGATGTCACGAGCCGCTCGAAGCTGTTGCAGCAGCATTCGCTCGTGCTCGTCGGCATGTCGCGGCAGATGATCGAAAATCGTCTGATCGATGCGCGCTACCGGCACGCGAACATGATCCACTTTCATAGCCGGCCCGAGTTCGTCGGCACTCTGCATGCGGGCAAGCTCGCCGTCAGCGACGACGGCGTCGTGCTCGCCGCAAGCCGCAGCGCCCTCTTCCAGCTCGATCTGCGCTCGCCCGCCGAGCTGTGCGGCAAGCGCATCGAGGAAGCGTTCAATGCGTCGCTCGAAGACATGATCGCGCGCAGCATTCGCGGCTCGTTCCATCCGGTGACGGTCTACAGCGCGAAGGCGAACAGCCGCTTCTTCCTCACTGCGCAGACGTCGCGCGAAGGCGCGAAGGGCGCAACGCGCATCCTGATGAACGATCCGGCATCGCGCGATCTGTCCGCGCCCGGCGCGCGCGCCAAAGCGTCGAAGAAGGACGCGCGCGAGCCGGCATCGGCGGGCCGCCTCGACAAGCTCGCGCATCTGGAGTTCGGCGATCCGCGCATGGCCTCGCAGATTCAACTCGCGGCGCGCGTGATCCAGCGGAAGATCCCGATCATCCTGCGCGGCCAGACAGGCACCGGCAAGGAAGTCTTCGCCAATGCGCTGCACAGCATCAGCCCTAACGGAACCGGTGCGTTCGTCGCGGTGAATTGCGCATCGCTGCCGGAGAATCTGATCGAAAGCGAACTGTTCGGATATCGCGCCGGTGCGTTCACCGGCGCGCAGCGTGAAGGCCGTCGCGGCAAGATCGTGCAGGCGAACGGCGGCACCCTTTTCCTCGATGAAATCGGCGACATGCCGCTCGCGTTGCAAGCGCGTCTTCTGCGCGTGCTCGAAGAACACGAGGTCACGCCGCTCGGCGCGGAAACGACGGTGAAGGTGGACTTTCAGCTCATCAGCGCGAGCCACCGCAATCTCGTCGAGCTCGTGCAAACGGGCATGTTCCGCGAGGACCTGTATTACCGGCTGAACGGTATCGAGATCAATCTGCCGCCGCTGCGCGAACGCGCCGATGCGCTCGCGCTCATCGGCCATATTCTCGAGACCGAAGCCGAAGAACCGCCCGCGCTTTCCGCCGAAGCGAAGCAGGCGCTCTTGAACTATCCGTGGCCGGGCAATATCCGCCAGTTGCGGCATGTGCTGCAGATGGCGATCGCACTCTGCGACGGCCCCGAGATTCGCTGCGCGCATCTGCCGCCAGAGATCGCGAACGGCGTCGCGCCGGTCACGCAAACCGCCGCACGCACGCCGATAACCGCAGCGCCGCATCTCGCCGACGATGCCGATACGTCGTCGCTCAACGCGATCCAGGTCAAGGAGCGCGAGACCGTGCTTCAGTTGCTCGACGAGCATCGCTGGAACGTGAGCAATGTCGCGAAGGTGCTCGGCATCAGCCGCAATACGCTGTATCGGAAGATGCATCGTCTGCATATCCGGCTGTCGCACGATACGCCGGGCGCATCCGACGCATGACGCAACCCACGCCCGCCCGCCGGCTCGACGAGTTCAAGCCCGACGCGCGCTTTGCGTGGTGCGTGACGGGCTCGGGCCATATGCTCGAAGAATCGATCGCGCTCGCACGGCAGCTTCCGGGCGTCGATCTGTTTCTCTCGTCTGCCGGCGAGGAAGTGCTGCCGCTCTACGGCTGGACTGTCGCGAAACTGCGCGAGCACTTCAAGGTGTTGCGCGACAACAGCGCGAGCAGCGTGCCCGTCGGCATGATCTATAACGGCGAATATCACACGGTCGTGATCGCGCCCGCGACGAGCAACACCGTCGCCAAATGCGCGTTCGGCATCTCCGACACCCTGCCCACCAATCTCTATGCGCAAGCCGGCAAGCAATGCGTGCCGGGCATCGTGTTCGCATGCGATACCGCGCCCTCCGTCATCACGCAGGCCCCGCACGAATGGGTCGAAGTGAGGCCGCGCGCGATCGAGTTCGAGAACGTCGAGCGGCTCGCGCGCTTCGCGCATACCACGGTGGCCCGCTCGCTCGACGATCTCAAAGCCGCGCTCGATCAACGCCTGGCGGACCTGAAGCTCGCATGGAACACATCGTCTTCCTGACGGGACGGCTCGCGGAGCCGAGCCTTCGGCAAGTGCTCGAAAGCATCGCGCCTGTGGCCGCAGGATCGCCGTTCACATGGGAAGTGCGCGAGATCGGCCTTCAGGTCGCGGGCCTGATGACCGCCGACATGATCCGCCGGCGCGTCGCGACGCCCTTGGGCGAAGGCACGACTCGCATGATCGTGCCCGGCCGATGCCGCGGCGATCTCGACGCCCTCACCGCGCATTACGGCGTGAAGGTCGAGCGCGGTCCCGAAGAGGTGAAGGACTTGCCGCAATTCTTCGGACGCGAGGCGCGGCATGTCGATCTGTCGCGCTACGAGACGGAGATATTCGCGGAGATCGTCGATGCGCCGCGTCTCGATCTCGACGGCATCGCGGCGCGCGCGCGCGAATACAAGCGGCAAGGCGCGGATGTAATCGATATCGGCTGTCTGCCGGAAACGCCGTTTGCTCATCTCGAGGACGCGGTCGCGATGCTTAAAGAGCAAGGCTATCGCGTGAGCGTCGATTCGATGCGTGAAGAGGAACTCGTGCGCGGCGGGCGCGCGGGCGCGGACTATGTGATGAGCCTCAACGTCGATACGCTATGGATAACTGATGAAATTGCTTCGACGCCGATACTCGTGCCGCGCGAGCCCGCGGACGTCGCATCGCTCGATGCCGCAATCGATGCGATGACGAGGCGCGGCCGCGCCTTTCTCGCCGATCCGATTCTCGATCCGATTCCGTTCGGGCTCGCGGCGTCCATCGCGCGTTACGTGTCGTTGCGCGAGCGTCATCCCGAAGTGCCGATCATGATGGGCGTCGGCAATGTGACCGAGCTGACCGAGGCCGACACGAGCGGCATCAACGCAGTGTTGTTCGGCATGGCGGCGGAATTGCGCATCGCCGCCGTGCTGACGACGTCGGTCAGCCTGCACGCGCGCCGCGCCGTTCGCGAAGCCGATGTCGCGCGTCGCGTGATGCACGCCGCGCGCGAAACGCAGACGCTGCCCAAAGGCATATCCGCCGATCTGTCCGCGCTGCACGCAAAGCGGCCGTTTCCGTACGATGCCCAAGAGATCGCCGCATTCGCCGCCGCCGTGCGCGATCCGAATTTTCGCGTGCAAGTATCGGCGGACGGCATACATGTCTATAACCGCGACGGGCATCACGTCGCCGTCGATCCGTTCGCGCTCTATCCCGCGCTGAAGATCGAAAACGATGGCGGGCACGCGTTCTACCTCGGCGTGCAGCTCGCGCGCGCGGAAATCGCGTGGCAGCTGGGCAAGCGCTTCGATCAGGATGAGCAACTCGATTGGGGATGCGAAGTCGATCGGCCCGATGAAGACCTGATGGCGTGGCATGCGCCCGGCAGCACAAAAAAGACAAGCTAAGGCTTCCATTTGATCGAGCAGCCGAGCGCGGGATATTGCGCTTCGGGCGCTTCGCCGTTTATTGCTACTGCGCGCATCGCTTCGAAGAGATCGCGGCGCGCATCGGGCAAAGCCTGCTTGCGCGACGCATCGATTCGGCCGCGATATTTCAGGCGCAATTCGCGGTCGAAGCCGAAGCACTCCGGCGTGCAGACCGCGCCATACGCGCGCGCGATTTCCTGCGTTTCGTCGCGCAGATACGGAAACGGCAGGTTCCATTCTTCGGCGACCGCGATCATGCGATCGAAGGCGTCGTCGGTGTAGACGGCCGCATCGTTCGAATTGATGCCTGCCACGTTGACGCCGATTTCATGCAACGCGCGCGCATCGCGGATCAGGTTCGGCATCGCGGCCTTCACGTAGGGACAGTGATTGCACATGAAGACGATCACGAGGCCGTTCTCACCCTTCAGAGAATGAGGTGTGTGCATGCTGCCGTCGGTCGCGGGGAGCACGAAACGGGATGCGATCGCGCCGAGTTCGGCAGTCGGTGATTCGGTAGGCATGATGACATCGCTCCAAAAAGGTTGCTCGAACTATTCAATGGTTGACTGCAAATAGCCTAAAATGCGGTTCCGCTAACAACATGAACTACAGCGTAATCCTTAGTTTTTTGTACTTCGCATCCGCCGTTGAACATTTCTCCACGCCTTTAAGCCTTCGCGCAGCTCTCCTTTCAACGGAGCGGCGCCGCCATCATGCAAGTCATCAGTCTTTTTCTTCACCCCTCCCGCGCAGCGCTCGACAATCATCGACACTATGCCGCCTTGCATGGGTATCGCCATATCGTCATCGACGCGGCAGACATCTATCGGAACGCGCCGGCGCAATGGCTCTTCAAGTACGAGTCGCTGCTCTCCGAAATGCACCGCGCCGAAGAGGGCGAGATCGTTTTGTTGCTGAGCGAGAACGCTGCGATCGTCGAGCCGGTGCCGCTCGACTTCGTGCTCGGCGAACGCGACTGGCTGCTCACCCGTATCAAGGACGTGCGGCCTCAACCCGATGTTCAAATCTGGCGCAACACGGCTCGGGTGCGCGCCGAGCTGCTGAAAGTCGTGAATCGCTGCCGGTTCGGATCGCCTATACCGCCAATCGAAACCGACCTGCTCGATGCCTTCGATGCATGCACGTTTCCTCGCGTTTGCGGTAACGCGCGGAATCCGATCTACGCGGTGCTCGCCGCCAGTGGCCCCCTCATGCCCGTATGGCCGCGTTTTCGCGTATTCGCGCTCGCTATCGCCGAAGAGCACGCCGATCTCTCGCGAACATGCGTGCATCCCCGGCTGCGGGAAGCGCTCATCGAGCATCTCAATGCACATCGCAACAACCATGCGCGTGCGTTCGAGGACGGCGCATCCGATGAAAGCACGATGACGGCCATGAGCACCTGCAATCCCGGACGGCCCGTGTCGATCACGACCGTCTACACGCCAGAGGCAGCGATCTACGGACGCATCGCAGAAGCGAACCTGCGTGAGTATTGCGAACGTCATGGCTATACCTTGTACGTGCATCGCGAGGTTCCGCGCCGCATCGCCGAACGCCTGCCGATGCGCGGCAATTGGGTCAAGCCTTTCCTGCTGCGCGAAAACCTCCCGCATCACGAATGGGCTTTCTGGCTCGACGCCGACACGCTCGTCAACGATCTCGACCGGCCACTCGAGTCTTTCTGCAGCAGCCGCGATCTCGTTCTTGCGCGCGATGTCGGCACCTGGATTTTCAATTCAGGCGTGATGGGCTTTCGCCGCACGCCTGCGAATGCCGCGCTACTCGATCGGGTCATCGCAAGCGTCGAGAACGTCGATGACAAGCAAAGTCTCCTATCGGGCGGCGGGGATCAATGGCATTTCAATTGCGCGGTCTCGGAGCAGGCATCGTTGGGCAGCGAAGACATATGCAGCCTCGTTGACATCAACACGCCGTGGGGCTTTCGTGTGCCGTCGAGCTTTCTCGTTCACTATCACGGCATGTCGCCGCAGATGCGGGCGCTGCTCATGTCGTACGATCTTCGATTGCGCAGGGCCGAGATGGAACATGCGGGGATGGCTGTCGGTGATTCGGTAGGCATGAAATAGGTCCCAATTGTTTCGATTGGCGGTTTGGCATATTGGTGGGGCGATTGCACTCGGATAGCATCGAAGTTCTCCTTAACTATCCGAGGACACGAGTATATTTTCAGTGTCGAAGAAGCGCAGAAGGATCTGCCTAAAGCCGCCCGTCTTACCGAGCGGCGCTCCTCTCAGTGATACCGCTTCGCCATCGCCTCGAGTCCCATCGGCCTGATGCGATCCGCGTGTCCCGCGCAGCCGAACGCCTCGAACCGCTCGACGCATAAATCCCGCGCCGCCGCCGTCGCCGCCTTCAGCGCATGCCTCGGATCGAACTCCGACTTCGCCGACGCCATCGCGCGCCGCATCGCGCCGGTCATCGCGAGCCGGATATCCGTATCGATGTTCACCTTGCGCACGCCGTTCGCGATGCCGCGCCGAATTTCATCGACGGGCACGCCGAACGTCGCCGGTATCTCGCCGCCATGCTCGCGGATGATCGCGAGCCATTCCTGCGGCACTGACGACGAACCGTGCATCACGAGATGCGTATCCGGAATGCGCGCGTGAATCTCGGCGATGCGGTCGATCGCGAGAATATCGCCGGTTGGCTGGCGGCTGAACTTGTAAGCGCCGTGCGACGTGCCGATGGCGATCGCGAGCGCATCGATGCCCGTCGCCTCGACGAACGCGCGCGCTTCGTCGGGATCGGTCAGCAGGCGATCGTGACTCAGCGCGCCTTGTGCGCCGACGCCGTCCTCGTCGCCGGCGCGCCCCGTCTCCAGCGATCCGAGACAACCCAGCTCGCCCTCCACCGACACGCCCACCGAATGCGCCGCCTCGACGACGCGCCGGCTCACGTCCACGTTGTAGTCGTATTCCGCGGGCGTTTTCTGATCGGGCATGAGCGAGCCGTCCATCATCACGGAGGTGAAGCCCGAACGAATCGCCTGCTGGCAAACCGACGGGCTCGCGCCGTGATCCTGATGCAGCACCACCGGAATATCCGGATGCGCCTCGACCGCCGCCAACACCAGATGCCGCAGATACGGCTCGCCCGCATACTTGCGCGCGCCCGCCGACGCCTGCAGGATGACCGGGCTTCTCGTCGCCTCGGCCGCCTGCATGATCGCGTGGACCTGCTCCATGTTGTTGACGTTGAACGCGGGCACGCCGTAACCGTGCTCCGCCGCGTGATCCAGCAACTGCCTCAATGCGATGAAAGCCATCGTGATGTCTCCATGCAAAACGCGAAAATCATGCGGCCACGCGGCGCGCTTCGTCGACGAGCGCATCGGTCGTCACGCCGAAGTGCGCGAACAGTTCGCTGGCGGGCGCCGATTCACCGAAGCGATCGATGCCGATCACGCCGCCATTCAGCCCGACGTACTGCCGCCAGAACGCCGTGACGCCCGCTTCGATCGCGAGACGCGGCACGCCTTCGGGCAGCACGCGTTCGCGCCACGCGTTGCACTGGCGATCGAACACGGTCGTCGAAGGCATCGACACGACGCGCGCGAGAATGCCCTCTTTCTTCAGCGGCTCGACGGCGGCGAGCGCAAGCGCCACTTCCGAGCCGGTCGCGATCAACACGACGCGGCGCGCATCGCGCTCGCAAGTCGAAGGCCAGTCGGCGAGCACGTAGCCGCCGCGCTCGATGCCGTCGATCTGCGCTTCGTCGCGCGGCACGAACGGCAAATTCTGCCGCGACAACAGCAGACACGAAGGCCGGTCGCGCTCGATCGCGCCGATCCACGCCTGCATCGTCTCGACCGTATCGCACGGACGCCACACGTCGAGGCCCGGAATCATGCGCAGCGTCGCGGCGTGTTCGATCGGCTGATGCGTCGGGCCATCCTCGCCGAGTCCGATGGAATCGTGCGTGAAAACGAACACCGTTCGCGTCTTCATCAGCGCGGCCATGCGCAGCGCATTGCGCGAATAGTCGGAGAACGTCAGAAACGTGCCGCCGAACGGCAGATACCCGCGATGCAGCGCAACGCCGTTCAGCACCGCGCTCATGCCGAACTCGCGCACGCCGAAGTGGATGTAGTTGCCCTTCTCCGGCGCGGCGCTTACATCGACCGCGTCCTTCCAGCGCGTGAGATTCGAGCCGGTCAGGTCGGCCGAACCGCCGAGCAGTTCGGGCAACGCGCGCGCCAGTCCTTCGATCGCGAGTTGCGACGCCTTGCGGGTCGCGATGCTCTGTCGCGCGCGATCCGCATCGCGCACGAGCGTATGCGCCGTGTCGCGCCAGTTCGCGGGCAACGCGCCGCGCACGCGCCGCTCGAATTCGGCGGCCTCGCCCGGAAACACGCGGCGATACGCACCGAAGCGACGATTCCAGTCGTCCTGTGCCGCCGCGCCCGCCTCGCGCGCGTCCCACAGCGCGCGTATCGGCGATGGGATCTCGAACGGCGGATGCATCCAGCCAAGCGCGTGCCGCGTCGCTTCCACTTCGTCGGCGGGAAGCGGCGCGCCGTGCACATCGTGCGTGCCGGCCATCTTCGGCGCGCCGAGGCCGATCACCGTCTTGCAGCAGATCAGCGTCGGCCGGTCCGACTCGCGCGCGAGCTGCAACGCATGCGATACGTCGTCGACATCGTGGCCGTCCACCGCGCGCACGACATGCCAGCCGTACGATTCGAAGCGCCTCGGCGTATCGTCGGTGAACCAGCCGTCGACGTGGCCATCGATGGAAATGCCGTTGTCGTCGTAAAGCACGGTGAGCTTGTTCAGCCGCAACGTGCCCGCAAGCGACGCCGCTTCGTGCGACACGCCTTCCATCAGACAGCCATCGCCCGCGAAAACATACGTGCGATGGTCGACGATCTCATGCCCCGGCCGATTGAACTCGCGCGCGAGCAACGCTTCGGCAAGCGCCATGCCGACTGCGTTCGTCAGCCCTTGCCCGAGCGGTCCGGTCGTCGTTTCGACGCCGGGCGTCACGCCGAATTCCGGATGTCCGGGCGTCTTGCTGCCAATCTGCCGGAAGCGCTTGATCTCGTCGATGGACAAGTCATAGCCGCTCAGATGCAGCAACGCATAGAGCAGCATCGAGCCGTGCCCGTTCGACAGCACGAAGCGGTCGCGATCGGGCCAGTCGGGATTGGCGGGATTATGTTTCAGATGACTTCCCCATAACGCGACCGCGATCTCCGCCATGCCCATCGGCATGCCGGGATGACCGGAGTTGGCCTGGCTCACGGCATCGACGGCGAGCATGCGCAACGCGTTCGCCATCTGCCGCGTGTCGGGTGAGCGATGAAGTCGGGGCAATGCTTCAGCGACGGCATTCATGTGATGCCTCCTTGGATGCGATGATGAGAAACCTTTCATGCGCGCGCGCGCCGGTCGCGTAGCTGCAGGATCATCGGCGTGAAGATGAGCTGCATCGCGAGACCCATCTTGCCGCCGGGCACGACGATCACATTCGGCCGCGACATGAACGAGTCGTGCAGCATCGTCAACAGATACGGAAAGTCGATGCCCTTCGGCTTCGCGAAGCGGATCACGACGAAGCTCTCGTCGGGCTGCGGAATCTCGCGCGACGTGAACGGGTTCGACGTATCCACGGTCGGCACGCGCTGGAAATTCACATGCGTGCGCGAGAATTGCGGGCAGATGTAGTTCACGTAATCGGGCATGCGGCGCAGGATCGTATCGACGACGGCTTCATGCGAGTAACCGCGCATCGTCTGATCGCGATGCAGCTTCTGAATCCATTCGAGATTGATGATCGGCACCACGCCGACGAGCAAGTCCGCATGACGCGCGATATCGACCTTGTCGGTGACGGCTGCGCCATGCAGGCCTTCATAGAACATCATGTCCGTGCCAGGCGTGACGTCTTCCCATGGCGTGAAGGTGCCGGCTTCCTGCTTGTAATGCACGGCTTCGCCTTCATCGTGCACGTAGTGGCGAAACTTGCCGCCGCCGGTTTCGCCGTAGGTATCGAACAGCGTTTCGAGTTCAAGCAGCAGATTCGCTTCCGGCCCGAAGTGGCTGAAGTTGACGAGACCGTCGCGTTCGCTCTGCTTCATCGCTTCGCGCATGCCGAGGCGATCGTATCGATGGAACGCATCGCCTTCGACGATCTGCGCGTTGATTTTTTCGCGCCTGAAGATATGCGTGAAGCTCTTCATGACGGTGGTGGTGCCGGCGCCGCTCGAACCGGTCACTGCAACGATCGGATGTTTGACTGACATGCGCTTGTCTCCCTGAATGTAATCGATGAGCGCCGTTTCAGATGCGGGATCAGGCTTCCGTTTCCGGCAGGAACAGCGAGCGCTCCTTGAACAAGGGCGACGTGAACGGCTTGTCCTCGCCGCGATCGTATTCGCCGTGATAGCGCTGAATGCGGTCGACTTCGTTGCGTGAGCCGAGTATCACGGGCACGCGTTGATGCAGCGCTTTCGGCTCGACATCGAGAATGCGTTCGCGCCCGGTGATCGACAGCCCGCCCGCCTGCTCGACGAGAAAGCTCATCGGGCTGGCTTCATACAGGAGACGCAGGCGGCCTTCCATCGCTGGCGTCTTGAAGTCGCGCGGATACATGAACACGCCGCCGCGCATGAGGATGCGATGCACTTCCGCGACCATCGATGCGATCCAGCGCATGTTGAAGTCCTGCGCGCGGCATCCGGTGCGGCCGTCCTTGCATTCCTGCACGTAGCGGCGCACGGGGGGTTCCCAGAAGCGCTCGTTCGATGCGTTGATCGCGAACTCGCACGAATCCTCGGGAATGCGAATATCGGAATGCGTGAGCACGAAGTTGCCGACATCGCGTTCGAGCGTGAAGCCGTGCGTGCCATTGCCGACGGAGAGCACGAGCATCGTCGACGGGCCGTAGATCGCATAGCCTGCCGCAACCTGCTCGCGGCCCGGACGCAGAAACGCTGCGTCGTTGGGCGCGTCGCTTTCGTCGCTCGCGCGCCTCAACACCGAGAAGATCGATCCGACTACGCCGTTGATATCGATGTTGGACGAGCCATCGAGCGGATCGAACGCGAGCAGATACTCGCCGCGCGGATACGGCTCGGGAATCGCGTAGACGTCGTCCATTTCTTCCGACACCATGCCCGCGAGCAGACCGTCCCATTCGCAATGCTGCAGGAAGATATCGTTGGTCACGAGGTCGAGCTTCTTTTGTTCCTCGCCATGCGTATTGATCGATTGTGCCGAGCCGTGCTGTCCGCTCAACGCGCCGCGCGTCAATGCGGCCGCGATCGTCTTGATCGATGCGGCCACGTCGATCAACAGCGCGGAGAGTCCGCTCGCCGCCTCGGGTCCGGGCTTGCGGTCGAGCGTGTCGATCAGGAACTTCGATAAGGTCGTGCGTCCATCCTGCATCGCGTTCTCCTTCGAGTTATGAATCGGTGAACACGCGGCTCGCGCGGATATCGCTGGCGTCGAGTTGCATCAGCGCGTTGGCATCGGCGACACCGTTGCCGCTTTCGGCCGCGGCGAACAGCCGGTTCGCCTGACGCAGTCGCGCGCGATCCAGCGCATTGCGCACCGAACGCGCGTTGGCGAAGTTCGGCTGTCTGATGCGATGCGCGAGATAGTCTTCGAAGGCGCATCGGGCGGCGTCGTCGAAGCGGTAGTGCATGTCGCTCAGCATGTGCTCGGCGATTTGCAGAAGCTCGCCGGGCGCGTAGTCCGGAAATACGAGGTGATGCGCGATGCGCGAACGAAAGCCCGGGTTGCTATGAAAGAACGTCTCCATGCGCGACTCGTATCCCGCGAGGATCACGACGAGGTCGTCGCGCTGGTTCTCCATCGTTTGCAGCAGGATTTCAATGGCTTCCTGTCCGTAGTCGCGTTCGTTTTCCGGGCGATACAGGTAATAGGCCTCGTCGATGAAGAGCACGCCGCCCATCGCACGCTTGAGCACTTCGCGCGTTTTGGGCGCGGTATGGCCGATGTACTGGCCGACGAGATCGTCGCGTGTCACCGAGACGAGATGATTGCGGCGGATATAGCCCAGGCGATGCAGCACTTGCGCCATGCGCAGCGCAACCGTGGTCTTGCCGGTTCCGGGATTGCCCGAGAAGCACATGTGCAGCGTGGGCGCACCCGATGCGATACCGAGTGTCTCGCGGGCGCGCTCCACGAGCAGATGGGCGGCGATCTCGCGGATGCGCGTCTTGACCGGCGCGAGGCCGATGAGATCGCGGTCCAGTTCCGCCAGTACTTCGCCGATGCGCGATTCGCGATAGAGCGCCATCAGGTCGGCGTGCATCGCTTTCGCTTGCGGCGCTTCTTCGAGCGTGGCTTCGGCGTTCATGGTCGGTGTTCCTCATCAATAACGCTCGCCGCTCGGGCGATCGGTTGCGTAGGTGCGGATCGCATAGCGCTGGATGCGGCTTCTGTCGTCCTGGCGTTCGAGTCGGAAGCCTCGTTCTTCCGCTGGGCGATTCACCATGAACGAGAGGCGCATCGTTTCGAATCCGCGGACGGAGTCGAAGGCGTTTACTTTGATGTAGTGGTTCGGATACGTCTTGCGGCATTCGTTCACTTCCATCAGCACGCCGGCGGCATCGTGGAGGTCGAACATGGGGAGGCCCCACATTTCCCAATACGTATTCCTTGGATGGGGATCGTCGGTGTATTCCACCGAGCAGGCCCAGCCTTGCTCTAACGCGTAATTGATCTGTGCGGATATTTCTTCGTCGGTTAATGGTGGCAGGAAGGAGAATGTTCCTTGGGTGATGTTCATTTCGGGTTCCTTATGTTTGGAGATTCGGCTTCTTCTATGAAATCCTGTGTTCGCGGAGGTCTATTAGCGTTGCCCCTGTGCGGGGCGGCACTCACTTTCTTTGCTGCTGCAAAGAAAGTAAGCAAAGAAAGCAGCTCCCGATACGCCCGCGGTCACACGCAATTTGGGT
>NZ_JARUXN010000004.1:221088-224706 GCF_031451415.1 Caballeronia sp. LZ028 | reverse complement strand
TGACCGCGGGCCTGAAAAGCTGCTTTCTTTGCTTACTTTCTTTGCAGCAGCAAAGAAAGTGAGTGCCGCCCCGCACAGGGGCAGTGCTAATAGACCGACACGAACACGGGATCCGGCGACAACAACAACAACAACAACAACAAACCTCTTATACCCCCGCCGTAGCAGTAACAGCAAAATCCGGCGTATCCGTCGACGCATAGTTGAAAGTGACATCGCGCCAGGTATCGAGCGCCTGCTGCAACGGCGTACACCTCCGCGCGGCGGTTTCAAGAATATCGGGGCCTTCACGAGCAATATCCCGCCCTTCATTCCGCGCTTTCACCATGGCTTCGAGCGCGACGCGATTGGCCGTCGCCCCGGCCTGAATCCCTTGCGGATGTCCAATCGTCCCGCCGCCGAATTGCAGAATGCAGTCATCCCCAAAGAGATCGAGCAACTGATGCATCTGCCCTGCGTGAATCCCGCCCGATGCCACCGGCATCACCTTGCGCAACC
This sequence comes from Caballeronia sp. LZ028, assembly GCF_031451415.1. NCBI lineage: Bacteria > Pseudomonadati > Pseudomonadota > Betaproteobacteria > Burkholderiales > Burkholderiaceae > Caballeronia > Caballeronia sp. LZ028. The sequence continues at coordinate 224,208 of NZ_JARUXN010000004.1, read as the reverse complement.
CCGCCCACGGTTGATCGAAGAAGATCCCTCGCGACAGATCAGGCTCATTGCGCGCCTCGCGGCACACGTTGTAATAGCCCTGCACCGACAACGGATCGCCTTCCAGCTTGCCGACGGCAGTGCCCGCATGAGCATGATCGACGCCCGCCATCCGCAGCCACTTCGCGATCACGCGAAACGAGATGCCATGATTGCGCTGCCGCGTATAAGTCCCATGTCCCGCGCGATGCAGATGCAGGATCATGTCGTTGCGACGCGCCCACTTCGACATCGACTGAATAGCGGTCCAGCCGATCACGAGATCGATCATCACGATGCACGACCCGAGCTCCTTCGCGAATTCCGCGCGCTCGTACATGTCTTCCATCGTGCCGGCCGTCACGTTCAGATAGTGACCCTTCACTTCGCCGGTCTCGGCTTGCGCGCGGCTCACCGCTTCCATCGCGAAGAGGTAACGATCGCGCCAGTGCATGAACGCCTGCGAATTGATGTTCTCGTCGTCCTTCAGAAAATCGAGCCCGCCTTTCAAGCCTTCGTACACGACGCGCCCATAGTTCTTTCCCGACAAGCCGAGCTTCGGCTTCACGGTCGCACCGAGCAGCGGACGTCCGTATTTATCGAGCCGCTCGCGTTCGACGACGATGCCCGTCGGCGGTCCCTGAAACGTCTTCAGATACGCAACGGGAATACGCATGTCTTCGAGCCGCAGCGCCTTCAACGGCTTGAAGCCGAACACATTGCCGATGATCGACGCCGTCAGGTTCGCGACCGATCCCTCTTCGAAAAGATCGAGTTCGTACGCGATGTAAGCGAAGTACTGCGGCTCGTCGGCGCGCGCATTCGGCACCGGTTCGACGCGATACGCCTTCGCGCGGTACATGTCGCATGCAGTGAGACGGTCGGTCCACACGACCGTCCATGTCGCCGTCGACGATTCGCCCGCCACGGCCGCAGCCGCTTCCTCCGGCTCGACACCCGCTTGCGGCGTGATGCGAAAGAGCGCGACGACGTCGGTGTCCTTCGGCGTGTAATCGGGCTGCCAGTAGCCCATCTCGCGATACTTCATGACGCCGGCCGCATAGCGCGAGCGCGGATCGGACGGATTGCGCACCGCCTCGACGGCGGCCTTGCTGAAGTCGTTCATTCCGTTTCCTCGACAGTGAGATGAGAGTGGCGTCGCGGTGCTGCTCGAAGCGATCGCCGCTTGTGAACCGCGCCCTGCTGTCATTGCAGAGTAAGCACGCGTCGCACAGAAAGGAATTCACGAATTACTTGCCCGGGCTTAAGCGATGCCTTAGTCGGGAATAGCCCTGATGCGTTTATGAACGAAGCAATGGGACACTGTGTTCTGATTTCGTCACAGTCGGCGCGCATGATGAGCGAGCCGCGCTCTTCGGCATCCGCTTCATGTCATTGGCATGGCGCTTGCATCGTCGAAGGGCCGGCCCCCTCCCGGCCGCCTGGCGGATTCGTCCGCATCGGCAAATCATCGAAGCGGTATCGAGGCATCAACCCGACTCATCTGGAGGAACGCCCATGCAATGGACTACGCCGAGCTTCACCGATATGCGTTTTGGTTTTGAAATCACGATGTATATCGCCACCCGCTAAACGCGGACCGAACCCGCACGAAGCCGCATCGAAGCGATGGCGGCTCTTTCGTGCGGCTACGAATACTTTCGCCGACCATCATGATTTACGAGACCATCGTCACGACCGCGGATCGCGATGGCCGGCCGCATATCGCGCCGATGGGCGTGCGCTTCGAAGAGGGCCTCGCGATTCTTGCGCCGTTCCGTCCGTCGACGACGCTCGATAACGTCATCGCGACGAAGAGCGCCGTCATCAATCTGACGACGGACGTGCGCGTGTTCGCGGGCTGCGTGACGGGCATTGCGCGCGACTGGCCGACGGTTGCCGCGAGCACGGTGCCAAGCGTGCGGCTCGCATCGACGCTCGCGCATATCGAGCTGCGTCTCGCCGAACTTCTCGATGACGAAGCGCGCCCGACGTTGCGCATGGAATGTGTGCATCGCGAGACGCATGCGCCGTTTCCGGGCTTCAATCGCGCGCAGGCGGCGGTTGTCGAAGGCGCGATTCTCGTGAGCCGGCTGTTCATGTTGCCGCCTGAAAAGGTGGATAGCGAGGTGGCGTATTTGCGGATCGCCATCGACAAGACTGCGGGCGACGCCGAGCGCGAGGCCTGGCAATGGCTTTTGCAGGCGATCGAGGCGCATGGCGCGAAGGCTGTGAGCTGACGCGTTTTCCGTAGCCATCCCTCTGGAGTTTCGACGATGACCGCATTGCTCGCGAGCGTCCGCTCGGCCGACGAAGCCTTCGATGCGGCGGACGCCGGCGCCGAACTGATCGACCTGAAGGAGCCGGGCGCGGGCGCGCTGGGCGCTGTTGCGATCGGCGATATCGCGCGTATCGTGGGGGCGTTGCGTGCGCGGTATGCGGTGCGGCCGATCAGCGCGACGATCGGCGATTTGCCCAACGATGCGCTCGACGAGATGACCGCGCGCGTGCTCGATGTCGCGGCTACGGGCGTCGATTATGTGAAGGTCGGGGTGTCGCCCGGGGCGGGCGCTTTTGCGTGCTTGCGGCATCTGGCGAGCTTGCCGGCGGCTGTCGTGCCGGTGTTGTTATCCGACGATGGCGTGGATCGCGAACTGGCCGCGCTTGCGGCGCAACTGGGCTTTGTGGGCATCGTGTTCGATACGGCGAGCAAGGACGGGCGCACGTTGTTCGATTGCGTCGATGTGGGGGCGCTTGCTTCCTGCATCGGCGATGCGCGCAAGCGGGGGACGATGATTGCCGTCGCCGGATCTTTGAGGTGGGACGATCTCGACAGGATTCGTTTGCTCGCGCCGGATATTGCCGGGTTTCGTGGGGCTCTTTGCGATGAGCGCGATGGACGTACTGGGAGGCTTGATCCGCTTCGCGTCGAGAAGTGGGTTCGGGCTTTGCGTCTTGCTCGCTGAGCGTTTGTTATTCGGGGGCTTTTTCGCCGGATCCCGGTTTCGCGTCGGTCTATTAGCGTTGCCCCTGTGCGGGGCGGCACTCACTTTCTTTGCTGCTGCAAAGAAAGTAAGCAAAGAAAGCAGCTTTTCAGGCCCG
>NZ_JARUXN010000004.1:137276-219608 GCF_031451415.1 Caballeronia sp. LZ028 | reverse complement strand
CTTTCTTTGCTTACTTTCTTTGCAGCAGCAAAGAAAGTGAGTGCCGCCCCGCACAGGGGCAGTGCTAATAGACCGACGCGAAAACGGGATCCGGCGAAATCAAAAAGCAAGACCAAAAGCAAAAGCAAAACCCAAAGCGAAGAAAATTCAAACCGCCACGTTGAGCAATCGATCCCGCATAACCCCCACATCGGACTTACTCAAAACCTCGACGACATAATTTGCATCCCGCACATAAGCCGCAAACCGCCGATCCAGAATGCCTTTAGAAGCCAGCGCCTCGAGCGGCGCATTCGCCTCGACCTCGCAAGACTTCACGATCATCAACCGCTCCGCATTAAGCGAAGTAGAAAGCCACGCGGCGAGCGAATCCGAAGTGGTCTCCCAGTTCGTCATGGAATCGGGCGTCGAGCGCATCAGATCGGTCGGAACCCAAACCGCCACACGCCCATCGCGCAACGCGCGCCGAATCCTATCCTCGTTCGACGCCAGCACGAGCTCCGGCACCACGCCCTGCATCAGAATCGCGTACTGCGCCATCGCGAGCAGACACATGTTGTGAGCCGCGAGATCGTCGAAATGCCACTCCTGCTGATACTGCCGCACCGCGTCCGCGAAATCGCCGCCGCCCGGCACGATCACGACGCGCCCGCCGCCCACTTCCCATAGCCGCGTCAACCACTCGCGCAGCGCCGGGTCGTGACTCAGGCTTCCCCCGATCTTCACCACCCACATATTCCTGTCCTCGTTCGATCAAGCCGGCGGGCCACGCACCCGCGTCCTTCGCTATGTTTCGCACGCTATCACGCAGCGCGCGCCGATGCATCGTTCGACAGATGCGCTTCGTTGCCTCCCGCGCCCTTCATCGCCATCGACGCCAGCAGCGCAACCGCCACGCTCGGCGCGCACGTCGATACCCATTCGGCACGCGTCGCATCGTCGCCGTCGATACCCGCGAGACGCGCGAAGTCGACATAGCTGCGCGCCTCCTGCCGCGCCAGCGCCGCCGCCAGAAAACGCCCGCAACCCGCGCCCACGATCGGCGCCGCCGCCAGCGCCGCATCCTGCGCAACGACGCGCGCCAGATTCGTCTCGAGCGCGCGCAATTGCTCGCGCCGCCAGCCCTGCGCGAAACGCCGCCACTCCGCATCGCTCGCATCGGCGGCGTCGCGGCCGATCATCCGCGCAATCCGGACGCGGCTCGCAGCCTGCGTCTTCGGCCCGTTGTCGGCGCTCGGATGCTGGTCGTGCTCGGGCCACAACTCGCCCGTCAGACGATAGACATCCGCGGTCGTCGCGAACCATTCGTTCATCACGCCGGCGTGCTCGCCGCGAAACGCGATGCGATGCGCGAGCCCGCACAACGGCGTTCGCACCACGCCCTGATACACGAGCTCACCGCTCACCAGCCGTTCGGCGTCGCTGGTGCCGCGCGCCACGACGCGTCTGCCGACGATCGGAATGATGTCCGTCGTCGTGCTGCCGATATCGACGAGCAGCGCATCCGGCAGGCACGCCGCGACCCATTGCGCGGTCGCGAGCCAGTTCGCCGATGCGACCTTGGGCCAGTGTTCCGCGCACGCCGAGCGCGCGAGCCAGCCCGCGTCGCCGGCGAAGAACATCGTGCGCGGCCCGAGCCTTTGCGCAAGCGCGCGCGTCAACGCACGCACGCCCTCGGCGCGGTCGGCGAAGAGATCGACCATTTCGCCCGTCATCGTGACGGCGTGGCGCGCGGCCGGATCGGCGGCGGCGGGCCAGCGCTCGAACATCGCGTCGATCGCGCGTTCCAGGTGCGCCATGCCCTGCCACAGCGGACACGCCCATTGCGCGACGTCGGCGAGCACGCCCGCGCGCGTCGCCATCGACACCTTGACGTGCGCGCCGCCCACGTCCCAGCCGAACACCGGCGCATCGTGCAATGTCGGTGCCGTCATGACGACGCTCCGGCGCACGCGCGCAGCAATCCGGCATCGCCGTCGAAGCCGGGCACGCGATGCGCCGCGAGCAGCTCCGCCGCGAGATTCCTGCCGCCGCGCCGGCTCAGTTCCGCATACGCGACCGTGAGACGCGGATTCACCTCGATCACGACCGGCCCGCGCTCGGGATGCCACACGACATCGATGCCGACGAAGCCGCGCAGCCCCGGAAACGCATCGGCGACGCGCAGCGCGAGCCGTTCGAGCGCGCGTCCTTGCGGCCCATGCCGGTCGATGCGGTCGACATCGACGCCATCGAACTGAACGATGCGCTCGCGCCGTTCCGATCCCGCCGCATCCGACAATCCGATGCGCTGCCGGTTGATGCTCACGAGCCGCGAGAGCCGGTCGCGGCAGATCAGCGAAAGGCTCAACGGCTCGCCGTCGACCCATTCCTGCAGCACGGGATTGCGGCCCGCTTCCGCGCGCGCGGCGTATTCGGCGCGCGCGGCGGCGAGGTCGTCGTAGACGTAGGTATCGAGGCCGCCCGCGCCGTCGTCGGGCTTGACGACCCAGCGCCGGCCGATTGCGGCGGCCGCGTTTTCCGGTTCGAGCGCGCGCGTCGCGGCGATGCTGCGCGCGGCGAGACACGCGGCCGTCGCGCTCTTGCTCGATGCCGCGCGGATCGCTTCCTTCGCGCAGCCGAGCCAGCGCGCCTGGCCGACGGCGTCGTAGAGCTTGAGCAGCAGTCCGTCGCACTCGGGCGCGACGATGCAGGCATAGTCATGCTCGCGCGCCACGCGGGCCACGAAGCGGATGAGCGATTCGCCCGGATGCGCGCGCACGTGGCCGCTGGCGCCGTCGAGTTGCTCGAAGCGCGAGCTTGCGACGGTCACGTCGATGCCGGGCAGCGCGCGCAGATCGGCGGCGATGGCGTCGCGCATCACGCGGCCTTCGACGATGAGCGCGGAGAGATCGGCGAGGCTGCCTGCGCCTGCCGCGTCCGGATCGATGCCGCCGCCGGTGAGATACTCGAATACAAAGATCTTGGTCAAAGGAAAGCCATCCATGCAGGTGATACCCGTTCTCGATCTGCTCGACGGCCACGCGGTGCGCGCGGTGCGCGGCGAGCGTTCGCGCTATCGGCCGATCCAGTCCTCGTTGTGCGCGACGAGCGATCCTGTTGCGATCGCCCGCGCGCTCGTCGCCGCGACCGGCGCGCGCACGTTGTACGTCGCCGATCTGGGCGCGATCCTTTCGCGCGGCGCGCACGATGCCGCGCTCGCCGCGATTTGCGATGCCCTCGGCGACGGCCTGCGCATCTGGCTCGACGCGGGCTTTACCGCGTTTCTGCCGATGCGCGCTTTCGTCGAACGCGTCTTGCGGCTGACGCGTTCAGCGGCGCCTGCCGCGATCCTGCCTGTGTTCGGCACCGAAACGCTCGTCGATGTCGGCGCGATCGCCGAGGCATCGGCTTGCGGCTTCGAGCCGATACTTTCGCTCGACTATCGCGGCGGGCGCGCGCTCGGGGCGACGCATGGCGAGAGCGGATGGTGGCCGTCGCGCGTGATCGTGATGACGCTCGATCATGTGGGCGCGTATGGCGGGCCCGATCTCGACACGTTCGCTGACGTGCGGGCGCTTGCCGGGGCGCGGGAGGTGATCGGCGCGGGTGGAATCCGCCATGCCGATGATCTCGCGCTCGCCGAGCGCAGCGGCGCTTCTGCCTGGCTCGTCGCTTCCGCTATTCACGATGGCTCCTTATCTCAGGGCGATGTGCATCGCGGGGCTTCTTTCTGACTTCCTTGGCATCGAACTCAATTTTTATGCCAACGGCTTTCGGGGCGCGTTTTAGGTGTAATCGTTTGGGAAGCAGGTGTTGCATATGGTGATTCATGGGTGACAGTGTGTTGCAATGCGGAGCAGTTTTTTTTCGCCTTTCCCGGCGGGGGTTTCGCTGGATCCCGGTTTCGCGTGGGTCTATTAGCGTTGCCCCTGTGCGGGCGGTAGTCACTTTCCTTCCAGTAGTCGCCGGATCCCGGTCTCGCGTCGGTCTATTAGCGTTGCCCCTGTGCGGGGCGGCACTCACTTTCTTTGCTGCTGCAAAGAAAGTAAGCAAAGAAAGCAGCTCTTCAGGCCCGCGGTCACACGCAATTTGGGTAGTCCTCTCGTCACAGGCGGCACTCGCCTAAAGAGTGCCCTCAAACACCTAATCGGGCTTGGATCGCGCACGGTCTGCCGCCCGAATACGTTGAGCGCGCTGGTTCAGCACGAAATGGCTTCGGCACAGCGCTACGCGCTGCCGCTGGGTCTGCAAGGGAAACCATCGGTTTGCGCGCGCAGTGCGATAAAGATGTTAGTAGCGAAGCACGCGCCGACCCGATAGACCGGTCGGCCGCGAAGCGGGCTGGAGCTATTTGGTGCTGAGCCAGTTTGTATGTGGTGCGATGAGACGGACCGTGCGCGAGCCAAGCCCGGTTGGGCCTATGAGGGCACTCGTTAGGCAGCCCACGAACGACGAGAGGACTACCCAAATTGCGTGTGACCGCGGGCGTATCAGTAGCTGCTTTCTTTGCTTACTTTCTTTGCAGCAGCAAAGAAAGTGAGTGCCGCCCCGCACAGGGGCAGTGCTAATAGACCGACACGAATACGGGATCCGGCGAAATCAAAAAGCGATAAGCAAAAGCGAAAAGCGAAAAGCAACAAAACCGGCATAGACCTTGCTCAAAAGGTCGACCATGCCCGATACCTCCACCACGCCGAGCGCCCCGTCCGCGGCCTCAAAACCTTGGACCTGTCCGTTCTGCCCTTTACTATGCGACGACATCACGCTCGCACCCACCGCCGATCACCGCCTCGCAGCGCCGCACACCGCCTGCCCGCGTCTGGACGCCTCCCTTGCCCGCTTCGGTCCGAACGATGCAAGCCAGAAGCCCCAAATCGACGGGCAAGTCACCGACGAAAAGTCGGCGCTCTCGCGAGCCGCCGCGATCCTGTCGAACGCACATCGGCCGCTATTCGGCGGTCTCGCGACCGACGTGTCCGGCGCACGCGCGCTCTATGAACTCGCCGCGCAGTGCGGCGCGATCCTCGATCACCTCCACGGCGACACGCTCGCCGACAGCAATCGCGCACTGCAAGATCGCGGCTCGTTCTTCACGACGCTCTCCGAAGTCCGCTCGCGCGCCGATCTCATCGTCGTGTTCGCGTGCGAGCCGTCGCGACGCTATCCGCGCTTCTTCGAGCGCATCGCAAGCGAGGGCCGCGAGACAAAGGTTGTATTCATCGGATGTGACATCGATAAAGCCGCCAACGCCCAAGCCGAATCGATCCTCGCGAACGCCGATCCCTTCGACACACTCGCGCTGTGGTCCGCGCTCGTCGAAGGCGGCCGTCCGATTCCAACGCCCGAACTCGTCGCGCTGACCGAACGCATCAACGCCGCGAAGTACACGGCGGTGATCTACGAGCCATCGGCGCTGCCGACGCAACACGCCGCGCTCGCGATCGAAACGCTGCAACGCATCGTCAAGGCGATCAATCGCACCGCGCGCGCCGGCACGCTCGCCCTCACCGGCGACGACGGCGCCGCGTCCGTCAATCAGGCGATCACATGGCTGTCGGGCTTTCCGCTGCGCACGCGCGTCGCATACGGCTTGCCGCTCGATCACGACGCGCATCGCTATCGCTCGGAAACGCTGCTGCAGCGCGGCGAAATCGACGCGCTCCTGTGGGTGTCCAGCTTCGCGCCCGAGCCGCTGCCCGCATCGCTCGATGCGAACGTGCCCGCGATCATCCTCGCGCATTCATCGACGGCCGTCCCCGCGCGCCACGCGCCGACCGTGTTCATCCCCGTCGCGACGCCGGGCATCGACAGCGGCGGGCATCTGTTTCGCGTCGATACATCGGTGGTCGCGCCGCTCGCCGCCGCGCGCGATTACGCCTTGCCGACGGTCGCATCGATCGCATCGCAACTCGCGCAGGCAAGGAGGCCCGCATGAGCGTCACGCGCCTCAAAGGCGGCACGCTTTACGATCCGGCGAATGGCGTCGATGGCGAGAAGCGCGACATCCATATGCGCGATGGCCGCATCGTCGCCGATGCCGCGAACGAAAGCATCGACCGCGATTACGATGCGAGCGGCATGATCGTGATGGCGGGCGGCATCGATCTGCATTCGCACATCGGCGGCGGAAAGACGAATCTGTCGCGGCTGCTTCTGCCCGAAGATCATCGCGACGATCCGCGTGCCGTGCCCGATCGTCCGAACGAAGGCCGATACATGCGTCTGCCATCGTGCGGCGTGTGTGCGCCCGGCACGCTTGCCACCGGTTATCGCTATGCGGAAATGGGCTACACGGCCGCGTTCGAGCCGGCGATGATCGCGTCGAACGCGCGCCACGCGCATCTGGAAATGGGCGACACGCCGATCATCGATCACGGCGCCTACGTGATGATGGGCAACGACGAGCTCTTCCTGCAGATGCTCGCTGCGAAGGAAGACTTCGAACGTCTGCGCGATTACGTCGGCTGGACCATCGATTCGAGCAAGGCGCTCGGCGTGAAGGTCGTGAATCCGGGCGGCATATCGGCGTTCAAGTTCAATCAGCGTTCGCTGGATGTCGATGAAAAGCACGCGCATTACGGCATCACGCCGCGCGATGTGTTGAGCACGCTCACGCGCGCGCTCACCGAGCTACGCGTGCCGCATCCGCTGCATGTTCACGCAAGCAATCTCGGCGTGCCGGGCAACATCGAATCGACGATCAGAACGATGGACACCGCCGATGGCCTGCCCATTCATCTGACGCATATCCAGTTCCATAGCTACGGCATGGAAGGCCCTCGCAAGTTTTCATCGGGCGCGCGCGCGATCGCCGATGCAGTGAACGCGCGGCCCAACGTGACGATCGATGTCGGCCAGATCATCTTCGGTCAGACCGTCACCGCATCCGGCGACACGATGATGCAGTTCAAGAACGCGCCGATGGCCCGACCGCGCAAATGGGTGCTCGGCGATATCGAATGCGATGCGGGCTGCGGCATCGTGCCGTTCAAGTACCGCGAACAGAGCTTCGTGAATGCGCTCCAATGGATCATCGGGCTCGAGATCTTTTTGCTCGTCGACGATCCGTGGCGGGTGTCGATGACCACCGATCATCCGAACGGCGCGCCGTTCACGAGCTATCCGCATCTGATCCGCTTGCTGATGGACAAGTCCTTTCGCGACGAACAACTCGACAAGCTGCACGCCGATGCGAAAACCGCGAGCGCGTTGAGCGAAATCACGCGCGAATTGTCGCTCTACGACATTGCGATCATCACGCGCGCCGGTCCCGCGAAACTGCTCGGCCTCACGGATCGCGGGCATCTCGGCGCAGGCGCGGCGGCGGACATTGCCGTGTATCGCGACGATGACGATCGCGAGCGCATGTTCACATCGCCTGCTTACGTGTTCAAGGACGGCGAGCTGATCGCGCGCGACGGCACGCTGCTCGCGACGCCCACCGGCGGCATCCATTACGTGCGCCCCGACTACGACCGCGCGATCGAAAAGCGCGTGCGCGAATTCACGCAGGCAAACCTCGCGACGCGCTTCGAGAACATCGCGATCGGCGACGATGAAATCTGCGCATGCTGCAACGGCGGGCGGCTGTTGCCCGTCGCATGCTTCGCTTCGAACGGGAGTTGACGCATGCGTATCAACGACACGCAGATCGACAACACCTTCGCCGAAGCCTTCCCGATGAAAGCGACGCGCCTCGTCATCACCGCGCATTCGTCGACGTGGGCCCGTCACGCGGCCAATTCGCTGACAGGCTTCGCGACGTCCGTCATCGATTGCGGCTGCGAGGCCGGCATCGAACGCGATCTGTCCGGCGATGAAACGCCCGATGGCAGGCCCGGCATCGCGGTGCTGATCTTCGCGATATCGTCGAAGGAACTCGCCAAGCAGATCGCGCGGCGCGTCGGCCAATGCGTGCTGACGTGCCCGACGACCGCCGTCTATGGCGGCATCGATCCCGCCAACACACGCGCGCCGCTCTCCGACAACGCGCCGCTCGGCGCGGGCCTGCGCTTCTTCGGCGACGGCTATCAAATATCGAAAGTGCTCGACGGCACACGCTATTGGCGCGTGCCCGTGATGGACGGCGAGTTCGTCTGCGAGGAATTCACCGCGACGGTGAAAGCGGTCGGCGGCGGCAATCTGCTGTTTCTCGCGCGCGACATCGACAGCGCGCTCAATGCGGCCGAATCCGCCGTCGCCGCGATGCATCGGCTGCCGAACGTCATCACGCCGTTTCCGGGCGGCGTCGTGCGCTCGGGATCGAAGATCGGATCGAAGTATGCGGGCGCGACGGCGTCCACGAACGATGCGTTCTGCCCGACGCTCGTCGGCTTGTCGAAGAAGAGCGAGCTGACGCCGGACATCGCGTGCGTGCTCGAAATCGTCATCGACGGCTTGACCGATGCCGATGTCGGCGCGGCGATGACCGCGGGTATCGCGGCGGCGACGAAGATCGGGCGCGCCGGCGGCGTGCTGCGCATTTCGGCGGGCAACTACGGCGGCAAGCTCGGGCCGTACCATTTCAAGCTGCATGAACTGTCGAAGGATATCGACGGGAGCCGCGCATGAACGCCATCACGTTGCGCGTAAAAAATGCGCCGGGCTTTCGCGTCGACGGGTCGAAATTACTGCCCGCGACGCTGGCGGAGATATCGGCGACAGAACTGCCGCGCATCACGCTGCAAGGCGCGGGCGAAACGTGCGCGCTCGGCGATCTTTTCGACATCGCGCAGGAACCAAGCGATGCGCCCGCACTCACGATAGAAGGCGATGCGCCGTGGCTCGACCGCATCGGCGCGAACATGACCGAAGGCACGCTCGCGGTGCACGGCGCTGCAGGCGATTACGCGGGCATGAAGATGTCCGGCGGCGAGTTGAACATACGAGGCGATGCGGGCGCATTCGCCGCGTGCGAGATGCAAGGCGGACGACTGTCGATTCACGGCAACGCCGGCGAGTTCGCCGCAAGTGCGCTGCCCGGCGACATGGAAGGCATGACAGGCGGCACGCTCGCGATTCACGGCAGCGCAGGCGCGCGCCTCGCGGATCGCATGCGGCGCGGCACCGTGCTGGTCGCGGGCGATGCGGGCGATTTCGCCGCGTCGCGGCTCGTCGCGGGCTCGGTCTGCATCGGCGGGAAAGTGGGCGCACACTTGGGCTACGGCATGCGGCGCGGCACGGTGTTGCTGGCAAATGCGCCATCCCGCATTCCGCCGACGTTCACCGAAGGCGGGCGCGGCTTCGACGTCTTCTGGCTGCTGTTCACGCGCATGCTCGCGCGCGAGATCGCACCCTTTTCGCAGTTCGCTGGCAAGATATTGCCGCGACGCTACGCGGGCGATCTCGCCGTCGATGGACGGGGGGAATTGCTGATCGCCAATTCGTAGCAAGGAGATGAACAATGGACCGTTGGCACTTCCGGGGAGACACGCCATGAGCACCGCGCGGACATCAGCAACGTCGCGCGACGGCCGTATCGATGTCGCAAGCGAGCGTTACGCAGGCCCGATGATCGCTTTGCACTGGATAATTGCGATCGCAATCATCGCGATGCTGTGCATAGGCTTCTATATGGTCGGCCTGCCGCGCGGGTTGCCGTTCAAGTCGGACCTCATCAACTTCCACAAGTCGCTCGGAATCACCGTTTTCCTGCTGGTGCTGCTCCGCATCCTGGCACGTCTGGCTTATCGCCGGCCGCCTTTGCCGCCGATGCGAACGTGGCAACGCGCCGCCGCGAGCATTACGCAGGCTCTTTTATACGTTGGCATGGTGGCGATGCCGCTCACCGGTTATCTCGGCTCGTCGTTCAACAAGTTCGGCACGAAGTTCTGGGGCATCGCGCTGCCGCAATGGGGCTGGGACGACAAATCCATGCGGCAGATCTTCTTCGGCATTCACGAGTATCTGGCGTGGATCATGGCCGCGCTCGTCATCGTGCATTTTCTCGGCGCGATGAAGCATCAGTTGATCGATCGCGACGGTCTCTTGCGGAGGATGCTGCCTTGAAGATTCGCGTGCTCGGTTCATCGGCGGGTGGCGGCTTTCCGCAATGGAACTGCAACTGCCGCAATTGCGATGGCGTGCGGCGCGGCTCCGTTCTGGCGCGTGCGCGCACTCAGTCGTCCATTGCTGTTACCGATAACGGCGAGGACTGGCTGGTCGTCAACGCATCGCCGGACATTCTTGCGCAGATCGCCGCAAACCCGGAATTGCAGCCCGCGCGCCGCGTGCGCGACACCGGCATCGCTGCCGTCATCACGATGGATGCGCAGATCGATCATGTCACCGGTCTGCTGATGCTGCGCGAGCGCGGCACGCCCTTGCCGCTCTATACGACGGACGCCGTGTGGCAGGACCTCTCGACGGGCTTTCCCATCACGTCGATTCTTTCGCATTACTGTGGCGTCGAGCACAGGCGCATCGCGCTCGATGGCGCATCGTTGTCCGTGCCTGAGCTGCCGCGCGTGGGCATCGACGCATTGCCTCTGTCGAGCAAGGCGCCGCCGTATTCGCCGCATCGCGATGCGCCGGAAACAGGCGACAACATTGGCCTTATCTTCACGAATCGCGCTTCGGGCAAGCGCGCATTCTATGCGCCGGGGCTCGGCGCGCTGGAGCCGCATGTGCTCGATGCGATGCGCGAAGCAGACTTGCTGCTCGTCGATGGCACCGTCTGGACCGACGATGAAATGATTCGCCTCGGCCTCACGAAGAAGACCGGCAAGGATATGGGCCATCTCGCGCAAACCGGCGCGGGCGGCATGATCGACATGCTCGATTCGATCGATCGCGCGGGCGTGCGCAAGGTGCTGATCCACATCAACAACACGAACCCGATCCTCATCGAGGATGGACCTGAAAGGCGCATGTTGTCGGAGCACGGCATCGAGGTCGCGCACGACGGCATGACTTTCGAGCTGTGACATTCGCACTGGAGACCGTTAGATGTTCGACCCGATGCTCAACCCGACCACAGGCCCGATCTTCACGAAAGTGACAGACGAAGGCCCCGCGTGGACGCGCGACGAATTCGAAGCGCAGTTGCGCGCGAAGGGCACGGCGTATCACATTCATCATCCGTTCAACGTGAAGATGAACAGCGGCGGCTGCTCGAAGGAACAGATACGCGGCTGGGTCGCGAACCGCTTCTATTATCAGATCAACATTCCGCTGAAGGATGCGGCGGTGATGTCGAATTGCCCCGATCGCGACACGCGCCGCCGCTGGGTGCTGCGCATTCTCGATCACGATGGCTACGACGATCAGCCCGGCGGCATCGAGGCATGGGCGCGTCTTGGCGATGCGGTCGGCCTCTCGCGCGACGATCTATGGTCGCTCAAGCTGGTGACGCCGGGCGTGCGCTTCGCCGTCGATGCCTACGTGAACTTCGCACGGCGTGCGCCGTGGCAGGAGTCGGTGTGTTCATCGCTTACGGAGATGTTCGCGCCGCAGATTCACAAGGACCGGCTCGCGACATGGCCCGAGCATTACAAGTGGATCGAGCCCGAAGGGCTTTCGTATTTCCGCTCGCGCGTGTCGCTTGCGCAGCGCGATGTCGAGCACGGTCTCGAAGTGACGCTCGCGCATTTCACGACGCGTCAGGAACAGCAACGCGCGCTCGATATCCTGCAGTTCAAGCTCGATATTCTCTGGACCATGCTCGATTCCATCGAAAAGGCTTTTCCGCAATGAGCGATACGAACCCGACTCAACGCAAGCAGGAAGCCGTCGAAGCGCCGGACGATTCGTTGCATCCGAAACTAAAACGCCTCTTCCGGCTGCAATGGGAACCTGCGCAGAACGCGCATGTGCTGCTTTATCCGGAAGGCATGGTGAAGCTCAATCAGAGCGCATCGGAGATTCTTCTGCGATGCGACGGCACGCGCGATATCCCCGCGCTCGTCGCCGATCTGGAGCAGGCGTTCAATGCGACCGGCCTCGGCGACGACGTGCGCGCGTTCATCGCCGGCGCGCGTGCGCGAGGCTGGCTGGAGTAGCGTCATGACCGACTTGTCCGAACCGATTGCGAAGCCCGAGCACGAAGACGCAACCGTCGCGCCGCCGCTCTGGCTGCTTGCCGAGCTCACGTATCGCTGTCCGCTGCATTGCGTGTTCTGCTACAACCCGGTGAATTACGCCGATCACACGCGCGAGCTGGACACCGATCAATGGATCGACGTATTGCGTCAGGCACGCGCGCTGGGCGCCGCGCAACTCGGCTTCTCCGGCGGCGAGCCGCTCTTGCGCGACGATCTCGAAACGCTCGTCGGCGAAGCGCGGAAGCTCGGCTTTTATACGAACCTCATCACATCGGGCATCGGTCTGACGGAGAAGCGCATCAGTGCGTTGCAGGACGCCGGGCTCGATCACATACAGCTTTCGTTTCAGGACTCGTCGCAGGAATTGAACGACTTCCTTTCCAGCACGAAGACCTTCGACTACAAGAAGCGCGTCGCGAATCTCATCAAGGCGCATGGCTTTCCGATGGTGCTCAATTGCGTGCTTCACCGCTATAACCTGCCGCATATCGGACGCATCATCGACATGGCGCTCGCGATGGGCGCGGAGTATCTCGAACTCGCGAACACGCAGTATTACGGCTGGGCGCACAAGAATCGCGCGCAACTCATGCCGACCAAAGAGCAGCTCGACGAAGCCGAAGCGGTGGTCGAACGCTATCGCGGCGAGATCGGCGACCGGTGCAAGATCTTCTTCGTCGTGCCGGATTACTACGAGCGCAGACCGAAGCGCTGCATGAACGGCTGGGGCTCGGTGTTTCTCGGCATCGCGCCCGATGGCGCCGCGCTGCCGTGTCATACCGCGCGGTCATTGCCGGGCCTCACGTTTCCGAACGTCACCGATATGTCGATCAAGGACATCTGGTACGAGAGCGATGCGTTCAACCGGTTTCGCGGCTTCGGCTGGATGAAGGAGCCGTGCCGCAGTTGCGACGAGAAGGCCATCGACATGGGCGGCTGCCGCTGTCAGGCGTATCTGCTGACGCAGGACCCCGCGAATGCCGATCCGGTTTGCGACAAGTCCCCGCATCACGAGCGCGTGATCGAAGTCGTGCGCGCTGCATCGGCACGGCAGGAACCGCAAGAGCAACCCATCGTCTTTCGCAACGATGCGAACTCGAAGCGCATCGCGGCCGAGGCCTCCGGTAGTGGTTCAAAAGAAGGAGAAGACAAGCCATGACTGCCGATATCTCCGTGCTGCTGGTGGACGATCACGCCGTCGTGCGTGAAGGCTACAAGCGTCTGCTCGAACTGAGTCCCGATGTGAACGTCGCGGGCGAAGCGGCGGATGCAGCCGAGGCTTATCAGAAGTTTTGCGCGCTGCAGCCGGATGTCGTCGTGATGGATCTCGCGTTGCCGGGCGCAAGCGGCATCGAGGCGATGCGGCGCATGCTGGCGCGCGAGCCGCACGCGCATGTGCTCATTTTCAGCGTGCATGAAGAAGCGATCTTCGTGCGACGCGCGCTGGATGCGGGCGCGCGCGGTTATGTGACGAAGGCGAGCGCGCCCGATGTGCTCGTCGAAGCGGTGCGTTCGGTTGCGCGGCGCGTTTCGTATCTGAGTCCCGATGTGTCGCAAGCGCTTGCATTGCGCGCGAGCATTCAGGAAGGACGGCAGTTATCCGCGCGCGAATTCGAGGTGCTGAGATTGCTCGTGCAGGGTTATACGCTGCCGAGCATCGCGGAGAAGTTAGGCTTGAGCCAGAAGACGGTTGCGAATCATCAATCGGTGATCCGCCAAAAATTCGGCGCGGATAACGGCGTGCAGTTGGCACAGATCGCGAACCGCCTGGGGCTTCACTTCGTCGATTTCGCTTCGTCGGCGGTCGCAGGCAACGGCAGCCCCGCCTGAGCCGGCACGCGCGCGCAAAACAGAAAACCCGCGCCCGGCTCGCTCACGATCTGAAACTCGCCGCCGAGCGCTTCGACGCGCTCGCGCATGCCGATCAAACCGAGTCCCGTGCGCGGCTTCGCGAGATCGACGCCCGGGCCGTCATCGGCCATCGTCACGACAATTTCTTCCGGCGCGCGCGCCAGATAAATCTCCACGCGTGAAGTCCGTGCGAACTTCGATACGTTCGTCAGCCCTTCCTGCACGAGCCGATACAGCGTGATGTTGAGCGCATCGCTCAAATTGTCGAAATCGCCGTCGACAGCGAGCGTGAACGTCACATCGGGCAAGCGCTCGCGCCAGCCATCGACGCAATGTTCGAGCGCCGTCGGCAAGCCGAATTCATCGAGGCCGATGGGACGCAGCTTGCGAATCATCCCGCCGATCTCGCGATACACATGCGTCGCGCTTTGCATCAGCGCAAGCGACAGCCGATGAATCTCCGCCTCGCGCGTAGCCGACAAATCGCGGATACGCCCCGCATCGAGCGATATCGCGTTGAGGTATTGCCCGAGCTCGTCGTGCAACTCGCGCGCGAGATGACGCCGCTCGGTCTCCTGCGCGGCGAGCGCCTGATTCGCAAGGCGACGATTCTCCGCAAGCAGATGCTCGGCCTCTTCTTCGAGCGCGCGCCGTCTGCGCACTTCCGATTGCGCCTCGCGATAACGCCGCCACGCGAACCACGCGAAACCGATCGCGAGCACGACGAGCGTCGGCGGCAATTCATCGACTTGAAAGCGTTCGGCGCTGCGCGTCAGCCGATACGCGTACTCGCTGAAATCGAAACGCGCAAAGAGCGCGGCCGCGATCAGCGTCGCCGCGAGCACGCAAGCAAGGTCGCGCCACACCGGCGAGTGCGGCGCGCGGCGGTCGGCGTCTTTCGCGAAAGAGGGCAAGGATTCGGTCGGCATCGTGGAATGCATTCTACGCACGGCGTCATCGCGCCGTGCGGTGGGTGGAACGCAATTGGGAACGCTTCCCTGCGCGATCGGGAAAAGCTCCCGGTCCACGCGCGCTGTCTTATGCGACGCTTTCATCGAAAGAAACACGCTCGGCGCGTGAATCGAAATATAAAGAGGAGACGATGATGAAGAGCATGCCGCGCCTGCGCGCGCCCGCGCATCCGTTCAAACCCCGAGCGGGGCTGCGGCTCGTCTTCGGCGGCGCGTTCGCGAGCATCACTGTGGCCGCATGGGCGCAGACGCCGCCAGCCGATACGACGCCGACAACCGAACTGCCTTCGATCATCGTCGTCGGGACCACGCCGCTCGTCGGCGTCGGCACGCCGCTGGAGAAAGTGCCCGCGAACGTGCAAACGATCAAGGGCAGCGAGATCCAGGCGCAGCATTCGCCGACCGTCACGAACTATCTGGAGAAGAACGTCGCGAGCGTCGATACCAACGACGCGCAAGGCAATCCGTGGCAGACCGACATCAACTATCGCGGCTTCACTGCGTCGCCGCTGCTCGGCACGCCGCAGGGCTTGTCGGTGTTCATGGACGGCGTACGCATCAACGAGCCGTTCGGCGATGTCGTCAACTGGGATCTGATTCCGCAGGCCGCGATCCAGACGATGCAGATCATCCCCGGGTCGAATCCGACGTTCGGCCTGAACACGCTCGGCGGCGCGGTCGCGGTAACGACGAAGAACGGGCGCAGCAATCCGGGCGGCAACGTCGATGTCGGCTTCGGTTCGTTCGGACGCAAGTATGCGCAGATCGAG
Organism: Caballeronia sp. LZ028; assembly: GCF_031451415.1. NCBI lineage: Bacteria > Pseudomonadati > Pseudomonadota > Betaproteobacteria > Burkholderiales > Burkholderiaceae > Caballeronia > Caballeronia sp. LZ028. The sequence continues at coordinate 203,993 of NZ_JARUXN010000004.1, read as the reverse complement.
CAAGGCGGCGCGATCGGCGATCATCTCGACTATTACTTCACCGCGAACGTCACGAACGACAACGGCTGGGCCGATCACAACGCGAGCAAGCTGCGCCAGGCGTTCGGCAAGATCCGCTATACCGACGCCGACACGACGGTCTCCGTTTCGATGGGCGGCGCGGACAACACGCTGAACGGCTCGCAGACGATTCCGCGCTCGTTCATGGACAACTTCCGTCAGGCGTACACGTTTCCCGACACGAACGAGAATCAGGTCGGCTATCTGACGATCAACGCCGAGCACTACATCACGCCGAACGTGCAGTTGAGCGGCAACGCGTACTATCGCCACTATCGCAACAAGAACGTGAGTTCGAACGTCAACGACGATTTCGATCCGGACGGCGACGATGCCGACGAACTCACGCAAGCCTTCAACGACCAGTCGGTGATCGTGACGGACAGCTACGGCGCGAGCCTGCAACTCACCTTGCTCAACAGGCTCTTCGATCACGACAATCAATTGATCGTCGGCGCGGCGGGCGACTTCGCCAATTCGCATTTCACGCAGGCCGAGCAGCCGGCCGCATTCGAAGACAACCGCGCGACGATCGCCACGGGTCCGTTCGCACCGACGACCGACGCGAAGACGCACAACTCGAATCTCGGCATCTACTTCGAGAATACGTTCTCGTTCAACGAACAATGGTCGATGACGCTCGCCGGACGCTACAACTGGGCGAAGGCGACCATCGGCGACGAGAGCGGCGTGCAGCCGCTGCTCGACGGGAATCACACGTTCTCGCGCTTCAACCCGGCCGTGGGCTTCAACTGGAATCCGACGCCGAACTTCACCGCCTACGCGACGTACAACGAAGGCATGCGCTCGCCGACCGCAATCGAACTCGCGTGCGCGGACCCCGCCGCGCCGTGCTCGTTGCCCAATGACTTCATCGCGGACCCGGATCTTAAGCCGGTGATTTCGAAGACGTTCGAAGTCGGCGCGCGCGGGCGTCTCGGCAGTCATACGCAGTGGAGCGCCGCGGTCTACAGCACGACGCTCGACGACGACATCCAGTTCGTCAGCGCGCAAGGCGCGGGCAGCACGCTCGGCTATTTTCAGAACGTCGGCAAGACGCGACGGCAAGGTTTCGAACTCGCGGGCCGCACGCAATGGGGACCGGTGGGCATCGCGGCGAGTTATAGCTATGTGAACGCGACGTATCGATCGACGTGGACGGAAAGCAGCGCGAGCAATTCGAGCGCGGACGCCGATGGCAACATCACCGTGCATTCGGGCGACCGCATTCCGGGCATTCCGGCGAATACGGTGAAGATGCGCATCGACTACAACCCGTTTGCGCACTGGAACATCGGCACGAATCTCACGTATCGCAGCAATATCTTCGCGCGTGGCGACGAAAACAATCAGGACGTCAACGGCAGCGTCGCGGGCTATTTCCTGATCGATCTCGACACGACCTACAACGTGACCAAACAGTTGCAGGTCTATGCGACCGTGAAGAACCTGCTCAACAAGCGCTATGCGAACTTCGCGATTCTCGGCGAGAACTTCTTCGACGGGCCGAATCACACGTTCAACAACGGCGCGACGGTGAACGAGCAGTTTCTCGGCGTCGGTGCGCCGCGTGGCGTGTGGGTGGGGATGCGGTATGCGTGGAAGTGATATGACGTGATAGCGCGGCTCAATCCCGATACGACTTCCACGGAATGCCGCGCGCGTTGATGCCTTCCCAAAGCGCAGCCTGACAGCGAAGCCTGTCTTCCTCGCTGCGCGGATGCGTCCTGTCCCTCGCGCGCATTCGTCGTGATCGACGTTGCAATATGCGCAATGCCACGGCGCACAAATGGAAGTGGCCGCGCAATGCGGCCATTTCACACTCGGCAACGCCTCCTTGCCGCTCAACGCCCGACGATCGACCCCGCGCTCGGCGGATAAGTGACGATGCCCCACGCCAGCGGCAGATCGCCGATCTGCTTGACTTCCTTGTAGTCCGATCCGTCGAGCACGTACACCGCGTTCGAACGTCCGCAGGCCAGCAGCAGCTTCGAGCCGTCGGGCGTGAAGCTGAAGTGCCAGCAACGCTGACCGACAGGCACATCCTTCCTATGCTCGTAGGTCGAGCCGTCGAACACCTGCAAGGTCTTGTCGCGCGATGCCGCGATCAGCAAGCGCTTGCCGGAAGGATCGAACGAAACGCCATACGGGCCCGTCTTCGTATCGACGGTCTTCATGGTCTTCAGGCTTTTGCCATCGAGCACGACGAACTTGTTCGCGTTCTCCAGCGTGACGACATACTGCTTGCCATCCGGCGACACCTTGATGCCGCGCGGACGCGAACCCTTGTCGAGGTTCACCGTGCGGACCGGCTTGCCCGTCCCGACGCGATACACCGACACCGTATCGTCACCCTCGTTCGTCACGAGGATCAGCTTGCCGTCCGGCGAGAACTCGACGCCTTCGGTCTCGTGCCCGCTCTTGACCGTATGCGTGATCTTCATGGTCTTCAGATCGACGATGGCGATCTCGGCGGGCGGCGAATTCGCGTCGTCGTCGTCCTTCTCCGGCTGGCCCGGTTTCGGCGGGCCGCCGCTTTCACCCGGCTCGTACGTCACATACGCATAGCCGCCGAACACGCGCACGAACTCGGGATTCTTGCCGATCTTCGCGCGCCGCGTGACCTTGCCCGTCGACGTATCGATCTCCGAGAGATCGCTCGTCGCCTTGTTCGCCACGTAAAGACGCGTGCCTTCCTTGTTGAGCGACAGCCCGCGCGGGCCGTCCTTGCCGACATCCCAGGTCGTCGCGAGCGCGAGCGTGTCGAGATCGATCACGCCGACGCCGGCGTTTTCGGTCGTCACGTAGGCGGTCGGCGCGGCGGCATGGGCGACGTTCGCCGCCAATGCAAACGCAAGCGATGTCGCGATCGCCGACGCGCAGGCGATGCGCGCCGCCTTGAATCTGACTTGCATGGTCGTCTCCAGCGGTTTCGATACCGATTGTTCGAGTTCGTGAGCGCACGCGCGCAGCACGGCACGGCGCGCGTGCCGGCAGCCTCAACTTAGCCCAATCGGCGCGGCCGAGGCAACGGCATCGGCCGGGAGAAATTCCCGAATTCCGCTGGACTTTTCGCGTGGCGCCAATCTAGCGCGTCGCGGATGGATCGCTTGCAAGGAGATCGACGAGCGCCTTCGCGCCGCGCTTCCACGACAGGTCGGTGTTGCCGCGTATGTCGACGGAGCGTTGAAAGAGCATCGCGCCGCTGTTCGCGTCTTCGACGCGCAGGTTCATGTTGAGGATGAGATTGCTGATCTTCTGCACCCAGCACACGCCGACGCGCGATGTACCGAGTTCCTTCGCCACACGCAGTTCGCAGCCGTTGCACGCGTTCATGTCCTGCGTGCTTTTCAGCGTCGCGATGAGATCGCTGGCCTTCGCATTGTCGGCGACGCGAAAGAGCGCGCGCTCGCGCAAGTCGTCGCGAAACGCGCCGCTCACCATCGCGAGGCGCGCGCTCTGAATGCGGTCGATTTCGGCGTCGTTGTAGGCGGCGTTATCGTCGATGAGGGTGCAGTCGAGCATCGCGATCGATTGCGGCGCGCTCTGGGCAAGCGCGTTCGTCATGACGATGGCGAGCGCAAGCGCGCGCATCGCGCGGACAGTGTGTGTCATGTTGAAGGCCCCGGCGTTGTGCTTCCCGGCAAAAGCAGATCGCATGCCTGTCATCACGACGCCGCGCGCAACGCTTCATCGGCGATGGCGAGCCGCGACGCCATCATCTTCACGACGAAGCGATGCCACTCCTGCGCGGTCAATGGATCGTCCCGCTCGATCTCGCGCAGCGCCGCGAGCGTGAGACGGCGCAGGCGCGCCGGTTCGTCGGCGACGACATCCGCGCTGCGTGGCGCATGCGTGTACACGGCCATCTCGCCGATGATCGTGCCCGGACCGAACGAGCGCAGCCGCACCGAACGGCCATCGGCGAGCGGCAGCGACACGGTCACGCGCCCTTCTTCGACGATGTAAAGCGCATCGCCCGCATCGCCTCGACGAAAGAGCGCCTCGCCCGCGCCGATATCGCATACGTCTAGGAACGCGGCCAGTCCCTGCAGCGCGCGCTCGCTGAAATGCGGCGCGAGCATCGCGCGGAAATCCCCGGCCGGCGCGCGCTGTTCGAGCGTGCGCGTCGTCGTGGCGAGCTGCTGCGCTTCGATCCATTCGAGGCCGGCGTCGAGCGTGTCGAACTCGTGGATGCCGAGCGAAAGCGCGCCCGTGCGCCCTAGCAGCGCGCGCGAGTTGCGCGGCAGAGCGGTCAGCACGAGATCCGCGCCGATCGCCGCGCACGCCTGACGCAGCTTCACGAATGCGAGCGACACGGACGCGTCCATGCCGTTGGTCCACGCGAAATCGAGCACGACATAGCGCACCGGACGCGGACCATGCGAGCGAATGCGCTCGCGGATGCGCTGCAACATCGAATTCGCCGAGCCGAAGAAAAGGAACCCTTGCAGGCAGACGCCGCAGATCTGATCGCCGCGATCGATCAGCAAGCGCGTTTCCTCGATGCTGCGCTCGACATTCGATGTGCGCGTGCGGCCGTCGAACTCCATGCGAACGCATCCCGCTCGACCATAGAGCAGCGCGAAGGTCACGCACGCCGCGACCACGCCCGCGACGACGCCCGCGATCACGCCATAGAACGCGATCACCGCGAGGATCAGCGGCACGAGCAGATACTCGTGCCACGTCAGCTTGCGATATGCGCCGACGAGCCAGTCCATCATCAGACGCAAGCCCATGTAGATCTGCATGCCGACGAGCACGGGCACCGGAAAGAGCGACACGAGATCGGGCGATGCGATCAGCAGGAAGAGGCACGCGAGCGCGGCGAACACGCCCGCCGCGCGGCTCGTCGCGCCGGCGCGCGCGTTGAGCATCGAGCGGTTATACGACTGATAGCCGACCATGCCGCCGAAAAGACCGCTCGCGATATTCGCGAGACCGGCCGCGCGCATCTCGCGATTGAGGTCGATGTCCTGGCCGGTGGCCGCGCCTATCGCCGTCGAATTCATGATGATCGTGATCGCCGACACCGACGTGACGATGAGCGTCTCGGGCAAGTGCGCGACGATCGCGTGCCAGTCGATCTCGCCGCGCGCGAGCGACGACGGCAGATGCAACTCGGGAATGTGCAGCGCATGCGCCGGCACATGCTGAAGCAGGAGGCCCATGTCGCGCGCATCGTCGGGCGAGATGCCGGCGACGCGCAACAGCACGTAGAAGAGCGCGATGCCGATAGCGAGCGTGATCGGCAATGCGGCCGCGTGACGCCAGGTGCGCGCGAGAATCGTCGCGAGCGCGCCGACGAAAAGCGCGGGCGCCCATGCAAGCCAGTGCAGTTGCGCGAGCTTAGGCAACGTGTGCCAGTCGAGCGTGACGCCAGTCAGCACGCGAAACGCGCCCGCGATCAGAAGATAGCCGGTGCCCGCGAGAAACCCGCCCATCACCGGATAGGGAAGGAATTGCAGCGAACGGCTGCGTTTCGATGAACCGATCGCGAAGAGAATGAGGCCCGTCACGAGCGAGCACAGCGCGATGGCGACGAGCACCGTCAGCAGGATGACCGTGGGCGTGCCGCCGTTCGCGCGCACGCTGCTCGCGACGCCCGCCGCGACGCCGACGAGAAACGCCGTCGCGTTGCTGTCCGGCCCGCCTATGTTCATACGCATCGAGCTCGTCACCGCGATGACGAACGCGGTCACGATGCAGCTCACGAGCGCGGTGGGCACGCCGAGTTCGGCATAGCGCGCGAGATCGGCGCTGAAGATGAGCGTGCCGAGGCTCATCGCGTAGCACAGCATCATCAGCGTGGACACGGTGCCCGCGGTGATGTCGCCGACGAGCGCGGTCATGCGCGGCATCGCGCGGGCAAGGACAGTACGATGTGTCGTGGCTGGCTTCACCGCGCCTCCCGGATCGGGACAACGGCAGACGTATCCGCTTCAAGCAAGTGCGCCGGAAAGTATCCGCCGCGCGCGAAGACGCTGTCAATTTCCCGCGCCACACATACGCATTTCTTCTGACGCGAATGCGCTTCGCGGTGGCTTCATCGCGCCAACAGGAGTAACGTTGAATCGCGAGCGAACACTACACCAAGGAGGCGGTCATGCCTGACGATCCCGCTCAATGGCACGTTTTCGACTACGAAGGTTTCGAGATCCACGTGCAGCCGCAACTGAAGCCCACGCCCGAACATGCGCCGCCGAGCACGATGGAGCGCTACGTGTATGTCGGATATGTGTGCAGGCCCGGCGCGAACGCGAACACGCCGGGCGAAGCGGTGCACTTCCATGCCGACGGCGACGACGCCTACACGCGCGCGCAGGACGCGGTGGACGATGCGCGGCATATCGGCAAGAGCATCGTCGATGGCACGCATCCGGATCTTTCGGTGCTGCCGCTCGTGTCGCATCAGCATCATCCGGGATGACGAACGACAGCATGGAAGAATCAAGCGACGAGGCACGCGTCGAAAGCCTGAGCGCGATCACGCTCGCGACGAACGACATGCCGCGCGCCGTGCGCTTCTATGAGGCGCTCGGTTTTCGCATCGTCCACGGCGGCGCGAACGAGGCCTTTACTTCGTTCGCGCTCGGCAGTTCGTTTCTCAATCTGACCAGCGAGACGCACGACCCGATTCGTTTCTGGGGCCGCGTCATCATCCATGTGTCCGATGTGGACGCGTTCTATCGGAAAGCAGTGGCACACGGCCTCGAGCCGCAATTCGCGCCACGCGATGCGCCCTGGAACGAGCGCTATTTCCATCTCACCGATCCGGACGGCCACGAACTCAGCTTCGCGCGCCCGCTCTGATTCGCACGACTCAGGCACGACGTTCGCTTTGAAACCAGTGACGGGTAACGTACGAATCGGCCATTTCATATGACCGATCGCGCACATACCCTAGCATCGCGTTGCAAGACGATGAGTTCAACAGCGCTACGCATCTTTCATCAACGAGCACGGCGAAAGACGCGTTCAAGCTCGCTGTTGCTATTTCGCCAAAACGGGCACGGCTCAGGATTTGAAGCGTAGAGTTCAAGTGCTTTGTCAAGAATGTGATGCGTCGCGGCAGGGGTTTCACTGATAGGGCTTCAATCATCGGCGTGTTCGGCCGTTATCCCTAACATGAAAGCCGCGTGCTGGAGACTGAAATGAAATGCGCGAACGAGCAGTCCCTTCGTTATCAGGTAGAAAAATGGCTCGCGCCGGGCAGCATGCCGGTGCATGTGAGGCAGTTCAGCCGCACGCGTGCCGACAGGCGGCGCTATGTATGCGTCGAGGCGTTGCACGGCGCGGTGTCGCGAGCGCTGTTCTTCTTCCGCCACGATGACGGGCACTGGTGCGTGTATCCGCCCGCACCGAAGCAAAGCAACATGCGCGGCGAAAGACTCGCGGCCTGAGGCGGTTCAGAAACGCAGGCTGTTGAGGAACTGGAACCACATCGCGCCGAGCGGATTCGACGCGTCGGTAGCCGCCGGTTTCTTCTCTTCTTTCTTCGCCGCGACCGGTTCTTCTTCGCGCTCTTTCTCTTTCGATTCTTCCCTCTCCTGACGCGATTCGTGCAGCGCGATCGCGCTGTCCGCGATCTGACGCGCGGTCGACTCGTCGCATTGCGCGCCGAGCAGCACGCCGAACACGACGTCACGATTATGGCCTCTCGATGCAAAGCGCATCGCGAGCGATACGCGCTGCGCATAGAGCGCCTCGCGGGCTTCACGCTCCTTCGTTTCGCGCGCTTCGCGTTCGGCTTCTTCCTGCCGCACGCGCTCTTCCCAGCGGCGCATCTCTTCCTTGTAGATGCGGTCGTAGACCTCGCGTTGCGCGGGGTCGGAGAGAATCGCGTAGGCTTCCTTGATCTCGAGGAACTTCGCGCGGGCGACGTCTTCGTTGCCCACGTTGCGATCCGGGTGGCAACGCATCGCGGCCTTGCGATACGCGCGTTTGATTTCTTCTTCGGTGGCGTGCTCGTCCACGCCGAGCGTTTCGTATAACGTTGCCATCTTGCGTTCGGTGGATGCGGGTCGTCGAGCATCCTAACACGCGAAAAACGGGGTCTTTTCGCGCGATGCGGCATTGCAACACGAACGGCTAGCGGCCGGTGATCGCGCGTGCGGCCATGGCGCCTAACGAATCGAAGATGGCGCGCGCGGGCTTCAGATAGCGTGCGATATGCAGCCGTATGTTCACCACGCCCGCCACGAAGATAAGAAGCGTGATAAGCAGATAGTCGCGCCGCTCCGGTACGAGGTGATAACGCGTATGCAGCAGCACGAACACGATCCACACGAACGCCGGCGCATGCAGCGTCCAATGACGCTGCGCGAAATGCCACGCGATGCGGCGCACATCGCGTCGTGAAGCGCGATCGAGGCCTGCGAGTTCGGGGCGTCGGCGGAAAGAGAAAGGCATGAGGTTCAACGCACGCTTTGCGTGCGCCATCATCGCGTCATAAAGCCTTGCGAGAATCGCGCGTCATTTCGCTCCAAGCATACCCGCCCGACCCTTTCCTTACGATGGCGCTTTCACTCGACGACATCCGTCATCTCTTCGATGAACACGGTTCAATCGCCTATAGCGGCGAGCCGGTCACGCAATTGCAGCACGCGTTGCAAAGCGCGACGCTCGCCGAGCAGGCGGGCGCGAGCCGCGAGCTGATCGTCGCGGCCTTGCTGCACGATCTCGGGCACCTGCTGAATCCGCAAGGCGAGACACCGAGCGAACGCGGCATCGACGATCTGCATCAGTACTTCGCGCTGCCGTTTCTGCGTCCGCTGTTTTCCGACGCCGTGCTCGAACCGATTCGCCTGCACGTCGATGCAAAACGCTGCCTCTGTGCGATCGATGCGTCGTATCACGCGCGGCTGTCGGCGGATTCGGTGCGCAGCCTCCAATTGCAAGGCGGCATATTCGACGATGAAACCGCGCAGGCCTTTCTCGCGAAGCCCTACGCGCGCGATGCCATCGCGCTGCGCCGATGGGACGATGAAGCGAAGGACGCGCGGCGCGTTACGCCCGCGCTGCCGCACTTCATGGAAATCGTGGCGAGCGTCGCGCTGAGTTAGGCGTCGCTGCATCGAAGAACGCACGTTCGCGTATCGCGCTAGACTGTGCGCCATGCGTCCATTCCCATTCGAAAGCGCCTTGCAACAAGCCTTCAGCGCGCATACGAGCGCCGCATCGTGAAAGGCGGCAACTTCCGCATCACCGCCGCCGTCGTCGCTTCGGCGCTCTTCATGCAAAACATGGACGGCACGATCGTCGCGACCGCCATCCCGGCGATGGCCCGCGATCTGAACGTCGACGCCGTTCATCTGTCCAGCGCAATCACCGCCTATCTCGTTGCGCTGACCGTCTTCATTCCCGCGAGCGGCTGGGTCGCCGACCGTTTCGGCGCGCGCCGCGTGTTCATGTGGGCGATCGCGACGTTCACGCTCGCGTCCGTCGCGTGCGCCGCGGCGATGAACCTGCCGCAACTGCTCGCCGCGCGCGTTGTGCAAGGCCTCGGCGGCGCGATGATGGTGCCTGTCGGCCGTCTGATCCTGTTTCGCGGCGTCAAACGCGAGGAACTGCTGCAAGCGACGACATGGCTCACGATGCCCGCGCTCGTCGGTCCGTTGCTCGGCCCGCCGCTCGGCGGCTTTCTCACCGACGCGCTCTCGTGGCGCAGCATCTTCTGGGTCAACGTGCCGGTCGGCGTCGCCGGTCTCTTTCTCACCTGGAAGTTATTGCCGCCTTCGCCGCCCGAAGAACGCACGCCGCCCGATCTGCGCGGCATGCTGATGTCGGGCGCGTCGCTGAGTCTGTTCATGATCGGCATCGAGAGCGCGGGGCGCGGCGTGCTGCCGGCCGGCGTGCCGTGGATTTGCGTCGCCGTCGGCCTGCTGCTCTTTCGCGCGACCGTGCTGCATTGCCGGCGCGCGCCGAATCCGGCCATCGACTTTTCGTTGCTTTCGATCCCCACGTTCCACGCCGCGACGGTCGCGGGCAGCCTGTTTCGCGCCGGCGCGGGCGCGCTGCCCTTTCTCGTGCCGCTGACGCTACAGACGGGCTTCGGCTACAGCGCGACGGCGAGCGGCCTCGTCGCGTTCGCGAGCGCGCTCGGCTCGTTCTGCATGCGCCCGATGACCGCGCTCGCGCTGCGGCGCTTCTCCGTGCGGACGGTTTTATGCGCGGGCAGCGTCGTGTTCGCGGCCGTGCTGCTCGTCTGCTCGACGATGTCGCAGGCCTGGCCCGCCGCCGCGATCTTCCTGCTCCTGCTGCTCGGCGGACTCGGCCGGTCGCTGAGTTTCGCGACGATGGGCGCGCTCGCCTTCGCCGATGTGCCCAAGCCGCGCCTCGCCGCCGCGACCTCGTTCCAGGGCACCGCGCAACAGTTGATGAAGGCGGTCGGCGTGACGGTCGCCGCCGGCACGATTCAGGCGACGATGCTCGTTTCCGGCAGCGCGCATACCGAGCGCTGGCAACTGGCGTGCGGTTTCATCGTGACGGCGCTGGTCGTCCTGGCCTCGCTCCCGATGTTCGCGCGTCTCTCGGACGATGCGGGCGAAGGCATATCGGCGCCGGCTTCCAAGCGTGCCGAACGCACGTAATTCCTTCCGATCCGCGAAACAAAACATCAGATTTAAGACAAGTACATGATCCACAAGGCTTTTTTATGTGGCTATAATGCGATTCCGCTTTGATCTGGCCATCCGATGCGTCGTGTACTTGTCATCTTTGCCGCCCTTGCCCTCTCGCTGAACGGCGCGCCTGCCGCCCACGCACAGGACAATCCGCTCGCCGCCAGCAATCCGGTCGCGCAGTCCGCCGTCGCGCAAGACCCGAAGGCCGAGCAGGCAAGTCACAAGATTTCGGAAATGCTCACGCGCAAATTCGGCGTGGCGCGCCAAAAGGCGGAAACCATCGCTACGGCGGTCATGTCGTCCGCGTCGAAATATTCGCTGCCTCCGGCGCTTTTGCTCGCCATCATCTCGATCGAATCGCGCTTCAAGGAAACCGCCCGAGGGCCGAACAATGCAACGGGCCTCATGCAAGTGGTGCCGTCGGCGCACAAGAAACTGGTGCGCAACGTCGATCTGACGGATCCGGAAGACAACATCGAGACGGGCTCTGCCATCCTGCACGGCTATGTGAAGTCCGCTCAGGGCGATGTCGATGCCGCGCTGAAAAGCTACGGCGGTTCGCGCGCCTACGCCGAGAAGGTCAGCGTGCGCGCAAAGGCGTTCGAACCGGCCGCATCCGTCGATGCGGCGTCGGCGAGCCCTCAATAAGCTTTAATCTCGCGCGCCGCCGCCGGGCGGATGCCGCAACACGTCCCGAGGACGTCGCGGCGATCGCACCCGACTGCGCGCCGGCCTCGCTTCAATAGGCCTTTTTGGTGCCACTGCCGTCGGACTTCATGCCGCCCGAATTCATGTTGCCGTTGTTCGGCGCACTGCGTTGCACCGTGCCCTGATCCTGGCTCATGCCGTTGGTCGCGTCGTTGCCCATGCCGCTCTTCGCGCCGGTGCCGGTCGTGCCATCCGCCGAGCCGCCCATTCCCGTTCCGCCCATACCGACGCCGCCGCCCTTGCCGCCCGCAGCTGAACCTGCGCCGGCCGAACCGTTGCCGCCTGCGCCCATCGAACCGCCGCCGCCCGCTTGCGCATAGACGCCGCCCGATAAACCGAGTACCAGCGCGGAAATCACCAACTTCTTCGTAGTCGCGTTCATTGCAAGTCTCCCGAGTTTGCGTATCGGTCGTCGCGTATGTCGTGCAACGACCGTGTCCGCATTAGCGCAAGGCACGTGCCGCGAGTCTCATCGCGTCAGACGATCAGAGGATCAGTAGCCGCACGGCACGTACGCATTGCGATAGTTGTCGTAGCAGTAGCCAGGCGGCTGCGTCGGCTGCGCATAAACAGGCTGTGCGTATGCGGGCTCCGCATACGCGGGTTGCTGATAGACGGGTTGCGCGTAAGCCGGTTGAGCATTGGCGACCGATGTGACCAGCGCACCGAGCACCGCACCGCCGATCAGCGCGCCGACGATCGCACCGCCATCGCCGCCGTGGCCGCGGCCACCGCCGTGTCCGTGCGCCGAGGCTTGGCCCGCCATCGTCAGACTACCGATCATCAACAAGACAAGTGCTGTGCGTTTCATGAGCTTCTCCATTTCCCGTTTAGCCGGGTTCGTGGAAGTCATCTTAAGCAGACAGCTAAGAAATAACTGCATTACTTGGTAACCGCGCATTTCAACGATTACAAATAGGCTGATTCGTTCGGATTCCCAATCGTTAAAACCACAGTTACAAATGGAAGCGAATTCGCTACGACGTAACAGCTTTTTCAGCCGGTTCGGTAATGCAAATGCTCGCGCCCAAGCAATCCCGCCGCTTTTACCGCATGCCGTTTCATTTGCTCGCCACTGGTTACTGTTTGTCACCAGAAGAACGTCAACTGGATCGAAGCACGCGGCGTTTTCATCGTCAGCGCGGCGCACTGCGCGCCACGCGTCCTCAAATAAAAGATCAAGGGAGTTTCAAACCATGAAGAAGATCGTCGCTGCTCTCGCATCCGCCATGCTGGTCTCCACCGTATTCGCGCAAACCGCCGCCACCGACGCCGGCAAAGCGCAACTGAAGGCGAACAACGAAAAGGCCGAGGCGCAGGCGAGCGCCAACAAGAAGAAGGCCGAAGCACAGCACGACGCCGCGAAGGCGCAGGCATCGGCGAACGAGGACAAGGCATCGGCGCAAGCCGACGCCAACAAGGAAGCCGCGAAGGTAGCGCAGGCGACCACGCCGGAACAGGCTTCCGACGCTCGCGGTGATGCCGCCAAGGCACAGGCGAAAGCCGACAAGAAAAAGCACGCTGCGCAAAGCAAGGCCGACAAGAAAAAGCAGGACGCAGCGAAGGATGCCAACGTGGCACAAGCGAAGGCCGACAAGGAAAAAGTCGAAGCACAAAACGACGCGAACAAGTCGGCCGCCGATGCGAAGGTCGACGCGGCGAAGAAGTAAGGGAGGCGAGCGTCCCTCGCATTGCGCATCGGGCATTGCATATCAACAAACCGGTGCGTTCGATTCAAGCGAGCCTTCGGGCTCGCCTTTTTACTTGCCTATGTTCTCGGATCAGCGCGGCACGCGTTTCGATGGCGTCGTGTTCGGGCTCGACCTCATGCGCGATCCGCACGACGCCCCCATCGAAACGCACGGGGCGCGCTGATCAATCCACGCGCTCGATTTCATCCGCGACGGTTTCATGCTCGACGCTCGCGTGATGCTCGCTCATCGGCATCGGCGATGCCTTTTTGCGCGAGCGCATCAGAAGACGCGCGCTATGCACGCCCGTCAGCACGACAGCGATCCAGATCGGCACATAAGTCCCGAGCTGGTGCGCTGAAAACGGCTCGCCGAGCAGCAGCACCGCGACGCCGACGAGCAGCACCGGTTCCACATAGCCGAGAATGCCAAAGAGCGCGAGCGGCAGATGACGGCTCGCGCGCAGATACGACGCGAGCGCGATCGTGCTCAATGCGCCGAGTCCGGGAAGCAGCACGAGCCACAGATGCGGCGCGCCCGCGACCTCCGTGAACGCGCCGCGCGCGAACAGCATGAGCGCGGCGACGGGCGACATCAGCATGATCTCCACCGCGAACGACACGAGCGGGTCCGCGTTGAGCCGTCGACGCAACATGAAGTACGGCGGATAACCGAGCATCACGACGAGCGTCGGCCATGCGAACGCATGCGTGGCGATGAACTCATGCGCAACGCCGACGGTCGCCGCCGCGACGCCTGCCCACTGGAATCCATCGAGCCGCTCGCCGTAGTGAAAGCGTCCGAGCAGCACCATCGCGAGGGGAAGCAGGAAATAGCCGAGCGATACTTCGAGCGCGCGCCCGTGCAGCGGCGCCCAGAGAAAGATCCACAATTGCAGGCCGAGCAGCGCGGCCGTGATCGCGAACATCAGCAGCAGTCGCGGCGTTTTGGCGAGCCTCGCGACGAGCGCGCATAATTGCGGCCAGCGCTTTCTCACCGCGACCAGCGCGAGCGCGCCCGGCAATGTCCACACGATACGCCACGCGAAGATGTCGAGGCCGTCGAGCGGCGCGAGCCATTTCGTGTAGCCCGACATGAGCGCGAAGAGCGCGGAAGCCGCGACGGACAGCGCGATGCCGCGCGCGAGGTCATGCTGATTCATCGGGAAGTCGCTGCGCGTTGAAGGTGAATGCAAGCCGGACACAACGTGAACTGCGCATTCTAAACGCCGCGAGCGCTTTGTTTTCGGAACGCGCTGCAAAGATAACTGCCGCGCGCGCCGCTTTTTGCTTCCCTCATGCTTCGCATTCGGCATGAACTCTGCCGCGTGAACATTGTCTCTTGCGGTTGTCTTTTGCCGGTCATGTTGATCGGCGACCCTTGTCGGTCCGGCGCGTTCAGCCGGCCTGTCCCTCAGTCCGAGCGGCATACCGCGCGATCATCCGCCGCTCACGTCGAAGCATCCGCTGCAACAACGCGCCGTGCCATCGTTTCCCGGTGGCACGCGAAGAAAACGCCGCATCGATGGAGACGTCATGACTCAAGCTGCCCTTTCCCCCCGCTTCAACAATGCCTTCGCAGAGGCTGTGCACACAGGACTCAGCAAGCGTCCGCAGAAAGAACTGCCGTCGATGTATCTGTATGACGAAGTGGGTTCGGCCCTCTTCGAAGTGATCACCGCGCTGCCCGAGTACGGCGTGACGCGCGCTGAAGAGCGCGTGCTGAAGGACCACGCGACGGATATCGTCGCGGCGATGCCCGGCGACATTCAGGTCGCGGAACTCGGCAGCGGCAGCGGCCGCAAGACGCGCCGCATCCTGGAAGCGCTGTGTAAGAAGCAGCCGACCGCCTATCATCCGATTGAAATTTCGCGCACCGCATTGCAGTTGTGCCGGCGCGAACTGAGCGATATCGAGCGCGTGTCGATTGTCGGACATGAACGCGACTACCTCGCCGGACTCTCCGAAGTCAGCGCCAAGCGCAAGGACGGCGAAAGACTGCTCGTGCTGTTTCTCGGCAGCACCATCGGCAATTTCGCGCGGCTTGCGGCGACGAAGTTCCTGTGCTCGATTCGCGGCATGCTGCAACCTGGCGACGCGCTTCTGCTCGGCACCGATCTCATCAAGCCGCTGCCGGTGTTGATCGCCGCGTACGACGATCCGATCGGCGTGACGGCCGCGTTCAACCTGAACATGCTCGCGCGCATCAATCGCGAACTGGGCGGCGACTTTCCGATCGACGCCTTCGAGCACGTCGCGCGCTTCAATCCGGATGCGCGCAGCGTCGAGATGCATTTGCGTGCGAAGCGCGCGCTTTCCGTACGCGTGCGCGGCGCGGATCTGCGCGTGGACTTCCGCGAAGGCGAAACGATCTGGACGGAAAGCAGCCACAAATATGCGGCCGATGAAGTCGCGCCCATCGCCGCCGATGCGGGCTTCGAATGCACGCATCAGTGGCGCGACGAGAAATGGCAGTTCGCGGAGAGCCTGCTGGTCGCGCGTTAGTGCTGCTCGAAGCGCTCGTAGCGTTTCTCGATGTGGCGCTCCTCGCTGTGAAACTCGGTGACGCGGGCATGCGGCGGCCCGCGTCGCAGCCATTCGAGCATCAGATCGACCTGATTGGCCGCGCCCTGCACGACCGCTTCGACGGAGCCGTCATCAAGATTGGCGACCCAGCCGCGCACGCCCAGCGCATGCGCCTTGCGCACCGTGTGATGCCTGAAACCGACGCCCTGCACGACGCCGCGCACACGCACGTAATAGGTTTCGATTCTCGTATCCAGATCCGGGCCCGGCATCGCGCTTACTCCTTTCCAGTGTTCATAGGCGCATTGTAGACACGCGCTTCAACTCAGGCGAAAGGGCTGCGCCATGTCGGCGTGTTCGCCCGAGCGCGGATGCGGCACGCGCGGCAACCTCACTTCGAACACCGTGCCCGTTTCGGACGTCGAGCGCACGGATACGTCGCCGCCATGCATCTGCGCGATTTCACGCGTGATGTAAAGCCCCAGCCCGAGGCCGCTCGACTCGTTCTGACGCCGGCCCGATCGATACGGCGCGAAGATCGTCGGCAGAACGTCCGCGGGAATCTCGCCGGCGTTTTGCACCGCGATGGTGATGTCCTCGGCGTTGCCGTCGAGGCGCACTTGAATCGCCGAGCCTTCGTGGCCGTGCTGCAGCGCGTTGCCGATGAGATTCGAGAACACCTGCGACAGCAGATCGCCGTCGCCCTGCAACAGCGTGTCGCCCTGACGCAGCACGAAGATGCGCCCCTTGCCGACGCGCGCCTCGTATTCATCGACGATATTCTTCGCGAGCGTCATCAACTCGACGGCGCGCGGCTGCAGCGTCACGCGCCCGCCACGCAGACGCGCAAGGTTCAGCAACTGATCCACCATCCGCACCATGCGCATGCCGCTCGACTTGATGCGCGTGCCGATGTTCGCCACGTTCTCGTCCTGCACGAAACGCGCGAGATATTCCGCCGACGCGATGACCGCGGAAAGCGGCGTGCGCAGATCGTGACCGAGCACGGCCATCAGCATTTCGTTCGCATCGAGCAGTTGCTGCACGGTCGCGAGCTGCGTCGCGAGTTGCTGCTTCTGACGCTCCATCTGAATGAAGACATCGACCTTCGAATTGAGGATGCGCGAATCGAAGGGCTTGTAGAGAAAATCCACCGCGCCCGCTTCATAGCCGCGAAACGTGCGGCTCGCGTCCTGCGCCGTCGCCGTGAGAAAGATGATCGGCACGTGCGCGGTGCGCGGGCTGCCGCGCATCAGTTCGGCGAGCTCGAAGCCGTCCATGCCCGGCATGTTGACGTCGAGGATCGCGAGCGCGACTTCGTGCTTGAGCAGCAGCTCCAGCGCGGCGGGGCCCGACTCGGCCTTCAGCACCGACAGATCCGGCCGCGCGAGCGACGCTTCGAGCGCGGTGATGTTGTTGCGAATGTCATCGACGATCAGCACGTGGATGGGTTGCGTCATCTGGTGACTCCTTGCCTTCTTTTCATGGCTGCCGGCCGATGCATTGCGACAGCCGCAACGCCATTTCATCGAGCGTCAGTACTTCATTCACCGCGTCCTCAGCGATCGCCGCGAGCGGCATGGCCGGGGCCGAGGCCGTCTCCGGGTTCTGCGCCCAGCACGCGCCGCCCGCCTCGCGGATCGCGCGCGTGCCGCGGGCGCCGTCGTCGTTCGCGCCGGAGAGCACGATGCCGAGCAGACGTTCGCCATACGCATGCGCCGCCGATTCGAACAGCACGTCCACCGATGGCCGCGAGAAGCGCACCGGCGGATCGACCGACAGCGCGATCGCCGGCGCCGCGCCGCCTTCCGCCTCGACGAGCATGTGATATCCCGGCGGCGCGAAATACACGGTGCCGGGCGCGATCTCGTCCTTGTCGAACGGCTCTTCGACGGCCAGTTCGCAGCGCGACGCGAACAATCCCGGCAAGAGGCTCGGCTGTCCTTGCCGCACATGCACGACGATCAGCACGGGCAGCACGAACGTCTTCGGCAGCGCGGGCAACAGATGATTGAGCGCCTCGACGCCGCCCGCCGATGCGCCGATCACGACTGCTCCGATGCGATGCGCGTCGAACATCGTCACACCTTCTGGTAAAGCCGCTCGCGCGCATTGAAATCCGCGAAGCGGTCTGCATAGGTGGAAAAGCGCAGGCTTTCCTTGCTGCCGAGCCCGAGAAATCCGCGCCGCACGAGCGAATCGCTGAACAGACCGAGCGCGCGATCCTGCAACGCGCGATCGAAATAGATCAGCACATTGCGGCACGACACGAGATGCGCTTCGAGAAACACGCTGTCGGTCGCGAGACTGTGATCCGCGAACACGACGCGCGACTTGAGCGTCTGCGAGAACTTCGCCGCGCCGTACGCGGCGTGATAGTAGTCCGACAGCGAACGCTTGCCGCCCGCCGCCAGATAGTTCTGACTGAAGCTCGCCATGCGTTCCAGCGGATAGATGCCGCTCTCGGCCTGACGCAGCGCTTCGGCGTTGATGTCGGTCGCGTAGAACACGGTGCGATCCGCGATCTTCTCTTCGGCGAAGAGCACGGCGAGCGACCACAGCTCCTCGCCGGTGCTGCATCCCGCGACCCAGACCTTGATCGACGGATACGTCTGCAGAATCGGCACGACCTGCTCGCGAATCGCGCGAAAGTAGTGCGGATCGCGGAACATCTCGCTCACCTGCACCGTGAGGTACTGGAACAGCCGCGCGAACAGCGCCGGATCGCGCAGAATGCGCTCCTGCAAATGCGAGAGCGTCGGCAGGCCGAGATCGTTCACGGCTTGCGCGAGGCGTCTTCTCAGCGAACTCATCGAGTAATGCCGGAAGTCGTGCTGATAGCGCAGGTAGATCGCTTCCAGAATCAGCTTCAGTTCGATGTCGAACGTCGCTTCTTCGTCGTGACTGCCGTCGTTCGCCATGTTCATCGCTGCCGCAACCAAACCCGACATAAAGACACGAGCTTATCCACGTCGATGGGTTTCGATATGTAATCGTCCGCACCTGCCTCGAGACATTTCTCGCGATCGCTCGGCATCGCTTTCGCCGTCAGCGCGATGATCGGCAGACGCGCGTGCTCCGTGCGCTTGCGGATTTCGGTCATCGCGGTCAGGCCGTCCATTTCGGGCATCATGATGTCCATCAGCACGAGGTCGATATCGCTGCGGCGCGCGAGCGCTTCGAGCGCTTCGCGTCCGTTGCGCGCGATCTCGAGCGTGGCGCCGAGCGGCTCGATCACGCGCGACAGCGCGAAGATGTTGCGCACGTCGTCTTCGGCGAGCAGGATCGTGCGGCCTTCGAACACGTCGTCGCGCTGACGCGCCGCGCGCAGCATGCGCTGCTGCTCCGGCGGCAGCGCGCTTTCCACGCTATGCAGGAACAGCGTCACTTCGTCGAGCAGACGCTCCGGCGATTTCGCTCCCTTGATGATGATCGATTTCGAATAGCGGCGCAGGCGCTGCTCTTCTTCCTGCGACAGCAGGCGTCCCGTATAGACGATGACCGGCGGCGACGCGTGCCCGCCGCTCGTCGACACGCGTTCGAGCAGTTCGTAACCGGAGCCGTCGGGCAGCGCGAGATCCATCACGACGCAATCGAACGGCACGCGCTGCATCTCCTCGATGGCCTCCGCGATCGATCCTGCCTCGACGATGCCCACCGTGTCGCTCGCGAGCAGCGCGTGAATGCTCTGACGCAACGCCGGATCGTCCTCGACGACGAGCACGCGGCGCATGCCCTGCGACGAGCGCGCTTCGAGCTTGCGGATCGCGTGCGCCAGTTCTTCGCGCGCGCTCGGCTTCAGCGTGTAGCCGATCGCGCCGAGATGCAGCGCGACATCGGCGTGATCGGTCGCGGAGACGATGTGAATCGGAATGTGACGCGTGAGCGGATCGTGCTTGAGCCATTCGAGCACGGTGAGGCCCGACTGATCCGGCAGGCCGATATCGAGCAGAATGCCGTTCGGCTGCAGCGAACGCGCGAGCTCGACGCCTTGCGTGGCGGTCGCCGCGTGCACGCAGTCGAAATCGAGTTCGTGCGCGAGATCGTAGAGGATGCGCGCGAACGGCTGATCGTCCTCGATGACGAGAATCACGCGATCCGGACGCTTGCGGTCGGCGCGGTCGTCGGCGATGCCGAGCGGCTCCGGACTGACCATGGGCGCCGGCATCGGCTGTACCGGCGCAGGCGCAGGCGCTGGCGCAGGCGCGGGCGCGGGCGCGGCCATGGGCTGCGCTTCCCGCATGTGACCGATCGTATCGAGCTTCGCGGTGACGGTGCCTTCGTGCGCCGCGATCGGCAGCGTCACCGAAAACACGCTGCCCTGCCCAAGTTCGCTCGACACGGACACCGATCCGCCGAGCAGTCGCGAAAACTCGCGCGAAATCGACAATCCGAGGCCGCTGCCGCCGTATTTGCGGCTCGTGGTGCCGTCGGCTTGCTGGAACGCCTGGAAGATCATCTCTTGCTTGTCGCGCGCGATGCCGATGCCCGTGTCGCGCACATCGAAACGCAGCGCGTTGTCGCCGGCGCGCTCGACCGCGACCGTCACGCGGCCGCGCTCGGTGAACTTGAATGCGTTCGACAGCAGATTGCGCAGCACCTGCAAGAGCCGCTGGCTGTCGGTGACGAAGTATTGCGGCACGTTCTCGCCGTGCGCGGTGACGAATTCGACGCCCTTGTTCGCCGCGATGGGCGCGAACGATTGCTGCAACGTCTGCAGGATCGCATCGACGGATGTGTGCGCGAACTGCACGTCCATCTGTCCGGCCTCGACCTTGGACAAATCAAGAATGTCGTTGATGAGCGAAAGCAGATCGCTGTTCGACGAATGGATCGTCGCGGCGAAGCGCACCTGTTCCTCGGTCAGGTTGCCTTGCTTGTTGTCCTGCAAGAGTTTCGCGAGGATCAGCGAACTGTTGAGCGGCGTGCGCAGTTCGTGCGACATGTTCGCGAGAAACTCCGACTTGTACTGGCTCGCGCGCTCCATTTCCAGCGCGTTCGCGGTCAGTTCCTGCTGCGCCTGCATCAGCTCGGACTTTTGCCGCTCCAGATGTTGCGTGTGCTCTTCGAGCTGCACGTTGGTCTGTTCGAGCTCGGCCTGCTGCTGTTCGAGACGCGCCTGCGAATCCTGCAGCGCGCGGCCGCGCTCCTCCAGTTCCTCGTTCGACACGCGCAACTCTTCCTGCTGGACCTGCAATTCCTCGCTCTGGCGCTGCGTTTCTTCGAGCAGTTCGACGAGACGCGCGCGATACCGCGACGAACGCAGCGCCATGCCGATCGGTTCCGAGGCCATGTCGAGCAGCGCGCGGGTATCGTCGAAACGGCCTTCGTTGCCGACGAAGCCGAGTTCGATCGCGCCCACGACGTCGCCATCGGCGAGAAGCGGCGCGATCACGACGCGCGACGCCGCCGCCGATCCCAGCGCCGAACCGGCCTTCAGATAGTGCGCGGACGCGTCGCGCAATTCGAGCACGCGCGCCTCTTCGACTGCCTGTCCGACGAGTCCCTGGCCGCGCGGTATCCTCGCTGGCGCGCTGGCATCGTCCGGCAGCGCCCACGACGCGACCCGCACGAGCGCATCGCCTTCGAGCGCGTAGACGACGCCGACTTTTGCATTCACGTACGGAATGATCGAACGCAGGATGCTCACGCCGATCGAAGCCGGAGACTGCTCGCCGCGCAATTTCTGCGCGAGTTGCACGATGCCCTGTTGCAGCCAGGTCGTGCGTTGTACGGCGAGCCGCGATTTGATATACAGATGCGCCACCGCTGCGAGCGCGAGCATGACGACGATGCCCATTGCGCGGTTGATCTGCAGCACGTCGCGGCTCGTGTTCGGATCGGTGGCGGCGAGTGCGTATCCTGCGAGCGTCAGCACGGTCGAGACGCCCGCCGTGACGATCGGCACGGCGGGGCGGTCGGCCCAGACGCAGAGCACGACGGGCAGCACGTAGAACACCCAGATCGCGATGCGGATCGGCGTGAGCACGTCGATGCAGAACACCACGGCGAGCGTGATTGCGATTGCGAGGTAAATCCAGGCGCTTAGGTTTCGAGTGTCTTGAGGCATCGCTTACCGGTTGTGTCCATGTTTTGCGCAGTCCTCGCGGCCGCGGCAGGCGAGGACCATAGCATGAGCCGCAAGCCCTTGTCACATCGGGCTTTGCAGCCTTTTTTCGGCGCGGCAATCGTTACAATCGAGGCCGCGCGGACGTTTTCAACGAGGTAAGAATGACTGATTTTTCCGGCTCTCGCGTGCTCGTCACGGGTGCTTCGGGGTTCGTCGGTTCCGCGGTCGCGCGGCTCGCCATCGAACGCGGTTTCGACGTGCGCGTGCTCGTGCGCAAGACCAGCCCGCGCAAGAACGTCGAATCGCTGGACGCGGAGATCGTCGTCGGCGACATGCGCGACGAAGCGTCCATGCGCGCCGCGCTCAGGGGCTGCCGCTTCCTGTTTCACGTCGCCGCCGATTACCGCATCTGGGCGCCGGATCCGGCCGAAATCGAACGCGCGAATCTGGAAGGCACCGAAGCGACGATGCGCGCGGCGCTGTCCGAAGGTGTCGAGCGCATCGTTTATACCAGCAGCGTCGCGACGCTCAAGGTGACGAGCTCGGGCGCGATCGTCGACGAGACGAAGCCGTCGGATGCGCAGAGCACCATCGGCGCATACAAGCGCAGCAAGGTGCTCGCGGAGCGCGCGGTCGAGCGCATGGTCGCGCAGAACGCGCTGCCGGCGGTGATCGTGAATCCGTCGACGCCGATCGGCCCGCGCGACGTGCGCCCGACACCGACCGGGCGCATCATCGTCGAAGCGGCGACGGGCAAGATCCCCGCGTTCGTCGATACGGGCCTCAATCTCGTGCACGTCGACGATGTCGCGAACGGGCACTTTCTCGCGCTCGAACGCGGCAAGATCGGCGAGCGATATATCCTGGGCGGCGAGAATCTGCCCTTGCAGCAGATGTTGGCGGACATCGCCCGATTCGTCGGGCGCAAGCCGCCGACCATCAAGCTGCCGCGCGGGCCGCTTTATCCGCTCGCGATCGGCGCGGAGCTGTTCGCGAAAGTGAGCGGAAAGGAGCCTTTCGTGACCGTCGACGCGCTGCGCATGTCGAAGAACAAGATGTACTTCACGTCGGCGAAGGCGGAGCGCGAGCTGGGCTACGCCGCGCGGCCGTACGCGCAAGGTCTGAAGGACGCGCTGGACTGGTTCCGGGAGAACGGGTATCTCGCTGGATGAAGCGCCAAATCATTTCGTGAAACGTTCCGGCCATCGCGACGCGGCCGGAAGACAGCAACTCTTGTATAAGACTCGAAAAAAATTAAGTCATTGAATTCGCGCGAAAAACGCCCGTTTTGGCCAATTTCGCAAGCCGAAATTCACACGCGCGCCCTGCAAAATCAGGCAGAATAGCGGTTTGTTGCCGGAGGGGTGACGAGGCCGGCGGTTTTTTCCAACCTGTTTTCGGATGTCGAGACAAGCGATGAGTAATCAGCAACCCACCATCATCTACACCCTGACCGACGAAGCTCCGCTGCTCGCGACCAGCGCCTTTCTGCCGATCATCCGTGCCTTCACCGCGCCGGCGGGCGTCAACGTCGAGACGAGCGACATCTCCGTCGCGGCCCGCATCCTCGGCGAATTCCCCGAATTCCTGACCGACGAGCAAAAGGTCCCCGACAACCTCGCGAAGCTCGGCGAACTCACGCAGGACGCCGACACCAACATCATCAAGCTGCCGAACATCAGCGCGTCGCTGCATCAGCTGACGAGCGCGATCAAGGAACTGCAAAGCAAGGGCTACAAGCTGCCCGACTATCCCGAAGAGCCGAAAAACGACGAAGAAAAGGCCATCCGCGCGCGCTATGGCAAGTGCCTCGGCTCGGCCGTGAACCCGGTGCTGCGCGAAGGCAACTCGGACCGCCGCGCGCCGCTCGCCGTGAAGAACTACGCGAAGAAGCATCCGCACAGCATGGGCGAGTGGAGCATGGCGTCGCGCACGCACGTCGCGCACATGAAACACGGCGACTTCTATCACGGCGAAAAGTCCATCACGAACGATAAAGCCCGCGAAGTGCGCATGGAACTCGTGACGAAGCGCGGCGAAACCATCGTGCTGAAGCCGAAGGTCAAGCTGCAGGAAGGCGAGATCGTCGACAGCATGTTCATGAGCAAGAAGGCGCTCGTCGAGTTCTACGAAGACCAGATGCAGGATGCGTTCGACACGGGCGTCATGCTGTCGCTGCACGTCAAGGCGACCATGATGAAGGTCTCGCACCCGATCGTCTTCGGCCACGCCGTGAAGGTGTTCTACAAGGACGCGTTCGCCAAGCACGGCAAGCTCTTCGAAGAACTCGGCATCAACGTGAACAACGGTCTCGTCGATCTGTACACGAAGATCGAAGCACTGCCGGAATCGCAACGCGATGAAGTCATCCGCGACATGCACGCGTGCCACGAGAAGCGCCCGGCGCTCGCCATGGTCGATTCGGCCAAGGGCATCTCGAACCTGCACGCGCCGAACGACGTGATCGTCGACGCATCCATGCCCGCGATGATCCGCGCGGGCGGCAAGATGTGGGGCGCCGACGGCCGTCCGCAAGACACGAAGTGCCTGATTCCGGAAAGCACGTTCGCGCGCATCTATCAGGAAATCATCAACTTCTGCAAGACCAACGGCGCGTTCGATCCGAAGACGATGGGCACGGTGCCGAACGTCGGCCTGATGGCGCAAAAGGCGGAAGAGTATGGCTCGCACGACAAGACGTTCGAGATCGCGGAAGACGGCACGGCGCGCATCGTCGACAACGCGACGGGCGAAGTCCTCGAAGGGCTGACGCAGGAAGTCGAGAAGGGCGACATCTGGCGCATGTGCCTCGTGAAGGACGCGCCGATCCGCGACTGGGTGAAGCTCGCCGTCACGCGCGTGAAGAACTCGGGCACGCCGGCCGTGTTCTGGCTCGACCCGTATCGTCCGCACGAAGCCGAACTCATCAAGAAGGTCGAGACGTACCTGAAGGATTACGACACGACCGGTCTCGACATCCAGATCATGTCGCAAGTGCGCGCGATGCGTTACACGCTCGAACGCGTGATCCGCGGCATGGACACGATCTCGGTCACGGGCAACATCCTGCGCGACTACCTCACCGACCTGTTCCCGATCATGGAACTCGGCACGAGCGCGAAGATGCTTTCCATCGTTCCGCTGATGGCGGGCGGCGGCCTGTACGAAACGGGCGCGGGCGGCTCGGCGCCGAAGCATGTTCAGCAGCTCGTGCAGGAAAACCATCTGCGCTGGGACTCGCTCGGCGAATTCCTCGCGCTGGCGGTGTCGCTGGAAGAGCTCGGCATCAAGAACGACAACGCGCGTGCGAAGCTCGTCGCGAAGGCGCTCGATTCGGCCACCGGCAAGCTGCTCGACAACAACAAGAGCCCGTCGCCGAAGACCGGCCAGCTCGACAATCGCGGCAGCCAGTTCTATCTCGCGATGTACTGGGCGCAGGAACTCGCGTCGCAGTCGGAAGACAAGGCGCTCGCCGAGCAGTTCGCGCCGCTCGCAAAGACGCTGGCCGAGAACGAGCAGAAGATCGTCGATGAACTCGCCGCCGTGCAGGGCAATGCGGTGGATATCGGCGGCTACTACAAGCCGGACGAGAAGAAGCTCGAAGCCGTGATGCGTCCGAGCAAGACGTTCAATGCCGCGCTCGAACAGGTGCGCGCGAAGTAAGTTGGGCTGAAGCGCGTTCATTCGCGCTTCGGTGATGAAACCGGCATCGCCTTCGGGCATGCCGGTTTTTTTGCGCGCGCCGCATCCAACGATCTTTACAGACGCCGGTTCGCCTCTGCATACACTGTCCGCCCCGACAGGAAACCTCATGCAGAACGATCTCATCCAGCGCGCCAGTCGAGCTTATGCGGAGCACGCGTTTGGCATCGCCGTCGAATTGGCCGATGAAGCCATCGCCGAGAATCCGCGCAACGCCGATGCGCTTCATCTGCGCGGCCTGATCGCGCTGGCGCTGCGCAAGCCGGAAGACGCGCGAACGTGGCTCGCACGCGCCATCGAACTTTCCGCGCATCCGGGCTTTTGCAACTCGCTTTGCGTGACGCAGATGCACCTGCGCGACTTCCCGGCCGCGGCGCAAAGCGCGCGCCTCGGACTGCGCATCGCCGATGTGCGCTTTCCGGATTACGGCGACATCGCCCTGCTTTGGTTCAACCTCGGACTTGCGCTGCAACTCGACGAGCAGATGGAAGCGGCGGCGCAGAGTTATCGGCGAGCGCTCGGGCATCGGCCGGATCACGCGGCATCGCATAACAATCTGGGCGCGGTACTCAACCGTCTGGGCGATCTCGACACGGCAATCGAGCATACGAAAGCCGCCATCGCGCTCGATCCGGACAACCTCGAAGCGCACAGCAATCTCGGCCATGCGCTGCTCGCGGCGGGACGCTACGACGAAGCGTGGCCGCATTTCGAGCACCGTTGGGCAAGCTTTCAGACGGACGGTCAGACGCTCGGCGCACGCGCGCCCGAGTTGCCGATTCCGCTCTGGCGCGGCGGCGCGCTTCCCGCCGGCGCGAGCCTGCTCGTGCTGCACGAACAAGGCTTCGGCGATGCGCTGCAATTCTGCCGCTACCTGCCGATGGCGCTGGAACGCTTCGCGCGCGTCGGCTATGTCTGTCCGGCGCCGCTGCGGCGGCTCTTCGAAGAATCGCTGTGCGCGCGCTGGCCGAACATCGTTCTCGTCGACGGAGACGCCGTCGATCTGTCCGTGTGGACGCACCATTGCCCGCTGATGTCCTTGCCGATGTGTTTCGGCACGCGCATCGGCAATATTCCCGCGCCGACGCCCTATCTGCGCGCCAATTCGCAACGCGCGCGTTTCTGGGCGGAACGAATCGGCGAGCGCTCGATGCCGGCGGTCGGTCTCGTCTGGGCGGGCGGCCACACGCATTCGCGCGGCGACAAACGGCGCAGCATCGCGCCGGAAACGCTCGCGCCGCTGCTCTCGTATCGCGGCGTGCGATGGATCAGCCTGCAAAAGGCCGAGCACGCCGACAAGCAACTGCCGCCCGCGTTCGCCGGCCAGATCGCCGACTGGATGGACGGCGTCGGCGACTTCGCGGACACGGCCGCGCTCATCGACGGACTCGATCTCGTGATCGCGGTCGATACGTCGGTCGCGCATCTCGCCGCCGCGATGGGCAAGCGCGTCTGGCTGCTGAATCGCTTCGCGGGCTGCTGGCGGTGGCTGCGCGATCGCGACGACACGCCGTGGTATCCGGACATGCGCCTCTTCACGCAGACGAAGCGCGGCGACTGGACCGACGTGCTGACGCGCGTGCGCACCGAACTCGAAAACCTCGGCGAGCGCGTCGTCTGACACACGGTTGCGTGCATTTCGTTACAAGGTGTGGCGGTATCGGAGAAGTCCAGCGGGTAGAATCGGGGCCTCACTGCTAGCACGCACGTTACAGACACACTCGCATGAATCTACAAGACCAGCTCGGCGCGCTGGAGTCGAGCCTCGATACGCTCCTTCAGACCGCTGCCGCATCTGCGCGCTCATCCGCCGGCTCGCCTGCCGCTCCGCCCGCCGTATCGGACGAACCGCCCGCTTTGCGCGATGTGCGCGAACCGGTCGATGCCGACGCGCCCGCCGAACCGCCCGCGCTGAACGAGCCCCCGACGCTCGTCGTGTCGCGCCCGGAGCGCGATGCGGTCGAAATGACGATCGCGGGCAAGACGGTGAAGCTGAGCCCGGAAGGTGTGTCGGAACTGATCGAGGAATTGTCGAACGTGCGCGCGTCGATGTCGCCGGATCAGCCTGCGGGCATTGCACCGGGATGGCGCTTCGCCGCCACGAAGAATCCCGTCATGGCGACGCAGAAATACGCGAACGGCGACCGCCTGCTGGTCTTGCGCCACGCCGGGCACGGCTGGGTGCCGTTCACGTTCTCGCCGAACATGGTCATCGAGCTGTATGCCATGTTGACGAAGAAGTGAGAAGCCGCGTTTACGAACCTTCCTGCGTCGGCGCCTGCACGCGCGCCTTCCATTGCCCGCCCTTCCCGCTCCAGTACCGCACGGCCGAGCCGATCGTCGCGCTGACGTAGAACAACGCGACGAGCGGCAGGAGCGGCGCCCACAACAGCGATCTGCGGTAGTAGCGCAGCATCGGACCATAGGCGATGCACATCAGCGCCCACGCGGCGCATGCGGGCCACGCGCTCGCGCCGTATGCCAGCGCGAGCACCGGCGGCGCGAGATAGATCACCGCCATGCCGAGCACGGTGCCGGCAAGCAGCAGAGGCGAATAGCGCAATTGCGTGAACGCCGTGCGTGCGATCATGTTCCAGATGTCCCGCCAGCTATCGTACGGACGCAGCGACACGCTGTGCTCGGCGAGATCGAGGCGGATCGGGCGCGCGTCGTTGCGGCCCGCGCGATGCTTGATGCGCGCGGCGAGACTGCAATCGTCGATCAGTTCCTGCCGGATGGATTCGATCCCGCCCGCCTCCACGAGCGCCGAACGGCGCACCAGCATGCAGCCGCCTGCCGCGCCGGCGGTCGCCTTCTTCGCGTCGTTGACCCATTCGAACGGATAAAGCTTCGCGAAGAAGAAGACGAACGCCGGAATCAGCGCCTTTTCCCAAAGGGAATCGCAGCGCAGACGGACCATCAGCGAGACCAGATCGCGGTCTTCGAGAATCGTGCGCGCGACGAGTTGCGTGGCGGCATCGGCCGGATGGTGGATGTCCGCGTCCGTGAGCAGCAGGAATTCCGCCGGCAGGCCGAGCTTGTCGATCGCGCCGATGCCCTGCGACTGCGCCCACACCTTGCCCGACCAGCCCGGCGGCAGCGGCTGCGCGGTCAGGATCGTCAGACGGTCTTCGAGGCCGAGATCGCGGGCGGCGGCGAGCGCGACGTTCGCGGTGCCGTCGGTGCTGTGGTCATCGACGACGATCACATGGAACGCGCCCGCATAGTCCTGCTTGAGCAGCGAGCCGACCGCGCGGCCGATGACGTCGGCTTCGTTGCGCGCAGGCACGACGGCGACGAGCGCGGGCCATGCGCCGCGCCGCGCGATCTCGGCGTTGCCGACAGCGTGGATCGTCGTATCGGATAGCGCCGGCGCGGGTTGCGCGCGCCAGAATCCGCCGCGGGCGAACAGCAGCACGATCCAGATCAAGAAAGACAGCCAGGCGATCAATAGCATGAGTAAACGATTAGCTTGAAAACAGTGGCGCAGCCGATGGCGCGATCGACCCGGCGTTGCGCGAAAAATACACCAGGGAAACAGCGCGGCGAGCCGCTCCGCGAGGCCGCGCGGCAAGGGCGCGTGGCGCGGATCTCGACGCCATGCGGTCCGAAGCGTCCGACAGTTTACTGGGTTCTCAAAATCGCCGTATTTGCGTGTGCCGAAGCGCGTCGCGAAGTGAAGCGGGCATTGAGCACCCAAAAAGGGAACGCGTTAGAATACGCGGTCAACTTCGGCGCGCAGACCGATCCCACCGTGTCTTTTTTTCCGGTCTGCTTTCCCCGGCCTTCCTGACGCTTCCGAGCGTCGTTCGTGGCCAGGTCTTCGGGAAAGTGCGAGCTTCGCGCCGGCTAACCCGAGACCCGCGCCAGTCGGAGTTCGTTCGAATATGCGTATCATCCTTGCTCAACCCCGCGGCTTTTGTGCGGGCGTGGTCCGTGCGATCGAAATCGTCGATCGGGCCCTCGAACGGCATGGCGCACCGGTTTATGTGCGTCACGAGATCGTTCATAACCGTCATGTGGTCGACAACCTGCGCAGCAAGGGCGCAAAGTTCGTCGAAGAACTCGATGAAGTGCCGCACGGCGCGGTCGCGATTTTCAGCGCGCACGGCGTCGCGCAGAGCGTCGAGAAAGATGCGCGGACGCGCGGGCTCGACGTGCTCGACGCGACCTGCCCGCTCGTCACCAAGGTTCATGTGCAGGGCCGCCAGTATGTATCGCAGGGGCGCACGCTCATTCTGATCGGCCATGCGGGTCATCCGGAAGTCGAAGGCACGATCGGGCAGATTCCCGGCGTCGTCGTGCTGGTGCAGAGCGAAGCCGAAGTCGCGACAATGACGCTCGCGCCCGATACGCCCGTCGCCTATGTCACGCAGACGACGCTTTCCGTGGACGACACGCGCGGCATCATCGATGCCTTGCAGCGCCGCTTCACGGATATCGTCGGCCCGGACACGCGCGACATCTGCTACGCGACTCAGAATCGCCAGGCCGCCGTGCGCGAGCTGAGCACGCAAGTCGATGTGCTGCTCGTGGTCGGCGCCACCAACAGTTCCAATTCGAACCGCCTGCGGGAAATCGGCGCCGAGAGCGGCGTTCCGAGCTATCTCGTCGCGGACGGTTCGGAGATCAAGCCGGAATGGTTTGCCGACGTGCAAACGGTCGGCATCACCGCGGGCGCTTCGGCGCCCGAGGAAATGGTCAAACATGTGATCGATGCCCTGCGCGCGTTCGGACACGTCGAAGTCACGACGATGAACGGCCGCGAGGAAAAGGTCGAATTCAAACTCCCCGCGAAGCTCACTCAGCCGGTCGCCGCCGTTGCGGCAGCCGCGGTTCGCGAAGAATAAGGAGAGGACACAATTGTCTATCCCGATGCTCCAGAAGGCCCGCGTTGGCGCCTATATCTTCAAGCAACACCTGACGGGCACCAAGCGTTACCCGCTCGCGCTGATGCTGGAACCGCTGTTCCGCTGCAATCTCGCCTGTAACGGCTGCGGCAAGATCGACTATCCGGATCCGATCCTGAACCAGCGTCTGTCGCTGCAGGAATGCCTCGAAGCCGTCGACGAATGCGGCGCGCCGGTCGTGTCGATCGCGGGCGGCGAGCCGCTGCTGCACAAGGAAATGCCGCAGATCGTGAAGGGCATCATGGCGCGCAAGAAGTTCGTGTATCTCTGCACGAACGCGCTCCTGATGGAAAAGAAGATGGACGATTACGAGCCGAGCCCGTACTTCGTCTGGTCCGTGCATCTCGACGGCGATCGCGAGGCGCACGATCACTCGGTTTCGCAGCCGGGCACGTACGACAAGGCTGTCGCGGCCATCAAGGAAGCGAAGCGCCGCGGGTTCCGCGTGAACATCAACTGCACGCTGTTCAACGATGCGGAGCCGGAACGCGTCGGGAAGTTCTTCGACACGCTCGGTCCGATCGGCGTGGACGGCATCACGGTTTCGCCGGGCTATGCCTACGAGCGCGCGCCGGATCAGCAGCACTTCCTGAATCGCGAAAAGACGAAGAACCTGTTCCGCGAAATCTTCAAGCGCGGCAACAACGGCAAGAACTGGTCGTTCAGCCAGTCGACGCTGTTCCTCGATTTCCTCGCGGGCAACCAGACGTATCAATGCACGCCGTGGGGCAACCCGGCGCGCACGGTGTTCGGCTGGCAGAAGCCGTGCTATCTGGTCGGCGAAGGTTACGTGAAGACCTTCAAGGAACTGATGGAAACCACCGACTGGGACAAGTACGGCACGGGCAAGTACGAGAAGTGCGCGGACTGCATGGTCCACTGCGGCTTCGAGGCGACCGCCGTGATGGACACGGTGGCGCATCCGCTGAAGGCCGCGAAGATCGCGCTGTCGGGCCCGCGCACGACGGGCGCGTTCGCGAAGGATCTGCCGATCGACAAGCAGCGTCCGGCCGAGTATGTGTTCTCGAAGCACGTCGAGATCAAGCTGGAAGAGATCGGCCGCGCGCAGAAGAACAAGGGCGCGAAGACGGCGGCGGCGGTGAATTGAGCTTCGGTTGAACGGAGCGTGGAAAGGGCGAATGGCTTGGGTCATTCGCCCTTTTTGTTTTCTCTGCTACCAGATCGTCCTGACGTGTTCGTACCTTCGAATCTGCCGGTCCTTGGTCACCAGCGGAGCGGATAGCGAACGCGCCGTCGCGACTATCATGCGGTCGGCTGGATCGCACCTCGCGCAGCGCCCAAAAAAAACGCGACGGCTCTCACCGTCGCGTTATCTTCAATCACCACCCAGCAGCATCAACTCAGCAGCACTTCCCCGCTCCCGACCCGTACCTCGCCTCCTGCCGCTCGCGGAAGAACTCCGCGTAGCTCATCACCGGCTTGTCGGGATGCGTCGTCTGCATGTGCGTGACATACGCGTCGTAATCGGGCATCCCGACCATCAGACGCATCGTCTGGCCGAGATACCGTCCTGCCTGCCGAAGATCGCTGAACATCGCTCGACTCCTTAGTGGCCCGCGCGCACCGCGGTGGAAGCGCCGGAAGGCATCGCTTCGAACGGCGTTTCGCGCACGGTCGGCTTCGCTTCGCGACGCGCCCGCAGCACGGCCAGCACGCCATATACCGCGATGCTCAACACCACGAAGATGAACAGGCCGGCAAGCGCCGCATCGACGTAATCGTTGAAGATGATGCGCTGCATCTCCGCGAGCGACTTCGCCGGCGCCATCACCTTGCCCGCGTCGTAGGCGTCCTTCAGCTTGCCGGCGTGCGCGAGGAAGCCGACCTTCGGATTCGCATCGAAAATCTTCTGCCAGCCGGCCGTCAACGTGCAGATGAGCAGCCACGCAGTCGGCACCAGCGTGACCCACGCATAGCGTTCGCGCTTCATCTTGAACAGCACCACGGTGCCGAGCATCAGCGCGATGCCCGCGAGCATCTGATTCGAGATGCCGAAGAGCGGCCACAGCGTGTTGATGCCGCCGAACGGATCGACCACGCCCTGATACAGGAAGTAGCCCCACGCGGCGACGCACAGGCCCGTCGCGACGAGGTTGGCCGGCAGCGATTCCGTGCGGCGCAGCGCCGGGTGGAACGTGCCGAGCAAGTCTTGCAGCATGAAGCGGCCGGCGCGCGTGCCCGCATCGACGGCGGTGAGGATGAACAGCGCCTCGAACAGAATGGCGAAGTGATACCAGAACGCCATCATCGCCGGGCCGCCGATCACCTGATGAAGAATGTGCGCCATGCCGACCGCGAGCGTCGGCGCGCCGCCGGCACGCGCGACGATGGTCGTCTCGCCGACCGCCTTCGCCGTCGACGTCAGCATGTCGGGCGTCAGCACGAAGCCCCAGCCCGAGACGGTCTGCGCGACCGCTTCGGGCGTCGAGCCGAGCAGCGCGGCCGGGCTGTTCATCGCGAAGTAGACGCCCGGTTCGATCACGCACGCGGCGACGAGCGCCATGATCGCGACGAACGATTCCATCAGCATCGCGCCGTAGCCGATGAAGCGCATGTTGACTTCGTTGTCGATCATCTTGGGCGTCGTGCCCGACGAGATCAGCGCGTGGAAGCCCGACACCGCGCCGCATGCGATCGTGATGAAGAGGAACGGGAACAGATTGCCCGACCACACGGGACCCGTGCCATCGACGAACTTCGTGAAGGCCGGCATCTTCAGTTCGGGCGCGACGATGAGAATCCCGATCGCGAGGCCGAGGATCGTGCCGATCTTGAGGAACGTCGACAGATAATCGCGCGGCGCGAGCAGCAGCCATACCGGCAGCACCGACGCCACGAAACCGTAGCCGATCAGAATCCACACGAGCTGCACGCCGGTGAACGTGAAGTACGGCGCGAGCGTCGCGGATTCGGCGACTTGTCCGCCGTACACGATCGCGAGCATCAGACCGACGAAGCCGATGATGGAAACCTCGCCGATGCGTCCCGGGCGAATGTAGCGCGTATAGACACCCATGAAGAGCGCGATCGGAATCGTCGCGGCAACCGTGAACGTGCCCCACGGCGAATTCGTCAGCGCCTTCACGACGATCAGCGCGAGCACCGCGAGAATGATCACCATGATGAGGAACGCGCCGAACAGCGCGATCACGCCGGGCACGGTGCCGAGTTCCATCTTGATGAGATCGCCGAGCGAGCGGCCATCGCGGCGCGTCGAGATGAACAGGACGACGAAGTCCTGCACCGCGCCCGCGAACACCACGCCCGCGAGAATCCACAGCATGCCGGGCGTGTAGCCCATCTGCGCCGCCAGCACCGGGCCGACGAGCGGACCCGCGCCCGCGATCGCCGCGAAGTGATGGCCGAACAGCACGTACTTGTTGGTCGGCACGTAGTCGAGACCGTCGTTGTGACGAACGGCCGGCGTCATGCGCAGGCCGTCGAGCTGCAGCACTTTCGTCGCGATGAAGCGTGAGTAGAAGCGGTAAGCGATGAGATAGACGCAGACCGCCGCGATGACGATCCATAGTGCGCTGATCCGCTCGCCGTGCGCGAGCGCGATGGTGCCGAATGCGAACGCGCCCAGTAGCGCGAGCGCGATCCAGACCAGGAATCCGGAAGCCCGATTCATGGCGTCTCCTTAGTTATTGACCCTTCCGGGCCGATGATTGCGCCGTGATAGCGCATTGGGCGGTAGTATTCGCTTTCGCCCGGGCGCTTACAAGCGCATAACTACTTATGCGCGCTACGTGGCTTCACGTAGCGGAAAACCCTGTGTTTCCAGCAAGCGGCGCGCCGCGGCTTCGAATGTGAACACCCTGTATCGATGAATCTCAAGGCAAAGATCTTCCTGCTCGCGATCGTGCCGTTCGCGCTTGCGATCGGCGGCATCACCTACGGCGTGCGCCAGCAGGCGCAAGCGCTCGCAGCAGCGCAGCACGACACGACGCAGGCCGCGTACCTGTCGAGCAAGGAGATCGAACTGCGCCATTACGTCGAGATTGCGACGAGCGCGATCGCGCCTTATTACGACGCACCCGCCGACGATCCGCGCAGCGACGACGAACGCCGCCGCCTCGCGCTCGACGCGCTTCAACGTCTCGACTTCGGGCAGGACGGCTACTTTTTCGTCTACACGATGCGCGGCACGTCGCTGATGCATCCGCGCCAGCCGGATCTCGTCGGACGCGATCTCTGGCTCATGCGCGATCCGAACGGCGCGCTGACCATCCAGGAGCTGATTCAACAGGCGTCGAAAGGCGGCGGCTATGTGCGCTACGTGTGGCGACGTCCGTCGACCGGACTGATCGCGCCGAAGCTCGGCTATGTCGTGCCGCTCGAACGCTGGGGCTGGATGATGGGCACGGGCATCTATCTGGAAGATGTCGAGACGACGCTCGCGCGCATCGATTCGCAGGCAGCCGGGAATATCCGCCGCACGCTCATGTGGATCGGCGCGATCGCGCTTTTCGGGCTCGCGATCATCGCGGTGTGCGGCGCGGTGCTCAACATCAGCGAGCACCGCAGCGCGGACGCGAAGTTGAAGCGCCTCGCGCGGCAAGTCGTCGATTCGCAGGAACAGGAACGCGCGCGGCTATCGCGCGAATTGCACGACGGCATCAGCCAGATGCTCGTCTCCGTGAAGCTGCTGCTCGAATCGGCGCTGGCGCGTTTCGAACGGAGCGCGGCGCGCGAACCGACCGCCGAAGCCGCGCTCGCGACGAGCCTCGGACGCCTTTCCGGCACGCTGCGCGAAGTGCGCCGCATCTCGCACGCGCTGCGTCCCGCGATGCTCGACGATCTCGGCCTCGCCGCCGCGCTCGAACAGCTCGCGCGCGAATTCGACGGACAGGACGGCCCCGAAGTGCGCTTCGAAGCGACCGCCGAGGGCAAGCCTTGTGCACCGCAACGCGCGACGCTGCCCGATCCCGTCAATACCGTGCTCTTCCGCATCGCGCAGGAAGCGCTGACCAACGTCGCGCGGCACGCGCAGGCTTCGCGCGCGGCGGTCACGCTCGATATCGCGACGCACGCCGTCACGCTCGACATCACCGACAACGGCCGGGGCTTCGACGCGCACGACGCGTTTTCCGATCCGGCGAGCGGCATCGGCCTGCGCAACATGCGCGAGCGGCTCGACACGCTCGGCGGCACGCTCGCGATCGACTCGCAGCCGGGCCGCACGTCTATCGTGGCGCGCGTACCGCTGCCGCTCGCCGCACCGAATCTTCAAGGACATACCGATGAGCGCTGAAATTGCCCGCATCATTCTGGTCGACGACCATCCGCTCGTGCGCGACGGCTTGCGCGCGCGGCTCGACTCCGTGCCGCATCTGCGCGTGATCGGCGAGGCCGGCAACGCGAAGGAAGCGCTCGCGCTCGCCGCCGACGAAGCGAATCCGCCCGATCTCGCGCTAATGGACGTCGGCATGGCCGGCATGAGCGGAATCGAACTCGCGGCGCTGTTCCACGAGCGGCATCCGGGTATCCGCGTGCTGATGCTGTCGATGCACGACAACGTGGAATACGTGAAGCAGGCGGTGCGCGCGGGCGCGAGCGGCTACGTGCTGAAGGATTCGCCCGCCGCCGAGATCATTCAGGCGATCGGCGCGGTGCTCGCCGGCAAGACGTTTTTCAGTGCCGGGCTGGCCGCGCGCATGATCCAGGCACAGTCGATGCAGACGCCGCTCGAACGCCTGACGCCGCGCGAACTCGACATTCTGGATGCGCTCGCCGAAGGCTTATCGAGCAAGCAGATTGCGCAGCAGCATGGGCTGTCGGTGCGGACGGTGGAAACGCATCGACAGAACATGAAGCGCAAACTGGATATCGACGGACAGGCCGAACTCATCAAATTCGCGGTGGAGCACCGCCGCACCTGAATCCCGGCCCGGCCTGACAGAGAGCGATCAGCCCGCGGAACGGGCGTTATGCTCGGAAAGGAACTTGATGAGACCGTCGACGCCGCCCTTTTGCAGCTGACCGACGAATTGTTGCTGATAGACCTGGATGAGCCATGCGCCCATCATGTCGATGTCGTAGATTTTCCAGCCCTGCGGTGTCTTCTGCAGGCGATAGCGCACCGGATTGTCGCCGCCCGTGGAAATGACATGTGATTCGACGACGGTGTCCTTCGCGTTGGCGTCGACGTTGGGCGCGTCGAACTTGAAGGTCACGTCCTGATCGCGGAGCTGCGCGAGCGATGCCGCGTAGGTGCGGACCAGCAGCGTCTGGAACTGGTCGTAAAGCTGCTTCTGCTGCTCGGGCGTGGCGGTCGCCCACGCCTTGCCGACCGCGATGCGCGTCGTGCGCTGGAAGTCGGTGGCGGGCAGGAAACGCGTCTCGACGAGTTGCGTGATCTTCGCCATGTCGCCGCCGCGCGCCTGCGGGTCGGCCTTCATGGCCTTGACCGTGCCTTCGACGGCATTCTTGACGACGGCATCGGGACTCGTTTGTGCGAATGCCTCGCCTGTGAAAGACATCGAGGCAAGGAGGAAAGCGAAGCAAATAGACAGATAGCGTTTCATGGCACCCGTTCTCTAATCAGGTTTGGTGGCGCGGGTAGTGCGGCCTTCGGACGTTGCAGGAGCGGCCAGGCGGCTGCGAGTCAGTATATCGACACCTTGCCAGCGTAACAGTTCAAGGACGGACCGTTCAGTGCGCCCGGTATACTTGCGCGGCATCATGCGATTCACGCGCTCGCGCGCGCAAAAATAACAGGCACTCCAGGTAACGTCTTCATGCTGACGTCCAACATTACTCGCTTCGTCACCCTCGCCATTCGCCGGCCGGCGTGGATTATCGCCGTTTCGCTGCTGCTCGGCGTGCTGTCCACGATTTATGTCGTCCATCACTTCAAGATCAGCACCGACGTCAGCCAGCTGATCGAGACGGAGCCGGAGTGGGCCGCGCGCAGCAAGGCCATCGAGGAAGCGTTTCCGCAGCGCGGCGCGGCATTGCTGATCGTCGTTCAGGCGCCCGCGCAGGAATTCGCCGATGCCGCCGCAAGCGCGCTCGCCGCCGCGCTCGCGAAAGAGCCGGAGCGCTTCAGGTCGGTGTCGCAACCGGCGGGCGGCGAGTTCTTCGAGCACAACGGACTGCTTTATCTCCCGACGGAGGAGGTCGAGCAGGTCACGAAACAGCTCGTGCAGGCGCGTCCGCTCATCAATACGCTCGCGCACGACCCGACGCTCACCGGCCTCGCGCAGACGCTCAACACCACGCTCAACCTGCCGCTGACGCTCGGACAGGTCAATCTCGGCCAGATGGCCGGCTTGCTCGGCAAGAGCGCGACCGTGCTCGATCGCGTGCTGGCGAATCAGCCGGCGGCGTTCTCATGGCGCGGCCTCGCGGATTCGTCGCCGAACGATGCGCCCGGGCGCGCGTTTGTCACCGTGTTGCCGGAGTTGAACTTCAACGCGCTGAAGGCGGCGGCGGGCACCTCGGAAGAGATTCGCGCGAAGGCGGCGGAACTCGGCATCGACAAGAAGTACGGCGCGACGCTGCATCTGACGGGCGCGCAGCCGCTCGCCGACGAAGAGTTCGCGTCCGTGCAGGACGGCGCCGTGCTCAACGGCGTGCTGACCTTCCTCGTCGTGCTGATGATCCTCTGGGTCGCGCTGCGTTCGAAGCGCATGATCCTCGCGGTGTTCATCACGCTTTTCGTCGGGCTCGCGATCACGGCGGCGCTCGGACTCATGATGGTCCACGCGCTCAACATGATCTCGGTCGCGTTCATGGTGCTCTTCGTCGGACTCGGCGTGGACTTCGGCATCCAGTTCGGCGTGAAGTATCGCGAAGAGCGCTACAAGCACAAGCGGCTCGATGTGTCGCTGGCGGAAACCGCGCGCCATGTCGCGGTGCCGCTCACGCTCGCCGCCGCCGCGACCGCCGCGAGCTTCTTCTCGTTTCTGCCGACCGCGTATCGCGGCGTGTCGGAGCTGGGGCTGATCGCGGGCGTCGGCATGTTCGTCGCGTATGCCACCAACATGACGCTGCTGCCCGCGCTCATCAAGGTGTTCGCGCCGCCGGGCGAAGCGCAATCGCCGGGCTTTCCGATTCTTGCGCCCGTCGACGAGTTCCTCGACAGGCATCGCAAGCCGGTGCTGATTGGCACGCTCGTCATCGTGATCGGCGCGCTGCCGCTGCTCTTCAATCTGCGATTCGACTTCAATCCGCTGCATCTGAAGGATCCGCACACCGAGTCGATGGCGACGCTCATCTCGCTGCAGGACTCGCCGGAAGGCGCGGTGAACGACGTCGCCGTGCTCGCGCCCTCGCTCGCCGATGCGGATGCCATCGCCGCGAAGCTGAAGAAGCTGCCGGAAGTCGGCAGCGCCACGACGCTCTCGTCGCTCATTCCCGGCGATCAGCCGAAGAAGCTCGAACTGATCGAGGCCGCCGCCGATCAGCTTTTGCCCGCGCTCGATCAGCAGACGGCCTCGCCCGTGACGGACGCCGTGCGCGTGGCGGCGTTGAAGCGCGTATCGAGCCAGCTCTCGCTCGCCGCCGACGAGCATCCCGGTCCGGGCGATAAGGAAGCGAAGCATCTGTCCGAAACGCTCGCGAAGCTGGCGCAAGCCGACGCCGCGACGCGCGATCGCGCCGAGCATGCGATGGCCGAGCCGCTGCGTATCGCGCTCGCGCAATTGCGCGCGCTGCTCACGCCGGCGGAGATCACGCGCGAAACGCTGCCGCCGCACATGGTCGCGTCGTTCGTGACGCCGAACGGCCAGGCGCTCGTCGATGTCGCGCCGAAGATTCCGCCTGGCGTCGATCCCAACGACGACGCGCTGCTCGCGCACTTCGCCGATGCCGTGCAGAAAGCCGAGCCGAACGCGATCGGCGGGCCGATCTCCGTGCGTCATTCGGCGGAAACGATCATCAAAGCGTTCGAGCAGGCGGCGCTCTATTCGCTGATCGCGATCGCGGTGCTGCTGTGGATCGCGCTGCGCCGTTTTGGCGACGTTCTGAGAACTTTGGTACCGTTGCTCGTTTCCGCGATCGTCACGCTGGAATTGTGCGTCGTCTTCAGGATGCCGCTCAACTTCGCGAACATCATCGCGTTGCCGCTGATGCTGGGCGTCGGCGTCGCCTTCAAGATCTATTTCGTGATGGCGTGGCGTTCCGGCCAGACCCGGCTGCTTCAGTCCAGTCTCACGCATGCCGTTATGTTCAGTGCGGCCACGACCGCGACCGCATTCGGCAGCCTGTGGTTTTCCCATCATCCGGGCACGTCCAGCATGGGACGGCTGCTGGCGCTGTCGCTCTTTTGCACGCTGATCGGCGCGGTGGTCTTTCAGCCGGTATTGATGGGCAAGCCGCGCAAGGTGCGCGCGGCGGCGCGCGCGAAGCTCAGGGCGGCGCAACGACATGACAACCTAAGAGGAATTGAAGAATGAAGTCGGGATCGACGGCTTTGACCGCTCGTGCTGTGCGTAAATTGGGCTTGAGTCTCGCGATTGTGGGCGCGCTCGCGACGACGGGATGCGCGACCGGCCCGGATCGCAATCCGAAGGACCCGCTCGAACCGATGAACCGCAAGATCTTCACGTTCAACGACACGCTCGATACCTATGTCGCCAAGCCGGTCGCGCAGTTCTACGTCGATTACACGCCGAGCCCGTTCCGCACGGCCGTCAGCAACTTCTTCTCGAATCTCGGCGATTTCTCCAACTTCGCGAACAACCTGCTGCAGTTGAAGATCACCGATGCGACGCAAGATCTGATGCGTATCGCGATGAACTCGGTATTCGGCATCGGCGGTCTGATCGATATCGCATCGCCGGCGGGTCTGCCGAAGCATCATCAGGATTTCGGGCTGACGCTCGGGCACTACGGCATGCCATCGGGACCGTATTTGGTGCTGCCGCTGCTCGGCCCGAGCTCGTTCCGCGACTCGACGACGTGGCTCGTCGACTGGCGCGTGAATCCGTTGAGCTATTCCGATGCGGAGATTCGCTGGCCGCTCTTCGGCCTGAACTTCGTGAGCGCGCGGGCCGACCTGATCGGCGCGACCGATCTGCTTTCCGCTGCCGCCCTCGACAAATACGCGTTCGTGCGCGACGCGTATACGCAGCGGCGTCAGTATCTGCTGACGGGCGGCGGCGCGAGCTCGCTGCCCGACTACGGCGACGAAGGCGCATCGGCGCCCGAAGGCGCGAGCGCGCCGGGCGAAACCGGCGGCGGCAGCACGGAGCAAGGCTTGCCGACGTATGTGGATCCGGGCGCGGCGGCATCGCCGGCCGGTGGCGTCGGCGGGAAATCGCCTGCGCCGGAAGAGAATGCGCCGAAGACTCAGCCGTCGCCGAGTTCGAGCAAGGCGCAGGGATTGCCGCAGTACGACGATCCCGCAGCGCAGCCTGCGAAGTGACGAGCTCGTAAAACGAAACGGGCGCTTCGGCGCCCGTTTTCTCTTTAATGTGCGGCTTCTTCCGCGACTTCTTCGAGCAAGTCGTCGCCCGACACTTTCGGCGCTTCGACGACGCCCTGATCGCGGCGATAGGCTTCGAACAATTCATCCGCGTAGCGAATTTGCGTCCGGCCGTGCGGCGAGGGCTCGCCCTGTTCGTTCAGATTGACGAACACCATCTTCTCGACGGTCAGAATGCTTTTTCGCGTGATCTTGTTGCGCACTTCGGCGCGCAGTGTGATCGACGTGCGGCCGAATTGCGTCGCGGTGATGCCGAGTTCGATGATGTCGCCCTGCCGCGCCGAGCTCACGAAGTTGATTTCCGACATGAACTTGGTCACGACGCGCTGATTGCCCAGCTGCGAGATGGCGTAGATCGCGGCTTCTTCGTCGATCCAGCGCAACAGGCTGCCGCCGAAGAGCGTGCCGTTCGGGTTCAGGTCTTCGGGCTTGACCCATTTACGGGTGTGGAAATTCATTTGCGGTACCTCGCTTTCATTGCTGCGCGCGTCGCGGAGTTCCTGTAGACGCGCGCTCGATCAGGGTTTTCCCTGATTATACCGAGATGAGGGTTAACCCGCAGAAAGCAAGGGATGAGACCGAAGCGTTATGCCACCGCCAACGCCCGCGCCGATTCCATCGCGTGCCGCGCCTGCACGAGCGTCGCGCGGGCGGCGCGGGCATCGGATGCAAGGCGCAGAAGCGCGCCCAACTGCGCCGGATCGCGGACCAATTCGCGCAAAATCGGACCGATCGCCGTCGTGCCGTCATCGCGCAAACCGGCCGTCGCGGCGGTCGGCAACGTTCGCCACGCGGGATCGACCACGGCGCGGCACACTGCGAACGGCAAGCCGCGCGCCGTCGCGATGGCCCCGGCGATATGCGATTCCATATCGACGGCCAGCGCGCCCGTCGACGAATGCAGCGAGCGCTTTTCCGCCTCGGTCTTGACGGGCGCCGTGACGCCAGCCGTCTTGCCGCGCCGCGTGACGCGCTCGACGGGCGTGCCCGCGAACGCATCGACGATGCGCGCCGACCACGCCGCATCGGTATGCAGCTCGCCGAAAGGACCGCACACGCTGTCGGCGACGATCAGCGCGCCCGGCTTCAGATCCGGTGCGAGCCCGCCCGCCGTGCCGAAGCTGACGATCCCCGAACAGCCGCGCGTGAGCGCATCGGACAGCGCGCGCTCGAGCAGATCGGCGCGCGCCGCGAATACGACATCGACGCCGCGTCCACGCACGATCTTCGCCTCGAACGCCATGCCGGTCACGGCGACGACGGGCGCGTTCACATCGCCGCCGTCACGCGCGTGAGCCCGTCGCGCGTCAGATTGCGATAGCGCGCGAGCGCCCACAGCGGGAAGAACTTGCGATAGCCGTGGTATCGCAGATAGAACACGCGCGGAAAACCGGTCGCGGTGAAGCGCGTTTCATCCCACAGGCCGTGCTTTTGCTGCGTCTTCAGCAGATAGCCGACGCCGCGCGCGACCGCCGGATGCTCGACGAGACCGGCCGCCATCAGCCCGAGCAGCGCCCACGCCGTCTGCGACGCGGTGCTCGGCGCCTGCTCATAACCGCGATAGTCGAGCTTGTAGCTGTCGCCGTCCTCGCCCCAGCCGCCGTCGTCGTTCTGGATGCCGATGAGCCAGTCCGCCGCGCGCTTCATGCGCGTGTCCGTCGGCGCGACGCCCGCCGCGTTCAGCGCGGACATCGCCGACCAGGTGCCGTAGATGAAATTCATGCCCCAGCGCCCGTACCAGCTTCCGTCGCGCTCCTGATCTCGCACGATGTACTCGAACGCGCGACGCGCCGGCTCGCTGTTCAACGACGTCTCGCCGAGTTGCGCGAGCATCGACAGGCAGCGCGCGGAAACGTCGACGGTCGGCGGA
Organism: Caballeronia sp. LZ028; assembly: GCF_031451415.1. NCBI lineage: Bacteria > Pseudomonadati > Pseudomonadota > Betaproteobacteria > Burkholderiales > Burkholderiaceae > Caballeronia > Caballeronia sp. LZ028. The sequence goes on along the minus strand of NZ_JARUXN010000004.1, from coordinate 161,376 downwards.
TCGAGCAGCGCGCCGTGATCCGAGAACGGGATGTTGTTCAGGTAAAACTGCGTGTTTTCGGGCTCGAACGCGCCCCAGCCGCCGTCGCTGCTCTGCATGCCGACGACCCATTCACGCGCGCGCGCAATCGACTCGCCGTACAACGCGGTGCCGTTTTCGCGATCGGCGCGTTCCATCGCCATCGCGACGACGGCGGTGTCGTCGACATCCGGATAGTGCGGGTTCGCGAACTGGAACGCCCAGCCGCCGGGCCGCACGTCCGGGCGGCGCGAAATCCAGTCGCCGCGCACGTCGAGAATCTGCAGCGGCACCAGCCAGTCGAGGCCGCGCCGGACCGCCGCGCGCGCCTTCGGCACGCCGGTTTCGAGCAGCGCGTGCGCCGCGAGCGACGTGTCCCACACCGGCGACAGACACGGCTGGCAATACGCTTCGCCGTCGTCGGCCGGGTCGATGACGAGCAGCTTGTCGAGCGACTTGCGCGCGATCGCGCGGTTCGGATGCTCGGGCGGATAGCCGAGCACGTCGTACATCATCACCGAGTTGGCCATCGCCGGGAAAATCGCGCCGAGGCCGTCCTCGCCGTTCAGCCGCTCGTCGACGAAACGCACGGCTTCATCGATCGCGCGTTCGCGGCCGGCTTTCGGCAGAAGCGGATCGGCGACGCGCAGAATCGAATCGACCACGCGGAAAAAGGCGAACCAGCCGCGGCTCTGGTGCCCGGCGCGCGACGGCATCCCGGTATTGACCGGCGGGTTCGTGAACACTTCGTCGATACGCACGCCGCGCGGATTGCGGGCGCGCGGGCGCTTGGCGTTGAGCACGAGCATCGGCACGATCACCGTGCGCGCCCAGTACGACACCTTCGACAGATGGAACGGGAACCACATCGGCAGACGCATGATCTCGACGGGCATCATCGGCACCGCGCGCCACGACACGACGCCGAACAGCGCGAGCAGGATACGGGTGAACACGTTCACTTTCTCCGCGCCGCCCGCGGCGAGGATTGCTGCGCGGGCGCGCTCCATGTGCGGTGCGTCGGGCGAATCGCCGATCATCTTCAGCGCGAAATACGCCTTCACGGTCGCGGAGACATCCATCGCGCCGTCGGTGAAAAGCGGCCAGCCGCCGTCCTCGCGCTGAATGCGGCGCAGATAGCGGCCGATCTTCGCTTCGAGCTTTTCGTCGGCGGTCTCGCCGAGATAGTGGACGAGCAGCACGTATTCGGCGGGAATCGTTGCGTCCGCTTCGAGTTCGTAGAGCCAGTAGCCTTCCGGATGTTGCGCCGCGAGCAGCGCATCGGTGGCGTGGTTGACGGCGGCGTCGAGCGGCGCGCCCGAAACCTGCGCGCCCACGGCCGAAAGGGATAAATCGTTCATCAGCGTTCCATCGATTGATTCAACAGCGCATTTGCGGCCTTCTGGCCGGAGCGGATCGCGCCTTCGATCGTCGCGGGCAGGCCGGTCGCCGTCCAGTCGCCCGCGAGCGTGAAATTGCGCCAGCGGGTGCGCGTGGCGGCCCGCAAGCCTTCCTGCGCCGGCACGGCGGCAAACGTCGCATGTTCATCGACGACGACTTGCCAGGGCGGCGTCGGCACGGCGGGCATCCGCACGGCCTTCGCCGCTTCGCGCCAGACCGCCTGCGCGAGCTCTTCGTGCGGCGTCGCGAGCCATTGGCCGGCGCTCGACAGCGTGACCGAGAGCCGTCCGTCGGCCGCGAAAAGCCGGTCCGACATGCCGTTGACGAGACACGTCAGCGGCTCGAAGCCCACGGGTGCATCGACGGCAAAATGCACGGTGACGATCGCGCGCGATGCGTCCGGCGCGCTCAAACCCGGCACGAGGCGCCGGGCCCCATCGGGCGGCACGGCGAGCACCACGCCGTCGCCCGGCGCGAGCGTCAGCGGGTCTGCGCCGTCGAAAGCGAGCGAGCTTACACGCTCCGTCGAATCCGTGCCGGATACCCCGACGGCCGCGACGCGCGAGCCGAGCCGGATCTCCGCGCCGCCGTACTGCAAGAGCCGCAGCGCGGGCTCGACGAACGCGTGCGACAACCCGCTTCTCGCGATGAGCGGACGGCACGCCTGGCCGCCTTGCGCGACGGTTTCGCGCAGCAGGCCGGCCGCGAGTTCCGCGCTCGCCTCGGACGGATCGGCGTTGAGCATCGCGCGCAAGAGCGGGCGCGCGAGCAGGTTCCATACGCGATCCTTGCGCCGCACGCATTCTTCGACCGTGCGGCCCGGTTTCGCCCACAGGAGCGGCAGAAACGGCAGGTAGTCGGCCGGCTGCGTGCCGGGCACGCGCGCGTCGGCATCGAAGATCCAGCGCGGCAGGCGTCCGGACGACATGCGGATCGTCCACGCGTCGCCGCTCGCGACATCGAAAAAAGGATAGTCGGGCTGCGTCGGGCCGATCAGCGTATCGGTTGCGCCGATCGCGCGCAGGTACGCCATCGTCGATTGGTAGCCCGAAAGCAGCAGATGATTGCCGTTGTCGAGCGTGACGCCGAGCTTCGTATCGAAGAAAGAGCGGCAGCGTCCGCCCGCGTGAGGCGCGGCGTCGAGCAGCACGACGCGCGCGCCGCGCCGTTGCGCCTCGACCGCGGCGGCAAGACCGGCGATGCCCGCTCCGACGACGAAAACCCGCCGGGACATCAGATCAGATTGCGCGCCACGATCCACAGCAGGCGCGAGCGCGGCGTCCGCACGCGCGTGCGCGGCAGGTCGAAACCGCGTTTGAGATTGGCGTCGAGCACGGTGCGATACGCCGCCGACATGATGCGCGGCGCGCGCACCTGCGATCGCGGCGAAGCCGCCATGATCGCGTCGGACTGCGCGTAGTGGCCCTTCGCGCGCTCGGCCAGCACGGCGCACACGCGCGGCAGGCGTGCGTCGCCGACGATGCTCGCCGGATCGCTCGTCGAAATGCCTTCGCGCGCGAGCAACTCGCGCGGCAGATACACGCGGCCGATTTCGGCGTCTTCGTCGATGTCGCGCAGGATGTTGGTGAGTTGCAGCGCGCGCCCGAGATGATGCGCGAGCCGCCGGCCGGCGTCCTCGTGCATCCCGAAGATCCTCACCGACAGCCGGCCGACGGCGCTCGCCACGCGGTCGCAATAGAGGTCGAGCGTGGCTTCGTCGGGTGCGACGATATCGCCGGCGGCGTCCATCGCCATGCCGTCGATCACGGCGTGGAAGTCGTCGCGGGAAAGCCGGAAAGCCTGGATGTGCTGCGTGAGCGCTTCGAGCGATTTCTTCGGCGCGCCGGCGTAGCACGCATCGATGTCCTCGCGCCACTGGTCGAGCGCGAGCGCGCGCTCGCGGCGCGGCAGCGTGCCTTCGTCGGCGATGTCGTCGACCGCGCGGCAGAACGCGTAAATCTGGTACATCGCGTCGCGCTGCGCAGCCGGAAGGATACGCATCGCGAGATAAAACGAGCTTCCCGACGACGTTTTCGCGGCGTCGGGGGCAGGATCGTCAGCGATGATGTTGGAAACGGCCAAGACGAACTCCGCTGTGGCGCCCCCACGGGCAAATTAAGAGATCGGGCGCCGGACCCGACGCGGCCCGGCGCGCGCGGAACCACCTGGCGCTGAGCGGGACGATCAAGGAAGAAAGCCGGCGCGAGCCGGCTGCGACTGCGCCGGAAGCGGCAAAGAGTATATCAATACTTTGCCCGATTGCGCCGGAGCCGCGCGGAGCATGGCGCGGCGCATCGGGCGCGGTTTCAGGGGCGGATTCAGGCGCGTTTTCAGGCAAATCCCACCGAGCGATTGCGCCCTTCGCGCTTGGCCGTGTAAAGCGCCGCATCCGCCTCGTTGATGAGCGCTTCGTACGACGACGTCACGCCGGTGCGCGCACGCGCCACGCCGACGCTCGCCGTCACGGGCACGCGCGCGTTCTGCACGTCGACGGGCGTCTCGCCGATCTCCCTCCGCACTTTCTCCGCTACGATCATCGCGTCGTCGAAATTCGTGCACGGCAAGAGCAGCGCGAATTCCTCGCCGCCAAAACGCCCGAACACGTCCTGGACGCGCACGGCCTTGGCGACGCGCTCGGCCATCACGCGCAGGACCGTATCGCCGACGAGGTGGCCGCGATCGTCGTTGATGCGTTTGAAATGGTCGAGGTCGAAGAGCAGCATCGACAGTTCGCCGCCGTAGCGATGCCAGCGCTGGAATTCGTCGCGCAATCGCAGCTCGAAATAGCGCCGGTTCGCGATGCCGGTCAAGCCGTCGCGGTCCGCGAATTCCTGCAGTTTCGCGACGGCTTCGTCCCGGGCGCGCTGCATCATGCTCGCGTGCGTCACGTCGGAAATCGTCACGCAGACGGCGCGCACGTCCCCCTCCAGCGTGAGCGGCATGAACGTGCAGTCCTGCTGCATGTAATCGACGCCGCCGGTGATCGGCCGGTCGTGGTCGAACTTGAAGAGATACGGGCGCTGCTCCCACGAACTGAACGCGAAGCTGCCGAGCTGGAACACGCTTTCGACCTTGCGCGTGAACCACACGCGCGGCAGTTCCGGAAAGCTCGCGAAAATCGATTTGCCGATCACTTGCTCGGCCGTCTTGCCGCTGTGGTCCTGCATGAAGCGGTTCCACATCAGCACGTTGAGGTCGCGATCGAGCACGAAGATGCCGAATCCGACACGCTCGATCACCAGTTCGCTCAGCAGATGGCGCAGGTCTTCCATTCGTCAGAGGCTCGACAGCAGCGCATCGAGCGCTTCGCTCAGATGCGCGATCGCGTCCTCGGCCATCAGCATCACGAGATGCGCGCGGAAACTGTGGTCTTCGAGCGCGAAATTCACTTCGAGCAGGAGCGCCGTCTTCCACGCGAGCATCGCGGGCTGAAAGACCTCGTCGAGCCCGATGTCCGAGCCGAGCATGCCGGGCGGCGAAAAAATCGGCGAACGGCCGAGGCGGTCGAGAATGCACGACACGCACGCGCCCATCAGCACCGTCGCGATATCGAAGACGAGCTCGGTGCGCGTCGTCGTCGTGTACGTGGACTTCGTGTAGGGATCGTCGACGAGCGCGCACAGCTGATCGACGCTGCCGCTCTTGCAGAGCACGATCGCCTCGCCCTTGATGTCCGAGCGGAAGCCCTGGCGCACGGCGGTGACGGTATCGGTGATGCCGGTCATCTCCGAAAGCGCCGCGGATGCCTCCGCCACGCTCACGACGCGCACGCGCGGCACCGACAGCTCGATGAACGTGCCGAGCAGCTTCGAAAGACGCGTCGCGGCCTGGCCCATCGCCATGTTGGCCACTTCCTGCAGCGCGTCGCGCTGATCTTCGTTGAGGGCGGTTTCAAGCATGGAGACCGTACTCCTTCAATACGGGGCGCAGCGCTTCGGGCGTCACCGGCTTCGGCAGGAAGGCGATCGCGCCGAGCGCGCGTACGCGTTCCTGGGCCATCGGCTGCACATCGGCGGATACCACAATCACGAACGTATTCAGATCTTCGTGCTGCAAGGCGTCGAGAACCTGATAGCCCGTCATGTCGGGCATCGTCAGATCGAGGAACATCACCGAGGCGCGGCCGGCCCGATAGTGCTCGAGCGCCTCGCGCCCGTTGGTCGCGTAGGAGATCTCGACGTCCCAGTCCGGGGGCAGCGCGCGCGTCAGCACCTTGCGCGCGAGCAGTGAATCATCGGCAATGACAATCGGCAACGGCATGGTCGGCAGGATCTTTTAGGCTGTTTTCGGGCGGAGAACGGTCGTGTCGACGGACACGGCGGGCTCTCGTATGGATTACGGCATCCGCGCAGCGATCTTTATAGCGATGTTCACGGAAGAACCGGCGTGAGCCCTTGGGCCCGGCGGGAATGCGGGCGCTGTCGGTGATGCAGGTCGGCGGCGATGAGCCAGGCGCGTCGCCTGTCGACGTCGGCGCGCCACGCGGCGGGCGGGCGCTGTGTAATCAGCGCGCGCCCAGTGCGCGATGGATGCTGGCTCTCGATCGGCGTCATGTTGCCTGCCCCGTGCGTGATCCGGAGATCCCGGACCTTGGCCTTTTTCTCCTCGCTCGGTCGCGCTGCCTGCCCGCATCTGCCGGGCAAGCGGTACTTCGCCCCGACGCGCGCCGGGAGGCTGCTTGTATTCCCCGGCCGACGCTCTCAGCGGCGTTTCGGATCGGAGGATTGCATTGTCTGATTATCAGAATGTCAAAGCAACTCGATGAGGCGCCAAGCGAGAATTAATATGATGAAATAAGGTTCGATACGGGTGAATTCTGCTCGATGTGTTCCGATGCGCTGTCAGTCCATGCTTTTGTGTACGTTTGCGCTTCCAAGAATCTCGCTAACTGCGCGCAGCGTGCAAGCTTCGTTCGACGGCCGGGAAGGCTGAATCGCGCCGATCCGGCATGCTTCGTGCGTCCTAGTTGCGGTTGCACCGTCCACGCCCGCTACCGCGTACCAAAGGTACGGGCCATGAGTAAGTTTTCCAATTCGCTGCCAAAATGACGCTGCAACGTGAGGAGTCCGACGCCGTTCCCGCCGCGCAGTCGTGGCAGGAGGAACCGCCTTTTCCGGTGGTGCCCGAGCGCAACTTCGCCGCGCAGCGCCTCACGCTCTACGCGTTGCTGGTCGCGGCGGTCGTGCTGCCGTGCGTGTACGTCGCCATCACCGCATACACCGATTACCACGCGCGCGTCGCCGACGCCTCCGATCTGGTCGCGCGCAACGCCCGCGTCGCGGAAGAACACGCGCTGAAAGTCTTCGATCTGAACGTGACGCTCAACGAGCGCATCGTCGATCTGCTCGACGGCCTCGACGCCGCCGCGATCCGGCGAGAAAGCGCCACGATCCATCAGCGCCTCAAGGCGATCAGCGGCTCCTATCAGCAAGTTGCGGCGGCATCCGTGTTCGGCGCCGACGGCAAGCTGCTCGCGACGAGCCGCATCTGGCCGACGCCCGACATCTCCGTTGCCGAGCGCGACGATTTCGGCGGCCTGCGCGCCGGCCAGAGCCAGCGGATTTCGCGCGTGATGGTCGGCCGCGTCGCCGGCGAGCAGGTGTTCAACACGGCGATCGCGCGGCGCACGCCGGCGGGCGCGTTCGACGGCATGGTGACGATCGCGCTGCGCCCATCGTATTTCAGCGCGTTCTATCGCGAGCTGATCGGCGATAACCCGAGCGTGTCGCTCGGTCTGACGCGCGCGGACGGCGAAGTGCTCGCGTGGTATCCGCCGCGCCCGGCCGATCGCATGGCGCTCGCGGCCAGCTCGCCGCTGCGCGAGGCGTACCGCGCGGGCGGCCGAAGCGGCGTCGTCAGGATGGTTTCGGGGCTGGACGATCAGCTGAAGATCGTCGCGTTCCGGCGCGTCGGCGGGTATCCGGCCTATGTATCGAGCGGCTATCCGATCGCGACGATCTGGTCGGCATGGTGGAAGCATCTGAGCGTGCTCGCGCTCTCGATCTTCGCGCCGTGCGTCGTGCTGTGGGGCGTAATCGCGCAGTCGTTGCGGCGCCTCGCGACCGAAGAGGAAGCATGGGAGCGCTGGCAGGCCGAAGCGTCGATGCGCCGCTCGATCGAATCGGCGTATCGGCAGGCGCGCAAGATGGAGGCGCTCGGCAATCTCGTCGGCAGCGTCGCGCACGACTTCAACAATCTGCTGATGATCGTCTCGACCAACGTGCAGATCGCGCGGCGGCGCGGCGCGCCCGGCCTCGATCGCGAACTCACGGCGATGGAACGCGCGCTGAAAAGCGGCCAGTCGCTCACGCGGCAACTGCTCGGCGTCGCGCGCAAGCAGCCGTTGCGCAGCGAGATCATCGCGATCGGCAAATGGGTGCCGGCGGGGCGCGAGTTGCTGCGCGCATCGCTCGGTGCGAAGGTGGCGCTCAGCGTCGAAGTCGCGCCGGAGGTGTGGGCGATCCGCGTCGATCCGGCGGAACTGGAGCTCGCGCTCATCAACGTCGCGGTGAACGCGCGCGACGCGATGCCCAACGGCGGCACCTTCACCGTGCGCGCCGGCAACGTGCGCTTTCGCCACGAGGAAGGCTTTCCGATCACCGGCGAATTCGTGCAGATCACGCTCGAAGACAACGGCTTCGGCATGAGCGCCGAAGTGCTCGGGCGCGCGTTCGAACCGCTTTTCACGACCAAGCCGAAAGGCATGGGCACGGGCCTCGGCCTGCCGCAGGTGTTCGCGTTCTGCGAGCGCGCGGGCGGGCTCGCGACCATCGACAGCGCGATCGGCGCGGGCACCGCCGTGCGTCTGTACCTGCCGCGCGCGACGGCGGCGGCGCCCGGCGCGGCCGCGAAGCACGAACAAGCGGCGTCGCAGGAAGCGGACGGCTTGCGCGTGCTGCTCGTCGAGGACAACGAGGAAGTCGCCGCCGGCACCGAAGCGCTGCTCACGATGATGGGCCACCACGTCACCTACCTCTTCAACGCCGATGCCGCCGCGACGATGCTCGAAGCCGCGCGCGCCGACGCATCGGCCGGTTTTCCGTTCGATGTCGTGCTCTCCGACATTCACATGCCGGGGCAGATGAACGGCATCGATCTCGCCGAAATGATGCAGCGCTTTCACCCGCGCATTCCGGTGATCCTCGTCACGGGTTACGCGGAAGAGCTCGACCGCGCGCGGCAGGTCGGCGCGCGCGTGCTGTCCAAGCCGTTCGACATCGCGCTGCTCGACGCGCTCCTGCGCGCGATCCGCGACGGCGCGACGCCTTCCGATCTGCGCGCGGCGCGTTCGGTCGATCGCTGAACCGCCCGCGCTGCAATCGACTTTTGCACGCGCGTTTGTAAAAGCGCCGGCTCCTTTTCCCGCGCCGTGCCGCTCGCGCCGGTTCACGCGCATCCGGCACGCGAGTTGCGTGAATGCCGACATGCGCGGCGACCGACGTCGCCGATTTTCGGAATTCGCCCATCCGCAGGAGGCGTACATGCGACACACCGTCATCGGAGTTTTCGACACCTATGCGCAGGCCGAGGACGCGCGCTCGGCCCTGATCGCCGCCGGCTTCCTGCGCGCGGATATCGAACTGCAGGCCAATCCCAAGCGCGACGATGCAGCCGCGCCGTCCGACATGCCCGATGCCGTCACGCATCAGGAGCCGGGCGTGCTCGCCAACATCGAGCGCTTCTTCAGCATGCTCTTCGGCGGACGCGATCAGCCGCCGGAAGTCGCGCACTATTCCGAGGCCGTGCGGCGCGGTGCGATCCTCGTCGCCGTCGAAACGCCGAGCGTCGAGCAAGCCGACATCGCGCGCGCGACGCTGTCCGATCAGGGCGCGATCGATATCGATGAACGCGCGGCAAGCTGGACGACGCTCGAACACGGCACGTCCGCGGCGGCCGCCGATGACCGCGATCATTCGGTGCTCGACGAACTGGGCCTCGGACGCGGCAGCGCGGTGCCGGGACGCGAGCCGGTGAACGATCCCGACCAGACGCCGTCGCGTGCGCGGGCTTATCCGCACGCCGATGTCGGCGATCCGGCCGCGCTGACGCCGCGCGATTACGTCAGCGATCCCGCCGACGATCCGCTGATGCCGCGCGGCGGCATGTCGCAATCGCAGTCCCAATCCCAGTCGATGACGAGCGACGCCGAACGCACCGCCCGCGATCCGCTCGCCGGTCGCGACCCGGTCACGGGCCGGGATCCGTACGCGACGACCGGCGCCGATCCGCTCGCCGATCCGCTCGCCGATCCGCTCGCCGATCCGCTCGCGGCGCGCACCGAACTCGCGGGCGATTCGCTATCGGAGCGCGACGCCATCGCGGGCCGCGATCCGCTGCGCACGACCGGCGCGGTGCCGCCCGAGCGCGCTCCGTTGCCCGGCGTGCGTACCGACACGGCGTCCGAATGGCGCTCCGTCGAACCGTTGAGCCCGCTCGACGAACCCGCGACGCCGTCTCAGGCGGGCGCGGCGCGCGCGGCGGGATCGTCGCCCGATCCGGTTGCCGCTTCGGCGGGAACGCAGGCGGGCGGTCCGGTCGGACCCATCGGAAATCCGCAAAACGTGCCCAATGAATTCATGGAGTACGAAGACGACTTCCGCGCCGATTACGCATCGAAGTATTCGGCGACGGGCGAGCCTTACGAGGACTATCAGGGCGCGTATCGCTACGGCGCGACGCTCGGCAACGACGATCGATTCCGCAGCCGCACCTGGGACGATCAGATGGAATACGAAACGCGCCGCGACTGGGAGAGCAAGCACCCCGAAGGCGATACGTGGGAACGCTTCAAGGCGGCGATTCGTCACGGCTGGGATCGTGTGACAGGACATCATCACGTCTGAGTTCCGAGCCGCTCACGACAACGGCCCGCTTGCGCGGGCCGTTTTTTCGTGTGAACGGTGAGCGCTCAGGCCGCCCGATCCCGCACCCATGCGACGTACTTGTCCATGAACGTCTGCAGATATTTGCGCGTGTCTTCGCTCACGATATTGCCGTTTTCGTCGATGCGCTTTTCGTCGTGCTTGATGTACATCTCCGGCTGATTCATCAGCACGATGTCGAGGTACGCGCACACGCCGCGCAGATGCGACTGCGCGATCGCCGTGCCGATCGCCCCGACCGACGTCCCGATGATCGCGCCCGGCTTGCCGCCCCACGCGCTTTGTCCCCACGGACGCGAGCCCCAGTCGAGCGCGTTCTTCAGCACACCGGGAATCGAGCGGTTGTATTCCGGCGTGACGATCAAGAGGCCGTTTGCTTCGGCGATCTTCTGCTTGAACGTGCGCGCGGCTTCGGGAAAGTCGCTGTCGTAGTCCTGGCTGTACAACGGCAGGCTGCCGATGTCGAGAAACTCGAACGAGAAATCGCCCGGCGCGAGCGACACCAGCGCATGCGCGAGCTGCTTGTTGAACGAACCCTGTCGCAGACTGCCGACGACCACCGCGATCTTTAAGGCCATGAGATCTTCCCCGTCAAAGGTATGAAAAGGCGGATGAAGCGTTCCGGACAACGCCGTCCTCGCGACGACGCGCGTGCACATGATAGGCGCATCGCGGGTCGGCCGTCTTCATGCGCGCAGTCAATCGGGACTATTTTTGCGATGAATCGAGCAATGTACCTCGCGCCGCGCCACTACGCGGTTCACAGTGAGCTATCCCCATGGTTATCCACAGTTTCTGTGGATAAGTCGAGAGTAACTTTCATTCCGATAATTTTCTGATTCAACCACGAAACAAAGCGCCCCAAGTCGCGCAAAAAGGTCGTACGAATCGGAACGCATCCTTGCTGATCGCGTAAAAATCTCCGCATTAAGTGAGCGATTACTTGCCATCGCGGGCCCGCATTCATCCACTCTGAACAACAATGTGTTGGCTCAATCAGTATTTTTGTCCAATAGGAATCCTCCTAGACTGCCTCTCAAGCGTCGGCCCCGACGCACACGCATCCAGGAGATTCAAATGAAAAGCTCATTGATCGGCGGTCTCGTTTTGTCGGCGCTTCTCGCCACCGCGCCCGCTTTTGCGCAATCGACGCCTGTGGGCAAGACCCGCGCCGAAGTGAAAGCGGAGCTACAGAGCGCGCGTCGCGCGGGCGATCTGGATGCGGTCAACGCGCTGAGCTATCCGCAATTGCGTCCTTATCAGGAACGGCACGCACAGCTTCAGGCCGGCGTGCGCGACGGTTCCAGCGCGCACTGAACAGCAGCGATTTCGATAATCAGAGGAAGCAGTCTGAACTGGCCCTCCTCCACCGTCGGAATGAAGGTGGTTCGCCCGGTGCCCCCGCGCCGGGCTTTTTTTCGCGGTCAGAGCAAAGCCGCGTTCAGTACGCGTAGCCCGCGATGATGAGACCGAAGACCGGCAGCATGATGGTGAGCTCCGAGGGAAAAAGGTGAGACGTTTCGGGAGCCTCCCCACGGTGAGCCAGCCGATACAGCCGCGCCTCACTTATAGCCGGATCATCGGGATCGCGAAGCAATTTCGGCAGCTCAGTCACATTCTTAAGTGGACCACCCAAGCCATTGTTCTTTAACGCATTCGACTTGCTTGACCACGATGCGGCGCGGCATGTACTTCGAGCCGCCCGGTCATCGTTTCGAAACGCGCCGGCTTCGGCTACGCGACGCGCTCCGCTAAAGGTGAGCAGATTCGGGAGTCAGGAAAAGGCCTTGTCGCCAGGCCGCGGCCCAGGAATAAAACCCAGTCGGCACAGCTACTTGCGCTTCCCGCGGTTATTTACCCGCGTCATGGATATGCCTTGAGGTGAGGAAATTCGGGAGCCACTCGGCGGACGGAACGGCACTTGCTGCTCTGTCAGCCCTCGTACTTCTCACCCACCCCGGCAACATGACCATCAAAAGACCTTGGGCATACGGCGCTGCGGCGCTGGCTCTGATCGGCGGCGTCGCGACGCTGGCTGCATGCGCGTCGAACGGGCCGCGCCCAAGCGGCAACGACAACGTGCCCGAACCGTCGAAGGCCGTCGACATCGATCGCTATCTCGGTCACTGGCACGAGTTCGCGCGTTACGAAAATCGCTTCGAGCGCAATTGCGAAGCCGTCACGGCGAACTACGCGCGTCGCGAGGACGGGCTCGTATCCGTCGTCAACGCGTGCAGGCAAGGCGGGCTGAGCGGTCCGTACCGGTCGGCGGAAGGACGCGCGAAGATCGTCCCCGGATCGAATGGGACGAAGCTGAAGGTGTCGTTCTTCGGTCCGTTCTACGTCGGCGACTACTGGATTCTCGATCACGCCGACGATTACACGTGGTCCATCGTCGGCGAGCCGACCGGGCGTTATCTGTGGATTTTGACGCGCGAGGCGAAGCCTTCGGCGGAGTTGCGTCGCACGCTGATCGAGCGCACGCGCGCGCTCGGTTACGACGTCACGATGCTGCGCGAAACGCAGCAAGGCTGACTTTTCAGCTTGCCTTGCAAGCGACGAGCAGCGAGTTCTGATTGTTCTCGGTCGACTGGCCAAGCACGTCGTAGCCGTTCGGACAGAGCGCCTTCGCGTTGTCCGTGCAATTGCGCCATCCGCCGTAGGCGGGGCATTGAATCTGTTGCGTCGGACGCCCGTCGGCGGAGAAAAGCGGCGGCGCGCTGCTGCATCCGGCGAGCGCCCACGCGCTGCCCGCCAGCATGATCGAAAGGCCGAGTTTTCTGCCGAGTTCCGTCGCGCTTTTCATCCGCTACCCCTTTGATTCTTGGTCGTTATTTTTCGATTTCGGGAGTATGCCACGCGAAGCTTTCGCGACAATTCGCCTGTTCGCAAAAGTGCGTCAGACGGCGATGCCGAGCGCCGCGATCTTCTTGTACAACGTCGCCCGTCCGATGCCGATTTTCTCCGCCGCATCCGCGACCCGACCGCCGCTCGCGCGCAACGCATCCGAGAGAAAGCGCCGCTCGAAATCGGCCATCGCGTCGGCGTACGACACGTTCGGCGGCTCGTCGCCTTCCTGGGCGACGGGTTCGGCCTGCGCCGCGATCGCCACTCGCCCCGCATCGATGAACGCGGAGAGCGCGCGGGCGTCGATGTGCTCGGTTTCGGACAGCATCAACGCGCGTTCGAGCGTGTTGCGCAGTTCGCGGACATTGCCGGGCCAGGAATACGCCTCGAGCAGTTGCAGGCCATCTTTATGCAGCACGAAATGGCCGACGTGCCCCGGCCGCGTATCGGCGGACAGGTCTTCGAGGATCGCGTAAGCGAGCGCTTCGATATCGGCGAGCCGGTCGCGCAACGGCGGCGCGTGGATCGTCAGCACGTTCAGCCGATAGAACAGGTCCGCGCGAAAGCGTCCCGCCGCGACGAGCGCGGGCAGATCGGCGGAGGTCGCCGCGATGATGCGGACATCCGCGCGCACGATGCGATTCGAGCCGAGCGGCTCGAACTCCTTGTCCTGCAGCACGCGCAGCAGCTTGCCCTGAAGCGGCAGCGGCATATCGCCGATTTCGTCGAGGAAAAGCGTGCCGCCATCGGCGAGTTCGAACTTGCCGACGCGCCCTTTCCGCTCCGCGCCCGTGTACGCGCCCGCCGCCGCGCCGAAGAACTCGACTTCGAGCAGCGTGTCGGGGATCGCCGCGACGTTGACGGTCACGAGCGGCTTACCCGCGCGCGTCGACGCGCCGTGGATCGAATGCGCGAGCAGTTCCTTGCCGGTGCCGGTTTCGCCGAGCAGAAGCACGGGCGAATCGACGAGCGCCGCGCGCCGCGCCTGACGTTTCACTTCGAGACTGACCGGGCTCGTGCCGACGAAGCTCGAAAACGTATACTTCGCGCGCCGCGCCTGCGCGAGCGACTGGCGCGTCGCGATCAGTTCCTGCTGCACGCGCGAGTAATGCGCGAACAGCGGCGTGAGCGCCTTCATCTCGTCGAAGAGCGCGAAGCCGATCGCGCCGACCGTCGCGCCGGAGTCGTCCTTTAGCGGCAGACGCGTGACGACGAGCGGCTCGCGATCCGTTTCCAGCACGTCGAGCAGAATCGGCTTGCCGGTCGCGACGACCTCGCGCATCAGGCTGTTCGGAATCACCGCTTCGCAGTCGAGTCCGATCGCGTCGAGCGGATCGTCGAAGCCGAAGCGCGCCGCGTAGCGCTTGTTGATCCACACGACGCGCGCGTCCGCGTCGACGATGAAGGTGCCTTCGCTCAGATTCTCGAAGGTCTTGAAAAGCGACTCCATCGCGCGGCGCATCACGTCGCTGTAGTCCGCCGGCACGTTGATCCAGTCGTTGCGCATGACGCCCGAAGTCTCCGTTTTCTCCATATCGAGACGACTATCTCAATCCGGAGACGCGCCCGCTATCCGCATCTGCACTAGTTCTCAATGCTGTATGCAGCTGTTTCGATAGACGAGGATGTCTCCGTTTGGAGACATTTTCCTGAAACCTTGCGATGTCATCTTCCCCTGATGCCTGTCGCGCCTGAGTTTCAGCACACTGGCACGGAAAGTGCATTTTGCACGCGCGGTGCGTTATCCATGCGCCGGCAGCGCTTCCAGAAGAGGCGCGCTGACAGTTTCAAAGAACAACCATCACGGAGACTCAATGTCGTTCATCATCGTGCTCGCCGCCCTGGCGTTCCTGATGCTCGCCGCCTATCGCGGCTACAGCGTCATTCTTTTTGCGCCGATCGCCGCGCTCGCGGCCGTCCTCCTCACCGATCCCGCTGCCGTCGCGCCCGTTTTCTCCGGCATCTTCATGGAGAAGATGGTCGGCTTCGTGAAGCTCTACTTTCCTGTGTTTCTGCTCGGCGCGGTGTTCGGCAAGGTCATCGAGCTGTCGGGATTCTCGGAGTCGATCGTCGCCGCAGCCATTCGATACATCGGCAAGTCGCGCGTGAATGCGGTGATCGTCGCGGTGTGCGCGTTGCTCACCTATGGCGGCGTGTCGCTGTTCGTCGTCGTGTTCGCGGTGTATCCGTTCGCGGCTGAGATGTATCGGCAGAGCAATATTCCGAAGCGTCTGATGCCGGGCGCGATTGCGCTGGGCGCTTTCTCGTTCACGATGGATTCGCTGCCGGGCACGCCGCAGATTCAGAACATCATCCCGACGACGTTCTTCAAGACGACTGGCTGGGCCGCGCCGTGGCTCGGCGTGATCGGTTCGCTGTTCATTATCGTCGTCGGCCTGGCGTTTCTCGAATGGCGCCGGCGCTCGGCGATGGCCAAGGGCGAAGGCTACGGCACGTCGCTCGTGAATGAGCCGGAGCGTGTGGAATCGACGTCGCTGCCGAATCCGATGCTCGCGATCGCGCCGCTGATTCTCGTCGGCGTTGCCAACTTCGCGCTGACGAAGTGGATTCCGACGTGGTATGGCGCGAGCTATACCGTGCCGCCGGAAGTGCTGCCGGGCGTGCATGCGCCTGTCACGACGGCTGTCAAAACCGTCGTCGCGATCTGGGCGGTGGAAGGTGCGTTGCTGCTTGGCATCGTGCTCGTTCTGCTGACCGCGTTTTCGCGCGTGAAGGAGCGGTTCGCGGTGGGGACGCGGGCGGCCGTTGCGGGGGCGCTCCTCGCGGCGATGAACACGGCTTCCGAATATGGCTTCGGTGGTGTGATCGCGGCTTTGCCAGGGTTTCTCGTGGTCAGCGATGCGCTCAAGAGCATTCCCAATCCGCTCGTCAATGCGGCTATCTCCGTTTCGTCACTCGCGGGGATTACGGGGTCTGCTTCCGGCGGGATGAGTATCGCGCTTGCTGCCATGTCGGATACGTTTATCGCTGGCGCTCAAGCTGCACATATTCCTTTGGAAGTGCTGCATCGCGTTGTGGCTATGGCCTCCGGTGGTATGGATACGCTGCCGCATAACGGTGCTGTTATTACTCTTCTGGCCGTGACCGGGCTCACGCATCGCGAGTCTTATCGCGATATTTTCGCTGTGACCATCATCAAGACTTTGGCTGTGTTCTTTGTTATCGCAGTTTATTACGCGACCGGCATTGTTTGATTTTTTTCGGTTTATGCCGGATCCTGCCGGCGCAACCTAAGTTTGAGTTTGCGGTCAAACTTAAGTGAAGAGAGGTCGAAAAGAGAGGTACAACTTACCTCTTTTCGCGCTATCCCGACCCTTTTTACTCTGATTGTCCCCTCGCGACTACTGTCCGCGAAGCGACACGGCTTCGCGAGTCCAATGCTTCCCTAAGTTCTAACACCTGAGCGCTGCGTTCGATGCGTCGCTTAGACGCTTACGTATAAAGATTGACGCGCTACGCTCGTTTCGAAGTTGTAGGCGCTGATAGTTTTGCCCTGACGTCCGTGCTCGTTCCTCCACCCCCTCGCGCCAAGACGCCACGTGTAAAATCTCGAAAATCTTCAAACCTTTTCAATTATGGGCAGAGCTCCCCTGTCGGCGCGAACGCGCTTAGCGAATGCAGTTTCGCAGCATCGTAACAACTGCGGGCTCAGTCAACAGGGCCTTGCCGCCGCCACCGGCATAAGTCGCAATACGATTCGCAGAATCGAGAGCGAATTGTCAAACGTGCAGCTCGATACGGTTGGTCAACTCGCTCGCATTCTGAAAGTTGACCCTTGCTCGTTTTTTTCGACTCAACATTTCGATCCACCGACGAAGAGACGAATTGACGGTCTTCGGATTTGCGTTGCTGCGAACGTGCGCCTGTATCGGGAGGAACACAGCAAAGGGCAAAATGAGATGGCGCTCGACCTCGGTTTAGCAAAGGGGCATCTAGGCCTCATCGAGCGCTCGGCGCTCAATCTCAGGATAGACACGCTGGAGGGGATTGCCGCCTACCTCCACGTGCCCTTGTTCAAGTTTTTGATGCCGCGCAAGGATGAGCGGTCTGGTAAATAAACCGACGCCGCTCGGTACGAGAACTTCCCCGTTCCTAACATGAAACATCCGCACGGACGAAACACGTAGTTCGGGGCAGCTTTTCCACTTCTACCTCGAAAATGGCACCCGCCTCTAGCCAGTTACGTCTTTCGCCTCAGCTCCGTCGTGTACAGATTTACCAGCGGTCGTCGGACGCGGCTCAAATGCCCTCTGCTGACCCAGACCATGTGTCGCCGAGCATGCGACCGACATAGAATTCGTCCAAACTGCGGGTCCGCACGCCGCGCGAACCATAGGAGAGGTCTTGGACGGATTTAAGGCGCAAGTCACATTCAATCGGCCAAAAGCGCAGGCGCAACCAGGGCCTTGTCGCTTAGAGCGCAGCCGAAATATGGCGGCTTCGCACACGTAGCTCAGTATCGGCGCTGAATTTTGCCTATCTGGGCTCCGCCGAATGCAAGCTTCCCCTCCTCTATCGCGCTTACGTTTGATGTAGCCGACCCGTGTACGTCTGATGCGACCATAAGTCGACACCGACCCAGGACCTTCCACGACGCCCAACGTCGACGACGCGAATTTCTCATGACGCCGCTGAGCTTGCTATGGCAACGCACTGGCAAGCTGAGCTTCGCCACCGAGTCCTTTTGTCCTTATCTCCACGTCGACGATTCCACCTGAATGACGCGCGAAGTTTTCGCGCGTTCGGCTTCCTATCGGTCGACTCGCAGTTTCGAAGCAATCACCTTTTCGCTTCGCATGGCTAAAACCCGGTTCTTCACTTTTTTCCGCAATCCTCCCGTGGAAGAAAAGTGTCGAACCAGCAGAACTACGATTCACCAGAATATGCATGCAGGCTTAACGTGATAGAACTCTTCGCCGGTGTAGGCGGATTTAGGCTAGGGCTCGAGCAAGTGCATGGACAGCCCTTCGCGGTATCGCTCAGCAACCAATTTGAGCCGGGTCAGAAAGCCCAGCACGCGTCTGACGTCTATGTCGCGCGTTGGGGCGAACGGAATCACATCAATCAAGATATCTTTTCTGTCCTGGCGTCCTCCGACGGCCAGAGAATGGTCCGCGAGGCCGCACCTGATGTGCTCGCGGCTGGATTTCCTTGCCAGGATTATTCAGTCGCAAAGCCGCTATCTCTATCTAAAGGTCTAGCCGGAAAAAAAGGAATTCTATGGTGGGCTATTGCGCAGCTCCTTATCCAGCGGATAAACGATGGGCAACCAATCCGCTACCTCATCTTGGAGAACGTCGACCGACTCATCGCCTCCCCGGCGACGTCCAAAGGTGCCGATTTTGCGACTGTGTTAAGCACACTACGCGGGCTGGGATATGCTGCTGAATGGCGCGTAGTGAACGCAGCAGACTATGGCCTTCCACAGAAGCGCCGGAGGGTGTTCATCGTTGCCTATCATAGCTCGACAGGGGCCTTCCATGCTATGCAACGCCATCTCGCAATCGATGGACTTTCCTGGCATCGCGAAGGCATTTTGCAGTCAGCATTTCCGAGCAAGCTCGTGCTGCCTTTGGACGGCGCAACACCTGCCCTCGCAGTGATGGACGAACCCTTAGCCACCCAGATGGCTTATCGGCCGCTATCAAACGGCAAGTCACGCTTTGCAAACAGCGGCTTCATGCTCGAGGGAAACGTGTGGACCGCTAAGACGCGCGTGATTGATATCGAAGACTATCAACCCTACACCGGAAAAAGCACGCCGATGACTTTGGGTGACGTTGTCCGAAGAACAGTCGGTGTGCCGGAATCCTTTTATATCAGCAACGAGTCTGAAGAACGCTTCCGGGCGGCCAAAGGCGCCAAACGAGTCCCGCGTAACAAGAACGGCTTCTCGTACGAATTCACAGAAGGCGCAATGTCTTTTCCAGACCGCCTTGACGCTCCCTCTCGGACCATCATCACATCCGAAGGCGGAGCAGCTGCGTCGCGTACCAAACACGTTGTTGCAACCACTGCTGGTCGACTTCGGAGGCTAGTGCCCGAAGAGCTTGAAGAGCTCAACGGATTCCCTCGCGGATTCACTGAGCACCCAAATGTTTCCGACACAAAACGAGCATTCTTAATGGGTAATGCTCTGGTTGTTGGGCTGGTGACACGAATCGGCGAAGCGTTGTTCAAACGACATATGAGCGGTGCCGAGTACGACTGAGCCAACATCGTCAACTCCGACGTTCTAGGGGCGAGTGCTCCGGTCGCCTCGTGTAGAGCGGGCGATCAACACCCAGCCCCGCCCTCGCAGCTGATTGGCGGTAGAACAGGACCTTCGCGAGCGACTGTGTCTTCCTTCCTGTGACCGCCTTCGATTCAAAGCATCGAGAATGAAGTCTGACGCGACATCTACTCGAGCAGCGTCGCCGGTCAACGGGCCGCTCCACCATGCGGAGATTCTCCATCACTCAAGGGGCGCTCTTCGCTCTAGGGTCCTAACTACGGACTTAACACGACGCGTCGCCAAGATATTGACCTGTTTAAACTCGGCGGGAACGCTTGGGATCATGCTGGCAGCAGCAAACGAGATGAGTTGCCGAGCGATAAGAACTGTAGCCAACTGGACAAACCCCTTGTCCCCGCCGTCCACCTTTCTGCGGTACTGGTCGATGGCAGTTGTCCCGACGTCCTTCGTGCGATAGGGCATGAACCAAAGGTCGCTGAGACCAGATCGGAACGCAAATCCAGCCTGTCCTGTCTTTTTAAAGTTGTCGAATATCGTCCAAAACTCTGGATCAGCTGCATCTGCAAGCCATATGAATTGCGCTGACCCTTTTTGCATTCGCAATGTCATGACGGTAATTTCGTCAAACTCAATGGCGCCAACCCGAAAGACAGAAGCGCCTTGCAGGCTGTCCAGCATCGACGGATCGACCGACGAGCCAAAAACCGGCGCCGAAGCCTTCAGCCTCTTCGCCTCCAAATAAAGGGAGGCATAATCACCGGCCCGCTCGATGGACCCGATATTCACGCCGGTAAAACCGTTGCCAACTAATGTTTCTTTAAAGTCCATCACATTTATCCCACTAATGCAGCGACACTAACTAACGCCAAAGGAGGCGAGTATATTGAACTACAACGCCCATTGCAATAGATTTATTCGCATTGATTTGCAAATAAGAGGATGCTTCGTCGGCGACCTTTATACAAAACCAAATTGATAACACTCTTCGCAAATTTTAAAGAGAAGAAAATAATGTTTTCAACAGAACCATTCCTTTACTCTCAGAGGGGTCTTACAAAATTGGTTGTCCATTGATAAACAATTGTTAATCGATATTCGAAGGTGAGATCAAGGAAAAGAGTGGCCCGTCCGCCCCATTTCCCTGACCCGGTCGAGCTCGACCTTTGAAGTTTCTGTACAAACGGACCCTTTAGTGGGGAGACGTCGTCTGCGCTCGAGCCCTGTTTCTAGCAAACCTGGGAGTCAGCCGGTCCGCATCAACGGATGCGGAGTCTCGATTTGACCCACCGATTGTTTCACCTTAGCGAAACAACGCCCTTACACGCGCGCAAACGTGCATTGTTTCGCCAAGTTGAAACAACACCAACGCGATTTTGACTCCGCAATTAGAGCGAACAGATAAATATCTGGATATTTTACTCAACATCTTGATTAAATCTCCCGCTGCCTTTAATCTGCGCCTGGTCACTCAATTCAACAGCATCGCCGTTTAAAAATATGTCTAGTACACAAATTCGCAAGTCCAAATCTGGTGTTTCGTTTGAGCAAGATGAGGACCCTGTCCGCACGGCCATTTTTAACCGCATGAAGCAGCAATCGAAGCAAAGCAATTCCTTTCGGTGCTACGTATTACCTTCGAAGGTGCTCGGTATCGTCACCACCCGGTCCATCACAGAAAATGTCATCGTCGTACCGATGCCAGGTGTCAATCCCAGTCGGATAGACAGCGGGCATTCGAGAATCTTCGCTGACGTTCATCCGCGACTCGACGGCACTCGCATTGCGTGCCTCATGCTTGCAAACGAGGTCGTTGCGCTCACAATTAACGCGCCTCATTGCGCCGACGCTAGTCTTGGCGACGATTTCCTAGTCCTTTGGGTTTTTGACAGCGACGTGCTCGGCTCAATCTATAGCATCACGGATGACGTCAACGAATCCATGTGGATTGCATCCGCGATTGAGGAAGACCACAATCCACTGACTCAAGCCGAAGTCGAAGCATGGTGTCTAGTCGCTAGGGAGAGCCGTCACATCGTTGTCTCT
Organism: Caballeronia sp. LZ028; assembly: GCF_031451415.1. Taxonomy (NCBI): domain Bacteria; kingdom Pseudomonadati; phylum Pseudomonadota; class Betaproteobacteria; order Burkholderiales; family Burkholderiaceae; genus Caballeronia; species Caballeronia sp. LZ028. The sequence goes on along the minus strand of NZ_JARUXN010000004.1, from coordinate 139,929 downwards.
GAAGTGATTGACCTGAATCGCGAAGAAGACAGACGTGCATTCGAAAGCTTCGAGACAGCCTGAGAGGGGCTCGCCACATGCAAGACGACGTATGACGCGAACGTCATGACACAAGAGCCACTTGAGAGAAGCGTCCGCATGGCTAGCGGACGCGAATTCTTTCACGGAAAGCACAGCCGCGAATGCTGCCGCGTTTGACGGCCTCAATCACCGGCACGAATGTCACTCGGCGACGAAGCCTCCGCTCGTCGTCTGTGTCCTGGCAGCGCCGGCGTCTACGGCAAAAGGCCATGTCGGAGCCCCGATGCGACCGATTCACGAAAGCGGTTAAAAAGCGAGGCTACTCTCTTTAGTCATAGGCGTAGAACAGCCGAGCATCCGCACGCATCGAGCGGCACAGATTGGCCTCTTATCCATGAGCCGCAGCCGGTTGAACGTGAATCCGATAGGTCACCGCTGCCAGATAAACCTCTTACCCACGTTTTATTGTGAAATCTCATTCTTCTCACCATCGAGAGATTCTCGAACAGGCGCTCATGACAATCGTCGATATTGTCGCTGGCCTGGACGAATCAAGTGCCACTGGCAATTACCCAATCGTCCCTTCGACTATCGTCTGGATGCTGGAGATGACGACTCCAGTTCTCTTTCTTCGAATTAACGACGAGGGCCTTCTCCCCACACTGACCGAATTGGTCAAGTCGTATGCAGAGCTCAGGTCGCGCGCGCAGGCGCATCAAGCGTTAAGCGCCTATTCGCACGCTGGTGAAGTTTCGCTGCCGGGCTACACGGCGACTGCCTACCGCCTCACCTTTGATGACCTTGAGTCTACTCTTTCCGAGGCCCCTCAGTCTGCGACGCTTCTTTTCAACGACTTATTTTCTGAAGTTGCGCCGGCAACCCGTCGACGTCTCGCACAGATGGATGCGTTGGATTGGGACGGTTTCTCGCCAGAACCTATTACTGACCACAGCTTGGTGGGTGAAAGAGAAAATTTTCATCGCGAGGAGTACGAGTACTACCGATATTTTGTTGAACCATACCAAGGAGACGACCCTGTCACGGACGTCGTCGACTCAATGATGCGACACCTTATGGACGGTGATACCGGACGGCGCCAAGACTATTGGTCGAGAGTCGCCGCGCCTCGTGTAGTAAGTGCCGCTTCCCATGACTTTCCTATCTTGACGGAAAAGGTTCGTCAACAAGGCCGTATTTCTGAATTGACTGAAAAGTTGGAACGGAACATCGGCGCATTACGAGAGGCGGAACAGGTATGGCAGGCGCTGGGCGCTCCGCTCCGTGTACTGCTAGCCATTCATGCCAGTAGCCTCAAAGCGAAGGAAATTATCCGAGACGCGATTAAGGCAAGCGCCAGCTTGGCTTCGCCATGTGGACTAGACAGCGAAGTGTATTGGATGTTCTGTCGAAGACTCACCTTCGCAGCCGAACAGCATGTGCCGCCGCAGATATGCTGGGACAGCAATCCAGTGCTCGATGCAATTCGGCGCGACCCTGCGGCATTACAGACTTGCTATATCGGAAGAATCACGCACGTCGCGTGTGTTGACCCGTACCAGTCGCCCTCCGAACGGTGCCTGATAGTCCGTCTCCCCGAAATTATGCTTCAACTGATGGAAAACCTCGCCGAAGATAGGGGCATAGAGCGATTTTTCTCGCGGAGCTCGGAGAGCGAAGAACTTCATCTACATTTGACGCCCAACCGCGCATTTTGGGTCGCGGAGTCGAAACTTCTTCCTCACCTTTACAAATTTACAAATCGACTCACAGTCGTCTACGTGTTTGATGCATGCAGCGTGGTCATGCATTACGCATTCAATCCGTTCATAGATTTGCAGGAGAAACTCGATATGAAAGGCCGAGATCTGCCCAGCCTCACAATCGAATGCGGAGAATGGCGCTATGCGGCCAATTTTTACGCGTCGCGCTTGCCCGACGGAACGCAAGTCAAGCCGGCGCTCCTGAATGAGGTTCGAGAGCTCGCGGCACACTAGAGCCTTCCCGACTCACATTCAATCGCGTGTCATCACGCATTTGACGAGAGTGGGCAGAGCGACGCGCTCCAGCTCAATTTCGAAAGTGCGGAAGTGCGCCTTGCAGGAAGGGTGTGCTCCGTGGCCTTATCAAGATGGCCGGCACCCGGGCGCTCATCAACGGCATGAACTCCAGGCGCTCGGGTGTTTGCCCAGAACGCCGACAGTTCACAGTGAGCCGGACGGCGAACGGCGTGTCGCGAGGCTTGTCGTACTGCAGCAGCACCGGCCAGCTGCCCTGCACTGCTGTCCCAAATTTAAGTTCTCCCTCGACGCTATAGGTGACGATTAATTGCCGTCGAAGGCTCGTATCTGTGAAGCGTTCGATACGCTAGATGGGTCGTACGGTTCGTACCTACCCCATGAAGTGGCGCGAAAGTGCACGAGACATCGTCGCTCCACTTCCATATATTTCGTTATATCACGCGGAATAACATAACAGACGACTTACAATTCGTAGCTCACGGATGCCCAAATAGCCGATGATTGATGGCGATGCGGAGATAAAGTCGGAAGTGGTGTACGGGGGAGTTGAGGCGGGAAATTGAAGGCGGTGGTGGTTTCAGCTGAGAATCTGATTGTCGAAGTCGGAAACCAGC
>NZ_JARUXN010000004.1:0-137176 GCF_031451415.1 Caballeronia sp. LZ028 | reverse complement strand
GCTGGTTTCCGACTTCGACAATCAGATTCTCAGCTGAAACCACCACCGCCTTCAATTTCCCGCCTCAACTCCCCCGTACACCACTTCCGACTTTATCTCGCAACCCGATCGCAACGTTGATTGCCGCAGCAATCACTGCGGCAATCGCGAAGGCGAAACCGAATTATGTGCCGCTCGCGCAGCAAGCCAATGCGATCTCGGTCAACAAGGCCGGTCAGGGTCTTCCCGCTGGTCCGCACGACACACAATATAAGGCAGATAGCGCAACATTCTGAGTGCATCAAGGTTCGGGTCGACGCGAGTCCAGGCTGCCTGCGGCTCGCGTCTACTCCGTCTTTCTCCAAGATCTCCCAACTTCCAGAACGTCGTATCGCGTTCGACGCCTTCCGGCTGCAGAGAATTCCCGCCCGAGACGTGGCGATGCGGCATCCATCAGTTGCTGTCGTCCTCGAAGTATGTTGGGCAGCGTCACGACGCCTTGCGCCGAGCGAAATATGGTCACCAGAAACGCCCAAGAGTCATCGCATCAGTTATCGCGGCGAATTCTTCGGTCTTTCATCATAGTGTTATGAAGAATCTCGACGATGTCGATAAGCTCCGAATGAAGGCGCTTTGCTTCAAATGCGTAGGAGAACCGTTTCTCAGCGAACAAATCAAGCGCGAAGGTAAGCGTCGGCGCTGCTCGTATTGTGAGGGGCGTAGCAATTGTTTCACTATCGACACAATCGCCGAGATTGTTGAATTTGCTTTCCAACAGCACTTCGTCCGCACGTCCGAGCATCCGGATGCGCTTGAACAGAGCCCCCTCGGTGACAAAGAGTTGGACTATGAGTGGACTCGCCACGGCGACCCAGTCATTGAAGCCATCGAAAGCGCGGCACTAGTTCCCAGTGAAGCGGCCTGCGATATACAAGGGATACTCGAGTACGACCACAGGAGCTTTCGACCGGATGAGTGGGGCGAGACGGAGTTCGCTGATGACAGCTTCTACGAGGAAAAGGACGTCTCGACTCACGAGTGGCTAGAAGAATGGAACTTGTTTGTCCATCTCCTACGAAGTGAAACTCGCTTCTTTAGTCGCGAGGCTGCTGCGCATCTCGAATCGGCATTCAATGGAATCGAACAATTGCGCTCGAGCGCCGGACATCCGGTAATCCGAAGAGTCGGCCCGCGAACGCACCTGACCAAGCTTAATCGCGCTCGGGCATTTCAGTCATCGGAAAAGCTCCGAGAGGCTATCTCAAGGCCGGAAATTCATATGGCGTCGCCGCCCGCCCGATTCGCTAACGCGGGGCGCATGAATGCGCAAGGCATCTCCGTCTTCTATGGAGCAACAAAGGCGTCAGCCGCCCTCGCTGAGGTCCGGCCTCCGGTTGGCAGCGATGTCGTCGTCGCTCAATTCGACATCATTCGCTCATTGAATCTGCTTGACCTTACGGCATTGAACGAAGTAGTCGAATCCGGCAGCATCTTCGATCCACACTGGATAGAGCGACTCGAAAGAGCAGCCTTCCTTCGTACGCTGAGCGCGTTGATCATCCGCCCTGTAATGCCGGATGATGAAGCCTTCGACTACCTGCCGACTCAAGCAATAGCTGATTTTTTGGCTGTGCTTCCAGCACCGACAATAGACGGAATTTTGTATCCATCCGTGCAAGCAGAAGGGAGTGCGCGAAATGTCGTTCTATTTCGCAAAGCTGCCCGGGTCGAAGCCATCGACATGCCGAAGGGGACTGAGATCACGGGACGTGTCGAATACGGCTCGGATGACGACCCAATGTTGGATTATGTAGTCTTTGTAAAGAAGCCTGCGGTCGAGCCTGAGTCCAAGTCCGCTGAATTCGATCAGAATTGGTGGGACTTGGCGCCCTTCAGTTCAATGCCACGAAATGCAAGCGACCACGACTCTCGCGAACCGAGCTTACGGGTCGACGCGGACTCTCTGGTTGTTCATCAAGTGTCTCGCGTCAAGGTAGTTACGACCGCAACACCAGTGCGGCGTCATGTCTCGACTAAGCCTGACACCGAATTCTGATTGCGAGTCTGCGCGATAAGTCGCGCAACCGGATGGTAGCCCGGCACAGTGCAGTAGCGACATCAAGTCCTGCCACTTCTCTTGCTAGCTGGCTCGAAAGGCATAGTTCGTTTATTATGCTGGCTGTGTGTGACGACTCCTGGTAAGAGCGCTGTCTCTCCTACCGAAATCGTTGAAGAGGCCCTCCCTCTGCAGTTTCTCCAGATCTGATTGGCTTTCACTTTCGCCGAGGCAGCACGGCTCCGCCGTGGCGTCTAAAACTGGAGATTCACATGTGTTCCGAATACCTGCTTCGCGCAGTTCGTCCTCTCTTCGTCCTTAGTCCTCGCGTTGGCCGCTCATCGTCGTCCGAAACCCTGTTTTGGTCTATCAAGGTCGAGGGACTACATCGGGATCAGATCAAGCACTCTACAAAAGCGTTCCGTGAGCAGATGTCTGCTTCACGCGACGCAGACGAAGCCTCCCTCAAACTGAGCAATATTCGCCATGGTCTCGCGAAAGCACTCGGCGTTGCCAACTTCGACGCGTGGGACGACATGGAGCGGCGCCTCGTTGATTTCTTGCAAGTCAACGGAATGACCCATCCGAGAGACCTCTTGAAGTGGTCACACATTCATCATTCTTTGACAGCGCGTCAGCTCTCGGATCGTCTTTTCAATTCAGGCCTGCCCTTACCGAGAAAAGTGTTCACAGGCGTAGGGTCAAGCCTTTTCGCCGCTCGTCAAATTGGACGCATGGACGTTTCGTTGCTCGGCGGTGATATCTCGAACGATACCGCGATGACGGATTGGTGCGAGGCGCGCGCAAATCAGGTAGCCCTCGGTTTGCAGCGAAAAGGCGACGCAAGTGCCGATTTGCCAGAAGTCCTCGAATTAACCGGGCGCGACCTGCTCCTGTGCGCGCTTCGCTTCGAGCTCGGGCTTATCTCATTCAACCTGCTTGGCGACAATCTAGTCTCGCCGATGCAGCGGCCACCAGAGCTCTGCCTCTACAACGCCGATGAGGCCCTGCTTGCCGTAGACCTACGGATCTTCAACATCTTCCGGGAACAGATCGACCGATCAGATCGCGGGTGGGTCGAAGTCGTGCCATTTCCAGGCAATGACAATATCGTCTTCTTGAAAGGGCATGACGGTGCGTTCGATTGGGTCATTCGCGATCAACGCGACCACGAACTCGTACGCAACAGCTTTTATCCAATGCTGAGGCATTCCGAGGTGCCTAGCGCAATGAAAGCAGCATCAGCGTTCGAAGCCCACCTTTACTTCAAGACGGGCGAGTGGCATGAGCAGCTTGCCCACCGTGCCGAATCCCGCCACTACACTAACGGCGGGACACTTCAGGACTGGCCGGGATATCACAAACTCTTGCTCCGCGAGTTTATTGCCACGCGGAGCAACTACTGTGCTCCAAGCAGCCTGAAAGCGACCAGTGCAGACCGATTCGTCTCTCACCGTCTTCCCGAGTATCGACTGATGGTCTCGCCGTTGGTGACTATCGGTGAATTCTGGCAGTTCCTTGAGGCATCGCCATGGAACAATTGCCGCGCGAAGCGAACTGACAAGCACGGCACCACACTTGAAGGCGATCTGTCCGCTGTCAATCTGAGCGACAGCCCTGATGCCCCCGTCAGCGTTACCTGGTTCGACGCCGTTGCGTATTGCCGATGGTATGAGGAGAAGATCGGCCTGCCGGTCCGCCTACTTGAGATTGATGAATGGCGGAAAGTCGCGCCACCTCCAGTTCGCAACATCGAACGGGATGGCTGGGGAGATTTGAGCTGGGCGCTCGAGGGTGGAGATGGACTTCCAGGCTACACGACCTCGCACCGAGATCCAGAGGCATGCGCCGACGGAGGGAGCTTGCGATACGGTAAGCATTTGACTTGGTCGCACAACGCTGAAGGTCTTGCCTTCTTGTCCGTTGTCGATTTCGGTGAATGGCTATCCGACTATGCCCACGGAAGTGCACCTGCTGCAAACGCAGCCACCGGTCAAGCTCTCATCCTTGGATCATTAGAGCGCGACAAGTGCCCTGCTTATCTCACAATGCGTTACAAAGGCCTAAAAGTAGGCTTCCGTCTGTGTTACGTTGCAGAATCCGACGCCTGAGTTGATGACGAAAGTCGCCCGGGTGGCTTTTCCTTGACGAAGCCCCGGGCAATCAATCGATGTGAAACGACTTCTTCAGGAGCTTGTGACCTTGCTGCCGACGCTCGGGTTGCTTGTTGCCTGAAGATGTTAACCAGCGATGACGCGGTTGCGGCCGGATTCTTTAGCTTGATAGAGAGCCCGGTCCGCGCGCTTCATCAATGCTTCAACGTTGCGCTCGCCAGCCTTACGTGTGACGACGCCAATGCTGACGGTGAACGGGATCACCTTGTCGCGCCACACGAGCTCAAATTCCTGTCGCTCAACCTTCTCCCTCAGTTGATTGGCTACTTCAAGCGCGAGCTTCGAGTCCACGCCTGGCATCGCCGCCACGAATTCCTCACCTCCCCACCTGGCAAACACCTTTGAATCGAGCGAAATCGACTTACCGACCTCGGCGAATACCCGCAGGGTTTCGTCGCCCACGTCGTGGCCGAAGCGGTCGTTGATTGCCTTGAAGGAATCAATATCGAGCATGAACACCGATAGAACCTCATCGGTGCTGAGCGCTCTCTCTAGAAAGTCCGAAAACTCGCGACGATTCGGCAAGCCCGTGAGCGCGTCCGTGACGGCCTGCTTCTTCAACAGCTCCATGAGTTGTGCGCGCTCGGTGATGTCGCGCACCACCGCCGTGAACTCGATCACACCGTCTACTTTGATCTTGGAGATCGCGATTTCGACGGGGATGACCGTGCCATCTCGGTGCTGTCCAAAGACGCTGTTGCTCTCGTCCATGCGAGGGGGCACCATCGAACGCAGGCTTGTCTTCGGCGAGTCTGCGAACTCTCGGACATTCCGGCCATGATTGGCGCGAAATCTCTCAGGTAGCAAAGTTTCGATTCGGCGTCCGAGAATTTCCGCCGAACTGTATCCGAACAGATTTTCTGCTGCACGATTGAACAGGGTGATCCTATGCTGCTCATCGATTGTGACAATCGCGTCGTACGCGGAGTCCACGACTGCACGAAAACGCGATGCACTCACCTCAAGGTCGTGTGTCAGCTTCTGGCTCTGGTCGCTGTGAAATCCCGTGACGAGGACTTCGCGCACGGCTTCGCCATTGCCCACGCGGTTGAACGGCTTCAAAGAAAGTCGCCAAAGCTGTGAGCCCGCTCGGACAGCGAGTACGCGCTCCTTTTCGTCGACTCTGCCGTACGCGAAACATGATTGCAATTCTTCGCGAAGCACGAATGCCACACGGCCTGCAACAAGGTCGTCGTACCGAATCGGGAATGTGTGGAAGTCCGAGCTCGAAGCGCCAACCATCCGGAAGAACTGCTCGTTGCAGGCGATGACTACAAAAGCGCCGCGCGCGTCGCGACCGAACGTCGCAACACTGACTCTCACTCCGTCCCCACACTCGGCCAACGGATCGGGCAAATCAGACATATTTTTCAACCTTGCCGAACCCTTACACGGCATTGAGTCTTACCAACAAAAAGCGCCGCTGAAGCGCCCACGTCGTCCCTCTTTATCGGCACGTGAGCGTGGGACTTGAGATGAACTGCGAAATCATTCAACAGCTCGCCCCTAACCATGAAGATATTGTCAATCGATGCCGCCGGATGCAAACGCAGTCCGCGTAGATTAATTTCAAACCACTTACGGCCTTGCCATTTGAACTCGACGGCTGTTCGGCCCGAACGGCGAACTGTCCGCTGCACGGACGTGGCAGCGACGGAGTCAATTGGTTGTGACGTTGCATCACTCTACAATAGCAAGCTGCGCTCCATCGGACGATGTTCACATGCTCTTCCGATTACGGACGACTATCAATTCGCTGGTCGAGGCAAGAAAAACTAGATCGTTCTTGAGCGCGCAGAATTTTTTGACCGTCTGTCACTGCGGGCACAGTTGAATCACTTCAACCGATTTGAGCACGAGCGCCGTTGCGTCTGCCTCCTTGCCCTAGTCGCACAAACCTTCGGGGCCGAAAACAACACGCACGCTTGCGCCCCTCGTTCGCGCGCGCTGTTGTAGAGGATACCGTCAATCGGCCGCTGCTTCCTGTGCCGATGATCAAGTTTCAGATATTCGACAATTACTGCGTCGGGTAGCGCACCCCTTCTTCGCGATTCCACTCGCTGAAGCACGAAGGCCTGGCAGGATTCGGTGGACGACATAAGTAACTTCCATTACCGTTCTGTACTGGCCCGTGTGGGAATATTTTGCTACGCTCGCGTCAGCGCTTACACCCATAAGATCAAATACATAGCTTCACTACTCCTCTCTCCCGCATCCTTCCACATGACCACTTGCGCGCTTTGCCTGAACGAAAGCCCCCTCCACGTTTCGCACATCATGCCAGCGAGCCTCCACAAGCATGTCAAAACTGAAGGCAAAAATGTCCACTACGAGCTTCCAGGAAAGATTAATTTAAATAACCAGAAAGACCTCAAGGAACGTTTGCTGTGTGGAGCGTGTGAGCAGAAATTCAGCAAATTCGAGAAGACAGCAATTGAACGGTTGAGAGATGTTTGGAAGACAAGCAAGGGCCCTGAAAAGGCGCCTGTCGGTCGGCAGCATGTTGAGCCGATTATGAGCTTTGTTCATTCTGTTTTTTGGCGTGCATCTCTGTCGACGCAATTGCACAGATACAAACTCCCGGGTGATGTCGAAGAGCGACTCAGATGCGCTCTTTATACTGGGAAAACCATTCTTCCGCCCGAACTCTCAGTCTCCATCTATAGGTTCGAATATTTGAGACGCTTTGGGGCAGCTGATATCATTCACGCCCCTCGAATGAACTGGTGGAATTCCACAAACATATCGTCTTCATTCCTCGCGATGGGTCTGATTTTCGTTATGGAAGCTCCCTATCAGTTCTCTCAGAGTCTCAGAGCGGGGACCGTGCTCACGCCAGATAGTGAAGTCAACTTCATTCGCGCCGCCCCAAAAGATGTCGCGTTCCCGAGCGTTCTTGCCATTAACGAAGCACGCGATTTGACGAAACGGTCTCCCAATGTCGGCGCGTTCCTCAAGAACATGTCCATTTAGCCGAGCCTAGCGCGCACGAGCTTGCCACGGTGAATAGCCAACAAGTTACGTGCTGCCTGCTGCCCGCTGCCTGCTGCCTGCTGCCTGCTGCCCGCTGCCTGCTGCCTGCTGCCTGCTGCCTGCTGCCTGCTGCCTGCTGCCTGCTGCCTGCTGCCTGCTGGTTGTAGTGTAGCCGTCCAATTTTCGCACGCACGTGCGCGGATCCGGCGAGAGAATGCCTGTGGACTCACAGCACGATGAAGCTTTGCTTCATCCGCCTGCGGCCAGTATCGCCGTCGAGGACGTTTGAACAGCCGACCGCTGAACTCCCACGCAGATCACATATACGTAGAGACAGCGGTCGAACTAGCGCAAATTTCCTTGAATTTGCGCAATACCGCTTCTATGCTTGAAGAGCACGAGCGGACTGTGTGCCCCACCTGAGTAAGCCATTCCGAACGGTCATTTCGTCTTTGGTCGACCGTACTGGCGGCTGTTGATTCGACTTCTCGACTGACATCCATTGGTTCCCTCTCACTTCCCCGAACGCGTCAACCATCGCAAAATTTGAGATGTTTTACTTAGCAATGCTATTCATAGACGATGTCGATTTCTGTATTGGCCCGTGGGGCCAGATTATCTCAACACGCGAAGTAACATCACAGGAGCTGACAGATGGACGAAAACCACTATGAACGCGGAGAGAACGTCATTTCCCCGTTTTGTAGCGTGGACGGATTAAAGGTCAAAGCGAAAATTCTAGCTAAGCGGCTCGACCCGGAGAGAACCGTCTCCCTGACGCGACACCAGGATGCGACAATTCGATGCATCGGTCGCGAACGCAACGATGTGTTCCGACATCGTGAGCCTGCACTTCCAATTTTTCCCGGCGAAGTGGACGGAGAAGGCCAGATCACGTTCCAACACGAGCGAGAAGTCCGCGTGCTGTCCGACTTTCTCCCACACGTTTCGATCGAAAGCATAGAAACGTTTGTGGAGACTTGGAAGCTCGTCGACTGGAAGCGGAGTACAAAGCCAAAGGGAAACAGTACCTCGAAATCGCCACCGCGTCGTTCGATGTCGTCGAGGGTAGCGGAACCCCACAGGTCGGCGCTCGATCGACCACTTGGAGTCACCACAACCCGTCCTCTGCCTTGCTTCGACGAGAACGAGCGAGCAACAATCTGCGAGATAGTTCTCCCCTCGCCGGACGGACTGTTCATGCCACCGACCCTGGACGTGGCCGTCGAAAGAGCGAACGGATTGCGCGCCTTGTTTCCGAAATCCTCGGAGAGCTGGTCACTTCAACTCACAGCCCGCATTTTTGGCTTCCACGATTGGCAGCACTTCGAGCAAACGTTCGAACTCAGGAAGCGCAGTCCATTTGATGAGGAGCTCGAGCCAGACGCTTTGTGCACCCGTCTTGACTGGCAGACGAGGGCCCTGGAACTCCTGCTGCAACGGAATAAGGTCGTTGCTTCCGATATCCGTGCTGCATGGCGCCCCACCTCTCAATCGGACGCACTGTATATCGGGCCACCCTTCGATGACCGAAAAGATGAGAGGATCGCTGTCGAATCCTGCACAAAGCGACTCCAAGGTCGCCTGACAGTTCGCGGGATGCGACCCAACAACCACTCGGCCCCGGAAGCAATCCAATGAACGACGACCTCATGTCCGAGCGAATCAGAGTGTTGATGAGTCAGTCCGAAGGCGTGAGGAGAATGAGGGCGAGGATGATTGTGGCAAGAATCAGAGAGATGATGCTCGAACATGGACTAACACTCTCGGACCTCGTAACGAACGACCAAGCGAAGAGCGAAGATGCTGTCGTGACGGCAAGCCAAGAGTCATCGGCGGATAGAACATGCGGGGATATCTGCGATTCGTCTTCAGAGTGCCTCGAGCCAACGAACGAGAATGCGCCGGCTCAAGTCAATACCGCGCCCGTCGCCAGTGGGACCAAAGCTGTCGAGCACGTCAAGACTTCCCGCGCTCGACACGCCAAGACGAAGTCGAGCAAAGTCAACTGACTGAAGGCCAATAAGCGCGTCCGTCGTCCAGCGGCAGCCAAGCTGTACTTGAAGTATACGGTGCTGATCAGCGCGAGAAACCGGCTCTCCTACCCACACGGACATCTTTTGGGCCGCAGCGGCGTCGCACCGCCCCCAACCGTCCAGTCCCTCCGATCAACCGATCAACCGCGCAAGCGCTTCAGTCCCCGCACGACCACCAATAGCGCTTCTCCGTGTTCCTCCGAGCCATCCCACGCGTCGAGTATTGCACTTTGAAGCAGCTCGTTGTACGGCGTCATTTCGACATCGTTACCTGCTTGAACATCCCGACCGGGGTCAATTCCGTAGAAACTGCATAGCTTAATGAATGGACGACTGCGCCGAATCCGCGTCCCGTTGGAGAGGCGAAGTCGAGACACGGTTGGTTGGCTAACTCCCGACAATCTTGCGATTTCACTGGACGAACGAGGATCGGTAGTTAGTCTACCGAGCAGGTCGCGTACTGGAAAATTAGCGTTTGGGGCTTCCATCCTATGCATTATAGCGATACATTAACGTTATTGAATCGCCTTCTGCTGCCTTCCTCCGACGTCCACCTCCGCTAATGCAACTTGCACAAACACCATCGACCTTCTGCTGGACGAAGATCGGCGCAGATAGCGACGAGGACATTGCTACGATGGTTCTGCGCAAGGAGTGGGAGCGCAGGCTTGGCGGAGGGCGCTTTCTCTGGGGAGTGAATCACCTACCCGCGACTTCTCACGGGACAGTGGGCCAGTCGCGCGGCGCGACCGCACTCTTTTCACCTCACGCGCGCAAACACTCGCGTGCAGCCAAAGCGAAGAGCAGCTTTGTCTATTGGAATGCGTGGGTCGACTTCAGTGGTCAACTGCGACCGCTTCCTTCGCACGCGTTGATCACGAGTACCGCTGTGCTTCCTTCTGGCCGAGCTCGAGAAAAGTATTTCGCCCTTGTTTGCTTCTCGCCGGATCAGCTGCAAATCGGAGGCACCCTGAATTTGCGTCCCGGTGAGTTCCGACATGCTCGAAGCGGAAGGGTCTTGAGTACCGGTACGTCGACCGCCGTGGTCGACTTCCACGGCAAAAACGACCGCGTTGGCACACGAACCTATCCAGTTTCGCTAGCGGTTTCCTTAGACGCACCGTACTTCATTCGGCTGGCCGAGCCGTCTCCTCTCAAGGCTCGCGAGCTAGCAGCCGTCGCTACCGCATCGCGGGACGGAGACATGGAGTCTTATTTGCGGCTGGTTCGGCGCTTGCGAGGGAAAGCGTCCGACAGTCCATCGTTGGGCATGACGGGAGACTTGTTCGATGCTGCGCCCTCAGACAACGACTGGACTGGTCCGGAGGACACTGAAGATCCGGTTCACGAACCTGCTCAGAGGGAACAACAGGTGGGAGATCCCGACGCATCTCAGCTGCAACTTTTTTGACGCAACATGCCCGCCCTCCAAGGCAAGCTGTTGGTGCCGTCTGAAAGATTTCAAGGAGTAAGCATATGTCTGTTACATCGCATTCGCCGGAGTCGCGTGCAGCGGTGCGCTTCATGGCGGCAACCCGAAAGGTCGAAGTGGCGTTTCGCGCTGCACGGGAGGTGGCTCGCGCCGGAGTAACAGTTGATAACGTCAGGGCGCAGTCTCAACTGGAGTTCGCGCTGGAGGAACTCGCCAAGGCAGAAGTGTTGTTCGACGCGACGGTTAACCACGCGTAGGTGGTTTTGCGGCGTAATGCAGCTTACGCGCAAGTGCAGTTCGAGCTCGAGCGAATCAACTGAGCGTCAGCATTGCCTCAGGCTACGAACTCGCGTTCATTGCCTAACACGGTGGACGACGAGACCCAGTCTTTCTGCCCGTGTTTTCGCTTCATCGGCCGTCCGGCAGCAATCAATCCAAAAATCGCCTCCGGAGACACAGATTGCAAATGGCAACGTATCGTTGCCACATTCATTCTGTCGGTGAATCACCACGTGCGCAGACGTCGCGAGATAGCGACTCATTTCTGATTGACACTCCGGGTAAGCAGTTGCAACGTGTCGCTTCTGGACAATTGTGAGAGCCATCATCGCTCGATACGCTAAGGGATTTCTGAGCACGGTACCACAACTGTGAGTTAGGCAAATCCTTCGAACCGAGCGCGAGAACTGGCATTGAGCATCTATCGGACAGGCGCCAAACAGGCCGCCTCCGTCATCCTTGTCCCGTCATGACCTGCAAGAAGCGCAGGCTGTCGAACTAGGAGCGCGCCGCTGGCATCGTTCGATATACGGCGAGATCGCTTTCCCTCGTTGCTGGACTGTTATTGGTTGAGTCAGGCGCTTCCTTTGTCAGCCTAGTCAGCCACTTCAGGAGCAACTATCAATAGGCCAGCCTCGCGGAGGGCTAACTCAAGCGATTCGGATTCGACCGCACGAATAAAGTGCACCGCAAGGTCCGTGAGCGACGTCCAGTAGTCGTGCCTCAGTGTGATGAGTTCCTGCAGAAACACGCCGTCTGACGCTTTCCCGTGCTTCGCCGGCGTGAAAACTCGCTTTCGAAGCATTGACTGAACATCGGACACAGGCCTTCCGAGTAGCGAAGCCGCTACCGCGACCGAAACGACGACGCCATTGACACTGGCGCTCGCTTTCGCCTTACGCGTTGCCATCTTCCTCTCCTTTCGCGGGGGATTGATACATGTACCGCCAGTCGAAGACCTCTGCGAGGATGTCGTCGATTACGGACCGCTTCCACGGATTGATTCCGCAGCCCGGATCGCCCAGATCACGCTTGAAATCCGCCGACGTCGGCGTCACGCCAGCTGCCTTGTACTGCGAAGCCAGTGCTCTTGCACGGCTAACGAACCCAGCCTTACCTTCAGCCGAACGGCGCGCCACGAATTGAGCGTGCTTCTGAGCTGCTCTCTTTGCTAGAGCGTTACTTCGTCGCCAGACGGTAACGGGCTCCAGATTGAGACTGAACGCAATCTGCGCCACCGACATTTCTCCGTCACCCGCGATGGCCTCGCGTAGCCGCTCATCGACGCGCTCCTGCTCGTATTTGGCACGGGACTTGGCCCGCCGCAACCCGAATTCGGCGTCAGGATGAGGCTCGCCTGGCACGGCGAAGTCCTGCGTTACGAAAATCTGTCGCATCGTGGCACCTGTGACAAAGGCGCTGCGAAGGTATACGTGCAAAGGAGTGGGGAGCTCACCAATCGCGTACGCGTTTAGCATCCCCGGAAGAACGCCGATGCGACGAGCCATCGCACTACCGTTCCCTGAGAAGAACACGTCCCGGATCCCCCGTACTGCTACAGGCGAAGCGAGTATCTCCTCGCCTGGCTGAAGTTCCTGCGCAAGGCGTATCAACTCCTCGGACGCATAGGAGCAGAAGCGATCAAACTCCGAGATGGTTGAGTCGACCGACCCGTCCGATGCGCGTCCGAGCCATGTACCGCAATGGCGGCAACAGCCGACCCGCGCATTCGCACTCAGAGCGCTTTGCTCCCCGCGCCCGCATGAAGGACAGCAGTCCGCGAGCCGGCAGGTATGCTCAAGGCACACGGGGGACTCATTCACTCGCCAAACAAGAGGCTCGTAGACCAGTTGCTCGGGGGTATCAGCCATTTGCTCCAGGCACGGCGGGCACCAGCGACGCGCTGGTGTCACCAGTCCGCGTGCGGCAATCGCGCCGTGAAACGGAAGCATTGAACAAAACCGAAGCCCTGGTATGCGGCTCATCTTAGTCAGGGCGGCCGTCCACTCTGACGCGGACGAACTAAGCCCCTCGATTACAACGCCAGTCGGAAGGAGGATTCGCCCCGACTGAGGGCTCGCCTGTCCAAGCTGCGGGAAGATGGCAAATCGATACAGACTGAGAAATGGAACGTGTTGAGCTTCCGCGTAACGAACCGCGAAGCTCGAGATCTGCTCAATCCGTCCCGATCCGACCCCACCTATCGCGGGCTGTGGTACGAGCGGCAAGGATGTGCTTTCTCCGGAATCCGTTGTCATATGTCGATCACAAGGTCGGGTATGAAGGACCGATTCGGGCGGCATTTCGAGCCAGCAGCATTGCAAAGGACTCGGCAGCCCTCGATCTTGTAATCTCGAGTCGCGTGCGTGTGCCCGTGTATCCAGACCTTAGCGCGACGAAGAAGCCGAGTAAGGTCGCTAGCGAAGGCAGCGCTCGTCCAATTCAATCCGTATGACGGATCAAGCGACCTTCGGTGAGGAGCGTGGTGCGAGACCACGATCGTTTTCCCGTCGAAGGGTTCGTGCAGCGTCTTCTCGAGCCACCGAACAGATGTCAGATGCTCGGCTCTGACACAACTTGGGCTCAGCAATCGCCCGTCCGAACGACGTAAGCAGCGATAGTCGGCGCCGTGCGCGGCGTTCAGCAGGAGTACGTCGTCCAAAAAATCGACGAGTTCGAAATCTGTCCAGAGACAGCACCCTACGACCCGGACTCCATCGTAAGAAGCTACGTGACGCTCGAGAAACCGCAAACGGCCTGAGGTCGTCCGGGACAGCGCGTTCGAAATCGAGCGCTCGTACGGGCGAAAATAGAGGTCGTGGTTACCTCTCACGTACAGTACGTCGTACGGCCACCGTTCAAAGCGAACCGGCAGCTTCTCCAAATAGTCCACATCTCCCGCTAGCACTAGAACATCCGCCTCCACTGGGACAAGACGATCGTCCGTCTCCGTCGCTGGAATCTCATGCAGATGCAGATCCGATGCTATATGGAGGCGCAATTTTCTCTCCCAATGATTCGCAGTCTGCACGCTTCTATGTACTACGTTTTACGTCAGTGAACTGTACTATATTTTACGTCAGCAAAAATCAGGGTAAACTGCACTATAAAATACGTCACCCCGGGACCATTCTGAAGTACACGGCACGGCATCGGTATCCCGAAGTCAGTGACTACTCGCGAAAGGGTTCGGCTCGATCACGCGGATTACGTTGATATGAAGGCGTGGCCAGTGCCCCTCACCAGCGAACCCTCCACCTTTACAATTGTCGTTGATATCCAGGGATTTGTTGCGAGGTTCTGTCCGGAACCATCGTGCACTTCAACGGTTACGTTAAGGACAGTGAGCAGCTGGTTTAGCAACGAGCCGTTTTCATTTCGTTGCTAAAGCGTAGCGAAAATCGTGGCGGCGTCGGTCGCACATCTGGCAAGACGATTTGCAGAGCGATACTCTCTTAGTTAATTTCTAATGGGACACAAGCTGTTCGTTGCAGCATTTTTCAACGGAGATCAGCCGGGCAGCGAGTGGGTGGCGACAGCAATTTGCAAATGCTTCGAAACGAACTGCTCGCGGGCAGTCAGCTGCCCGGGACGAGTCTGGGAGTATGGACCGACATAGCCATGCAGCATTGACTTTTCATTCGCTGTACTACTTATGACCACTTGCAGGTACTTTCCTGAATCGGGTAGCAACCTGGTGTTCCGGCAGGTCGCAAGCACCCCGATTCGGACGCTAGTTGCACCTTCGCACTCCGGGAGATCACGGGTTTTTATCACTTGCCAAGGCTCACGATGAACGTTATCAATTCCCCTGTCTGTTTTCAAATCTGTGGTCTATATTTGAAAATAGTCTCATTAATGTGGGTACACCTTTTTTTGAATTCACCCGAATTATCTAGGGTCACACCAAACCAAAATTTGTAAATTTTTTATAAGCTTGAGTCTCAAGCCACTTTTTCGAGGGGCTTTTATCAAAATGGGCTTCTCTCAAGAACCCTCGAGAGGCCCTATTGATAAGGAAATGCGGGAACGTTGATCGCATTGTAAGTATTACACATACGACCACTTTGGCACCGTACATAGCGGATTAGGCGTCTATTCGACCGTCGTCAGGGAGTAAATACGGGTGCAAAACTGGTAGCTCTTCTGCTGATCTTTGATAGATTGACTTTCAACGGTAAATTTTTTGTAGATATTACAAGGCCATGACCATCGAGATTGTTCGCAGAGATTTTGTAAGTGCCGACGAGATCTCCCGGAGCATCCTTCGCGTCGAAATGGCGAAGAAAAATGTCAGTGTCACGGAGCTCTCGTACCTCCTCCAGCAAATCGGCGCGTTTGAGTCGGTTCGGTCACTTTCAACGAAAATCAAACGGGGAAAATTCTCACTTACATTCTTAATTCAGTGTTTAGCGGTGATGGATGTTGCTCGAGCCGAGTTTGATATACCCACGCCCACAGACTTGGTCGAGAAGGGACTGGTTGTAACAAACAACAGGCCGAAAGCTGGAGCGATGCGGGAGGCCGAACTTAACTTGAAAGCCCGTCAAGCTATAGGACAGGCCGTTGAGAAGAGATTGCTTCGCGCGAAGCAGAAATTGGCAAAGCAAGATCTGCAGCAACCTTCGGCCGAAAAGCCAAAGCCTCGAGGACGCCCGAAGAAGTCCAGCGTCACGTCTGACGAATCGGTATGAATGGGGCAGCAGCGTCGACTCACCGACTCTTGCAGGGCCTATTGTTAGGCGCATCCGCCTTAGAGGTGGCCGGTGTATCACAAGGGCCCCTGCTCGCGGCGACTCTTCTACCGTCCGAAACGTCCTTTAAAAGGAGACAGTTGGGCTAGGACGTGTGTTGTAACGAGGACACAGGCAAGGCTACTGCGCACGCGAGAGTTTCTATCGTTTACCCTTATACACTCTTTGTAGTTCTTACTCACACTGGAGCACTTCGCAATATCTCGTTGATTTGAAAATACGGCACCGAGTCTATTGCGACTCCGTTTTATTGCTCGAATCTCCGTGGACGCCGGGCAACGGAGCTAAAAGGTCGCCCCGCTCCAGGAGCTTCCCCAATACGGCTGTGAAGCCGAGCGAACGCCATTTCGCATCGATCGGTGCTATTGCGTGCGCAACAGCAGATCGGACTGCGTCCGCCTCCGACGCCCTCAGCTGAGACCACGCTCTGCGATACGCTCTGCGATACCCAGCAGATTTGGCTTTTCGGAAAAGTAGTGGAAGCGTTTCGCGCGTGGAGAACGCAGGTGACCCAAGTTGAGCCGGAAATCCGAAAGGCGAAAGTCGCTCGTCCTTGCCGAATTTGTTTTGTACTACACGGCGCACAAGTCTTTGCAAGACTTCATTTCTTCCGTGCGCAGAAACATGATCCTCTGCAAGATAACACGGCCGATCTAACAGAAGATGAGGTAGGCTCGTCCGTGCCATCTCTGTAATGTCAGACCACTCTGCCAGAGTCGGACGCCACACTTGAGGCTCCTTAGAGGTGCGCGCCGCCTCTACTCCGTACGTTTGACTCAGCGATGTTGCATCGAGGCTACTCGGGTCGACTTCTTGTACTAGTTGAGATACTCGTGACCGCGCGCGCACCCAACTCTCTTCCGATTGACAGAGGGAAAGAAGCTCAGCAGTGCAAACGCTTAGGCGCAGGTCACCGTGATTGAGGGTCATGCCTTCCATCTTTTCACCACCCATCAATCGACCCATCCACTTCCGGCAACGGCTGCAACAGCCGTTTCTGCTACCCGCATAAAATATCTTCGAGTAGCGACTACCGCAATTCATGCATAACCGCACCATCTTCACTAGATGCTTTATGCAGATTCGATAGGACTTCAGCCGCCAAATTAAAGGGCAATAGGCCCCTCCATGTTCGTCCGCTCCTTCTTCAAGGCATATTGGGCAGACAGCGTTGAATTCACGACACTCGCAATTGAGCGAAACCAGCGCCCGTAAGCCCCCAAACGTCATAGCTCTCCAGTTCGTGCTCTGATGTAGCAACTCGAGCCGGGGAAGCCAAGCCTCAAGTTTTTGCTCCAGAGCCTCCATGTTGCGGTAGTACGGATGCTCGCCTTTCCTTTCATCAATCCGCTGGAGCACTCCGCAGAGAAAGGCGTCGATTCCAACGCCATGCGATTCCGCCATCCGATGCAAATGGCTGCTGAGCGACTCAACCTCCCACGTTCCCTCACCCCTAATTTCTAGTACATTCCAACCCATATCATCGAACCTCCTGGGTCCTGCCTCGCTAGGGCAGGAGTACGAGAAGACAGCGCCCTGAGGAGACTCAAGCTACAACCGCTAACGAGCGGTCTTGCTCTCGGGAGGCAAATCGGCGCCAGGCTCGCCCGGCAGATTTCTTAAGAGCGGGCGCTCCGCAATGTTCCGAGGGGTCAAACCTTTTTTACGGTTCTTCGAATTGGTCGCGGCTTTCGCCAAGCTGGCGAGATCTTCGGGCACTTCGATCGTTTTCGCGCCCCTCTTATGAAAGTTTTGCGGTGTGATCGCCATATGCGACGCGGAAGCCCAATAGTCCGCCCGGTTGTCTGGGTCCATCGCAGCTGCGAACATCGCGTGTTCAATCACCATTTGAACCGAGAGGTGCTGGTGCATGTAATCCGTCCACCCCTTCAACAACGGCCACTCCAAGGGCTTGCCGTCGCCTCTGAGTGATGCAGCTGTCGCGCGAAAAACGACTTTCGTTCCAAGACCTACGGTTCCCCATAATTGCCTTGCGAGATACGTACATCGCGACTTGTTAAAGACGTCCGTTCGTATATAGTCAGGTCCCAGTTCCTTTGCCAACGTAGCCAATACACCGGCGAACTGCAGCACGTCGTTCTTTTTGGAAGGGTCGAGCGGACACATCCAGATTGGCTGGATTCGCGCGGTAAGCTGCGCGCTCTGCCACAGGAGGGGTGCGATCTCCGGCCCTCCAGCAAGAAACGTTGGCTTCCGCGAGAGATCGGCGATCTCCTTAATGCTCATTGCCGCCTCCAGCACTTTCCCCGACTTGAGTAGCAGAGGAATTTCCCCCGCTTCATCAAGAAACGCAGCGGAAAAGTAGCCCCGGTTGATTCGGTCTATCAACGCACGCATACGCGCTCGATGTGTCGGAGTGCGTCCGACGCGAGGCATCTGAGACGGCTTGAGTGCGCCTTCGCGGATATCGCCGTACTCAGCGATGTGCGCGAGTAATTCACTCGGTTGGCCCAGTGCTTCCAAGAGCCGATCGATCAACTCCCCTACATCCAGATTTCCACGATGAGGCGACGGAATCCGAACATATGCACTGCCGCCTACCGGCAATCCGTCTCTGCGCGCCATCTCGATCAACGCACGATCACAGTGCTGCATCAGCGCGGTCTTTCCCACATGAGTCGGTGCAATGAGAAGTATGAGCTTTCCAGGTTCGTACGCCGCCACGTGATCTAAGGCTTGTTCGAACCACTCGGTGTATCGGTCATAGGCCAACGTCCATTCGTCCCGCATGTGCGCGATACGTGCAGCTTGCTCACGCGAAAGGCTTTGACCCTCCTTCACTTCTGAATTTTCTTCAGCTATAGCATTTTCCATAGTGCATCAATGCAGGATATTTTCTTCTTAGGCTCGGCTATTTGGAGAGCCCCACGCGACGATATCTGGTACATCAATGACATATCGATACTCCTCTAACAACGTGATTAGATTCGACTCGGCCGGCGTTACTCAACGCCGATCCGCGTATGCCTTGAAAGTCGGAATGTCCTCCTCCGACCAAGGCTCATTACCCGCGATCTCCAACTCCTCCTCCAACGACAGTCCGTCTGGGTTCGGTAACGGTTTGTTCTTGGGTTTCGTCGGCGTCTGATCCGATGGCACCGACTCCACCTTTGAGGTGACGCCTGGCACGTATGTCTTGCCTGTATTCTCCAAGGCCATACCCTGTGACACCCTGCCTTCAGCCTTCTCGCGCATCTCGAGCAACGACTTTCCAAGTTCCAGACCGCGCGCGTGCCTCTTATCTGATTTCGTCTCCCCTTCGCCCCGCAGATACTCCTGATAGGCCAAGAGTTCAAGATGAGAGAACTGGCAAAGAACTTCATAGTGATTCGACCGGCACTCGATCCAGTGCTCTTTTGCCCATACAACCACTCGCCCTATGTTATCTGGGTCGTAACGCACCAAAACGAAAGTTCCTTTAATCTCAGGATCCTTCAACTCGGCACTAAAATACTCGTTAGTGCACGCCTCTACGCCACCGTCCTGACGAACCTTTCGATACCCACCTGGAACTGCTGGCATACATAGATGCCTGAACTCCAGATCATCCCGAATGACTCGAATATGAGAACGCCCAACGTTCGCAAGTATCCGCTCTTCGTAATCGAGGATCGACTCATGTCCAGTTCTTGACGAACTATGTCTCGGCTCGATCTCGTAATATTTCTTGTCAAAGAGCTCACGAATTTCGGTAAGGGTATGCGTTGCCGTCTCCGAAATACTGAATTCTTCAAGCAAATTACGCCAGTCGACATCTGGTTTTGCATGGCCCGCTATGTTCATAACCGTTTCAGCATCATCCTTCCGGAAGCCGGCTTCGACGGGCTGACCTGAACGAGGCGTTCGGGCCGGGCGATTGAGCTTTGTTATGTAATAGCGCGCGATGGTTGCGGAAAACTGCTTCGCCTGAAACTCAAGCGCGCGATCACACACAATGTACTGCGGCATCCTCCCCTGATGTCGTCGAACCGCCTCCAACAACAGTCGATATAGCGTCTCATAGCTCGGTACGCCATAGTGAATCACATGCGCGATTACGCGGAACGTCGCAGCGTCGCGCATCACGCTTCGCCAAGCCCTACGCGTCTGCACCCGCCCCGTGACAGAGCAAATCAAGGTTACGGGAAGGGGGCTATGATCGATATGCGCGACTTCCCAAGGGATTCGACCTTTGACCAAGCGATTTATTTTATCGCGTGGAACAAACGAGCCGTAGGAGTAGGCTTGGAACCTTCCGTCTTGCTCCTGAACGATTATCGCTTTGTCGAGTCGCTTAAGCCGCCTTCGTATCGTCTCATCGCTTACCGGCGTTACTCCCGCTGCTTGGCAGCGGGCGTCGTATATGCGCTTGACTGACGCAAATGTCGGCGCGATGTTGTGTAAATAGTCGTCGCGCAAACACTCAAGCCATACCGGGTGCTCACCTTCTTCGACTCGGTCAAACCTGCACCCGCAGTTGTCATAGTTTCGGACCAACGCGTCGATTACTGAACGCCCTTCAAGTTCGGCTGTTCTCACATCTCGCTGAATCCGGCTGATGGTGCTCGGTGAAATCTGCTCGTTGACATGAGCTCCATAAGGCCATTTCCATTCTGAAATAGGTCTTCCGATCAACTCAAAAAGCGCCACCGCCTCGGCTCGGCGCTTCTGGCTAATTCGCATGATTTTCGGCGGTGCTACAGCCTCATACACCCATTCATTTCGTGCACAAAGATCGCGCACCTCTTCAATTTTGAGGTCGATCGCGACGCCCTGTTCATTTCGGACCCAGTATTTGGAGTCGCCTGCGTTGACAACGATCCACGTCCTCCGATCCCACGTGAACGTCTGTCTGTCCACGGGAAGCGGCCTGTGAGGCGGCGGAGCCAAAGCACCTTGAGCCCGCTGCTCCAACTGATGACTGATGTACGACTCCCGATCCGCGTACAGGTACGCCGTCTCAGTATTCGTAAAATCCCTCTCATACAAGGCGAAGTACACAGCACCATGCGCTACGGCGTATTTGATTGACTCTCCGCCGTTACCTTCAGCAACGAGGTCTTTCCTTCGGACTACTCCCCGCTCCCGCACGGCTTGCACAACACGTCGAATTTCCTCTTCGTCGGGTTTGCGATAATCCGGGAGGTAGCAACTGGACAGAACGGAAAGATTGCCTTGCAGGTGGACGCCAAGCCTCGATTCCGGCACCAACTTATATCCAATACCGTATCGGGCGGCCGCAGCTTCCGTGCTTGGCGAGACCCATGTGCCGTCCTCCTGAAGCTTGAAGAGGCTGCTCTTCTCCAGCTCGGAATCTCGCCGAACCTCAAGGAAATAAACTTCCTTCCTCTCGATAACAAGTGCGTGCATCGGTCGTGATACCGGGCCGCACCGCCTGCCACTGGCATCGAATGTCTCAACTCCACGCAGCCGGATCCGATTCCAGAACTCGACAATGTTGGGATTGAGCAACCGACTGTCGGCCATGAATAGCGCACATAGCTCTGGAAATACGGAGCCGAACTGCATTGAGCGGCGCATAGTCAGGCTCGGGTATCGTCCTGTCGTGTTGCGTATCAACGGATCCGACATCGGCGCAGTATCAGGAGGTCTTCGACGGATTTCCCTGATCAGCGCCTGACCCAGAGGCAACACCCCAGCGACCCGCAAAATGCTTTGCAGCTGTTCTTCTGTTAAGTCCCCTCCAGTTTGAATGCGTTCAATGATTGCGTGATCATCGACTGCCTGATGATTCGCTTGGATTTCTGCTCCGCCCATCGCGTGGTCCTCCAAAATTTGCGATGCGGCGACAAACCGTACTAGCGATCCAGTGTCAGGGTTAGGTCGTCCGATATCAGGAGTATGGTTCGTACGCCGCTGGACAATCCGGCCGCGCCCGTCGGGACACGTCGTTGCAAAAGCGCTCGCGAGGCGACCATCTGAGAGTCTGAGTGATAGCGCAGTCCTTGTTACTCATCGGAACATCTCCATGAAGAAGTTTGTGAATCAAATGTTGGAACTCTAATTAGTAAAATTTGGGGCCCAGAGCCCTTCGATGCCGGGTTCCTGATACAACCATCGCTTTTCTCCTCAAGAATAACGGTCCGGCAACAAGCTCTGCCAGCAGGGCAGGGAAAGTCGACGTTCGGAGAGCCGAAGAGCCTCACTCGACGGCGCTCTGATTGCGGTATTGAAATGCGGCTAACAAATTAAGACAGCGATTTGAGATAAGTGGAGCGGTCAGAATACAAACTCTTGGCGTCACCCTCGAAAAACACGAATGCCGGATCATGTCGGGGGTAATAGATCAAGCCAAGCAGGATTGCGTGCTCAATCGCCTGGTCCGTATAGCCGTCTCGTCGCAGGTCCTCCCAGTCGACGATTCGACGGCGCTTGACTATCGCCTCAATGGCGACCGAATCGAACAAGCTTGGCCTCGCCTCGACCTCATTCGTCTCACCGGAGATTCCGGGAAAGCGCGTTTTGGCGCGCATCTCTTCTTCTGCGACTTCATCCCACGCGATGAGCCGGTAGTCGATCCCAAGACGCGCCGCCGCTGTATCGATTCGCTGTGAACGCCAGAGGCCATCGACCCACTCGAACAGAGGGCTACGCTCCAATTCCCAAGAATGGACGAACTCAAGAAAATAAACACGGTTCGCCTCGATCACAAGCGCGTCGACCGGACGCCTAACCGTTATGGCGTTTCTTCCGACGCCGTCGGCTAGCACCACTCCGTCGATTTTGACATTTCGGTACAGCTCGAGGATGTTAGAGCTCAGCAGCCGCCCGATACCCAAACACACGTGCGAGAAAGACTTTTCGAACTGCAGCATTCGCTGGATCTCTGAGACCTGATCCACGGGCGCCTGAAATGGGAACCCCTCCTTTTCCCTCGATGACTCAATTGCGCGCTCTTGGCGTAGATTCCGAATCCACTCGCGCCCTAGTGGGGAGACTCCAGCCCTGACGAGTATCTCGTCGATGGGCCTCTGAGTGCTTGCCGCGTTCTGCTGCGCGTGCCCGCCTGCAAAGGCAGCGCGCTGTCGCGAAACAGAACTCTGATTATGAGCGTCCATAGCCATCCTCTACATAGTCGTTAAAGGTCGTCCAATGCGGAGACGTTCGAAGTTCGTGGTGAGAAGTCGCATCTTCGACGACTCGCAAAGCCAGCACGAATCGGAATTAGCCTAGTTAAGGTGAGAATACGGTCCTGCGTCCGGCGCCCTGCGATCCGCGAGATGCGATTGCTTGGCCGGTAGTACAGCACCAACACGGGTCGCTGTCAGGTCAGGCTGCGGTCCGATGCCGATGCTCCCACCTTCGTCCTCCCATACGAGTATCTGTTGCCCAACGGCCGGCGGCTCACCTTTTTGCGCGTCGATTCTGTATGTGACACGGTTATAAACAAACGTGCGCCCGTCGCGAACGGTCCGTGTACTCCAGCCGGAAGGCTGAATCGACTTTTCATTTCTTTTCGGACGAGCGGGTCTCCAAACCTGGATTTCGTCAATCCGTTCGAGCCCAACGTTCTTACTGGCATCTGGCTGTGCCTTCCGCGTCAACTGGCGGCTTTCGGTGTCAAGTATCTGCTCTCCGATGCTCTTGTCGCCTCCCTTGAGCGGGCGCTCATTATGCAACGGCCGCTCACCTTTGTTCGTTACCTTGTTGTACAGGTAAATTAGCGTTGGCAAATATGCGTTGGCCTGGCCTACGGTTCGCTTGCGAGCGATGCTGAGGTGTCTCTCGATAAACGCGCGCAGATGTTCATCATTCGAATTCCGCACGCGCTTTCCGGTCGACTCCGGCAACCAGGGGTCGAAATCGCTCGTCGAAGGCAACTCCTCGCAATCAAGGATGTACGAGTCCGGTTCCCAACCGACATCTCTCAGATAACGCCGCCTGGCGTGTGTATATGTGAGTTTGCTGTAGTCGTTTGTGAAATAGCAATGGCGCAACTCGGCCGTCTGACTGCTTCGGATCACAACAAGTGCAGCAGGCCTTGAATTCGCTCCAAACCAGTGACAATGCAGAACGTAAATGACAACAGATTCGGCGGGATTCTCGATCCAATGCATTCGAGGAGGGATATCGGGCGAGTATTGCCAATCCGGATTGACCCAAAGTCGATGACCTGTAGCCCGTGAAGGCGACCCTTGATGTTTCTTTAGAGCGTCTTTCGCCGCGTGGGCTCGGGTGGCGCTGGTAGTTCCCGAATCAGCCATGGTTGAAACAACGCCCCCTGCACCAAGCTCAAACTCTTCAGCCTGTGCAGTTGTCTTCTCGAACGTGCCGCATAACGCGTTGATCAGGGATTCCGGAGCCTCTTGTTTTTCACTGTTCGAACCAGCATCGAGAAGAGCATCGACGGGGTCCTGATCCCTTGACTCTGCCTCTCGTACGACTCGACGCAACTGGCTCAGAGCTTTCTCGTGGATAGGCAACCCTTTGCTTGGCCCGTGAGGCCAGACCGGCGTTTCCAGGCTCAACTGAGCCACGAGTGATTCGCCTAGTTCCCGAGCGGTAGTAGCATCGGCCGTCACGGCTGTCGGGGATGATGTTTTACGCCGCCCGAAGAGGTGATGGAACGCCCGCATCATTTTTCCTCGCAGAGAAAGCGCGCCGGTTGGGTCGCGCAAGTTCGTATGCATTTGGTCGTAGGACGTGTGAGTGTCGTGGCTGCCCTCCTGCTGCTGCAATATCGGGGCGACCTGTCCGGATAACATTTCTTGCGGCTCCAGCAGTGCCGCGACTCCAGCGTCTGGGGCGGAACCGACCCTGAAGGCTTGAGTAGGCATCTCGTGGTTTTTCATGAACTACCTCGCGTGTGTTTAGCTTCTCTTGATCGCTAGTCGAGCGACCGAAGGATTGGGGGAAACGTCGATCACAGCCTGCGCCCGAGTCTTGCGCATCATCTCTCAACGCAAAGCTGCAACCGTAGTAAGTGGATTCAGTGACTTATCAAATGCTCAGTTCGGAACGATTTCGCGCGTGCCCGCTTTGAGCAGTCGAAGCCCGCGCTTGTGTCGTCATCTACCTGAACGAAGAGGACCTCATCATCGCGAACGTGCCTCCGATCCCGGCGAAGATCGCGCGTTCGCTCGAGATGCTCGTGGAATTGCCTCACGATCTGACGGTCCTCAAGTTGCCCGGAGGAAGCGTAGTGACGGACCAAGTCAACATTTCCAGACAATCCAAGGAAAAAACGCATGCCGGAACACAGCGTTATTAGAAAGGATTGCTTATCTATCAATCGAAGATCTTTTTCCACAATATTCATTTTCATTGGCTCCGTCGTGTTGACGTATGAGGGACTGGCGATGCATCCCGAGGTGCTGCGACTTCCCACTACAGGCCCGGTCGCTCCCCAAGTTCGGTCTCGCTGTCTGAATCCTTTGAACTGCTCATTGCAGGGGTTCGGAAATGTACCTGAGTCGTAAAGGCGTGGTAGTCGCTGACCAACTTGAGAGCCCCCTCCGCGTCCGCCCTTCCACATTCGAACATTTGCCGCCAAGAAGGTCATCAGTAAAACGCGTGGCCATCTTCAGGTGCACAGTTTCGTACCCCATAACACTTCGGCGATGCCAACCGCGATTCAGCGCCCAGTCAGTCAGTTAGCTCTATGTTTCAGGGGACCTATACGACTGCTCTGAACTCAGAGTAGGACACCAGCCGGCGAAAGTTCTCTTAAGGTATACCCTCGTGAAATGATCGAATTTTCTTCGATCGACGCACTACGTTGCGCTCAAATGGCCGACGTCTCCACATATACGTATCATCTTCGCTTACCCTTTCCCGAAATTTCGCCTACGCTGGGGTGAGGTGAATCGACACTGTTGGCGCAGCACATGAGGAAAATTTCTTATGACTAAACGCATTAGTTCCATCCGCAGAGCGGCTCCGCTTGCTCCGATACCGCGAGGATGTCCAAACCGCGTGCTAGTGTCGTGCCGACACACACGTCACTGGATGACAACCAATGAACAAGGCGAGTCGGTGGAGGACAGTGAGCAGGTTCATCTGTACACACTCGAGATCCTCTGCGCTGCCCCTTGTGAGATAGGCAGTAGAACGATCTTCGCGCAGAACGGAGTGTGGGCAGAAATCGAGTATCGCACGCTAGGCGCGGTGCAGCCGAAGCCCTGCTCCAAATGTAGGCTTACCCCGCTACATAACGCCGTTCTGAATCAAATTGACGTTTCTTCTGCGGGTAGTATTTCGTATGACTAACTACTTCACATTTGTCCTTTTGAGGCTGATACGTCGTTCTACCCCCGTCACGGAGTACAAGCAGAACATGAATAACGCTTACATTTTTCCGCCTAAGAACGAGAAAGATTGTCTCCCTTCGCGCGTTGTCGCAGTCGTTGATCCTTCGAGCCCTCTCGACACAGATAGGTATGTCGGCTGGGAGCAGCAGGAATTCGATTTCGAAGCGAAGTCATGCGACTCCGACTCATCCGTTGCGGCTTCTAAAGATTTCGACGCACTCGCCGCCGCGACACCCAATTTGCTCGTCAAGCGGAATGCGACGCCGCAGCGTTCGCCTTCGGTCATGGTGCGCTGGCACTCAGAGCCCCGTGTTAGTGAGCGAGAACCGCGTGCCATGTTGATGAAAGGAGATCGACTGTGGAGTCAGTAACAGCGCCGCAATCGACAGGTGGGCCTCTCAAGTCGCCTGAGCTCGATGATCGGCCTACATCGAATGAACTTGACGACTCGTCGATGCAGGAGGTAATGGAGTTGTGGCTCGGCCAGACCGTGCCAAAGATTGGCCACATCACTGGACCGTTTGACGAGTCCGAGCTTCGAAAGGTTACCCGAGAGCGGATCCACATCTTCACTGCTACAGGCGACTACGGGTCAGCGGCGACCGTTCCACAGATGTTTCAACACCTACCAGCGCCCCTACTTTGGGACTGCGCACGGTCGAAACGCAGCGGCTTCCCTACTCAGGTTTCGACAGCCCTCCAGTTGATAAAGGAGCGGCACATTTATGTTGCGGGCAGGGACGTCCTAGAACTGTTTGGTTTTGATTTCAGCGGCCCTCTGTCCGGAGAGGCCGACCGTCAAGAATGCAACACCCATCATTCTTGGACCGAAAAGAAGATTGTCTACAGCAACGAAGGAGAAAGTCTTGCGACACCCGCTTACGAAGTCGAAAACGAAGAAGGCCACTCGAGGTCATTCCTCGCAAAGTTCCGCACGAGTAAAAACCCATTGTTCCCACGACCGTGGAACCCACGGATTGTGCTCTCGAACCAAAAGGGCCTCCCGACCGACGAAAAGGTCGCTACGAGGCTCGGTCAGATTGGATCGCATATACGTGCCGCAAAGGCCAAGCACGGACGGACTCAAGGAACTAGAATGGCAGAAGAAGCAGAAGAAGGACTTACGCCCACCGCGCCTACGCCCACCCCACTGATTCACCTTTACGCGGAGGGCGTCGATACCCCTCTGCTTCAGTCCGCGCAGCCGTTTCAATCAGTGGAGACTAGTCTTCTGGCGCATCGTTTCGAGGCTGCAAGGCGATCTGGCGCACATAGAGCCGGCATCTGCGTGCTATCGGCGGCCCACGCTTTTTTCTCGGTCTCCGCATCTTGTGCTTCGCGAGCCCCCGTCGCCAATGCCATACCACACCTGAATAGCAGAATTGCATATTGGTGTCAGTGCATCTCTCTCGCTCGCACGACGCTCGGCTCAATGTTTCCTCGTTATGCGTTGGAACACCTTCCGATTCATAGTTTTGCCGACAATCAGCCCATACCTATTGGCGTGATGGTCGAAGGGATCACCGAAGAGCATGGCGCAGAGCTCGCCGGCAAGCTGAACGCTCGACGTCCGGACATGCCAGTTCAGTTGGCTCGTTTTTTCGTCTGCCCCGTGACAAAGCTAGCCGAGGTACGCGAGCTTGTGCCGATGCTGAGCGATGACGCACTCGACGCAGCTTTCGAGGTAGTCATGCACTGAACCGGCCGTTCCCCTGTCAATTCTCAACCGTTTTCCAAAGAGGCCGTATGAAAAGTCGTTTTAAATTCAATTCAAGCGCGCGACCATTGCCGACGCCTTTGCGCGAGGCGCCGGGAGATCACCTCGTTTGGTATTTCCTGCGACATCCGTTCCGGCTTTCATTTGCGTTCCAAGGCGCGCTGCGACTTATCATCGAAGCTCCGTCTTCGCGATGTTTGCACATCTCCTTGGAAAAGCGGCAGGACCCGGCGTGGGTCGGCCGTGAACTCAGTTCACTGGAAACAACCATTCCACGGCCGGAGTACCACGTGACGGCGTGCCGACACATCTATACCGAGCTGCTGGAACATAAAGCTTTCACGCAAGGTACATCGTGGCCGATTTGGTCGGATGATGCCGATGGCACTCCAGCAGTATATGCATGTACTGATTCTCTCGGACGCTACATCGATCGCTACCCACCCGAACTTGCTGATGGTATTAGTGCTTTCAACGCGATGTGCTCAGAATGGAAAGCGAATCACAACTTGCACGTAGAAGAGCTGTTGGCGGAGGTATGAACACAACCGCGTCCGAACCCTTCCTCATTCTTCCCCTTCTCCTGCGCACGTTTACTAGTGGTCAGCGGCTGCGTTGATAGCCCTGATCTGCTGTGTCGGCCTATTCTCGTTGCGCGCTTCTGATAAGAAAGCGCTTTCGCGCCGCCTGCCCGCAGTCGCGTCGAGAGCCCGCGTAGAGCCACATCGGAGATGGATTCGCTGCCGTTTCGCAAAGAACGGGCCGGGCAAACAACCTATTCCACTTCTCGTTCGTAGAGACCGGCTCGCTCGGTTGCTTGGATCATGAGAGCAAGTCCCTCTTTCTGCACTTCGTTCATCTGTTTCTGCCGACACTTTGACGGCATCGTTGCGTGGCCCCAGACCCGACAGACCAACGGCTTTATCGAAGCCATCAACGGCTTGTTTCAGGCCGCCAAGCGCAAGGCGCGTTGCTACACGCGCTTCGCAACCATGCGAACGGTGCTGTTTCTTATCGCTGGCAAACTCGACTTCTCTGCATTCAACTCGCATGCCCCCTGAGAGCCGTTACTCACTTCATTTCCATAAGAGCCTTGGATGCCGCTTTGAGGCTGCGATGGGTTAACCCTGACGGCGGCCGTATTCGAATCACTCTTGGCGAGTGAAACAGACATGAAGAGACGACCAATCCTCCGCTCAAGCGAGCGGCCCTTCCTGTTTCGCTTCAGGAAGCGCCAGAGGATGATTTGGTGTTGTACATTCTACAACATCCATCTCGGCTGTCGTACGCATTTCAAGGAGCGCTTCGACTTATCATCGAGGCCCCATCATCGCGATGTCTTCACCTCGAGCTGCAGAACGGCAGCGATCGAAGCTGGATTTCGAGAGAACTTGGGATGCTCAGATCGGTGCACCCTGCTGCAGACTAACATGACGCCGTGCCGTCACATATATATGCAGCTCTTACGGCACAAGACGCGGACGAAAGCATCTTCGTTCCCCCTCTGGACTGATCAGTTTGACGATGCCAGCCCGGTGCATGCGTGTCTCGACGCTCTTGGACGTCACACCTCTCCCGGCACTCACCGGAGTTCGCGGACGGTATTACCGCCTTCAATGCTTTGTGCCGCGAATGGCGAGAAATCTACAATGCGCGTGCCAATCAGCACAAAGAGCGAGAGCTAAAATCGGCATGATGGACGGAGGTATCGGAATTTTCGACCTGCGACGCTCGAGCGTCCTCGGATTTTGCAACCGACTGAATGTCCCCTAATCCTGCGCGCCTAGAACCGTCAGATGAATAGCGCGATTGCCGACGTGAGCGCGGATTGGAAAAATTGCGAGAAATTAGCAATCAAGAAAACGACTGCTGCCGGACATGGCGCCGAAATTGGCGCACTATCGTAGATAGTCGAGTACGGGGCTGCCGCAACGGCTCTCAGCCTTGCGCGGTCGGGCCGTTCCCAAGTAGTTCGGCGCTCTGCAGAAACGCAAGGGCACGTATTTCTCGTGTTTGGTCCATACGCCTACACGCCCCCTTAGCTCGCCAACTCGTTCCTATCTGCGACCTTCCCCACACGCACCAGTGAACCACTTCAACGTCAGCCACTCTTGTATTGCAGGTTTGTCTCCATTTCGTCGCCGACTCGCCGACTAGACTGCTTTCATGGCTCAATACTGGAGGGTCCATGAAAACCACCGAGTCTATCCCGCAAAAGTTGTCGCGTCTGCGCCGCGCAGGCGTACGGAAGATCAAGTCTGTGCTGCTCTTTCCCGTTCGAGTGCCCGGCCTCGTTCACGAAGTATCCCTGATTGACCTGATGACGTGTCTGGCGTACACGACACTTTGCCTCACGCATCTCGGCATTTGATTGCGAACTTTTCTCGACGTCCGAGAGGCGCGTAAGTCGGGCAACTGGCGGTGCGCCATCGAAGCAAGCATGTTGCACAGACGTCGCTTTTGAAGGCAAACCACCAAGTGAGATAAACATGGAAACAGTCACGGCAGTCTGCTACGCCATCATCGCATTGCACGGTGTCGTGGTCGCGCTGGGATGGCACAAAGAGTAATCGTCTCTCGGCGTGTCGCCGGCAATCGAGACGCCGGCGACCCGCATGTTCCTCGGCAACTCTCAGATGCGAATAAAAGTCCGCGGGTTCAAGTGTCGGGACACAGTCCGACTATGGCTGTTGCATTCAATTCGGTGGCCTATACTCGATCGACCGATCCGAGGAGCCCATATGGAATTGCCGAACAGTGCGGGCGGGCGCGAACAGAGTCTCCTGTTCGATTTGCCTCCTTCGGTGGACGATGAGCTCGTCGAACTACTGACAACCTTCGTCTGTCCAGCTAGGCTGCTGACCACCGCGAAGACGGAAGAGTTCGTGGAGAGCCTGTCTGATTCTTGGGCCACCGTTGCGCTTAGCTGCGCCCGCTTAGTAGAGCACAGTCGCCTCCAGCAGGACGGCGTACCTGCCAAGCCCACTGCTTTCGACGACCTCGAGTTCGACGATAAGCCGAGCATCGGCCAGATTGATGCGGCTCTTTTTGCGATCGGACGCCTGCCGCCGAAAATGCAGGAACAGATTCAAACCCGTCTCGACCGGCTTTTTACAAGAGCCAAGGTCATGAAGAAGGCCTCCGTATTCTTCTCGCCGGCGTACGGGCTTGGCGCATACTACCGTTGGATGCTAGGCGCGCACCTGTTCGCAACTCTCACTGGAAACGCGCCGAATACACGGTGGCTCATTCCTAAATTGCACGCGAGCAGTTTTAGAACACGAGCTGACCCATGTGCCAAGTGGATGTGTCAAAGAGAAGACCACGAGAATCCGCCCTTTCTAGATGCGCTCCTCGGAGCGATAGCGCAACACGCTGAATCTACCGATTCAGATGCGTCTTTCGAACGAGATTTCATCGACCGTGCGTTCTTTTCTAGCTTCGATGCGCCTCGCCGATTCATCGAATGGCTTCGAACTGGGGCTCCCAGTCCATCTACCAATTTTCAGCTGCTTCGGCGAACAGAGTTTTATCGAAACGCCAAACGTGACCGTTTCATTGAGCAGTTAATCTCCGAGCTGCCGGTGGATGACCCATACAAGCCGCTTCTCGTAGTCGAGGCTCCCAACTCACTCAATGGCCTCACGGCGTTCGCTGGCCGGCTACAAGAGCTAGCTTATGAGAGCAAGCTACCTTTCAATACGTCGGTCCTCTATATCCGCGCGAACCGCTTCGAGGCAGAGGACTGCCACAAGTCCCTAGCCTATTACGTCGGAGTGATTCTCTCGTGGCTAGACGGAAAAGATGTGCGCAGCCCGCCCCCTTTTCGCTCGCGGCTCGGGATTTATGAGGGAATGGCGAGGATCCGCAGAGCCATGTCGAT
Organism: Caballeronia sp. LZ028; assembly: GCF_031451415.1. Lineage (NCBI taxonomy): Bacteria > Pseudomonadati > Pseudomonadota > Betaproteobacteria > Burkholderiales > Burkholderiaceae > Caballeronia > Caballeronia sp. LZ028. The sequence continues at coordinate 105,622 of NZ_JARUXN010000004.1, read as the reverse complement.
ACACCGACTGCTGTTTATTGTGGATGGCATGGAGTCGGATCGAGGTGCGTTCGAAGACGTGCTAAATATCATCAACGACAATCCGATCAATGAGTTGATATCGAATTTAGTTACTCCGGCGACACAAGATGTTACTCTCGCAAGTCAGGTGCGCGCATTGGAAGTTCCTGCAACACTGTCTCGCGTTCTCATCCTGAGCGGTGGGAGATGGAACAAATACAGCGGCATCATTCGCTTCAAGGGCATGCTGCCTCCGATCTCTCGCGAAGTAGTCCCCCCGGTTCTTCGCGAACATGGCTTCGCGAACCCGGATCTCGTCACGGAAGTGCTGGGCAACTCGCTCTGCCCGGAGACAGAGGCCGCACTTCTGGACGTGCTTGTTAGCATCGATGGCGGCCATGGCTTGACAGCGCAGCAGCGAGAACGAGCGAGATTGGCAGCGACGACGGGGTCACCGGTCGGACGTATGGAATTGTTCAAGCTGGCCAAGACACTTCTGGCCGAAAAGGATCCTTTCGCTTTGCTGATGGCGCGCTTTGTCGCCCTCTGCCCGGGTGGACTGAGGTATTCGACTATGACGCGGTGCCTGCGCGACTTCTCATCTCCGCTCTGTGCTCAGTGGGATACCGCCACGCTGATGGAGCGATTTAATGCAGCAAGCAAGCAATACCCTATGTTGTTCGTTACAGGCGATGACGAAATCGTAGAGAGCGACACCTTTTTGCTGGGAAGGCAGCAATGGGAAACCGACGGTCCACGCACCGCGAACGACAATCGGTTAGACGACGAGTCCGGCGTCAGGTGGCGCGAACCGTCCATCGACATACGCTTTGCGGAAGTAAGAGAACTCCTGGTTGCTGACATAATTCAGGCAGACATCAATCTCTGGTTCCGCATCCATCATCTTTTCGCCGAGGAATCCCTCGATCAATGGACGGACAGCGTGCGCATCGCGGCACCCGCCGAACTCAGTAGCATCGGTTTGCATCGGCGCCTGATCCAGGCCGTCTGGCACGGTCTGCAGAGTATTTCCTTCGATGAAGAGCCGCAGGTCGAGCGCACCGAGTTGAGAGCGAGGCGAAGTTCTTTTCCAATATCGCCCGACAAGCGATATATTTACATAGTCACCTATCTAATGCGGCGCTGCCTCGAGGGCGACGAGGAGTGGTTGCTCGCGCGTGGTTTCGCGCGACATCGACTGCGTGTATGTCTTCTGGCCGCCGCCAATAGCCCTGAGAAGGTACGCGACTATCTTGCGCAACAGTACTTACACCGCCCCTGTTCCTGCAATGAAACAACGACCACGGGCACCGAACACCTCGAAAGTTGGCACGGCTACTTCGACAGGTTCGCCATTCAGCGGCCCGTCGTATGCAGACTGCGGCGCGTCAATACGCTCGGCCCCGAGGAGAAGACCCGACTCTTCGCGGACCACCTCATTTCGCTAGGCCGCGCAGCATTGGACAGCGGTCACGGTGTGCTTGCCAAAAAGACGCTGTCAACACTGGACGACTTAAACGCTTTGTCGCCTCTTGCGACATATAGCAGTGACCTCGCGATATCGCGGAACAAGCTGTCCTTGGACCAGCTCGAATATGCCGACCAAGCGATGGACGCGCTAGACCAGATGTCGGAGCAGTTGGTCGATTTCGGCTTGCCAAACGACTTCCCTGCGCGCGAGATTTTTGCGCCATATGATTATCCCGCTGCGCCCTTTCCCTTCGCGGCGTTAGTCGAAAAGGCGGGCGGGGATGCGCAAACATTCCGCGATCGAAGCAAGCGCGACCGCCTTCCCCAATGTGTTTCCATTCTGCTCCGGTACGCCGAAGCACTTGCGCTCAAAGCTGACGCGATCCCCGGCGAGAGCAACCTCCATCGCAATCGGCTTCAATATCCCGCGTTTCTGCAAGCTGCGTACGTCTACTTTTTCGCGGAGCGACTGCGCCTTATCCTTCGCTACGACTCGCCATCATCAGGAGATTTGTCGGCTAAACCCACTCGCTACCAAGTCCGAGTATCGCTCAAGCTATCCGGGCTGTGTTACACAGCCACCCGCGCGGTCGGCGCCGGCGGCACGACGCCAGAGTGGCGGGCGGCTGCGCAGTCTTTCTGGCTACAGGCGGAGCATGGAGCCGACATCTATACACGGCGTTTCTTTAGATACGACTACGATCGAGCGTATATGAATGTTCTCGGCGCGAGCTTTGAACGCAAGCGCGCCTCGATGATCCGTCTTTTCAATGATTCCATCGGTGTGGAACAAGCGACTAACGTCTGCTTCGCACGGGCCTTTAAACACCTTCAAATTGCCGACATTATCCTTTCACGCCTCGGGTATCCGCTATCGCCAACGCGACGCTTCATACTTGAACGCATTAAGACCTACTGTGCCGTCGGCACTTGGGCCGGCACGGCGCTATCACATGGCAGCTTAGCTTCGAATGTTCCATCGAAACAGGCCCTGTCGAGAATGACGAAGAAGTCATTGGCGTCGGCCCGCGCAGACATCGAATTGTTGAATAATCTAATCAACACCCCAGAAGCGTTCGCAGCGGAAAGCGTCACGCGCGGCTCGCTGTTCTGGAATCGTCTTATGGAGCTGCAGCGGCAGAAGGTCGATCAACTTGCTGCGACGGTGAGCAGTTTGAGTCCGTCTTGAAGGATGATCCGAACGGTTCTCACGTCAATAGGAAGGGCAGCCTCGCGGGGGCGAGATTTGCGCTGCCACCGAGAGGCTCGCAACGACGTCTGCCTTCCCGTATTGATCGGCCAATGTGCCCGTTCGAAATGTCGAGCAGCGCCAGGCAGAAACACCAATCGTAAGGAAGCATTTCGTACAATGTGAAGGCGACTTCCTCGGCTCGGGTCGCTCAGCGACTCAGGCTCTCGTCCGGGAGTGATCAGCCCCTCGAGAAGCGTGCGGCGGGTAGACGCTTGCACTGAAGGCGGCGGGCTATAGTATGGCGCGGTGTCTGCAGGGCGCCTTTGGACCTTCGGCAACTGCGACTCGGGCGGCTATCCTCGAACTTATTGAGCGTTTTCAAGAATGACCCAAACTCTCCGTTATCTGTCCCCAGAAACGACTTCTCGGGGCCTGGTCATTTTCGTGGAATAGTCAAAGTCTGCGTGGAGTCAATGTCAAACTTCAGTCGCGGGAGCAGATCCCGTTTTCTTAGTGGTCTATTAGCGTTGCCCCTGTGCGGGGCGGCACCTACTTTCTTTGCTGCTGCAAAGAAAGTAGGCAAAGAAAGCAGCTTTTCAAGCCCGCGGTCACACGCACGTTGGGTAGTACTCTCGTCCTAGGCGGCACTCGCCTAAAGAGTGCCCTCAAACACCTACGGGCTTGGCTCGCGCACGGTCTGCCGCCCGAAAACGCTGAGGACACTGGTTCAGCACGAAATGGCTCCGGCACAGCGCTACGCGCTGCCGCCCGGTATGCAAGGGAAACCAACGTGCGGCAAGTGCAGCGAGATTGAGACGTTAGTAGCGAAGCACGCGCGGACCCGCTTGACCGGTCGGCCGCGAAGCGGGCTGGAGCTATTTGGTGCTGAACCAGTTTCGTGTGTGATGCGATGTGGCAGACCGTGCGCGATCCAAGCCCGGTTGGGCCTATGAGGGCACTCTTTAGGCAGCCCACGAACGACGAGAGGACTACCCAAATTGCGTGTGACCGCGGGCGTATCAGTAGCTGCTTTCTTTGCTTACTTTCTTTGCAGCAGCAAAGAAAGTGAGTGCCGCCCCGCACAGGGGCAGTGCTAATAGACCGACACGATCACGGGATCCGGCGAAAAAAAAGAAAAAACCCTAATCTACGCACAGCAAGCCAACACACCAAACTCCGCAGAACCCGATCAAAACTCCTGAAAGAAGGAAAAAACCCGCATATGACCCAAACCGCATTGAACAAAGCGCTCGCCGGCAAGACGGCATTGGTCACCGGCTCGACGAGCGGCATCGGCCTCGGCATCGCGACGGCACTCGCACAGGCAGGCGCGAATCTCGTGCTCAACGGTTTCGGCGATATCGAAGGCGCGCTGAAGCAGATCGAAGCCACCGGCGTGAAAGCGGTCCACCATCCCGCCGACATGACGAAGCCCGAAGAAATCGAAGCGATGATCGCCTTCGCAAACGAGCAATTCGGCGCCGTCGATGTCCTCGTCAACAACGCCGGCATCCAGCACGTCGCGACCATCGACGAATTCCCGGTCGATCGCTGGGACGCGATCATCGCGATTAACCTCAGCTCGGCGTTCCACACGATGCGCGTCGCGCTGCCGCAAATGCGCGCGCGCAACTGGGGCCGCGTCATCAATATCGCGTCGGTGCACGGGCTCGTCGGCTCGGCGGGGAAATCGGCGTACGTCGCCGCGAAACACGGCATTCTCGGCCTGACCAAAGTCGCCGCGCTCGAAAACGCCCGCACCGGCGTGACCGTCAACGCAATCTGCCCAGGCTTCGTGCTCACGCCGCTCGTGCAGAAACAGATCGACGATCTCGCCGCCCGCGACTCGCTCACGCCGGACGCGGCCCGCGCCAAGCTGCTCGGCGACAAACAGCCGTCCGCGCAATTCGTGACGGCGCAGCAGATCGGCGATATGGCCGTGTTCCTCTGCTCCGATGCCGCCAGCGAAATGCGCGGCTCGGCGCTGCAAATCGACGGCGGATGGAGCGCGCAGTAACTGACGCGCCCCTATCGGCGACAAATCGCCACACTTGAGCGTTTCAGTCGGATTCCCCTAAAGATTGTGGGGCCAATCGCCGTTATGTCCTTGTAATAAGACGCGCGCCGCCTTCGAAAATCGGCGCGCGACGCGAAGAAGAATCAAGGACACCATGCGCAATAATCAGCCCGTAACCCAGCAAGAGTTCGAATTCCCCGCCTCGGCGATGCTCGTCTCCGCCACCGACCTTTCCGGCAACATCCAGTACTGCAATCCGGCTTTCGTGTCGGTGTCGGGCTTCTCGCGCGACGAGCTGATCGGCCAGCCGCACAACCTCATCCGGCATCCCGACATGCCGCGCGAAGCGTTCGCCGATCTCTGGTCGACCGTGCGCGCCGGCCGCTCGTGGACCGCGCTCGTCAAGAATCGCCGCAAGAACGGCGATCACTACTGGGTGCGCGCGAACGTCACGCCGGTGATGGACCACGGCAAGGTCGTCGGCTATCTCTCCGTGCGCGTGAAGCCGACGCGCGATGAAGTCCGCGACGCCACCGCGCTCTACGCGCAGATCAAGGCCGGCAACGCGTCGCGACGCCTCGTGCGCGGCGCGCTCGTGAAGAACGGCATCGCGGGCAAGCTCGCGGCGCTCGCGAACCTGCCGGTGAGTTCGCGTCTCGCCACGGCTTTCGCCGCCGTGCCCGTCAGCATGCTGGTCGCGGCGCTGGCAGGATGGCGCGGCGCGCCGCCGCTGCCCTTCTGGATCGCGCTCGGCGTGAGTTCCGTTGCGAGCTTCGTGGGCTGGCTCGCGCTTTCGCGTCAGGTGGATGCGCCCGTCCGCACGATGTCCGGTTTCGCGGCGCGCATGGCCGCGGGCGATCTGACCGCCGACATGCCCGATGCGCGTCACGACGATCTCGGCGACGTGCAGCGCGCGCTCGGGCAGTTGAAGGCGAATCTCGCGGCGATCGTCTTCGACGTGCGCGGCCAGATCGGCGGCATGCTCGAGGCCGCCAACGAAATTTCGAGCGGCAACACGGACTTGTCGCGCCGCACGGAGATGCAGGCGGCATCGCTCGAACAGACGGCCGCGACGATGGATCAGCTCACGACGACCGTGCAAGGCAACGCCGACGCCACCGTGCGCGCGCTGGAAGTCGTCAAGGAAGCGCAGGCCGCGGCGGACGACGGCGGGCGCATCGCGAGCCAGGTCGAGCAGACGATGGCGGGCATCACGGCGGCGTCGCGGCGCATCGCGGACATCACCGATGTCATCGACGGCATCGCGTTCCAGACCAACATCCTCGCGCTCAACGCGGCCGTCGAGGCGGCGCGCGCGGGCGAAGCGGGCCGCTCGTTCGCGGTCGTCGCGACCGAAGTGCGCAATCTGGCGCAGCGCTGCGCGGCATCGGCGAAGGAAATCGAAGGCGTCGTCGCGACGAGCGTCGCGCAGATCGCGGAAGGCACGAGCCTCGTCGCGCGCACGACGAGCCAGATGCGCGCCATCGACGAAGCGGTGAACCGCGTATCGGCGATCATCATGGAAGTCGCGAAGGCGAGCGGCGAGCAGGCCGAGGGCATCGCGCAGGTGAATCAGGCGGTCGCGCATCTCGACGATTCGACCCAGCAGAACGCCGCGCTCGTCGAGCAGGCGGCGGCCACCGCGCAGCGCCTCGCGGAACGCGCGGTCGTGCTCGACGAAGCCGTGCGCCTCTTTACCGTGGCGAAGGCTTAGGATCGCTTGGTACTATCGGACATTGCCCACGAGGAGTGTCTCCGATGACCGCTGAGAACAATCGCACGGAAGAAGCGCGAGCGATGGAACGTATCGTCAACGCGACGCGCCAGGTTCAGTCCGCTTTCCTGGCGCTGCAAAAGCAGTTTCCGCCCGAAGGCGACGGCCGGCCTTCGCAGATGGCGCTGCAGACCTTCGACGCCGCGCTTCAGGAACTCGAAGACGCGCAAGCCGCCTTCGACACCATGCTCAACGATCTGTTCGACGGCAACCGCTAAATCGCCACGTTCTCGCGCGGGCCGTTCAGCGCGGTTTCATCGCCGGCGTCGTTGAGGCCCGCCCACGGCACGCCGTCGGCGGACTGGCGGCGCGCGGCGGCCACGCACGCTTCGACCAGCTCCCTGAACGACACCGCCGCCGAACTCGTACGCACGAGCACTTCGCCTTGCAGCGAACTTTCGGGGAAGATCAAGCCGACGATCAGTTCCGCCGACGGCGCGCGCTGATGCAGACGCCGCAGCAGGTTGCGCAGATACGGCGGCGACTCGGCGGCATCGAACGACACGACGCAGATGATCGTCACGCCGGCGAGATCGACCTCGCCGAAGCGTCCGCGCGAAAAGCGCTCGTAGCCCGCGAGGTCCGCGTACAGGCCGTGCTTGCGAAACAGCTGCACGGCGATGGTCGCCGCGAGATCGTCGAGCTCGCTTCTCCCCGCGATGCAGAGCACCGACGCCGTGTGGCCTTCCTTCTGCGCATCGAAGCGCGCGGGCGGCGTCTCGGGCGCGATGCGCGGCCCGTCGTCGGGCGATTCGAAACTCGCGGGCAAGTCCTCTTTCGGCGCGACGGTGACGGCCGTGTCCTCCGCATCCTCCAGCCCTTCGATGATGTCGAGCGCAGACTCGTTGATGCGCCGCAACTGATCCGCCGTGACGACGCCGCGCAGCACGTCGTTATGCGCGTAGCGCAAGCCTTCGAGCGCGACATCGTCGTAATACGCGATCAGAGAGCGTTCCTTGAGCAACGTCTCGGCCTGCACGAGCGCCTCGTCGGGATCGTTCGCGAGCAGGCGCTGATAGAAGTTCTCGGCGGGCGTGAGCGCGGGCCGGTCGCCGAACAGCACGTCGAGAAATTCGAGGCGATCGACATGGCGGCCGAGAATCACGAGGCAGAGCGTGAGCGGCGTCGAGAGCACGAGGCCGATCGGCCCCCAGATCCAGCTCCAGAAAATCGCCGCGACGATCACCGCGAACGGCGACAGGCCCGTGCTATGCCCGTACAGCAGCGGCTCGACGACTTGACCCGCGACGATGTCCGTCACGCCGAAGAGCACGATGGTCCACACGAGCATCGCCCAGCCGGGACCGACGGCCGCCGCGAACACGACCGCGACGATCGCCGCGATCCACGTTCCGACATACGGCACAAAGCGCAGAAGCGCGGTCATCACGCCGAAGAGCAGCGCGCCCGGCACGCCGATGATCGCGAGCCCGATCGAAATGACGATGCCCACGCCCACGTTGATGCCGAGCTGCGCGAGGAAGTAGCGCGACAGGCGCCGCGCGGCTTCGTCCATCGCGGTGGTCGCCCGATGCAGGTCGCGCGAGCCGAAAAGCCGTATCAGCCGGTCGCGCAGATCTTCGCGCTGAAGCAGGATGAACACCGCGACCACGAGCACGATGCCGGTGGTTTCCAGCGGACTGATGATCGGCGACAGAAAGCGCTGCGCGAGTTCCAGCGGCGTCGGCGTGGGCTCGTGCACTTCGACGGGCATCGGCTGGTCGATCGGCGAAGCGGCCGGATTGTCCTCGTTCTTCGGCTCCTGCTCGCGCGCGGGCGAAATCCGCTTCAGCGCGCGCGATGCGCGGCCGAGAAACTCATCGGCGCGGCCGACAGTCATCTTCTGCACGGAATCGATTTTGCGCTCGACGGCGACCTGATACTTCGGCAGATCGCCCGCGAGCTGCGCGACCTGAGCGCCGATCAGCGCGCCGACCGCCGTCAGCACCGACAGCGCGACCACTACGGCGACGATCACGGAAGGCACTTGCCCGAAGCGCAGCCGCCGCAGGAAATCGACGAACGGCGCGAGCAGAAAGCTCAGCAGAATCGCGAGGATGATCGGGATCATCACCGCGCGGCCGAAGTACAGCGCGCAAATGACGATGACGCCTGTCACGAGCGACGCCAGCGCGCGCACGCCGGGCGCTTCCGGCGGCAGGATCTTCGCGGGTGGCCGGCGCGGCCCGGGTGCTTGCGGCATGGAAACGGCTCGCTTTTAGTGTGTGGTCGGCGTGGAACGGCCAGTGCGCAGGCCGGAGCAACGTTGCATTATGCAAGACGCGTGCCGTCGATAAGCCGTTCGCCGCGAATAAGGTGAGCGCCTCCGGGATTCAAATTCGGCTGCGATCGGTTCAATGGTGAGGCAATACGGGAGCGAGCGCGCCGGAACAAACGCTGGTCTGGTTGTAAGAAGGGTGATCGGCCAATGCACCGGCGCGCGGACTACACTGAATCACGCTCTGCATTGGAGTCCGCCATGAACGCGATCCGCGCTTCAGTCGTAGTCATATCGGCATTCGCCGTCACATCGGCGTTCGCGCAGCTTCATCCGAGCGCCGAAACCGACATGTACGCGCCGCAAATCAGCACCAAGCTCATGCCGAACGCGCCGCTCGGCAGTCAATACCCGACGCACGGCAACGCGCAGGCCGGCGAGCTCAATCTCAATCCGAGCGATCCGCGCGCGCAGCTCGTCAACGGCCTGCCGAACAACGCCAACAGCGGCGGATACGGTTCGCCGCTCGCCGGCAACAAGGCGAACGTGCCGCGCGGCGAATAAATGACGTGGGTCCGCGCACCGAAAGCGCGCTCACCATTCTCGTTTCGAGAATGGTGATTTGAAAATCGACGGGATTCTCCTCATCACGGCAAGAACCGATACTCGATTCACAGGACGGGACGTCTCCCGGCCATCAACCGAATCAGGGAATCTGCCGTGAAGATCTATCACCATCCGCTGTCCGGGCACTCGCACCGCGCGCGTCTCTTCCTGAATCTGCTGGGCGTCGAACACGAAGAAGCGTTCGTCGATCTCGCCGCCGCCGCGCACAAGACGCCCGACTATCTGAAGCTGAACCGCTTCGGCCAGATTCCCGTGCTCGTCGATGGCGACACGGTCATCGCCGATTCGAACGCGATCCTCGTCTATCTCGCGAAAAAAGCCGGCAACACGAAGTGGCTGCCCGAAACGCCCGCCGAAGCCGCCGCCGTGCAGCGCTGGCTCTCCGTCGCGGCCGGGCAGATCGCGTTCGGTCCCGCCGCCGCGCGTCTCATCACCGTGTTCGGCGCGAAGTTCGACGCGAACGAAGTCATCGCCCGCGCGCACAACGTCCTCAAGGTGCTCGACGCGGAACTGGCGAATCGCGACTGGATCGCCGATATCGACGAGACCGCCGCCGCGCACCCGACCATCGCGGATGTCGCGCTCTACAGCTATATCTCGAGCGCGCCCGAAGGCAACGTCGACCTTTCCGCCTACGCGAACGTGAACGCGTGGCTGAAGCGCGTCGAAGCGCTGAAGGGTTTCGTTCCGTTCCAAAAGACGGCCGCGGGTCTCGCGGCGTAAAGTGAGCGCGGCGGCCGGCTCGCGCCGTGCCGCCGCGCCCGAATCGAAGAGGCATACGATCATGTCCGCTTCCGCGCTTGGCAATGTCAAAGGGGTCGCCACGCCCTCGCCGTGGCATCGCGGCGAACTCGCCATTCAGAAGGCTTTCGGCGTCGACGAGCGCATGGACGGCGTCGGCCGGCGCGTCGTGCGCGATTACATGCCGGATCAGCATCGCCAGTTCTTCGGGCAACTGCCGTTCATCGTGGCCGGTTCCGTCGATGAACGCGGCGATCCGTGGGCGACGCTGCTCGCCGGGCATCCCGGCTTCATGCACGCGACCGATGCCAAAACGCTGTCGATGAGCCCCGCCCGCGATCCGCTCGATCCCGCCGACGCCGGCATGCACGATGGCGCGTCGATCGGCCTGCTCGGCATCGAAATGCACACGCGCCGCCGCAATCGGATGAACGGCGTGATTCATCGCGATGGCGCGAACCTCGCGTTCGACGTGGCCGTCGAACAGAGCTTCGGCAATTGCCCGCAGTACATCCAGTTGCGCGATTTCGAGTTCGTGCGCGATCCTTCCTTGCCGTCGCCGGTCGAGCCGCTCGAATCCGACGCCCTTTCGCCGCGCGCAAAAGCGATGATCGCGGGCGCGGATACGTTCTTCGTCGCGTCGTATTTCGATCGCGAGGACGGGCATCGGCAAGTGGACGTGTCGCATCGCGGCGGCAAACCGGGTTTCGTGCGTCTGTCGGACGACGGCTCGCTCACGATTCCCGATTTCGCCGGCAATCTCTTCTTCAACACGCTCGGCAACATTCTCGTGAACGCTCGCGCGGGACTCGTGTTCGCGGACTTCGGAACCGGCGACATGCTGCAGCTCGCGGGCGACGCGGAAGTGCTGCTCGACTCGCCCGAAACCGCCGCATTTCAGGGCGCGGAACGGCTGTGGCGCTTCACGCCGCGCCGCATCGTGTATCGCGCCGAGGCGCTGCCCTTGCGATGGAAAGCGCGCAGCGACGGCGCATCGCCCAATTCGCTGATGACCGGCGACTGGACGCAAGTGGCCGAGCGCCTGAAGGCGGCCACGCTCGCGAACGTGTGGCGCGCGTTTCGCGTGAGCAGAATCGTCGATGAGAGCGATGCGATCCGCTCGTTCCATCTCGAACCCGCCGATGGCGCGGGCATCGTTCCGCACAAGGCCGGTCAGCATCTGCCGATCCGCGTGACGCTGCCGGGCGAGGCGAAACCGCAGATTCGCACGTACACGCTGTCGGTCGCGCCGTCGGACGGCGTGTATCGCATCAGCGTGAAGCGCGACGGGCGCGTGTCGGCACATCTGCACGACACGCTGAAAGCGGGCGACGTCATCGAGGCGCGCGCGCCCGCCGGAGACTTCACGATCGATCCGTTCGAGCAGCGTCCCGCCGTGCTGATGGCGGCGGGCGTCGGCATCACGCCGATGCTCGCGATGTTGCGGCATATCGTCTACGAGGGCTTGAGGAAGCGCCGCGTGCGGCCGGTGTGGATGATCGTGTCGGCGCATTCGCTCGCGAGCCGCGCGTTCTCGCGCGAAATCGATGCGCTCGCGCAGAGCGCGGGCGGCGCGGTGACCGTGATCCGCGTGCTCAGCGACACGAACGGCGCGCAAATGGACCGCGATTACGACGTGTCCGGGCGCATCGACATCGATCTGCTGACTAGCCGTCTGCCCTTCAACGACTACGACTTCTATCTGTGCGGGCCGGGCGCGTTCATGCAGTCGATCTACGATGGCCTGCGCGCGCTCAATGTCGCCGATGCGCGCGTGCATGCGGAAGCGTTCGGTCCATCGGCGCTCAAGCGCACGGCGGATCGCGGCGCCGACGTCAAGCCGATGCGTCCCGCCGCGACCGAGCCCGTGAAGATCGAATTCCTGAAGTCGGGCGCGAGCGCGCAATGGCAGCCGGGCAGCGGCACCTTGCTGGAACTCGCCGAAGCGAGCGGTCTGTCGCCCGAGTTCAACTGCCGCGGCGGCACTTGCGGCACATGCCGGACGCGCATCGCGAAAGGCGCGGTGTCGTATGAAAGCGAGCCGGCGTTTCATGTCGGCGATGACGAAGCGCTGATCTGCTGCGCGATGCCCGCCGCCGAAGGAGACACGCTCGAACTCGATCTGTAACGATTGTGCCCCGCGCGCATATCCGTGAGAATGCACGGCATCTCAAGCCTGCATGTCTCGTGCTTTCCCATGGACCGTTTACAGGCAATGACGACCTTCGTCACGGTGGTCGAAACCGGCGGCTTCGCATCGGCGGCGCGCAAGCTCGACGTGTCGCCGTCGGTCGTGAGCCGCGTCGTGACGGAACTCGAAGAACATCTCGGCGTGCGCCTGCTCACGCGCACCACACGCGTCGTGCGTCTCACCGACGCCGGCAGCGGCTATTTCGAGGACTGCCGCCGCATTCTCGGCGAAATCGATAACGCCGAACTTTCCGCGACCGGCACGCATTCCTCGCCGCGCGGACTGCTTTCGATCACCGCGCCGGTGATGTTCGGCCGCCTGCACGTCACGCCGATCGTCCTCGATTATCTGGGCCGTTATCCCGAAGCGGACGCAAGCTGCTGGTTCGTCGATCGCGTGGTGAATCTCGTCGATGAAGGCATCGACGTGGCGGTGCGGATCGCGCAATTGCCGGACTCGTCGTTGCAGGCGATCAACGTCGGGCGCGTGCGGCGCGTGCTGTGCGCCTCGCCCGCTTATCTCGCGAAGCACGGCACGCCACGTCATCCGGACGATCTCGCGGAGCATGTCGTGATTGCGTCGACGGGTTCGTCGACGCCCCCGGAATGGCGTCTCTCCGACGGCGAGCGGCAGTTTCTCGTGCGCTCGCATCCTCGCCTGACGACGACCACCAACGACTCGGCCATCGCCGCCGCGCTCGCGGATTTCGGCATCGCGCGGCTCCTGTCGTATCAGATCGCGCAACACGTTGCCGACGGGCGTCTCGCAATCGTGCTGCCGGAGTTCGAGACGCCGCCCCTGCCGATCCATCTCGTGCATCGCGAAGGGCGTCACGTCACGCAGAAAGTCCGCGCATTTCTCGACCTCGCCGTGACGACGCTGCGCGCGAACGAATCGTTGCGCTGAGCGCGTTAAACAAACACGTCTTCGGTGACAAATCGTCCATCGCTCGCCGAATCGAACGGCCGTTAGCACGACTGCCGTGCAAAATGCCGGCAAAACATGCAACATAGCTGTCTCGAACGATCGCTTCGATCGCCGCGCTTTCGGCTTATCTGAACCCTTACCGGCTCACGCACCATGACGAATCCAACTTCTCCCGTGAATGAACGCCCGCTCGACATGATCATCTTCGGCGGCGGCGGAGACCTGGCGGCGCGCAAGCTGCTGCCGGCGCTCTACATGGCGCACACGCACTGCAACCTGCCCGCGGACACGCGCATTCTCGCCATCGGCCGCAAGGACTGGACGCGCGAGGATTACCTCAAGAATTTCATGGAAGAGCAGGCGCGCCCTTTCATCGATTCCAAGGTTTTCGATGCCCAGTCGTGGGACAAATTTCTCGCGCTCTTCGATTACGTGCGCATCGACGTCGAGAATCCCGGCGATTTCGAGCGTCTCGCACAGGCCGTGCGTCCTGGCTCGCAGCGCGTGCTGTATCTGTCGACGTCGCCGGAACTGTTCGTGACGATCTGCACCAACCTCGATAACGCCGGCATTCTCGACGAAAACGCCCGCGTCGTGCTTGAAAAGCCGCTCGGCCACGATCTCGCATCGGCGCGCGCGATCAACGATGCGGTCGGCAAGCACTTCAAGGAAGAGCAGATCTATCGCATCGACCATTATCTCGGCAAGGAAACCGTGCAGAACCTGATGGTGCTGCGCTTCGGCAACGCGATCTTCGGCCCGCTGTGGCAGGCGCCGTACATCAAGAGCGTGCAGATCACGGTGTCGGAGACGGTGGGCGTCGGCAGCCGCGCGGGCTTCTACGATCACACCGGCGCATTGCGCGACATGGTGCAGAACCACTTGCTGCAACTGCTTTGCATTGTCGCGATGGAGCCGCCCGTCTCGCTCGATCCGGACGCCGTGCGCGACGAAAAGCTGAAGGTGCTGAAGTCGCTGCGGCCGATGACCGTCGCCGATATCGCACGCGACACCGTGCGGGGCCAGTACACGGCGGGCGCGGTCGGCGGCGAGGCGGTGAAGGGTTATCTCGAAGAGCAGAACGTGCCCGCCGACAGCCGCGCGGAAACCTTCGTGGCGCTGCGCGCGCATATCAACAACTGGCGCTGGGCCAACGTGCCGTTCTTCCTGCGCACGGGCAAGCGCATGCAGAATCGCCGCTCGGAGATCGTCATCGACTTCGCGGACCTGCCGTTCTCGATCATCCCCGAAGGCCCGCGTCATTACGGCAACCGCCTGACGATCACGCTGCAGCCGGAAGAATCGATCCAGCTCCAGATGATGGCGAAGGAACCCGGCAGCGGCATGCACATGCAGCCCGTCACGCTCAATCTCGACCTGCAGCAGGCCATGACGCAGCGGCGCGCGGAAGCGTACGAGCGCTTGCTCATCGACGTGATTCGCGGCCGCCTCACGCACTTCATGCGGCGCGACGAACTGGAAGCCGCATGGACCTGGGTGGAGCCGATTCTCAACGGCTGGAAGGAACTCGGCGACCGTCCGCGCGGTTATACGGCGGGAACGTTCGGCCCGGCCGCTTCGAGCGCGTTGATGGCGCGCGAGAATCTCGCCTGGGCGGAAGAAGCCTGATTCACCGCATCGCGGCGTGCGGCCCCCGTTTCGAGGCCCACGCCGCGCCCGCGGCCATCACCGCGGACAACACCACGATGCCCGCGAGAATGCCTTCGAGCCGCATCAGCGCGGGCATCGGGTCCGACGACCAATGGTGGTCCTGCACGAACACCATGATGAACGCGATGCTGAACTGCCGTCCGACATAGCTCGCGCCCTGCGTGCCCGTCTGCACATGACAGCCGATCCACACGCCCACGCATAGCGCGATCATGCAGGCGAACGCGTTGTCGCCGAGTAGCGGCAACAGCGCGAGACTCGCCGCGCCCGCCAGCAGACAGCCGATGAAACGCTGAATCATGCGCTCGGCGATCGGCTTTCGCGTCGGCTTGCCGAGCGCCGATGTCGGCAAGATCAGCACGGCAACCGCCGTCACCATCGCCTGCGCGAAGCCGGGCAGATTCCACGCATACGCGATCGCCGCGAGGATCATCACCGACCATGCGCCTTGCCACGCGAGCCGCTTGCGCATCGCGAGCGCGGTCTGCTCGGCGCGCGCGAGGTGCGTCGCGTCGAGCGCCTGCACGGCGCGGGCGGCATCGGAAGGAATGACGGTGACGGTTTGCGCGTTGACGCCATCGACGCGATCCACGGTGGATGCCGCCTGCGCGCGCGGCACCGGCGGCGCGCCGCGCGACTTGCGATAGTGCTGCACGCCCGCATGCACAAGCGCCGACACGGCCACGCACGCGGCCGTCCCGACCATCACTTCGGCGACGCGCAAGAGCGCAAACGAGGCCGTCGCCGCCGCGGATTCGAGCCGATGCGCCTCGAACGTGACCATGAGCGAGGTCACGCCGCCGAGCACCCACGCGTAGCCCGCATCGGAAACGAGCGCCCGATACACCGACATGCCGACGATCGCCCCGAGCAGCGGCACGAAGAGCCACGGCACGTCGCCGATGATCGGCCCGGCGACCGCGCCGATCAGCGCGCCGGCGATCGTCCCGACCACGCGATGCACGCCGCGTTGCGCGCACGCCGAGAATTTCGACTGCATCACCGCGAAGCCGCTGATCGCGGCCCACCAGATGTTGCTCAAATGGAAAGCGTAGGCGAGCGCGACGGCAAGTCCGACGGAAAGCATCGCCTGCGTGGCGAAGAGCGCACGGGCGGGCGTCGGCCTGATCGCGACGAGTTCGCGCCCGAGCGCGGCGAAGGCGTCGCGGACGATGTGGACGAACGCGGCTGCGGCGGTTTCGTGCGGGATCGGGCGGGCGCTTCGGGAAGAATCGTCGGTCGGCATCGTTCTCGCGATTGTTCGGACGTCTGGCTTGAGCGTAGCCGCCGATCGTCCGGATGCAAAGCCGAACCGCGAAAGTGCGGCAAATCCGCTACACGTGCGAAGTGAGCAGACGCAGGCCCGCCGCGCCGAACACGAGCGCGAGACATGCATCGAGGCCGCGCTGGATGCGTTTGTACATGCGCCGCGCGGAGGCCATCGAGAAGAGCGCGGCATAGCCGCCGAACACGCATACGCCGATGCAGAGGCACCCCGCGACGACGACGAGCATGTGTCCCGGCCCTTCCCCCGCCGACGATCCGAGCGCCGCCACGGACATCCACACGAGAATCGCTTTCGGATTCGTGAGATGCAGAAGTGCGCCGCGCGCGTAAAGCCTGCGCGCGCTCTGCCCTTGCGCATCCGCCGACGAAGCGCGCAGCGGCGGCTTCAACGCCGCGCGTCCCGACTTGAACGCGAGCCACAACAGATACAGCCCGCCGCAGATCTTCACGCCGACGAGAAAGCCCGAGTACGCCGTCAGCGCGGCGGAGAGGCCGAGCGCGGCGAGCATCGCCCAGAAGAAGGAGCCGGACATCACGCCCGCCGCGAACGCGAAGGCCGCGCGCCGCCCGGACGTGCTCGCGATCGACATGATCGCGAGATTGCTCGGCCCGGGACTCGCGGTGCCGACGAAATACGCCGAATAAGCGATGAGCAGATTCGCGCTGAGCAAGGCGTGGCCGTTCATGGAGTGTGCGTCTCCGGTTCGGGTTTCGGGCAGTGTCGTCGAAGGCAGACGCGCGCGTCCATGAACGCTTCGCATTTTTGCGGGCAGGCCAGTTCCTTGCGCACGCACTCGCCGGTGCTATCTTTGAATGCGCACAAGCCCCTCTCACAAGGACACATCATGGCGAAAGTACTGGTTCTCTATTATTCGATGTACGGCCACGTAGAAACGATGGCGCAAGCGATAGCCGAAGGCGCGCGCGGCGTCGCGGGCACGGAAGTCACGCTCAAACGCGTGCCCGAAACGATTCCCGCCGATCAGGCCGCGAAGATCGGCGTGAAGCTCGATCAGCAGGCGCCGGTCGCGACCGTCGACGAACTCGCCGGCTACGACGCGATCATCTTCGGCACGCCGACGCGCTTCGGCAACATGGCCGGCCAGATGCGCACGTTTCTCGATCAGACGGGCGGGCTCTGGGTGAAAGGCGCGCTCGTCGGCAAGATCGGCAGCGTGTTTTCATCGACGGCTTCGCAACACGGCGGACAGGAAACCACGATCACATCGTTCCATACGACGCTGCTGCATCACGGCATGGTGATCGTCGGCGTGCCGTATGCGTGCGCGGGACTCACGAACATGAGCGAGGTGTCCGGCGGCACGCCCTACGGCGCGACGACGCTCGCTTCGTCCGACGGCAGCCGTCAGCCATCGCAGAACGAACTCGATATCGCGCGTTATCAGGGCAAGCACGTCGCCGAGCTGGCCGCGAAGCTCGCCGCTTAAGCGACGCTCACGCCTCGACGTCGAGCTTCACTTCGTACAGCGACTTGCCGTTGAGGTCGTGCAGCGAGACCGTCAGCGCGCGGCTCGCGGGATCGATCTTCGCGCGGCCATAGAACTGCTGCATGGCCGCGGGCGAACGGTTCTGCGGATTGTCCTTCGGCACGCTGACATAGCGCAGTTCGGGACCGAACGTCATGTCGAGATCGTTCGGGCCGAACGTGCCCGCGTTGATCGGCCCGCCGACGAATTCCCAGAACGGCTTGAACTCCGTGAACTTCGCGCGCGACGGATCGTAGTGCGTCGCCTGCGCGTAGTGCACGTCCGCCGTAATCCACACGACGTTCCTGATGTCTTCCTGCTTAATGAAGCGCAGGATGTCGGCAAGCTCCAGTTCGCGGCCGGACGGCGCGCCGTTGTCCGCGTTGGCCCATGCCTCGAAGGTGCCTTTGGGCACATCGGGGTTCGCATCGGGCACGACGAGCGAGATCGGCATGTCGCTCGCAATCACCTTCCACGTCGCGCGCGATGCCTTGAGCGATGCCTTCAGCCACGCGGTCTGCTGCGAGCCGAGAAATGCCGAATCCGCGTCGAGACGCGTTTGCGTGTTCGGCGAGTTCGCGCCGCGATACGAACGCTCGTCGAGCATGAACACATCGAGCAGCGGCCCGAACTGAAAGCCGCGATACACCTGTTCCGGATCGAGCTGATTGATGCGATACGGGTTGTACTCGAACATCGCCTGCTTCGCGCGCGCTTCGAGCAGGTTGATCGAACGCGTCTGATAACGCTTCTCCGCTTCGCCGATCACTTGTCCCGGATACCAGTTGTTGCGCACTTCGTGATCGTCCCATTGCACGAGGAACGGCACTTCGGCTGCGAAGCGGCGCTTGTTTTTATCGAGCTGGTTATAGGCGAACGCCGCGCGATAGTCGTCGAGCGTCTGCGCGACATGCGACTTCCCTTCGGTCACGATGTTCGTCCACATCGTGCCGTCGGGCAGTTTCACTTCCGGTTCGATCACGCTGTCCGCATAGATCTGATCGCCCTGATGGATGAAGAAATCCGGCGCTTCGCGACGCATCGCTTCATAGATGCGATAGCCGCCGAAGCGCTCGTTGATGCCCCAGCCCTGCCCCGCTTCATCGCCGGAAAATACGAAGCAGATCGGCTTCTCCGCTTCGATCGATGCCGTGCGCAGACGTCCCGTCACCGGCTCGCTGTAGGCTTTGCCATCGACGAGATCGGCGAAGCGCACGCGATAGAACACATCGGCGCCGGGCGGCAGGCCGGTCAGATCGACGCGCGCCGTGAAACCGCTGCTTTCGAGCGCGGCCGGTCCGATGCGCCGTTGAATCGTCCTGAAGCTTTCGCTCGTCGAATACTCGACGATCATGCGCGCGGGCCGGTCCGTGCGGCTCCAGACGATGCCGCTCGTCGCGGTGACGTCGCCGCTCATCACGCCGCTGGGTAGTTGCGGACGCAACTTGTCGGCGGTGACGACGGCGGGCGCGACGCCTTGCGCGAGGGCATCGGCGAGACCCGCGCCTGTCAGGGCGAGGCCCGTGCCGGAAACGAGGCCCTTCAGCAAGGTGCGTCGGGACGGTTTGATGATGCGATCCGGCATGGCGAGCTTCCTCTCGAACTGAATGATGGGGTTGTGCGCTGCGTCGAATCGACGATGGTAAAGCGTAACGGTGTCGCTTTTGTTTCAACGCTCGCTTCATTACCCGCGCGGTTCGATGCGATCAGCACGCGGCGATTGCTGTGGCGGCTCACGGCATCGGCCACGCGTTCTTCCCAGAAACGCCAGTGCGTGGCTTTCGTGCGGCCTATCACGATGAGATCCGCGTCGAACTCGCGCGCCGCCTGCGCGATCGTGCGCGCGAGCGTCGTGCCGCCCCGCAGGTCCACCGTCACGCACATGCCGTTGATGCTCGATGCGCGTATCGCCTGAAGCGTGCGCTTCTCGACTTCGCGCGCGAGTTCGTCGACCTGCGCGAGCGCCGCGCCGAAGTCGTATTGCGCGGACGATATCGCCCAGAACGGCGCGCGGTCCACGACATGAAGCGCCGTGAGGCGCGCGTTGCATTCGCGGGCCCGCGCGATGCCGAGCGCAAGCGCTGCATGGCTGCCATCCGGTCCCACTGCGACGAGAACGTGTTGTTGCATGATGTCGTCTCCGGTTGAGTTTCGCGCGGTTCAGTGCATGCGCCACGCGCGCTTCACGGCATCGATCACGGCGGCTTCCGTGCAACTCATGACGCCATCCGCGACCACCGCCGATTCACACAGCGTGAGCACATCGCGTCGCACGCGCTCGTCGGATACGTCCTGCGCGAGCTGATGCACGACATGCGGGTCGACGCGGCACACGTCGTCCCATGTGAGATACGAGCATCGCGTGAGATCCTCGCAAACCTCGCGCACGACGTCGTGCAACTCGCCCGCATGAAGCCCGAGCCGCGCATAGAAGCCGCGCCGTTCGAGCGCTTCGATTTCCGCACTGCCGATATGCCCGTCCGCGATCAGCGACATCACGACGATGCGCGCGGCCGCGCGAGGACTGTCCGATGGATAGTGGCGCATGGCATTTCTCCTTCGATGAAACGTCGTCAATGAAAGGCAGTGCGATGGTTTCGATCAGGACCGCGCCGCCCGGATGCCTTGCATCGTAGGCGCGGACAATGAGCGTCGAATGAGCGTGCGATGTCTGCGCGAGCCGCACAGCGGCGCCGAAAAAGCGTTGGCCTTGGCACGACAGTTCGCATCTCCGCGCGCCTGCTACTCCCGTTCTGTGCGCCTTGCCACACAAGGCTTTCGCGCGCGCGATGCACCGACTGGCATGGCGGATGCATAAGGCCTGCCGTCGCGTCATGACTGCCTGCCACTGTTTGACGCGACCGGGCCGACGCCTCGCGCGCCGGCCCGTTTCTTCCGGCGCCGCGACGATGGTTCCGGCGGCACGCGCAGGCGCCAAGGAGATCGACATGAACAGCTTCGACGACGCCTTCGAAGCGCTGATCGGCAGCGAAGGCGGCTACTCATTCCATCCGGCCGACCCGGGCGGCGAAACGATGTGGGGCGTGACGGCGCGCGTCGCACGCGGCTATGGCTATGCGGGCGCGATGAAGGACTTGCCGCTCGATCTCGCGAAGCGCATCGCGAAGCAGAAGTACTGGGACCCGCTGCATCTCGACGAATTCGATCCGCGCGTCGCGTTCCAGATCTTCGATGCCAACTACAACGGCGGGCTCGTCGTGCTGTGGATGCAGAAGGCATCGGGCGCAAAGGAAGACGGCAAGTTCGGCCCCGATACCGTCGATGCCGTGAAAGCCGCCGATCCGATGCGCTTCGTCCTGCGCTTCATTGCGTATCGATTGCGTTATCTGAAGGGCCTGCATGCATGGCCGACGTTCAGCCGCGGCTGGACCGAGCGCATGGCGACGAATCTTCTTTTGGGAGCAGCATGATGGACTGGTCGAAAGTGGCGGCAACCATCGGCGCGAAGGCGCCTCTTCTCGCGGGTCTCATCGGCGGGCCCGTCGGGCTTGGCGTCAGCACGGCGGCCGCGATCATCTCCCATGCGCTCGGGACGCCTAACGATCCGGATATCGTCGCGACCGCGCTCAACGATCCCGCCGCGCTCGACAAGATCAGCCAGGCCGAAAACGCGAACTCGTTGCAGTTGCAACAACTCGTGGTGGCGGCGGCGCAGGCGCGTCTGTCGTTCGAAGCGGACATGGCGCGCATCTCGGCGGGCGACCGCGCCGATGCGCGCGCAATGGGCATCGCGAACAGGGACTGGGTGCCCAAGTTCCTCGCGATGGCCGTGACCGGCGGCTTCTTCGGCATTCTGCTGCTGATGGCGTTGCGCGCGTTGCCCGAGGCGAATCGCGATCTCGTGAACGTCGTGGTCGGCGCGCTCGGGACCGCGTGGATCAGCATCATCGGGTATTACTTCGGGACGTCGGCGGGCTCGATGCGCAAGACCGAACTGCTCGCGCAACCGAGCGTGCCGATCACGCCCGAAACGGCGGTGACGTTGCGCGATCCGGCGCCCGCGTCGGGCGCGAACGGCGATAGCGCGCATCGCGCATTCGTGCCGGGCGGGCAAGGCCCGATCTTCACGGGCGCGTCGTGAGCGTCATCGTGTCAGAGCTCAGTTGGTCGTGCAACGCGCATGTTGATCGGCGATGTCTGCGCATAAACCGGCGCTGAGCCGACTCCGAGTGAAAGCGCGGTGGCGACCGTTGCTGCCGACAGACTGAGAAGCCGTTTCGCGTCGAACTGAGTCATGTCGATTCCCCTTTCCTTGTGTCGATATCCGCTTGGCGTTGCGAACGCTGGTCGCTGCAACCGTGGGGGGAATGTGGAGCTGGGGAATTAGGTAAAAGTGAGGATGATGCGGTCTGATCCCGAAAACGCTCACCTTTGCGTCATCGGCGATTCAGAAATTACCTTTAAACAAGGGCTGCGAGCGCCGTTCGACACGCATTCCCGAAAATCCTCACCTTTGCGCGATCTCGCCGCGGTCAGATCACGTTCAACATCGACAACGCCGTCTCCTGCAACGGCGGCAGCACGCGGGCAAGCGCTGCCTCGGCGGTTTCCTTTCCGATCGGCATGTTCGCCGACAACGCCGCGACCACTTCGCCGTGCCGGTTCTTCATCGGCACCGCGATGCCGCGCACGCCCATCTGCAATTGCTGCTCGATCGCGACGTAGCCATCCACGCGCGCCTGCCTGATCTTCTCGTATAGCTTTTCCTTGTTCGTGATCGTGAGCGGCGTGAAGGGCTTGAACTCGGTCGCTTCGAGCCAGCCGCGCACCGATGCCTCGTCCATATACGCGAGCATTGCGATGCCGCCCGACATCAGCGCGGCCGGCACGCGCGCGCCGAGCACGAAGCCGGTCGTCATCACGCGCGTCGAACCATTGCGCGCGATGATCACGAGGTCCCAGTCATCGAGCACGCTGACATACACCGACTCGTGAATCAGCGCGCTCAATTGCTGCAGATAAGGCTGCACGATGCGCGGCAGCCGCGCCGACTCGAAATACGACCAGCCCATGCGCAGCACGCGCGGCGTGAGATTGAAGAGCTTGCCGTCGGTCTGCACGTAACCGAGATGCGCAAGCGTCAGCAGATAACGCCGCGCCGCCGTGCGCGTGAGGCCGGTGCGCGCCGCGGCTTGCGTCGGCGTCATGCGCGCGTGCTGATCGTCGAAGGCTTCGAGGATCGCCAGTCCCTTCTCCAGTCCGGCGATCCAGTCGCGCTTGTCGAGTTCCGGTTTAGTCATGCTTGCATGCTTGTTTAGTTATGGATGGGCCGATGTTTCGGCGCTCCATCAAAGTCAATTGCTAGTGCTAACCCCCAAAGTGATCGATTATCGGACACGCGCGTGCGATAATCGCGCAAAATTTATCATAAATCGTTGATCGAAAGGGGTTGCGCTTTTATTCTCCAATCACTTTCAGAGCGCGCGTATTGCGACAAACCAAAACGCTCCGCCGCTCGGCCAGATTCCAGGCTCAACTCCATAAACCCATTGTTCGGAGACATCTCTATGGCTAGCCCTAAGGAAGACGCGCACGGCGGCCGCCAGGCGAAAAAAGCGACCGCGAGCGGCTGGATCGGCTCGGCGCTGGAGTATTACGACTTCTTCATTTACGCCCAGGCTGCTGCACTCATTTTCCCGCAGTTGTTCTTCCCGTCGGGCAATCCGAAGGTGGCGATCATCGCGTCGCTCGCGACCTACGGCGTCGGCTACGTGGCGCGTCCCATCGGCGCATTCGTGCTCGGTCATCTGGGCGATACGCACGGCCGCAAGAACGTGCTGCTCGTCTGCATGTTCCTGATGGGTATCTCGACGATGGCTGTCGGCCTGCTGCCGACGTATCACCAGATCGGCATGGCCGCGCCCGCGCTGCTCGTCGTGTTGCGCCTGCTTCAAGGCTTCGCGGTGGCCGGTGAAATCTCCGGTGCAAGCTCGATGATTCTCGAGCACGCGCCGTTCGGCCGACGCGGCTACTACGCGAGCTTCACGCTGCAAGGCGTGCAGGCCGGCCAGATTCTCGCGGCCGCCGTTTTCCTGCCGCTCGCCACGTTCATGCCGGAAGACATGTTCAACTCGTGGGGCTGGCGTGTGCCGTTCCTGCTGTCGGCCTTCGTGCTGGTCGCGGGCTACATCATCCGTAAGGAAGTGCATGAAACGCCCGCGTTCACGTCCGAGGAATCGCATGGCGGTGTGCCGAAGTCGCCGATCAAGGAAGCGTTCGCCAACAGCACGCCCGACATGATCCGCGTCGTCTGCATGGCGCTGATGAACGTGATTCCCGTGGTCGCGACGATCTTCGGTGCGGCGTATGCGGTGCAGTCTTCCTACGGCATCGGCTTCCACAAGAGCGTGTATCTGTGGATTCCGGTCGTCGGCAACATCGTAGCGGTGCTGGTGATTCCGTTCGTCGGCAATCTGTCGGACAAGATCGGCCGTCGCCCGATGATGATCGGCGGCTCGCTCATCTCCGGTCTGCTGGCCTTCGCGTATCTCTACGCGATCAGCATCCATAGCGTGCCGCTCGCGTTCCTGATGTCGCTGCTGATGTGGGGTGTCGTGTATCAAGGCTATAACGCGATCTTCCCGAGCTTCTATCCGGAACTCTTCCCGACCCGTTCGCGCGTTTCGGCGATGGCGATCTCGCAGAACATCGGCACGACGATCACCGCGCTGTTGCCCGCACTCTTCGCGGCCGTTGCGCCGCCGGGGTCGGACAACATTCCGCTGACGGTCGGCGCCATTGCGTTCGGCGTGACGATCATCGCGGCGATCGCGGCTTACTCGGCGCGTGAGACGTATCGCATCCGCCTGAGCGATCTCGGCAAGAAGGACGCCGTGCCGATGAGCCAGCAGGAATACGAGCGCCTGCGCGCCGATTCGATCTCCGTGGACAAGGTCGCGAAAGCGCACCACGCATGAGTTGACCGTGTTGGAGTGATCTTCCGGGCCCTTCGGGGCCCGTTTTTTTGCGTGACGCGATAACATGAATGCCTTCTCATCCATGACGCGGAGGCATGAATGGCCGGCTTCAACGAACGCATCCTCAACGGCATCAGCGTGTTCGCTGCGATCGTCGATGCAGGCACGTTCGCCGCGGCGAGCGATCGGCTCGGCATGTCGCAGCCCGGCGTGAGCCGCGCGATCGCGCGTCTCGAAGCGCGTCTGAAGATTCGTCTTTTCGATCGCACGACGCGCAGCGTTTCGCTCACCGACGATGGCCGGCGCTTCTTCGAGCACGTCATGCCGCATCTCGCGGGACTGGAGGAAGCGGCGGCCACGGCATCCGAAGGCGCGACGGCGGTGCGCGGCCGCTTGCGCGTGAACGTCGATCCGATCTTCTCGCGGCTTCTGCTCGGCCCGAAGCTCGACGCGTTTCTGAAGGCGCATGCCGATCTGCAACTCGAACTCATCACGAGCGACCGTCTCGGCGACATGATCGCGGATGGTTTCGATCTCGCCGTGCGCTTCGGCGAGCCGCGCGATTCGAGTCTCGTCGCGCGCAAGCTGCTCGATACGCCGGTGCGGACCGTCGCCGCGCCGTCGTATATCAAGCGATGCGGCACGCCCGCTACCCCGCAGGCGCTCGCAGACGGCACGCATACGTGCATCGAGTTTCGCGATCCCGAAACGGGACGGCCGTTCGCGTGGGAGTTTCATCGCAAGAAGAAGCGCATCACGGTGGAAACGCACGGCCGTCTCACGCTCAACGATCCCGGCACGATGCTGAGCACGCTGCTCTCAGGCTATGGCGTCGCGCAGATTCTGCTGCTGGGTCACGAACATCTGATCGCCGATGCCAAGCTCATCGACCTCTTCCCCGACTGGCCCGACGAGCGCTTTCCGCTGTATGCGTTTTATCCGTCGCGGCATCATCCGCCGGCGAAGACGCGCGCGTTTCTCGATCTCGTCATCGCGCTGACGGGAGGCGTCAACGCAAACTCTTCTCGAACCAGTGATGCGCGTAAGCCTCGTCGCTGAACGGCGCGACCTCGACATAGCCGGATCGCCGATACAGGCCGATCGCTTCCCCGAGCGCCTTGTTCGTCTCCAGACGCACGGCTTTCGCTCCGTTCTGCGACGCGAGCCGTTCGGCCTCTTCGAGCAGCCGACGTCCGACGCCGAGTCCGCGTGCGCCGGCGCTCACCCACATGCGCTTCAACTCGGCCGGCGACGCGCCGTGGAACTTGAGCGCGACGCAGCCTATCGCCGCGCCGCGCAGCCTCGCAACGATCAGCGCGCCCTGCGGCGCCGTCAATTCGCGCGCATCGGCGGACAGGCTGACGGACGGATCGAAGCCCGCTTCGAAGCGCGCGTTCAACTCCGCGAAGTATTGGTCGATGCACCATTGCGCATCCTCGCTCGTCGGGTCTTCGATCGCGAAGCGCATCAGCGAAGGTTGCAGCAAGCGCTCGACTTCGGCCATCGCCGCGATCAGCCGCTTGCGCTGCGCATCGTTCAACGGCGCGAGCATGCCCCCCGCGACCGCGTCCGATAACCTTTCGAGTTCTTCACGTTCGGCGCAGCCCGCATCGGTGAGGCTCGCGCGGCGCACGCGGCGGTCATCGGGACGAGACTCGACCGCGACGAGACCTTGTCGCTGCAGCGCGGCGAGCGTGCGGCTCACGTAACCCGAATCGAGACCGAGACGCTCGCGCAACACGCGAAGATCGACGCCCTGCGCACCGATTTCCCAGATGAGCCGTGATTCGCCCATCGGACGGCCGCGCCCGAGAAAAAGCTCGTTGAGCGCACCGATGCCCTCGGCAACGGTGCGATTGAAGCTGCGAATCTGGCTGATGTCGGTCGGGTTCATATCTCTGACTCTAGTCAGAGAATCGCCCGGCGTCAATCAATGTGCTTGGGTCTCGGCTTCCACGCGCGTTTTCTCCCGGCGCCACGTCGCGGGCGGCTTGCCGACGAGGCGCTTGAACGCACGAATGAACGCCGCTTCGGATGCATAGCCGACGTCCTGCGCGACCGCTGCGATCGTCGCGTTCGTGTTGCGCAGCAGTCCGGCCGCGACCTGCATGCGCCAGTTGACGAGGTACTGCATCGGCGGCAAGCCGATGATCTCGCTGAAGCGCTCGTGCAACGCCGAACGCGAGAGGCCCACGCGCTCGCCCAGTTCTTCGACGGTCCACTCGTGCGCGGGCGCATCGTGCATGACGGCGAGCGCGCGCCCGACGAATCGGTCGCGCAGGCCCGCGAGCCAGCCGCGGCTTTCATCGGGCAGTACATCGACGTAACGGCGCACGGCATCGACGAACATCATCTCGCTCATGCGTTCGAGCATCGCTTCGCCGCCCGGCCGCTTGTGACGCGATTCGACGACGGCCTGCTGCATGAAGTGATTAATCCAGCCCTGCGCGCCCGATTCCTTCAGATGCAAGAGGCGCGGCAACGTCGCGATCAGCGGATTGAACGGACGCAGATCGCAGCCGAGAAAGCCGCATACGAGCATCGTTTCATACGCGTCGTCGGGGCGTCGATTGTTGCGCGCCTCGACCGCGTCGTAGGTCAGCGTGAAGGGCAGCTGATCGATCTTCATCGAGAACGGATCGATATCCGCTTCGGCGCGAATGCCCGGCGCGCTCGAAATCACATGCGCGTCGCCGTGCGGAAACACGATGATGTCGCCGCTCGCAAGACGCACCGGCGCTTCGCCGACGAGCGCGCCCCAGCAGTTGCCGTGCGTCACGACGTGATACTCCATCACATGCTCGCAATCCGGCATGACGATGCTCGCGATGTCGCGCGCGGGCGGCGCTTCGGCCGCCCAGCTTCGATTGCCGCTCACGTGAAAGAACAGCGCGCCGCGCAAGCGCACGGTGCGCAGCACGTCGGACAGGATGTCGAGACTCATGGCGTCTCCCGGTGATCGTAAGCATCGCAAAGCGGACGAACGGACAATTCGCGGCGACTTGCGGACAGGCGTCGAAGCGATGGTAACGGGATACTGCATCTGCCCGCTATCAGGGCGACGCTCGACACATCATCCGGAACTGGAGAACGAACCATGCATGCGTTGAATACATCCGCGGTCTGCGACGAGCCGGCCAAATCACAGCAACCCGATTTCGCCGCGATCAAGGCCCGCCAGCAAGCCACCTGGGCGAGTGGCGACTTCGCGGTGATCGGCACGACGTTGCAGATCGTCGGCGAGATGCTTGCCGAATCGATCGATGTGCGCGCCGGCGAGCGCGTGCTCGATATGGCCGCCGGCAACGGCAATGCGACGCTCGCCGCCGCGCGACGTTTTGCCCGCGTGACGTCGACCGATTACGTTCCGGCGCTGCTCGAAAAAGGCCGTGCGCGCGCGCAAGCCGAAGGACTCGCGATCGACTTCGAGGTCGCCGATGCCGAGAACCTGCCCTTCGACGACGGCAGCTTCGATGTGGTGCTGTCGACATTCGGCGCGATGTTCACGCCGGATCACAGGCGCTCGGCGAGCGAAATGCTGCGCGTGGCGAAAAGCGGCGGACGCATCGGCATGGCGAACTGGACGCCCGAGGGTTTCATCGGCCAGTTGTTCAAGATCATCGGCGCTTACGTGCCGCCGCCCGCGAGGCTGCAATCGCCCGCGCTTTGGGGCACCGAGCCGCATCTCGTCGCGCTCTTCGGCGCCGAGGCAGCCGATATTCGTTGCGTACGCAAGTACTTCAACATGCGCTATGAATCGCCGGCGCACTGGATACAGGTGTTCCGCGATTTCTACGGGCCCGTGCATCGCGCGTTCGCGGCGCTCGATGCAGCGAAGCAGGCCGATCTCGAACGCGAGATCGGCGGCCTGCTCGAACGCTGCAATGTTGCGGGACCGTCTTCGCTCGTCGTGCCGAGCGAATACATGGAAGTGGTGATCGTCAGGCGTTGACGAGATGCGCTCGCGCGCGAATCACAGCGTGACGGGCTTGCCGCTGCGCGCGCTTGCGATGATCGCGGCGAGCGTCGCGGCATTGTCGAGACTCACTTGCGCGTAGTACTCGATGGCGGCGGCATCGTGCGTTGCGACCATGCGCGCGAAGCTTTCCGCCGCGAAGAAGAAGCCGCTTCCGGTGTCCGACTCGACCGTCTCGAACGGCACCGAATTCGGAATGCCGCGACGCACGCGCATTTGGCTCGGCAGATAGCCGTATTGATCGCCCGCCGTCTGCGCGCTCGTGTGATTCAGATATTCGGTGTCGATCGTGCCCTGCGTGCCGATGATCGTCGCGTGCCGATGATTCGCCGCATCCATCGAGCACGAGACTTGCGCGCGGCGGCCATCGGCGTAGATGAGCGTCGCCATGAGGCTGATGTCGACGTTGCTGTCGGCCCATGTCGCGATTGCATCGACGCGTTGCGGCGCGCTGCCCATCACGAGACGAATGAGGCTCAGCGGATAACTCCCCGCATCGAGCAGCGCGCCGCCGCCGAGCTCGGGCTTCATGCGGATGTTTGCGCCGGGATTGCCGACGGTGAAGCCGAAGTTCGCCTGAATCGCGCGCACGTCGCCGATCGCGCCTTCGCCGATTAGCGCCATCATCGTCGCGGTCTGCGGCTGGAAATAGTATGGGAACGCTTCGAGCAGCAGCACGCCGTTGCGATCGGCGGCCTCGAACATGCGCGCGGCTTCGTCGCGATCCAGCGCGAGCGGCTTCTCGCACAGGATGTGCTTGCCGTGATCCGCGGCCTTGATCGCCCATTCGGCATGCAGGCTGTTCGGCAGCGGAACGTAAACCGCGTCGATGTCCGGGCTCGCAAGCAGCGCGTCGTAGCTGCCGAACCATTTTTCGATGCCGTTTGCTTGCGCGAAGGCTTGCGCATTCTCGTCGCTGCGGCTCGCGACCGCGACGACGCGCACGCGCTCGCTCGGTCTCACGTCACGCGTGAATTGTCTGGCGATGTTCGCGCCACCGAGAATGCCGAGGCGCAGGACGGACGATGCTTGAGTGGATGACAAGGCGGGCTCCTGAATTTGTACCAAATGGTTCATCACGTCAAAGGTAACACAATCGCGTGCTTCAAGGCATGCACTTGTCGGGACGAACTTTCGTGCCGCGCCGGTCCGCCGGGACGTGGCAATTGTCCACGCGTTGATCGTCGCTGGCCTTGTCGCCGAGACGTTCCTTCAAGGTCTTCGGTTCCGGTGCGGCGGACGAAGCCGCAACGGGCGCTTCCGCTGCGTCCGTTGCAAGCGCGGCGCCGGTCCACGCGAGACAAGCGCATAGAAGAACGAGTGTCTTCATGACAGACCGCCATGAAAGATGAAACGAGCAGCTTCGCCGCGCGGCGAGCGCACGACGCCCCGCTTCTTGCGGTTTCATTCAGGCATGCATTCCGCTGACGACATCCTTCGCGCGCGCCGCCGACGCAACCGGACACAAGCCGCGCACCGCGACGATCAGACCGCTCGCGTCATCGCGGTTCCTGACGTCGAGCGTCGCGTGATGCCGTTGCGCGACGCGCAGCGCGATCGCGAGACCGAGCCCGCTGCCGTGTCCCGACGTCCCGACGCAACGATAAAAGCGGTCGCATACGCGATCGATCTCGTCCGGCGGAATGCCGGGACCGGAGTCCAGCACGGTGAGCGCGATGCCATCCGCTTGGCGCCGCAAGGTCACGTCGACGCGCCCACCGTGCGGCGTGTGACGGATCGCGTTATCGAGCAGGTTGTTCACGAGGACGGCGAGCGCGTGCGTTTCGCCCATGATCGTGAACGGATCGTGATCGTCCAGCGCATGTTCGAGTTCCAGGCCGAGGTCGATCGATCGTGCTTCGGCCAGCAACGAGAAATCGCTCACGCGGAGTTCGCAGAGCGTGCGCAGGCTCATCGGCGCGATGGCCGCTTCGCGCGCGGCGTCTTCGCGCGCCATGCTGAGTAGCTGCTGCGCGAGATGGATGAGGCGATTCAACCGGCCGTCGATCTTCGCGAGCGTCGCGGCATCGACCTGAAGCGAGCCATCGCCGATTGCGCCCTGGATTTGCAGCTTGAGCGCGGTGAGCGGCGTGCGCAGTTCGTGCGCGGCATCGGCGACGAACGTGCGCTGCGCCTGCGATGCCTCCGAGAGACGCGCGAGCAGGCCATTCAACGCATCGACGAGAGGACGCAGCTCGTCGGGCATCGGCTTGTGGAAGACGACGGGCTCGAGCGATTCCGGCGAGCGCGCGACGAGCGATCGCGACAGCCAGCGCACCGGCGAAAGCCCGCGCGCGACGACGAGAAGCACGATCACGACGATCACCGGAATCAGCAATGCGAGCGGCCAAATCGTGCGCAATGCGAGCGCCATGGCGAGATCGTCGCGGATGAAATAAGGCTGCGCGACCTGCACGAAGCGATCCGGCTGCGCGACGCCGAACGCGCGCCAGCGATACCCTTCCCGCTCCGCCGATTCGAAACCGTCGCCGAAACGCGGCAACGCGGGCTCGCGCGGCGAGTGATAGATGAGGCGGCCCGTCCGATCCCAAATGTCGATGACGAGCCGGTCGTCCGCGATGCCGTGCAGTTCGGGATTGCGGCCCTCTGCAACGTCGTCGGCGGTGATGTTATGCGGCAGCGAGAGCGCGACGGTGCGCAGTTCGTAGTCGAAGAGTTCGCCGGCTTCGAGGCGCGCGGCGTCGAATATGCCGACGCCCGCAATCAGGCACGCGATACCAAGGCTGCAGATGAGCCAGCCGAGCAGCCATCGGCGGATCGTTGTCATCCGATCCTCTTCAATCGATAGCCGACGCCGCGCACCGTCACGATCTCATCCGCGCCGATCTTGCGCCGCAAGCTGTGAACGTGGACTTCGATCGCGTTGCTGCCCACTTCCTCGCCCCAGCCGTACAGTTTTTCTTCGAGCTCGGGGCGGCGAAATACGCGCGACGGCTCTTCGATCAGCGCCTGCAGCAGCGCGAACTCGCGCGGCACGAGATTGAGCGCGACGCCGCCCTTGGTCGCCTCGTGCGCGGCCGGATTGAGCGTCAGCTCGCCGTGCGAGTACACCGGATGCTTGTGTCCGGTGCGGCGTCTCAACAATGCGCGGACGCGAGCCGCGAGCTCGTCGAGATCGAAGGGCTTCATCAGATAGTCGTCCGCGCCGGCGTCGAGGCCGCGGATGCGGTCATCGACGGCATCGCGCGCCGTCAGGATCATCACGGGCGCGTCGCCGCCGTTCTTGCGATACGTGGCGAGCACGTCGAGGCCGTCGCGCTTGGGCAGGTTCAGGTCCAGCAGCACGAGGTCGTACACGCCGTTGCCAAGCGACAGCTCCGCGGCCCGTCCGTCCTGCGCCCAATCCACCGTGTAACCAGCGCGGCGCAACGCGGCGAGCACGGTCTCCGCGATCATCTCGTCGTCCTCCACCAATAACAGGCGCATGCACTTTCTCCAGGCTCAACAGGTCGCCGCCGATTGTCCGGCTTGCATGCTTAAGCGCCACTTAAGCTTTGCGCGCAGCCGCACATTATGTCCCCGATAACGCCTTGCGGCGCCGGCGGCTTAAGCATCGCATAAGGTTTGTCCACGCACTATACGTCGAGCGCGCCGATTCGCGGCCGTGCGGCCCCGGAGATGCCGATGCGAGCGTCCACTGTCGTTTCCCTGCGTGCGAACGCCGTGCTGATCGCATTGTGCGTCGCGGCATCGGATGCGGCGTGGCTCGCGGTCTGCGGTTGCACGGGCCATGTGCATGCGCTCGAAACCACGACGATGCGTCTCGCGACGCTCGGGAGCGCGGCAGGCATCGTCTTCATCGTGCGACGCATCGCCAAGCTCGAATTCGATGCGGCCAGAGCCGCAAGGCGCATCGCCTGGACCAGCGACAGATTCGTCATCGACGGAACCTGTCCCGGCGCCTGGCTCGTGCAGCTCCATGTGGAGCTTCATCCCGACGGCTCACGGTCGAGCGCCGCGCACGCGTGTTCCCACGCAGCGGCGTCCAGCAGAGTGCCACGCGGTCGGGCGTGACCTCGGAATCGCGCCCGACCTCCTTCGACCCGGCTCATGAGCCGGGTTTTTTTTGTCCGCGAATATTTACCGCGTCTCGCACTACACATTGCTTTCGCTCGCATTTCAATGTCCATTCGTTCGCTTACCTAAGCATCCCCGTCTGTATCGTGCGCGGCGCGTGCGCGAGTTCGCGTGGGGCGGCATCGCAATCGTGTTGCTGCGCGTGGCGGAACCGCGGCGCGCGAGCGAATTGGCGCGCGATCGCGGCTAAAGGTGAGGCTTTTCGGGAGCGCGATTTTTCTTGCGAAAGTTGCAGATCGCAACTAAATTAGAGGCATTTGGTTGCGCCTCGCAACCGATGGAGAGGACATGGACTTCATCGACACACCCGTTCAATCGCGCGACAAAACCATCCTCGAACTGCGCGAATTCTCGCGCAAGCTCGTGCGCGAACTGGGCTTCATGCGCAACACGCTGGCCGACAGCGGACTCGCGCCTTCGGCGGTTCACGCGATCATCGAGATCGGGGCGACGCCCGGCATTCAGGCGCGCGACATCGCGCAAATTCTGCGGCTCGACAAATCCAACGCCAGCCGGCAGATCGCGCGGCTCGAAGCGGCGGGGCTTGTCACGCGGCAGACATCGAGCGAAGACGCGCGTTCGTCCGAGCTGTATCTCACGGCGAACGGACAGAAGCTGCGCAGAAAGATCGACAAGTTCGCGACCGATCAGGTTTCCGACGCGCTGCGCCGCATGGTGCCCGAAGATCAGCAGACGCTCGTGCGCTCGCTCGCGCTCTACGCCGATGCGCTCGCCCACGGTCACGAACACAAGATCGATCACAGGACGCCGCATGCCGCGCATACGGAAAGCGCGCGCATCGTGGAGGGATACCGGCCCGGCTGCATCGGCGATGTGGCGAGCCTGCACGCGCGTTTCTACGCGCATCACGCGGGCTTCGGCGTGTTCTTCGAGCGCAGGGTCGCGACGGAATTGGCCGCATTCGCGGAAAGTCTGCCGGTCGAAGGCCGCGCGTTGTGGCTCGTGATGGAAGGCGAGCGCACGCTCGGCTCGCTCGCGATCGATGGCGATCTCACCACGCGCGTCGCGCATCTGCGCTGGTTCATCGTCGACGATTCGTTGCGGGGCAGCGGCATAGGCAGGCAATTGATGGCGCGCGCGATGAGCTTCGTCGACGCGCACTACGACGAAACGTATCTCTGGACCTTCAAGAGCCTGGACGCCGCGCGCCACTTGTACGAATCGTTCGGATTCACGTTGAGCGATGAAGCCGAAGGCACGCAATGGGGCACATCCGTGATCGAGCAGCGCTTCACGCGGCACGCGGCGCGCTGATTCATCGGCGCAAGACGCGCGATGTCGGCCCTAGTCGTTGCGCGAAACGGCGCGCGCATTCGATGCCGAACGGCGTCGGACGCGCGCCGCGATCGTGCTGCACGTCGAAGCCCATGCGCCACGCCGCGATGCGCTTGCCGTAACAGGTGAGCGTTTCCAGGGACTGCATCACGAAGACGATTTCCGGCAGCGTCTCCGCATACAGCGATTCGGCATCGTCCTCGCGGCCTTCGGCGAACGCGTCGTAAATGGCGGCCTGACGATCGAACGCGTCGGGCGCGACGATCAGGCCATCGCAGCCCGCACGCAAGTTGTCCACGAGTTCCTGGCCACCGCGCCCGTTGAACACCGCGAGCGTCTGTTCGAGCGCGCGCAATCGTTCGATGGTCGCGCGGATCGTCACAGCCGGGCCCTCGCCCTTCAGCAAACGGAAGTTCGGCCGCTCGGCAGCGAGCGCGGCAATCGATTCCGCCGACAAACCCACGCCCAGATATTCCGGCGCGTTCTGAATGCCCGCATTCGCGCCGGTCCGTTCGAGCACCGACGCGAAGAAGTCGTAGTAGAACGCTTCCGGCTCGCCGCGTTTGGACGGCGGTTGAAGGATCAACCACGACGCGCCGCGTTCGAGCGCATGGCTTGCGAGCGCGACTTGTGCATCGACGCTGTCGCCGGTGATCGTGACCGCGAGCGGCACGCGACCGGCGATATGCGCGGCGCATACGTCGATCATCGTGCGCTTCTCGTCTTCCGACAGGTGATGCACTTCCGTCGCGAGACCGAGCGTGACGATCGCCGGCGCGCCCGCCGCGAGGGTCGCGTCGATCTGCTTGCGCGTGGCGTCG
The DNA here is from genome assembly GCF_031451415.1 of Caballeronia sp. LZ028. Lineage (NCBI taxonomy): Bacteria > Pseudomonadati > Pseudomonadota > Betaproteobacteria > Burkholderiales > Burkholderiaceae > Caballeronia > Caballeronia sp. LZ028. The sequence goes on along the minus strand of NZ_JARUXN010000004.1, from coordinate 70,891 downwards.
TGGTCGAGGCGGTTCAGCGCATCGAAATAGGCGTACAGCACCGGCCACATGCCGGGCGGCGGCGTTTGCAGGTTCGTCATCGATTGCCTCCGCTCAATGCGAATCGCGCGGCACGGGCGCGCCGCTCGAACCGACGAGAAAGTCCAGGTCCGCGCCCTGATCCGCCTGCAAGACATGCTCGACATACAAGCGGTAATAACCGCGCTTCGGCAATTCGGGCGCCTGCCATGCGGCGCGGCGCTTCGCCAGTTCTTCGTCCGATACTTCGAGATGCAGACGCCGCGCTTCGACGTCCAGTTCGATCATGTCGCCGGTCTGCACGAGCGCGAGCGGACCGCCCGCCGCCGCTTCCGGCGACACATGCAGCACGACCGCGCCGTAGGCGGTGCCGCTCATGCGGCCATCGGAGATGCGGACCATATCGGTGATGCCTTTTTGCAGCACCTTTTTCGGCAGCGGCATGTTGCCGACTTCCGCGAAGCCGGGGTAACCCTTCGGCCCCGCGCCCTTCAGGACCATGATGCAGTGCTCGTCGATATCGAGCGAATCGTCGTCGACCTTCGCGTGCAACTCTTCGACGTTTTCGAATACGACCGCGCGCCCGCGATGCTTCAGCAACGATTGCGTCGCCGCCGATGGCTTGATGACCGCGCCGTTCGGTGCGAGATTGCCCTTCAGCACCGCGATGCCCGCGTGCGGCTTGAATGGCTTCTCGAACCGCGTGATGACCTTCTCGTCGTAGTTCTGCGCGTCGCTGACGTTGTCCCAAATCGTGCGGCCGTTCACCGTGAGCGCATCGCGATGCAGCAAGCCTTGCTCGCCGAGCTGACGCAACACCGCGGGCAAGCCGCCCGCGTAATAGAAGTCTTCCATCAGATACTCGCCCGATGGCTGCAGATTCACGAGGCAAGGCACCTTGCTGCCGAGTTCCCAGTCTTCGAGCGTGAGCTCCACGCCGATACGCTTCGCCAAGGCGATCAGATGCACGACCGCATTCGTCGATCCGCCGATCGCCGCGTTCGTGCGAATCGCGTTCTCGAAGGCTTCGCGCGTGAGGATCTTGTCCATCGTGAGATCGTCCTTGACCATATCGACGATGCGTCGGCCGGCCAGGTGCGCGAGCACCTGACGGCGCGCATCGACGGCGGGAATCGCGGCATTGTGCGGCAAGCCCATGCCGAGCGATTCGACCATCGAGGCCATCGTGGATGCGGTGCCCATCGTCATGCAATGGCCGCGCGACCGGTTCATGCACGATTCGGCTTCGACGAATTCTTCCTGCGTCATCGTGCCCGCGCGCACTTCCTCCGACATCTGCCAGACGCCCGTGCCCGAGCCGATGGTGCCGCCGCGAAAGCGGCCGTTCAACATCGGTCCGCCCGACACCGCGAGCGCGGGCAGATTGCACGACGCCGCGCCCATCAGCAAGGCGGGCGTGGTCTTGTCGCAGCCGACGAGCAGAATGACGCCATCGATCGGATTGCCGCGTATGGATTCTTCGACGTCCATCGACGCGAGATTGCGGAACAACATGGCTGTTGGCCGCAGATTCGATTCGCCGAGAGACATCACCGGAAACTCCAGCGGAAAGCCGCCTGCCTCGCGCACGCCGCGCTTCACGTATTCCGCGAGCTCGCGAAAATGCGCGTTGCACGGCGTGAGTTCCGACCATGTATTGCAGATGCCGATGACCGGCCGGCCATCGAACTGATCGTGAGGTATGCCCTGGTTCTTCATCCACGAACGATGGATGAACGCGTCTTTATCGTTGCCGCCGAACCAGCTTTGCGAGCGTAGCTTCTTGCGCATGGAAGTCCCCTTTATCGCGCTTTCTTCATAGTGTGGGATCCAGTAAAAAAGGCCGCGCGGGCGGCCTTTTCAGAAACCCGGACACGTCGAGTTATACACCTCGCATACGCATCCGGCGCGCGTGCAGCGCAAGATTTGACGATCAGTCGAGCATTTCCTGCGACCTTTCGCGCATGCACGCCACCGCGATCACGGAGAGCACGCCGCAACCGATCACGTACCACGCGGGCGCCATCACGCTCTTCGTAATGACGATGAGCGACGTCACGAAGAACTGCGCGAAGCCGCCGAAGATCGCCACGCCGATGCTGTAGACGATGGCCGCGCCCGTCGCGCGCACCGAACGCGGGAACAGCTCGCCGAGCATCGCGCCGGTCGGACCGACGTTGAGCGAATGCACGATCGAGAGCACGGTGACGACCGCGAGCAGCGTCGTCGCGTTCGGCGATTTGTTCAGCAGCGCGAAGGCCGGCCAGATCGCGAGCATCAGCAGGATGCGCGTCGTCTGCGCGAGCTTGTTGCGGCCGATGCGGTCCGACAGATAGCCACCTATCGGCGCGACGATAAAGAGAATCGCGCCCGACACGCAGCCCGAAAGCATCGACGTCCAGCTCGGCAGGCCGAGCGTCTTCACGCCGTAGATCGACAGATAGAACACGATGATGAAGTGCGCCGACGTGCCGCCGATCGTCAGGCCGAGTCCGTTGAGCACCGCGCGGCCATGTTCGCGCAGCACGGTGACAAGCGGAATCTTCGGTGCCTTGGGCGCGGCGGCGACGTTTTGCGGCGGCGCTTCTTCCATCGTGCGACGCAGCCACCAGCCGACGGGCACGATCGCCGTGCCGATGAAGAACGGCACGCGCCAGCCCCAGCTTTCGAGTTGCGCGGTCGTGAGCGTCGCCGTGAGCGCGACGCCGGTCAACGCGCCGGCGAGCGCCGAAAGTCCCTGGCTCGAGAACTGCCACGATGCATAGAAGCCGCGCCGGTTCGCGGGCGCCTGTTCGAGCAACAGCGTCGTCGATGCGCCGACTTCGCCGCCCGCCGAGAAGCCTTGAATCAGCCGTGCGATCACGAGAATGATCGGCGCGGCGATGCCCGCTTGCGCGTAAGTCGGCGCGACGGCGATCATCGCGGTGCCGAGCGCCATCAGCCCGAGCGTGAGGAGCATCGCCTTCTTGCGGCCGGCGCGATCGGCGTACATGCCGATCAGCAAGCCGCCGATCGGCCGCGTGAAGAACCCGACGCCGAAGCTCGCCACCGCAAGCAGCAACTGGCCGACCGGATCGTCCACCGGAAAGAACAGCTTGCCGATGGTCAGCGCGAAGAACGCATAGACGATGAAGTCGTAAAACTCGAGCGCGTTGCCGACCGCCGCCGCCAGAACGAGCCGCGTGCGCGCCGCGCGGCTGGTTTGCATCGAAGGATTCGCGGGCGCGCTGGCAAAGGTAGGTGCGTTCATGATGGATTCCGAAGGATCAGTCGGCGAGCCAGGCTTCGGCCAGGCGCACCCAGTAGCTCGCGCCGATCGCGAGGATGTCGTCGTTGAAATCGTAGCCGGGGTTGTGCACCATGCAGCCGCCCTTCGAGCCGATGCCGTTGCCGATCCACGCATACGTGCCGGGGCACGCTTCGAGCATGAAGGCGAAGTCTTCGCTGCCCATCAGCGGACGCGCGGCCGGATCGACGCGTTGCGCGCCGAGCATTTTCGTCGCGACATCGGTGGCGAAGGCGGTCGGTTCCGCGTGATTCACGAGCACCGGATAGCCGAGTTCGTAGTCGATGTCGGCCGTGCAGCCGAACGCCAATGCCTGCGCGTTCACGAGCGCGGTGATGCGCTCCTGAAGCTGCTTGCGCACGCCCGCGTCGAGCGCGCGCACGGAGAGCTTCAGCAGCGCGGTCTCGGGGATCACGTTGCACGCCTCGCCCGCCTGCACGCTGCCGACGGTGACGACCGCGGATTTCTGCGCATCCACTTCGCGCGCGACGATGCTGTTGAGACCGAGCATGATCGATGCGACCGCGGGCATCGGATCGCATGCGACGTGCGGCATCGCGCCATGTCCGCCGACGCCGCGCACGGTGATGTTCACGCGATCCGACGACGCCATGCCCGGACCCGGCGTGAAGAACATGTCGCCCGCGGGCAGGCCGGGCATGTTGTGCAGACCGAACACGGCGTCGCACGGGAATTTTTCGAAGAGACCGTCTTCGATCATCGCGCGCGCGCCCGCCTCGCCTTCCTCGGCGGGCTGGAAAATCACGATCAGCGTGCCCGAGAACTGGCGGCTTTCGGCGAGATGGCGCGCGGCGCACAGAAGCATCGCGGTGTGGCCGTCGTGGCCGCATGCGTGCATCGTGCGCGCGTGTTTGCTGGAATACGGCAGGCCGGTGGCTTCCTCGATCGGCAACGCGTCCATGTCGGCGCGCAGTGCGATGCGCTTGCCGCCCTCGCCTTCCGTCAACACGCCGACGACGCCCGTCTTGCCCAGCCCGCGATGCACTTCGTAGCCCCATTGCGCGAGCAATCCCGCGACGAGATCGCTGGTTTGCGTTTCCTCATACGCAAGTTCCGGATGCGCGTGAATGCGCCGGCGCACATCGACGAATTCCGATGCGATGGCGGCAATGCCGGGGATGACGGGCTCGACTGACAACATATGACGCTCCTTGCTCGATGCGATTCGATGTGTGCCAAGCATATAAAGCCGATAAGCAAACCAAAAGACGGTAAATTTATTGCGTGATGACTATTAGTTGTCGGCGATAACCCTAGGATGTCGGCCATGAGCATGAAATATCACCAGTTGCGCGCTTTCCTGACGACCGCCGAGCAAGGCAGCATTCGCGCGGCCGCGCGCAGCCTTCATTTGTCGCAAGCGGCGCTGACTAAGGCGATCAAGGAACTGGAACAGGATCTGGGCGTACCGCTCGTGTTGCGCACCGCGCGCGGCGTGCAACTGACGGCGTTCGGGCAGCAGTTGCGCGTGCGGGCGCATCTGATCGTCAGCGAAATGCGCCGCGCGGAAGACGACATCGCGCAGATGAAAGGCGCCGGCGCGGGCAGCGTGAGCGCGGCCGTCACGCCGACTGCCGCGCTATCGATATTGCCGCAGGCGTATCGCGCGTTTCGCAAGCAGATGCCGGACGCGCGCGTGAGTTTTATCGAAGGCTTTCCGGGCGTCGCGATGCCGCGTCTGCGCGATGGTTCGCTGGACTTCGTCGTGGCGGTCGTCGTGCCCGAACATCTCGCGCCGGAGTTCGATCACATCGAGCTGTACGAGAGCCGCTCGGCGATCGTCGGGCGCGCGGATCATCCGTTGCGGCACTGCACGTCGCTCGCGGAGTTGTCGGATGCGGAGTGGCTGCTGAATCCGTCGCCGGAAAGTTCGACGCAGGCGCTGCTCGATTCGTACGCCGAGCGCGGTCTGATGGTGCCCAAACGTGTGATCGAGTGTCCGAGCTTCATCATCGCGCACGGGTTGTTGCGTGGCTCGGATGCGCTCGCCGCGATGCCCGCCGCGTTGCTGGAACATCCATGGGTCGGCGAAGGGCTCGCGATCTTTCCTATCGTTGATCCGTTGCCTGCCGTGTCGGTGCGAATCGTGACGCGCAGGGACAGTCCGCTGACGCCCGCTGCGACGTTGATGCTGGAGTGCTTGCGACACGCGGCGCGGGGACAGTGAGGCAGGTGCGCTTCAAGAAGATTCCGGATTCGTGGAATAGACAGCGAGAATCGGGGCTGTGAGGAGGAATGCACTCACTTTTTCTGGACGATCATTGCATCAGTCGATGCCTATCCGAATTAGCGACTAAACTTCAAAGAGGCGTCGGTGCATGCGTCCAACGTCTGCGCCCAACCAGTCACGATCCAGACGTGCAAGCGAAGGAGGCAGACCCATGCCGAAAACCGTTCGAACCCCTGAGCAGATTCGCGACGAACTGCAAAGCCGCATGGCCAAAATCTCCGCTGACGCGCCGGGAGCCTTGCGCGTGCGCATACCGCTGCCAGAGCGGCATCCGCCCGACGCATCCGGCCGCAACTGGAACATCGTGCCGCTCAACGACCTCGGTGCGGACTATGTACATCACGTCGAGAAGGTGATCGAAGACATGCGTACCGAGTTCGTGCTGCCAGATTGACGCTGAAAGCATCGGCAGCACGCCAACAGAATATCAATCGCGCTTTTCGCGATCCCGCGCGGCGCGCTCTGCAATCGCCGCATCGACGGGATCGTCGCGTTGCCGCATTAGCCAGTAGACGCTGCCGAGCGCGATCAGCGCGGCCGCCAGTGCGGCAATGCGGCCCGGGTCCGTGGCTGGATCAAGGATGATGAACTTGCGCGCTATCGCGAGCATCGCCACGAGAAGCACTGTCTTGACCTGCACGATGTGATCGCGTCTTAACATGACGCGAGTGATCGAATGCTTGAATTCCATCGCGATCAACAACGTCATCACCATGCCGAAAACCGCCTGAAAGATCGCATGATCCAGCGGATCGAGCGCCCCCGACAGCGTCAGCGCTATGACCGCCCGAATCAACTGCCACAGCGATACGACGATGATCACCGAGATCACGACGCTCAGGATGTGGGCGATGATCTGCTCGAAGCGCTCGTAGAAGGTCAGCACGCGCCATTGCAGCCGATATTCGTCGAGCTTCATGCGAATCTGGGTTGGCTTGCTCATGGATGGGGTCGCAGAGAGACTCGGGCACGGAGTGACGCCGACATCGCGTAGCGAGCCAAAGCCGGGCCTATGACGTTGAGCCATGCGTGCGGCGTTTTCTTTCGTCTACGTGCTGATTCTTTTCTCTTGTTTGCTGTGCACGATGCGTCACATCGCACCCCTCAGCAATCGTTGGGCCGCCAACGCGGGTGTCAAGAACGCATGCGCGGCGCGCCTGACAGCGTCGCCGGTTTGCCTCGGCCGCGAAGGCGTTAGCTGGATTCTCGTTCAGTCGTCTGGAGCTCGGGAGTACGTTACAAACCACAAACCCCGCACGATGTTCAGAATCGCAGTCTGAGCATGAACCCAAGCGTGAACGGAAGATCGCTCGAAGGGATCGGCGGAATCAGGATGATGTTCGCGCCGACGCGCTTGTATTCCAGCATGATGAGCGGCGCGGCAACCGGACCGACCGTATGGTTATGGCCGAGGCCGTAGCTGCCGTAGTCATAGCCGGAGATGAGCCCGGCCATGACTGCGAGCCTGATGTAATTCCAGTGAAGGAAGTCCGGTCCCCACACGCCGCCGCCGTAGAACGACGGCTTCGACAGCGAATTGCGAAAGTAGCCGCCTGTCACCGCCCATTGCGGCGCGACCCAGCATTCCACGCCGATGCCCGGATTGAATTGCTCGAAGTCCTTGTCCGGGTGAAAGTGATGCGAAGCGACCATCGCGTCGAGCCAGAGACCGTCGCCGCACCAGCTTGCGTGCGCGGCGGGCGTCCAGCCCAGCGCGACGAGCGCGGCAACCGCCGACAAGTGCGCGCGAAACGTTCGGAATCGGGACAGCCATGTGCACATGTTTTATCCGCCAACGCGCGTACGGTGGCGCCGCTTTTTTGAGATGTAGGTCGAGGCGAACTCTACCCGATCGCGACATTTTCGTGTGTGCTGACGAAAAGTCCGTGACGGCTTGCGCGCGTTCGGATGATCTCGGCGAAACTTGTCGACGTTCTATTTTTGTTTTCGAGGCAATGCGCGATGAAGGCTTATAAGCGTCTCGTTCTTTTTCTCGCGGCGATCGCATTGACGGCGTGCACGCCGCTTCAGGTCGTGACGCATCACGTTTCGTCGAGTGAATCGAGCGTGCCGGCAGGACGTTATCAGCTCGATCCGCATCACTGGAACGTGAGTTTCGACGTCGATCATTTCCACTACTCGCGCTTCGTCATCCGATTCGATAAGACCACGGCGCAACTCGACTGGAACGCGGACGGAATGTCCGGAAGCTCGGTACGCGCGCGAATCGACGCGTCCAGCGTCAACACCAATGTGCCGCTGCTCGATCGCATGCTGAAAGGACCGGACATGTTCGATGGCGCGCGTTATCCGGACATCGTTTTCGTCAGCACGGCGTTTCAACGCACCGGCGAAGACAAGGGCATATTGACGGGCGATCTGACGATACGCGGCACGACGAAGCCGGTCACGCTCAACGTGACGTTCAACGGACACGCGGTCAATCCGCTCACGAAGCAGGAAACGCTGGGCTTCTCCGCCGACGGACATTTCAGCCGCGCTCAGTTCGGACTGACGACGTGGTATCCGGCCGTCGGCGACGATGTGCACGTCGCCATTCAGGCCGAATTTTCGAAGGCATCTGCGGACAACGCGCCGTGATCCGTGCCCCTCAGGCCGCGACGGCGGTCCAGTCGAGTACGACCTTGCCGCTGTTGCCGGAAAGCATCGTGTCGAATGCGCGCTGATAGTCGTCGACGGGAAACGTGTGCGTGAGGATCGGGGAGAGATCGAGGCCGCTTTGCAGCATCGCGACCATCTTGTACCAGGTCTCGAACATCTCGCGTCCGTAGATGCCCTTGATTTCGAGTCCCTTGAAAATCACCTGATTCCAGTCGATGGCGGTCTGCGCCGGCGGAATGCCGAGCAGTGCGACCTTGCCGCCGTGATTCATCGATTCGAGCATCGCCGTGAATGCGCTCGGCACGCCGGACATTTCCAGGCCCACGTCGAATCCTTCGGTCATGCCGAGTTCGCTCATCACGTCGCGCAGGTTTTCGTTCGCCACGTTGACCGCGCGCGTCGCGCCCATCTTGCGGGCAAGTTCGAGCCGATAGTCGTTCACGTCGGTGATGACGACGTTGCGCGCGCCGACGTGCCGCGCGATCGCCGCAGCCATCACGCCGATCGGCCCGGCGCCGGTAATCAGCACATCCTCGCCGACGAGATTGAATGAAAGGGCGGTGTGCGTCGCGTTGCCGAACGGATCGAAGATCGCAGCGAGATCGTCGGAAATGTCAGGCGGAATCTTGAACGCGTTGAACGCCGGGATCACGAGAAACTCCGCAAATGCGCCTTCACGATTCACGCCCACGCCGACCGTGTTGCGGCACAGGTGACGACGGCCCGCGCGGCAGTTACGACAAAAACCGCATGTGATATGGCCTTCGCCCGACACGCGGTCGCCGATGGCGAAGCCGCGTACTTCCTGTCCCATCTCCACGATCTCGCCGACGTACTCGTGACCGACATGCATCGGCACCGGAATCGTCTTCTGCGCCCATTCGTCCCATTTCCAGATGTGGATGTCGGTGCCGCAGATCGCCGTCTTCCGGATGCGGATAAGAACGTCGTTGTGACCGACTTCGGGTCGCTTCACGCGCGTCAGGGTGAGGCCGGGTGCGCGTTCGAGTTTGGCGAGGGCTTTCATTGCGTTTGATCCTGGCGTTTGGTCTTGATGATGCTGCTTCGAAGGTCGCGGGCCTTTATGCGCATAAAGTCAGCCGATGACGCCGAGGGATCGGCCGACGCGAGCGAACGCATCGACTGCGCGATCGATCTGCTCCGGCGTGTGTGCCGCGCTCATCTGCGTCCGGATGCGCGCGCGTCCTTTCGGCACCACAGGGTAGGAGAAGCCAATCACATAGACGCCTTCGTCGAGCAGCGCATCAGCCATCTTCGACGCGAGTTGAGCGTCGCCCAGCATGACCGGAATGATCGGATGTTCACCGGGGACAAGATCGAAGCCGAGCGCGGACATCGCCTTGCGGAAGTGCGCCCCGTTCTCGCGGACGCGCCGGCGCAACGTCGCGCCTTCGTCGCTTGCGAGCAGTTCAAGCACTTTCAGCGATGCCGCGGCGATGTTCGGTGCCAACGTGTTCGAGAAAAGATACGGCCGGCTGCGCTGACGCAGCAAATCGATGACTTCCTTATGCGCGGCGACATAGCCGCCTGACGCGCCGCCAAGCGCCTTGCCGAGCGTGCCGGTAATGATGTCGACGCGATCGAGCACGCCGCATTGCTCCGGGGTTCCGCGCCCGTTCTCGCCGATGAAGCCGACGGCGTGGGAATCGTCGACCATGACGAGCGCACCGTAACGGTCAGCGAGATCGCAGATGCCGGAAAGGTTGGCGATGATGCCGTCCATCGAAAAAACCCCGTCGGTCGCGATCAGCTTGAAGCGTGCGCCGGCTGCATCGGCTTCCTGAAGACGCGCTTCCAGATCGGCGAGGTCGTTGTTCTTATAGCGCAGACGCCGGGCCTTCGAGAGCCGCACGCCGTCGATGATGCTGGCGTGATTCAGTTCGTCGCTGATGATCGCGTCTTCTTCGGTCAGCAGCGTTTCGAAGAGGCCGCCGTTTGCATCGAAGCAACTCGAATAAAGAATGGCGTCGTCCGTTTCGAGAAAACGCGCGATCGCCTGTTCAAGTTCCTTGTGCACGGTCTGCGTGCCGCAGATGAAACGCACGGACGCCATGCCGAAACCATCGGCGTCCAGTCCGTCCTTCGCGGCCTCGATGAGCCGGCGATCGTCCGCGAGACCCAGGTAGTTGTTCGCGCAGAAGTTAAGCACCGCCGCGCCGTTCGCGAGCCGAATGTCCGACGACTGCGGACTCGCGATGACGCGCTCCGTCTTGTAGAACCCCGCAGCGCGAATTTCGTCGAGCGTCGAACGCAAATGGGAGAGATATCGGTCTTTCATCGCAATCCTTGTTCTGGGCCTGCCAATGCAATCCGCGCCTCGTGACTCGCGCGCGCCGTCCTTAGCCCTGTTATAGTGCATCCATCGCATCGGACATGTTCGATATTTCGAACGCATTTCCGATATGCCGAACACTTTACGGGATTGGTCGATTCATGGCAAGCACGGGTTCAGAGGGAAAAGCAGGCGATCTCGCGGGCGCAGGCGCAACACCGCCGCGCGTCGGAGAGATCATTCAACGCTTGCGCAGCGAACGGAAGCTGACCCTCGACGATCTGTCGCGCGCGGCCGGCGTGTCAAAGTCGATGCTGTCGGAGATCGAGCGCGACAAGGCAAATCCGACGATCGCCGTCGCGTGGCGACTGACCAATGCGCTCGGCATCAGCCTCGACCAATTGTTCGCGCAGCAAAGGCCCGCCGAAGCGATCCGCGTTTCGGGGCTGCATGAAATACCGACCCTGAGTGGGGACAACGGCGGCTATCAGTTGCGCGTGTGGGGACCGATTGAACTCGCCGGCAAGTTCGAGTGGTACGAACTTACGCTGCAATCGGGCGCCGCGCTCACGTCGAACGCGCACGAACCGGGAACGCGCGAGCATCTCACAGTGCTGAACGGTTCCGTTGAGGTCGATGCGTCGGGTGCGACGCGTCGTCTGAAGGCGGGGGAAACCGCGCGGTATGCCGCGGACGAGGCGCACGCGATCCGGAATGTCGGGCGCGCGGAGGCCAAGGCGTTGCTCGTCGTCATCCACGGCTGATGCGTTGAGCGTCCGGAACTTTTTGCGCATAAAGTCGGCGCGCCGCCGTGCGCCCGCCAATAAAAAACGGGACGCATCGAGCACGTCCCGCTCAAAGCGGCGCCGGAGTCGCGGCGCCGGTTGGCCCGTCTTACGGGTTCTTTTTCACGCTGTCCTTCAGATCCTCGCGTGCATCGCCCACGCCTTTCTGGACCTTGCCGGCTGCTTGCTGCATGTCGCCCTTGGCTTCCTGAGCCGTGTCCCCCGTCATTTTGCCGACGCCCTCGTTGATCTTTCCCTTGACCTGCTTGCCAACGCCTTCGGCTTGATCCTTGTTCATGTCAGTTCTCCCGTGGTTTGCAGCGCTGTTGGCCGCGCGGTGCCGTCGAACGAACGCAGAAACTGCCTGCGCGTTCCGCTCAGGAGTTTCCCAAGCACGGTTGAACGATGCGCTTTGTCGGCAGGCGCGCATAGCCGCGCATGTCTGAAACGCACGTAGGCGGAATCGCACATACACCCGGTTCGACTCGCGCGACGCTATTTTCATTGCAACAAGTACTGTATATTTGTACAGTACAATAAGACCGGCCGGAAGGGGTGGATCATGGAGTCGAATGGTGAAAACCTGAGCAGAAGGCAGTTCGCCCGCGCGGTGCATGACCTCGAGCGCATCACGCGTCAGATCGCGGGGCGTTACATCGATAAAGGAGTGCCGCTGACTTGGCGGCTGTTGCATGCCATCGAGGCGGAGGCCGTCGCGGACCTCGGATTCGCGGGACGACACGAAGCCGCCTTGCGCGAGCTGTTCGCGCGTCCCGATCACTTTCATTTCCCCGAAACCGATGACGTCGTCGACGTTGCATCCTCGGATGCCTTGCCCGCCGTTTTCGCCTTCGCCGTAGACGCCTACGAGCGCGCATCGCGACAGAATCGGCCGCGAGCAGTCAGCGCTGCGCATTGACGCATCCCGCGGCACGCGACTGAACCCGCGTGCCCCGGTTCATGTCATCGCGCAGCGGATCGTTTCACGGCGCGAACTCCGCCGCGATGTCCGCATCCGAACGCGATTCGAGCTTGCCGTCCCGGCACGCAACGCGAAACACCTCGTAGTCCTTTTCCACCTGATCCGCGTAGGCGCGACCGTAGCGCACTAGAACTTCGGCCATTCGATCGCTGTTGCCCAGGTAGCCCGAGATTTCCGGCGCGCATCCGCCGGACTTCGCGTGCGCGCGGGCAAGCGCCCAGCCGCAAAGCACGGCGTATTCGCGAAAGACGTCGTCGCTGAAAGTATCGAGTTCTGCGGAAATTTTCATGTCGCGTAACTGGCGGATGTAGAGCGTGCGCCCGAGCGGTCCGGTCGCCCAGCCGAGAAACGGGTCCGTGGCGGCCTGCATCAGACGTTGTCCGTGAACGACGCGGTGCCCGTCGTGTTTGATATCGTCGGCGTGCTTCGCATGTTTCGTGAATCTCGCGACGACCGACGTCGATGCCTCCTTTATCTGCAGGAAAAGCGGCTTGTCGTGATGATCCGTGAGCAGCAAAACGAGGCAGCGCGTGCCGACGCTGCCCACGCCGACCACCTTGAACGCGACATCCTGCAGGCTGAATTGCGACAGCAATCTCGCGCGCTCCGGCGTAAGCGTCGCGACATAATCGCGCACGAGCGTCGCGAGCGCATCTTCACGACTGGCTTTGAGCGTCATCCAGCCGTCGTTCTTATCGATCAGCGTGCTCTTGCCGTGGATGTGAAACACGGCAGGCGGCGCATCGCGAATGCGCCACGTGTCGCCGGTTCGGTCGGCGAGTTTCGGCAGCATCGTTTCGTGCGTGCGGCGCGAAGCCCGTTCGATGCCGCGCTTGATGCGCCGCCGCGCGTCTTCGCTCTGCACGGCCTGGTACATGCGATCGAAGGTGATGCGCTCGTACCAGAGATCGAGCACGCTCATTTCAGCGTACTCGCGCAGATGCGTCTGATAACTGCGCGCGGCGACAAACGCGAACTCGTCCGCAGCCAGATCGCCGTGGCCGAGATGCCGGCCGGCGATCGTGAAGCTCGCGACCAACCGTTTCAAATCCCATTCCCACGGACCGGGCGCGGTTTCGTCGAAGTCGTTGAGATCGAAAATGAGCGCGCGCTCCGGCGTTGCGAAGCCGCCAAAGTTGGAAAGATGACAGTCGCCGCAGATCTGAATGGCGATGCCGCTGTCCGGTGTGCCGGCCAGGTCGTGCGCCTGAAGGATCGCGCTGCCGCGATAAAACGTGAACGGCGAAACGAGCATGCGGCCGTAACGCAAGGGAATCAGCGCATCGACGCGGCCTTTGCTGCTTGTCCGCAAAAGCTCGATGGGATCGCGATCGACATCGCCGATCGCCTCTTGCGCGGCCCGCGGTGTGCGTTCGCGCCTGGCGCGTCCATTCGCGCGACGTTCCTGCCAGGATTGCTGGGGCATCGCTCGCTCCTTTTTGCTCTTGTGTTCGTGGATGGAAGGAAGCCGTATAGACGACAGTAGTCGACGAAACGCACGCCCGCCAAGACAGTTATCGACACTTTGGCGGACACACGCGCTTGACGTCGCGCGCCCGAAGCCCGACCCTGTGCGCAGTGCAATACAGCGCGCAACGCGCCTTCGAACAATATGCCGAACACTTCCGATCTCTTCGACCAACAGCGCGCCGACTGGCAGGCCGATCCGCACGCCGCGTTCGATGCATGGCTCGCCCAGCAATCGTTCAGGGCGTCATCGGCCGATGTGTATCGCGCGCAATGGGGAAATTTTCTCGAGTGGCTGGCCACCAAACGCGCGACGCTGCATACGGTGCAACGTCCGATCATCGAACAGTTCGTCGCGCAACTGGACATCCGACGCCCGCAGCGCATGCGGTATCTGCGGCTGATCGAGCGCGTGCTGGATCACGTTCGGGAAGTGGAATCGGCGGCGACGAATCCGGCGCGCTTCATCGCTCAGGACGGCGACGCGGCATGGCGCAAGGCACGCGACAACGAGCCGACGGGCTTTCTCACCCACGATGAGCGCGCGCTGCTCGTCGCGCATCTGTTTTCTCCGATCGGCGCCTTGCCGGCCGGGCAGCGCTGGCGCGAGCGGCGCGACCGGGCGTTGGTCGCCGTCTTTCTCGGCGCAGGCGTGAAAACGGGCGAAGCGGCGCAATTGACCGTCGATTGCTACGCGGCCGGCGCGCCTTATGTGACCGTCGACGCGTCGAATCCGCTGCTGATCCGGCAGGCGCGGCTCGCTCCGTTCGCGGTCGAACTGCTCGACAACTGGATCAGCGAGCGCAAGACGGCTGGCCTTGCAGGCGAATTGCTATTCCCGGCAGCACCGACGGGACGCTCCATGCACAAGGCGACGATGCTGCGCGCGATCGACGCCGTCGTGGCCGCGTCCGGGATAGCGGCATCGCGCGTCGCGCGCGCAAGTCCGCAGACCTTGCGCAACACGTACGCGGCGGAGTTGTTCGAGGATGGCACGGACCCCGATCGCGTCGGCCAGTGGCTCGGATTCCAGCAGACGATCTCGGTTCACCGGCTGCATCGTGCCTGGCAAGAATGGATGGGTGAGCAAATACGGGAGCGTGACATTGCTCACGCGCGCGCCGACGGGGAACGGCACATGTCCGTCGACGATCCCGAAAACCGTCACCTTTAACGCCGGCGCTCACTCGACGCGCGATTACGAGGTGCTGACGCGCGCCGACCGGATAAATTCGTCGACGGCCGCAAGCTTCGATGCCGTGGCCCCGGAGGTGCGCTCGCAGTTCGGGCAGGAAAGCTCGTATTCGTCTTCGTGGCGCTGCAGTTCCGGTTCGCCAGCCTCGCACGCCGGACAGGAAGTTGGCGCGGCGACGTGCGCGTCAATCTGCGTGCCGAGGCGGGCGATCTCGGCGGAAGTGAGGCGCCCCTGCGCCGCCAGCGACGCGATCAACGCGCCGACTTCCGCGCTCGCACCGGATTGAACCCGCCGTGCATCGCGCTCGAGAACTAGCGCATCGATTTCGTCGGACTGCGCCCGCACTTGCGACTCGAGCCGGTCGGCGCGGCTCCGGGCTGCGCTAAGCTGTTGAATGAAATCGAATTCTTTCTGACTCGCTTCGCGTGCGCTGGTCTGATAGGTGGCGGCCATGCCGCGCAGGGAGTCGAGTTCGACGAGCATCGGATGCACCCGCCGTTCGGCCTCCTTGACCGCGTCCTTGATCTGCTGAGCGTAGTGCTCGGTGCTGTGGCGCAGCTCGTTTTGAAGCTCGTCGATGCGGTCGCGCAGCCGTGCCGCAGCGTCCTGCTCCTGCTGCAGACGCGCCGAGAGCGTCTCGTTCTCCTTCTCCCATCGGGCGATGACTTCGCGCAAGCCCGCCTGAGCGTCTGTGCCTTGACTGCGCAGCGTCTTCAATTCGGCTTCCAGCGCCGCGATCTGAGCAGCGCCTGCTTCGGCGCGCGCCTCGGCACGCTGCTGAGCCCGCTCGATCGCCTCGCGACGAATATCGGCATCGCGAGCCTGGGCTTGCGCGGCCTGGATGGCCATGTCCAGACGGGCCTTTTCCTCGTTAAGGGCGGCACGCGCGACCGTTTGAGCCTCGTCATATAAAGCCGCCAGCAGTTCGCCGGCACGTTCCTGCAATGATTCCGGCATCGCCCCAGCGTCGATGCGAACGCGCAACGTCGAACGCAGACCGGCCCAGAACGCCTCGATGTCCTTGGGGATGTCGCTTGCGCTGCCGGTTTGAGTCAGTTCGCGGACAGTCGTAACCGAGGGCCGAACGCCCAGGTCGAAGAAGAGTCGCTTGCAGGCGTGTTGAGAGAGGTCTTGCCGCCGTGCGCCGGTGGCGCGCATCGCTTCGATTTCTTGGCGCAGCGTGTCGCGAGTAGATTGATCCATGGCGAAAATCTAGCAGTTCAACATGATGATCATAACGTTTTACGTGTTGGTCGTTATGTTTTTCGTTCGATCATTGACACCAACGTCGATAACAGCGCATTTAGGCCGTTTTCGACAACTTGGCATGGAACACATGTCCGCCGTCGTGAAACATCCTGAAGATACCCCTGCAAGTCGATGATTTGTCGCGGATTTTAGTCCCATACGCGCCATGGGCGTCTGTTTCACGCAGCTTTTCGTTTTTCTAATTACTGCGTGCAAAACACTGCACCGCTAGAGAGTATTAGAAGTTAACACCTTTGAACCTTGTTAACATCGTTAACACCAGCCAGAACCCTTATCGGATAAGGCTTTGCCGGACGTCAGGTGAGATTGTACGGGAACTATGGTGAAACTCTGCGGGAGCGAACGGTGACGGGCTTCGGGATGATCGGTGAGGTCTCTCGGGAGGAATCGTGAGCGGGTTCGGGGAGGCTCCAAAATGATGGGTGAGCTTATTCGGGGGCACGCGCACGCTAACGCGTTGATTTCTGAGGGCGCCCCCCTGGTCTGTCGGCTTCGTTCGGTGAGAATTTTCGGGAGCATGCGAATCGCACTATTTTGGAGTCGATTCGGGTAAAGCTTACCGATCGGTGAGGGCTTTCAGGGTAATTCCCGAGAGAAAGGTGAGCGTTTTCGGGGGCGAAGGCTGCTTTTCGCTGAAATTTTCATCTGCCGACGCCTGAGGTGAGCTTTTCCGGGAGCGAAATGGAAGATTCACGTTCTCGGTGCAGCCGTAGTCTCTTCTTGGATGGGCTCGCAGGGCCGGTGAGAGCGTCTAAGGTGAGCCTTTCCAGGAGTGTCTGCGCCTGCTTTTTTCAGTCCATCTTCCCTGTCATGCGCCTCGCATGGTGAGGAAATCCGGGATCACGCGCGCTGTACGAGAGCTGTCGCTGCACTAGATGAGAAATCGCGCGCATGAAAAAACATATTAGAAACAAGTGGATAGACCAGGATGGCCTGTCGTTGCGTTTAGCGGAAACACGGTATGGTGAGGGAATGCGGGAGCTACGAGCGTCGGTGCGGGATAGTGCCAAGAAACCGTCGGTGAGGATTTACGGGAGCCACCTTCTTCACGTTTTGTGCCGAAAGCGAGATAAGTGCCTGGGAGAGCACCATTTTTGAGCGACGACGGAAAAAAGGTGAGGCTTTGCAGGACGCAGCAGGGTGAGCATTTGCGGGACAGGCGATATGACGTGCAGCAGGTCAAAAGTGATAGTTTTCGGGGGCCATAGGCGGCGCGAAGCCCGTAGAACGGGGCTGAACGGGGGCGATCGGGTTGAAGAAAACTCGATGAGGTGAGACTTTTCGGGACCTGTCGATGCCGATCTTTTGAAGTGAGTGCGCGCCGTTATAACTTTGCACCGCACCGATGCGCGGCCGAAGCGGAGAAGGACGGACTTTCGGCTGTCTCTGCCGCGCCACACGTCGTTCAACGAGCCGAAAAATTTTTAAGGTGAGCCTATTCGGGAGACTGCTTGAGCTCCCGGATGGCGCCGAAAAACCGTCGCAATCCGTTTACCCGCGTGGACACTACAGCTAAAAGATACCCTCGATCGGTGAGCGGTGAGTGTTTTCGGGAGCGCACCGCAGTGAGCCGTGGTGTCTGTCTGGCAATCACCCCTGTGTGGTGAGGGTGTCCCTATAGACGGGCTTCACCCCAATCGGTATCCTTGCTCGCAATATCGATCTTGACCATTTCATGGCCACCAAGCGCGCAAAGAAAACCGATGTCGTCAGCCCCAGTTCGGCGGAACTGCGCAAGGCAGTCGAGGCCATTGCGATTCAGCCGAAAAGCGGCAAGATCACGCTGCTCACCAGAAAGTTGTTCAATGTGCTGCTAGCCGTTGCTCAACAAGCCGACGACTCCGGTGACACGTATCGCGCGCTGCTGTCGGATATCGTCGCAAATTCGGCGTTCGACTCGAACGACACTGCGCTCGTGAAGGAGCATTTGCGTCGCATGGTGTCGGTGCAGGTCGAATGGAGCACCGGCACATCGAGTCAGAAGCCGGGTCGCAAGTGGGGCATCTCGACGCTGATCGCCGATGCCGAAATCCTCGAAGATCCGACGACGCGCCGCGTCTGGGTCGAATTTTCATTCGCGCCGAAAATCAAAAAGAAGCTGCTGGATCCTGTGCAGTATGCGCGCCTGAGCCTGCAATTCCAGAGTCAGTTGCGCAGCAGCGCCGGCCTCGCACTCTATGAAATTTGCGTTCGCTATCTCACGAATCCCAGCCATCTGACGATGCGCGAGACGTGGGAATGGTGGCGGCCTATTCTTTCAGGAACGCCCGATACCGAAGCCGGCGACGAAGCCAAGCGCGAATACAAATACTTCAAACGCGATTATCTGCGGCCCGCAATCGCCGAGGTGAATGCGGTGACCAATATCTTCGTCGAACTGGTGGAACACCGCGAAGGGCGCCGCGTGGCTGAGATTCAGTTCCGCGTGACCGAACAAAAGCAGCCGATGCTCGCGCTGGACGAACATCCGAACGTCTTCGACAGCACGTTGGTGGATCGGATGGTGAAGATTGGCATTCCGCTCAAGGACGCGCAGACGCTGTATGCCGACAGCGAGGAAAACCGCATCCGCGCGGCGTTGCAGATGACCGAACAGCGCATGCGCAGCACGACTTTGCCGCCGGTTCGCAGCGGCGCGGCGCTTTTCAAGGACGCGCTCAAAAAGGGCTACGCGCCACCGGTAGAAGCGCTGCCTCCGGCAACGAGCGGTACGGCCTCCCGCACGCCGGCTGCCGCCGACGATCTCAAAGCCCGCTTGTTGAGCGAATTCTCGGCGTACCGCCGCAAGGAAGCGCGCGTGCTGTACGACGAGCAAGGTGAGGAAGAACGGGAGGTCGCGCGTCAATCCTTCGAGGAGGACGTTTTGCCGGGGCTCGGTGCCCACATGCGCGACGACTGGCGCAAGCGCGGACTGGATTCGAAGCTGGCGGAAACATCCTTCTTCGACTGGCTGGCGCGAAAGACGTGGGGCGAGCCGACCGATGGCGACTTGCTGGCATTTACGCTCAGTCAATCGCGCTAAAGTCTCCGCGCGCAACCGAAAACGTCCAATTCGAAAATGGCCGCCGGTCCATGATCTCGGCGGCCATCGTGTGCATTTACTTCTTGGTCTCGACAGGCTGAAGCATCAGTTCGATCTGATGCAGTAGCTCATCGCGCTTCTCGCGCGACAAGCCTCGCAAACGCAACTCGAGACGATCTTCGCCGTATGACTTCAGATCGCCGACTGCGACGCCCTCCAGCTTGATTTCGAGGCGCTGCGCATAGCGTTGCCGACCAGGCGTCTTCGGCGCTTCCTGAGCGTTCGCGCGGCCCTTGACGATATCGGCGACCTGCCGCGTGCTCAGGTCATCCGACGTGATCTTGTTGATCAGCCGCAGCGTGGCGTCGGTGCCGCGCGCGGCGTGATAGCGCACGATCTGATAGGCCATGTTCGAGCCGAATCGGTCCGGCCGCGCAACCATCTCGTGCATGACGTTCTCAGGAAGCTTCGCGATCGACAAAGCGACGGCGATCGTCGATTCGTCCAGCCCGAGGTGATCCGCCAGTTCGCGCTGGCTCTGGAAATGCTGTTCGTCGAGAAAGCGTCGCCAGACCACGGCGTTGTCGAAAACAGTCTGCGAGTCGCGCTGAACGTTCAGGTCATAACCGAGCTTGTAGCTCTGAATGCCGATCGGCAGATCGACGACCACTGCCTTCACGGTTTCCTTGTTTGCCTCTTTCAGTGCTCGCACGCGCCGACCGCCATCGCTGACGAAGAACGTTCCCGGATGCTCGTAATCGGGAATGACGTGAATCGCCTGTTGCTGGCCCTGCTTCGCCAGATTGACGGCCAATTCCGCGATTGACGTCTTCAGATAGAAATGGCGCGGGTTGAACGGGCTGGGCTTGATCGACTTGAGCGGCAACTCGATTATCTGTCCGGCCGTGTAGCGGTTTGCACGGCGCCACGCACGATATTCATCGGACTCAGGTCCGGCGTTGATGTCGCCCGGCTCGTCGGCCACGAAGGCGCTCGATCGGCCGTTCGCGGCGGCCTGCCCCACATGTTGAATGTCGACGATGCCATCGATCGCATTCAGGCGATCCAGCGCAGTGCGCTTCTCGCTGCTCGTCGTGTCGGGCCGAGCCTTGAAGCCCTTGGCAAATTGGGACGGTTTCATTCAGGGTCCTTTATGCGCATAAAGTCAGGAGAGCATGTCGAGGATCTCGTCCGCGACCGAGCGGATTTCCGCCGCTGCGAGGCGCGAGCCGCGATCGCTCATTTGAAGCACGGTCTGTCCAAGCGCCATGGCCTGCTTGTAACACTCGCGCGTTGGGATCTGCGTTTTCAATAAGGGAAAGCCGAGCTCTTCGAGCGCAACCTTGAGTTCGCGCGTGAGCATGCGCTTTTCTTCGGTCTTGTTGAGCAGAAAGACGGCGCGCAGATCTTCGTTCATCACCTGCGCTTGCTGAACGAGCTTGACAAGGCCGACGCTCGACCAATAGTCCGCCGGCGATGACGAAGTCGGAATCACCGCGACGCTCGCCGCCAGCAACACGACGCCAGATACCTTCTCGGTGATCGACGGCGGGCAATCCACGACGATGACGTCGTAGTCGTTGACGAACTTCTTGATTTCCCGATGAATCTGCCCGCCGGCCTCGGAGAGATTGACGACTGGAAACGGGATGCCGCTTGCGTCATCCGATGCGGCGCTTGACCAATGGATCAGCGTGTTCTGACCATCGGCGTCGACTACGAGCACACGCTTCTTCTTTTCGTGAAAGGCCGCACCGAGATGCATCGCAATCGTGCTTTTGCCGACGCCGCCCTTTTGTTGCGTGATCGCTATGATTTCCGCCGCCACGTTCCACTCCGTATTTTGAAGTCCGTTGAATTCTACATTGTCGTTGTTGTTTTTCCAGTGATATTCCGCAACAACTGACTCGCGTTAGCCGTTCGGCCGAGGTTTATGCGCATAAAGTCCTTGTCCGGCCGGCGGCCGGCGTCGGACGTGCCCGACTTTATGCGCATAAAGCCGCCGCCATCCTATGGCGAGGCGGGTCTTACAAGCACCGCCGCCTCGCCTTTATGCGCATAAAGTCGCACTCCCTCGGTGGCCTGGACGCCAGTCATCACCTGCAAAACGAAATCGCCTATCCTAGGCGCTGACACAACTGCGCCTACGCCGGAGCCTCCATGACTGTTCGCAACCTGGACACCCTGTTCGCGCCGAAGTCGATCGCTGTCGTCGGCGCTTCCTCGCGTGCGGGCAGCGTCGGCGAGATGGTCTGGGCGCGTGTGCAATGCGCTGGCTTCACAGGTTCTCTTTGGCCAGTCAATCCAAAATACGACTCGCTGACCGGCGAAACCGTGTACCGCGACGTCGACGCGTTACCGGAAGCGCCGAACGTTGCCGTGATTTGCACGCGACCGCACACTTGGCCGGACCTCATCGAGCGCCTCGGCCGACGCGGAACGAAAGCCGTCGTGATCGTCGGCGAAGCGAAGCAACGCGGAGAGTCTTCCGCAGCGGACGCCGACGAATGGACCGTTCGTACGCTCGCCGCCGCCCGGCCTTTTCTCGTGCGCGTGATCGGACCTGCCAGTCTCGGCGTCGTCACGCCGGCAATCGGCGCATGTCTCGGCGCCCCCGCATGCAGTGTCAAGTCGGGCGGCGTCGCGTGGGTGTCGGGATCGAACGCGCTGACGAACGGCGTACTGGGATGGGCGCGTGCTCGCGGACTCGGCTTCTCGCGAATCGTCGCGCTCGGGGATGAAGCCGACGTCGATTCCGGCGACATCCTCGATTTCCTTGCAAGCGATGCATCGACGCGTGCGATTCTGCTCGCCATCGAAACGGTTCGGTCGGCGCGCAAATTCATGTCCGCCGCGCGCGCCGCCGCGCGAAACAAACCGGTGCTCGTGCTGCGCACGGGTCGCGATGACCCTTTCGACCGCCTCTACGGCGCGGCCTTCCGCCGTGCCGGACTCGTCCGCGTCGATTCGCTCGATGATCTGCTCGATGAGATTGAGACCTTGGGCATCGGCCGCGTCGCGACAAGCGATGTCGCAACTGTCATCACAAGCGACCGCGGCGTCGCAGCACTTGCCCAGGACGCCTTTGGCGCAGCAGGCGACGACCTCGCGCAATGGCCGATCGCCGCGCGCGACGCCGTCGCCGCCGCGCTGCCTCGCGCTCGCGCGGGCAATCCTCTTCTTCTCGGCGACGACGCCACGCCCGCGGATTTCGGCGCGGCGCTCGAAGCGCTCGCATCGCATCGCGAGACCGGCACAGTGTTCGTCGTGCATGCGCCGACGCATAGCGCGCCCGTCGCCGAAGTCGCCCGCACGTTGATTGCCGAGCGACGTCACGCATATCGCGGATTGCTCGCGTGCTTTTTCGGCTGTGTCGATGCCGCCACGCGCGACGAGTTGCATGCGAACGGCATTCCCGTGCACACGACGCCGCATCGGCTGGCGCGCGGTTTTGCCCGGCTCGTCGATTTCCGGCAGGGCCGCGAACTCTTGATGCAAACGCCCGACGGCCTCCCCGCGAATATTCCCGAAGACATCGACGCCGCGCACAACGAGATTCGCACGGCGCTCGCAAACGGCATCGCCGAATTGAATGGCGAACGTGCGGCGCGCGTATTCGCTCGTTTCGGCATCTCGGTGAAACCGGGGCCGCCCGACTCGCTTACGAGCGATGCCGTCGAAATTCAGACGCGCCTGCTCAACCATCGCGTGTTCGGTCCGGTATTCGAATTCAAGGCCGAAGGCGCGCTCGGCCTTGCCGACGCACTTCACGAGTTTGCGTTGCCGCCGCTCAATCCCGTGCTTTCGCGCGATCTCGTCATGCGCTCGCCGCGTTCGCGCGAACTGCCCGCCGAGTCGCTGCTCAATGCGCTGACGGCGTTATCGCAACTCGTTTGCTATATCGAAGAAATCGTTGCGCTGCGTCTCACGTTGCGCGTGACGCGCGATTCAGTCGCCGTTCACGAACCGCAACTCACGCTCGGCGCGCATCGCAAGCCGCTGGCGATCGTGCCGTATCCACGCTGCCTCGAAGAGACGCTCGACTGGCGCGGCATGCGCGTCACCGTGAGGCCGATTCGTCCCGAAGACGAAGAAGCGCACGCGGCGTTCGTCGCGGCCAATACCGCCGAGGATTTGCGCCTGCGCTTCTTTGGCGCTGTCCGTAACTTCGATCATTCGCAACTCGCGCGCATGACGCAAATCGACTACGACCGCGAAATGGCGCTGATCGTCACGCGAGCGAACGGTGACGGCACGGGCGAGACGCTCGGTGTCGCGCGCGCGATCGCCGATCCGGACAACGAGACCGCGGAATTCGCCGTCGCCGCGCGCTCGGATATGAAGGGCAGGGGATTGGGCTCGCTGCTGCTGTCGCGCATCATCGACTACGCGAGACAGCGCGGCACCCGCTGGATGGTCGGCGAGGCGTTGCGCGAGAACGCCGGCATGATCGCGCTCGCACGCAACACCGGCTTCGAAGTGACGAAGACCGACGACCCGGGCGTCGTCGGTTTCAGGATGCGGCTGTGCGATGCGCCGTCACAGCCGCGCGGCGATTAAGCCGCGAATTTGGCGAGCGCGTCGTCGATCTGGGCGCGCGACAGCGAAAGCTCGTCGAGCAATGCTTCGGCGTACAAACTGCCCGTTTCCTTTTCGAGGCGCGCGATTGTCAACGCGCATCGCGACGTGTCCTTCAACGTCGCGATGAACGGCTTCACCGATTGCCCCGACGTGAACGCATCGAAGAGCGGCACGCGAATGTCGTCGGGCAGCGCGCGCGACGTCCACTGATACGGCTTGCCGTTGTACGTCAGTTGCGGCGGCAGCGTGCGCTCCTTCTTCGCGGCGGGAATCAGGCCGAATGTCCGTGCCGCATCGCCGATCTGCTCGGCCGAAAAAAGCTCGTCGGGCGTGATGTCGAACTGCGCGATATACGTTTCGATCGCCTGCATCGCGGCCGCGCGATCGTCGCGTTTCTTTTGCGCGCGGGCGACAATCTCGCGCAGTTCGTCGGCTTCTTCGGATGTGATCGTGAAGTTCGCCTGTTTTTGCTGCAGTTCGGTGAAGCGGAGGAATTCGGAGTCGGAAAGGAGTTTCGCCATCGGGAATGCGTCGGATTGGATACGGCGGCACGCCATCGCGGCGCGCCGTCTTTTTGAGGGGGCCGCCATTCTAACGCGCGAAGCGTGCGCCATTCAGTCGTGCGTCATCGAAAGCGACGCGGCTGCATTTTTCAGCAAGGACGTGACGTCTTCGATCGACGGCGCCACGTAATCGTCGATGCGCCGCAGGTACGGGCAGGTGAGGGCGGCGATCGCCTGGCCGGACGGCCCGAGCAGCGGATACGTCACGTCCGTCACGCCGAAAGTCTGCTGGCTATCCTTTTGCGAATAGCCCAGTTCGCGAACTTGCCGGTAATCGGCGTCGAGCACGGCGCGATCGACCGCGAGTTCGCCTTTGACCTTCGTATGCTCGGCGAGCATGTGTTCGCGCTGTTCGTCGGTCTGAAACGCGAGCATGACGCGGCCGGAGCCCGTGTCGATCAACCCGACGCGCGAGCCGAGCCGCACTGAAATGCCCCACGTGCCGGGACCGTCCACTTGCGCGATGACGAGCAAATTTCCGCGATCGTAGACGACGAGATGCACGGATTGCTCGGCTGCATCTGCGAATCGCTGCATCGCCGGAAGCGCCTCGGCGATGAGCCGATTCATCGGCGGATGCCGATGCGCGAGCGCATACAGCTTCAGGCTCAACGAATAACGATCGCCTTCGGGCGAGCGCACAACGTACTGCCGCGCGACCAGCCGCTCCAGCATCCGATACATCTCACTCGCGTTGCGCCCGAGCATCTTCGTGATTTCCGCACGCGTGAGGCCCGACTTTTGTTCCGAAAGCAATTCGAGGATATCGAGCCCTTTATCGAGCGCGGGCGCGCGATAACGATCGGCGTCGTTGTCTTCCACGTCCATGTGCTGTCTGAGTTGGTTCATGAATTCGCGCGAGTTTAAGCCTTCCGTCACGGAGCGCGATCCCATTCGCATGCGCCGGCTAGGGAAATCACTGATCGATCCGGGTTGCGTCATTGTTGACTTCGACTGGTGCGTCTATGAATATTACGTTCACTGATGAATCGTTGCATCCACATTTTCCCGCGGCGACTTGCTTTGGACGTTCGGCGCAATCCTCCTTCTGAGATCGACGATGCAAGAAACCACCGACCCGCGCCTGATTCTTCTCAGTCCGGAAGACAACTGCCTGATCGCCGCCGCGCGCCTGCCCGCTGGCGAGACGCTAATGATCGAAGGCGAGTCTGTCACGCTCGCGACGACCATCGAGCTTGCGCACAAGATCGCGCGGCGCGCGTTGTCGAAGGACGAAAAGGTACTGCGTTATGGCGCGATCATCGGCCACGTAAGCGTCGATGTCGCGCGCGGCGAGCATCTGCATACGCACAACCTGGAAAGCGACTACCTGCCCACTTACACGCACGACGCCGCACACGCCTACGTGCAGCACTGAACACTTCCATGGACACTTCCGCACTGCAGGGCTATCTCCGGGCGGATGGCCGCAAAGGCATCCGCAATGTCGTCGCGGTGGCGTATCTCGTCGAATGCGCGCATCACGTTGCGCGCGAGATCGTCGCGCACTTCCGTCCATCGTTCGATGATTTCAATTCCTTCGATCCGCAAGTCGAACCGCCCGTGCATCTGATCGGCTTTCCGGGCTGCTATCCCAATAGCTACGCCGAAAAGATGCTGGAGCGCATCTGCACGCATCCGAACGTCGGTGCGGTGCTGTTCGTGTCGCTCGGCTGCGAGAGCATGAACAAGCACTATCTCGCCGATGTCGTGCGCGCGAGCGGCCGTCCCGCCGCCGTGCTCACGATTCAGGAAAAAGGCGGCACGCGCAGCACGATCCAGAACGGTCTCGACTGGGTGCGCGAGGCGCGCGCGACGCTCGCGGCTCAACAGAAAGTGCCGATGGCGCTCGACGAACTGATCGTCGGGACGATCTGCGGCGGCTCGGACGGCACCAGCGGCATCACGGCGAATCCGGCCGTGGGGCGCGCGTTCGATGCTTTCATCGATCAAGGCGCGTCGTGCATCTTCGAGGAAACGGGCGAGTTGGTCGGCTGCGAATTCCACATGAAACGGCGCGCGGCGCGGGCCGAACTGGGCGATGCCATCGTCGAATGCGTGCAAAAGGCCGCGCGCTATTACACGACGATGGGCCACGGCTCGTTCTCGGTCGGCAACGCGGACGGCGGGCTGACGACGCAGGAAGAGAAATCGCTCGGCGCATATTCGAAGAGCGGGGCGTCGCCGATCGTCGGCATCATCAAGCCGGGCGATATTCCGCCGACCGGCGGTCTCTATCTGCTCGATGTCGTGCCCGATGGCGAGCCGCGCTTCGGCTTTCCGAATATCAGCGACAACGCGGAGATCGGCGAGCTGATTGCGTGCGGCTGCCACGTCATTCTCTTCACGACGGGGCGCGGCTCGGTCGTCGGCTCGGCGATATCGCCCGTCATCAAGGTCTGCGCGAATCCGTCGACGTATCGCAATCTGTCCGGCGACATGGACGTCGACGCGGGCCGCATCCTCGAGGGCCGCGCGACGCTCGACGAGGTGGGCCGCGAGATCGTCGACGTGACCGTTGCGGTGGCGGCGGGCGCGGCGTCGAAGTCGGAGGCGCTCGGGCATCAGGAGTTCATCCTGACTTACAAAACCTTCGAGCCGGTCGGCCCCGCGTGTTTGCCGAGCGCCGCGCGACGCGTTACTGTGGCGGCTTGAGTTTCGCCATCTCTAAATCATTCGGGGTTTGCAGATGACCGCAGAAGCGCAAGAGGCAGTTTCACGTCGACGCAGGATTGGCCGCACGTCGCTGGAAGTCACCGCGTTGTCGCTCGGCACCGCGCCGCTCGGCGGTCTGTATCACGAGCTGACGGAAGACGAGGCGCGCGCGACCGTCGATGCCGCGTGGCAGGCGGGCATCCGCTTCTTCGACACGGCGCCGCACTACGGCCACACGAAAGCGGAGCATCGGCTCGGCGATGCATTGCGGCGTTATCCGCGCGGCGATTTCGTGCTGTCGACGAAAGTCGGCCGCCGCTTCGTGCCGCGCACGACGCCCGACGACGGCAGGGAAGGCTGGGCCGCGCCGCTGCCGTTTCAGGCGATTTACGACTACACCTACGACGGCATCCTTCGTTCATTCGAAGACAGTCAGATGCGGCTCGGCATGACCGATATCGATATCGTGCTGATCCACGATATCGGCCGCGTGACGCACGGCGACAAGAACGCGCACTACTGGAAGCAACTGACCGATGCAGGCGGCTTCCGCGCGCTCGAAGAATTGAAGCAATCGCGCGGCGTGAAAGCGGTCGGCCTCGGCGTGAACGAAGGCGCGGCAGTGATGGAAGCGATGGCCGAATTCGACATCGACTGTGCGCTGCTCGCCGGCCGCTACACACTGCTCGAGCAAAACACGCTCGATGATTTATTGCCCGAATGCGAGAAGCGCGGCGTGAGTATTTTGCTGGGTGGCGCGTTCAACTCGGGCATTCTCGCGCGTGGTCTCGATGCCAACGCGCATGGCGATCTCAAGTTCAATTACGGCGATGCGCCGAAGGACGTCGTCGAGCGCGTCGGCAAGCTGGAACGCGTATGTCGCGCGCATGGCGTTGCGCTGTCGACGGCGGCCATCCAGTTTCCTTATGCGCATAAAGTTGTGGCCACGGTTCTGATGGGCGCGCGCACGCCGGACGAAGTGCGCGAGAATGCTGCATCGTTCGCGACGCCGGTTCCGTCCGCGCTGTGGGACGCGTTGCGCGCGGAAGGTCTGCTTCATGCGAATGCACCGGTGCCGCGATGACATCGAATGTGAACATCGACGCGCATCAACACTATTGGGATCCCGCGCGCGGCGACTATGGCTGGCTCACGCCCGACATGAAGCCGCTGTATCGCGTGTTCGGTCCCGACGATCTCACGCCGCTGCGCAAGGCGGCCGGCGTTCAGAAAACGGTTGTCGTGCAGGCCGCGCCGACGGTCGACGAAACGCGCTATCTGCTCGATCTCGCGCGCAGCGACGATTCGATCGCGGGCGTCGTCGGCTGGGTGCCGCTCGATTCGGCCGATGCCGCGGCGATCATCGACGAACTCGCGCGCGAGCCGAAGTTCAAGGCCGTGCGCCCGATGCTTCAGGACTTGCCCGACGATACGTGGATCGAGCACGCGCCGCGCAAGGACGCCATCGAGCGTCTGATCGATCTCGATCTCGCCTTCGACGCGCTGATCTTCGCGCGGCATGTGCCGTCGCTCGTGAAGTTCGTCGAGCGATATCCAGAACTAAGAATCGTCGTCGATCATGGCGCGAAGCCGCCGATCCGCGACGGCATCGACGTGGGCTGGCAACCGTGGGCCGATGGCATCGCGCAACTCGCGAAACTGCCGCAAAAGCTGCATTGCAAATTGTCCGGACTCGCGACCGAAGCGAACCCGAACTGGACCGACGAAACGCTGAAACCCTACGTCGCGCATCTGCTCGAACATTTCGGATATGCACGGCTGATGTGGGGTAGCGACTGGCCCGTGCTCGACATGAATGGCAGCTACGCGGCGTGGCACGACACGGCGCGCAATCTCACGTCACATCTCGAAAAGGCGCAGCAGGACGCGATTTTCGGCGCGAACGCCCGCGCCTTCTATCGCCTAAGAAACGGCTGATATACCCGGCATGTCTCAAAAACACTTCCGACTGGAGCAGTAGATGGTACAAAGACTGGCAGGCAAGACCGCGCTGATCACGGCGGCGGGGCAAGGCATCGGGCTCGCGACCGCCGAACTGTTCGCGGCACAGGGCGCGCGCGTGATCGCCACCGACATCCGCACGGAATCGCTCGAAGGCAAGCCCTTCGAAGCGCGCAAGCTCGATGTGCGCGACCCGCAGGCGATCAACGCGCTGGCCGGCGAGATCGGCGCGATCGACGTGCTCTTCAACTGCGCGGGCTATGTGCACGCCGGCTCGATTCTGGAGGCGAGCGAGGAAGACTGGGACTTCGCCTTCGATCTGAACGCGAAGGCGATGTATCGGACGATTCGCGCGTTCCTGCCGAAGATGCTGGAAAAAGGCGGCGGCTCGATCATCAACATGTCGTCGGCGGCATCGAGCGTGAAGGGCGTGCCGAACCGCTTCGTGTACGGCGCGTCGAAGGCGGCGGTGATCGGCCTCACGAAATCCGTCGCCGCCGATTTCGTCACGCGCGGCATTCGCTGCAACGCGATCTGTCCGGGCACGGTGGAATCGCCGTCGCTCAAGGACCGCATCGCGGAGCAGGCGAAGGCGCAGGGCGCGAGCGTCGATCAGGTGCAGGCCGCGTTCGTCGCGCGCCAGCCGATGGGACGCGTCGGCCGCGCCGAAGAAATCGCGGCGCTCGCGCTTTATCTCGGCTCGGACGAATCGTCGTTCACGACGGGACAGATTCACATCATCGACGGCGGCTGGTCGAACTGACCGACCGCTCACGTTATTTGGAACCAGGAGGATCACATCAGATGAAGCTGCTTCGTTACGGCCCCAAGGGTCAGGAAAAACCGGGTCTCTTGGACGCCGAAGGCCAGATTCGCGACTTGTCGAAGGTCGTCGATGACATCGCCGGCGCGACGCTGACCGAAGCGGGCCTGGCCAAATTGCGCGCGACCGATCCGGCGACGCTGCCGGTCGTCGACGGCAATCCGCGCATTGGACCGTGCGTGGGGCGCGTCGGCAAGTTCGTGTGCATCGGCCTGAACTACGCGGATCACGCCGCCGAATCGAATCTGCCGGTGCCGACCGAGCCGGTCATCTTCAACAAATGGACGAGCGCGATCTGCGGCCCGAACGACGACGTCGAAATCCCGCGCAACTCGGTGAAGACCGATTGGGAAGTCGAGCTCGGCGTGGTCATCGGCAAGGAAGCGAAGTATGTCGATGAAGCCAACGCGCTCGATTACGTCGCGGGCTATTGCGTGATCAACGACGTTTCCGAGCGCGAATGGCAGCTCGAACACGGCACGCAATGGGACAAGGGCAAGGGCTTCGACACGTTCGGCCCGATCGGTCCGTGGCTCGTCACGAAGGACGAAGTCGCGGATCCGCAGAAGCTCGATCTGTGGCTCGAAGTCGACGGCAAACGCTATCAGAACGGCAACACGAAGACCATGGTCTTCACGGTCGCGCAACTGGTCGCGTATCTGTCGAAGGTGATGAGCCTGCAGCCGGGCGATGTCATCTCGACGGGCACGCCGCCGGGCGTCGGCATGGGCGTGAAGCCGAACCCGGTCTTCCTGAAGGCCGGCCAGACGATGAAGCTCGGCATTCAGGGTCTCGGCGAGCAGACGCAGAAGACCGTCGCGGCGCAGTAATCGGCCCGCAGCAACGACAAAAAACCTCGCCGCGGCGAGGTTTTTCGTTTCGGACGACGGGATTTGAAAAGTTCAGGCGTGATAGACGGGTTCCGCCGCAACGCCTTCGGAGATGCGCGTGATCGTGCCCTGCGCGACCGCGACGAGCCGCTCGGCGCCGCCATCGGTGACGAACACGTCGCACTGGCAGGTTGCCTGCGTCATGCCGGCATGGACGACGCGAGCACGCGCCATCAGCGTTCCGGAGACGGCCGGGCGCAGATAGTTGATCTTGTATTCGCCGGTGACGACCTTCGGCCCGAGCCGCAGCGCGCCCGCGAAGGTCAGGGCGTTGTCCACGAGATAACTCACCACCCCGCCGTGTACGAAGCCGTGTTGTTGCCTTAGCTCGTCCCTGATCGTCAGACACAGCGTGAGACTCGCTGAATCGACCTGCATCAGTTTTGTTCCGAGCAAGGCGCTGAACGGTTGCGCATTCAGCGCACCGCGCGCGATATCGACAATTTCGGCCATTCGGACACTCCTTGGGTGGGTTCGGTGCCGTCCTGCAAAGACAATAGGAAGCGATCGCGCGCACTGCAAGGAAGTCACGCAAAAATTGTGCAATGGTGCGTTTCGGGCGGCACGCGCGCTCTCCGATGACGATTCGCCGAAGCGGCGCGTTCCCTGCATTCGCATAGACAAGCCGTTGCGGCAAACGATTCAAGCTTTGTCGCCCGACTGCCGTAAACCCGCAGTGTCCCCGCATCGGCGGGCCTTAATTCGGAAAGTGTGGGTGCTAGTGATGTTCGGAAAGATCAAGGTTTCATCGGGTTTGCTCGCCGTTCTGGTGGTGTTCTGTCTCTTTCAACTGGTGACCGAAGGGCTCGGTTTCTGGTCCCTGTCGCGCACGCATGACGATGTCGGCAGTCTGTCCAACATCGCGCTCAAGCAGGTCAACGCGGTCAACAAGACCACCCAGCATCTGATGGATGCGCGCATCAACCTGTCGCGCGCGGGCACGCGCATGGTGCGCGGCGGAAGCGAGCCGACGGAAATCGTCCAGCACGCGCGCGAGCAGATCGCGGCGGCGGACAAGTCGTTCACGGCGTTCCTGAACGCGCCGAAGACCGGCGATGAAAACACGGCGCGCATGAGCGCGCTGCAGGCCAAATACGCGGAGTATTCGAAGGCGCTGAGCGAGCTCGTGCAGTATCTCGACGCGGGCAATCTCCAGGCGTTCCTCGACCAGCCGACGCAAGGCTTCCAGGATCGCTATCTCGCGGAACAGCAGAAGTTCGTCGATTTCGGCGATGAAGCGGGCCGCGGCTATCTGTCGTCGATCGACACGCGCTACGCGTGGTTCCGCGCGGTCGGCATCGCGATTCTGGTGACGCTGGTCGCGGGCATCGCGCTCGTGCACGTCGCGCTGCGCCGTGCCGTGATCGAGCCGCTGGAACAAGCGGGCCGCCATTTCGAGCGCATCGCGAACGGCCGTCTCGACGAGCGTATCGAAGATCGCGGCACGAACGAAATCGGCCGTCTGTTCGCGGGCCTCGCGACGATGCAGGCAAGCGTCGCGAACACGGTGAAAACGGTGCGCGCAACGTCGGATTCGATCAACCTCGGCGCCGATGAAATCGCGAGTGGCAACGCGGATTTGTCCGCGCGCACAGAGAATCAGGCGGCGTCGCTCGAAGAGACCGCATCGAGCATGGAAGAGCTGACCGCGACGGTGCGCCAGAACGCCGAGCACGCGCGCGAGGCCAACACGCTCGCGGGCGAAGCGCTCAACGCGACGTCGCGCGGCGCGAGCGTGGTCGACGATGTCGTCGAGAAGATGCGTGGCATTGCGTCGAGCTCGGACAAGATCGCGGAAATCATCTCGGTCATCGACGGCATCGCGTTCCAGACCAACATCCTCGCGTTGAACGCGGCTGTCGAAGCGGCGCGCGCGGGCGAGCAGGGCCGTGGATTTGCGGTCGTCGCGGGCGAAGTGCGCGGTCTCGCGCAGCGTTCGGCGCAATCGGCGAAGGAAATCAAGGAACTGATCGGCGAGTCGGTCGCGCAAGTGAGCGACGGCTCGGTGCTCGTCGAGCGCGCGGGCACGGCGATGCGCGAAGTGTCGGCGTCGATTTCACGCGTCACGCAGATGATGGCGGAGATCAGCGCGTCGTCGCTCGAGCAGAGCGTGGGCATCGAGCAAGTGAATCAGGCGGTCACGCAGATGGACGAGATGACGCAGCAGAACGCGGCGCTCGTCGAGCAGGCTGCGGCTGCCGCGTCGTCGCTGCATGAGCAGACGCGGCAACTGAAGGCTGCGGTTTCGGTGTTTCAGCTCGTCTGAGTTCGCTTAAAGAGGCAAGGCCGCGTACGACGTCGCGAGGTGATACGGCGTCGTCGACGGCATCTCGGCGCGGCTGATCTCGCCCGTCGCCGAGCGGCATTCCACCCAGCCGGTTTCGTGCAGGAAGCGCGCGCGAAACCGCTCGATTTGCGGACCGACGGCGTCGCCGCGCGTCGCCAGCGCGCGCAGATATTCCGTCTGCGCCCAGATGCGCTGCGTCCCGTCGATCACGCGCCCGGTTTCGTCGATGGCGGCATGAACGCCGCCCGTCTGCTCGTCCACGCCGTGCCGCTGCGCGAAGTCGAACGCGCGCGCGAGCCGTTCGTTCAGCCCCGCCGCTTCGAATGCGGCGTGACCGCTGCCCAGCGCCAGAAAATACCACTCGAACTGATGGCCCGGCTCCAGCCGGTTGCCCGCCGTGCCCATCGGCAATTCGGCGATCGAGCCGCTCGGCTCGTGCACGAACGCA
Source organism: Caballeronia sp. LZ028 (assembly GCF_031451415.1). Lineage (NCBI taxonomy): Bacteria > Pseudomonadati > Pseudomonadota > Betaproteobacteria > Burkholderiales > Burkholderiaceae > Caballeronia > Caballeronia sp. LZ028. The sequence goes on along the minus strand of NZ_JARUXN010000004.1, from coordinate 37,492 downwards.
TCCGCGACGGATTTCGCGAGCTGCGCGAGACGCTTGTCGTAGGCGGGCTCGCCGGTCGCTTCGCGCGCCCCGAGCCACGCTTCGGCGAGATGCATCAGCGGATTTTGCAGCGGCGTCTCGATGGTCGCGCCGAAATCCTCGGCAAGCACCGCGTTCAGCAGATCGCCGCCGCTCGAAAAGCGCGCCTCGACGAGCCGCGACGTTTCATCGAGCAGCGTGAAAGCATCGGCGGAACCGCTTTTCTTCGCGTAATGCGCGCACGCGAAAACGACGAACGCATGGGTGTAGAGATCCTTTTGACGCTCCAGCGGCGCGCCGCTCGCGTCCACGCTGTAGAACCATCCGCCGTTGCGTTTGTCCTGAAAATAGTGACGTAGCGATTCGAACAGCGTCGCGGCGTGCGCGAGATCGCCGGCTTCCGAGAACACGAAGAGCTGGCGCGCGCAGGCCATCGCCCGATAGCGCTTCGGCGGCAGCGGCGCGTGATCCCCCGGCGCGACGGCTTCATAGGCGAGCCCGAGCGCCGCGTTGAAGCCCGGACCGCGCCAGATGGGCAGCACGATGTTCGCGTAATGCGCGCGCAATGGCGCGGCGGATTCCGGGTTCGCCGATTGCATCGCCGACGATGCGTTTGGTTGCTGATCCTGCATAGGACGACTCTTATTGTTTCGGGGGATGCGCGGCCGTGAGGCGCCTACGCAACGGGAAAGGATAGCAAAACCGGCCCGCAGCGCGACGCATTCGCGGGCGACTCACCGAGAGGAGGACGAGAACATGATAGGAAATATCGAACTCGTGTCGCGGCTCATGATGGCCGCGGCGCTCGGCAGCGTGATCGGCTTCGAGCGCGAGCGGCTTTCGTGGGCGGCGGGACTGCGCACGCACATGCTCGTGTGCGTCGGCTCGGCGCTCATCATGATCGTGTCGGCTTACGGTTTCGAGGATGCGCTGAAATACGACCACGTCGTGCTCGATCCGTCGCGGGTCGCGGCGCAGGTCGTGTCGGGCATCGGCTTTCTCGGCGCGGGCTCGATTCTGCTGCGCGGCGAGATCGTGCGCGGCCTGACGACCGCGGCGAGCCTCTGGTCGGTCGCGGCCATTGGCCTCGCGGTCGGCGGCGGGCTCTATACGGCGTCGATCGCGGCGACGGCGATCATCCTCATCATTCTGGCGGGGATCAAGCCGCTCGAACGCCGCTTCATCAGCGTGAAGCAGCGCCGTCAACTGACGATGCTCGTCGATCGCGGCGCGCTCAGTTTTCATGCGCTGCACGAGGCGCTCGGGCCCGGCAGCGTGCGCGTGAAGCAGTTCGTCGTGCAGCAAAGCGATGATTCGCCCGATCTCGACGAGGTGCGAGTCGAACTGTCGCGTGCATCTGCGGTGGAATATCGCGCGATTTGCGATCGTTTGCGTCAACTCGACGTCGTGCGCGAGTTTCGTGAGGACGATGCCGCCTGAAATCGCCTTCGGGATGCGGGTTTGCACGCGCAGCCATGCGACAATGCGGCCTCTCGAAATAATCGCCGATGCGCCGGTGCGCCTTGCACGCCGGTTCGGGCAGCCGCCTTTCGAACCTATGTCAGATTCCGCAGTAAAGAGAGACGCCGACGCCTCGTCCCGCCGCCGGCGCGCAACGCAAAAGCATGAGATGCGGGCGCCGCAGACCAGCGCCGACACGGAAAAGAAACTCGCTCGCGCCGCACGTTCCGCGCAGCGTCTCGCACAACTGAGCGAAGGCGCGCGTGCGGGCGAAACGCTCGATCTGTTCGCCGAAGACGCCGAGCGCGCGCAACTTCAGGCGATGAACACCGATATCCGCCAAGGCACGTTCGAAGGTTTCGAACTGCCAGAAGTGTTTCTCGCGGCCGTGCAATCGAATGGCGGGAACGCGCCGGAATCCGTCGTCGGGAAACGGGCGGCGCGTGGCGGCGTCACATCGGTTGCGCCGGAGCAGGGCCTCTTCGGGGACGATTTGCCTCAAATCGATGCCCCGCCGCCGGACGCGAGCCAACCAGCCGCGAAAACCGGCGCGATGGCCGCGGTGACGACGCGATCGGCGAGCATCAGCACGTCGGTTGCGCCGGAGAATGCGGCGCCATCGCTCGCCGCGCTCGCTTCAGCGCTCATCGCCCGCGATCGCGGGGCTCGCGGCGACCGCAACGAAGCGGCGCCGTTCGCGCAGCCCGGCATCCGCGATGCCGCCGCGCCCGAACTCGACCGCGCCCGCGCCACGGCGTTCGCGGACACCATCGACGCGCTCTATGCGGTGATCGCGGAGCAGCGCACTTCGACGGCCGCCCACGCGCGCCGCATGAAGACGATGCTGACGATCATCGTCTGCGTGGTGCTCGTCACGGTGGCGACGGGCATCGCGCAAACCGCTGTACTGCTGCGCATGAACCACGATAGCAAGCTGCAGCAGGACCGCACCGAGCAACTGATGCTCAACCAGCAGGCGACGCTCGCGTCGCTCTTCGATACCGATTCCGCCAATATCAGCGTGCGCCGTCCTCCCGACCTGACGGACGCATCACCGGTTCGGCCGATCAGCGCCGCGACGCCCGATCCCGCGCCGAAAAAGCACACGCGTCACGCGCACCATCGCGCCACTTCCTCGGCGCACTGATTCCCGCTGTCAGATTCGCGCGACACGCCGTTCTGCGGCGGCGTGTCGCGCAGCCGCTCGTCCTCGGATCGGAATGCCGTCGTACGGGCCTCGCAGATCCGTCCCCGTTTCAAGGAGACGGCAAACCGGTAAGAATGTAGAAAAACTACCAAATTTCTTGCCACGAAATGTTGCATTGCACTAGAAATCGGTTAGGGACAACCCTATAATCCTCTCTAAGGGAAAACCCTCTGTAACTAACCGGAGTCAGTCATGAGCTACCTCTTCGCCCTGCTGCAAAAATTTGCTTCGATGTTCGAATCGGCCCACCTGCCGATGGACAAAGATTACTCGTATCAAGCGCGTTTCCGTGAATCCGAGCGTCAGCGCAAGGCGCGCGGCACGGCTTTCGGCTTCCGCCTGTAATGCGCAGCTGACGGCGGCGCGGGAAACGCAACACCAGCAACTTACGACGGCACGAGCCGTACGACCCGCCCGCCAGTTTTCCGTTTTATGTAGTTTTTCTAGCAATTCCACATCGCTTCGGCTTCTGCCGAACGCATCCCTTCTTCGCGCTTCCTGCGCGACGCCAGTCTTTTCTTTCTTTCGTAATGCTGACGCGCGGTTCGCAAGCCGCCTGCATCGCAAAAAGGCTTCGCGACTTGTTCATGCGCGACATGCCGAAAATCGCAAGATCGTTCGCTGCGCTTCCCGCAAACCCTTATCCAGCAAGGATTCGATTGACTGCTGGCACTTTCGCGCTTATTCCGGTGTCGTATTTCCACATGTGGTTGTCGCAAATAGTCGGCTGATGTGACTTTTTTCTGGCAACTATGTATGCACAGCGCGGACGCACGTCCGCACACGCCAGGAGATATTCGATGAATTCCCCCAAGGTGGTAGTCGAAGGACTGTGCAAGGTTTTCGGCAACAGTCCCAAACAGGCGCTGGACATGCTGGCCGGTGGTGCGACGAAGGAAGAGGTTTTCAAGCGCACCGGACAGATCGTCGGCGTCCATAACGTCTCCTTTGACGTCAAGGAAGGTGAGATTTTCGTGCTCATGGGCCTTTCCGGCTCGGGCAAATCCACGCTGATCCGGCTCATCAACCGGCTGGTCGAGCCGACGGCGGGCAAGGTGCTGATCGATGGCCGCGACGTGGCCGCCGTGCCGCGCTCCGAACTCACGTCCCTGCGGCGCAAGGACATGAGCATGGTGTTTCAGTCCTTCGCGCTGATGCCGCAGCGCACGGTTCTTTCCAACGCCGCATTCGGCCTCGAGGTCGCGGGCGTCGGCAAGAAGGAGCGCGAAGCGCGCGCCATGACCGTGCTGGAGCAGGTCGGCCTGGCTCCGTTCGCCCAAAAGTTACCTGCGCAACTATCGGGCGGCATGCAGCAGCGCGTGGGTCTCGCCCGCGCGCTTGCCGTGAATCCTTCGCTGATGATCATGGACGAAGCGTTCTCCGCGCTCGATCCGCTGAAGCGCAAGGAAATGCAGAACGTGCTGCTCGATCTGCAACGCGAGCAGCGCCGCACGATCCTGTTCGTGTCGCACGATCTCGAAGAGGCGATGCGCATCGGCACGCGCATCGCGATCATGGAAGGCGGCCGCGTGGTGCAGATCGGCACGCCGCAGGAAATCATCACGAATCCCGCGGACGACTACGTGGAAGCGTTCTTCGAAGGCATCGACACGAGCCGCTATCTCACGGCCGGCGATCTGATGCAGACCGACGACGTGCCGCTCATCAAACATTCGCCGCAAATCGACGCATCGAGCGTCGCGGCGACGCTCAACGGCAGCGCCGACTACGCGTTCGTGCTCGACGCCGAGCGCCGCATCCGCGGTTTCGTCGGACGTGATGCGAACGGCAACGCCGCGCCGCGCATCAATCCGATCGAATGCATCGAGCGTCACGTCGCGCTCGACGAGGTCGTGAATCGCGTGGTCGCAAGTCCCGCCCCGCTGCCGGTCGTCGAAGCGGACGGTTCGTACTGCGGTTCGATCAACAAGACCAATGTCCTGAAGGTCCTTACGCACCATCGAGGTTCCCATGTCTGAAATCATCCCGCTTGGCAGTTGGGTGGACCACGGCGTCCACTATCTCCTCGATCACGACGCGAAGACCTTCGACTCCATCGGCAAGGTCATCGAAACATTCGCTGCGGCCGTCGAGCACGGCCTGCAGGCCATTCCGATGTGGGCGCTCATGGCGATCTTCGTCGGCATCGGCTTGTGGCGAGTGGGCTGGCGATTCGCCGTGTTCGTCCTCGCGTCGCTGTTGCTGATCTACGCGACGAACTTCTGGGATCAGATGGTCATCACGCTCGGCCTCACGCTGTCCTCGACGTTCATCAGCTTGCTGCTCGGCATTCCGCTCGGCATCTGGACATCGAAGAGCAAGTACGTCGAAATGGGCGTGCGCCCGGTGCTCGATCTGATGCAGACGATGCCCGCCTTCGTCTACCTGATTCCGGCCGCGATGCTGTTCGGTCTCGGCCGCGTGCCGGGGATTCTCGCAACCGTCATCTTCGCGATGCCGCCGGCCGTGCGCCTCACCGCGCTCGGCATCAAGCAGGTGAATCGCGAGATCGTCGAAGCCGGCCAGGCATTCGGCTGCACGCCGTTCCAGCTGCTCTACAAGGTGCAGATTCCGAACGCGCTGCCGTCGATCATGACCGGCGTGAACCAGACGATCATGATGGCGCTGTCGATGGTCATCATCGCGTCGATGGTCGGCGCGGGCGGTCTCGGCAACGACGTGCTCGCATCGATTCAGCGTCTGGATATCGGGCTTGGTTTCGAGAGCGGCTTGTCGGTGGTGTTGCTGGCGATCATCCTCGACCGCATCACCGAGAGCTTCGGACGAGCGCCCGGCATGGCACGCGCACCGCTCTTCGCCGGTCTGAAGAGCGTGATGAAAGTGCGCCGCGAGCCGGCGGCGCAACAAGGCTAACAAGGCACACGACCCATGAAGCGCGACGCGATCGTTCCGGCGGGTACCGAATCACCGTTGTCCAGTCTTTCGCGCTTCGGCTTTCTCACGCTGCCGAACTTCTCGATGATCGCGTTCACGAGCGCGGTCGAGGTGCTGCGCATGGCCAATTACGTCGGCCGCGCGCAGCACTACAGCTGGTCGATCATCACGCCGGACGGCGAGCCCGCGCGTGCGAGCAACGGCATCACCATCAAGCCGACGATGACGCTCGACGAAGCCGGCATGCCCGACGTGCTGATCGTCTGCGCGGGCTGGCATGTCGCCGATTATGTCGACGACAAGGTGATCGGTCTTCTGCAGCGCGCGCATGAAGCGGGCATTCCGCTCGGCGGAATCTGCACCGGGCCGTATGCGCTGCTCGCGGCGAAACTGCTCGATGGTTATCGCTGCACGCTGCACTGGGAAGACATGTCGCCGGTCAACAAGCGCTTTCCGCATGTGCGCTTCGCCGACGAGCTCTTCGTGATCGACCGCGACCGCCTGACGTGCACGGGCGGCACCGCGCCGCTCGACCTGATGCTCAATCTCGTCGGCATGCGGCTCGGGCAGGCGCATGCGGCGCAGGTGTCGGAGCAGTTCATCGTCGAGCGAATTCGCGGATCGACGGATTATCAGCACATTCCCGTCGATGCGCGCGTCGGCTTCTCGCGTGCGGAACTCGTCGAAGTGGTGCGGCTGATGGAGGCGAACATCGAAGAGCCGTTGTCGCTCGAAGAACTCGCGCGGCTCGTGCATCTGTCGCAGCGGCATTTGCAGCGCATGTTCAAGATGTTCCTCAACGTATCGCCGACGCATTACTACCTGACGTTGCGATTGCGTCGCGCACGCGAACTGTTGCGCAACACCGATGCGTCGATCGCGCGCGTGACGAGCATCTGCGGCTTCCATTCGCCGTGTCACTTCAGCAAGGCGTATCGCGCGCAGTTCGGACATGCGCCGAGCGTCGAGCGGCGATTATCGGCCTGACTTTTTCTTTTTCTTTTTTGGCCGCGCGGGCTTCGTATGAAAGCCTCGCGTGCGGGCCGCGTCATGCCTTGAAAATAACTTCGGAGAGAGATCGATGAAACGATTGTGGATCGCGGCAGCTTTGCTATCTGGTTTGGCGGGAGCGTATGCAGCCGAGCCTGCCGCGTGCAGGAACGTGCGCTTTGCGGATGTCGGCTGGACGGATATCGCCGCGACCACCGGACTTGCATCGACCGTTCTTCAGGGCTTGGGCTACAACCCGACGAAGACGATCGCGTCCGTGCCGATCACGTTCGCGGGCGTGAAGAGCAAGCAGATCGACGTGTTCCTCGGTTACTGGTCGCCGACGATGGACCCGATGATCGATTCGTTCAGGAAAGCGAATCAAGTGAAGGTCTTGCCGACGCCGAACTTGACGGGCGCGAAGTACACGCTCGCGGTGCCGGATTATGCGTATCAGGCGGGCATCAAGAACTTCAACGACATCGCGAAGAACTACGACAAGCTCGACGGCAAGATCTACGGCATCGAACCGGGCAACGACGGCAATGCGCTCATCAAGAAGATGATCGACAACAACCTGTACGGGCTCGGCAAGTTCAAGCTCGTGGAATCGAGCGAGGCGGGCATGCTCGTGGAAGTGAATCGCGCGATTCGCGACAAGAAGCCGATCGTGTTCCTCGGCTGGGAGCCGCATCCGATGAACGTGCAGATGAAGATCGACTATCTCGCGGGCGGCGACGATGTCTTCGGCCCGAACTATGGCGAAGCAAAAGTGCTGACCGTCACGCCGACGGATTACGACACGCGCTGTCCGAATGTCGCGAAGCTCGTGTCCAACCTGCAGTTCACGACGGATATCGAGAACCACGTGATGCTGCCGATCATGAACAAGACGGATGCGAACAAGGCGGCGCGCGAATGGCTGAAGGCGAATCCGGCGGTGCTCGATAAATGGCTTGCGGGCGTAAAGACGTTCGACGGGAAGGATGGGTTGCCGGCAGTGAAGGCGTATGTCGCCGGCAACTGAAAACTGACGCAGTGATTCAACGAAGGCGCGTCAGGTCCGATAATCCGGCTTCGCGCCTTCGATCATTCTCAACGCCGCTTGCCACTGCAACGCCATGATTCCATCGGCTTCATCGCGCCGATATTGCTCTGCAGTCAACTCGCAAACCTTCTGCGACGGCAGATTCAATTCCGCATTGCCCGCCAGCGCGCGAATCTGAATCTCGCAAGCGCGTTCAAGAAAGTACATTTCCTGGAACGCTTCCGGAATGGACTTTCCGCACGACAATAACCCGTGATTCTTCAGGATCATCGCGTTATGCGAGCCGAGATCGTTGACGAGGCGATCGCGCTCCGCGAGGTCCAGCGCAATGCCTTCATAGTCGTGATACGCGATATGTCCGTAATACTTCAACGCATGCTGACTGATCGGCAATAAGCCCTGCTTTTGCGCCGATACCGCCGCGCCCGCCGCCGTATGCGTATGCACGACGCAAAACACATCGGGCCGTGCCATGTGAATCGCGGAGTGAATCGTGAAGCCCGCCGGATTCACGAGATATCGCGCGGGATCATCGCGTGCGCCCGCTTCGACCGGCCGCCCTTCATGATCGATCTTCACGAGATCCGATGCGCGCATCTCGTCGAAAAGCACGCCATAACGGTTGATCAGAAAGTGATGATCGGTGCCCGGCACGCGCGCGCTGATGTGCGTGAAGATCATGTCGGTCCAGCGAAAATGCCCGATCACGCGATACAGCGCCGCCAGATCGCAGCGCACTTTCCATTCTTCCTGCGAGTATCCGTGAGTCTCCATGCCGTTCCTCCTTGGTTTGATGAGCCGCGGAAAACGTATTCAGATCCTGCTAGATTGCCTGCGCGCGGCCCGGGAAAGTTTCGTCGTAGTCCATTGCGTGATTTGCATCCGGCGCATCCGGCGCGCCGCCCTGCTCGCGATACATCATCGGCGGCAGGCCGAATTGCTTGCGGAATTCGCGGCCCAGATGCGATGCGTCGGAAAAGCCGCAACTCGATGCGATATCGGCGACCGTCTTGTCCGAACTCGTCAGCAGCCACGCCGCCGTGCGCAGCCGCACCTGCTTCGCATACGCCTGCGGCGCCTTGCCCGTCTCCGCCTTGAATAACCGTTCGAGTTGCCGCGTCGAAAGATCGAGCTTGTGCGCGAGTTCATCGAGCGTAAGCGAACGGCCGACGTGCTGCTCCATCAGCAGGATCGCACGTTTTACTTTCGGATGCGTCGCGGGCGCGAGACCCGGCGGATGCGGCTGCGGCGCGTTGCCCTTCTGCATGTCATCGACGAGCAGGATGCGCAGCGCCTTTTGCACCGTCGCCGTTTCGAAGTGACGCAGCAGAATGGCGGCGGCGACATCGATCGATGCGCGCCCGCCCGAACACGTAATGCGCCTTCGGTCGATGACAAAGAGCCGGTCCGCGACGAGCGATTGCTCATCCGCGTGCGGGAATCGCTCGACGAAGTCCCAATAATGAAACCAGCTCACGCAGATGCGATGGCCTTCGAGCACGCCCGCGCGCATCAGCGAGAACACGCCGGTGCACATGCCGACGAGCGTTGCATTTGAGGCAGCCGCGCGGCGGATGAACTGCAGCGTCGCATCGCTCGTCGCGGGGCCGGAATGCAGCAGGCCGCCGACGACGACGACGTAATCGAAAGGCTCGGCCTGATCGTAGGTTTCCCACGGCGTGATCTGTATGCCGCAACTCGCGCGAACGGGCGCGAGCGTCTCGCCGATCACGCTCCACGAGCAGCGCACCGGTCGGCTGAAATCGCCTTCATCGGCGGAAAGGCGCAGCAGATCGACGAAACCGGAGAACGCGGTCAGCGTGAAATTCGGCAGCAGGATGATGCCGAAGCGGATGCGCGATTTCGATTGACCGTCGACAGACGACGGCGGAAGAGATTCTGCGGCGTTCATGCGGGAGACATGCGGCTGGACGTTATCCAGCGAGCATATCACTCGGCCGCGAGCATCGGGCGTGCGTCAGAAATGGAACGCGGCCGGCGTCGTGTGACGCCGGCCGCGCAAATAACCGTGAATCGAAGCGGTGCGCTTCAGCCGCCGAGCACCGCGAAGCCCCAGGCGAAAGCGCCGCCGATGAGCGCGCCCGCCGCGCGGCCGAGCACGCTCGCGATCGTGTAATCGGCCCAGCGCTGTTCGACTTCGGCCTTCAACACGCCGAAGTAGCGCAGGGCGGGATCGATCGAGCAGAGCAGCATCAGCGCGATCCAGACGGGCACCTGACGCGTGAGCACCCGATCGACGGCGAGCAGATCGACTGCCTGAAGCGTGCCGACGACAGCCACGCTGATAAGGAAAGCGAGAATCCAGGATTTGAAGAACTGGTCGGGTAAGGCGTGAGTTTCCATCAATGCGAACCGGATAAGCAAGAAAAGGCGGAAAGGACGAGTGATCCGAAACCTGTAGGCGTGGCTCACCTCAAGACCTAGGGAATATACCGATGCCTGTCGGCGCGACGCTTCGGACCAGTCTCAAAAATGCGGGATGTGCAACGAAGATACGCAAAAACGCGCCGGGCGCGAAATGCTCTGTTACGCGCAGTCGCGCTTGCGTCGCCGGGCCTGAAATCATCGGAAATCCGACGTCGTCCACGCGCGAAAAACGGCGCTGACGCCGCGATCCCATTTCGATGGCGTTTTTGTTCTATCGGGTCTTTTCTGGGTTTGGTGCAATGAGCGCCATACCGGAACATCTCGCCAACCCAAGGGACACGCCAATGAACGTCAGCGTCTTCGATCTGTTCAAGATCGGCATCGGACCGTCGAGTTCGCATACCGTCGGGCCGATGATCGCGGCGTGCCGCTTCGCGTCGCATATCGAAGACGCCAATCTGCTCGCCTTCGTCACGCGCGTGCGCGCCGAGCTGTTCGGCTCGCTCGGCGCGACCGGCAAAGGCCACGGCACCGACAAGGCCGTGCTGCTCGGCCTCGAAGGGAATCTGCCCGATCTCATCGATCCGGACGTCATCGCGCCGCGTCTCGCGGAAATCCGCGCGACGAAGCGCCTGAAGCTGCTCGGCAAGCACGATGTGATGTTCGAGGAGCGCGAGCATATCGGCTTCTATCGCAAGCTGATGCCGGGCGCGCCGGGATCGAGCATCGTGCATCCGAACGGCATGCGCTTTCAGGCGTTCGACGAGAACGGCCAGCTTCTCGTCGAGAAGGAGTATTACTCGGTCGGCGGCGGCTTCGTCGTGAATCGCGAAGGCGATCGCGTGAACGGCTTGCGCGCGGCCAATACGGTGCCGTATCCGTTTCGCACCGGCGACGATCTCATGCGCGTCTGTCAGGAGACAGGTCTGTCTATCGCCGACGTGACCATGCAAAACGAATGCGCGAATCGCAGCGAATCCGAAGTCCGCGAAGGCATGCTCGCGGTGTGGCGCGTGATGGCCGCGTGCGTGGAGCGCGGCTGCAAGGAGCGCGGCGAGCTGCCCGGTCCGATGCAAGTCAAGCGCCGCGCCGCCGATCTGTCCGCGTCGCTGCGGTCGCGCTCGGAAGAGTCGCTGCGCGACCCGCTGTCGATGCTCGACTGGGTCAATCTCTACGCGATGGCCGTCAACGAAGAGAACGCGGCGGGCGGCCGCGTCGTCACCGCGCCGACCAATGGCGCGGCCGGCGTGATTCCCGCCGTGCTGCATTACTACGTGAAGTTCATGCACGGCTCGAACGATGACGGCATCGTGCGCTTCCTTCTGACAGCCGCGGCCATCGGCATCATCTACAAGGAAACGGCGTCGATCTCGGGCGCGGAAGTGGGTTGTCAGGGCGAAGTCGGCGTCGCCTGTTCGATGGCCGCCGCCGCGCTCGCCGCCGTCATGGGCGGCACGCCCGCGCAAGTCGAAAACGCCGCGGAAATCGGCATGGAACACAACCTCGGCATGACGTGCGACCCCGTTGGCGGCCTCGTGCAGATTCCGTGCATCGAGCGCAATGCGATGGGCGCGATCAAGGCGATCAACGCCGCGCGCATGGCGATGAAGGGCGACGGCAAGCATTACGTGTCGCTCGATTCGGTCATCAAGACGATGCGCGAAACCGGCGCGGACATGAAGACGAAATACAAGGAGACGTCGCGCGGTGGCCTCGCCGTGAACGTCATCGAATGCTGAATTCAGGACCCCACGAAGGAAGAGAAACACCATGAGCCGCTATTCCATCTTCAGCCTCTTACGCAACGGCATGTCGTATCACGAGAACTGGGAGCGCCAGTGGCGAAGTCCCGAGCCGAAGCGCGAGTACGACGTGGTGATCGTCGGCGGCGGCGGTCATGGTCTCGCGACCGCGTATTACCTCGCGAAGGAGCACGGCATCACGAACGTCGCGATTCTCGAGAAGGGCTGGATCGGCGGCGGCAATACCGCGCGCAACACGACCATCGTGCGCTCGAACTATCTGTGGGATGAATCGGCGGCGTTGTACGAAAAAGCGATGAAGCTGTGGGAGGGCCTCTCGCAAGACCTCAACTACAACGTGATGTTCTCGCAGCGCGGGGTGATGAATCTCGCGCATACGCTGCAGGACGTGCGCGATACCGAGCGCCGCGTGAACGCGAACCGTCTCAACGGCGTCGATGCCGAGTTCCTCACGCCGCAGCAGATCAAGGAAATCGAGCCGACGATCAATCTCAACAGCCGCTATCCGGTGCTGGGCGCGTCGATTCAGCGTCGCGGCGGCGTCGCGCGTCACGATGCGGTCGCGTGGGGCTTCGCGCGCGGCGCGGATCGCGCGGGCGTCGACATCATCCAGAACTGCCAGGTCGTGGGCATTCGCCGCGACGGCAGTCAGGTGACGGGCGTCGATACGACGAAGGGTTTCATCAAGGCGAAGAAGGTCGCGGTCGTCACGGCGGGCAACACGACGACGCTCGCCGACATGGCCGGCGTGCGCCTGCCGCTCGAAAGCCATCCGTTGCAGGCGCTCGTGTCGGAGCCGATCAAGCCGGTCGTGAACACGGTCGTGATGTCGAACGCGGTGCATGCGTACATCAGCCAGTCCGACAAGGGCGACCTCGTGATCGGCGCGGGCGTCGATCAATACACGGGCTTCGGTCAGCGCGGCAGCTTTCACATCATCGAAGGCACGCTGGAAGCGATCGTCGAGATGTTCCCCGTGTTCTCGCGCGTGCGGATGAATCGTCAGTGGGGCGGCATCGTCGACGTATCGCCGGATGCGTGCCCGATCATCTCCAAGACCGACGTGAAGGGTCTGTACTTCAACTGCGGATGGGGCACGGGCGGCTTCAAGGCGACGCCGGGTTCGGGCTGGGCCTACGCGCACACGATCGCGAAGGACGAGCCGCATCCGCTGAACGCGCCGTTCTCGCTGGATCGTTTCTATACCGGTCATCTGATCGACGAACACGGCGCGGCTGCCGTGGCCCACTAATCGCATTAGGAGCGAAAAACATGTTGCTGATCGAATGCCCCTGGTGCGGGCCGCGCGCCGAAACCGAATTTTCCTGCGGCGGCGAAGCGGATATCGCGCGCCCGCTCGACACCGAAAAGCTCTCCGACCGCGAGTGGGGCGACTACCTCTTCATGCGCAAGAATCCGCGCGGCGTGCATCGCGAGCAATGGAATCATGCGCAAGGCTGCCGCCGCTGGTTCAAAGTGCAGCGCGATACGGTTTCATATGAAATTCAAGGCTACGAGACGTTCGACCGTCCGCTGGCTGTGATGCATGACAACGGAGGCACGTCGAAATGAGCCAGAAAGACCGACTCGGCATGGGCGGGCGCATCAATCGTGCGATTCCCGTCACCTTCACGTTCAACGGCAAGACGTATCAGGGCTTCGAAGGCGATACGCTCGCGTCCGCGTTGCTCGCGAACGGCGAGCGCTTCGTCGCGCGCAGCTGGAAGTATCACCGTCCGCGCGGGATCATCACGGCGGGCGTCGAAGAGCCGAACGCAATCGTGCAACTCGAAACCGGCGCGTACACCGTGCCGAATGCGCGCGCTACCGAAGTCGAGCTGTATCAAGGGCTCGTCGCGCAGAGCGTGAACGCGAAGCCGAACATCGAAAACGATCGCATGGCGGTCAATCAGAAGATCGCGCGCTTCATTCCCGCAGGCTTCTACTACAAGACGTTCATGTGGCCGCGCAAGTTGTGGCCGAAATACGAGGAAGTGATTCGCGATGCAGCGGGTCTCGGCGAAGCGCCGAAGCAACTCGATGCCGATCGCTACGACAAGTGCTTCGCGCATTGCGACGTGCTCGTGATCGGCGGCGGACCTTCGGGTCTCGCGGCGGCGCATGCGGCGGGTTTGTCGGGCGCGCGCGTGATTCTCGTCGACGATCAGCGCGAACTCGGCGGATCCCTTCTGTCGTGCCGCGCGGAGATCGACGGCAAGCCCGCGCTGCAATGGGTGCAGAAAATCGAAGGCGAACTGCGCAAGATGCCCGATGTGAAGGTTCTTTCGCGCAGCACGGCGTTCGGTTATCAGGATCACAACCTCGTCACGGTCACGCAGCGTCTGACGGAGCATCTGCCGATATCGCGCCGCAGCGGCACGCGCGAACTGATGTGGAAAGTGCGCGCGAAACGCGTCGTGCTCGCGACCGGCGCGCACGAGCGCCCGATCGTTTTCGGCAACAACGATCTGCCGGGCATCATGCTGGCGTCGGCGGTGTCGACGTATCTGCATCGCTATGCGGTGATGCCGGGCCGCAACGCCGTTGTGTTCACCAACAACGACGACGCATATCAATGCGCGCTCGATCTGAAGGCGGCAGGCGCGGATGTGACCGTCGTCGATCCGCGTCCGGCCGAATCGAAGGGCACGTTGCCCGCGGCCGCGCGACGCTACGGCGTGCGCGTGCTGAACAACGCGGTCATCACGGCTGCGCGCGGCAAGCTGCGGGTTGCATCGGTTGAAGTGGCTTCGTACGACAAAGGCCAGGTCGGTCAGAAGCAGACAGACCTGCCATGCGATCTCGTCGCCATGTCGGGGGGCTGGAGCCCCGTGCTGCATCTCTTCGCGCAATCGGGCGGCAAGGCGCACTGGCACGAAGAGAAAGCGTGCTTCGTGCCGGGCAAGGCGATGCAACTGGAGAGCAGCGTCGGCGCATGCGCGGGCGAGTTCTCGCTGTCGCGCGGCATTCGCCTCGGCGCGGATGCGGGCGCGGAAGCGGCGCGCGCCGCGGGTCATATCGTCGTGAAGCCGGCTGCCGTGCAAGTCGCTGAAATCGTCGAAGCGCCGATGTTGCCGCTGTGGATCGTCGGCAACAAGGAATTGTCGACGCGCGGTCCGAAGCAATTCGTCGACTTCCAGAACGACGTGTCGGCGGCCGACATCTATCTTGCGGCGCGCGAAGGCTTCGAATCGGTCGAGCACGTCAAGCGTTATACGGCGATGGGCTTCGGCACCGATCAGGGCAAGCTCGGCAACATCAACGGCATGGCGATTCTCGCGCAAGCCTTGGGCAAGACGATTCCCGAGACCGGCACGACGACGTTCCGCCCGAATTACACCCCTGTCACTTTCGGCACGTTCGCGGGCCGCGAGCTGGGCGAGTTTCTCGATCCGGTGCGCAAGACCGCGATCCACGAATGGCACGTCGAGAACGGCGCGATGTTCGAGGATGTGGGCAACTGGAAGCGTCCCTGGTACTACCCGAAGGCGGGCGAGGACATGCACGCGGCGGTCGCGCGCGAGTCGCTCGCGGTGCGTCAGAGCGTCGGCATTCTCGATGCATCGACGCTCGGCAAGATCGACATTCAAGGCCCCGATTCGGCGAAGCTCCTGAACTGGATGTACACGAATCCGTGGAGCAAGCTCGAAGTCGGCAAGTGCCGTTACGGGCTGATGCTCGACGAGAACGGCATGATCTTCGACGATGGCGTCACGGTGCGTCTCGGCGAACAGCATTACATGATGACGACGACCACCGGCGGCGCGGCGCGCGTGCTGACGTGGCTCGAACGCTGGCTGCAGACCGAATGGCCCGACATGCGCGTGCGTCTCGCATCGGTGACGGATCACTGGGCGACGTTCGCGGTCGTCGGACCGAACAGCCGCAAGGTGCTGCAGAAAGTGTGTCACGACATCGACTTCGCGAACGCGGCGTTCCCGTTCATGAGCTATCGCGATGGCACGGTGGCGGGCGCATCGGCGCGCGTGATGCGGATCAGTTTCTCGGGCGAGCTCGCGTATGAAGTGAACGTGCCCGCGAATGTCGGACGCGCGGTGTGGGAAGCGCTGATGCTCGCGGGCGCTGAATTCGACATTACGCCGTACGGCACGGAAACGATGCACGTGCTGCGCGCAGAGAAGGGCTACATCATCGTCGGACAGGATACGGACGGCTCGATGACGCCTTACGACCTCGGCATGGGCGGGCTTGTCGCGAAGTCGAAGGACTTCATCGGCAAGCGCTCGCTCACGCGTTCGGACACTGCAAAACAAGGGCGAAAGCAGTTCGTCGGCCTGCTCACCGACGATCCTTCGTTCGTGCTGCCGGAAGGCGCGCAGATCGTCGCGGGACCGTTTCAGGGCGATACCGCGCCGATGCTCGGACACGTCACGTCGAGCTATTACAGCCCTATTTTGAAGCGCTCGATTGCGTTGGCCGTCGTGAAGGGCGGTCTGGAGAAGATCGGCGAATCGGTCATGATTCCGCTCGCGAACGGCAAGCGGGTCAACGCAAAAATCACCAGTTCAGTGTTCTACGACAGCGAAGGAGCACGTCAGCATGTTGAATGAGATCAAAGGTTCCTCGACGGTCGTCGATCGCGCAATCAGCGGACAGGGTGTGTGGCAGGAGTCTCCGCTCGTCGGCGCGGATGCATTGATGAAGACGCATCAGTCGGGCTCGCCGAAAGCGTTTCGTCTGGCCGAGCGGCCGTTCCTCGAACTCGTGAACGTGCGTGGCGATACGCGCGATCCGGCGTTCGCGAAGGCGGTGCAGAGCGTGATCGGCTGCACGCCGCCCGAGAAGGCGAACACTATTGCGCGCGGCAACGGTTATACGATGCTGTGGCTCGGTCCCGATGAATGGCTCGTGCATTCGGATACGGCGCACGATGCATCGCGTCCCGCGCCGCTCGAAGCGAAACTGCGCGACGCGTTCGTCGGACAGTTCTCGGCGGCGGTGGATATCGGCAGCGGTTATACGGTGCTCGAAATCGACGGACCGAAGACGCGTGACGTGCTTTCGCGCGGTTGTCCGCTCGATCTGCATCCGAAGGTTTTCGGCGAAGGACAATGCGCGCAGAGCCATTACTTCAAGGCATCGCTTACGCTCGTGCCGCTGGGCGGCGATCGCTTCGAGATAATCGTGCGCCGCAGCTTCGCCGATTACTTCGTGAAGATGATGCTCGACGCCGCCGCGCCGTTGCTCTCATGAAGCCGTTCGAACCGCTTGCCGCGGGTGGCCTGGGCTGGCGCGTGATCGTCGATGAGTTGGTCGTGAAGACGCGCGTCGGCTTGTATGAGCATGAGCATGAAGGGCCGCAGCCCGTGTGCATCGATGCGAGCCTGCGTTATCGCGGCATGCCGCATGAATCGGACGATGGTCTCATTGATTACGAGGCGTGGTGCAATCGGGTGAGCGCGTTTCTTGAAGGGAAGGCGCATACGCGCTTGCTGGAGACGCTCGCGGTGGAGATCGCCGCGTTGTCGTTCGAAGAGTGGCCGGCGCTGGATGCGCTTACTTTGGTGCTGCACAAGCCGAAGATTCGTGAGGGCACGAAGCGGCTTGGGCTTGAACTCGACTGGCGTCGGGCGGATTTCGATGCTTGGCGGTCGCGCGTCGATGCGTGGGATGCGGCTGTAGTCCGGCGATGAACGCGTCGCGTGATTCGGCTGCGCAGCTCTCCGAACGTGCATGCAAGAAGCATGATGCGGATGCGGCGCTTAAGCTGCTGGATCGAAGTATCGCGCTGAAGCATCGGCGGATTGCGTTGATTCGGTATCTGCATGCGCAGTATCTCGATGCGCCGTTAGAGGCCAGGCATCATGAGTATGTGAGGGTCGTGGCGGCGCGGTTGAGCGCGGAGGCGGTGGTTAGGGTGGTGGAGGCGGCTAGGGGGAGGTTTGGGGGGAGTTGAAGCTCCGCGGGGGCGGAGGAATGCGACGATCGAGCCGTGCGCGGAGATAGACCTTGGCGTGCCACATGGCGGCATGGGTGCCGCAGTGGTTCCTCCGCATGCGCGGAGATAGACCCGATTTGTGTCCACACACCTACAACCCCCGTTAGCCCCCTCCGCCCAAGCGGAGCTCCCACCTCAAACCCCCACCAACCCCCCCTTCGCCCCCACCACCCCCCGCGCCCGTTTCCCCCGCGCCACAAAATAAGCCGTCTCCGCCCGCCCCAACGCAGCAACGCCTCTAATCCGATCCGCAATCTTCTCCGCCAACATGATCGTCGGCGCATTGAGATTCCCGGTCGTGATCTGCGGCATGATCGACGCATCCACGACGCGCAATCCTTCCATCCCATGCACGCGTCCTTCGCTGTCGACGACAGCCATATCGTCATAACCCATCTTGCACGAGCACGAAGGGTGAAAAGCCGTCTCCGCCTTCGCCCTCACGAACGCATCGAGTTCCGCATCGCTTTGCAGATCATCCGACGGATGCAACTCCCGCCCGCGATATCGCGCGAGCGCGGGCTGCCGCATGATCTCGCGCGTAATCCGAATGGCATCGCGAAACTCGCGCCAGTCGAGCGGATCGGCCATGTAGTTGAAAAGAATGCTCGGATGCGCGTTCGGATCGCGCGACTTGAGCTTCACGCGCCCCCGACTCGGCGAGCGCATCGATCCGACATGCGCCTGGAACCCATGCATCTTTATCGGATTCGAGCCGTTGTAATTGATCGCGACCGGAAGAAAGTGGTACTGGATGTTCGGCCAAAGATCCTCGTCGCGCGTGCGGATGAAGCCGCCCGCTTCGAACTGATTGCTCGCGCCGATGCCCGTCCCGTTCAGCATCCATTCGAGCCCGATCGCCGGCTGATTCCACCACTGCAACGCCGGATATAAGGACACCGGCTCCTTGCATTCGTACTGCATGTACATCTCGAGATGATCCTGCAAGTTCTCACCGACGCCCGGCAGATCATGCACGACAGGAATCTCCAACTCCTTCAGCCAGTCAGACCGTCCGACGCCCGAGCGCTGCAACAACTGAGGCGATGCAATCGCCCCGCTGCACACGAGCACTTCGCGCCGCACATGCGCCGTCACGCGCTGCCCGCCATGCAGATAAGCAACGCCGATAGCCCGCTTACCCGAGAACAACACACGATCCGTGATCGCATGCGTCACGATGGTCAACCCGGCACGATGCTTCGCGCGATCCAGATACCCGCGCGCCGTGCTCGCACGACGTCCCTTCGCGGTCACGGTGCGATCCATCGGACCGAAGCCTTCCTGCTGATAACCGTTGAGATCCTCGGTACGCGGATAACCCGCCTGCACGCCCGCCTCGACCATCGCGGCGAAAAGCGGATTGTTGCCGGGCTTGCTCGTCGTCACATGCACGGGACCATCGCCGCCGTGATACGCATTCGGTCCGATATCGCGCGTCTCCGCTTTGCGGAAATACGGCAGACAGTCGAGATAACTCCAGTTCTCGAGACCGGGCATCGACGCCCAGTTGTCGTAATCGAGCGCATTGCCGCGGATATAACACATGCCGTTGATCAGCGACGATCCGCCCAGCCCCTTGCCGCGCCCGCACTCCATCCGACGGTTGTTCATATGCGGCTCGGGCTCGGTTTCATAGGCCCAGTTGTATCGCCGCCCTTGCAGCGGATAAGCCAGCGCCGCAGGCATCTGCGTGCGAAAGTCGAAGCGATAATCCGGCCCGCCCGCTTCGAGCAGCAGCACCGTCACGTCTTCGTCTTCCGTGAGACGCGACGCGAGCACGTTGCCCGCCGATCCCGCACCGACGATGATGTAATCGTATTCGTTCGCGCTCATCGCACATGCTCCTTAAAACACAGGCTGATAGGGACCGAGCTCGACCTGCACGGACTTTATGCGCGTAAAGGCGCTCAGCGTGACGATGCCGTTTTCGCGCCCGACGCCCGATTGCTTGTATCCGCCGACGGGCATTTCCGCCGGCGACTCTCCCCACGTATTGATCCAGCAGATGCCCGCTTCGAGCCGATGAATCACGCGATGCGCGCGCGACAGGTTCTCCGTCACGACGCCCGCCGCGAGGCCGTAGTCGGTATCGTTGGCGCGCGCGATGACTTCGTCTTCGTCATCGAACGCGAGGATGCTCATCACAGGCCCGAAAATTTCTTCGCGCACGATGCGCATGTCATCGCGGCAATCAGCGAACACGGTCGGCTCGACGTACTGGCCGCGCGCGAATGCGCCGTCGGTCATGCGCCCACCGCCCGCGACGAGCCGCGCGCCTTCGCGCTTGCCGCTCTCGATATACGTCAGCACCTTCTGCAACTGCGCGGCGCTCGCGAGCGGCCCGAAATTCGTCCGCGGATCATCGGGCGCGCCGATGCGAATGCGCTTCACGCGCTCCATCACGAGCGCTTCGAACTTGCCGATGACACCGCGTTCGACGAACACGCGCGTGCCGTTCGTGCATACCTGTCCGGAACTGAAGAAGTTCGCGCTCATTGCGATATCGGCGGCGCGTTCGAGGTTGGCGTCGTCGAATACGATGAGCGGCGACTTGCCGCCGAGTTCCATCGTCACTTCCTTGAGCGTCGATCCGCCCGCGCGCGCCATCACTTTTTTGCCGGTTTCGACGCCGCCCGTGAACGATATCTTCTCGATGCCCGCATGTTCCGCGAGCATCGCGCCGACGCGTCCGTCGCCATGCACGACATTGAAGACGCCCGCGGGCAGGCCCGCTTCCGTATAGATTTCCGCGAGCTTCGACGCAGTCAGCGGCGTGATTTCGCTCGGCTTGAAGATCATCGCGTTGCCCGCCGCGAGCGCGGGCGCGGATTTCCAGCACGCGATCTGAATCGGATAATTCCACGCGCCGATGCCCGCGCACACGCCGATCGGTTCGCGCCGCGTATAAACGAACGACGATTCGCGCAGCGGAATCTGCTCACCTTCGATGGCCGTCGCGAGCCCCGCGTAATACTCGATGACATCCGCGCCCGTGACGATATCGACGGCGCGCGTCTCCGCGATCGGCTTGCCGGTATCGCGTGTTTCGATCGCGGCGAGTTCGTCGTTGCGCGCGCGCAGCAGATCGACCGCGCGGCGCAGGATGCGCGAGCGCTGCATCGCGGTCATCGCGGCCCATTCGCGCTGGCCTTCGCGCGCCGATTTCACCGCGCGATCGATATCCGCCTGCGACGCCCGCTGCACGCGCGCGAGCGTTTCGCCGGTCGCGGGATCGAGCGTGTCGAAGGTTTCGCCGCTTGTCGCATCGACGTATTCGCCGCCGATATAAAGCCGTTGCTCTCCGAATGCGGACATGTCGCGCTCCTTTCCTTGAATGTGATTAATCAGCCGTGCGCTTCCAGCACGAGGTCGATGTATTCGTAAGCGAGCCGCAGCGCGCCCTTCGTGTCGAACGGCTCGCCGGCCAGCGCGCCGCGCAGCCACAGGCCGTCGATCAGCGCGGCGAGGCCGCTTGCGGCGCGGCGCGCGGCGGGCTTCGTCAAGGCACGCGCGAAATCCGCGCACAGGTTCGAATGCAGACGCCGCGTGTTCACGCGCTGCAGCCGGCGCAATTCCGGCTTGTGCATGCTTTCCGACCAGAACGCGAGCCAGGTTTTCATGACGGGCCCGTTCACCTGTTCGACATCGAAATTCGCCGCGACGACCGCGCGCAGTTTCGATCGCGGATCGGGCTTCGCGGCTTTGCGGCGGCGCGACGTGCCTTGCCATAGCGAGCGCAGCACATGGCGCATCGTGGCTTCGAGCAGACCGTCCTTGTCGCCGAAGTAATGGCTGACGATGCCCGTCGACGTGCTCGCGCGCTGCGCGACCGAAGCGAGCGTCGCGCCGGAAAGTCCGGATTGGTCGATGGTATGCAACGTGGCGTCGATGAGTTGCGCGCGGCGGATATCGCGCATTCCGAGCTTGGGCATGGTCTTTTCGTGACTGACGATGTGCGCAGATACTATTTTTTTTATTTTGAACGGTCAATCAATAAAAAGCGGGTCGAAAGGTTTTCTGCGCGCGATGTCGGTTTCAGTCAAACGTGCGTCGCATTGAGTGCGAGTCGCGGCGTCGCGAGAGCGCTACCCTCGTTGCACGGGCGCGGTCATCGGTCGGATGGTTCGCGCATGCCGTCCACGAAACAAGGAGACGATAAATGAGCAGCAATCGCGGCGTCGTGTATCTGGGGCAGGGCAAGGTCGAAGTGCAATCCATCGACTATCCGAAGATGGTCGATCCACGCGGGCGGGACATCGGCCACGGCGTCATTCTGAGGGTCGTCAGCACGAACATTTGCGGCTCGGATCAGCATATGGTGCGCGGCCGCACGACAGCGGAAGTCGGCCTCGTGCTCGGCCATGAGATTACGGGCGAAGTGATCGAAGTGGGGCGCGATGTCGAGACGCTTGCCATCGGCGATCTGGTTTCGGTGCCATTCAACGTCGCGTGCGGCCGTTGTCCGACGTGCAAGGCGCAGCATACGGGCGTGTGCCTGAACGTGAATCCGTCGCGTGCGGGCGGCGCGTATGGCTATGTCGACATGGGCGGCTGGATCGGCGGTCAGGCGGAATACGTGATGGTGCCGTACGCGGACTTCAATCTGCTGAAGTTTCCCGACAAAGCGCAGGCGATGTCCAAGATCCGCGATCTGACTTGTCTCTCCGACATTCTTCCGACGGGTTACCACGGCGCGGTGATGGCGGGCGTGGGGCCGGGCTCGACGGTGTATATCGCGGGCGCGGGGCCGGTCGGGATGGCGGCGGCTGCGTCGGCGCGCTTGCTGGGCGCGGCTTGCACGATCGTCGGCGACATGAACGAGGAGCGTCTTGCGCATGCGCGCGCGATGGGCTTCGAGACGATCAACCTGTCGAAGGATGCGACGCTCGGCGAGCAGATCGAGCAGATTCTCGGCAAGCCGGAAGTGGATTGCGCGGTCGATTGCGTCGGTTTCGAAGCGCACGGTCACGGCAGCGATGCCGGTCACGAAGCGCCCGCGACGGTGCTCAATTCGCTGATGGAGATTACGAAGGCGGCGGGCGCGATCGGGATTCCGGGTCTTTACGTGACTGACGATCCCGGTGCGGTCGATGCTGCGGCGAGGAAGGGGAGTTTGAGCATTCGCTTCGGGCTGGGCTGGGCGAAGTCGCATTCGTTCCATACGGGGCAGACGCCGGTCATGAAGTACAACCGCAATCTGATGCAGGCGATTTTGTGGGATCGGTTGCCGATTGCCGATATCGTCAATGTGACGGTGGTTTCGCTCGATGAAGCGCCGGATGGGTATCGGAAGTTTGATGGCGGAGCGCCGAGGAAGTTTGTTATCGATCCGCATGGGTTGTTGAAGGCGGCTTGAGCCTTTGTTTTTGCCCCCGGCGGGTTGGGGGCCTTCGGTTTTCTTGTTGTTGCCGGATCCCGTTTTCGTGGCGGTCTATTAGCGTTGCCCCTGTGCGGGGCGGCACTCACTTTCTTTGCTGCTGCAAAGAAAGTAAGCAAAGAAAGCAGCTCGTCACGGCCCGCGGTCACACGCAATTTGGGTAGTCCTCTCGTCACAGGCGGCACTCGCCTAAAGAGTGCCCTCAAACACCTAATCGGGCTTGGATCGCGCACGGTCCGCCGCCCGAAAACGCTGAGGACACTGGTTCAGCACGAAAGAGCTTCGGCACAGCGCTACGCGCTGCCGCCCGGTATGCAAGGGAAACCAAAGGGCGGCGATTGCAGTGAGATGGAGACGTTAGTAGAGAAGCACATGCATCCCCGATGGACCGGTCGGCCGCGGAGCGGGCTGGAGCTATTTGGTGCTGAACCAGTTTCGTGTGTGATGCGATGTGGCAGACCGTGCGCGATCCAAGCCCGGTTGGGCCTATGAGGGCACTCTTTAGGCAGCCCACGAACGACGAGAGGACTACCCAAATTGCGTGTGACCGCGGGCGTATCAGTAGCTGCTTTCTTTGCTTACTTTCTTTGCAGCAGCAAAGAAAGTGAGTGCCGCCCCGCACAGGGGCAGTGCTAATAGACCGACGCGAAAACGGGATCCGGCGAAACCAAGCCAAGCCAACCCAACCCGGGCTCCGGCGAAACCAAGCCAAGCCAACCCAACCCGGGCTCCGGCGAAACCAAGCCAAGCCAACCCAACCCGGGCTCCGGCGAAACCCACGCCAAGCCAAGCCAGCCGCCGGCCAAACCGGCATCCGGCAAAACCCGAACCAAGCGAAAACCACAAGGCAAAAAGCAAGAAAACCGCGTCATACTAGGACGCATGAAGGCCGATTACCTCCGAACCGCGCTTTCCTTCCGCCTGGCGGCCCCCTCCGATGCTGCGGAAATCGCGCGCATCCACGTGAAGGCCTGGCAGGCCGCCTATCGTTCCATCTTCCCCGCCGAATACCTCAATTCGCTTTCCATTCCGAAACGCCGTGCCCTCTGGTCCGAGCTGATCGCGCGCGGCATGCCCCGCATAATGCTCGCCGAACGCGACGACATCATGCTCGGCTGGATCGCATGGGGCCCGTCACGCGATAACGACAAAGGCAGAACGGATGCCGAAATCGAAGCCATCTATATCGACCCGGCACACTGGCGCCAGGGCGCGGGAAGAATGCTGATCGATGAAGCGATCAACGCCGCGGCAAGCGAAGGCTATCGGGAAATGACGCTCTGGGCGCTCGAAGAAAACGTGCACGGCCTGCGCTTCTACAAGGCGCTCGGCTTTGCACTGGACGGCGTGTTCCGCACCGAAAGACTCGGCGGATGCGAAGTCTGCGAAACGCGCCTTCACATGGCGATCTGAACGCTCAGGCCACCATCGCGGGAACGGCAGCCAGCGGCGGCACCTGCTTGCGCCGCTCGCGCGTCGGCGCCGTGCCGAACGCATCGCGATAGCTCTTCGAGAAATGACACGCCGACTGAAAACCGCACGCCATCGTGATGTGCATGATCGACATGTCGGTCTGCAGCAGCAATTCACGCGCGCGCCGCAAGCGCAACGTCAGATAGTAATGCGTCGGCGTCATGCCGAGATGTTCGCGGAATAGCCGCTGCAGTTGCCGTTGCGACATGCCCGCGAGCCGCGCCAGTTCCTCGCGCGACAACGGCTCTTCGATGTTGTTCTCCATCAGCGAGATGACTTCGAAGAGCGACTTGTTCGCGGACCCCAGACGCGCGACGAGCGGCATCCGCTGCTGCGCGCTCGTATCGCGCACATGCTCGACGATGAACTGCTCCGCGATCTGCGTCACCCGCGCGGTGCCGACGCGTGCCGCGATCAAGTTCAGCATCATGTCGAGCGGCGCGACGCCGCCCGTACACGTCACGCGATCGCGATCGACCACGAACAGCTCTTTGAGAAAGCGCGTGTCGGGAAACTCTTCTTTAAGCGCCGACATGTTTTCCCAGTGAATCGCGCACGCATAGCCGGCGAGCAAGCCCGCGCGCGCCAATGCATACGTGCCGGTGCAAAGCGAGCCGAGCACGCTGCCCGTGCGCGCGAAACGGCGCAAGGCAGAAAGATGCGCGGGCGTAGTCGCACGCTGCACGTCGATGCCGCCGACCACGAACACGATGTCGGGCTGCCCGACGCATTCCACCGGACCGGTATCGACGGAAAGCCCGTTGCTCGCCGTCACCGGCCCGCCCTCCGGACTCACGATCGACCAGCGATACAACGGCTGCCCCGTCAAGTAGTTCGCCATGCGCAGGACTTCGATCGCATTGGTGAACGCGATCATCGTGAAGTTGGGAAGCGGCATGAACGCGAAGTGTGACAGCGACGCCGTGCGATCGGAGGACATGTGAGAACTGATTCCTTGGAATCTATTGAGTGGCGCCGTCATGCGCGGCGCTTACCACGCTTGCAATTTTGGTTGCGAGTGCAACTACCATGCCATCAGGCTAAACCCTGATCGATGAAGGGCATCGCGCATGCTCCGCTGCGCGCTCGCACTGACGCGGGGCCAGGCGCCGCAAGACATGCACTGCAGCAGCGCACGATCGTTCCGATGCAGTGCAACAGCCCACACAAAAAATTCGCTACACCGAAAAGGAATTCGCCACTTGTCGAAAACAGACGCGCATGTCGGAAAAGGTAAAGAACACGTCTGAATTCGTAAATTGACCGGCAGGGCGAAAGTCAAGAATAGACGCAACGACGAAAGCGACGTCGAACGACCCCCACCTCTCAGGCGACACGGAGCACACCACGATGAGCACCCTCCACAACGACAGCATCATCATCGACGGACTGAACATCTCGAAGTTCGAGCGCTCCGTGTTCGAAGACATGAGAAAGGGCGGCGTCACCGCCGTGAACTGCACCGTGTCGGTGTGGGAAGACTTCCAGAAGACCATCGACAACATCGCGGAAATGAAGCAGCAGATCCGCGAATACAGCGAAATTCTCACGCTCGTCCGCACGACCGACGACATCCTGCGCGCAAAGAAGGAAAACAAGACCGGCATCATCTTCGGCTTCCAGAACTCGTATGCGTTCGAGGACAACCTCGGCTATATCGAAGTGTTCAAGGAGCTGGGCGTGAACGTGGTCCAGCTTTGCTACAACACACAGAACCTCGTCGGCACGGGTTGCTATGAACCGGACGGCGGTCTGTCGGGTTATGGCAAGGAAGTGATTCACGAGATGAATCGCGTCGGCATCATGGTCGATCTCTCGCACGTCGGCGCAAAGACGTCTTCCGATGCGATCGCCTGCTCGAAGAAGCCCGTCACGTACTCGCACTGCTGTCCGTCGGGACTCAAGGATCATCCGCGCAACAAGAGCGACGATCAACTGCGCGAGATCGTCGATGCGGGCGGCTTCGTCGGCGTGACGATGTTCTCGCCGTTCCTCAAGAAAGGCCCGGATGCAACGGTCGATGACTATCTCGAAGCGATCGAATACACCATCGATGTCATCGGCGAAGACAACGTCGGTATCGGCACGGACTTCACGCAAGGCTATAGCACCGAATTCTTCGACTGGATCACGCACGACAAGGGCCGTTATCGCCGCCTGACGAACTTCGGCAAGGTCGTGAATCCGGAAGGCATTCGCACGATCGGCGAATTCCCGAACCTCACCGCTGCAATGGAAAAGGCCGGCTGGAGCGAATCGCGCATCAAGAAAGTGATGGGCGAAAACTGGATGCGCTTCTTCGGCGAAGTCTGGAACGTCTGACCGTCAACGACAAATAAACAGGAACCCCGCGATGCAACCGCAACTGCCTATCGATGTCGATCCGCAAACCGGCGTCTGGACCACCGACGCGCTGCCGATGCTCTACGTGCCGCGCCACTTCTTCACGAACAATCACGTCGCCGTCGAAGAAGCGCTCGGCCGCGATACGTATGCCGAGATTCTCTACAAGGCCGGCTACAAGTCCGCGTATCACTGGTGCGACAAGGAAGCCGAGAAGCACGGCATCAGCGGCATGGCGTGCTTCGAGCATTACCTGAAGCGCCTGTCGCAACGTGGATGGGGACTCTTCACGATCGTCGAAGCCGATCCTGCGACATCGCATGCGCGCATTCATCTGCATAACTCGTCGTTCGTGCTCGCGCAGCCCGGCAAAGAGGGCAAGCTCTGCTACATGTTCGCGGGATGGTTCGCGGGCGCGATGGACTGGGTCAACGACACGGCTCCCGACAGTGCGAAGAAAGGTCCGCGCTCGACGTCGATCGAAACCCAATGCGCGGCGGAAGGCCATTCGCATTGCGTATTTGAAGTGTCGCCGCTGTAAGCAAAGCTCAACTCCGAGGTCGATCGCGATGCGTTACCCGAACCTTTTCAAGCCTCTTCAGCTCAACAAGCTCACGTTGCGCAACCGCATCGTCAGCACCGCGCACGCGGAGGTCTATGCCGAACCGGGCGGTCTGCCCGGCGACCGCTATATCCGCTATTACGAGGAGAAAGCGAAGGGCGGCGTCGGCCTCGCCGTGTGCGGCGGTTCGAGCCCGGTGTCGATCGACAGTCCGCAAGGCTGGTGGAAGTCGGTGAACCTCGCGACCGACAAGGTCATCGATCCGCTCTCGCGTCTCGCCGAAGCCATGCATCGTCATGGCGCGTTCATCATGATTCAGGCGACGCACATGGGCCGCCGCTCCGCATGGCACGGCGAGCACTGGCCGCATCTGATGTCGCCGTCGGGCGTGCGCGAGCCGGTGCATCGCGGCAACGCGAAGATCATCGAAGTGGAAGAGATCAAGCGCATCATCCAGGACTTCGCGGCGGCCGCGAGGCGCGTGAAGGATGCAGGCATGGACGGCATCGAGATCTCGGCGGCGCATCAGCATTTGATCGATCAGTTCTGGAGCCCGCGCACCAACTTCCGTACCGATGAATGGGGCGGTTCGTTGGAGAATCGTCTGCGCTTCGGGATGGAAGTGCTGAAGGCCGTGCGTGAAGAAGTGGGCGCGGATTTCTGCGTCGGCCTGCGCATGTGCGGCGACGAATTTCATGAAGACGGTCTCTCGCACGAGAACCTCAAGGAGATCGCGCAGGCGATGTCCGAAAGCGGCCTCATCGATTATGTCGGCGTGATCGGTTCGGGCGCGGATACGCACAACACGCTCGCCAACTGCATGCCGCCGATGGCGCTGCCGCCCGAGCCGTTCGTGCATCTCGCCGCGGGCATCAAGTCGGTCGTGAAGCTGCCGATCATGCATGCGCAAAGCATTCGCGATGCGGGACAGGCCGAGCGTCTGCTTGCAAACGGCATGGTCGATCTCGTCGGCATGACGCGCGCGCAGATCGCCGATCCGCATATGGTCATCAAGATTCGCGATGGCCGCGAAGACGAAATCAAGCAGTGCGTCGGCGCGAACTATTGCATCGATCGCCAGTACAACGGTCTCGACGTTTTGTGCGTGCAGAACGCCGCGACGTCGCGCGAACAGACGATGCCGCACGTCATCGAAAAGACGCGTGGCCCGAAGCGCAAGGTTGTCGTGGTCGGCGCGGGGCCTGCCGGTCTCGAAGCGGCGCGCGTCGCGCGTTCGCGTGGTCATGATGTCGTGCTGTTCGAGAAGAACGATTATGTCGGCGGTCAGATCATGCTCGCCGCGAAAGCGCCGCAGCGCGAGCAAATGGCCGGCATCGTGCGCTGGTTCGACATGGAAACGAAGCGCCTCGGCGTCGATCGCCGTCTCGGTGTCGCCGCCGACGAGAAGATGATCATGGCAGAGAAGCCGGACATCGTCGTGCTCGCGACGGGCGGTTCGTCGTTCACCGAACAGGTTCCTGCGTGGGGCGTCGAAGAAGGTCTCGCCGTGAGTTCGTGGGACATTCTTTCGGGCAAGGTCGAGCCGGGCAAGAACGTGCTCGTCTACGACGGCGTATCGACTCATGCGGGCGCGGGCGTAGCGGACTTTATCGCGTCGCGCGGGAATAACGTCGAGATCGTCACGCCCGATGTCAAAGTCGCCGACGACACCGGCGGCACCACGTTCCCGATCTTCTATCGCCGTCTCTATGCGCAAGGCGTCATTCATACGCCTAACTACTGGCTCGACAAGGTCTACGAGGAAAACGGCAAGAAGATCGCCGTGATCCGCAACGAGTACACGGAAGAGCAGGAAGAGCGCGCGGTGGATCAGGTCGTGATCGAGAACGGCATCACGCCGAACGACGCGCTCTACTGGAAGCTCAAGCCCGAGTCGCTCAATCGCGGACAGATCGACGTGCACACGCTGTTCGCATCGCTACCGCAGCCGTCGTTGAGCGAAGAGCTCGGCAACGGACGCTTCCTGTTGTTCCGCGTCGGCGACTGCATCTCGATGCACAACATCCACAGCGCGATCTACGATTCGCTGCGCCTCTGCAAAGACTTCTGACGAGGTATTCGACGATGAACCCCGTGTTTGTCATCACCGCGCTGTTGTGGCTTTCGATGGCGGGCCTCGCGTTCGCCTTGCTCAAGCGCGCAGCGTACTGGCGCGAAGGCCGCGCGACGACGGCCGGCGCCTATGGATGGGCGAATCTGCTGACCATTCCGAAGCGCTATTTCGTCGATCTGCATCATGTCGTGGCGCGCGATCCGTATATCGCGAAGACGCACGTCGCGACCGCGGGTGGCGCGATCCTCGCGATGGCGCTCGTCTTCATCAACTACGGTCTCGCGATCTATTCGGTGTGGCTCGACCGCGCGATTTTCCTCGCGGCGATCATCATGTTCGTCGGTGCGATGTTCGTGTACAAGCGGCGTCGCGCGAAGGACGTGCCCGCGCGTCTGTCGCATGGACCGTGGGACAGCCTGCCGTTGCTGCTCGGTTCGTTCGCGCTCGGTCTCGCGTTGTTCATGCTGCTGCCTGCATCGTGGATGTCCGGCGCGCTCGCGATCATCGTCGCGTTGCTGATCGCGGCGGGCGCGTACACGATGACCTTCGGCGCGGCGCAAGGCGGCCCGATGAAGCACGCGATGGCGGGTCTGCTGCATCTCGCCTTTCATCCGCGTCAGGAGCGTTTTCACGCGAAGGACGAGAACGAACGCGAAGTCGTGCCGCCGACGGCGCTCAAGAAGCCCGTGCTCGATGCGAAGGAATATGGCGTCGGCAAGCCGGTCGAGTTTCGCTGGAATCAGTTGTTGAGCTTCGATGCCTGCGTGCAGTGCGGCAAGTGCGAGGCCGCGTGTCCCGCGTTCGCATCGGGTCAGCCGTTGAATCCGAAGAAGCTGATTCAGGATCTGGTCGTCGGCATGGTCGGCGGATCGGACTCGCAATACGCGGGTAGCCCGACACCCGGCATTCCCGTCGGCAGGCATTCCGGCGGTCCGGCCAAGCCGCTCATCTCGCAGATGATCGAAGCGGACACGATCTGGTCGTGTACGACGTGCCGCGCGTGCGTGCAGGAGTGCCCGATGCTGATCGAGCACGTCGATGCGATCGTCGACATGCGCCGCAATCAAACGCTCGTCGAAGGCGATGTGCCCGGCAAAGGCCCGATCACGCTCGCGAACCTGCGCGAGACCGGCAGTCAGAACGGTTTCGATATCGGCGCGCGCTACGACTGGTCGGTGGATTTGCAAGTGCAGGTCGCGCAGCCGGGACGCCCTGTCGATGTTCTGCTGATCGCCGGCGAAGGCGCATTCGACATGCGCTATCAGCGCACGCTGCGCGCGCTCGCCAAAGTGATGAACAAGGCGGGCGTCGATTACGCGGTGCTGGGCGGCGTCGAAACGGATACGGGCGACACGGCGCGGCGTCTCGGCGACGAAGCCACGTTCCAGCAATGCGCATCGAAGCTGATGAACACGCTGTCGCAATACCAGTTCCGTCGCATCGTCACGGCCGATCCGCATGTGCTGCATAGCTTGCGCAACGAATATCGCGCGCTTGGCGGCTACTACGAAGTGCAGCATCACACGGCGTTCATGGCGGAGCTCGTCGCGAGCGGCAAGCTCACGCCGAAGGCCGCCGCCGTGCTCGCGGACAAGAAAATCACGTACCACGATCCGTGCTATCTCGGCCGCTACAACGGCGAGACGGAAGCGCCGCGCAAGTTGCTGAAGACCATTGGCATCAAGGTCGTCGAGATGGAGCGTCATGGCATGCGCGCGCGTTGCTGCGGCGGTGGCGGCGGTGCGCCGCTGACGGATATCCCCGGCAAGCAGCGCATTCCCGATATCCGCATCGCGGATGCGAAGTCGGTCGGCGCGGAAGTCGTCGCGGTCGGTTGCCCGCAATGCACCGCGATGCTGGAAGGCGTGGTCGGTCCTCGTCCCGAAGTGCTCGACGTGGCGGAACTCGTCGCTGCGGCCTTGGAGTGAAGCGATGAACAACGACATCAAACGAATCGATCCGCGCCGTCCCTTCGTCATCACGGCCGATGGACTGAAGCGCATCACGCTCGGCGAAATCGGCAATGGCGTCGTGCTGAACTTCACGCACGGCGGCCACAAGGAAGCGACGAAGCCGCGCCGCACGACGAAGCCCGCGACGCGTTCGCTGCTCGTCGCGGCGCACACGGATCGCGGCGCGCTCGACGATCACGCGCGCCAGGCGCTCGCGGCCGCCGCCTTGCTCGCGGACGATCAGACCGAAGTCGTGCTGATCGCGTTCGGCGAGTTCAAGGACGATGCCGCCGTGCTCGGCGCGGATCGCTACGTCGCGCTGCCGGAGTTCGATCGCCGCAACTACGCGCCCGACGAAGAAGTGCGCGCGTTGACCGCCTGCGTCGCTGCGTTCCGACCGGCGCATATCTTCATGCCCGACAACGCAACCGGCGACGGCGATCTCGGCCGCCGCTACGCCGCACGCGCCGATGCGTCCATCGCGACGCAGGTCGTCGAAATCGATGCAGCGCATGTCGCGTCGTATGCACAGGCGGGTCGCGCGCTTGCATCGCGTGCATTGCCCGACATGGTTTTGCTTGCAGCTCATGCCGTCGATGCGAAGCTGCCCTTCGTCGGCGCGGGCGAGGCGATGAATCCGCAAGGCATCGTGCCGGCGGCGAAAGCGAGCGCTTACGTCGATCTCGGCATCGAAGAGATGGACGCGGCGCAGGTCGCGCTGGAGGAAGCGGACTTCATCGTGTCGGCGGGCAACGGCGTGTCGGACATCGCCGCGTTCGAAGCGCTCGCGGGCACGCTGGGCGCGGCGATCGGCGCGAGCCGCGTCGCCGTCGACGATGGCAAGTTCACGCGCGACAAGCAGATCGGCGCGACCGGCAAGACGGTCGAGGCGAGCGTGTATATCGCGTTCGGCATTTCGGGCGCGGTGCAGCACTTGCAGGGCATCAAGGATTGCCGCCACGTCATCGCCGTGAATCTCGACGCCAGTGCGCCGATCGCGAAGCGCGCGAATCTGACGATCGTCGCGGACACGCAGGAAACGATCAAGGCACTGACCGATGCCGCCGCCGCCGCACGCGCCGCGCGTGCCAGCGGCGGATCGATCGCGCAGACCGCGCACATCGCCGAAGGAGTCGCTGCATGAAGATCGCCGTTCTCGTCTCCACCGGACGTCATCCCGTCAGCGGCGCGGCGCGCTACAGCCGCAACGACGCCGCCGCGCTGACCATCGCCATCGGCATCGCGAAGACGCACGGCGCGCAACTCGACGTGTTGCACGCGGGTGATCCGGCTAATCCGGCGTTGCAGGAATATCTCGCGCTCGGCGCGTCGAAAGTCGAAGTGCTCAACACGCAAGGCGATGCGTGTGCGGCCCTCGCGCAAAGGCTTGCGGGTTACGAGCTCGTGTTCACCGGCACGCGCGCCGAAGGCGCTTACGACAGCGGCACGCTGCCGTACAAGCTCGCGGATGCGCTGAACGTTCCGCTCGTCGGCGCGGCCGTCGATGTCGGCGTGACGAAGGAAGGTGTCGAAGTGCGCCAGTTCATGCCGAAGGGCTTGCGCCGACGCGTGCGCGCGCCGCTGCCCGCGCTCGTCGCCGTGCATCCATTGGCCAACGCCGCGCCGCGCTACGCCTATGCGCGCATGCGCGAAGGCCACGTCGCGCCGGTCGCCGCGAGCGCGCCCGTCGACAAGGAAAGCACGGCGTGGCGCATCGGCCCGGTGACGGCCAAGCCCAAGAAACTCGCCGCGCCGGAAAAGCGCTCGGGCCACGCGCGCATGCTCGGCGCGACAACGACCGAAAGCCGCGGCGGAAGCGTCGTAATTGAAGGGAGTTCCGTCGAAAAAGCACAAGTGATTCTGGCGTATTTGCGCGAGCATCAACTCGTCGATTACTGATTTCTCGACCCACATCGACCCACATACAGGTGCACACGATGAAAGTTTCGGCAGACGTTCGCGCAATGATCGAACGCCGCAAAAAGGGCCACACGCTCGAGGCGCCGTTCTACACGAGCGAAGAGATTCACGCGCTCGACCTCGATGCCATCTTCCGCAAGACCTGGATTCAGGTCGCCGTCGAGCCGGACATTCCCGAGCCGGGCGATTACACGACGATCGAGATCGGCAACGATTCGATCCTGATCGTGCGCGACGACGATATGGAAATACGCGCCTTCTACAACGTGTGCCGGCATCGCGGCGCGCGCCTGTGCAATCAGGAGAAGGGCTCGCTCGGCAATATCGTGTGCCCGTATCACAGCTGGACCTACAACCTCTCCGGCGATCTGATGTTCGCCGAGCACATGGGCGACCAGTTCGACCGCTGCAAGCACAGCCTGAAGAAGGTGCATGTGCAGAATCTCGCGGGCCTCATCTTCGTCTGTCTCGCCGATGAACCGCCCGCCGATTTCGCCGTGATGCGCGAAGCGATGGAGCCGTATCTCGCGCCGCACGGTCTGAAGGATTGCAAGATCGCGGCGAGCATCGATATCGTCGAGAAGGGCAACTGGAAGCTCACGATGGAGAACAATCGCGAGTGCTATCACTGCGTCGCGAATCATCCAGAGCTGACCATTTCGCTTTACGAATACGGCTTCGGCTATCAGCGCTCGCCCGCGAACGAAGAAGGCATGGCGGCGTTCGAGAAGACCGTCGAAGAGCGCACGAAGCAATGGGAAGCGATGTGCCTGCCGTCCGCGGAAATCGAACGCCTCGCCGATCTCGTGACGGGCTTTCGCACGCAACGTTTGCCGCTCGATCGCGATGGCGAATCGCAGACGCTCGATGCGAAAGTCGCATCGAAGAAACTGCTCGGCGGCTTCGAGCGCGCGGACCTGGGCGGCTTGTCGTTCTGGACGCAGCCGAACTCGTGGCATCACTTCATGAGCGATCACATCGTGACGTTCTGCGTGATTCCGCTTGCATCGGGGGAAACGCTCGTCCGCACGAAGTGGCTCGTGCACAAGGACGCGCGCGAAGGCATCGATTACGACGTCGACAATCTCACCGCCGTGTGGCGCGCGACGAACGATCAGGACCGCACGCTCGTCGAGTACTCGCAACTCGGCGTCGCGAGCAACGCCTACGAACCGGGTCCGTACTCGCCGTTCACGGAAGGTCTCGTCGAGAAGTTTTGCGAGTGGTACATCGGACGTCTTGCCGATTACGCCGATACGCCCGAGCACGGCGTCGATGCGTCGCTCGGTGAGAAAGTCGTTTCCTTCATGCGCTGACAGCCTCGTAGCAGGAGTAGAACATGATGCGCGATCAGGCTACTTTCGAGCCGACCGACAGCCGCGTGACCCAGCCGAAGTTCTGGGGGACGCTGCCCGTGCGCTGGAATTGCGACACGGACGAGACGCTCGTCTGCTGTCACGTCCGACAGGAAACGCACGACGTCAAGAGCTTTTTCTTCAAGGCGCCGGGTGAGCGCACGTTCGTCTTCGAGCCGGGGCAGTTCATCACGCTGGAGCTCGAGATCAACGGCGAGCAGATCAATCGCTGCTATACGATCTCGTCCGCGCCGACGCGCCCGCACACGATCTCCATCACGGTGAAGCGCGTGCCGGGCGGGCCGGTGTCGAACTGGCTGCACGATAACCTCGTCGCGGGATCGACGGTGCGCGTGCTCGGGCCATCGGGCGAATTCACGTGCGCGCGTCATCCGGCGCGCAAGTATTTGTTCTTGTCGGCGGGTTCGGGCATTACGCCGCTCATGTCGATGAGCCGCGCGCATCACGAACTCGGCGACGATGCCGACATCGTGTTCGTGCATAGCGCGCGCACGCCGGATGACATCATCTTTGCGCGCGAGCTCGATCTCATCGCGTCGAATCACAAGAACTTCCGCACGGCGTTCGTGTGCGAGCGGGTCGGCACGCGCACGAACTGGCCGGGCGTGACGGGCTTTCTCACGCTGCCGCTCCTGAAGCTGATCGCGCCGGACTTTCTCGAGCGCGAAGTCTTCACGTGCGGCCCGGCGCCGTATATGAAGGCGGTGCGCGATCTGCTCGATGCAGGTGGTTTCGATCGCAAGCATTATCACGAGGAGAGCTTCTCGTTCGGCGTCGTCGAGGAAGTCGCGGCTGAACTGACGACGGCGCATGTCGCCGAGGCCCTTGCGACGCAGACGGATTTCGTCGAAGCGCGCGAGGAGGCGGTCGGCTTTGCGCCTGCGCCGACAGAGCCCGTCGAGATCATCGAAGCGCCTGTTGAAGCCGCGCCCGTCGTCGATACGAAGTTCAAGGTGAGCTTCGCGAAGAGCCGGCGCGACATCGAATGCGGCAGCAACGAACATGTGCTCGATGCGGCGAAGAAGGCGGGCGTGCGCTTGCCATCGTCGTGTACGCAGGGCATGTGCGGGACGTGCAAGGTCAAGCTCGTGTCGGGCGAAGTGAGCATGAAGCATGCGGGCGGCATACGTCAGCGCGAGATCGATCAGGGCATGGTGCTGCTGTGCTGCAGCAAGCCTATGAGCGATCTCGTCGTCGACAAGTAAGCCCTGAGGGGCGCGTCGTTTCTTGACAACTGAGTGTCGGAAAAGTGCGCTACGCGTCAATTCTGGCTGGTGATTCTGTTCGCTACACGGCGTGGGGCCGCTAAGGGGAAACCAAATGAAACCGATGAGAAGAATGCTCGTTTTGGGGGCGATGAGCGCCGCCCTCGCATCGAGCCTGATGGCAAACGCCGCGGATAAGCCGACGATCAAAATCGGTTATGTCGAGGGCTGGGACGATAGCGTGGCGACGTCGAACGTGGCGGCGCGCGTGATCGAGAAGAAGCTGGGTTATCCGGTGCAACTGGTGCCGGTGGCCGCGGGCGTGATGTGGCAGGGCGTGGCGCGCGGCGATCTCGACGCGACGCTGTCGGCGTGGCTGCCGGTCACGCATGGCGCGTACTGGAACAACTTCAAGTCGAAGGTCGTGAATCTCGGTCCGAACTTTCAGGACGCGAAAATCGGCTTGATCGTGCCGGAGAACGTCGACGTCAACAGCTTGAGCGATCTCGAGGCGAAGAAGGCGGAATTCGATTCGCGCATCGTGGGCATCGATGCGGGCGCGGGTGTGATGCAGAAGACGAGCGAAGCGATCAAGGCTTATAACCTCGACTACAAGCTGCTGCCGAGCTCGGGTTCGGCGATGACGGCGGAACTGGCGCGTTCCGAAGCGGCCAATAAGCCGATCATCGTGACGGGCTGGAAGCCGCACTGGATGTTCGCGAAGTACAAGCTCAAGTTCCTCGAGGATCCGAAGAAGGTGTTCGGTGAGTCGGAGCACGTCGATAACGTGATCAATCCGGAGCTGGAGAAGAAGGCGCCGCAGGTGGTGGCATTCCTCAAGAAGTTTCAGTGGAAGCCGGGTGAGATCGATAGCGTGATGCTGGCGACGCAAAATGGAGAGAAGCCGCAGGCGGCGGCGGATGCGTGGATCAGCGCGCATGGGGATCGGGTGGAGTCCTGGACTAAGTAATTTTTTTCGTTGGGTTTTTTGGGTCTTTGGGCGTTTGGGCAAACGCTGAGCGTCGTGGGTTATGCCTGCGGCGCTTTTTTTTGGGGTTTTGCTCTTGGCTTTTGCTTTTGGCTTTTGGCTTTTGATTTCGCCGGATCCCGTATTCGTGTCGGTCTATTAGCATTGCCCCTGTGCGGGGCGGCACTCACTTTCTTTGCTGCTGCAAAGAAAGTAAGCAAAGAAAGCAGCTACTGATACGCCCGCGGTCACACGCAATTTGGATAGTCCTCTCGTCGTTCGTGGGCTGCCTAAAGAGTGCCCTCATAGGCCCCATCGAGCTTGGCTCGCGCACGGTCTGCCACATCGCACCACACACCAAACTGGTTCAGCACCAAATAGCTCCAGCCCGCTTCGCGGCCGACCGGTCAATCGGGTCCGCGCGTGCTTCGCTACTAACGTCTCAATCTCGCTGCACTTGCCGCACGTTGGTTTCCCTTGCATACCGGGCGGCAGCGCGTAGCGCTGTGCC